>NZ_SDOZ01000002.1:0-1200000 GCF_004134775.1 Candidatus Borkfalkia ceftriaxoniphila
CAAATACCCAACTATCCGGTATCTCGAAGGGTAAATCGTCAGTAATATCTTTGATTTCATTCCCGACCTTCTCATAATGGCGATTATGTTATATAATCCAAAACATCTATGCCTGCAAGAAACTTGTTTTTATAGTCAATTTATGATATAATAAAAATCAACAGGGAGAAATTATAACATATGCGTAAAAAGTCTAAATACGGATACATAGAGTTTATAGATAAGCGGAAGCTGAAACATGACGGGTGGGACGACGAGATTGAACCGGAAATTCGCAAGCCTACGCCGTTGGAAAGGGAAGAAATTATTCTGAACTATGTCCGCGTCAACAGCGGAAAATCTGTCAAGGTCAGTTTCTTCGCCGAGCAACTCGCGGTATCTGAACGCACGATACAAACAGCGTTAAAAAATCTCGAAAACAAAGGCTTGATTAAGCGAACTCCGCCTCCACCGGGCGAAAGAAAACATCAAGGATATATCTTGACCTTTCTTGGAAAACGGAAAACATTGTACCCGACCGATCTCACATTGAAAAATCTCTACGATCCGGATAATCCTTGCGGTGTCCGCGACTGGCATTGGGACGATTACAAGTTTATTCCCGGAGTTTACACCGAAGACTTTACAAAAGAGATAGCGAGATATCAGTTTCAAGATTTACAGGCGCACAAAAATCGAACGAAACATTATCAAAATCAGAAACAAAAACCGAAAAAGTAGAAATCAATCGACTGATTGTTTTCTGCTTTTTTGCATGTTCGGGGCTATCGGACTATTTTTTGTGAAAATTCAGAAAAATTTTTTGCCTGTTTAGACCTGTTTTTGCCGTCCTGAAACTGATTTTGAGTCATTTTTTGAAATTTAAGCCGCATATCCCTGTTTTTCTATGGGTGAAAATTAGTATATAAGATGCTGGGAATAAATGTCCCCTACTTTTATACGGAGGTGATGCCTATTGATTGTATCAGAGAATTTTGTCTGATTGCGGCATAGTTACAAATTAAATATTTCTAACTTTGCGGCAGCCCTTTACGGGCTGTCTTTTTCGTTGTTAAAAGGAGGGAAATTGAAACAAAAAGACTTTTACTATTCGACGTTGTACATCTATGACAAGGTACTCGCCGATGCGCTTGCCGAAGACTTTGCAAAGAGCGGCGAGCGAAGCAAATCCAAGTATCTTGCCGACCTGATTGCGGCGGGACTTGCGGCAAGACAGAGAGCGTCCCCTATTTCTGCCGTAAACGCGGAAGAATTTTCGGACAGGCTGTCCGCACTCGAACAGCAAATTTCCGCCCTGCAGTCCTCTGTCGCGCTCGATCAGACGGAACAAGCGACGTATCGAATGTTGCTGTGCAACGTTTACTATCTGCTTGACAGTCTTGTGTACGGAGAGGCATTTAACGGCGAATGTCTGGAAGCGGGTTTATACGACGTATTGCCGCCGCGTTTGGTTGAACAGTTGAAACGATTGAAGGAGGCTTTCCGCCGTGCCGCCTGACGTTATTGCACGGGTTCGCTACTATGATGTAAGCGCGCCAAAAAGAGATTTTTACGGCAGTGCGCAGAAGGACGATTATCTTGGCTACATCGACAAGGGCGTGCAATCTACGAAAGCGATCGACTACCTCGACTATACGGATGACGGCGAGAAGAGTTCGGGAGCGTTCGGAGCGGAAGGATTGTTGACTAAATCCCAAAAGAAAGAGTTGCGCGAAAAATTGCGTAGAACGCAGAGTTGCATTTGGGATATGGTCGTGAGTTTTGAAGAAAGCTACGGCAAATCCAACCTGACGGACGCTACGGCGGCAAGGGCTCTTTTACTGAAAACCTTGCCGAAACTATTCCGCGCGACAGGACTGAATCCCGATAATATGACGTGGTTCGCCGGACTGCACACGAATACGGATAACCGCCACATTCACATCTGTTTTTTTGAGAACGAGCCGCAGCGCTTTCATCGTAAAACGAGAACGCTCCGCTATCGGCACGGCAAAATACGGTCGGAAGCGCTGGATACGTTCAAAGCCGAAATCGTCAAGCATTTTATGCAACCCGCCGAGGGTGTCAGGCGCATGCGCAAGTTGTTGACGGACAAAGCGCAAGCCGTCATTTCACAACCCTATACGGCATATTCTTTTACGCTTAAAAGGCTTGTAAAATCGCTTTACGGGAAAATCCCCTACGAAGGTAAAATCGGCTACGAGAGCGAAAATATGCGCCATTGCCGCGAGACCGTAGATGCGATCACAAGTTGCATTTTGAAAAACGGGCGGGGCAAAATTGCGTATGAAAAGCTGACCGCCGAACTTGCTGCGCGCGACGGTGAAATTCTGCGGCTGTGCGAGCGCAACAAAATCCGCAACCCCGACCGCTATCTCTATGCGGAAAAATTTCAGCGCGACCTGTATCGTCGCATGGGCAATATCGTCATCAAAGAGATACTCAAAAAGCGCCGCAACGAACTGCTGAAAGCGTGCGAACTCCGCCACGCCAAAGCGCGGCAGAAAGTATATCGGGAAAGTCTGACGGACTGTATTCTGACTTCGATGGAAATTGCCGCAAGAGCGGACGCGGAAGCTGCGGAATGCTTTCGGGAGTTTCGGGAAAAACTCGAACTTGCCGAAACCGAACGGCAGCTGGAACAAATGGAACTGTAGGTTTTTTAGAAACAGGATAAGGAAAGTAACTGACTTTCAGTTTCTTTCCGCTTTTCGCAACGGGGATACCCCGTTCGAATTCAACACAAATAACAAAAAAAGGAGGATTTTATCTGTGGAGCACAAAAATACATTCAGTACTATATCAAAAAGTTTTCGGCTTGAATTGGAAGCCGACTCGATTGTTCAGGAACTCTTGATGAAAGAAAATGCGCTAATACGCATTAAACGGGATTGGAAGCCGACTCGATTGTTCAGGAACTCTTGATGAAAGAAAATGCGCTAATACGCATTAAACGGGAAATGTCGGAACTTGAAGACAAACTTATATCAATACGCGCGGAAATCAAAGCGCTTACCGAATAAGCCATTTACGGCGGCTATTGCCGCTTATTTTGAACATTGACAACTGAATATTCATAAAAAATTCGCGAGCCGCACGAGCTTGCATAAGGAGTAAAATGATTTATAAAAATTACAACAAGGAAACCGAAACGACTTTGAACCGCGAGCAACTGATCGCCGACGAGGTCTTGCGGCTTACCCGCAAATACGGCAAAAGTTTTCTCGATTGCGAAAATCTTATCGAACTTACGGGCTTGGGTCGGGACAACGTGCGTGCTCTCATGCACAGCAAGGCGTTCCCCGTGACCAAAGTCGGCAACCGTCAGGTAGTCAGCATTCTGGCGTTCGTGGCGTGGCAGGTAGGCAGTCTGTCGGAGGTAGTCTGATGGCAAAGAAACCCACACGCAGAGGCAATAACGAAGGCTGTATCAGTAAGCGCAAAGACGGCAATTGGGTGGGCGTGGTCACGCTCGGCACCGACGAAAACGGCAAACGCATCCGCAAGAGCGTTTACGGAAAAACCAAATCGGAAGTGACGATGAAAATGCTTGCCGTCAAAGCAGACAATCCCACAATCGGGTGCAGCGCGATCAAGAACGAGACCTTTCGGACGTTGATGCAGGAATGGCTGATGACGTTCAAACGCCCGTCCGTTTCGCCCCGAACGTTCGAGCGGTGTTTGAGCACCGCGAGAAATACGTTATACCCTGTGTTCGGCGAGATGAAAATCGACGAGATCACCGCCCCTATGCTGCAACGTCTGTTCAACAAGATGATATCGGACGGGTATGCATTGGCGACCGTCAAGAAATCGAAGTTTTTGCTCGGACAGTTTTTCGAATATTGCGTGGACAACGACTTCCTCAAAAGCAATCCCGTGGCAAAGACCAGACTTGCATCGCGCGAACGCAAGGTGCAGACGACGGAAGAATACAAGGCGATTCCACCCGAACTGCGCAAAGACTTTGTGAAGGCTTTGGACACAAGTCCGATTCTGAAACCGATATGCTATACGTCGCTCTTTGCGGGGTTGCGCATCGGAGAGGTGCTTGCGCTCCGCTGGCGCGACGTGGATTTTACCGACAAGACGATTTGGGTGGACAACGCTGTAACCGTTATCCCGCACTACGACGATGCGTGGCGCGTTTCCGACTACGAAACGGTGATTTCGGACACCAAGACGGCGGCAAGCGTGCGCAGCGTACCCATGCCCCAAATACTTGTAGAATGCTTGAAAGAACACCGCAACCGACGGCGGAAAATGGAATACGAAACGGGTATCTCCTTTACGGACGACGATGATTTTGTGTTCAGCACCGAAGAAGGCGACTTGCGCACTTACTACGGCACGCGCGCGATGTTCGATAAATTGATGCGCAAGACGGGGTTTGCGGAATACGGCTTTCATTTTCACACACTGCGGCACACCTATTCGAGTATGCTGTTCGAGAGCGGAGAGAATCCGAAAGTCATTCAGCAACTGCTCGGCCACAAAGACGTAACGACGACCATCCGCACCTACAACAGCGTGGACAGAAGTTATTTCAAACAGGCGACAAAGAAAATCGACGCCATGTTCGGCGGAGATATGGAGATGTAACAAAGCAAAAAAGTTATACCTGAAATTATAATACTTTTAGGCACAACTTTTCCAAAGAATATCACGGCGGCTGCCATACGGCAGCCGCCTTACTTTTTATCACTTAAAAAATCAAATTATCTTTTTGGGGAGCATTTTGAATGAACATAATATAATAGACGGGCAGATAAATTATTTTATCTTTTTGAGAAACGATGCGTTCGTTTGATAAAACATATCCGCCTTTTTCACACTTTTCAAGTATTTATACGTGCCTAAATTTACACTTTTCAAATATAATTGCGCACATAAAATCACACTTTTCAAAATTTTGTCGAAAAAGCATAACTTCGTAAGATTTTAACTTTCTTTCAAGGCTTATGCGAAGCAACACTTTGAACATTTGGATAGGAAGTTCGAAAAATGCAACCGATTTTTTGTAAAGAGTTAACTAAAATGGCGCAACTGATTTACTACCATTTTACTACCATTGGGGCAGAAACAGGCAGTTTTCGGGCGATTCGGGCAGTTTTTTCGGAAGGAACATTTTTTCACGAATGAGACGAAAAATTCGTCTGCAAATTTACCACCATTTTGCAAATTTTTACTACCATTTAATTTTAGGGCTTTTTTGCGTCTGCATAAATATTCTTAAAAATGAATAAAACAATAGAAAAAAATACACAAATCGCAACGATTTGTGTATTTTTATGTGGAGCTGTTAGCGGGATTTGAACCCGCGACCTCGTCCTTACCAAGGACGTGCTCTACCTACTGAGCCATAACAGCAAATGAAGTTTTTCGCCGATTTTTACAGGGTTTTCGGCATCCCGATTTTATGGCTTGCGCATTTTACCAAGGACGTGCTCTACCTACTGAGCCATAACAGCAAATGAAGTTTTTCGCCGATTTTTACAGGGTTTTCGGCATCCCGATTTTATGGCTTGCGCGTTTTACCAAGGACGTGCTCTACCTGCTGAGCCATAACAGCGAAATTGCCGTACAAAAAACTTGCTTAGATATTATAAGTCATAATGCAAATTTTGTCAAATGTTTTTCGGATTTTATTTCAAACAAATTCCGTCAGCAAAACAGCAATTTCAAAGTATCGCTCAGCGAGCCGCAGAGGGAAATCGTGCGGTCGGTAATTTCGGGGATAGCGTCGCAGTCGTCGAGATTGGCACGGATAAGGTGCGCGCGGCGATTTTGACAGACAAACCGTTCGAAAGGAAATCGGATGATCGCCGGCGTATTGAAACCGACGCCCAATTCCAAAAGCACGGTCTTGCCTTGCCGTGCCTTATTGACAAACGCGTCATAGCGCGAAGCCGTCTCGTACCATGCATCATCCTGCACGAAACGGGCGTCCTTACGGATATGCACTTCCATATCTGCGCCGCAGACGGGACAAACGGGCACGAGCGATGCGGGAATGCGGCAATCTTTTTGACTGCGTACCATTTCCCGCACGGCCGCCTCGTTGTCGTATAAAGAGGAATGACATCCATTTGCGCACTGGAATTTTCCGTAATCCCCTTGCACTGCGAAAATTTTCTCTGTTTGAAAGCCCGCTTTATAGAACTGATGATCGACGTTCGTCGTAATCACAAAATAATTTTTATTTTCAAGAAAGGAAAAAAGATCGCGGTACAGCGGGAGCGCGGGAGGAAGATAACGATTGACGAAAATATGTTTCGACCAATACGCCCACTTTTCCTCCTGCGCGGAAAACGGATAAAAACCCGCCGAGTACATATCCGTCATTCGATAGCGCTCGATAAAGTCTGAAAAAAATTTTTTAAAGCGAGCGCCCGAGTAAGTCAGGCCCGCGGCGGCGGAAAGACCGCTGCCGCCTCCGACAAGGATATATTCCGCGCCCTTCAAAACGGTTTTCGCCCGCTCAAAATCGTTCAATTTTTCTTTCCTCCTTCAATACAAACTATGCGCCGATCACGGAAAACCGTTTTTGAATGTGGTCGGCTTTTTCGATCTCATCTATCATGGCGATCGCATAATCCGCGTAACTGATCGCACTGACACCCTTCTCATTGACGAAATATTCTTCGCCGCCGAGCAGAATATTTCCCGTTCGCGCACCGTCCGCCTGAAAATCCGCAGCGGGGGAAAGATATGTCCACAGTACGTCGTTCCGTGTACGAAGTTCCGTTAGCGCCGCGCCCATATTTTTTGCCAAAGGCTTAAAGGCTTCGGGGAAATTGTCCAGATCCATCACCTGCACGGTATGCGCGGGATCAACATAGAGACTGCCTGCCCCGCCGACGACCAGCAATCGAATCTTCGTATTGCTCAAAAGATCGCAAAGGTGCTGAAGGGAAGTAATATGCAAGGGCAATGTTTTCTCCGTCCAGGCGCCGAACGCGTCGATCACTACGTCAAATTCTTTTAAATCATCCGCCGTAATATCAAACAAATCTTTCACAACTGTCTTTGCTTTGGAATTTGCAATTTTGTGCGCGTTGCGAACGAAACCCGTCACTTCATACCCGCGCGCTACAGCCTCGTTCACAAGACACGTCCCCTGTCTGCCCGCCGCGCCGACGATCGCAATTTTTTTCATAATAGAACCTCCTGAAATTTGTTGTAATCTTTTTGATTACAACTACATTATAGCAAACGATTATTGTAATGTCAAGCGTTACATCAAAAAAATCAAAAAAAACGTCTCCATTTTCGGAGACGGGTTTTTATTGCATAAATTTCATCAGATCGGCGATCGAAGTTTCCGCGAGCGACTGTTCGAAAGCACATTGTGCCGCGGCGAGTTTGTCATCGAGAGCGGCGTGGATGCGGCTGCCTACGGGGCAGTTCGCGTTGGGATTTTCGTGAAAATGAAACATACTGTCTTTTTCCATACAATCGACCGCGCGGTATACATCCAATAAAGTGATAGACTGCGGCGGCTTTTTCAAGGTCGCACCGCCGCTGCCGCGCGCCACGTCGACAAGACCGGCATCTTTCAATTGCAATAAAATACGGCGGATAACGACGGGATTCACGCATACGCTCGACGCGATAAATTCCGAAGTGACTTTATATTCGAGATGAAAATATTCGATGGCGAGCAGTGTGTGCACCGCCACGGTCAGACGGCTGGAAATCTGCACGGCGTCCCCCCTCCCTTGGTGAATTCCCGTCTATTATACTCCCAACAGGATGTAATGTCAAGAGTTACATAATCGTTTGTCCGAAATTCTGAAACAGGTCAGGAAACGTTTCTTCCGATTTCGTGCTCACGAATTTGGCATAAACTTCAATATCGAAACGCGCGCGGTCGCATACATACCGTTCGGGCTTGAACGCCTCGGACAATTCCGCATCGCAAAACCAACCTTCAAAACGGTATCCTTCTTTTTTGGGCGCGGGCGGCATAACGAAACGGTCGCTTCGCACGATGACCGCATCATACAGCGAATCGTCCACATAAAATTTGATCTGCGTAACCGGATACGTCCCCGTATCCTTGGATTCGCAGCCGTATAATATTTGTAAAAGAAAGCCCAGCGACACAAACAGGCCGACGAGCGCGAGCATTTTATGTTTCATCGTCTACCCTCCGTACCTTGCGTATTGTAACACTTAAATACCGCGCGGTCAACGGCACAGACGGCGAAACAAAAAGATTTTACCCACCTTTTACACTTTTAATCATTTGAACACAAAAGTCCGTTCAGCAAAAAATATTTTCCAGAAAATCGCGGATCTCTCCCATCACCGCCGCGTCTTCTTCCGTCAACATCGCATAATCAATGGAAGAACGATACCGCTCGAACTCTTCGGAGGGCATCTTTTTGGAAGAAGCGAGTTTTGCGAAAACTTCCTTAATATATTTTTCCGCTTTTATCGTGAGATAAACGCTGTGTCCCTTGTCGGGATAAGTGATCGCGCGTATATTCTTTTTATCCCGTACGGCGCGGATGATCTTTCTGCCGTTCGTACGGAACGGTACGACTTTGTCGTCTTCTCCGTATAAAAGCAGGACGGGAACGTCGCTCTTCAACAGAGATTTCCGAGAAGAAACGGACGCGAGCCTCCCGAAGCGCAGGCGGTGCAAGATCTTGCTGTAAAAGCGGATCAAACCGCTGAACCCTCCGAAATAGCGGCGGCTCATATCCGTCACGACGCCCTGCGCGGTATCGAATCCGCACATGGCGACGACACCGTCGACGTGCTCGCCGAAAGAAAATATATTCATCGCGGAATAGGCTCCCCAACTGTGCCCTACCAAAACGCGCTTGTATTGTTTGAGGCGCGGCTCGTTCTGCACGTAACGAACGGCGTAGGACGCGTCGATCGCCCCTTGTATCAGTCCGCCGACGCCCTTCCCGTCGCTCAGCACGCAGCCCGTATTATCATACCCCAAAACGAGATATCCCTGCGCAGCCAGATAGGCGATCTCCGTCGTATAAGCGTTGTGTCCCGCGCCGAATCCGTGCACCCAAATGACGAGCCCTTTCGGCTCCTTCACGCGCATATCCGAATAAATACAGCCGCGCAGCGTCTGCCCTTTGTCCGAAACGAAAGATATATCTTCCGCTTGCAGGTTTTCGAAATCTTTTGCCTGAAAATAGCGCAGCGCGGGATTTCCGTCCGAGCGTACCCCGAATCGCGTTTTCTGGATCAGCACGGAAACGATTGCAAAAAAGACGAGTATAAACAATACGACCGCCGCAAGGCAGATCAACAAAATCCAATAGATCTCCATAATCAAGCATTATAATCATTCGCTTGACAAATGTCAAATATTTACCAATCGGACGAAAAAAAGGTATAGTTGGATAGAAAGGCGGCGGTTTTTCCAAAACAGGAAAAATTTATTCCTTGTAAAATGGTAGGATTTTTGATATAATTTCTCCAAAAAAAGGAGAAAAAATATATGAAAAAAGCTTACGTTACAATCGCAGCGGCGGCGATCTCCGTCGCGATCCTTCTCGGCGCTACTTTTGCTTCCTTTCACCTGACGCAAAGGCCCTCTGCCGATAACGAGAACGGTGCTTTACTGCCCGACGAAGACGGCGGAACGCTCCCTCCCGCTCCCGAACCCGAAGCGCCGGACGAAAAGCCTCTGCCGCCCCAGGAGCCAGAAACCGACGTTCCCGTCGTCACCATTCCCAAAGACCAATATGTGCGTTCCAAGGTGAACGGCCTGAATATCCGTTCCGCCCCCAGCACGTCCGCTTCCTCTCTCGGCTACATAGATAAGGGCGATATGGTCTTGCTGAAAGGAAAAGAAGGCAACTGGTACGAGACCGTTTACAAGAACAAACCCGCATATGTGAGCGCGGGAAGTTCGTACACCGAACTGTTCGAATTGGAAACCTCGCCTGACAGCCGCGTAGAGGCGGTGATCGGCGAAGGATATAATCTGCTCGGCTTCCCCTACGTGTACGGCGCGACGCGCCTGCACAACGGAAACGGAAAGTTCCTTTCGGGATTCGACAAGACGAAATACGACTGCTCGTCGCTGATGCAGTATATGTTTTATTACGGCGCGGGCGTCAATCTCGAATTGACGACACGCACACAGGTATCGCAGGGCACACACGTACCCAGAAGCGAACTTTCGCGCGGCGACCTTATTTTCTTTACCAACTCCACCCGTTACAATAAAACGGGCGTGGAGCGGATCGGGCACGTTGCGCTGTATCTCGGGGGCAATTATATCCTGCACACGGCGACCGATTACGCAGTCATCGAGGAAATTTCCGCGCAACGTTGGTCCTACTATATCGAAACGCGCAGAATGATTTGAAAAAAACGATGTTTTTTCAAATAAATTGCGAAAAATAATACTATTCTATAAAATATATGATATAATATAGGTAATTATTTTTTTCAGGTAGCATACTGCGGTATTTCTGGCCGCAAATCCGCTACGATCGGGAGGTTTTGTTTTTTATGCCTGACGGCGCAGCCCCATTATTGATCGCGATAATCATTTTATTGCTTTTATCGGGCTTTTTTTCATCGATGGAAACGGCGTATTCCTGCGCCAACAAAGTTAAACTGCGAACAATGAGCGCGAACGGAAACGCCCGCGCCGCAAAGACGCTGAAACTGGCGGAGAATTACGATAAACTGATTTCCACCATTTTGGTCGGGAACAATATCGTCAATATCACCACTTCGTCGCTCGCGACACTGTTTTTCGCGAGTCTGATGACCAACAGTGCGAACAGCGTTACCGTTTCGACCGTGGTCACGACCGTCGCCGTGCTCATCTTCGGTGAGATCACCCCGAAAATGATGGCGAAAGTTTACCCCGAGAAATTCTCGATGGTCGGATATCCGCTGATCATGCTGTTCTACTATATACTGTTTCCCATCAATATCGTATTCACGGGCTATAAATTCGTGCTCTCCAAGATTTTCAAATTAAAGAACGAGGAAGTCGTCACGGAAGACGAGATCATGACCATCGTCGAAGAGGCTCGGGAAGGCGGCACTTTGCACCAGGAAGAAACCAAACTGATCCGTTCGGTCATCGAGTTCGACGATCTGGAAGTGGGCGACATTCTCATCCCCCGCGTGAATATTACCGCCGTGGATGTAAAAGCCTCGCCCGACGAGGTAAAAAAAATCTTCACTTCCTGCGGATATTCGAGGATCCCCGTCTATGAAAATACCATCGACACCATCGTCGGCGTCGTGCACGAAAAGGATTTTTTCCTCAATTATTTCGGGCAGAAGCACGATCTGCGCGCGATTTTGAATGCGCCCGTTTATACGACCGAACACCTTAAAATTTCCTCGCTATTGAAACAACTGCAAAAGAGAAAGACGCATATGGCGGTCGTTCTCGACGAATACGGCGGTACGGCGGGCATCGTCACGCTCGAAGACATTCTGGAAGAACTGGTGGGCGAGATCTGGGACGAACACGACGAAGAGATCAACTATTTCAAGAAACTGGACGATACGACGACGCTCGTGGACGCGAACGCCCCCCTCTGCGATCTGTTTGCCTATTACGAACTGGACGAGGACGACGATAATTTCGAGGCGTATACCGTGAGCGGCTGGATCATCGAACAGTTGGGCGAAATTCCCGCAGCGGGCGCCACGTTTGAATTTTCAGGGCTATCGTTCGAAGTTACGAGTTCCACTCTTAAAAAAATACAGCAGGTCAAAGTTACGAAAATTTCCGACGAGAAAAGTACGGAAGAAGAAAAATAAAAAAAAGCCTTTCCCGACGGGAAAGGCTTTTTCATTATAAAAATCTTACGTCATTGATGATGAGTACGAATTTGCGTTCCAGAAAATCCGCCGCGCGGCGGCAAAGTTGCATGCGTTTGAAGTAGATCTCGAAGTAGTCCATGACGGGACATTTTTCCGTATCGATGACGATATTGAGAACGATCTCCCGATTCCCCTCGTCCACATAGATGACCGAACGCTCCGCGGCGAGGTTTACTCTGTCGTGAATATTCATGTTTTCCATGCTCACGTTGGTGATATTCTTGCGGACGCGGCTCTTGTGCACGTCCGCCTTATCCGCCAGAATGAGCGCGGCGGTGATGTCGCTGACGGGCAAACCTTCCGTTTCGTCGTGATTGCCGATCGCCATCATGATCTCGGCGGCGTCCTTATAGGGCATACCCATGCGCGTTAAGATCTTATAGGCGAGAATCGCGCCGCTCTGGGCATGATTGTCGCGGTTGATGCTGTTGCCCATATCGTGCAGAAAGCCCGCGATCTCCGTGAGCGCCACGCGGTGGTCGCTCGCGCCGATGCCGCGCAGCAATTCGCCCGACCATTTGCTGACAATGCTCGAATGGCGGACGGAATGTTCGGTAAATCCCAGAGCCTCTATCTGCTTTTCGGACATGTACATGATCGCTTTGACTTCTTCGTCGTTTTTGATATCCGTGATTGTTAACAACTAATTTACGATCTCCTCTACCGTTAAATTTGCATAGATTTCGTCAAATTTATTCTTCGTGAACGAAATTTGTCCGAAAGTCGTGACCGTCGCGGTGCCCGCGGCGACTCCCGCGCGCAGGATCTCGTCGAGCGGCGCGCCTTCCGTCAGCCGCATCGTTGCGGCGGCGAGCATACCGTCCCCCGCGCCCACCGTCGAATTGATGGCGACGTTGATGCTCTTGCAGAAAAAGTTTTTGGTGCCGTCGGTGATGATCGCGCCGCGCTTTCCGAGCGACAAGAGCACGCGCTTGGCGCCTTTATCCAAAAGCGTATAACAGCCTTTCAAAAGATCTTCGCGGGTTTTGAGTTCTTTTTGCAAGGTATTTTGCAGTTCGTCCTTATTGGGTTTTACCAGATCCAGCCCCGCCTGCAGCGCGGATAAAAGCCTGGGGCCTTCCGCATCGGCGATCTTCAAAGAACCCGGCGCGGCCACGTTGAAAAGTTTGGTATAATAACCGCTGTCCACACCCTGCGGCAAACTGCCCGATACCACCATCACGTCGCTCTTTTTAGAAAGGGACGCAACGAGCGCCAACAACTCTTCCTGCTTGTTCGCGCTGATGGGTTCGCCGATATCGTTCACTTCCGTAAGCATAGACTTATTATCGATGAACTTATAGTTTTCGCGGACCCGACCACGGTTCCAGACGAATGCGCTGGGCACGCCCTCTCTGTCGAGCGCCTGCTCGAAGAGGGATCCGTTTTCGTTATACATAAAACCCGTGGCGTAACTATCCCCTTTCAGCCGCGCGACGCCGATCGCCACGTTCAATGCTTTTCCCGTAAAACTAAGGGTCTTATTCTTTACGTGGTTCAGTTTTCCGATGTTCAGGGAATCAACTTCGATGGTCACGTCGGTGCAAGGATTCAGACAAACCGTCAATATCATAAAAAGGTACTCCGCAAATCGTATTCGCCCGCCCGCGTACGGGTGGGAAAGACTTCTCTTAGTATTATAATATATTTTTAGCGTTTTTTCAATCTAAAACGTAAAATTTTTTCAATAAATTAAAAAGCCGTCCGAAAAAGGCGGCTTTCGTAATTACAAGGATATCATTTGCAGGGTTTCGTACAGTTCGTAATTGAATTTCTTTTTCATACTGACCGCTTCGATAATGTCGAGATCGATGATCTCGTTTTTACGGATACCGACAACGCGGTCGCCGATACCGTCTTTTAAAAGGCGCACAGCCTTGTTACCGAACTGTGCCGCGAGCATTCTGTCCGCCATACTGGGGGAACCGCCGCGCTGCACGTGGCCGATGGTCGTGCCGCGCACAGAATACGTGGTTTCGCTCTGCAGCATTTTCGTGAACTCTTCCGCCGTGGCGACGCCTTCCGCCAGAACGATGATGTTGGAATGTTTGCCGTTGGCGCGGCTGCGGTTCACGCGCATGACGATATCGTCCATATCGTAGCGGATCTCGGGCACGACGATGATCTCCGCGCCGCTGGCGATACCCGAATACAGGGCGATGTCGCCGCAGTGCCTGCCCATGACCTCCACCACGCTGATACGTTCGTGTGAGGTCATCGTGTCGCGCAATTTATTGATGATATCGAGGCAGGTATTGACCGCCGTATCGAATCCCAAAGTGTAATCGGTATATTCCAAATCGTTGTCGATGGTACCGGGGATCCCGATGGTGGGAATGCCGAAATTTTCCGTCAGGCTCTTCGCGCCCTTGAACGAGCCGTCGCCGCCGATGACCACGAGACCTTCGATGCCGCGGTCATTGAGCGTTTTCGCCGCTTGCTTCTGCCCTTCGGGGGTATACATTTCCACGCAGCGCGCCGTACGGAGCATCGTGCCGCCGCGCTGTACGATATCGGAAACGCTGCGCATTTCCATGGCGACCATGTCGTCGTTGATAAGCCCCGCATAACCTTGCCGAATGCCGTATATTTCCATTCCGAAATATTTTGCCGTTCTTACAACCGCCCTGATGCAGGCGTTCATCCCGGGAGCGTCGCCGCCGCTGGTCAAAACACCGATTCTTTTCATAACAATCCTCCAACTGCGCACCCTCTCTTCTTCGGTGCGATCTTACTAAAATAACTGCCCTATCATTATATCAAAAACAGCGAGGATTGCAAATCATTTTCGGTAACTTTCCGTAAATATTTTATTTGACCAACTTGATATCGTTTTTCTGAAGATACAGCAGCAGTTCGTCGACGAGTCCGCGGCAGTAATTGATCTCCGTCAGTTTGTAAAGTTTACTGCCGCGCTTGATTTTTACCGTCATTTTTCCCGGCGTGTAATGGGAAAAGAGTTCCGCGAAATCGGCGAATTCCTCTTCCGATAAAAGCGACGCGTTCAGCCACAGCGTCGGTTCGCGCTGTACGACAGCCTCGGCGGGCGCCACGGTCGTACCCGTTTCCGGGTTGTATTCCTGCATTTTATCGAGTATGATGACGGGCGGCTTTTCGCTGTCCAACTGCATTTTTCCCGTAATATAGACGATCTTATCGGGCGCAAGAACGGTTTTGATACGGTCAAATACATTGGGAAACGCCACGCATTCGATACTGCCGAACAGATCTTCCACGGATATAAACGCCATGGACGAGCCCGAACGGGTGTTGATCTTCTTATAATTGCCGATGATCCCGCCCATAGTCACCTGCGTACCGTCGGTGAGTTCCGTATAAGTACGATGGCCGTCCTCATCCTCCTCGTACACCTGCAATTTCGCACAGGAAAAGGTACAGTCCGCAAAGGCGTGCGCGTAGCCCTCAAAGGGATGTCCGCTGATATAGACGCCGAGCACGGCCTTCTCTTTGGAAAGCCTTTCGTTGGTGTCCAGTTCGGGGATATCGGGGTAATCGATATCCGAATTGTCCTCTTCGATAATGTCGCCGAACAGGCTCATCTGCATACTCTGTTTCTGCTTGGCGATCTTATTCGCGCGGTCGAGCACGCTCTCGTAAACAGACAGAAGTTGCGAACGCTTCACGTCGAAACAGTCGAACGCGCCCGCCGAAATCAACCCTTCCACCATGCGTTTGTTTACAAACGGCGCACAGCGGAACACGAAATCGGGGAAATTTTTAAACTCGCCGTTCGCATCGCGCTCGTTGATGATCTCCTGCGTCGCGGCGACGCCGACGCCTTTCAAGGCGCTCAGCCCGAAACGGACGCCGTTGCCCTGCACCGAGAAATACGTCTTGCTCTTGTTGACGTCGGGCTGTAAAACGGGGATATTCTTCTCTTTGAGATAGATAATGTATTTGGTGATCTCTTCGATCTTTTCAATGCGGTTATTTAGGATCGCCGCCAGAAATTCTTTGGGATAAAAACGCTTTAAATAGGCGGTACGGTAGGAAAGCACTCCGTAACAGGTGGCGTGCGCCTTGTTGAAAGCGTAACTCGCGAAACTCTCCATATCGCCGAATATCTTCGCGGCGACCTCTTGCGGCACGCCGCGGTTGACCGCGCCCTCGATGTTGCCGCCTTGGTCCTTATTGCCGAAGATAAACTTATCCTTTTGCGCCATCAGTTCGGCTTTGTTCTTTTTACCCATCGCGCGGCGCACCAGGTCCGCTTGTCCCAGCGAAAAACCCGCCAGGTCCTGGAAAATCTGCATGACCTGTTCCTGGTAGACGATCACGCCGTAGGTAACTTTTAAAATATGCTCCAAAAGCGGCGTATCGTATTTGACTTTCTGCGGGTTGAGTTTATTCTCGATATAGGTGGGAATGTACGCCATCGGGCCCGGACGGTAGAGCGCCACGCCTGCGATGATATCTTCCAGACAGCCGGGTTTCAACTCTTTCATGAATTTCTTCATGCCGCCTTGCTCGAGTTGGAACACGGCGTCCGTATCGCCTTCGGAAATGAGTTCGTACGCTTCCTGATTGTCGTAGCCGATCTCGTCGAAATCGATGGCGCGGCCCGTGTCTTCCAGAATGTAATCGCACGCCTTTTTGATATCGGTCAGCGTCGTGAGCGCCAGAAAGTCCATTTTCAGCATACCGATGGATTCGACTTCTTTCATGTCGAATTGGGTAGTGATATCCTCGCCGTTGCGCGAAAGCGGAACGTTGTCCGCGATCGGCTTGCGGCAGATGACTACGCCCGCAGCGTGCATGGAGGTATTCCGCGGCATGCCTTCGAGTTTCAGCGCCATATCGATGACGCGGTGCAGCGCTTCGTCCGTTTCATACAATTCAATGAAATCCGCGTTGCGCTTTTTTTCCTGTTCTTCCAGTTTTTTGGAAATCTCGACGCGCTTATCTTCGGAAAGATCGCTGTTTTTCAGTTGGGTTTGCAGTTTGGGAATATTCCAGCCCAGAAGTTCGCTGATGGTGGATTTTCCGTCCATCAGTTTGGTGACTTTGTCCGTTTCCGAATACGGCACGCGCAGCACGCGCCCCACGTCCTTGATCGCAGCCTTGGATGCGAGCGTTCCGAACGTAACGATCTGCGCCACGTTTTCGGGATGATACTTATCGCGCACGTACTCGATGACCTCGGGTCTTCTTTCGTTACAGAAGTCGATATCGAAATCGGGCATGGTGACGCGGTCCGGGTTCAAAAAGCGCTCGAAGAACAAGTCGTATTTCAAAGGATCGATGTCGGTGATCCCGATCGCGTACGCCACGATACTCGCCGCGCCGCTGCCTCGCCCCGGACCTACGGGGATACCGCGGTCTTTCGCCCAGCGGATAAAGTCCATGACGATCAGGTAATATTCGGCAAAGCCCATGCCGATGACGATATTCAGTTCGTAATCCGCCCTCTTTTTGACTGCATCTGTGATCTCGCCGTAACGCCGTTTCAAGCCGTCCCAGGTCAGCCGCGTCAGATACTCCTTCGGGTCGGAACCGTCGTCCGGCTGATACCCGGGGATAAGCGACATATCCTTGACGGGATCGCCGTTGTCCTTTAAATCAAAACACGGCTCCGTGCATTTCGCGGCGATCTTGACGGTATTTTCGATGGCCTCGGGAAAATTCGAAAACAGTGCCGCCATTTCTTCGGGCGTTTTCAGATAAAACTCCTTGCTGTCGAAACGCATGCGTTTGGGATCGTCTATGGTCTTTTTGGTCTGGATACACATCAGAACGTCCTGCATTTCCCAATCTTCCTGATTGATATAATGCACGTCGTTGGTTGCGACCAGCGGAATATCCAGTTCTCGTGCGATCTGAACGAGCATGGGAAGGACGCGCCGCTGCTCTTCGATGCCGTGGTCCTGGATCTCGATATAGAAATCTTCCCCGAAGATCTCTTTCATTTCCAGCGCGAAGGCTCTCGCCTTTTCGTAATCGCCGCGAAGGAGCAGTTTCGGCAGACGCCCCGCAAGACACGCGGAAAGGCAGATAAGCCCTTCGCTGTGCTCTTTGAGCGTTTTGTAGTCTGCGCGCGGCTTATAATAAAAGCCGTCGACAAAGGCGATGGAATCGAGTTTGACGAGGTTGCGGTAGCCGACTTTGTTTTTGGCAAGCAGGATGAGATGTTCGAAATCGGAATTCGCGCTCTTATCGTGCAGATCCTGCGTCATGTACAGTTCACAGCCGATGATCGCCTGAATATTGCTCTTCTTGCACAACTCCGCAAAGTATAAGGTCGCGTACATATTGCCGTGGTCCGTGACGGCGATGGACTTGATATTATTTTTCACGCAATGATCGACGAGGTCGTCGACCTTGCAGGCCCCGTCCAGCAGGCTGTATTCGGTATGTAAATGTAAATGAACGAAATCTGTCATGATAATCCTTGTGCTTATGTAAAATAAAGTAAAAATTTAATCTGCGAGCGTCGAAATAAATTTTGCGATCGCGCTCGCCGCCTTTGCCGCGTCGCGCCCTTCGGCGGTCACGTAGTATTCTTCGCCCTTGACGAACTGCATGGAAATCAACCCCACGATACTTTTTGCGTTGCCGCGCTTGCGTTCTGTCCCGATCGAAATATCGCTCTCGAATTTGCACGCCTCAAAGACGATCCGCTGCGCATCGTACGCGCTGTACGATCCTTTTTTATATTGAAACACTACTTTTTCCATTCGAAATTCACTCCTCCGTCAATTCTTCGGAAATTTTAACCAGTTTTCTGAGCCTGTGGTTCAAACAACTTTTGCTGATCCCCAGCCGTTCCCCCAGTTCTTTGAGCGACGCCTCCCTGTCCGACAGCCGCGCCCGCGCCACCGTTTCCAACGCTTCGTCCAGCCCCGATATCCCGATGACCGAATCGATGACTTCGATCGCGCGGATCTGCTTTACGGACGCCAATACGCTCTTATCGTAGTTTTTCTGCATACAATTTGCGACGCGGTTGATATTGTTGCGCATTTCCCGCCGTTCGGCGAGTCCGTCCAGTTTTTCAAGACAGTTCTCCGCCCCGCACAGTTGTAAAAAGTCGGAAATGCTGTCCTTGCTTTTTAGGTAGACGACGTATGAATTTTTTCTCTGCACGCACTTGGCAAGCACGTCGAATTGCGCCAAAAGGTCGCAAAAGTTATCCGCCAGCGCCTCGCCGAAAAAAACGATCTCCAAATGATAGCCCGAGCCCGACTCGTCCTCTTTGGGAAGCGTACAACTGCCGCTGCCCAGAAACGCGCCGCGGATATAGGCGCGGCGGCAGCAGGCGTTTTCCACGAGATAGGGATCGATCTCCATTTTCAGATTGACGCCCTCGCCGTCGAATTCGGCGAGGCCGAGTTCGGAGAGGATAAAGAAAGAACGCTCCCCCACGCAGTCTAAAACCAACCTGTCGCGGCCGTTGCGGTTGTCCGTGCCGACTTCCGCGATCTTGAGTTCCGCGCCGTACATGCTTTCTATGAGCCCCACAAAGTATTCCGCGACGTTTTCGCTCTCCGTCACGATCTCGAAACCGACGTGCGGGCCGCGGGTGATGATGCTGCCCGTTGCACGCAAAAAGGCGGACAGAGCCGCCGTTTTGCAACAGGTATTTTCAAACCCGTTCCGAATGATTTCTTTTTTGATCTCATAGGTAAAATTTACGGAAGTACTCACGCTATAAATTTCTCTCTTTATATTCTCGGAAACGGAAATTCGGCAGTCTGCCGTCGATATTGTCGATGCGATCGCGCGGGATCTTCACGCGTTCGAGTTGTTCGTCCACGAGCGCGGTGTCGCCGATGCGGTCCACCGAGTGCGCGTCGGAATTGACGAGAAAGCGCACGCCCGTGTCGCGCACGCGTTCCAACTCCTCGTCGCTCAGATGCTTTTTTTTGGAATTGAGTTCGATATACGTGCCGTAATCGCGCGCCGCTTTCGCCACCTCTTCCACGTTGCAAAAGCACAGAAAGTTGAGGTGCGTGACGGCGTCTATCGGATATTTTTCGATGGCGTTGATATAGGCGCGCGTATTGTAGTCTACCAGTTTTTTGGGAGGCTTGACGGGGAGCGCCGTGTGAATATAATTGGACCAGAAGAGATTGTACCAACTCTTGAAGTTATTGAATTTCACAAAGCGGTGAATGCCCATCAGAAACACGTCGAAATCTTTGTAATCTTCGCTTTTGAGGTCGGTGCGGCCGTTTTCGCCGCAGAGGTTCGCTTCGATACCCACGTAAACCTGCACGCCCGTCTTTTCGGTCGCCTCTTTGACGTCGCGAATGAGCGAGGGCATTTTTTTATGCTTGATACCGAACGCCAACTGTTCGAAACCATGATCGGTGATGGCTATTTCCTTTAAGCCGAGCGCCTTTGCCTGCATCGCGTTTTCCAGCACGGTTCCTTTTCCGTGGCTGTAAACTGTGTGTGTGTGATAATCGCCTGTCAGCAACATGATGCTATTCTCCTATGTAACGGAACTCCTCTTGCAATTTAATTCCCGTTTTCGTATATATATCCCGTCGGATCCGCCCCACAAGTTCGCGAAAATCCTTCGCCGTGGCGTTTCCCGTATTGATGATGAAATTGGCGTGTTCGGGCGATACGAGCGCCCCGCCGATCGAAAAGCCTTTCCAGCCCGCGCGCTCGATGAGTTCTCCCGCGGGTCCCTGCGGCGGATTCAGAAAGACGCAGCCCACGCTTCTGCCTTTGGGCAGTTTGCTTCGGGCAAAGCGGCGCGCGCGCACTTTGGCGGCGATCTCCGTCACGTTCCCCGCGCGGAACCTATAAACGCACCCCGCGATACAGTCTCCGTTTGTCTGAAACACGCTCTTTTTATAAGAATATCCGCATTCATCGACAGGTACATCCGTCAGAACCCCGCTGCGGACGACGCGGACGGTTTCGATAACCGACTGCACGTAGGTATTGTCGGCGCCGGCGTTCATAAACGCGAGCCCGCCCACGCTTGCGGGAATCCCTGCCAAAAACTCCGCGCCCGTCAGCGCGTTTTCCGCGGTGAAACGCACCAACTGTTCGGCGGTCGCGCCGCACTCCGCATAGACGCGGCATTCGCTCATGCGCGAGATTTTTTTCATACCGATTGTACAAACTACCGCGCCTTGAAATCCTTCGTCGGAAACGAGCACGTTCGCGCCCTGCCCCAAAAAGAAATGAGGGATCTGCCGTTCGAGCAAAAAATTCACCGTATCCGTCAGTTCTTTCTCGTTTTTCGGATAGAGAGCGACGGGCGCTGTGCCTCCGATCCCCACCGTGGTATGGCGGGAAAAGGAAAAGTCCCTGCTGAAACGTACGTGCGGCAAATAGGACGGTATTTCCTGGAATTCGATCAATTTATCTGTTCTCCTATATTTTACTACAAAACGCGGATTTTTACAACGCTATATAAGGAAGTTTTTCATTTTTTTTAACGACTCGCCGTTCCCGCCGAGAGCCTCCGCGGCGAGAACACGCATTTCGGCGTAAGAATTTTCCTCGATAAAGGCGCTCACGCCTGCGGCGGCGGAAATCTTTTCCGCATCTTGCAGGGCGGCGTTCGACTCGTCGTATATGGAATAATAAGCGCTCATCATGCCCACGCCCTTCAAATCTTTCTGCACGGATTCGGATAACAAAAGCGCGACGTAATCTAGGCAGGCATTGTATTTCGCCGCGTCGGAAGACAAAACGGCGATGTATTGATAGAGATCGGAAAAACTTTCGGCGGGCTTTGCCGTGTACGCTGCGCCGCGGGTATTGAGGCGGGCGACGTCCCTCTGCGTCCCGAACAGATACTTGTATTTACCGTTCAGAAAATCGACGTAGGCGGAAACGGAACTTTTCGCCTGCCCGCCCGCGAGAGATTCGCACGCTGCCGCGACGAGCGCCATGGAATAATTTCCCTCCGATATCACGGTGTTTTCCGCCGTCATGTCGGTAAAATCGCCGTCGAGCGTAAAGAACATATAGTTGCCGCGGCACCAGGGCACGGCGTACGTCTTGCCGTTCTGTTTCGAATACGGAAAATCGTATTTTTCGAGAGGCAGAAAGAGTTCCGGACAGAGCGCGCCGCCCGTGCCGAAAGAGATCATATCGGGCGCCTCGCCCGCGTCCAGCGCGACCCTTGCACTGGATACGGAATGCGGTACCACCATGACGAGAACGTCCTTATTTTTCTTTTCGAATTTTTTCGCCGCGGCGCCGAGAAAAGAAGCGCGCGAACCCTTGCCGCCTTCAAACGTGTCTATATGCCAGACGCGGAGAATATCGTTGACGCCTTCCGCTTCTGCCTGTTCTTTTTCCGTGAGCGCGGGATAGGCAAAAAAAACCGAAACGGTCACGATTGCCAGTATCAATCCGATCGCGCAGATCCTTACTATCCGCTTTTTCATACGTATATATATATGAACCGATACGGGCGGTTTATGTCTGGCAAAGTACTTTATATAAAGAAAAAAGGCATACTTTCCGTATGCCTTTTTTTATCTTCCGATCGTTCTGCCGATGAGTTCCTGCGCCGCGTCGTAGCCCATGCTTTTCAGACGGAAATTGCGCGCCGCGACTTCGATAATGATGGAAAGGTTGCGCCCGGGTTTGACGGGGACGGTGTGTTTCAAAACGTTGACGCCCAGAATATTTTCGTACATGGAGCCTTCGCCCAGTCGATCGTACGCCTTGCCCTCTTCCCAGTTTTCCAGTTCCATGACCAACTCGATCTCCTTTTCGTTGAGTATGGACCCCGAGCCGTACATATTCTTGATATTGATGATGCCGATGCCCCGCAGTTCCATAAAATAGCGGATCATTTCGGGAGACGTGCCGACGAGCGAATCCATGATCTTGCGCACGATCACACTGTCGTCCGCGACCAGTCTGTGCCCGCGCTTGATCAGTTCCATCGCCGTTTCGCTCTTGCCGATACCGCTGTGTCCAGTGAGCAGGATCCCCACGCCCGATACGTCCATCAGAACGCCGTGCATCGTTGTGGAAGGCGCCAATTTGCGGTTGAGATATAAAAACAGGTCGTTGATGATCGTGGTCGTCATGCGGTCGCTTCGAAGGATGGGGCAGGCGACTTTGCGCGCTTCCTCTATCATTTCGGGTACGACGGGCAGATCGCGCGCCATGATGATGCAGGGAAGGTCCGGATAGGACAGGATCTCCCTTAAACGCTCGCGGCGCACTTCGCTCGTCAGATCGCGCAGAAATTCATATTCCGCGTTGCCGAGCACGAGGATGCGTTCCGATTCGAAAAATTTGAAATAGCCCGCCAACTGCAAACCGGGACGGCACACGCTGTATGTATCCAGCGTCACTTTCCCCCGCCCCGCGTAGACCACTTCCAGCCCCAGATCGCGGCAAAAAGAATCGAGCAAAACGTCTTCGCTCTGCGTTACTTCGTTCATGGATTTTCCCCCATTCCGTATTTTTCAATGATATGCGCCACGGCGTTCTGATTATTCGTCAGCGTCACTTCGTCCGCGGCGTCTTTGAGCGGCTGCACGGCGTTCCCCACCGCGACGCCCAGCCCCGCGGCTTCGATCATGGGAATATCGTTGATATTGTCCCCGATCGCAATGACGTCTTCGATGGGGACGCGATAATAATCTGCGAGAAATCGCACGGCGCTCCCTTTGTCACAGCCCTTTTTCGTAATTTCCACGAGCGCGCCCGCGCTCGTCGTCACGTAAAAATCTTCGCCCAGAAGTTGCGCGGTCTTTTCAAAGACCGCCGCCTTTTGTTCGGGCTCTACCATCGCCAGAATTTTCTGCGGCTGAATCCCGTTCTGCACGACGAAATCCGCCATGCCGCTCGTAACGATCTTGCCCTTGACTTTGCAGATTCGTTCATAGGCGGCGAGAAGCCCGTCGTCCGCGTTCACGTAAAATTTGTCGCGATCGTACACGTGAATGTGCAGCCCCGTTTTTTCGAGCGTGCGGCAGACGCGCACCGCCTCCTTCACGCTCATATGTTCGTCGCGGAGATATTTCCCGCTCTTTAAATCGAGTATGAGCGCGCCCTGATAGCCTACGAGAAGGCTGTCGAGCCGCAGACTTTCGGCGTGCGGCAGAATAGAAGTCATCATGCGCCCCGTACAGATGGCGAAAATGCCGCCTGCGGCAATGTATTTGCGGATCGCCTCCGCGTTTTCGGGAGATATCGTACCCTCGTCGTTTCGCAGCGTTTCGTCGAAATCAGAAACGATCAGCGGATATTTTTTTATCATTTATATTTTATCCTCAAAGAATTTTTTGATTTGTTTTGCCAGATTTTCCCCGACGCCGTCCACCTGCATCAGTTCCCCGATCGACGCATGCATGATCTTATCGATCGAGCCGAATTTTTCCACGAGCGCGACGCGCTTTTTCTTTCCCACGCCTTCAATCTCTTCCAGAACGGACGAAAGCGAGCGCTTGGAATGAATATTGCGGAAATAGGTGATGGCAAAGCGGTGCGCCTCGTCGCGGATGCGCTGTAACATTTTCAGACAGTAATCGCGCTTATCGAGCAGTATGCTCTCCTTAGAATCGAGCGTAAAAACTTCCTCTTCGCGTTTGGCAAGGGATATAAGATCGATATCCGCAACGCCCATACGATCGAAAATCTCCTTGACGGCGGAGAGTTGCCCCTTGCCTCCGTCGATGATGACGAGATCTGGCTTGGGAAAGCGTTCCTCTTCCTCGGTGCCGAGTTTTGACAAGCGGCGGGTCAGAACTTCTTGCAAACTCGCAAAGTCGTTGGCGCCCTCCACCGTGCGGATACGGAACCTTCGGTAACTCGAACGGTCCGCCTCGCCGTCGATAAAGACGACCATGGAGCCGACTTTATCCACGCCGCTGATGTTGGAAATATCGTAACATTCCATGCGCCGCGGGTAACGCGAAAGCCCTAAAATTTCCTGCAAGCGCTCGCAGGCGGTCACGGTCATATCTTCTTTATGGCGTATCTTATCGATCGCCTTTTCCAGATAATCGGCGGCGTTATTTTCCGCCATTTCCAAGAGTTGTTTGCGAATGCCCTGCCGCGGCGAAATCACGGCTACGTTCTTCTGATAGCGAGAACGGAAAAAGTCCTCGATGAGTTTGCTTTCGCAGTAGTCGTGCGTAATGATCTCGTCGGGGATCTCGTGCGAGGCGTAGTACTGCGAAATAAAGGACGAAAGCGCCTCCGCGTCGGTGGAAGTATTTTCCACGGCGAACGTGCTCGCGCCCTGCATGATGCCGCGGCGCGTGATGAGAATATTGACGGCGGCGTACATCTGGTTGGTCGCGAAAGCGATGACGTCCGCGTTGAGGTCGCGGTTGAGCGCGGTGATCCTCTTCAATTTGATCTTGGAGAGCATATTGAGTTTTTCGCGGCAGTCTAGAGCCAGTTCGAATTCTTCCTGCGCGGCGAATTTCTGCATTTTTTCCGTCAGAAGGCGTTCCACTTCCGTTTCGTCGCCCTCCAAAAATCTGATCGCCTGCCGCACGCGCTCGCCGTATTCTTCGGCGGTGCACAGATGCGCACACGGGGCAAGGCAGCGGTGGATATGATAATTCAGACAAGGTTTTTTGGGTTTTTCACCGACGTTCGTCGAACAAAGCCGCACGCCGAACGCCACGTTGACCATTTCCAGAACGTCGCGCACCCGCACGCCGCCCATATACGGACCGAAATATTTGCTTCCCTTTTTCAGTTTGCGCGAAACGGAAAAAGAGGGAAACTTTTCGGAGATCGCGACTTTGATATAGGGATACGTTTTATCGTCTTTGAGGAGGATATTGTATTTCGGCTTGTATTTTTTGATGAGGTTGTTTTCAAGCGCGAGCGCGTCGATCTCAGATTTGGTGATGATATAATGGAAATCGGTGACGTTCTGCACCATCGCCATGACCTTTTCCGTCTTTACCGAGGCATGAAAATATTGACGCACTCTGTTTTTCAGATTGCGCGCCTTTCCCACGTAGATCACGTTGCCGTCGCGATCGTTCATGATATATACGCCCGGATCGTCGGGCAAAAGTTTTAACTTTTCTTGAATTACGTTCATATTATGATATAGAAATACGTAAGCGCAGAAAACTTCGTATTCTTCTTCCCATAAATTATACTACAAGCGGAGACTTTTTGCAATAAAAAAGAGCAACTTAAAAAGCCGCCCTTTTTATCCGTGTTTATGTATTCAATATCCCAGAAATTCCACCCCTTTTAAAAGGACGTCGTTTACCGTTTCGTTCTTCAAACTGTAAAAGATGATCTTGCCGTGCCGCTCCGTTTTGACGATGCCCACGTTTTTCAGAAAGCGCAGTTGATGGGAGACTGTGGTCTGATTGATGGAGAGAACGCGGGATAGGTCGGTCACGCACATTTCCGTGATCGCGAGCGCGGATAAGATCCGTACCCTCGTACTGTCGGAAAAAATAGAGAAAAAGCAGACGATCCCTTCCAAGATCTCACCGCTCGGTACATAATCCTCTACCAAAGACTGCGTCCGCCTGTCCAATAAAAGCATATCGCATTCCATGAAACACCTCCGATACCAAAATGTATACTATCATTGTAAACGACGGAGGCGTATATGTCAATATATGCACATTACCGATTTTGTCGGATAAAAACATAGTTGCGCAAAATTTGTCAAAAGGAGGTTCTTTCATGAATTCTGATATTATTCTCTGGATCGCACTTTTATACTTATTGAAATGTTCGTGTAACATTTCCAATACGGAGTTGGCATGCTTTGCGGCGCTGATCGCAATGCAATACCTCGGCTGCGGATGCGGAAACAACCGTATCGGCGGCGGTAACTCTTGCGGCAATTCGTGCGGCTGCGGAAACTGATTTTTTGCTCATTCCTCGATAACTCAATACTCCCAACAAAGAAAAGCGGGCCGCCTGTCAAGGGTGGCCCGCTTTTCTTGTCATTTGATTTTTTTGACGGAATAGCCCGCGTCTTCCACAGCCTTTATCAGGATCTCGTCCGCGGCGTCGCCGTCGACTTCCGCGGTCTTCTTTTTGAGGTTTACGCTCGCATGCACGCCCTCGATCGCGTTGAGCGCGCTCTCCACGCGCGCACTGCAATGCGAACAACTCATGCCTTCGATCACTAAGATCTTTTTCATGTTCCTTTCTCCTTTTTTCTTGATTTTCGCGCCCGATTTGGGTTTAAACGCGGTGAGGCGCAGCGCGTTCGCCACCACGAATACGGAACTTAAACTCATCGCCAGCGCGCCGATCATCGGATTCAGGACGACACCCACCGAATACAGCACGCCCGCCGCGACGGGGATCCCCAACACATTGTAAATAAACGCCCAGAAGAGATTTTCTTTGATGTTGCGCACGGTCGCGCGGCTCAATTCGATGGCGGAATTGACCGAGCGCAAATCGCCGCCGACGAGCACCACGTCCGCAGAGTCGATGGCTACGTCGGTGCCGTTGCCCATCGCCATACCGACGTCCGCCTGTTTCAGAGCGGGCGAATCGTTGATGCCGTCGCCGACCATCGCGGTCATACCTTCTTTCTGATTTTCGCGTACGGCCGCGAGTTTGTCTTCGGGTAAAACTTCGCTGTACACGCGCTCTATGCCAACCTCCGCCGCGATCGCCTTTGCGGCGGACTGACTGTCGCCCGTGAGCATGATGGGCGTAAGCCCCTCTTTTATGAGACGTGCGACCGCCTCTTTACTGCCCTCTTTCAGCGTGTCCGCCACGCCGATGAGGGCGACCAAGTCCCCGCCTTCCGCAAGGTACAGAACCGTCTTTCCCTCGCCCGAAAGTTTTGCAGCCTCTTCTTCGCACTCTTTCAATGCGACGCCGTTCTCCTTCATCAAACGGGCATTGCCGATCAGACATACCTTTCCCTGCGCGCGGGCGGATCCGCCCTTGCCGCTGTAATAGACGAAATCTTCGATCTTGCGGAAAGAAATTTTTTCTTCCTTTGCCTTCGCCACCACGCATTCCGCCAAGGGATGATTGGAATTGAGTTCAATGCCGCCTGCCATTGACAGCGCGTCTTCCCGCGTATATCGTCCGAACGCGACGATATCGGTCACGCGCGGTTTTCCCTCGGTAATGGTCGCGGTTTTATCCAAAAGTACGATCTGAATGCCGCGCGCTTTTTGCAATGCTTCTGCGTCCTTATATAAGACGCCGAGCGCTGCGCCGCGGCCCGTCGCAGCCATGACCGCCACGGGCGTCGCCAACCCGAGCGCGCAGGGACAGGAGATCACCAAAACGCTGATCGCCATATTCAGCGCGCGGGAAATTTGCACGTTTCCGCCCGCCGCGCCGATGATCACCCAAACAATGAACGTCACGAGCGCGATGAGAAGGACGACGGGCACGAACACGCCCGCGATCTTATCCACGGTGCGCTCGATGGGCGCTTTGCTCGTACCCGCGCTGCGCACAAGTTTGATGATCTTGGAAAGGACGGTGTCCTCGCCCACTTTTTCGGCGCGCACTTTGAGTATGTTGCCCTTGTTCACCGAAGCGCTCGTCACGTAGTCGCCCTCCGCAACTTCCACGGGAAGGCTCTCGCCCGTGATGGCGGATTTATCGACGAAGGACGCGCCAAAGACGATCTCGCCGTCCACGGGAATACTGTCGCCCTGCTTGACGACTGCGATATCGCCTATTTTCAGATCGCGCAGGGAAATCTGCACCTGTTCGCCCTCCCGCTCCACCGTGACGGTGTCGGGCGCGAGTTTCAAAAGTTTTTCGATCTCCTCGCCCGTCTTTTTCTTGGAGCGCGCTTCCAGCCATTTACCGAGCGTGACGAGCGTCAGTATCATCGCCGCCGATTCAAAAAACATTCCGTCCATTGCCAGTTTATGCGCCGATGACATATCTCCCTCATTCATGCGCACGCCGATGACGAACATAACGACGACGCTGTAAATATAGGAAGCGGCCGAACCGAGCGAAACGAGCGTATCCATATTGGGAACGCGCTTGATCGCCGCCTTGACGCCGCTTGTAAAAAAGGCGTAATTGATAAAGAGAATCGGCGTGGTGAGTACGAGTTGCACGAGCGCGAAATTGACGGCGGGTTTCGCAAAAGAGGGCAGCGGCGCGCCTACGAGCATATGCGCCATCGTAAAATACATGAGCGGGATCAAAAAGATCAGCGAGAGCAGAAAGCGCGTGCGCAATTTTTTCGCTTCATCCACGATATGCGGAATTTCTTCCGTCACGCGTTCGCCCGCAGGCGTATCCGCGGCGATACGCGCCCCGTAACCGAGCGCTTCCACCGCGCGCACGATATCTTCGCTGCTGACTGCGTTCTCGTCGAATTCCGCACGCATGCTCTCCCCCATCAGACTGACTTCCGCAACGCGCACGCCGTCCATTTTACCGACCGTTTTTTGGATACCCGCCGAACACGCGGCGCAGGTCATGCCGCTGATATCGAATTTCTGTTCCGTCATATTCTGATTAACCTCGTTTAATTGCAACTGATTTACTTGCAATTATTATAATACCGTTCCCAAAATTTGTCAAGAAAAAAATCTCCCGATGAAAAACGTTCGGGAGATTTATATCCAATAAAACAATTCGTTAAACTTCGAAACGGACCCTTTCGAGCCACCAACGCGCAATTTTTTCGTTGCCGAGTTCTGTCGGATGCACGCTGTCGAAGGAAAGGAGCGCGGGTTCGGTCGTAAGCGTTTCCTCGGCAAACAGTCCGTCCAAAGGCACGTACGCGTCGGCAAATTCGCGCGCCAATTTCCGCGCCGCGTCTATCTTGAAATCCAAGTCCTCGCGGAAGATCTGAAATCTTTCCAGCGTCGGCAGCAGGAACGGCTCCAACAGTATGATCTTAGCGCCGAACGCGCGCACCGTTTTCAAAATTCCGCGCATATTTTGCTCGTAGGCAAGCGCCGTCGTGGGATCGTTTTCGTCGTATCGGCGCCAGGTATCGTTGATGCCGATGAGAATGGAAACGACGTCCGGCTTCGTATCCCGCAGGTCGCTTTCGATACGCGCCAAAAGATCTTTGGAACGGTCGCCCGAAATGCCGCGGTTGAAAAACTCCACGCCCGCGTGCGCGTTTCTTGCGATCTTGTCGTTATAACCGCTCAAGCTGTGGCGATCCTGCCGATCGCGTCCGCAGTCCGTTACGCTGTCGCCGTCGAATAAGACGCGCGCACCGCTATGTATAGTTAACATCTCACTCCTCCATAGAATAAACGGCGGATCGATTGGATCCGCCGCAAACAAAAACTAATTCGTCGATTACTTTTTCTCTTCCACGGAAACAACTTCTTTGCCGTCGTAGTAACCGCATTTTTTGCATACCTTATGGGGCTGCTTCAACTCGTGACAGTGGGGACACTCCACGAGGGTAGGCGCCGTTGCCTTGAAATTGGCAAATCTGGTATTAGTCCTTTGCTTCGATTGTTTTCCCTTGGGTACCGCCATGTTTATACACCTCTTTATTAACTATTTTCCGTTCAAATCTTGATTGACCTTAAAAATTATATAATATTTAAAAATCTTTGTCAACTTTTTTTATCGGAATTTGCGAAAATCATTTGCCTTCCACGAGCGCTTTCGTTTCGCGCGCGATGACCAGTTCTTCGTTGGTGGGAATGATGAGAACTTTCACCTTTGAGCCTTTTCCGGTAATATCGCGGATGGAGCCGTCGTTTTTCGTCAGGTTCTTAGTTTCGTCGATTTTGATGCCGAAGAAATCCATATCCCTGCAGATGGCGCTGCGCACCTCCGCCGTATTTTCGCCGATGCCCGCGGTAAACACGACGCAGTCTACGCCGTCCATCGCCGCCGCGTACGAGCCGATATATTTTTTGCACTGGTAATTGAAAATATCGAGCGCAAGACGCGCGCGCTCATTGCCTTCGGCTGCCGCTTTGGTCAGGTCGCGGAAATCGCTGGAAACGCCGCTCACGCCCGCAACGCCGCACTTTTTGTTGAGATACTCGATCGCCTGCGCCAAATCGTAACCCTTTTTATGGCAGAGATATTCGACCACGGAAGGATCGATGTCGCCCGAACGGGTGCCCATCGGCACGCCGCAAAGGGGCGTAAAGCCCATGCTCGTATCCACACACTTGCCGCCCTTCACCGCGCTGATGGAAGATCCGTTGCCCAAATGGCAAGTGATGATCTTTAAATCTTCGGGCTTTTTATTGAGATACTTCGCCGCTTCCTGCGATACGAATTTATGGCTGGTACCGTGGAATCCGTAGCGGCGGATCTTATAATTTTTATAATCGTCGTAGTCGATGGCGTACATATACGCGTAATCGGGCATGGTGGAATGGAAAGCGGTGTCGAACACGAGCGCCATGGGCGTGCCGGGCATGACTTCCATGCACGCCTCGATACCCGTGATGTTTGCGGGTTGGTGCAGGGGCGCCAACTCGATATTGTTGCGGCATTTTTCCATTACCTCGTCGTTGACGAGCACGGAGCAGTTGAAATCTTCGGCGCTGTGTACGAGACGGTGCCCCACCGCGTCGATCTCCTTCATCGAAGAGATCGCGCCGTATTCGGGATGGACGAGAGCCTCCAGAACCAGACGGATTGCCACTTTATGGTCGGGCATATCCTGTTCGATGATCTTTTCGCCCTTGTCCGTCTTGTGTTTGAGAATGGATTTGGGAAGACCGATGCGCTCGCAGCCGCCCTTGGCGATAACGCCCTCGGTGTCCATATCGATGAGTTGATATTTTAAAGAAGAACTTCCGGCATTTACTACCAAAATTTTCATGATTCTATAACACCCCTTTTCGTTTAATTTTTATAATTGCGTTTGCAACGCGGTGATCGCCACCGCGGCGACGACGTCGTCCGACTTACAGCCTCTGGAAAGGTCGTTGATGGGTTTGGCAAATCCCTGGCAGAGAGGTCCGATCGCCTGGAACCCGCCGAGACGCTCCGTAAGTTTGTATCCGATATTTCCCGCGTCCAGATCGGGGAAGATCAACACGTTCGCATGCCCCGCGACTTTGGAGCCGGGCGCCTTGGAACTTGCGACGGACGGGACGATGGCTGCGTCAAGTTGCAACTCTCCGTCTATATTCAAAGAGGGAGCCTTTTCCTTCGCGAGCGCGAGCGCCGTCGTCACTTTGTCGATATCGGCGTGTTTCGCGCTGCCTTTCGTGGAGAAGGAGAGCATCGCGACGCGCGGCTCCATGCCCGCGATCCGCTCGGCGGTCTTTGCGGATATGATCGCGATCTCCGCGAGTTGTTCCGACGTGGGGTTTTCGTTAAGACCGCAGTCGGAATATACGAACGCGCCGTCCTCGCAGTATTGGTTGCCGCCCTCGGGCGCCACCATCAGAAAATAACTGGAAACCAAAGGAACGCCGGGCGCCGCCTTCACGATCTGCAAACCGGGACGCAGCGTATTCGCCGTCGAATGACACGCGCCCGAAACGAGCCCGTCCACGTCGCCCGCTTTCAGCATCAAAACGCCGAAATACGTATTGTCGTAAGAAAGTTTTTCCGCCTCTTCTTCCGTCATGCCCTTTGACTTTCTCAGATCATACAAAAGCGCCGCATATTCCTTTCTCTTTTCGCTCTTCGCGGGATCTACGATATCCACGCCCGTCAGATCGACGTCGGGATTCGCCTTTCTGATCTCCTCCTCTACGCCGAGAAGGGTTATCTTTGCGATCTTCTGACGAACGGTATCGGCAGCCGCTTTTACGACGCGGCTGTCCTCCCCCTCGCAAAGAACGATGCGTTTGTTTAAAGCGGACGCCTTCGCTTTGATGTTGTCCATGAAAGTAGCCATTTTTCTCCTATGCTCCAATCGCTTTATTTTTTTTCGCTTTTGGTATATAATAATTTTATATATCAGTGCGTTTACCATACAGTATTATAGTATATTTCTCAAAAAAAGTAAAGGTTTTCGGGTTAAAAATGAAGATTTGCGGCGTAATATGCGAATATAATCCTTTCCACAACGGACACAAATATATGCTCGACCGCGCGCGGGAGCAAAGCGGGTGCGATTTTTTGGTCTGCGTGATGAGCGGGAACTTTACCCAGCGCGGCGAACCTGCCGTTTCGGATAAATTTTCCCGCGCGGAATACGCCGTGCGGGGCGGCGCCGACGCGGTCATAGAACTTCCCGCGGCATTCGCCGTATCGCCCGCGGAACTCTTTGCCAAAGGCGGCGTGAAACTCTTATCTTCCATCCCCGATTTTACCGCGCTTGCATTCGGCGCGGAGAGCGGCACGGCGCAAAGTTTTGCCGCGACCGCCAGAGCGCTATCCGAGGAGAGCCGCGAATTGAAAGCCGCCGTCAAAGAGAAACTGAAAACAGGCCTCAGCCCCGTGCGGGCGCGCGCGGAGGCGCTTGAACAGATTTCGCCGCCCGAAGTGGACATGGATCTTTTAAATTCCCCCAACAATATTCTTGGGATCGAATACCAAAAAGCGCTCTTTCAATTTGAATGCGGCGCGCAGATCTTACCCATTCCGCGCGTGGGCGCGGGTTATACCGATACAAAGCAGTACGCGGATTATTCCTCGGCGGCGGCGATCCGCAAAGCGGCGGAAGATAAAAAGTATCGCTTTATCCGACGCAACGTGCCCGAATACGTGTTCCGCGACGTGAAAAATTTTACCTCGCCCGCGCTGTACGAAAAGATCGCAGTCTATTCGGTGATGAGCAAGCCAGCCTCCGAACTGAAAAAGATCGCCGACTGTACGGAAGGGCTGGAAAACCGCATTCAGGCACTCGCCAAGGATAACCCCGACTACGGCGCGCTCATCGAAAAGATCACGACCAAGCGCTACATCTCCTCTCGGATCCGCCGTATCTTCGCCGCATCGGTTTTGAATATTACCGAAGAACTCATCCGCCAGAGCCTGAAAAACAAATTGTATCTAAAAATACTTGCCGTCAATCGGGAAAAGGCGGCGGATATCCTGGCGGCTTTAAAAAAATCTCAGTTCCCGCTGATCGCGAGGCGCTCCGACCTTGCGGAACTTTCCAAAACGGCGCAGGCGCTCATCGAAAAGGATTTTCAGGCGAACGAAGTCTATCAGTTGGCGACGGGAAAGAAGTTCAACGACAACGCGATGCGTTTGGTTTAAAGTAAAAAAGGCGCGACAAAAGTCGCGCCTTTTTCGGTTGGCACAATAAATCCGAGATAAACCTGTAAGCCGAGTTCTGTCTGGTACGGTCATCTATCTAGACGCATCGTCGCCGATGCGTTCGAGCGATATTCACAGCATATATCGGGCGAGCAGCCCATGCGACATATGCCCAATCTTGCACCGAACGGGGTTTGCACGGCACGGCGCATTACTGCGCCGTCGGTGAGCTCTTACCTCCCCTTTCCATCCTTGCAGATTGCTCTGCGGTCTGTTTCTGTTGCACTTTCCTTGAAGTCGCCTTCACCGGACGTTATCCGGCGTTCTGCTCTCTGGTGCTCGGACTTTCCTCATGGCGTTTCCGTCACGCGACCGTATAGTTTACTCGAATCGATTGTCGGATCATTATAACTCTTTTTATCGTGTTTGTCAAGCAAACGGGGGCTGCGGCATTTTACGGCGGGACCGCCAAAACAGTTGAATTTTCAAGCGTTTTGTAATACAATGTATAAGGAAAAATTTTTAATTTTTGGAGATGGTAAAAATCTATGAAAAAAACGAAGATCGTATGCACGATGGGTCCCGCCTGCCAGAATGAAGAAACACTGACGAAAATGGCGCTTGCAGGCATGAACGTTGCAAGACTGAATTTCTCGCACGGGGATTACGCCGAGCACAAAAAAAATATCGATCTGATCAAAAAAGTGCGCGAAAAACTGCATATCCCCCTGCCCATCATGCTGGATACGAAAGGACCGGAACTTCGCATCAAAACTTTCAAAGACGGAAAAATCACTTTGAAAGAGGGCGACGCCTTTTCCTTTACCACAGAAGAGATCGAGGGCGACCAGACGCGCGTTTCCGTCTCCTATAAAGGCATCGTCAACGACCTTGCCAAGGGCGACACCATTTTATTGAACAACGGGTTGATGGTCTTTAAAGTGACCGAAGTCACCAAAACCGAAGTCAGGACCGTCGTCGAGATCGGCGGCGTGCTTTCCAATAAAAAGAGTATGTTTTTCCCCGACAAACTTCTGACGATGACCTATCTGAGCGAAGCGGACAAATCGGATATCTTGTTCGGCATTGAACAGGAGATCGATTTTATCGCCTGTTCTTTCGTATCCAAAGCACAGGACATCATAGATATACGCAATCTTTTAAAAGCGAACGGCAATCCCGATATCGATCTGATCGCAAAGATCGAGAGCCGCGCGGGCGTGAACAACATCGACGAAATTTTGGAAGTCAGCAACGGCATCATGATCGGCCGCGGCGACATGGGCGTGGAGATCCCCTTTGAGGAGTTGCCCGCCATTCAGAAACATCTGATCGATAAATGCCGCTTAAGCGGCAAGCGCTGTATCACCGCCACTGAAATGCTGGAATCCATGATCAACCAGTCCCGTCCCACCCGTGCGGAGATCAGCGACGTTGCAAACGCGGTCTACGACGGAACGAGCGCCATCATGCTTTCGGGCGAGACCGCCGCGGGACGATATCCCGTGCAGGCTGTGGAAGCGATGGCGAGGATCGCCTTGGAAACCGAATCGCACCTCAATAACAAGTACGGCGACCGCCGCTGCCTGATCTCGCCCGATCCGAGCGACGCGCTCTCTCATTCCGCGTGCGTATTGGCGGAAGATATCGGCGCGAAAGCCATCGTCGTCTGTTCGAGGACGGGCGGCACCGCAAGGCTCGTATCCCGTTTCCGTCCGAAAATGGATATCATCGGCATGACCGTCGAACCCCTTTCATACAGAAAACTCGCCCTATCCTGGGGCGTGATCCCCGTCATGAGCGAAGAGTTCACTTCCATGGACGTGCTTTTCTACCACGCGAAACGCGCGGCGGTCGCGACGGGACTCGTGAAAAAGGGAGACCGTATCGTGATTACGGGCGGCAATCCCAACGGCAAGCCCGGAAATTCCAACGTCATCAACATCGAACAGATATAAAAGTATAAGCGCCCGCTTTCGCGGGCGCTTATACTATAGTGAGAGAATATGAAAAAAGTTTTGTGTAATCTGTTTTGTATGGCTGTATTATAACCCGTCAATATGATTATTTTATGAAAAAAATATGACACGTTCAAAAAAAATCAATGTTCGTTATATTTTTCCGCGATCTTTTCCGCGACGCGCAGCCCGTCGGCGGCGGAACTCGTAATCCCGCCCGAATATCCGCTGCCTTCCCCGCAGGGAAAAACGCCTTCCAAAGACACGCTTTCCAGATTTTCGCTGCGCAAGATCCGTACGGGGGAAGAAAATCGCGTTTCCGCGCCCGTCAAAAGCGCGTCGCCGTCGGCAAAGCCGCGCAGCCTTTTATCCATATCACAAACCGCCGCTTTCAGCGATTCGTTCACATATTGCGGAAAAAGCGCGTTCAGGTCGGTATAGGTCACGCCTGCGGCATACGTAGGCAAGACTTCTCCCGCGCCGCGGCTCTTTTTTCCCGCTATGAAATCCGCCAGCCGCTGCACGGGCGCGGCGTACGTTTCTCCTCCCAGACGAAAAGCTCTTTGTTCGAGTTCCCGCTGAAAACGCACGCCGTCGAGCACGTCTCCCCTGTCGTAATCGCAGAAATCGATCTGCACCAAAAGCGCGCTGTTCGCATTTTGACCGTCGCGCGCGTAATCGCTCATGCCGTTGGTGACGACGCCGCCCTTTTCGGATGACGCGGGCATGACGTAGCCGCCCGGACACATACAAAACGTGAACGCCGTGCGCGCGCCCGCATGACTGACCAGTTTATAATCGGCGGCGGGAAGTTTTTTGTAGTTTTCGCCGTACTGCGAAAACCCGATCTTTTCCTGCAAATGTTCGATCCTCATCCCTACGGCGAATTGGCGCGGTTCCATTTTGACGCCCCTTTCTTTGAGCATCGAAAAAGTATCGCGGCTGCTGTGTCCGATTGCGAGCACCAGAACTTCCGCGGGAAGTTCGAAAACATCCCCGTTTTTCAGATCGCGGCATTTCACGGCTTTGATGCGGTTGTTTTCGGAATCGGATACCACGTCGGTCAGGAGCGTATGAAACAGCACTTTCCCGCCGTTTTCCAACAGATACGCGCGCATATTTTTGACCACGCCGCGCAGACGGTCGCTGCCGATATGCGGTTTATTGAGATACAGGATCTCCTCGGGCGCGCCGAAACGCACGAACGTTTCCAGCACTTCTTTGTTGAGCGGACTGTTCGTCTGCGTATTGAGTTTCCCGTCGGAAAACGTGCCCGCGCCCCCTTCCCCGAACTGCACGTTGCAATTCTCGTCGAGCATCTTATTTTTAAAAAAGTTTTCGTTCTGCGCCGCACGTTCGTCCACCGTGCCGCCCCGTTCCAATACGATCGGGAGAATGCCGCGTTCGACAAGACGCACCGCGCAGAACAGCCCTGCGGGTCCCGTGCCCGCGACGAGCGCATATTTTGGCGGATGTTTGACTTTTGAAAGCGGCTGCGGTCGGATTTCGGGCTTCGAGGCGTACGCTTCGACCGTATATAGCCAAAAAATATTATTTTTGTCGCGCGCGTCCAATGATTTTTTCAAAATTTTGAGATACGCGCACTTGCATTTGCATTTTTTCTCGACGCGCGGACGAAGGAGCGTTTCCGATTCGCCCAATTTCAATTTTATTTGTTCCCGCATGAAAAGCCCCTTTCCGCGATGGCAGCCGCGACGCATTCCGCCGAGGAAAACGCCCATTGCAGATTATAACCGCCGCATTCGCCGTCTACGTTGAGAATTTCTCCCGTAAAATACAATTCGGGACAAAGTCTGCTCATCAGGCGTTCGTCCGTTTCTTCCGTCGGCACGCCGCCGCGCGTCACCTGCGCATAGTCGAACCCCAGCGTGCCCGTCACGGCGAGCGGAAACTCACGAATCGATGCGACAAGTGCGGGCACCGCGCCTTTTCCGCAGGGCGCATTGCCGCCGATTCCGCACGATTTCAATAGGCTGCGGGCGATAGAATTGTTTACGATCGCGCATAATAAGTATTCTGCGGGCTGATCGGGATATTCGGCGATTTTCCGTTCGAGCGTTTCCGTGAGCGCGCGTTCGTCGATTTCGGGCAGAAAATTGATTTGCAGCAAATCGTTTTCGCCCGACAAATAGGACGATAACTTGAAGATCGCATTGCCGCTGACGCCGTAATCGGTAAATATCACGTCGCCGCGCACGCTTTTACGCAATTTCTGTTTATGATACAGGGATACTTCGCAATCGGTCCGTATGCCCTTCATGCCGCGGATCAGGTCCTGCGGCGTTTTCATCTGAACGAGCGCGGGCGAGAGCGGCGCGATCGAATGTCCGAACGCTTTCGCCAACGCGTAGGCGTTCCCGTCGGTACCGAAATGTCTTGCGGCTTTTCCGCCCGCAGCGAGCACGAGATGCGCACAGCGATAGGTATCCGATTCCGTACGGACGAAAAATTCCTTTCCGTTCCTTTCTGCGCCGATCGCTTTTTCCGACAACGCTACGGAAATTTCTTCGCTGCGCGCGATCTGCATGCGCAAAAGATCAGTGACCGAAGAAGCTTGCCGCGACAAGGGATAAACCCGCCCTTCCTCATCCGCAAAAAATAAACCGCCCAGACGGACGAGATACTCTTGCAGCGCGCGTTCGTCGAACGCCTCTATGATCTTTTGTAATTTTTCTTGTTCCGTGGTAAAGTAATGCTCGGCGCCCATCGCGGCGTTGGTCACGTTTCCCTGCCCGTTGCCTGTCGCCGAAAGTTTTTTACCCAGTCGGTCGTTGCGTTCGAGGATCAGGATTTTTTTGCAGACGCGCTCGGCAAGACGGAGCGCGCACATCATGCCCGATGCGCCGCCCCCGAGAATCACAGTATCATAAAATTTCATAAAACACCTATTTTTTTCTGTTTTATTGTATATTATTTAAAAAACAATGTCAATCACATTTGAAAAATTTATAAATACTTGACTTTGTACCGAATTTGTATTACCATTATATTAGAAAAATAACGAAAGGGAGTGAAAACTGTGGATAAAATCATAGAATATTTCAAGAACAACCCCATCCTCGGCATCATTTTGCTCGTCGTGGTCGTCGTACTCGTGGCTGTCATCATCTGGGCGATCGTAGCCGCCTGCAAAAAGAGCGGCAAAAAGAAAAATGACGCTGAACAGCCGGATACCGCAGTCGAAGAAACTTCCGAACCCGCGGACGAAGAACCGCAGCAGGTGATCCCCTATGAAGAAATGCCCGTGGAGCTGAACGAAAAAGAAGAAGAAACGGCGGAAACGCCCGTTCCCGAACCCGCCGTCCAAGCGCCCGCGGAAACCGAACCGGAGCCCGAGAAGAAAGAAATCGCCGCGGAAGAACAGCCCGAGAAAGTACAGGTAACGGAAGAGAAAAAACAAGCACCGAAAAAGCCGAGAAAGACACAGAGCAAAGAGGCTCTCGCAAAAATTTATTCGGGGAAATGGGTCGTTTCCGTCAGCGGACAGAACGACGACGGTACGCCCTCTTACAGTTTCGAACTGCGCGCATCCAACGGCGAAAAACTGCTTTCCAGCGTCGATTATAAATCGGTGCAGGGCGCAAAAAACGGCATTAAAACCTACAAATCGAACATTGAAAAGGATAATTTCACCATTGCGCAGAACAAAAAAGGCGAATTTTATTTCCGTCTTTTGAACGGTTCGGGCCACCTTTTGAGCACGGGCGAACAATACCAGAGCAAATCGAGTTGCGAAAACGCCATTGATTCGGTCAAGCGCTTTGCGATGACGGCAGTCATCGTTGTGGAAGAAGAAGAGTAATAAAAGTAAAAAAGACCGCCGAAAATTTCGGCGGTCTTTTTTTATATATCGAAGTTTTCCGAATGGAAGTTGCTGTAATACCGTCCCGTTTCGGCAGTGAATTTCAGCACGCAGTAATCTGCGTCGCGCCCCCCTTCGGGATAGTACGTTTCATCGCCCGAATGCCATAAGCGCTCTTTCGCCTCGTGGGTTTCCAAGACTTTTATTCGCCGACGCTCTTTTCCAGTTTTTCGAAAAACGACTGAAAATAATCGCCTTCGAACAGTTCGATAAGCCCCCTGTCGCTGCACGTCGTGAGCGCGTTGTCGAAAGGGATCTTAGCGACGTTTTCGACGCCTAATTCTTTCGCAAGCGCGTCCGCGCGGCTCTTCCCGAAAATCTCGATGACCTTTCCGCAGTCGGGGCATTTGACGTAACTCATGTTTTCGACAATGCCCAAAACGGGAATGTTCATCTTTTCCGCCATATTCACCGCCTTTTTCACGATCATCGAAACGAGTTCCTGCGGGGTCGTGACGACCACGATACCGTCGAGAGGCAAAGACTGATAGACCGACAGCGGCACGTCGCCCGTTCCCGGGGGCATATCCACGAACATATAGTCCACGTCGTTCCAGATGACGTCCGTCCAGAATTGCAGGACGGTCCCCGCGATAACTGGGCCGCGCCAGATGACGGGATCGCAGTCGTTGTCCAATAGTACGTTCATGGACATGATCTCCACGCCCGTCTTGCTGATCACGGGCAAAATGCCCATTTCCGTACCCGACGCTTTTTCCGATATGCCGAACATTTTCGGAATGGAAGGCCCCGTGATATCCGCGTCCATAACGGCGGTGCGCAGCCCGTTCCGCTGCGCGGTAACAGCCAACAGAGCCGTCGTGAGCGATTTACCCACGCCGCCCTTGCCGCTGACTACGCCGATCACCCTTTTGATATTGCTCAATTCATGCGGCTTTTTATGCATATCGCGTTCGGAACAGTTTTCCGAACAACTGCCGCACTCGTGCGTACATTCTTCTGACATTCTTTTCTCCTTATAACAAATCTTTGGGGTTGTACTCAGGTTTTTTATAGAGTTTTCCAGATTTCTCCGTGACTTCCTGCTCAAAGATTTCCTGCCATTCCTGCGCGGTGAAATCTTCGATCGTGCAACTCACGTGCGACTCGGAACAGCCCAATTGTTCGACGAGCGTCTTTACGAGCGCGGCGGAAAGTTTTTCTTTTTGCTCGGGCGTACGCCCTTTGAGCATTTTGATTCCGATATGCGGCATCTTTTTTCTCCTTTCGATTAAGTTTTTTTATTCAGCGCGTAATACAATCCCTTTTTCGCCATCAATTCCTCGTGCGTGCCCGATTCGGCGATCCCCTTATTGGAAATATACAAAATACGGTCGGAATTGCGTATGGTGGAAAGCCTGTGAGCGACGATAAAACTGGTGCGCCCCTTCAACAGCGCCTCCAATGCGCGCTGAATGAGTATCTCCATATCCGAAGAAATAGAACTCGTCGCCTCGTCCAGAACGACGACGGAGGGATTTTTCACGACGATCCTCGCAAAACTGATGAGTTGTTTTTCGCCCGCCGACAGCCCCTCGCCTCTTTCGGCGAGTTCTTCGAAATAGCCGTTGGGCAAACGCTCGATGCAACTGTCGGCAAATATCTGTTTGGCGGCGGCGATACACTCCTCGTCGGTCGCGTCGGGCCTGCCGTATCGGATGTTTTCCATGACCGTTCCCTTAAAGATAAAGGGATCCTGCATGAGCACGCCGACCTCGCGGCGGAGAGATTTCAGTTTGACGCTGCGCACGTCCACGCCGTCGATGCGCACGGCCCCTTCCCTGACGTCGTAAAAGCGCGTCAGAAGGTTGATGACGGTCGTCTTGCCCGCGCCGGTAGGTCCGACGAGCGCGATGCTCTGCCCCGGTTCCACGTGCAGATCGAAGTGTTCCAGAATATTGATGCCCTCTTCGTAACCGAAAGTGACATCGTCGAAGTCTATCTTGCCCGCGATGTTTTTCAACTCGATCTCGTTGCCCTCGTCGTTGATGGCGGACGGCGTGTCGATCGTTTCGAAAATACGTTCGAGGTTTGCGGAAACCTGCGCGAGATTCTGAATAATGGCGGAAAGTTGCGTGAGCGGCGTAGAAAACAGGCCCATATAACTGACAAAAGCGACCGCCGTGCCCGTATCGACGCCCCACATGCCGCGGCTCATCAAAAAGAAGGAAACTCCGTACAGCATGATCGAGCCGTAGTACCAGAAAATTTCCACGATGGGCGTATTCAATTCGTTGATACGGACGATCTTGAACCAGGTATTGCACGCATCCTGCTGGATATCGTGGTAAACCTGTTCGTTGTAAAGACTGCGGTTGTAATTTTTGATGATCTTTTCGCCCATGATCGATTCGACGATGTAGGCGGTGCGGTTGGACGACTGCGCGCGGCTCTTGCGGAAAAGTTTTCGGATCACTTTGCGGACGAGCATGATCCCTACCGTGAGCGGCACGATCGCCGAATAGACGACGAGCGTCAAGAACGGGCTCTGCACGAGCATGAACACCGTCACCACGATGATTTTGATGATATTGAGTATAAAATTCATCAGGTAGTTGGTGAAAAAATCGGCTAGTTCGGTAATGTAATCGGTCACGCGCACGGAAATTTTTCCCGCAGGGCGGTTATCAAAATAATCGAACGGCAGCGTCTGCAATTTATAGAAGATATCCTTGCGTATCTCCGCGATGACGCCGTGCCCCATGCGTCCCATGGAGCGCTGCTGATAGAAAGTGATAAATATTTCCACGAGCCCCGCGACGACAAAGCCGCTGAGCACCCAGAAAAACTTTTTATAACTGGATTCGGGAATGACGAAATTGATCAGATACTTCAAAAGCAGCGGCGATACAAGCGACGACGCCACCGTTATCAGCATGAGCAATAAAACCAAAATAAACAGTTTTTTGTGCGGAAGGACGTAACCGATAAGGCGCCGAAGATTTTTTACGTCAATTTTTTCCTCTTTGACCTCTTCGTCCTGAAAATACGTATTGCGCTGTGCCATAATTATATCGCCTCTTTGTCCGATTCGGACTGCGTCACCGCCACGAGGTTATCGATATCGCCCTCGGTCGTCTGCATTTTATAGATCGCGGCAAATCTGCCGTTCAGCGCCATCATCTCTTCAAAGGTTCCGCGCTCGATGATCTCTCCGTCCTGCAAATACAGGATCTCGTCGCAGTCCGCGACCGAAGTCACGCGGTGCGCGGCGATGATCACGGTCTTGTCGGGACTCTTTTCTTTGATCCCGCTCATTACCTTGCGCTCGGTGAGAACGTCCAGCGCGCTGGACGCATCGTCCAGAACGAGCACGGGCGCGTCTTTCAACAGGGCGCGCGCGATGGACACGCGCTGTTTCTGTCCGCCCGAAAGCCCAAGGCCCTTTTCGCCGACAATGGTCGAATAACCCTGCGGCAGTCCCTTGATGAACTTATCCGCCTGCGCGAGTTGGGCGACTTTTAAAATATTGGATTTTCCCGTTTCAGGCGAATAAAAAGCGATGTTTGCGTCAACGGTATTGGAAAAGAGAAATACGTCCTGAAACACGTAGGCAAATTCGTTTCGTAAATCGTCTAAATGATATTTGCGGATATCCTTGCCGTTGATACTGATGCGCCCCTGCGTGGGTTCGTAGATGCGTACGAGCGATTTTAAGAGCACGCTCTTCCCGCTGCCCGTTCCGCCCATGATACCGACTTTCTTTCCGTAGGGAATGCTGAGGTTGATATTTTTCAGCAGAGATTTTCCGTCCGCGGTAATGGTGACGTTCTCGAATTCGATATTCGGCTTTTCACGCAGGCTTTCCGCAGGGTCGGGTTCGGCGACGCGGCTCTCCTTTTCGAGAAATTCCATGATGCGCCCGCCCGATACCAGCCCGTACTGAAATTGGTACAGGTTATTGTTGAGCGCGGTGATATGGTCCATGATCTTGACGACGAAAGTCGAACAGGCGGTCATGGCGCCGATAGATATCCGTCCCTGAAAAGCCAGGACGACGCCGAGCGCGATTGCCGAAATGTAGGCGACCTGGCGGATAATATTGAAGAGCATATTGTATTTGGAGGAAGTATCTACCTGCGCGATATAAGCGTCTTTGATGCCGTTGTTGCGCGCGTCGAACTTGCTCTCCTCCACGTCCTCGTTGGCAAAGGCGCGCACCAGGCGGACGCCGCCGATATTTTCCTGCACGGTCAAGTTGAGTTCGCCGTTCCGCTTGCGGATATCTTCGGAAATGCGGCGCGCCGCTCGCATATAGCGAACGAGCGCCACCACAAGAAGCGGCGCGATGACTGCGGGAATGATCAGAAAATAAGGATTTTGCAGCCACAAAAATATACTCGTTATGATCAGTACGAGTATGCTGTCGCTCAACGCCACCGTGTAGCGGGAGTACATTTCCTTATAGATGATGACGTCGGAATTGAGCGTTGTCAAAAGTTCGCCCGTGTTGTACTGCGTGATCGTCGCGCTGTCCAGATCAACGAGTTTTTTATAACTGATGTCGCGCAGTTCCGATTCAAATTTTAAGCCCCTGTACTGGAACAGCGTGTTTTTCAAATAGAGAATGGCAAGCCTTGCGACTACGAAAATAACCACAAAGAGCGCGATATTGAAAAATAACTGCCAGGTTTCAGGGGCCCCGAAATCACCGTTTATTAAAAAATTAAAAACCCCCGCATTGTTTACGGCGTCGGGATTGTAATTGATGATGTAATCCACGAACAGAGCAAACAAGAGCGGGAAAAAAGAGTCGATCACGATCGCAACGCCGCCTAAAAATTTGACGAACAAAGACGCGGGAACGTGCTTTTTCCAATACCGCAACCCGTAACGAAATGCGCCCATATTTTTTCCTGTAAAAACATAATATTTTCGTATTATTTTATAGGAAAAAATTTATTTGTCAACTGTTTTGCGAAGAAAGTCGGAAAATAATTTTGCCCTTTATTTTTTTATGCAAATCGGGCGAAATCAGTTGCCAAATCCCGCGATTTAAGGTAAAATGATTACGCTGTGCTAGGTGGGGAGTCAGCGGTGCCCTGTATCTGCAATCCGCTACAGCAGAACCGAATACCGCCCCCGGATTAGCGCGTGGAAGGCCGCGCTCCGTAAGGGATGTTGATTTCAAGGTCTTATGCAACGGACCGCCGTGAACCGTGTCAGGATAGGGATATAGCAGCACTAAGCGGATTTGTTCGTGTGCCATAAGGTAGCTTTGAAGGAGTTACCTGCGGTTTTAACGCTTCGGCGCGTTATTTCAAAGGCGGTTGCACAGTTTTTTTGCGGAAAAAGCCCGACGATGTTTCGTCGGGCTTTCTTTTTATTTGAAAATCAGTTCTTCTGCGGAACGGGTACGGAAATAATCGTATTTATAGATCATTTCCAAAAATTCCTGTTTTTTATAATATTCGCTCGTGCGGCGTAAAAACTCGTTCACACCGTCGGATAAACAATCTCTCATATCTACCGCGTCGGCATCCTCGGGGGCAGTGCTCAAAATCGCGTCCAAATCGTACACGATATAATCGCCCGCGCTGTCTGTAAACAAATATTTTTCCAGTCCGGAAGCGTCCATCTCGACGGCTTCGCCGTCGAGCCGTATCGATACGGCGTCACCGTTGAAACAGATCTGCCCGTCGAACGAGTAAAGCGGGTCTGTTTCGGAGGCTCTCGGCAGCGCCTTCACAAAAACGCTGTCGCCGTCCGAATAGATATTTGCATCGAACATTCCCGACTCGCGGCTGATAAATACCGATTCGGCGTCTTTGAAAACGCTCACGCCCTGATATAAGTTCAAATTGAAATCGTAGCCCAAAAGATCGAGCAGCGTGGGAAGAATATCGAATGAATTGCAGTACTTAGAAATTTGTATGCCGCCGAGATTTTCCCCCGCACAGCGATGATCTATGTCATAATAATAATCGCCTGTATAGGAAGAATGCACGTTTTCGTCCGTATTCGTATATGTAAGCCCCTTGTACAAGTCAGATCCGATATTCAGATCCATGCAATTCCCGGACCAGATAAAGAACGGAATATTATATAATTCCGTATTCCAGTATTCGGTAGTCGGGATATCTTTGAGCAGATAGTTCTGTTGATTGTAATAGCAGTTGTGATCGGCATAGAATACGAACGCCGTATCGTCGAGTTCCCCTTTCGCCTCCAGTTGATGAATAAGGCGGTTGACGCCTACGTCAAGATCCATGACGCCCGCCTGATATCGCTTATAGCGCAGGTACGCGTCCGTCAGTTTTCCCTTTTCGTTGGTTTTGGAAACGTTGAGACGATGCGCCTCGTTCACGTACGTATGCGGGAAATCATCGATGCGCTCGTAATAGCGTTCTTGTCCCTTGACCGAGCAATTTTTCGAAAAGTCCTCTTTTTCTTTTTCCGAAAGTACCGTGGTGTAATCGCCGTACTGGATCAGATCGTTATAACTGCCGTGGCTGATGAGCGTCATCATCATGGAAAAATAGTTTTCATCGCCCGCGTCTTTTTTGGAAAAATCGTCTATGTACTGGGAAAGGACTTCGCTGTCCCTGTCCAGATCGATGAACTCTTTCTTGTCGTAATAGCCCTTCAACCTTTCCATGGTATCCAAAAAATGCGCGTAGTCGAATCCGTACAGATCGGCAAACGTTTCGTTCCTGCCGTAATAATCGCCGTCGTTCGCGTGAAAATAATTGGTCGTATAACCGCCTTCCTGCAAAATATTGGGAAGGGAAAAATCAAAAGAATGTCCGATCAGCCCCTGCGGATTGCTGACGGAGGAAGTGATCGTATTTTCGATGAGCGCGGGATAACTGCCCAGAATCGACATCGCCTCGGAATGATTGGTCTTATCGCGCGCATAATACTGCGTCATCGAAACGCCTTGCGTGGCGAGCGCGTACAGAGTGGGCGTATATTCGCCGTTGATCGCGTACCATTCGCCAGATTCGATCACGACGAGCACGACGTTCTGACCGTTCAACGTTCCCGTGCGCAGCGCCCCGTTGCCGCCGTACGGCGTCAGATCGAGCGCGTCCAGATCGGAATTGAAACGCCCCTCCGCAAGATAATCGTCCAGCGCTTTTAAAGCCGTCTCTTCGTCCTGTTGTTCGGCGCTCTTTTTACCGTCGCCGCTGACGAAATTCCCGATATTTTTATAGTAGAACCCGAACGTGCCGAATTTTTTATACGCTTTCGTCCCGATAAACTGGGTGTCGAAAAGATATGTATCGTCCTTATAAATATACAGGTTGTCCGACGCCTCGGTCGTGATAAAGGAATCGAGCGAAACAAAATACAGCACGGACGAAAAGCCAGACGTAAGGCAAAATACGCTCAAAAGAAGAACGACCGCCTGCCATTTGAAAGAATGCTTTGCGCCGATCTTACGCATACGCCACAAAAGAAAGCCTTCCGCCGCCACGATCAGCAGCAGCCCCGCGCCGAGAAAGTAATTGACGAAGTCGTTATTGAAAACGCCGCCCACTTCCTTCACGAGATTGAGCATGGTCAGACTGAACACCATATTGCTCATACTGTAAAGAGCCTCGTTCACGACCGCCAACACGACCTGTATCAAGAGCATAAGACAGATCAGTATCGATTGCGCGACAAAACTGGGCACGATGAAAATGACCGCGCCGATAAAGAGAAGAATCGCCAGATCGAGCCAAAAATACGTCGGGAAAACGGCGAGGCCGATCACGTTGAACGTAATAAATTCGATGATCAGCGCCGCCACAATATAACTGCCGATATACAGTGACTTTTTGATAAGCAAATCTTTCAACATACACCTGTTCAGTAAATAGTATTCTCCGAGCGGTTGCCGCCGAAAAATTCGCCGTAAATCGCTTTCAGACATTTTTCGTAATCGGCATTGTCGATGCCGACGATGATATTGATCTCGCTGGAACCCTGATCGATCATCTTCACGTTGATATTTGCGCGGGAAAGCGCGCCGAACAGCCTGGCGGAAGTTCCCACGCTGTACGCCATGCCGTGCCCCACCGTCGCCACCAGCGCCACGTTGTGCAGCACGCGCACGTAACTGGGAGAAACCGCTTCTTTGATCTGCTCCACGAGTTTATCGAGCACGCCTTCTTTCAAAAAACTGCTCTCGATCACGAGCGAAAGCGTATCGATACCCGACGGCATATGTTCGAAACAGATGTTGTCCTCTTCCAGAATGGAGAGCACCTTGCGGGCAAAGCCCACCTCGCCGTTCATCAGAGATTTTTCGAGAAAAATGACGGTAAAACCCTTTTTCCCCGCAACGCCCGTCACGATGTTGCCGCTCGCCACATATTTTTTCGATGGAAGAATGAGCGTTCCCTCGTCCTGCGGGCGGAAGGTGTTTTTGATCTGAATGGGAATATCCAGTTTCCGCACGGGAAAAATCGCCTCCGCGTGCAGAACGTTCGCGCCCATGTACGAGAGTTCCCTCAATTCTTTATAGGATATGCGTTCGATCTTGACGGGATGCTCGACGATGCGGGGATCGCACGCCAGAAAACCGCTCACGTCCGTCCAGTTTTCGTAAAGGTCGGCTTTCATCGCCGCCGCGACGATGGAACCGCTGATATCGCTGCCGCCGCGGGAAAAAGTCTTGATATTCCCCTCCGCGTCGGTACCGTAGAATCCGGGAACGACCGCGCGTCCCGCTTTCGTCAGCGCGCGGCTGATCAGCGGATAGGATCTCTTTTCGTCGAAACGGCCTTTCCGATCGAAAAACACGACGTCCTGCGCGTCGATAAAGGGAACGCCGAGCGCCGCCGCTACGATGCGCGCGTTGAGATATTCTCCGCGGGATGCGGTGAAATCCACGCTCTTGCGTCGGTCGATCTCCCGTTCCGTTTCCCGCAGGATCGCCTCGATGTCCATATCCAGACCGAGTTCTTCGACAATGGCGTGAAAACGCTTTTTGATTTTGGCGAACGTTTCCGAACAATCGCCCTTTTCCACGCTCTCTTTATAACAGGCGTATAACAGATCGGTAATTTTGATATCGTCGGAAAACCGCTTTCCGGGCGCCGAAACGACGACGAATCTGCGCGAAGGGTCGCCGTTCACGATCTCTGTGACGCGGCGTATATTGTTGCCGTCCGCGAGTGAGGTGCCGCCGAATTTGCAAACTGTTAAACTCATGATTATTTCGTAATCTCCTTGGCTTCTATATAGTACCTCTTTTCAGCGCTCTCCCCCATGGAAAACGTTTTGCGGGGCAAATTGCCGTACTTTACGACTTGCGTAAACAGCGCCCCTTTATCCATTTTCGGCAGAACGATGCCGACGTAACCGACGTTTTTCTCCGTCAATTCGCGCACGGCGTCCTCCCCGTGAATGTAATCTGCTTTTCCGCCGTTCGCCTTGATATACGCATCGATATAGGCGTCCGTTTCCGCCACGGCGCGGGCGATGTCGTCATCGACCTTGAGGGCCTGTCTTTTCCCTTTGATATACAATGCGCCGTCCTGTCCGCCCGTAAATCGGATACCCTTAACGAACTTTTCCGCGTCTACCCCCTTGACGATACGGTTGATGGACTCGAAACGGATGCCCTCGTCGTAGACGTTGACCGCCTCGCAGAGCGCGAAGCGCGCGGGATGATCGGCACGCTCCTTCGGCGACAGATCCTGTTTGATCTTATCCCAATGTGCCTTAGCCGTGGCGAGCGAATGGTTGCCGTCGCCCACGACGAACAACAGCCCGTCCTCATTGCAGAGCGAATCGAGTTTTTGCGCAACTCTTTCGCTGTCCTGCACGAAATATCCCTTCGCGTGACCGCCTTTCATATTCAAATCGAAATCGTACAGCAAAGGGAGATCTTTACGCTGCGCTTTCAAATCTTTCAGGACGATATCTTCGGGGTCGTTGTACAGTACCATTATATGCGGCAACTCGTAAAGCGCGTCCTCGCGTATCTTCAGGCGGGGCGGTATGCGTTCGACGATCGTCGCCTCGGAGGCGCGGATCGCCGCGGTGTTCCCCTTCTCATAGGAATAGCGTTCGAGATCGAGCGCGAGAACGATGCCGAACCTCGTCGGCGAAAAATATGTAGAGCGCTCCACGAGCACAAAGCCCGCGGGCAATTTTTTGAACACGTTCTCCGCACGGTATTTCCGCATGGAGGCAAAGACTGCCGCGCATCTTTTATCACAGTCGCTTTCCAGATACAGTTCGGGTAGGATCAGACGGAGCGACGATGGCTTTTCGCCGATCGAAGCGTCCAGTTCTTCCCAATATTTTTCATCCGAGGTATGCTGGTCGCAGGCGATGACCGCCCACGCGGTCATGTCTTCCACATCAGGCAATAAGATTTCGGGTATTTTAATACAGCTTTCGTACATTTGAATCCGATACTCCGTCAGAAATTGATCACGATGAACACAAAGACAGCGAGCGCGATCGCAAGCAATTTGATTGGCACGTTATCAATAAAAATTCCGGCGATCTTTCTCCAAAAACTCTTTTCTCTCATAATTTTTTCCTCCCGTCCGCGCTCAGATCTTTCCAGTAATAATCGTTGAGCGTTTTCCTGAGCAGATCGTAATCTGCATAGCGCGAAATTTTTCCGCGCTGGGCTATGGTGATGATCCCCGTTTCCTCGGACACGATAAGCGCGATCACGTTGGAAGTTTCGGTAATGCCGATCCCCGCGCGGTGGCGCGTGCCCAGTTCTTTGGGAATGTTGACGTTCTGCGTCAGCGGCAAAAAGCAGCCTGCCGCCTGTACTTTATAATTGTTGATGACCATGGCGCCGTCATGCAGAGGTGCTTTGGGGAAAAATATCCCCTCGATGAGTTGCGTGGAAATATTGGCGTCCAGCGTGACGCCGCTATCCAACACCTGCCTGGGCAGATTATCGTTGGATAAAATGATCAGCGCGCCGATGTTGTCTTTGGACATATTCTGCAACGCCTTGATGATATCACCGATATAGCGCTCCACCTCGTCCTTCGAAGCGGTCGTCTGATGCTTGGCAAGTTCCGTATAATTGACGAACGTATTCATGCTTAGGATATCGCGCTTGACTTCCACGTTAAAAGTCATTAAGATCCACCCCACCAGAACGAGAGGCACGATGAAATAAATCTGATTGTTAATGTTTTCCGAAAAGAGAAATACGGTGCCCGTCGCCAACACCAAAATCGAAATGATGGCGATGACGTGGCGTACGTTGCTCATCTTCAAGATCCTGAAAACGTAATAAAACACCAACGCGAACAAAAAGATCTCCAACGCGTCGACGATATTGAAATCCGCGAATACCGCGGTTATTTTTTGCAAAAATTCCTGCATCGCCCTGTCTCCGTAAACCTGGTTTTACACATATCTATTTTACATGAATTTGTGAAAAAAAGAAAGCAAATTGCACAACTTGCCGCGCAATTTCTGTCATGCGCCGAAAAAAATCGCCGCATTGACGCAAAGAAGCGCGCCTGTTTGAGAAATTTTACCGTTTTTCACGTCGTTAATGGCATTAAACACGTTCAAATAACAATCTTTGACGCGCTGTTTGCTCATCATCATTGCCTGCTGGCGCTGTTTTTTCACGAAATATTCTTTCTGCCCCAACAGATTGGCGGTGTCCGCGTCGCTGCGCCCCATGGCGACGATCTCGAACAGCGTACGGAAATAATTGCAGACGCCGTTCAAAATATTCATCTCGTCCACGCCCTTGGATATGAGTTCGTTCATGACGGACAAATAGGCCGTGTAATTTTTGCGCGCGATGGCGCCCGTCAGTTCGTACATTTTGTAATCCGTGTCGCGATACACGACGTCGTCTACGACCTGCGCAGTGATCACGCCGCCCTGCAAGGCATACGCTTTGAGTTTTTCCGTTTCGCCCGCCACGCGCGACATATCCGAAAGGCAATAGCGCGCGATGCGTTCGCAGCATTCGGCATCGACCGAAATACCCGCCCTCTTGAATTGCGTAAAGATCCACCGCATTACCGTTTCGTCGTCCGCTTTGGAGCAGTCTACGTGCGTCACGGTTTTGATCTTTTTGAGATCCATGACTTTCCCTTTTGGCGCGCGGGAATTCATGATCAAAAGAATGGTGCTTTCCTGCGGGTTTTCGAAATAACTCTTTAAATACGATTCGTATTCTTTTTCCGTTGGGTAAAAATCGACGGCTTTGACCAGACGCTTTTCGCTTAAAAAGGGAAAACTTTCCGCCCCGCGAACGAGCGATATCATCTCGCTCCCTTTGAGATTTTCTCCGTTGAACGAGGTGTAATTGAGCGAAGGTTCGCTCAGATAGCGCTCTTTGAGCATATCTTCGCCCCGCTCTTTAAAATATTCTTCTTCTCCGTCGAAAAGATAAATGGGCGAAACGCCCTCTTCCAGACTTTTTTTGAACATTACGAACTTCATCAAACACCTCGCCTTTTCACAAAAATTATACCATCTTTCGCGCGGATTTGCAAGTCTCCCGTGTGCCTGACGCTGATTTTGTCGGAAGCACTTTCAAAACAAATCTTTTCCTTCGCGCGAACGCCGTCCAGCCCGTCTTCCTTTGCGGAAACCGCCACGTCGTATTCGCCCGATACGGCCGCCGCGTTCTTACCGGCAAAAAGATATCGCGCGCCGCCGACTTCCGCAAAGAGCGTGTTTTCGTCGATAAAACGCATACGCGCCGTTCCCAGATAAAACTCGCCCTGCGGATTTTTTACTTCGAGTGAATGAAAACTTTGCTGATAATCGCCGCGTTCCGCGGCGTACAAAGTTTTTGCGGGGATTTCCGCCTGCATGACGGGAACGGCGGCGTTGATTTCCTTTTCGCTGCCGAGCACGATGAGCCCGTCCGCCCCTTTGAGGCGATAGCGAAGGGAAAAAGACTGCGCGGACGCTGCGGAAGGCTTTCCGAAGCAGACGAGATAATCGCCGTCGGAACGGATATAGACAAAACTTGCATTGTAATCGCCGCTGAGAAAGACCGCGTTCCCCGTTTCAAACGCACCGTTTCCCGCAGCGACACCGCATATCAATACGGCGGACAAAAGCAGACAGACGGCCGCTTTCGGTGCGGCGCGCAAATTGATCTTATCGGACATGACCGCCAGAACGAAGTACCATAACGCGATATACCCGCCGAACGAAAAGCCGCTGATGAGAAGAATTTTCATATCGAGCGCCGATAAGGGAAAGACGGCGACGCTCACGAGGAGTTCGGGGATATATAAGAGCGCTCCTGCGGCGGCGGGAATGACGCACGCAAGCAGCGAAAAGGCGAAGAGAAACGCGTATATGGCGCTGATGACCGGTATAAACAGTAGATTCGTGACCAGACTGAGCGCGGACACGTACCCGAAACAATCGAGTAAAAGCGGAAAGGTCGATATCTGCGCGGCCAGGCATATGCCCGCGGATGAGGCAAGTTTTCGAGGACACCTGATTTTTTGAAACGCGCGGGTAAAAGTGCCGCCGAGCACAATGATCCCTCCCGCGGCGGCTATGGAAAGCAAAAAGCCGACGCCGAAAAGATATACGGGATTGATGATCAGCACGGCGAGCGCCGCCAGCGAAACCGAATTGAGCGCGTCGTATTTCAATCCCGCCGCATTAGAGAACATGAGTACCGTGCACATGACGAGCGCGCGTACCGAAGAAGGCGAAAAACGGCAGACGCCGACGTAGAACAATAGAGGCGCGAATATCAACGCGCACCGCAAAAGTTTGGGCATGCGAATACGTTTCAACAGAAAAGACAAAATCGCATAGATGACTCCGATATGCAATCCCGACACGGCGAAAATATGCGCCACCCCGCCGTATCGGAAATTTTGCAAAAGCCCGTTTTCGACGGCGCTGCCGTCGCCCGTCAGCATCGCGTAGCAAACGGCAGCCTCTTCCTCTCTCATGGTTCCGAAAAGGACGTTCCGCAGACGTTCGCGCGCTGCATAAAACAAATCGAACTTTTTCTCGCCGCGTACCATGATTTTGTCGCCCGAAACGCTCGCCATATATTTCGTATTTTCCAAAATCGGCGTCACGTTAAAACGCCCGTACGCGGAAGAATCGTACGGTTTTAACTCGCACTCGAACGAAACTTTCGTTCCGATCCCTATTTCGTCGGGCAACGAATTCACGTAAACGCGGATATTCCCGCCCAGCGCCCTGACGCTGTCCCCGTCGGTGAGCATCGCGTCGGTCAGATACAGGCTGTTTTTGCCCGCGATATCCTTGACCGTTGCGGAAACCGTATAAGTCCCCTCCGCCGCGTTGTCCGCATTGTAAGAAGAAAGGCGCGCGGAAAAGGACAGCGCGCCCAGACAAAACATGAGCAGTAAAAATGCGGCGAACAGGAGCGCGGGCAAGGCGCTCTTCTCCTTTTTACGAAGGAACAGACAAATTGCGCCTCCGCCGCCGACCGCAAGGAGCAAGCCGATCCAAAGGGCGTGCAGAGAAAAAGCATAGCACAAAAATATCCCCAAGCCGAAACCCGAGGATATTGCGAGGACGGGACGAAAATTGAATAATTTGCCCCGTCCTTTGAGCCATCCCTTTCGTTCTTCTTTCGTATCGTTCATATTAACAGAAACTGATCCGATCGCTGATGGAGCGGATAAAGATGCCCTTTTGCACGCCCAGCATGATGCATTGGTTGATAAATTCGGTAAAGCGGTCGCTCGGGCGCGCCACTTTCAGTTCGGTGCACACGAGCGCGATCAGTTCGTCGCAATACAGACTGACTTTGTTTTCCAAAAGCCCTTTGATGAGTGCGATGACCTCGTAAGGCGTGAAATCTTGTTCGGTCTTACGGATCGGCTCGCCCGCCTCGTAGCGGTAAAAGTCGCAGTCGAGGCATTTATCCGTCTTGCGCAGATACGTTTTGCCGCACAGCGTTTCCCGTTTCAATTCGCAAAGATTGATGAGATTGAGCATGCGCTCTTCCACTTTCGCGCCGTATTTCAAAACGCCCAAAGAATTCAGACACCGCTTCATCAAAAATTGTTCGCTGAAAGGCTCTTCCGCCGAGGCGATCGCTTTGAGCCGCGCCACGATCTCCGCGTCGTTTTCGCCCGAAGTCACAAACTGCGCCAGATTGTTCTGCTGTTCGAGTTTGGCGTAGCGGTACGCCTTTTTATATTTGGTCAGATAGTCGCGCGTCTGCTTTTCCACGCCCGTTAAGCGGTCGAGAATATCCTTGATACGCTTGATCTCGCGCTTGGGATTGTTGATAAAGTTAATGCTGAACAGCCGCACGACGTTCCAGTTGTTGTGTTTCAAGATCTGCGTCTGCAAGATACAGCGGTCTTTTGCGCTCGAACGGAACGCGGTGGAACCGTCGCACAATATGGCGAGGATAAATCTCTTTTTGTTCTTGGGATCGACGACCGCACAGTCGATCTTGAATTCGGAAATACCCACGTCGTAGCGGCATTCGTAGCCGTACGTTTTCAGTTCGCGCGCGATATATTTGCCGATGCCGCTCTTTGCGCTCTGCAATTCTTCCGCGTTGAGGGCGAGCGTCGTCTTGCCCTTCTGCGCGAATTCCAAAAAGGCTTTCAGTCCCGCGACGCCCTTGCTGTTGGTCTTGGACAAATCTATCATCGCCGAGGTCATCGACGCGAACACGACCATCTCTTCGCGGGCGCGGGACACGGCCACGTTCAAACGGCGCCAACCGCCGACCTGGTTCAAAGGTCCGAAGTTAAGGGAGATCCTGCCCGTACGGTCGGGACCGTAACAGACGGAGAAAAGAATCACGTCGCGCTCGTCGCCCTGTACGTTTTCGAGGTTTTTGACAAAGATGGGTTCTTCCCTCTCAAACGCCGCGTCTTCCAGGCGGTTTTTGATGAGCGCGTCGGATAGCCGCCTTTCGATATAATCCTGCTGCGCCGTGCTGAACGTGACGATGCCGATACTCGACTGCGAAAGTTTGGGATCTTTCAGGCGGCGGATCACTTCGTTTACGAGCGCGTCCGCCTCGCCCTTATTCCGCTTGGTAAAGCCCCTGTCGTACACGCCGTCCTCCACGAGCGCAAGCCGCACTTTGCTTTCGAGCGCGTCGGGCGAAGGGAACGTACATAATTTAGAGCCGTAATACATGATATTGGAAAACGCGATCAGGCTTTCGTGTTTGCTCCTGTAATGCCAGGTAAGGTGCTTTTCGGGCATGCTCAGAGCAAGACAGTCGTCGAGAATGCTTTCCAGATCTTCGTTATCGAGATTTTCCTCGTCCACATAGCCCGAACTGAAAAACGAGGTAGGCGGCAACTGTTTCGGATCGCCCACGATGATCGCGCTCTTTGCGCGCGCGAGCGCGCCGATCGCTTCGCTCGTCGGCAACTGCGACGCTTCGTCGAAAATAACGAGATCGAAGAGATCGGGTTCGGGTTCGAGATACTGCGCCACGGTGACGGGACTCATCAGCATACAGGGCGCCAAAGCGGTGAGAAGTTCGGGAATATCCGCAAAGAAACCTTTCAGCGTCATGCCGCGCAGATTGCTCTTCAAATGGCGCTGGAACGCGAGCACTTCCAGACTCAACGCCCCCTCCGTAGAAGTGGAAGGCAGTCGGGATATGAGCGCGCGGCGGATATGCTCCCTTGCGAGTTCGGAATACTGCTCGTCGAGCGCACGGAACTGTTCGATCTTTTCCTCCAAAACGCTGGAAGAAAATTTGGAGAGCACGGCATCCGCGCCGATGTTGGTTTCTAGAAAATTACGGTATACGTTTTTGCGGAAACTATCCAGAAGATTATCCGAAGATATAGCGCCGCTCGCGAGCGAATCGGTGATAAAAGTCAGCCCCGCCTCGTCCAGTTCGTGCGAGATACGCTTGAACATGCACCAGCCCGCGAGCATATCGATATTGTCGATGAGCGCGCTCGCCTTGTCGTTGAAATAATCGAGAAGATCTTCGTCGTACCACCCTTCGGGATCGGCGTTGACGGCGGCGGCAAAATTGTTTTTGCCCGCCTCGAATCCCGCGATCGCCTGTTTCAAACCGTCGAGAATGGGGACGGCGTAACCGCTGCCGACGGATTTTACCAAAACGCTGTTGAAACTGTCCGCGTTATAGTCCATGAACACGCCTTCGCAGAGCGCGTGCATCTGCATGAGCGGTTCCAGGAAATCCTCGCGGCGCTTGAAATTGATCTTCCCTCCGCGGTCGGTAAAGTTCGCGGAAAGACGGGTGTTCGTTTTGATCAGATTGAGGTCGCTGTATATCTGCGCGACAATGCCGATATACTTCAACTCTTCCTGCGGAGAAAGTTTGACGATCGCGGCCTTTCTCAGCCGTTTGGCGAGCGTTCCCAAAACCTTGGAACTTTTGTAATTGTCGCCCCAGTTATCCAGTTCCTGCTCGATGACAGCCTCGTTAACATCCACGGGAATGAGCGCTTTGAAATTTTTGAAATAATTGCCCAAAAGTCTGTCGAGGCGGCGGTTGGCGTTGAAGAACACGTAAAACTCGTTCTCATCGCAGTCGAAATATTCCTTGATCTCCTCGCCGCGCAGCACTTCGATGAGTTGTACCAGCGTCTGCAATTTTTTATCGGTAAAGGCACTCACGCGCTGGCGGTAAAAATCGAGGAACAAACTCAGATAATTCTTTAAATGGCGGATCTCCGCGATCATCACTTCGGCGCTGTAATAGACAGTATTGCGCACGTCGCTGTCGAATTCGGTCAGGTTGACGTTTTCAAAGGGCGAGCGGTAGACGCCCCCGCACTGTTTGGCGGCGGCGGCGACTTCCATGAGCATCTTTTCGTACGTTTCCAGTTTTTCTTTGGTCAGACTGTCGTAAAACGTGCTTTCGATGTCCAAAACGTCGGGCGCGCCCTTATTTTTGAGATATATGAGGATCGCCTCGTACACGGAAACGCCCAAACGGCGCTTTTTATGCAGCGCGGAGATGGGTTCGTTCAAATCTTTGCGAAGCGCCTCGATGAGTTCGCCTTTGGCGGCAAATTCGCCCTCCTCCTCTTCGCACTTTAAATCGAGCGTGGTTTCGAGATTGTGCAGAACGACGCTCTTATCCACTTTATTGGAATGCAGTTCCAGACAGAAATCGCCCAATCCGATGCCGTCCAGACGCTTTTTGACGACGGAGAGCGCCGCCTGTTTTTCCGCGACGAACAGCACGCGTTTGCCCTTATTGAGGCAGTTCGCGATGATATTGGTGATCGTCTGCGATTTTCCCGTTCCGGGCGGCCCGTGCAACACGAAACTCGCGCCGTTGATCGCCTCCGCGATCGCGGAAAACTGCGAACTGTCCGCCACCATCGGCGAGAGCACCTCGGCGGCGGGATATTCGTCCTCCGCCTTGTCCTCGAACACGTTATTGGTGATCTCCAGACGGTTGTTCAAGAGGGATTTCACCATCGGGTTTTTGCGGAATTTATCGATGTTTTTTCGGACGTCGTTCCACATGGCATAGCGCGCGAAGGAAAAATTGGCGAGATACACTTCCTCCACGACGTCCCAGTTTTTCATGTTGAGGATCTCCATTTTCACCATGGCGATGATCTCAGAGATCTGAATGCCCGACGCGATATTGTCCAGCCCGCGGATATCGATCTTATATTCGCGCAGCAAAAATTCCAAAAGCGTCGTATTGACCTGCATTTCGTCGTCGGTAAAGCGTACGGAATAGCCCTTGCCGCCCTTGCTCTTTTCGATCTTCGCGGGGCAAAGGATCAGGGGCGCGTATTTCGGCTCTCCCACGCCGTTTTCGTACCATTTCAGAAAACCGAATGCGAGATAGATGACGTTCGCGCCCGCCTCCTCTTCGGCTGTTTTTGCCTTTTTGATGAGGTAGCGCATGACGTCGTTCACCTCGTCCTTGGAAGAATAGGTGCGGATACGTTTATTTTTCAGTTCCACTTCCAAAAGCGCGGACAGTGCGGAAAGGCGGGACGCGGAACCGAAAAACGACAGATCGTCTATCATGCCGCGGCCGTCCGTCGGTTTTTCCAGAACGGCGTATTCGCTGTGCGAGGAAAGCCCGCCGAATGTGGCGTTGATATCCGAACTCACTATGTGCAGGCAGTTTTTATCGGGTTTGAAATTGAGCAGAGAATTTTTGAGGGAAAGATCGAGCAGACGGCGTTCCCACTGTTTGTTTTTGGTCGCCTTGCCGTCCACGCTCAATTTTTTGATGCCTGCAAGGTTCTGCGGCGCCGCTTCGATATTCGTTTCATCGTCGCCCAGAAGTTCGTAACCCTTGATGCCCTTTACCTTCAAAGGCAGAGAATAAATGCGGGCGAGGCGGCAGCGCTTTACGTCGATGACCGTATCGAAATATCCGCCGTCGAGTTTTTGCGCGAAATGCTTTTCGGAAGCGGTAAAATTGACGTTGCGCCCGGAAAACACGTCCTCCACGTCAAAGCCGCTGATATTGTTGATGCCGCCCGAAATGTACTTTTGCATAAGCACCGTGTCGTCGCTCACGCTGTCCAAAAAGCAGTTATCGTACAGCCACACGCCGCAACTGACGCTCTTTTCCCCGACCACGATAACGGGGTGCAGATTGGCACATTCCAGACAGGATACGATAAACAACGTCAACTCGAACGAGGTCCCGACGCGCGTTTTCAAAATTTTGGTGATATCCCCGACGGGCATCGGATCTTCGTACTGAAATTCCGCCGCGGATTTTTCGATGGAATTTTTCTTTAAAACGGAAAATATGGCGGCCGCGATCTGGCGGATCTTATTCTTATCGCCCTCGGCATAGCCGCGCCATTCGCAGGCGATACCCCATTTTTTCAACTGTTCCTGCGCCTCGGAAAGGACGCGCAGACAGTCTGCGATCTTCGGGCGGGAAAAACAGGATAAAAGTTCGGCGTTGCCGCTGCGGCCGCTCCAATAATCGAAGGGCAGCACGGTCACTTCCGCGCGCTCCTCCACGATGACCGTAGCGCCGCTGAGCGCTTTTATGGTAACGGGCTGCACGGTGATTTCGGAAATCTCCGTCAGATACAGCGGCGAAAGAACGTCCTCCGTCGCGATCTCTACCGTGCTTTCGAAAGGTAAATGTTCCAGATGTTTCGAAAACGGCAATAAAAGCCCCGAAGCGTTTTCGATCACGACGTCGATATCGTCGATCGTTTCCGAACTCTGATTGGAAACCTGCAAAGAAATAAACAGCGGCACGCGGTTGAAAAAGTCCGCGTAACTGACAAAACGTTGCAGTTTATACGAGAGCGTAACCGCCTCTTTCAAAGTATTTTTAGCCGATTTCTTACTTGCCATACTGTTTCCGTCCACTAAGTTTCATTATCAATATTATACTATAATTGCCGATTTATGGCAAGGTATTGCGTCAAAATATTATTGACTTTATTTTTCCGCCGTATACGGAAAAAGACCGCGGTAAAGCGGTCTTTCTTTAACTTTTATCTATGATCCTCAAAATATCTTCGTAGCCGCCCGCCGTAAACGTCGGACGGGCGAAACTCTCCTCTTTCTGCCCTTTCGGATTATACCAGATGCTGTCTACCCCCGCGTTGTTCGCCCCCAGAATATCGGAAGAGAGCGAATCGCCGATCACGACGCACCGCTTTTTATCTTTTCGGACCGCGGAAAATACCTGATCGAAAAATTCTCTGTGCGGCTTGGCAACGCCCAGTTCGTCGGAAATGAACACGCCGTCCAGATATTTGCCGATGCCGCTCGCGCCGATCCTGCCTTCCTGCGCGGCGGTCGTGCCGTTGGTGATCATGTATATTTCGCCGCGTTCTTTCAGTCCGGAAAGAAATGCGTCGGCGCCGTCCAACAGATAACCCGTCGTACAAAGTTTGTCGAAATATATCTTGTCCACCGATGCGGCGTCCGCAATAACGCCCTGTTCGGCAAAAAAACACTCGAAACGCTTGACGCGCAGTTGCGCTTTCGTGAGCGCGCCGCGCTCGTATTCGCGCCATACGGCATCGTTGTGTTTTTTAAAGAGCGAATAAATTTCATCGGAATACGGGAGCGAGAACTGTGCAAGCGCGTATCGCAAACTCTCTTTCGAAGAGGCGATAAAGTCGAAAACCGTTTCGTCCGCATCGAGTAAAAAATAATGATAACGCATAGGTCAGTCTTTCAGTTCGATCACAGCCAACTCTTTCAGAGCGCGGGTGTAAGCGATATATTTTTCGTTTAAGGTCATGCCCTCGTCCGCCACGGCGACCGAGGTAAATTCCAGTCCCTTGGATTCGTAGACGGTCATAAAGTTGATTTTCGATTTGGAGATACGACCCGTTTCGGAAAGCACGTTATAACTTTTGCGGCACAGCCGTTCCGCCACCGCCTCGGAAACGATGACCGCTTTCAAGCCCTTTTTATCCTTGAAAAAGCCGCTCACGCCGCGGATACCGATGGCAGTCACGGGCAGTCCGTCGAAGCCGATCGGCTGCATATTGAGTCCGAGCCGCTCGGCGACGTATTCTACGATCTGATTGGTGTTCCTGTAATTCTGATTGAGGTAATATACGTCCCGAATGCCGATCTCATCCCACGACTGCAAGCCGCGGAATCCCGTCACGTTCTGCGCGAGATCGCCGTACACGTTGAAAGCGGCCTCCTTATTGATCATTTTCAACAGTTTATATTCGTTGGAGGAAATATCCTGTCCCTCGTCGATGAATACCAGACCGAAATGCGGTTCGAGTTGTTTACCCAAAAGGGATAACACGAGGCACAAAAGATAGGCGTCGCTCTTGAACATGCCCTTGCCGATACCGAATTTCTTTTTTGCCTTTTTTACGATATCTTTATAGAGCATGCGCGAAAGTTCGAGCGTCGTTTCGCATTTGCCGATGGCGACGAAATTCGCGTTGCCTTTGAGCGTTTCGAACAGTTCGCAGACGCCGCCGAACCGATCGCCGATCTCGCGTATACGCTCTTCGGTTTTGGCGATCTCTTTTAAAAGTTCGCCGCGGCGGGCTATCCTGTCCGCGTACGTCTCCACTTCCGCGCCGTTTTTGAAAATTTTATAACGCTTTAAATCGGTGATCTCCCTGCCCACGAGGTCTTTCAGCGTCGCAAGGTCGGTAAGCGCCGCGTCGACGATCTTGCCCGACGAACGGTAAATGACGTGCGCGGAGCGATAGAACGTGAGGATACGGTTGTAAAAATAACTGTAATTTTTGATTTTTTCGCTCTTTAAGTCGACGCGCAGGAATTCTTCGACGGCCGTCACCGCGTTCATCAGTTCGCGGAAAGGTTTGGTATAATACAGCCCGCCCTCGGGTTTTTCCTTGATCTCGCCGAGCACCGCGCGGCGCACACGCAGGCTCGCGTTTTTCACGTGCGTGAAAATTTCGTCCTGTTCGCGGCACCCCGCCGCTACGTTGTCGATGACGGAAGTACACTCTTCGCTGACGAACATACCTACGATGCCGTCGTACATTTTGGAAAGCCTGCCTTCCACGTCCGACAAAAACTTTTCGGAATAGACGTATTCGAGATATTTTATAGGCAGTTTCGCGTTATGATCTATCTTGTCCGCAATGTCGATGCCCGCGTTTTGCAAAAGTTGGATAAAGTATTCGTCGATGGTCTTGGTTTTTACCTTTTCCAGTTCCAGAATGGTCGCCAGTTCGTCAATGAAATCGTTGAAAGAATCGGAAGGCGTGATGACGAGCACGTCGCGCGGCCGCAGTTTCTCGTTGTTGTACATGAGATAACTGAGGCGGTGCAGCATGATCATCGTCTTGCCGCTTCCGGCGCAGCCTTGCAAAATAAAGTTGTCGCGCTCGGGCTTGGTGATGATATCGTATTGCTTTTCCTGAATGGTTTCGATGATATCGGAAATTTCCGACTGCTCTTTCCTCGTCTTTAAAATCTCTTTTAGGAATGGATCGAAAATGATCTCTTCGTCGCGCCCCGCGATCTCCTCTTTGGTCAGATAGTCCCGAAGGCTCAGATATTCGTTTTTGAAATCGACGAGTTTTCCGTTCGCGGTGCGAAGAGCCCGCCGCAAGATCAGTTTGTAGAAGTATTCGTTGATGGAAAAATTGATCTGGCTCTTCTGATAATATTTTCGGGCGAGCGGCGCGCGCCAGTCCACGATCTCCAGATTGACGTCCCCGCGCTTGCCGATATAATAACTGTTGTAACCCTCCTGATCGTCATAGACGTCCATGCGGGCGAAATACGGCTCGGTGAAAAAGCCCTTGTAGCCTTCGATCTGTTCTTTCAGTTCGCGGATGTGCGCGTTGATGGCGATGATCTTTTGATAATTTTCAGCGGAAAAGTCCTGTTCGGCTTTGATCGCCTCCGCCTCGTCACGGTCGTTTTTGATCTTGATCTTCAAGGGATTGATATAATCCGCTTTCAGCAAAGTCATGACCGCTCTGACGCGCGTGTCTTCATACTCCCGCTGTTTATCTTCGTCGAGAAGATCGAGATAAAACTGCTTGTCGGGCTGCTTTTGGCTCTTTATTAAGTTCTTCATTTCCGTAAAGGTAAGATCCATAAATTCCTCTAAACGCCGACCGCTCCATTGCTTGCCGTTATACTGTGTTAGTATAACACACATCGGGGTAAAAATAAATAGTTTTCGAAAATTATTCACCGTTTTTTTATGTATCGTGACTTTTGCTACACGGTTTATATAAAAAAACAGACACATCCGCTCTTTTTGTTTATCATTTCGGATGCGCCCGTTTCTCTATTTTATTCGCAAAAATGCTCTTTTATTCTCGCGTAAAGCAGGGAATCGTACAAATTTCCTTTCTTGAATACGCTGCTTTTCAGCCGCCCTTCCAAAGCGAAACCGCTCTTTTCAAGCACGCGGCAGGACGCCTTGTTAAAGGCAAACGGAACGGCGTGCAAGCGCACGATATCCGTTTCGGAAAACACCTCTTCGGCAAGCCTGTTCAACGCGCGCGGCATGATATTATGCCCCCAATAATTTTCGCTCAGCCAATATCCGATCTCCGCGTCGCGGCGCGAAACGTCCTGCCCGAACGTCGCAGAGAGGCAGCCGACGGGCTTTTCATCGACGACGATGATGCGCACAAACTGCGATTTTCCCTCTTCCGCCTCGCAAAATTTCATAAAACCTTCCGCGTCGCGCAAGGTGTAGGGATTGGGAAACAGATCGCGCAGATTCGCGGCGATCGCGGGATTATCCGCGTGTTTGCAGAGTTCTTTCGCAAACGAAACGGAGGGTTTCGCGAGCGAAAATCCGAGTTCGGATTTACTCCAGGAAAGCGCGCGTTGTTCCAAAGCGCGCACGAACCGCTCTTTTCCGTCGCAGTATTTTTCGATATCCCGCGGAAATTTCCGCGCGAGCGTTTCTTTGAGTTCGCCGTAAGCGCGCCGTTCCTCCTCGTGCGTGCGCAGATAATTGCGGACGGCAAGATGGCGTCCGATATCCGCGCGGTTGCTTTCTTCGAAAATATGTACCTGATGCGTGCGCTCGTCGCCGCCTTTCCGAAAATATCGCCTGCCCGCAATGCCGAATTCGCCCATACACTCGTAGCCGAGCGCCTCGAATTCGGGATACAATGCGTCGATCTTTCCGATATCTTTCACGACGGGCATGATATCGACGATCGGTTTTGCCTGCAATCCTTCGACGGCGGTACTGCCGATATGGTGCACGGCGACGCATTCGCCGCCGAGTATTTCTTTTATTTTTTCGCTCTCTTTGCGGAATTCATCCGCCCAACGCGCGTCGTAAGCGACGACGCGGACTTGCTGTGGCATGAAAATTTTCCTCCCAAACTAAAAACCGCCGCAAATTTTGCGGCGGTCCGATATTCTTTTATTCCCATTCGATGGTCGCCGTAGGCTTGGGCGAAAGATCAAAACAGACGCGGTTGATCCCCTTTACTTCCGAAAGAATGCGGTCGGTGATCTTACGCAGGATTGCGAACGGGATTTCGGGCACTTCGGCGGTCATCGCGTCTACCGTATTGACCGCGCGGATGATCACGGGCCAATCGTAGCAGCGCGCGTTGTCGCGCACGCCAACCGACTTGAAATCGGGAACGACGGTGAAATATTGCCAGACTTTTCCTTCCAGACCGTTCGCGGCGAATTCTTCGCGCAAGATCGCATCCGATTCGCGCAGCGCCTCCAAACGGTCGCGGGTGATCGCGCCCAGACAGCGAACGCCCAACCCGGGGCCGGGAAACGGCTGACGGTAGACCATCGCGTCGGGCAGGCCGAGCGCCACGCCGCAGGCGCGCACTTCGTCCTTGAAGAGCATTTTCAAAGGCTCTACCAATGCAAATTGTAAATCTTCGGGAAGCCCGCCCACATTGTGGTGGCTCTTGACCATTTTCGCGGTCTTCGTACCGCTCTCTACGATATCGGGATAGATGGTGCCCTGCGCCAGAAATTCAATGCCGTCGAGTTTGCGCGCCTCTTCCTCGAACACGCGGATGAACTCCGCGCCGATGATCTTGCGCTTCTGTTCGGGATCCGCAACGCCCGCCAATTTATTTAAAAAGCGGTCGGTAGCATCCACGTAAACGAGATTGGCTTTCATCTCGTCCTTGAACACCTTGACGACCTGTTCGGGTTCGCCCTTTCTCAAAAGCCCGTGGTTGACGTGCACGCAGGTCAACTGTTCGCCCACCGCCTTTAAAAGGAGCGCCGCGACGACCGACGAATCCACGCCGCCCGACAAGGCGAGCAAAACCTTTTTATCCCCGATCCGACGGCGCATCAATTCCACCTGGTCGGCGATGAAATTTTCCATATTCCAGTTTGCGGCGGCTTTGCAGGTGTCGAACACGAACGAACGGAGCGCCTCGGCGATCTCTTGATCGCTTTCGGGCATTTTGTTCATTCTTCCGTTTTCCGCGTAATCGAAAGTGTAGACGGGCAGTCCGCTCTTTTTCACTTCTTCGCTCAAAGCGATCTTTTTACCGTCTACGACGTCGTTCGGGCCGCCGTTGGCGACGACGCCGCGCACGTTGGGCATCGCGTTGAGTTCGTCAGCCGTTACGTCGAAATTGCAGATCTCGCTGTAAACGCCGAGCGAGCGGATCGCGCGCGCAACGTCCGTGTTGCGCGTGCTGCCCATATCCAATACTACGATCATGTCCTGTTTCATTTTGTTTCCTCAGTCGGTAAAATTATCGAAATAGCCCTGGATTAGAATAATAGGCGTGCCCTTATCCCCCGAACCGCTCGTCAGATCGCACAGCGAGCCTATGAGGTCGGTCAGCCTTCGCGGCGTGGTTCCCTGCGACGCCATATTTCCCACGAGATTATCTTCCTTTTCGCGGATCCTCTCGGAAATAGCGTCTTTGAGCGCCTCGCCCGAAAGATCTTTGAAATCGTTGTCGGCAAGGTATTTGAGTTTGATCTCGTTGGGCGTTCCTTCCAGTCCGTCGGTATTCGCCACCGAAACGCAAGGGTCGGCAAGTTCCCAAATCTTTCCCACGGGATCTTTGAACGCGCCGTCACCGTACACCATCACTTCGACGTGCTTGCCTGTACGGTTCAGAACGCTCTTTTGGATCTCGTACACGAGATCGGTGCAATCGCGCGGGAACAGTTTGATCTTGTCCTCGGTGGACTTGTTGGAGCCCAAAAGCCCGAAACGCTCGTTGCAGCCGCTGCCGTTCACGGGCGCGTTTAAAATATCGTCCATGCCGCACACGACGTTTGCGCCCGCCGCTTTGAGGATACGCTTTGTCCTCGCGCGGGTATGAATGTCGCAGGTAAGCACGTTTTTCGTATATTGCAGGACCGCGCGGGGATTGTTGGCGAAGATCACTTCCACCTCGGCGCCCGCTTCGCGGATCAGATCGCTGTAATAGGCGACGTAATCGATGCCCGTAAAGGGATGCTTGTTTTCACCGAACAGCGTCCTGTATTTTTCCAGAGTCAGAACGTCGCTGTACGGGTTGACGCCCGCATTGTCGAGTTGATCCCAGGTCACGAGTTCGTTGCCCACTTCGTCGCTGGGATAACTGAGCATGAGAACGATCTTCTTTGCGCCCTTTGCGATGCCTTTCAGACAAATCGCAAAACGGTTGCGGGAAAGAATGGGGAAAATAACGCCGATCGTACCGCCGCCCAGTTTCGAACGCACGTCCGCGGCGATATCCTCCGTAGAGGCGTAATTGCCCTGCGCGCGCGCCACGACGGATTCGGTGACAGAGATCACGTCCCTGTCGCGGAGGGAAAAGCCTTCGCTTTCGGCAGCCTCCAAAACGCTGTCAACCACGATCTTTGCAAGATCGTCCCCTTCCCTTATGATGGGGCAACGGATTCCGCGCGAAACCGTTCCTACTTTACGTTCCATAATCAACTCTCCTCATAGAATATCTGTGGGTATGTAAGCCGCTGCCCGCAGGATACGGGCGCAAACCGATAAAAATCCGTTTATTATTATATCACAATCTTTGCCCCTTTGTAAAATGCTCGACGCGGATTTCTCGATTTTTTTTGCGGAAAACAGAGAGCGGACGGCAATGCCGTCCGCTTACGATCAAAGACGAATGATTTCCAGCGTCGAAAGCGCCTCTTCGATGAGCGCTTCCACGCCGAGTTTGTTTTCCTGCGCTTCGACCTGTTCCGATTTGGGGCGAATGAGCGGGTGTTTGGGAAGAAAGACCGTGCAGCAGTCCTCATACGGCAGAATGGACGTTTCAAACGCGCCCATCGCCTTGGAACGATCGACGATCTCCGTCTTGTCGAATCCGACGAGCGGGCGCAGTACGGGCATATCCTTTACGACCGCGTTGGAAGAAGTCATGCCCTCGATCGTCTGGCTCGCGACCTGTCCCAGGCTTTCGCCCGTAATGAGGCACTGCGCGCCGATCTGTTTCGCAAGCCGTTCGGCAATGCGCATCATAAAGCGTCGCACGAGCGTGATCATCATATCTTCGGGACAATGTTTGTGTATCTCTTCCTGAATATGCGTGACGCTCACCGTATACAGCGTGACGCCTGCGGCGTAGCGCCCGAGGATGCGCGTCAACTCCACCACTTTTTCTTTCGCCTGCAAGTTGGTATAGGGATAACTGTGAAAATGCAGACAATCCACGTTCATGCCGCGTTTGGCGATCATGTACCCCGCCACGGGACTGTCGATGCCGCCCGAAATGAGCAAAAGTCCGCGTCCCGCCGTACCTACGGGCATGCCGCCCGCGCCCTTTTGAAGATCGCTGAACACGAGCGCCGTTCCGTTTTCTCTGACGTCGATATGAACGGTCTTTTCGGGCGCGTGCACGTCCACTTCCAAAGATGGAACGGCTTCCAGTATCTTGCCGCCGATATGCGCGTTTAATTGCATGGAATTGAGAGGAAATCTTTTATCCGCGCGGTTACTCTCCACCTTGAAGGTGCCGTTTTTGGGCGCGACGAAGAGAGCCGCCTCTTCGATGGCGGAAAGTTCCGCGGGCACTTTATAGGCGACGCTGATCGAATGTACGCCGAACACGCATTGCAGGCGTTCGAGTATGCGCCCGATATCCTGCGCGTCAAAATTTTCGACGACGTAACGGCCGCTCGGTTTCCTGATCTCGTGACGGATGCCCGAAAGCGACTTTTCGAGGTTGTTCATGAACACCTTTTCGAAATAGCCGCGGTTTTTTCCTTTTAAGTATATCTCGCAGTAGCGGATGATGATGACTTTATCCATTATTTATCTCGTCTTTTCGTATAATTCACGCGCACAGCCGTTGATGATCTCCGCCGCGCGCTCTGTTTCTTCCATCGTCGTTTCCGCGCTGAAAGAAATGCGTAAGATCCCGTCCGCCGTCGGCTCGTCCGCGCCCGTCGCAAGGATTACGCGGCTGAAACGCGTTTTGGAGGAACACGCCGAACCCGTCCCGACTACGACGCCCTTATCGTCGAGCATGTGCAGCAATACTTCGCCGCGCAGCCCCCGCGCCGACGCGCTGACGATATACGGCGAACAGTTTCCCGTGGATATAATTTTAAAAATCTGCTTGTCCAGACTGTTTTTTACACAGGAGGAAAGTTCTTCGGCATGCCTGTAATTTTCTTGCAAACGCGCGTATTTCGCGGCGGCCGCCAAAGCGAACTGCGCGATGCCGAAGGTATTTTCCGTGCCGCTTCGCAGCCCCTTTTCCTGCCCCCCACCGAAAATATAAGGATGCAGCACGCACTTCTTTTTGCGTATCAGCGCGGCGATGCCGCGCACGCCGCCGATCTTGTGCGCGCTCACGGAATACAGATCGATATTTTCGCCCAAACGGTACAAAAGTTTGCCGAACGCCTGCACGCCGTCGCTGTGAAAGACCGCAGCGGCGTTGATCTCTTTGACCGCACGCGAAATCTCGTCGATATCGTTGACCGCGCCCGTTTCGTTATTGACGTGAATGACCGAAACCAGCGAAGTTTTGCGGTCGACTTTTTTCAGAAGATCGTTTACGTCCACGCTGCCGTTCCCGTTGAGGCGCGCGCGGCGCACTTCGATCCCCCGCCGCGCAAGTTCCGCCGCGGCGGCAAATACGGCGGCATGCTCGCCCTCGGTTATGACGACGTTGCCGCGCCGTCCCGCGGAAAAAAGCGCCTGATTATCCGACTCCGAACCGCAGGAGGTAAAGACGAGTTCGTGCGTTTCGCTCCGCGCTACGTGCGAAAGCAAAGACGCGCGCGCCTTGTCCATCTCTTTATGAATTTCAAACCCTTCGCGGACCATTGACGAAGGGTTGAAAAAATCTTCTTTTAAATAGCGCATTGCCGATTCCGCCGCCCCGATATCGGGGCGCGCGGTCGCGGCGTTATCCAGATAGATCATTTGTTGAATTCCGTTTCCAATATATTTTTCCGCATATAGCGCACGATCTGCGTGATCAGTTGGATGCGGCACTCCAGAATCAGAAGCCGTTTGCCCGCGTCCGTCTGCGTCTGAAAATAGAAAAATTCCTTATCCTCTTCGGCGACGTTGTTGGGCGTCAAGATCACTTCCTTGATATCGGGCGTAAATTTCAGTTTTTTGTAGGATTCGCTGCCTACCCTTCCGATCTTGATGATGCGGTCGCCCGAAAGGCGGTATTGCAGTTTGCGCTTGCGGTTATGAATGACCTTGCAAATGCGCAGTTCGCCCGAAACGAAGGTATAATCGTAACTCAGATAAAAGGCGTGGCGCTTCATCGAAAAGAATATGCCCGCGGCGATAAACAGCACGGTAAAGACGATCCAGATCACGAGATTGACGATGATCGCCATGGTAAAATCTTTTCCGTCATCCTGCGTGGGCGAAAACATGACGTTGAGAAAGCATAAAACAGCCGAAACAAACGCCAAAACCATAAACACCGTAAACAAAGTATATTTGTTTTTGGCGCTCTTTTCGTTATGCGTGCTTACGCTCTCTTCATAAAAAACTTCTTGCATGATATACTCCGCTCATTAAAATTCGATATAGCCTTCGAACACCTGTTTGACGCCGCCCGTCAGCGTGACCATGCCGTCCGAAGTGTATCGCACGAACAGATCGCCGCCGCGCACTTTCACGGTCACGTCGGTATCGGGGCGGCAATAACCGTTCAAAACCGCCGCGACGACCGCCGCCGCCGCGCCCGTGCCGCACGCGAGCGTTTCGCCGTTGCCGCGCTCCCACACGCGCATTTTCAGCGTGGTGTCGTTGACGACCCTGACAAATTCGGTATTGACGCGTTCGGGGAAATACTCGCTGTATTCGAAGAGCGGTCCCACATTGGGAACGTCCACCGCGTCCACTTTATCGCAGAACACCACGCAGTGCGGGTTGCCCACGTTGACGAGCGTAACGTTATAATTTTTGCCGCCGACAGTGATCGCGCGGTCTACGACGGACTCGCCGTCCAGCGTGGAAGGAATGTTCCTGCCGTCCAGAACCGCTTTGCCCATTTCGACGCTGACCGAACTCACTTTCCCGTTAAACGTAAACAACGAGAGTTCTTTCACGCCGCTGAGCGTTTCGATGGTAATATTTTTACCCTTGACCATACCGTTATCGAACAGGTATTTTGCGACGCAGCGGATGGAATTCCCCGCCATGCGCCCCTCGCTGCCGTCCTTGTTGAAGATACGCATTTTCGCGTCCGCAACGTCGGATCTCTCGATGAGCGCGATGCCGTCGCCGCCGACGCCGAAGTGGCGGTCTACAAAATTGATGGCGAGCGATTCGGGACAGGTGATCTTTCCGTCCATATTGTCGAAGAAAATATAATCGTTGCCGCAACTCTGCATTTTGACGAACTTGATCTTCGTCTTTTCGGTGCGCAGCGCGTTAATGTCCACCAGTTCAGTATTATTTTCGTTGAAACGGCTGGCGATGATGTCCGCGAGCGCGTTGGCGGTATCCAGCGACGTAAGCGTGGTGATGCCCAAAAGGATGGCGTGGTGATGCAGGCGGATATAATCGTCGATGGAATCCATATCCGTCTTGCCCGTATAGACGATATAATCCACTTTTCCCTCGTCCATGAGTTTCAATACTTCGTCGCCCGAGGAGAGACGATCGACGGTCGTCACTTCGATGCCGAGGGTGCGGATGGTATCCGCCGTGCCCGCGGTGGCGTAGATATTGAGCCCGAGGTCGCTGAACTTTTTGGCAAGGCCGAGTATTTCGAATTTATCCTGGTCGTTGACGGTGAAATAGACGCCGACGGGATTTTGTTTGGTGGGATGGCACAATTTGAAGCCCGCCGAAACCAGCCCCTTGAAGAGCGCTTCTTCGATATTCTTGCCGATGCCGAGCACTTCGCCCGTCGATTTCATTTCGGGTCCCAACTGCGAATTCACGTCGTTCAGTTTTTCAAAGGAGAACACGGGAACTTTGACCGCCACGTAGGGAGAATTTTTGTACAGTCCCGTGCCGTAGCCCAGTTTTTTGAGTTTGGAGCCGACCATGATCTTGGTGGCGAGTTCCACCATGGGCACGCCCGTCACTTTGCTGATATACGGAATGGTACGCGAGGCGCGGGGATTGACTTCGATGACGTACAGTTCGTTATTATAGACGAGGAACTGAATATTTATAAGCCCTTTCGTTTTTAACGAGAGCGCGAGTTGGGTGGAGCACTCGATAATCTTTTCCAGCATAATGTCGCTGAGGTTGTACGGCGGATAGACCGCAATGGAATCTCCGCTGTGTACGCCCGCGCGCTCGATATGCTGCATGATACCGGGAATGAGCACATCCGCGCCGTCGCTGATGACGTCCACTTCCAGTTCCTGCCCCATCAGATATTTGTCGCACAGCACGGGATTTTCGATATGCTGCTGCAAGATCACATCCATATAGCGGCGGATATCGCTCTCGGTAAAGGCGATGGTCATGTTCTGACCGCCGATAACATACGAAGGGCGCAAAAGAACGGGATAGCCCAGTTTATCCGCGGCGGCGAGCGCCTCTTCCTTGGTCATGACGGTGAGTCCCTTCGGGCGGGAAATGCCGAAACGCTCCAAAAGTTCGTCGAAACGCTCCCTGTCCTCCGCCATATCCACGCTGTCCGCGGAGGTGCCGAGAATCCTCACGCCGTGACTGTCGAGATAATTGCACAATTTGATCGCCGTCTGCCCGCCGAAAGTGATGACGACGCCGTACGGTTTTTCCTTGTCGATGACGTTCTGCACGTCTTCGGGCGTGAGCGGCTCGAAATACAACCTGTCCGCCGTGTCGAAATCAGTGGAAACCGTTTCAGGGTTGTTGTTGATGATGATGACTTCGTAACCTAATTTTTTCAGCGTCCAGACGCAATGCACCGAGGAATAGTCGAATTCGATGCCCTGTCCGATACGAATGGGACCCGACCCGATGACGATAATGCGCTTTTTCGTGCTCTTTTTGACAAAGGGCGTCGCCTCGTCGTGAGACTGCTCGTCATAGGTGGAATAGAAATAAGGCGTCTGCGCGGCGAATTCTGCGGCGCAGGTATCCACCATTTTATAGACGGCGCGGCGGTGATAAGGAATTTTCTGCCCGGACAGTTTTTCAAGTTCCTGATCGGGATACCCCAACAACTTGCCCTCGTCGTATAACGCGCGCGTGAGTTTTTCGGTTTTGAGCCGCTTTTCGTAATCGACCAGATTTTTCAGTTTATGGAGGAACCAGCGGTCGATTTTTGTGATGTCGAAAATCTCGTCCACCGAAACGCCCTGTTTGAGCGCTTCGAATACGGTAAACAGACGCTCGTCGGAAAGTTTGGAAAGTTCCTCGCGGATATTTTTGCCCGCGTATTTATTGAGATTGAGCGACGAAAGAGAAATTTCCGCGCCGCGCACGGCCTTCATGATCGCCATTTCGAAACTCGTGCCGATGGACATCACTTCGCCCGTCGCCTTCATGCGGGTGCCCAACTCGCGCTTGGCGTATAAGAATTTATCGAACGGCCATTTGGGAAGTTTGACGACCACGTAGTCGATGGCGGGTTCGAAACAGGCGTACGTCTTGCCCGTCACATCGTTTTTGATCTCGTCGAGCGTGTAGCCGAGCGCGATCTTGGTCGCCACTTTCGCGATGGGATAGCCCGTCGCCTTACTTGCGAGCGCGGAAGAGCGCGACACGCGGGGATTGACTTCGATGACGGAATATTCGAAAGAATCGGGATTGAGCGCGAACTGGCAGTTGCAGCCGCCCTCGATCTTCAGTTCGGTGATGATCTTCAAAGACGCGCTGCGGAGCATCTGATATTCTTTATCCGAAAGAGTGACCGCAGGCGCGATGACGATGGAGTCGCCCGTGTGGATGCCCACGGGATCAAAATTTTCCATCGAACAGACGGTGAGCACGTTGCCGTGGCTGTCGCGCAGCACCTCGAACTCGATTTCCTTCCAGCCGTAAATATACTTTTCGACAAGAACCTGCGTGATCGGCGAAAGCATCAGCCCGTTGTGCGAAATACTGCGGAGTTCTTCCTCGTTGTACGCCACGCCGCCGCCCGCGCCGCCGAGCGTGAACGCGGGACGGACGATGACGGGATAGCCGATCTTATCCGCGACCGCAAGACATTCTTCAACTGTGTACGCGATATCCGAGGGAACGCAGGGCTGGCCGATCTTCTGCATGGTCTCTTTGAACAATTCCCTGTCCTCGGCGCGGTCGATCGCGTCCACTTTCGTTCCGATGAGTTTGACGCCCCACTCGTCCAGAAAGCCTTCCTTCGCCAACTGACAGCCGATGGTCAGTCCCGTCTGTCCGCCCAATGAGGCGAGAATGCTGTCGGGCCGCTCCTTGATGATGATGCGCTTGATGGATTCGAGCGTCAGAGGTTCGAGGTAAATTTCGTCGGCGAGCGCCTTGTCCGTCATGATAGTCGCGGGGTTGGAGTTGCAAAGCACAACGTTCACGCCCGCGTCTTTGAGCACGCGGCACGCCTGCGCGCCCGCATAGTCGAATTCCGCGGCTTGTCCGATAACGATGGGGCCGGAGCCGATGACCAGAACTTTCTTTATATCGCTTCTTTTAGGCATTGATTTTTCCTCCGTCCATCACATTCATAAATTTATCAAACAAGTCCGAGGCGTCCAAAGGTCCCGCGCACGCTTCGGGATGAAACTGCACGGTGAACGCGTTCAGATCGGGGTACTCTATCCCCTCGCAGGTATTGTCGTTTACGTTGATAAAACTCAGATCGCCTTTGCCCTGTATGGATTCGGCGATCACTTCGTAGCCGTGGTTCTGGCTGGAAATGTACACCGTGCCCGTTCTCAGTTCCTTGACGGGCTGATTGGCGCCGCGGTGGCCGTACTTCATTTTGCGCGTTTTGCCGCCCATAGCGAGCGCAAAAAGTTGATGTCCTAAACAAATTCCGAACACGGGAATTTTACCCGCAAGTTTTTGAATTTCCCGAATGATCTCCGTATTTTCCGCAGGATCGCCGGGGCCGTTCGTCAGCATTACGCCGTCGGGTCTCAAAGCCAGAATCTCTTCGGCGGTGGTATCGGACGAAACGCGGATGACGTAATTATCGCGCCGCACGAGTTCGCGCACGATATTTTCCTTTGCGCCGAAATCCCAAAGCACGACGCGCCGTTTCGCGCTCTCCTCCCCGTAATATTTGATGCCCTGACGGGAGCAGGTCTTCACCGCGTCGCGTATGGCGTATTTCTGCACTTCGCCGAGATCCGTTACGGGGCGGGAAGAGATGACCGCGTTCATGACGCCCGCCTCGCGCACCGTTTTAGTGAGTTCGCGCGTGTCTACGCCGTACACGCCCACCACGTTGTTTCGGGTCAGAAACTCGTCGAGTTTTTCTTCGCAGCGGAAATTGGAGGGCTGCCCGCAATGCTCACGCACCACGTAGGCGGTGAGATACGGCTTTTTGCTCTCCCTGTCCTTGCTGATCACGCCGTAATTCCCGATGAGCGGAAACGTCTGAATGACGATCTGCCCGTAATAACTGGGATCGGTCAGCGTTTCGATATATCCCGTCATGCCCGTCGTGAATACCAGTTCCCCGACCACGTCGCCCTTGGCTCCGAAGCGTTTCCCTTCGAACACCCGTCCGTTTTGTAACGTCAAATAAACTTTTTCTTCCTTCATTGATGACTTCCTTATATCGAATTTATTTCAGCAATTTGCAGAGCACGGCTTTCTGCGCGTGCAGTCTGTTTTCCGCCTCGTCGAAAATTTCATCGGCGTGCGCCTCGAATACTTCTTCCGTGATCTCTTCCCCTCTGTGCGCGGGGAGACAGTGCAGCACCATAGCATCCTTTTCCGCAAGTTTCATGAGCGTATCGTCGATGCAATAGCCGCGGAATATTTTTTCGCGCGCCGCCTTTTCTCCTTCCTGCCCCATGGACGCCCATACGTCCGTGTACAACACGTCCGCCCCCTCCGCGGCCGCCTTTAAATCGGAGGTCACGGTGATCTTGCCGTTTTCCCTAGCCCAACAGATGAGATCCGCGTCGGGGCGGTAGTCGTCGGGACAGGCGATCGCGATCTCCATGCCCGTCTTGATGCAGCCGACGATCAGTGAATTCGCCATATTGTTCCCGTCGCCCACAAAACACATTTTGAGCCCCTTGAAACTGCCCTTGTATTCGCGGATGGTCATGAGGTCTGCGAGCACCTGGCATGGATGGCAGTAATCGGTGAGCCCGTTGATGATGGGAATGGAACCGTACTTTGCCAGATCTTCCACGTCTTTTTGCGCAAAAGTGCGGATCATGATACCGTCGAGATAGCGCGAAAGCACGCGGATGGTATCCTTGATGGGCTCGCCTCTGCCGATCTGCAGATCGCGGTCGGAAAGAAACAGCGCGTAGCCGCCCAGTTCGTACATACCCACTTCGAAACTGACGCGCGTCCTCGTGGATGATTTCTGAAATATCATGCCCAGTTTTTTCCCTTCGAGATAGGGATGTTTGACATTGTTTTTGCGCTCGTATTTGAGTTGATCGGCAAGATTGAGAATGCCGAAGATCTCGTCGCTCGTCAGATCCTTTAGTTTCAGTAAATGTTTCATTCGGAAATCACCTCGTTCAAAATTTTTAATCCGCAGTCCAATTCGTCTTTTTTAATATTGAGCGGCGGCAGCAAGCGCAGTTTGTTTTTCGCGGTGAGGACGATGAGCCCCCTCTCCAAACACGCCGCGGCGAGCGCTTTCGCGTCCTTGTTCGTTTCAAGCCCGATCATCAATCCCAGCCCCGTCACTTTCAAAACATTTCTGATGCGTCCCAGATGGGTGAAAAGATACGCGCTCTTTCCCTGCACCTCGAATAAAAGATCCTGATCGATACGGGAAAGGATGCTGAGCGCGCCCGCGCAGGCGACGGGATTGCCGCCGAACGTGGAGCCGTGGTCGCCGTAAGTAAAGACGTTTTCCGTCTTGCCGAAAAACATGGTGGCGCCGAGCGGCAGTCCGCCAGCAAGTCCCTTTGCGGTCGTCACGACGTCGGGTTTTATTTTATAGTGTTCGTACGCGTACAGGCGGCCCGTTCTGCCGTTGCCCGTCTGCACTTCGTCGATGATGAGAAGGATGTCGTTCTTTTTACAGAAGAGCGCGATCTTTTCGACCTCCTCGATATCCAGAACGTTGACGCCGCTCTCGCCCTGTACGAGTTCCATCATGACGGCGCAGGTGCGCTTGGAACACATTGCGCGCACGCCTTCGTAAGTGGGATCGGCGTAAGAAAATCCCGCAACGAAAGGCGCGAAATGTTTGTGCATGGCGTCCTGTCCCGTCGCGGAAAGCGTGGCGAGCGTCCTGCCGTGAAAGGAATTTTTCAGCGTGACGATCTCGTATCTGCCCGCGCCGTATTTATCCTCGGAATACTTTCTCGCCGCTTTGATTGCGCATTCGTTCGCCTCGGCGCCCGAATTGGAAAAGAAAACTTTTTTTGCGCCCGTCTTTTCGCATAAAAGTTGCGCGAGTTTCGCCTGCGGTTCCGTATAATAGAGATTGCAGGCGTGCTGTACCTTATTCAGTTGTCCGATGACAGCCTGTTTCCACGCCTCGTCGTTGACGCCGAAGGTATTGACGGCAATGCCGCTGGCAAAATCGATATACTCTTTTCCCGCGGAGGAAACGAGTTTCGCCCCGTTCCCCGCTGCGATGTCCGTCTGAAAACGGTTGTACGTATTGGCGATAAATTGCTTGTCGAGATGCTGTAAATCCTGAAAATCCATAATACACCTATTTTATCTATTCTATCATAAAAGCGCTCTTTAATCAAATATTTGAAATGCGTTTCGTCTAACAAATTTCCGCCCGGCTGCGGCGCCGAAAAAAAAGACTGATCGTCAAATCAGTCTTCGTTGATAAACATGGTGCCGATACCGCTGTCCGACAAAATTTCAACCAAAATGGAATGGGACACCCGTCCGTCGATAATAAACACTTTATGCACGCCGCGGCGGATCGCCTCTTTGCAGCACTCGATCTTGGGGATCATGCCGCCCGAGATCACGCCCTGTTTCACGAGCGAGGGAATATCGCTCACGTAAATTTTTTCGATCAGGCTGGACTCGTCGTCCTTGTCGCGCAGAACGCCTTTGGTGTCGGTCATGAGAATCAGGCTTTCCGCCCCCAAAGCACCCGCCAGAGCGGCGGCGGCCGTATCCGCGTTCACGTTATAAATATGGCCTTCGTCGTCGTAGCCGACGGTAGAAACAATGGGAATATAACCGGCATCCAGACTGTCGGTTATGATTTTGGTATCCACTTCGGTAATTTTTCCGACGTAGCCGAGTTTCGGATCCGCCGTTTCGCATTTGAGCATATGCCCGTCGATGCCGCAAAGTCCGATGGCTTTGCCGCCGATGCGCTCGATGAGGTTGACGAGAGATTTATTGATCTTGCCCGCCAGCACCATCCGCACGATCTCCACGGTTTCTTCGTCGGTATAGCGCAGTCCGTCGATAAATACCGATTCCTTGCCCACCTTTTTGAGCATTTCGGAAATTTCGGGACCGCCCCCGTGCACCAGCACGACTTTGACGCCGATCAGGTTCAAAAGCACGATGTCGCGCATGACGGAATTTTTCAGTTCGTCGTTGATCATGGCGTTGCCGCCGTATTTCACGACGATGACCTTATGGGTATAGTCCTGAATATACGGGAGGGCTTCCGCGAGCACGTGCGCCCGAAATTGTTTGTCGTTGAATTTGTTATCCATTTTTTTCCTCTTTTATGTGCGGTAATCCCCGTTGATCTTCACGTAATCGTACGTGAGGTCGCAGCCCCAGGCGGTCGCCTTTCCGCTTTTGTCGTTGAGTTCTATTAAAATCTGTATTTCGTCCGCACCGAGAACTTTTTTGGCTTCCTCTTCGGAAAACTCGATCCCGCTGCCGTTTTTGCATACGTCAATGCGCCCGAAACGGCTCTTGAAGGAAACGTCCACTTTGGAAACGTCCACGTCCGCGCCCGAATAGCCGACGGCGCACAACACCCGCCCCCAGTTGGCGTCCGCGCCGAACATGGCGGCCTTAAACAGGCTGGACTTTATCACCGATTTCGCAACAAGTTTGGCGGCGTTTTTGGTTTTTGCGCCCGTCACTTTGCATTCGAGAAGTTTGGTCGCCCCCTCGCCGTCCTTGGCGATGCAGCGACACAAATAGGTCGTCACTTTATTGAGCGCGCGGCGGAAGGCGTTAAAATCTTTGCCTGTCTCGGTGATTTCGGGATTGCCCGCAAGCCCGTTGGCAAGCACGCACACCATGTCGTTGGTGGAAGTATCGCCGTCCACGCTGACCATATTGAAGGTATCTTTCACGTCAGCGGAGAGCGCCTTTTGCAGCATGGCGGGCGAGATCGCCGCGTCCGTAGTAACGAAAATCAGCATAGTCGCCATATTGGGATTGATCATGCCGACGCCCTTGCCGATTGCGCCGATATGACATTCCGCGCCTCCGAGGTCAAAGGAAAAAGCGATCTCTTTGGCTACGGTATCCGTCGTCATAATGCCCTGCGCCGCGAGATTGCCGTTCTCTTCGCTCAGGCCCGCAGCGAGCGCGGGCATACCCTCAGCCATCGGCTCGACGGAAAGCGGCTGTCCGATGACGCCCGTGGACGCGACCACTACGTCCGACGCCGCGATGCCCGTGTTCTTTTCGACGAGAGCGCACATCGCCTCGGCGATCTCCACGCCGTCGGCATTGCAGGTGTTCGCGTTGCCGCTGTTGCAGACGATCGCCTGCGCATAGCCGTCCGCGACGTGCGATTTCGTAACAATGATGGGCGCGCCCTTGACAAGATTCGTGGTATACACGCACGCCGCGCTCGCTCTTTTTTCGCTTACGATCAAAGACAGGTCGCGCTTGGTTTTATTTTTCCGGATGCCGCAATGCACGCCGTTGGCACGAAAGCCCGCGGGCGCGCACACGCCGCCGCTGATTTTTTTCATAATGTCCTCCGCGGAAATTTTTGCAACTTATTCGGTCAAAGACGTGGTTTCGTCCAGCCCCAGCATCAGATTCATACACTGCACCGCCGCGCCGGAAGCGCCCTTGCCGAGATTGTCGAATCGGGACGCGAGCAAGATCTGTTCGTCGTTGCCGTCCACGTATATTTCCATGCGGTTTGTGCCGCACAGGTCGTTGGCGGACAAAAAGCCTCCGTCCAACGTTTCTTTTTCGATCACTTTGATGAAATTACGTCTCGCATAGTACTCTGCAAAATACGTTTTTATCTGCTCAACGCTCATTTTTTTAGTCATTAAATCCGTATAAAGCGGCACGGTTACACACATGCCGCTGTAATAGTCGGCGACGATCGGATTGAATATCGGCTTATGCGAAAGCCCGCATACAGCCGTCATTTCGGGAAGGTGTTTGTGAGAAAGCCCCAAAGCGTATTGCCGCGGGCTATCCAGACGCGTATCGCGCGGCTCGCTCTCGTACTGCGCGATCATCTTCTTTCCCCCGCCGCTGTATCCCGTTACCGAATGGCACACGAAGGGATAATCGGGGGAAACCAATCCGCCCGCGATCAGGGGATACACGAGCGAAATGAACCCGCTCGCATGGCAGCCCGGAACGGCTACGCGTTTCGAGGAAACGATCTTTTCGCGGTGCGCCTCGGAAAGTTCGGGAAAACCGTACGCCCAATCGGGCGAAGTTCTATGCGCGGTCGAGGCGTCGATGATGCGGACGCGCCCGCTTTCCGCAAGCGTTACAGCCTCCCTCGCAGCCGCGTCGGGCAGGCACAGAAAGACGATATCCGCGGAATTTATACATTCTTTGCGCGAGGCGGCGTCCTTGCGGAGTTCTTCGGAAAGCGTGATCAGTCTCAGATCCGAACGCTTACCCAGCCGCTCATAGATCTGTAAACCCGTCGTGCCCTCTTTCCCGTCGATAAATACGCTGTACATACAATCCTCCCGCATTTTTCCGCAAATTGCGGCACCTGCAAAGACAAATGCCGCAAATTTTTACTTTATTTCAATTTTTTCTGATCCAAAAGCGCTTTCACTTTGATGGGCAGACCGTACAGATTGATGAATCCCTGCGAATCGTACTGATCGTACACGTCGTCCTCTCCGAACGTCGCGATGTCCTCGCTGTACAGCGAATGTTCGCTCCTGACGCCCGCATTCATCACGTTGCCCTTGTAAATCTTTAACTTGACTTCGCCGCTCACCGTTTCCTGCGTCTTGTCCACGAACGCGGAGAGAGCCTCGCGCAGAGGCGTGAACCACTGTCCGTTATAAACGAGGTCGGCAAACTTGATCGCAACGTGCTGTTTGAAATGCTGGGTATCCTTATCCAGGCAAATGCTTTCCAGAATTTCATGCGCGGTATAGAGTATCGTGCCGCCGGGCGTTTCGTACACGCCGCGGCTCTTCATGCCGACAAGGCGGTTTTCCACCATGTCGCAGATGCCGACGCCGTTCGCGCCGCCGATCTTGTTGAGTTTTTCGATGATCTCTACGGAAGAAAGTTTTTGTCCGTCTACCTTGACGGGAACGCCCTTTTCAAAAGTAACGGTCACATAGGTCGCCTGATCGGGCGCCTTCTCGGGCGATACGCCGAGTTCCAGAATTTCGTCGTATTTGGGCTCGTTGGCGGGATCTTCCAGATCCATGCCCTCGTGCGAGAGGTGCCACAGGTTTTTATCCTTGGAATAGTTGGTCTCCCTCGTAATCTTCAAGGGAATATTGTGCGCCTCGGCGTAGTCGATCTCCTCGTCGCGGCTCTTGATGTTCCACGTTCTCCAAGGCGCGATGATGGTCATTTCGGGCGCGAACGCCTTGATGGTCAACTCGAAACGCACCTGATCGTTGCCCTTGCCCGTGCAGCCGTGGCAGATCGCGTCCGCACCCTCTTTTTTGGCGATCTCTACGATACGCTTTGCGATGACGGGACGCGCGAACGAAGTCCCCAAAAGATATTTGTTTTCGTAGATCGCGCCCGCTTTCATCGTGGGATAAATATAGTCTTCGATGAACTCTTTGCGCAGATCTTCGATATACAGTTTGGAAGCGCCCGTCTTGATCGCTTTTTCTTCGAGTCCTTCCAATTCGCTCTCCTGCCCTACGTCGGCGGAAACGGCGATCACTTCGCAGTTGTTATAATTTTCTTTGAGCCACGGAATGATGATGGACGTATCCAATCCGCCCGAATACGCCAGAACTACTTTTTTGATCTCTTTCTTTTCCATGTTCGTTACCTTCTTTGTGATAGTAGCATTATTATACAATCTGCCCCGTCATAAGTCAAGCGATTGCACCGCCTGTTTTTGAAAATATACAAATTTATTTACATTATTTTGTATAATATTTATATTTATGCATATTCATGCGGTGTTTTATGAATAAAAAATATAAAACCAGTTTTTTATTCATTGATTTTAACAAATTCATTATCGATATTTATATAAGCATCTTGCAAAGAAACTTCAAACAACGCAAAAAATTCACAACAAGCGCTATTAAATCTTTTTTTCAAAAAGGGACACTCTGTCAACATTTTTTCTTTCAGAATAATATCTTCACATTCAATCGCTTCCCCATTGATTCGGATCCACTCCCTTGTATTCGGTTTTAGAGCGATTATTTGTATAATAGGATTATGCGTCAATTGTTTATAAACTTGTTTTGTTTTGGCTGTCGAAAAAAACAATTTACCATATGCCTCCATGACCGCACCAAACGGTCTGCCCTCAGGACGTCCGCCATTCAACGTCAAGACATAGAAAACACCGCATTTTTGCAAAAAATCATAAACTTTGCCCATTATATTTTCCATCTTTATTCCCATTCGATGGTGGCGGGCGGTTTGCTGGTGATGTCGTAGACAATGCGGTTCGCATGCTCGACTTCGTTGACGATGCGGGTACTGATTTTTTCCAGAACGTCGTACGGAATACGTGCCCAGTCCGCCGTCATGGCGTCCACGCTCGTCACCGCACGCAGGGCGATCACGTTTTCATACGTTCTCGAATCGCCCATGACGCCGACGGTCGCGGTCGAGGTGATGACCGCAAAATACTGCCAAATCTCTCTTTCAAGCCCTGCGCGGGCGATCTCCTCGCGCAAAATGTAATCGGCGTCCTGCAAGGTTTTCAGCCGTTCGGGGGTGACTTCTCCCATAATACGCACGGCGAGTCCCGGCCCGGGGAACGGCTGGCGCTGCACGACGGAATCGGGCAGTCCGAGTTCGGAACCCACTTTCCGCACTTCGTCCTTAAAAAGGTCGCGGAGCGGTTCCAAAATCTCTTTGAAATCTACGACGGAGGGCAGACCTCCCACGTTGTGGTGACTCTTGATGACCGCGGAAGCGCCCTTGCCGCTCTCGATGACGTCGGGATAAATCGTTCCCTGCACCAAGAAATCCACGGCGCCGATCGCCTTTGCCTCGCCTTCGAATACTTTGATAAATTCTTCGCCGATGATCTTGCGCTTCTTTTCGGGATCGCTCACGCCTTTAAGTTTATTCAAAAAACGTTCGCCCGCGTCCGATTTAATCAAATTCATTCCAAGTCCGTCGCGGAAAATGGAAACGACCTCGTCCGCCTCCCCCTTGCGCAAAAGACCGTGGTCGACGAACACGCACACGAGCCGATCGCCCACCGCTTTGTGCACGAGCGTTGCCGCGACTGCGCTGTCCACGCCGCCGCTCATGGCGCATAAAACTTTTTTATCTCCGATCTTCTCGCGCAAATTCGCAACCTGTTCGGAAACGAAATTGGACATCGTCCAATCCCCTTTCGCGCCGCAGACCGAATAGAGAAAATTATGCAATATCCGTTCGCCCTGTCTGGTGTGATGCACCTCGGTATGGAACTGGATCCCGTATATTTTTCTTTTTTCGTCGGCAAATCCCGCGGCGGGACAGGTTTTCGTGGTTGCCGTTACCGAAAAGCCTTCGGGCACTTTGCTCACGTAATCGGTATGGCTCATCCAGCAGACGTTGTTTTTATCCACGCCGTCAAAGAGAGGACTCTCTTCGTATTCGATCTCGCTCTTGCCGTATTCGCGTGTATTGGCGTGCGTGACCACGCCGCCCAATTTATACGCGATAAGCTGGCAGCCGTAGCAGATCCCGAGCACGGGAATACCTAAATCGAAAATTTCCTTTTTTACGTTGGGCGCGTTATCGGCATACACGCTGTTGGGCCCGCCCGTGAAAATGATGCCGATCGGATCGTATTCCCGAATCTTTTCCACGGTCATATCGTAGGGCAAAAGGTCGCAGTAGACGTTTTGTTCGCGCACGCGGCGCGCGATGAGTTGGTTGTATTGTCCGCCGAAATCGAGGATGAGTATTTTTTGATGTTCCATACGTTGTCTCCGTTTTCATAGAAGAATGTACCGCAAAGATTGCGGTACATTTTAAGTGTAAAATTTATAAACCTTACAGACCGCGGGGGCTGTAATTGGGCGATTCTTTGGTGATCGAAATATCGTGCGGGTGGCTTTCGATCAGGCTTGCACTCGTGATCTTGACGAACCGCGCGTTCTTGCGCAATTCTTCGACCGTATGCATTCCGCAATATCCCATGCCCGATTTTAAGCCGCCGAGCATCTGAAAGACGATCTCCGCCAAACTGCCGCGGTAAGGCACCCTGCCTTCCACGCCCTCGGGGACGAATTTCTGCGCGTTTTCCTGGAAATATCTGTCCTTGCTGCCCGCGGCCATGGCGCCGAGGGAGCCCATGCCCCTGTATACTTTGAAACTTCTGCCCTGGTAGATCTCGATATCACCGGGGCTTTCGAGCGTACCCGCAAACAAACTGCCGATCATTACGGCGGACGCGCCCGCGCCGAGCGCTTTGACGATATCTCCGCTGTACTTGATGCCGCCGTCCGCAATGATACGTTTGCCGAGTTTATCGGCCTCTTCCGCACAGTTCATTACGGCGGTCAACTGAGGCATACCGATACCCGCGACCACGCGCGTGGTGCAGATGGAACCGGGGCCGATACCCACCTTCACGACATCGGCACCCGCTTCGATGAGCGCGCGCGTCGCCTCTGCGGTCGCGACGTTGCCCGCGATCAGGGTGATCTGCGGGAATTTCGCCTTGATCTTTTTTACATAATCGATGACGTATTTGCTGTGACCGTGCGCCGTGTCGATGGCGATGACGTCCACTTTTGCGGCGATGAGCGCCTCGATGCGCTCCATGGTATTCGAGGCGGTGCCGACTGCCGCGCCTACGAGCAGGCGGCCGTTTTTATCTCTCGCGGAATTGGGATACTGTATGCTCTTCTCGATATCCTTGATGGTGATGAGCCCTTTCAGATACCCGTCTTTATCTACGATGGGAAGTTTTTCGATCCTGTGTTTGCCTAAGATCTTCTGCGCCTCGGCGAGGGAAGTGCCTTCGGGCGCGGTGACGAGATTGTTTTTGGTCATCACATTGTCGATAGGCTGTTCGTAATTGCTTTCGAAACGGAGATCGCGGTTCGTGAGAATACCGACCAGTTTGCCGTTTTTGGTGATGGGAACGCCGCTGATCTTGTATTTGCTCATCAGCCCGACCGCCTCTTTCACGAGATTTTCAGGCTCTAAAAAGAAAGGATCGGTAATGACGCCGTGCTCGCTCCTCTTGACTTTATCGACCTGCGACGCCTGGTCCTCAATGGACATATTTTTATGAATAATTCCCATGCCGCCCTCTCTGGCGATGGCGATTGCAAGGCGGCTGTCCGTCACCGTATCCATCGCGGCGGATAAAAGCGGAATATTCAGACAAATGTCATCCGTCAGTTTCGTACCCAGTTTCACTTCCGAAGGCAGCACGTCGGAGGCGGACGGTATCAGCAACACGTCGTCAAAAGTCAACCCTTCTTGCACAATTTTACTCATAGCAATCTCCTTAATTCTTTTTCTGTATCTGAAACGTAAAATAAAACCTTACTTTAAAAACGCGTCGCATACGGCAAGCACTTCGTCACGATGCGCCGCCCCCTCGGTATCGGAGGAATCCAGTTTGATCGCGGCGACCGCCGCGCGGATCTTTTCCACGTACGGCTTGTCCGCCTTTTCCATAGCGGCGTTCAACAGCCGTTCCAGGCAATTATATTTTTGAAACTCCCCCGCAGTGTTCTTTTCGGCAAGTTCCAGCGCCTTGTCGCCCTCGTCCGTTTCGTAGAGTGAAACCGCCGCAATACCCGAAACGATCTGGCGATAATTTCCGCCCTGCTCTTCGCAGTACGCGGAAAAATCTTCGCGCTCCAAAAGTTTTTCGCCGTACTTCGCGCTGACGGAATATTTTCCGCAGGCGTAGTTTTTTTCGACGGCGCGCGACAGATCTTCGATCTTTTCCGTCTTTTGATAGACGGACACGCTGTAATGCGCGCTCGCGGCGTCCAAGCCCAGACCGTCCGTGATCGTTAGCATGACGGAGGGCGCCAGCCACGAAAATATCCCCCACAGAATCAGGCAGAGCGCGATGAGCCCGCCCAACGTTATGAGTGCCGTTTTTGCAATCAGTTTTCCCAAATCGACGTCTCCGAACAATTCCGTTTGCAAGCGTTTCTTAAAAAGAATGACCGAAAACCACTTCCGTCGGAATTATATTTGTGTTATTTTACCACACGGGCGCAAAAAAATCAACAGAATTTTCATAATTTATCATTTTCGGAAGAGTAAAAAAATAGAATAAGGGATATGAGGCGCCGTTCGGCGTCCGCTAATTCATTCAGGAGCCGAATTTTATGACAAAATGCAAAAAAATCTTATTGAAAATCGTACCCGCACTCTTGCTGGGACTCATGCTCTTTACCTTCATCGGCTGCAAAACGGACAGCGGTCTGGACAAATACGTTTCGGAAAAAAGAACGGAGATTTATTATTGCGAGCAGGACGGATTTACCCTCACCGCGAGTTATTCGCAGAAAGAATATCCCTACTGCGCGGACGGCATCGTGGGCGAACTTTCCGACCTGTTCGAGATCAAATTGCAGGCGCCCGACAATTCCGAGGAATACAATATCAAATTCACTTTGGCGGGAAAAGAGTACGGCGGCGAAATGTCCTTTGAAAGCGTGCGGCAGATCTATACCTTTTCGCAGTCCATCGCCTGTCCCAAAGAGACGCAGATCACCTTTACGGTGTCCCGAAAAGACAGCGAGGTCAAACTTGTCGCCGAGAGCGTAAAAAACGAAAATACGCTGGGCGTAAGCGATATATTAAAGTCTATCCAAAAAGCCGAACCCGACCGCATTTCGGCTTTATCGCAGAACGGAACTTTCGCGGGGGAAATTTATGTACGGCTCGTCTATAAAGACGGCGAATGTTTTTATTACGCCGCGATCTCCGACCGCTCGGGCAACACCTATTCCATGCTGATAGACGCCGATTCGGGCGAAATTTTGGCGACCAGAGAAAACTAAAAGAAAAAAAGGAGCGTAAACGCTCCTTTTTTTCATTGCTGTTGTTGCAGAAAATCGATGATGACGGTATTCTGCACGTATAAATATTCTTCGCGGATACGGACGTACCCGTTCTCAAACGCGAGATAGTTTTTTTGTCTTTCGAGCGGCTTGGAAAAATCTTTAAAGAAATCCGAGCCGAAAGCCGCGGAATAATCCTCCGCCGAAAGTCCCTTTTCCGTGCGCAGGGCGAGCATCACGTATTCGAATTTCGCATCTTCTCCTTCGATTTTTTCATTGTCCACGACGGGGTAAAAATCGGTCAGGATACACTTGATGTACTCGTCCAGATCGGGCGTATTCGTAAAACGGCGGCCGCCCATAAAGGAACTTGCCGAAACGCCGAACCCGATATATTCGCCGCGGCGCCAATAATTGAGATTGTGCCTGCTTTCAAAACCGGGGACCGCAAAATTGCTCACCTCATAACGGGCAAAGCCGCGCTCTTTCAGACAGCCTCGCGCCGCGTCGTACATGGCGGCAACTTCGTCGCCGTCGGGCAATTCTCCATTCAGATAGTCGGAATAGACGGGCGTGCCGTCCTCGGGCGTCAGCGCATACACGGAAACGTGGCGTACGCCGCCGCGCAGCGCAAAATCAATGGATCCGAGCACGTCGGAAACTGTCTGCCCTTTCAGCCCGATCATGATATCCGCGCTCTTGTTCGCGTCGCCCAGCATTTCGCACGTTTCCAGATACTGCGCCGCGTTATGCGCGCGCCCGATCTCTTCCAAAAGAACGTCCGACGAGGATTGCAGTCCGATCGAAAAACGGTTGATCCCCGCGCGTTTATATGCCTCCGCCTTTTCTTTCGTGAGCGTGCCGGGATTGATCTCTACGGTGATCTCCGCGTTTGCGGAAAGTTTGTATAATTTTCGGATCTGATTCATGCAGCCCGCGATATATTTCCCGTCGATGACGGAAGGCGTTCCCCCGCCGATATAGACGGTATCGAAGGACTTGTCCGACAGATCTTTCGCTCGCAGTTTCATTTCTTTATAGACGCAAGCCATGTACGCGTCCGCGAACGCCAATTTGGAGGGATACGAGGTGAAATCGCAGTAACGGCATTTCGATTTACAAAACGGGATATGAATATAGATGCCTGCCATAATACCTTCCTTTTACCCGAACGGGTCCCACAAATGTTTGTCGAGCGCGACCGTATATTCGTCGGAAAACGATACGCCCTCCGCCGTTAACAGATTGCGCTGAACGTCCGCGCCGCCGAACGCGAACGCGGGCGCAAGCCCGCCGAAACGGTTGACCACGCGATGACAGGGAATTTTCCCCGGCAAGGGATTGACGTGCAGCGCATACCCCACCGCGCGCGAAGCGCGGGGATTGCCGCAAAGGCGCGCGATCTGACCGTACGTCGCCACGCAGCCGACGGGGATCTTTTGCACGATTTCATAGACCTGTTGAAAAAAACCGCTTTCCATTTTTTCCTTCGCAACTTATTTATTGGTTTTGAGAATAGACATAAACACTTCGGAAGGCACTTCCACCGAGCCGATGCTGCGCATGCGCTTTTTGCCCTCTTTCTGTTTTTCGAGAAGTTTTTTCTTGCGGGTGATATCGCCGCCGTAGCATTTGGCGAGCACGTCTTTGCGCACCGCCTTGACCGTTTCGCGGGCGATGATCTTGCCGCCCACCGCAGCCTGAATGGGAATCTCGAACAGTTGGCGCGGAATCGCGTCCTTGAGATTTTCCGCCAATTCCCTGCCGCGAGGATAGGCGCGGTCTTTATGCACGATCATGGAGAGCGCGTCGCATACGTCGCCGTTGAGCATGATGTCCAGTTTGACGAGATCGCTCCGCTCGTAACCCGTAATTTCATAATCGAAACTCGCGTATCCGCGCGTGCGCGATTTGATATTATCGAAAAAATCGTAAATGATCTCGTTGAGCGGCAATGAATACAGAAGTTTTACGCGCTTTTCGTCCAGATAGGTCATGTCCTTAAAGATGCCGCGCTTTTCCTGGCAAAGATCCATGATCGAACCGATATATTCGGGCGGACTGTATATCTCCGCCTTGACGATGGGTTCTTCCATGTATTCGATATCGGAAGGATCGGGAAGATGCGACGGGTTGTCCACGAAAAACGCTTCGCCGTCCGTCTTATGCACGAGATAGGAAACGCTCGGCGCGGTCGTGATAATTTCCAGATTGAACTCTCGCTCGATCCGCTCCTGAATGATCTCCATGTGCAAGAGTCCCAAAAAGCCGCAGCGGAAGCCGAATCCGAGCGCGACGGAAGTATCGGGTTCGAAGATGAGCGCCGCGTCGTTGAGTTGCAATTTCAGGAGCGCCTCCTTGAGGTCGTTGAATTTGCTGCCGTCCAGAGGATAAATGCCGCAGAATACGACGGGCTGCACCTTTTTATATCCGGGCAGAGGCTGTTCGGCGGGCACGTTCGCATTCGTTACCGTATCGCCCACAGCCACGTCGAGAATGCTCTTGATACTCGCCGCGATATAACCGACTTCTCCTGCCTGCAAACTCTCTTTCGGCGTCAGTTTGGGACTGAATACGCCCACCTCCGTCACGTCGAACATCTTGTCGCAGCGGAACGTTTTGATGGTATCGCCCACCTTCACGCAACCGTCCTTGACGCGCACGAAGAGAATGACACCCTTATAGTTATCATAATAACTGTCGAATATGAGCGCTTTGAGCGGCGCTTCGGTGTCGCCGTCGGGCGCGGGGATATGTTCGCAGATACGCTCCAGAATATCCTGTATATTGGTGCCCTCTTTCGCGGAAACGAGCGGCGCGTAGGAAGCGTCCAAACCGATCACGTCCTCGATCTCGCGTTTGGTCGCCTCGGGTTCGGCGGAGGGAAGGTCGATTTTATTGATGACGGGAACGATCTCCAGATCGTGTTCCAGCGCCAGATAGACGTTGGCGAGCGTCTGCGCCTCGATCCCCTGCGTGGCGTCCACTACCAGAATCGCGCCCTCGCAAGCGGCGAGAGAGCGCGAAACTTCGTAGGTGAAATCGACATGCCCGGGCGTATCGATCAGATTGAATTCGTATTCGTTCCCGTCTTTCGCCGTATAGTACATGCGCACGGGCGTGAGTTTGATGGTGATGCCGCGCTCCCGTTCCAGATCCATGGAATCGAGCAGTTGATCTTCCATGTCGCGCTCCGACACCTGTCCCGTAAGTTCCATGATGCGGTCCGCGATGGTACTCTTGCCGTGGTCTATATGCGCGATGATACAAAAATTTCTGATAAATTGATTGGGCTTTGCCATTGATCTCTCCGATTTTTCGTTGCTGTTACCGTTTCATTATATAAAAAATTGAAAAATTTAGCAAACGAATTGCAAAAGCATTCCTCTTTGTGCTAAAATAATTTTATCTTTTTGGAGGTAAACCTATGAGAATTCCCGAAAACAGTTTTTTAAGGACGACGCCGATCGCCCACCGCGGCCTGCACGATATAAAAAAAGGCATCCCGGAAAATTCCTACGCCGCTTATCAGGCGGCGATCGACAAAAACTACGCCATAGAAATGGACGTGCGTTTTTCAAAAGACGGAAAACTCGTCGTCTTTCACGACGACACGCTGGACAGGACGACAGAGGCGAAAGGCCCCGCCATCTCGAAAACGAGAAACGAACTACTCGAACTGCACTTACAGGGCACGCAGCAAAAAATTCCCGTATTCGAGGAATTCCTCGAATTTGTCGGAGGGAAAGCGCCCCTTCTCATCGAACTGAAAAACGTACCCGAGCGAAAAGATCTCGTAAGAGCGACGCTTGCGGCATTAAAAAACTACAAGGGCGAATTTGCACTGCAATCCTTTCAGCCGAAATATGTGTACCAGATGAAAAAGCAAGCCCCGCAGATCTTACGCGGGCAACTCGCGACGATCCCCTTAAAAGAAGAGAGCATGCCCGCCGTGCAGAAATGGGCGCTGAAAAACATGCCTTTCCATTTTTTGACCAAACCCGACTTTATCAGTTTCAATATCGCAAATCTTCCTTTCTCCAAAGCGAGGAGAAAAAACGCTTTGCTCCTCGGCTGGACGGCGCGCACCGAAGAGGAATATCTCCGCGTCAAGCCCATGATCGATAACGTGATATTTGAGTATATCACCCCCGAAAAACTATGATTTATGCTACACATAGTACTATGCAAATGGCTTGTTTATTAAAAAACAAAGGGCGCGTTTGAATACGCGCCCTTCTTCTTTCCTTTTTACCTTATTGTAATTTTTCGATCATGTCTACGATGTCTTTGACCGTCTTGACGTTCACGATATCGTCTTCGGGAATGGAAATACCGTAATCGTCTTCCAAAGAGATCAACAACTCCACTACGTCGAGCGAATCCGCGCCGAGATCTTTTACAACGTCGCTTTCCAAAGCAATGGCTTCGGGTTTTAAATTCAACTGTTTCGCGAGCATATCTCTTACCTTTTCAAACATACACCTGTCCTCCTCGATTTATTATTCCATTGTACTAAAATTCGCAGCAAAAGTCAATGAAACTTTTATTTGTTTGCCGCTTTTTTCTGTTTCATCGTCAATCCGATACGGTTCTTTTTCACGTCCACGTCCTTTACCCATACGGTGACCGTCTGCCCGACCTTTAAGACCTCGGAAGGATGCCTGATATATTTATCGGTAATTTCGCTGATATGCACGAGACCGTCCTGATGCACGCCGATATCGACGAACACGCCGAAATCAACCACGTTGCGGACCGTGCCCGTAAGTTCCATACCCGCCATCAGATCGTTGATATCCATGATATCTTTGCGGAGTTGAGGCTTGGGCAGCGCGTCGCGGATATCCCTTCCGGGTTTTACGATCTCTGCCACGATATCTTTGAGCGTGGGCACGTCCAGCCCAACTTCCTTGGCAGCCTTTTCCTCGCCGTACTTTTTTACTTTTTCGGGAAGGTCGGAAATATTGCGCGCTTTGACGTCCTCTTCACTGTAACCGAACAGTTGCAGCAATTTTTCCGCCGCTTTGTAAGATTCAGGGTGGACGGCTGTATTATCGAGAATATTTTCGCCGTCGGTGATGCGCAAAAATCCCGCACACTGGGTAAACGCCTTTTCGCCCAGTTTGGGAACTTTCAGAATTTCTTTACGGGAATAAAACCTGCCGTGCTCCTCGCGGTACGATACGATATTTTTCGCGATCCCCGCATTCAGCCCCGCAACGTATTTCAAAAGAGAAACGCTCGCGGTGTTTAAATCTACACCCACGCTGTTGACGCAGTCTTCCAAAACGCCCGCCAATACGCTGTCCAGGCGCTTTTTGTCCATATCGTGCTGATATTGCCCCACGCCGATGGATTTCGGATCGATCTTGATGAGTTCCGCCAACGGATCCTGCAAGCGGCGCGCGATGGAAACCGCGCTTCGTTCGGAAACGTCGAAATCGGGAAATTCTTCCGCCGCGAGCGGACTCGCGGAATAGACGCTCGCCCCCGCCTCGCTGACGACCATATAATTGACCTCTTTTTCCAGTTCTTTTAAAAGATCGGCGACGAAAATTTCACTTTCCTTGGACGCCGTACCGTTCCCGATAGAGATGACGTCCACGTCGTATTTATTGATCAGTTCTTTGAGTTTCTTTTTCGCCTCTTCGACTTTGTTCTGCGGAGGCGTGGGATAGACGACCGTCTTATCGAGCACTTTACCCGTGCCGTCGACCACGGCGATCTTGCAGCCCGTTCTGTACGCGGGATCGAGTCCGAGCGTTACTTTATCTTTGACAGGCGGCTGCATGAGGAGCGGTTTCAGGTTGATCTCGAACATTTTGATCGCCTGCTCGCTCGCACTTTCCGTCAGCATAGCGCGGATCTCGCGCTCGATGGAAGGGAAAATCAAACGATCGTATCCGTCGTCTACCGCCTCCTTGACGAGTTCCGTGGAATAACCGCCGTTTTTCAGATAAGACGCACCCGCGATACGTTTGGCGATCTCGTCGTTTAAAAGAAGTTTGACTTTCAAAAACCCCTCTTTTTCGCCGCGGTTGACAGCGAGAACGCGGTGACTCTTGATCTCCGCCACAGGCTCGCTGTAATCGGCATACATTTCGTAGGTCTTGGAATCTTCTTTATCCGTATTGACGAGTTTGGTAGCGATCTCGCCGTTGCGCATAAACAAATTGCGCAACTTTTTGCGCACGTTCGCATCGTCGGAAACGATTTCCGCAATGATATCCTTTGCGCCTGCAAGGGCGGCGTCCGTCGTCGGCACGCCCTTATCTTCGTCTATGTATTTTTCCGCTTCGGCCTTCACGTCGGCATTCGGATCCTGTGCGAGAATAAAATCCGCCAAGGGTTGCAGCCCGCGCTCGATCGCAACGCTCGCACGAGTCTTTTTCTTCTGTTTATAAGGACGGTAGATATCCTCCACCTCCGTAAGCGTCACGGCGGCGTCCAGCGCTTTTTGGATTTCCTCCGTCATCTTTTCCTGTTCCGTGATCGACTTGGCGACTTCCGCTTTTCGCTGTTCGAGATTGCGAAGATACGTCAGCCTGTCGTTGAATTCGCGCAACACCTGGTCGTCGCAACTGCCGGTCATTTCCTTTCTGTACCGTGCAATGAACGGAATGGTATTCCCTTCGTCGATCAACTGAATAATGTTCTGAGCCCTGTCCTCGCGTATGGGAAATTCTTCCGTCAATTTCTTTAAGATGTCCATAGTAACTCCGTCGAAAAAATTTGTTATACGTTTGCCCTTGCCAAGCAAGAACGAATGCAAACCCGCCCATGCGGATTTCCGTACTCTATTGTATCATACTTTTACAAACTTGGCATTATTTTTTCAAAGTTTTAAGATAATTTTTTTGTTCGTCGGTCAGACGATAGGATTCACGCGCTTTCTGAATGGCTTTATTCAGCGTTTTTGCAGGAAGAGCGCTGCTCCGCAAAAATTTAACACCTTCGCCGTAGCCCTTGACGAGGATCTCCGCAAGCAGCCACGCCACTGCCATGTGCACGTAATATTTGGAACAGTCCGCGCGTTCCATGAACGCGAATTCTTTTTCAAAATATTCGGGTATCGTATAATGGTCGAGAAGACAAACGTACGCGAAACGCTGCACATACTCCCGCTCGTCGCTAACGCATTTTTCGATATAAAAAAGAAACTCTTCGCGCCGCTTTCGAAGACTCTTCAACGTGGAAGTGAAGCAATCGCAGATCGCCCAGTTGTCGATACGCGGCACAACGATATCCAGATATTCCAAAAGTTCTTCAAAGGTCAGTTTCGCGTATGCGACGGCAAGACATTTGACGAAAGTCACCTCAAACAGATCGTCGGGGAAACGACAAAGAATGTCCAATTCATCTTTGCCGAGCGCAGCGTATTCTTTCGATATTTTCCGAAGCGCAGGAACCCGCACGCCGAGCGTGCGATCAAGCGAAAGCACGCAGATCTTTGCGTTAAATTCCCGAAACGACACGTCGGCGTTTTCCCGCAATTTTTCTAAAAGTTCTTCATAAGCGATCATTTTTTATTTCTCCTTTGTACAGTTCGTCAAGCCGTTCAAACCAAACCCTTTCGGAATACCGCGTATTGGCGGGACTGGTCGAGGGCATACAAAAATACGGCACCGATACATTCTGATATTTTTCAAGAAAGATACGATACGCCGTCGTGCCGTTCAACAATATCGCCCGCAGCGGACAAAGCCCGATCAAACGCCCGATATCCGCGATCTCGTAGTTTCGGATCTTACTGTCGGAAGAACCCTCTATCTCGCAGGAAGATACCGCGTCCCACAAGGCGATCTTATGTTCATATAAAAATGAAATTTTTCCCGCCGTATCCGTCGGAATATCTTTCCGAAAATACCCGCACAGCATTTTCCAGAATCGGTTTTGTTTGTTTCCATAATAGAACTCGACCTTACGGCTCTTCACGGAAGGAAAACTTCCCAAAATCAAAAGACGGCTGTCATTCGGTTGATAAACAGGTTCAAAACCGCCGATTATGTCTGACATAGTACTATCTAAACCCTTTAAAACAAAGAATACAGCACCTTTTTAGGCGCTGTATTACATTTTTATTTAATGAAGCAGGAAAGGCTTGTCTAACTTCCCGACCGCCCCCGCAGCCATCTTTTCCTCGCGGAAACTTACATCGATGGCACGGGCGACGTCGTCCCGAGTGAGCGTATCGATGGCGGAAACGCGGGCATCGAAGTCGAAGATCTCATCTGTAAAGAGAAGATGTTTACCGTACACGAGCATCTGGGAAGCCGTGCTCTCCTGTCCCAGAATGAGGGAAGACCTCAACTGTTCCCTGCCGCGCACGAGTTCCTCTTCGGTAATACCGTCCTTGCAAAGGCGGCTGATCTCGCCGCGCACCGCCGCGAACGCCTTTTCCGCACTCTGCGGATTTACACCCGCGTACACGATCAGCGAACCGCATTCGGTATAGGCGGAAATATACGAATAGACGGAATACGCCAACCCCAACTGCTCGCGCACTTTCTGAAACAGGCGCGAACTCATGCCGCCGCCGAGAACATAGTTCATCAGATTTCCCGCGTCGAGCATTTTATCGTCGCGGCGAAACGAGGGAAACGCGAGCGCGAAATGCACCTGTTCGATATCTTTTTTCTTGAAAAGGCTCTGCGATGGATAGAAAATTTCGGGCTTGCGGTCCTCTCTTTTGCGCTTGGGGATCTTGCTTTCGATATAGGTTTCCACAAGTTCTTCAGCATATTTTTCGTCTATATTTCCCGCAAAAGAAATTACGATATTTTCGGGCGCATATCGCTTTTGAATATATTCCAAAAGATTTTCGCGGGTAAAGGACGAAACGTTTTTCGCCGGCCCTAAAATACTCCTGCCGTAGCCGCGATTGCCGTAAAACGCCTGTGCGAGAACATCGAAACACAGATCGTCGGGCGTGTCTTCGGTCATGGAAATTTCCTCGAGAACAACTCCTTTTTCGCGCTCCATCTCGTCTTCGGGAAAGACGGAATTCAAAAAGAAATCGGATAAAATTTCAAAAGCCTCCCCCGCATGGTCCGAGGTGGATTTGGAATAGTAGCAGGTGATCTCCTTGGAAGTAAAGGCGTTGACCTGCGCGCCGATACGGTCCATCGCATCGGAGATCTCAAACGCAGTGCGTTTATCCGTCCCCTTGAACATCATGTGTTCGATGAAGTGCGATATTCCGTTTTCGCCGTCCGTTTCAAAGGTCGAGCCGGTGCCCACGATGATGCCCGTACTGACCGACCACAGCCCCTCGATCTTCTTCACGATGAGCCTTAGTCCGCTGTCGAATTTCTTGTAATACGTCATAATTTCTCCGTTATGTATAATTATTTTTGCCGCTAAACCTTTTCCAGACCGCTGATATTTTCCGATACGGTCACGGCGTGCAGCGAATGTTCTTTATAGTATTCGAGCACCGCGGGCAACGCCGCGGCGGTATGTTTGGTCGGATGCATCAAAACGAGATCCCCTCCCGACGCCTTTTGCGTGGCGCGCGAGAAGACGAGTTGTTCGTCGTGGTCGCGCCAATCGATGGTATCTTTCGACCACATAATGACTTTATATCCCAATTCCTTTGCGACTTCTACCGTAGTCGGCGAGTAGGCACCCGAGGGCGGCGCGAACAGTTTAATCTGCGCGTCGGTCAAAGCCCGCACCAGTTCGCCGCAAAGATATATTTCCTGACGGTTTTCCGCCGCGTTCAGTTTGTCGTGGTCTTTATGAAAGTAGCCGTGATTGCCCAGTTCATGCCCGCGGGACGCGATCTCACGCAAAACCTCGGTATTGTCGTCCGCCCAGGAGCCGCCCACGAAAAAAGTCGCTTTCACGCCGTACTCATCCAACGAATCCATGATGTCGAGCACGTATTCGGATCCCTGATAGACGTTGAACATCAGCGAGATCATATCGCTGTCGGTATTCCCGTTATAGTAAACGCCGTCGCTCTTGCCGCCCGCCGTGGAAATGCCCAGCGGGATGAAACACACCGCGCCGACCGTTAATATGATCAGCGCGAGCGCAACGTTGGTTACGATCGCAAGTTTGCTTTTGCCGTCCAAATTAGTTTACCTCATTTTCCGAAATAGTTTGCAAAAAAAACAAAAGTTTTTTCTCATTCAATTATATTCGGAAAAAGACGGGATTATGAACTATTCGGTTTCATGCAGCGCGCGTTTCAAATCACGGAAATATGTTTTTTGCTGCAAGCGCATATAGAAATAGGCGGGCACAATGAGAATCTTACGTTTCGGCCGAATATTTTCGGTAAAAACGGCGAGCGTCTTTCCTCCCGATTCGCTCAATTCACCCGTCCAGTCCCCGACGAAATTTTCATTTTCCATCGAAAAGGCATATCGGGTAACAGGCTGAAAATCCGTGACAATAAACCGCGTTTCCACGCCGCCCGTCGAAATTTCGGTAAATTTATTTCCCTGTTCAAAAACCTCGATGCGGGAAATATCCGAGCGCCAGGCACAATCGCTTAAATCGGTAATCACTCGCCACACCTCAGAAATGTGACTTTGAAAAACTTCTCTGCGCTTAACTTTCATTTTTCCTCTACTTCAATTTGACGATGGTCACGCCCGCCTCGCCCTCGCCGTAGACGCCCGAGCGAAACTCCCCGACGTTTTTATGACCGCGAAGATGATTGCGGATCCCCTCTTTGAGTTTGCCCGTACCGACGCCGTGTATGATCTTGACTTCCTCCAATCCCGTCAATACGGCGCGGTCGATAAAGGCGTCCACTTCGGCGACCGCCTCCATGACCGTTTTACCGAGCAGGTTGATCTCCAACTGCACAGCCGCGGGCGCACTTACTTTGCGCACGACTTGCACGTTTTGTTTTTTATCCTTGATCGGTTTCTTCTCGTATATCCGATAGAGTTCTTCCGCTTTTACCGTCAGACGCATATTTCCGCAACGCACCTCCGCGCGTTTTTTCTTCGCGTCCACGGAGAGAATTTCGCCCTTAGACTGCATCGCGCCGACGTATACCGTATCGCCCGCCCGCAGGGAAGAAAGATCCGCTTTTTCAAGGCGGGGTTTTTCCGTTTCCTCCGCCTCGTTCGCATACGCCTGATCCGCCAACTTATTTTTCAACGTGCGCGCGCGGATGAGATCGGCATCGGATACGTTGCGGGAAGAGGCGAGCTTTTCGATTTCCGCCAGCAATTCTTCCGCCGTTTCCGTCTTTTCGTTGATGATGCGCCGACTCTCCACTTTCGCGTTGAGATAAAGTTTTTCGCGCTCTTTTTTCAGTTTTTCCCGTTCCGCATCCACCGCGGACACTTTTTCGCTCCATTCGCGTTTCAAGCGTTCCGCCTCTTGTTTTTCGGCGTCAGCCTCCACGCGAGAAAGTTCCGCCTGCCGCACGATGTTTTCGAAACGCTGCGCCCCCTCCGACAAATTGGCGAGCGCAGAAGACAATATTTCCTCTTTGAGCCCCAGCCGCCGCGAAATGGCGATGGCGTTGGAACTTCCCGGCAGACCGATGCTGATCCGGTACAGCGGCTGCAAGGTTGTCATGTCGAATTCCATGCTCGCGTTTTCAATCCCGTCGGTGGAATAGGCGAATTCTTTGAGAGATGAATAATGCGTGGTGATGATGCCTTTGCATTTGAGGCTCAGCAAATAGGAGATCACCGCCTTGGCGATCGCCTGCCCTTCGTCGGGATCCGTGCCTCCGCCCAATTCGTCGATAAGGACGAGGGAATTTTTATCCGCATTTTCGGTGATCTCGATCACGTTTTTCACGTGCGACGAAAAAGTGGAAAGATTTTCTTCGATACTCTGGGAATCCCCGATATCGCAAAAAATATTTTCAAATACCGCAACCGTACTCGGGCCCGAGGCGGGAATAAATATCCCGCAGCAAGCCATCAAACAGAACAGTCCGCACATTTTGAGCGTGACCGTCTTGCCGCCCGTATTCGGTCCGGAAATCAAAAGCAGGTCGTACTTGTCGCCCAGAGAAACGCTGACGGGGATCGCCGTCTTTGCGTCCAATAAAGGGTGCCTCCCCTTGACGATATCGATGACGCCGCGGGCATTGAGCCGAGGCCGCACGCATTTGTTTTTATAGGAATATTCCGCTTTCGCGTAGCAGCGATCGAGTTCGGAAAGGCGGTCTATATCTTCTTTCAATTTCTCGTATATTGCGCCGACGCGATTAGATAGTTGCAACAAAATGCGCTCGACTTCTTCCTTTTCGTCGCTCATCAGCGTGCGCAACTCGTTATTGAGTTCCAGAACATATTCGGGCTCGATGAAAAACGTCGCACCGCTCTGCGAACGGTCGTGCACGAAACCCTTGATCTTGCTTTTATACTCGGCGCGCACAGGCAGAACATAACGGTTGTCACGCATCGTCACGACGCCGTCCTGCAAATATTTGGAATCCCCGCCCGTCAGATACGCGGACAGTTTGGCGCGGATCTTTTCGTTGAGGCTGCGGATCGAGCGGCGGATCGTATACAGAGCGTCGCTTGCGTAGTCGCTCACCTCGTCTTCGGAAACTATCTTATTTTGGATATCGTCTTCCAGCGCCGTGTCGAAATAAATCCTGTCGGCGATCTCGCGCATATATACGATCTTTTCATCGTAGACAGACGCCACGCTCTTATAGGCGATGCGCGCGGAACGAAGCAGCGCGCACACGCTCAGAAGTTCTTTACACGAGAGCGCCGAACCCTTTTGCGCGCGCTCCAATTCGTCCGTGAAAGCCCCGAAATCTTCGATCTTGCCCACGCCGTATCGGTACAAAAGAAGATCCGCTTCCGCCGTGAGATTCAAAAGATATTCCGCCTCACACTCTTCTGTCTGCGGACGAATGGAAAGCATTTCACTCTTCGTTTTCTGCAAAACGGCAAAGGAAGAAACGCTCTTCAAAATTTTATTCAGTTCCAATTTTTCCAAAATTCGTTCGTTCATATTCACCTCATCGCACGCCCGATCTCCACGGGTTCGCGGTATACTTACCCAATGCGTTTTTCAACGCGTTTTCATCGCCGCAAAATTGAAAATACGCTCGTTTTTTCGCGGAAGGAAGCGCCGTGAAATCGTATAATTTCGACGGTACGTCTTTTGCGCATACCATGGGCGCACAGTTGTATAATTCAAATCGGCAGACGCTGTTTTCATAGCGCCTGAGCGGGAATTCCCGCCCCGCCTCGTCCGCCAGAACATAGCAGTTTTTCTTGTCGCAATTCCTGCATGTTTTGGAAAAAAGACAGTGCCCCAGATCCATCGCCTTTACATTGCCCCCGAAAGCATAGAACGCGCCGCGGCAAAACAAATTTTCCGCTTCTTTCAAAGAAATTTCCTTTGAAACGCAAAAATTCTCAACGCCCTCGCTCTTTAAAACGGATATGTCGGCACGGTTGAAAATATTGAAACCCGTGCCCGCAAAGACGGGCAAATCAAGTTCTTTTCCGAGTTCTAACCCGAACGCGCCTTCGCAGTATAGCCCTTGAAATAAAGGCGCACAATTTCGTATCGCGATCAGATCGTCGTTCAGCGTATAAGCAGGAACATACAGCAATATATGCGTGACATAGTACTTTGCATAAGTTATATTTTGCTTGATATCGTCGATATTTTTGTAATTATTCGGTTTCAAAACGAAAATATCGGGAGGATATTCGGCATAGGCTTTTTCATCGAAAAAAGTATCGAGAACAGCCGTAGAAGATTTCACTCCCCCTTTTGTTTCCCCGACCGAAAGCGGCTCGTAATGAATTTTTTGATTTTTCAGTTTTGTCAGCAATTCGTACAGCGCCTGATAAAAAGCGCGGCGAAAAGCGTTTAACTGCGAGCGGACGACAAACACGTTTTCCCCGATATTCACAGCGCCGAAATCAATTGAAAAAGGATAGGCGTCGGTTTTGGAAAAACAAGCGCGGACATCATTTTCCGAAAGCGAGGAACTGAGCGCAATTTGGGCACAAAATTCCGATTCGAGAGAAAAAGAAGCAAAGTCCCCTTTTGCCGTCACGCGCAGTTTTTCGCCTGAGCGCGCCTCGATATCGATCAGGATTTTTCGTTTCCGCACTCCAAAATCCTGCTCGCAGAGGGAGGTATCGCTCGTAACGTGCAGCGCGTCTCCCTCGCGGAAACGTTCGGAAGAAGGGAGATAAAACCCGTTCTTTTCGCACGGAAAATTTTCCGAATAGACAAAGCCCCCGACCTCGTTTTTCCCGCCGCGGATGACCTTGAAGCCATCCCCTTTCCGAGGAACGAACGAGGTTTCGGCAAAGAGCCTTTTGCCCCGCGCGCGGAGCACGCCGATCCTTTCCCCGAGATGATTTTGCACGTCGCGGGAAAGGAGGTCTTTCGCCTGACCGTACAAGTAACCCTTCGTATAATCGCCGCGATTGAACGCGCGTTTCATGCGGGAAAAATCCTCCCGAAGGCGCGGCGAATTTTCCGACAGAACGTCTTTATAATAGGTCACGGCGGCGCGCACGTATTCGGGCGAACGCATACGCCCTTCGATTTTAAAGGAAGATACGCCCGCTTCGATGAGCGCGCTCAAATTTTCCGCCGCGCACAGATCGGAAAGAGAGAGCGCATAGGCGTAGGAATCGAACCCCTCTCGGTCGATTTTGTACTTTTGGCGGCACGGCTGTTTACAGGCGCCGCGGTTGCCGCTGTTGCCCCCCGCCAGGGCGGACATATAGCATTGGCCCGAGAAACAGGTGCACAGCGCGCCCTGCACGAACACTTCCGTCTCGATCATCGAGGCGATCTCTTTCACGTCTTTCAAGGGCGTTTCCCGCGCTAAAATAACGCGCGAAAAGCCGTACCGCTTGGCGAGCCGCGCGCCGAATATATTGCAGACGCCCGCCTGCGTGGAAAGGTGCAGCGTGATTGCGGAATAGCGATCTTTGATCAGTTTGCCCAGAAAAATATCCTGCATGATGATCGCATCCGCGCCGCTGTTATGCGCCGCAACGAGCGCGGAAACAAAAGATTCCATTTCGACGTCCTTGACGAGCGTATTCATCGCCACATAGACGCGCACGTGCAGCGCATGCGCGTGATCGATATATTTTTTTAAATTGTCGGGGCAAAAATTTTCGGCGCTTTGACGGGCGGAAAAACTCGATAAACCGAGATAGACCGCGTCCGCACCCGCGTCGATCGCCGCATAAAACGACTTTTCATCCCCTGCCGGTGCAAGGATTTCACACATACCGATATTGTATCATGTTTTTCGTTTTTTGGAAAGAGAAAGCGCGCAATTTTTCATTGCGCGCCGTAAGTTTTGTGTTTTCAGCGTAATTCCACGGACAATTTTTCGGAGAGCGCCCGCAAGATCCTTTTGATCTGCGCGTCCGCGTCTTCGGGCTTGATCGCCTTGTCGGCAGGCGTGAGAGTCAGCGAGAACGCCATACTCTTTTTCCCTTCTCCTACCTGTGCGCCGCGGTACACGTCGAAAAGTTTCACCGCAGTCACATATTTCGAAGCCTCGAAAATCACTTTTTCGATCTCGGCGCAGGTCAGTTTTTCCTCGGCGACGAGCGCCAGATCGCGCTGGACTTCGGGGAATTTCGGCAACTGTTTATATTTGATCGCGCCGCCGAGCAGTTCGGAAAGCGCCGCATAATCCAGTTCGCCCACATATACGTTCGTTTCGACGACGAGGCTCTCCGCAACGTCGGGAGCGAGTTCTCCGAGATATCCGACGGCTTTGCCGTTGACTAAGATCTCCGCGCTCTTTCCCGGATGCAGATAGGCGATATCGGCGGGCGCGTAGTCGAATTTCAGACCGAATTCGGAGGCGATCAGTTCGAACACGCCTTTTGCCGTAAAGAAAGTTTCTTTCTCGCCGAACACTGCCGTACAGAGCGTCTTGTCCTCTTTCGCCATTTCGGTGAGCGGCAAAGATTCGGCGCGGTACACGCTCGCAAGTTCGAAGAGCCGCCCCGCCGTGTTTCCGCGGCGCAGATTCCTTACGACGGTATTGACGAGCGACGGCGCCAACGTCGTACGCATGAGACTCATATCCTCGCCGATGGGATTCTTGATTTTTATGGCTCGCTGCGTCTGCTCCGATATTTTCAGCATGGCGTAATCTTTAGGCGATATAAAGGAGTAGTTGACCGTTTCCGAATAGCCTTGCGTGCGCAGGAGATTTTTGACGCGCAATTCGCGCTTTTGCCCGTCGCTGTAACCGCCGTCGGTGACCGACGCGTTTTTCAGAAAAGTCGATTCGATATGCTCGTAGCCGTACATACGGATGACTTCTTCGGCAAGGTCGGGATAATCCTCGATGTCCTCGCGGTATGCGGGCGAGGTAACATCCGCGTCGTCGCCCTGACAGCGGACGTTGAAGTTGAGCCTTGTCAGAATATCGACGATCTCTTTTTTGGGAACTTCGATGCCCAGGACCGCGCAGATCTTGCTGAGTTTGGTATGAATGGTCAGAGGTTCGGGATGCGACGCCTCGATATCGTAACGGTCGCAGGCGATCTTGCCGCAGCCGAGCGTTTGGATCAAATTGAGAGCGCGGTTGATGGCGATGCCCGTCGTGTAGGCGTCGACGCCCTTTTCGTAGCGCGCGGAAGAATCGCTCTTCTGCCCGAGCGCGCGCGAAGTTCTGCGCACGTTGTCGCGCAAGAATTTGGCGCATTCGAACAGCACTTCGGCGGTGTCGTCGCTGATGCCGCTGTTCAGTCCGCCCATGATCCCCGCCAAAGCCACGGGCTTCACCCCGTCGCTGATGACCAGATTGTCGGGCGTGAGTTCGAATTCCTTTTCGTCGAGCGTGACGATCTTTTCGCCCGTCGCGGCGCGACGCACGACGATCTTACTCCCCGTCACGTGCGACAGATCGAAGGCGTGCATGGGCTGTCCGAGTTCCCAAAGGACGAAATTCGTAATGTCTACCACGTTATTGATGGAATGCAGCCCGCACAGGGCCAAGCGCCTTTTCATCCACAGGGGCGAACTTTCGATTTTCAGATCGCGCACGTAATGCGCGATATAGCGCGGGCACAGATCGGGCGCCGCGACTTCGACCATTACGCGCCCGCTGGTCGCGAACGTTTCCACGTCGTACGTAAGTTCCACGGGTTTCAACGGCTTTTTGAGAACGGCCGCGACTTCGCGCGCGATACCGTACACGCTCTGGCAGTCGGGACGGTTCGCCGTCACCGAAATATCGAAAATATAATCGTCGATCCCCACCACTTCTTTGATATCCGTACCGACGGGAATATCTTCCTGCAAGATGAGGATGCCGTTCACTTCCGCGCCCGGGTAATAATCGTCGGTAATGCCGAGTTCCTCGCCCGAACACAGCATACCGCACGATTCCACGCCGCGCAGTTTGCCTTTTTTGATCTTGACGCCGCCGTGTAAAGACGAGCCGTCGAGCGCCACGGGTACCAGATCGCCCGCCGCCACGTTATCCGCGCCCGTCACAATCTGAATATCTTCGCCGTATTCGCCGCAATCGATCCTGCAAATTTTCAATTTGTCCGCGTCGGGATGTTTTTCCACAGATTTGATGAGTCCGACCACGCAGCGGTCGATCTCCTTGCCGACGTATATGAGTTCTTCCACCTCGAACCCGCAGGAAAACAGTTTTTCCTGCAACTCTTCGGCGGAAATATCGATATCCACATAATCCTTTAACCAACTGAAAGGTACTTTCATTTTGCTCCTCCTCGTCAATCCTTGAACTGTTTTAAGAAACGCACGTCGTTTTCAAAGAGCAGACGGATGTCGTTGATGCCGTATTTGATCATAGCGATTCGCTCGATGCCCATGCCGAAAGCAAGGCCCGAATACACGTCGGGATCGACGCCGCAGTTTTCCAGCACGCGGCGGTTGACGATGCCCGCGCCCAGAATTTCGATCCAGCCCGTGCCCTTGCAGAGGCGGCAGCCCTTGCCGTGACAGTCGCAGCAGGACACGTCCACTTCCACGCTCGGTTCGGTGAACGGGAAATACGAAGGGCGAAGGCGCGTCTTGGTTTCCGAAGAGAACATTTTGCGCGCGAATTCGTCCAACAGCCCTTTCAGATCGCACAGAGTGATATTTTTATCGACGACGAGCCCCTCCATCTGGTGGAACATGGGCGAATGCGTCGCGTCGCTGTCCGAACGGTACACCCTGCCGGGGCTTAACACCTTGATGGGCGGCGCTTTTTTCTCCATGACGCGGATCTGCCCCGAAGAGGTCTGCGAGCGCAGAAGGAATTCTTCCGTGATAAAGAAAGTATCCTGCATATCGCGCGCGGGGTGATCCGCGGGGATATTCAGCGCCTGAAAATTATAGTAGTCCTTTTCGATCTCGGGGCCTTCGAAAATTTCAAATCCCATGCCCGCGAAAATATCCACGAGTTCGCGCCTGACCATGCTGATGGGATGTTCGGTGCCGTAGGCGGAGAACGCCGCGGGCATCGTGACGTCGATCTTTTCGCTGGCGTATTTGTCTTCGAGTTCCGCCTTTTTCAGCTCTTCCTCGCGCGCGGCAAACGCCTCTTCCGCCCATTCGCGCGCGCTGTTGATCACCTTGCCCATTTCGGGGCGCTCTTCGGGCGGCAGATCGCGCATGCCCTTCAAGAGCGCGGTGATCTCGCCCGTCTTGCCCAAAAATTTCATCTTCAATTCAAAGAGTGATTTTCTGAGGCTGACGGACGCGAGCCCCTCTTCGATCTGCTGTCTGATCTGCTGGATTTTTTCTTTCATAAAATCTCCTCCGATATAAAAAAAGCCCCGTGACTGAAAGTCACAGGGCGTAGAAACGCTGTACCACCTATGTTCGCGGAAAAAATTCCGCCTCGTTGCCACTTAACGCGTAAGGTCACGGCTCCCGTTACTATGAGTTCGCGGAAACGGCTCGAAAGTGAATACTGCACCTCTCCATGAGAAAACTTTTCAGCCGACGGGTTTTCCTCTCTTGCAAAGAGCCGCGGTGCATCTGTCTTTGTCTTTGCCTTTTTTATATATAGAAATCATACTAAAAAAAAGCAAAAATGTCAATCGTTTTTTCTGCAATTCTATCAATCGGGCACCAAATCGAAGCCTTCCCCGAAAATATTGCCGTTGAGATAGACGTCGGGTACTTTTCCCACGATCACGCTCTCCGCGATGAGTACCTGCGAACTCCCGCCCACCTGCACGGTGCGCGTCGGCAAAATGATGCTCACGCTCGTCTGCACGTCCACGAAAATAGAGTGCAGCGTCTGATTGATGCCCGCAGAGGTAAACTTGGAAGAGAACTTGCAAAGGACGTTGCCGATGGGCACGATCTTTACGTTGACGCGTGGCCCCGTGCCCGCCAAAATTTCTATTCCCGAAAAGGCGCCGAGCGGGATCCGCACGCCGCCCGCGCTGAGTTCGGACAGGTTTTTCTGCGCGACGGAGGCAGTCCTTCTCGCAAGCGAATTGATCTTTAAAGAATCGGAGGTGATCGCCACGATATCGCCCGCATTGTTGCGTTCGATGGAAACGAGATCTTCGTAAGAAGACGTATTTTCCATCGTCTGAAACACGGCGTCGTTGACAGCCGTCGTCGTCATCGCCTGTACGGTCGCCTCGCTCACGGATACGAGCACGCGGTTGACGTTCGTTTGAAAGAACACGATTATAAAGATGAGTATCGCCAAAAGCACGCCGAGAAATATCCAAAGGCGTTTTTTACTGCCCTTTCGTTTATACTTTCTGGTATAGTATTCCGACATACCCTATATATATGCGCACACGATCGAAAACTTGCCGCAAAGAGAAAAAAGCGGCGTTTCAGGCGCCGCTCTTTTTTTAGTATTCGCATTCCCTGCAAGCCTTGACGAATTCTTTCAGATTTTCGGGATCTCCGAAAAAGAAATGATCGGACGGACTGCAAATAAAACCGCCGTCGGGTTTCGCCGCAAACAGCCGTTTCACCTCTTCGCGGATAAATTTCCGATTTCCGCGCTCAAATCCTTCGTTCTGATCGAACCCGCCGATAAAAGCGACGGAATCCCCGATGCGCCTTGCAGCCTCTTCCATACGGCAATCGCCGCCCATGGAAGAGGGCGTCATGGTTTCAAGCGCGTCCGCCCCGTTTTGCCTGACGAGTTCCAAAAGAGGCATCACTCCGCCGCAAAGATGATAGACGACAAGCGTTCCCTGGCGGTGCAGCGCCTCGTGACGTATTCTGTCGTAAGGAAGACAAAACTCTTCGTGCATGGCGGGACTGATGACGGTACTCGATGCCGCGCCCCCGCCGTTTTCAACGAGGTCGGCGGGGATCTTACCCATGTTTTCAATCGACGCGACCGCCTTATCGCTGATCGTTTTCAGCGCGTAATGCACCCAATCGGGTTCATCCATCGCCTTATATATAGTGTTTTCCGTACCGATCAGACAGGTAAGGCTCTGCCAGGTACCAGGCTGACCGTATGCGTGGCACCACGTACGCACGATCCCTTTATCGCCTATCTTATTTTTCGCCTCGATGATCGGGCTCCAATCGGCAGAAACGGGAACGGGGTAAAATTCTTTGAACAGTTCGAAATCGTCCTCGTTTTTGATCATAGATTCGGTTTCCCACGAGGTGAAACGATTGCGCGCGCCCTTGATTGTCAGATCGCCCTTGGGGGTATGATATATTTGAATGAAAGATTCTACGCCGTCCTTATCTTTTCCGAGCGACCGATATTCATACGCCCAGTTTTTAAGAGATTTTTCGTCGAAGATCAAATGCGGAAAGGCATAGATCACGGGATCCATTCCGAAATAATCGTATGCCTGATAAGAATCCATGCCGTTTAAGTAAGTATCGAGATAGTACGTCATCCAACTGTGCACCTGACAGGGAAGCCGATCGGGCTTTTGATTTTTCAAAGCCGTTAAAAAGCGCTCTCGTCCGTTCATAAAAACTCCTTTTTCCTGCTGTTAAAAAGTAAACAGACGGGAAGATACGATATTTCCGTTTTCGTCGGTGATTTCGACAAACCCGAACACGGCGGTCTGCGGCACGGCTGTGCGCAAAGTATCGCCGTCTATGGCGACACTCTCTCGCTCCCATACGTTCATGGCGTCGTGCCAGTATTCGAGCGGATAGGAAGACCAATAAAAATCCGCTTTTGCCGCCCCAACGTTTTCCACGCGCAGGCTTATCCCGCCGCTTTGGACTTCGCCCTCGCTCACCCGCAAAAGCCCTTTTTCCGACTTTGTCATTTCGTCGGCAAATACGAATATTTCGTGAAGTCCGCTGCCGTCGCCGGGCTGTTGTCCGTGCGTCAGTTTCCCTCGCCAGGAATAAGTATTGCGGCCTTGGTTCAAATCGGCGCATTTCTGATTACAAGCCAGCGAAAACGCGTGGTCGTTCGCACCCGCGAGCCAGAACATAGGTATTTTGCAATGTTTCATATACACGGAAGGATCGAACCGCTCGCGGTAAATCGCGAGCGATTCGTCGTCCATCTGAAAGACGCCCGCCAGTTCGCCCGTCACGTCCTCGTGATTATACCCTGCCCCGTAAACGGGAATGCCGAATTTAAAGCGCGTATCCACGCCGACCGTAATGCAGGTGAGATACGATCCCCAGGAAATACCTGTGATGCCCACGTTAGTTTTATCCACGGAATCCATGGAACGCAGAATATTATGGCACGCAATGATATTCGCCACGCTGATATATTCCCAGGAATTTGCGGGATTTTTCATATCCGCGGGCGTAATGGAGATACGCGGACCGCCGCGTTCGTTCAAAGAGGCTTTGTTTGCGCTGTCGGTCATGTTCGCGTCGACGGACAGCGCGATGGCAACGTAGCCGCGGTCCGTCCAAAGTTTTACCCAATCACCGTACGCCTGCCCAAGTCCGCCGTGCACAAGCACCATCGCGGGATAGCCGTTTGTCGGCTTTTCCGTTTCCGGAACACCGACAAACGCGAATATTTTCGTTGCTTCCCCGTTATATTCCGCGCCTTCGAAATAGATGCCCTTGATATTTTCATTTCCCGCATAGGTATATCCTGCATCCTCCGTTTCGGGCGTCTGCTTTTCCAACGCCTCGAAATCCCATAAAGAATCCGATTCGGACGTTTTTCCGCCGCAACCGGCAAAACCAATACTGCACAACATGATCATCGCTATCAAAAAAACCAGTTTTTTCATTTTCATTACCGTACCTTTTTGCGGACGATTGCGACAGCCGCGCAAACCAGTACGACGAGGGAAAGCGCGCTGCCCGCATATATTGCGCTTCCGCAGCCTTTATTCTCCTCCGCCTCGGCAAAAGCCGCATAATCTTTTTCCGCCTTTTCAAGTACGGAAAGATTGGTGACTTTCGCTTTTGCCGCGCCGTCGAGCGCGTCGTATGAGGTTCTCGCCGCGTCGATCTTCGCCTTGCATTCTTTCGTGTCCGTAATCTCGCCGATCGCGTTGATCTGATCAATTACCGCCTGCGCCGCGGCAGAAGCCGCCGCATCCTCATCGAATGCCTTTACGCTGTTTTCCAACGCCTCTACGAGCGCGTAATTTTTAACGAGCGCCTTCTGCGCGTCGGTCAGTTTTTCGTAATCCGCCTTTAAACTTTCCACTGCTTCAATCGCGGCAGAGCGGTTTTCCTCATCGATCGTTGCGAAAAATTCGGTCTTGCTCTTCGCGTTTTTATCAAAAGCGGATGCCTTGGCGAAATCTATTTGTTCCTGTTCGAAAGCGGCGATCATTTCTTCGAACCGCGCGATCTTCGCAAAGTTAGTTACCGCTTCTTTTTCCGCATCGGTCAGCACTTCGTACGCGTCTTTGACCGACTGTACCGCGGCTTTGGCAGCCGCTTTATTGGAACTTGTGATCGTTTCAAAATCGGTGAACAATTTTTCGATGGCGTTGGAAACAAACTGTGCGGGGTCGTATGCGTTAAGCGCTTCTCCGTAAGCCAGGAACTGTTCGCGGTTCGCAATGTGTTCCCGATACTCGGCTGCGAGCGCATCGTATTTTTCCCGCAACGCCGCATAATTTGCACGCAAGGTTTCAATATTGGTCGGCAGCGGGTCTTGCGCGATGAGCGCGGATATCTCCTCTGTCAGCGATTTTGCCGTTTTACAGCCCGCGATATCGGCGCGTATCGCGTCGGCATCGGCGTCGAACGTATCGTAAAGAGCCTTTTGCGCAGCGGAAAACTTTTCCCATTGAGTGAAAAGCGCGGCGAATTTCGTTTCCGTTTCCGCAACGTTTTCGACGGTGACGTTTTTCAAACTTTCAAGAGAAGATCTCATATACGCTGCGGCAAGGGCGTCGACAGCGGCAAGTTTCGAAGCGTCCAGCGTCGCGCTCATTTCCGCATATTTCGCCGCTTCGTGCGTTCGAAGATCTTTGGAGAGCGCGTCGATAGACTGCTTTTCGGCATTGTAAGCGGATATCTCGTTGAACGTAAGACTTTCTTTTACGGAAAGAGATTCCGTCAGTTTTTTGTAACTGTCAAACTGCGCATAGAGCGAGTTGACGTTGCGGAAATATTCGTCTTTAATCGTCTTCACGGTCAGTTCCATGTCCTGTCCGCCGTTAAATGAAGTCATTCCTTCGCCCGTCGTAAAGTTCAGTACGAGTTTCGACGTGTCGACGTTTCCGTCGTCCGTACGGAAGAGATATCCGAGGTATTGCGCAGACAATCCGACGGAAACCGTATTTCCGCCTTCGAGCGCGAGCGTTAAGGAAACGCCCTCTTCCGCTTTTTGCAGTTTCAAAGTAATATTTTTGCCGAGAACGCCGGAGGGATTGGACAAAATACCGAATCCGCCCCATTCGTCCAGACCTTCGAACCCTGGATGATCGGGTGCAGTGTTCTTATTGGGATATACGCCGCCCTTGGTTTCGGTCAGCGCAACGCCTATCGTGTTGCCGCCGCCGAATCCCATTCTGAACATGATGCTCAGTCCGGGATCGGTCTCTTCGCCGAAAGGAAGAGCAGAGCGCTCGGATACGAAATTCACGGCAAAACGGCCGCTTTCCGCAATTTTATCGACGGAAAAAGTCATCTCGAAATCGGAAAGATCCACGGCGTAGTCGCTCCACGTTCCCTCCGCGATATCCGTGCCGTAGACGAGACGCAGAGCCGTGTCGTCAGAAAGGATCAGTTTTGTACTGCCGTCGTCCGCACGCAGCGCCGCCGCATAACTCTTGGATATCGTCTTTTCGTCCTCTTCTCCGCGTACGCCCCATTCATTGGTGAAGTAACTTCCCGCGGTAGAATAATACAGATCCTTCATTTCCGCAAGAGAGGAATCCGCCCACTCTTGCAAAGCATCGTAATTTCCGACCAGCGCGCGCACGAACGCGGAGAGCGCGTCGTACTGTTTGACGACCGCCCGATATTCGTCGAGCGCCGCATAATAATTCTCGCGTTTGATCTCACCGCCCGCATATTTTGCGGTAAGTTCGGAAATTTTCGTTTCAACGGCTTTCTGTCCCATATCTTCCTGCGCGAGCACAGCGCGGATATGTTCCGCGGCCGCGGCGTATTCGCTCAACTGATCGGAAAATTCCGCATAGAAGGCAAAAACGGCGATCGCATCCTCTTTATCGGTAATCCCGCTCTCCGCGTCGTAATTTGCAAACACCTTATCTTTGACGGCAAGCGACGCCTCCGCAAACCCTTCCGTGGAGAGCGCAACCGCCTGCTGATATTCGTATGCGTCGTTTTTGCGCAAGCCGTTCGCATTCATGCCCTCAAAGTTCATTTTCGCGGAATAGAAATCCTTGACCTGCTGCGCGGTCGTCGCGTTTTTGGAAAAATTTGCGACTGCCTCGGCGTACTTTTGCGTGTACGCGATCGAATTTTTGTATTTCCCTCCGTACGTCTGATAATAAGCGTCGTTTTTGGCGTCGGAAATGTCTTTGACATTCAATTTCAATGTATCGTTGCCGCCGTTGTTGGATATGCCGAACTGCGCATTTTTGTAATCGAAGGGCGTTCCCCCTTCCGCGGGTAGTTCCGCCAAGGGGATCTGCGCGCGGAAATCGTACGCCGTTTCCGCATTGACGTCATCGCGCACCCAATCGGCGTGCACGTTCAAAACGTCGCCTTCGGTGAAAATGTGGATTTTCAGTTCTTTCCCCAGATAAGAAGTGCGGGGAGAAGCGTTGTTGTAGACCAGATATTGATTGCCCTCGTAGGCTTTGTTAATAAACGCACTGTTCATCGAATAGGTATGCACGACGGGGACGAACCCGGTATTGTTGCTTCCGTCGTCCGTAAGCCGAAGCGAAAATCCCTGCCCGGCTCCCTGCATGGGATAGGATCCGTTCGCAACGTAACTGACGAAATAGATCTCCGCGCCCACGCCTGCGGCCAACTCGTCGACGGAAAGCGAGATCGTCGCATCGGTCAAATCCATAAAATACGCGTTTTCGGCTCCGCCGCTCGTGTAGTCGCCGTAAAACAGGCGTGCGTTGCCGCCGCCGTAATTTTGCGTCACGGAAAAACTTCCGTCCTCGTTTTTCACGACTGTGCTGCAATCGGGCGTATACGGATTGTTATAAAACGGCGCGCGAGGGTCGACGCTCTCTGCGGCGAAGGCTTGCGCGGTGAATCCCCAAAGACACAACGCCATGACGACAGCCAAGAGAGCCGCCAGCATAAGCCTGACCTTTTTTTGAATCATTTTCTTTCCTCCTTATGTTTTGTTTCAGAGGGCGAAAAGCCCTCTGAAACATTTATCCTAAGATTTTTTCCTTTTCTTCGCCAATATGACGCCGCAAGCCGCAAGCATAAGCGCGGCCGCGCCGAAACTTGCTGCGGAAACCGTGCCGCCGCAGCCCGAATCGCCGCCGTTTTCTTCGGCCTCCACGATTTCCACCTGAATGACTTTATTCAGCGTCACACCGGTATCGTCGGTATAACTCAGCGTCACGTTCTTTTTCCCTTTCGAGGTAGAAGTGAAACCGAGGACCTTGATCTCGTCGAGAGCGATTTCTTTCGTCGTACCGTCGGAAAGCGTCGCAATCATTTTAATGCCCGTTTTGTCAAAAGTTTCGCCCTTTTCGTAGACGGTTTTCGCGGGACCCGAAACGAGATCCACGGAAACGGTATAGACGGGCGGCACATAATCGCCGAACGTTTTATCACCGATCATGCGAATGGTGATCGCGGACTGTCTTTCTTCATCGGAGGTCAAAGAATTTGCGAAGATGACGAAAGTTACGTAAGCGTTTCCGTCCTTGAAAATATCCGCGCCGATCTCCGATCCTACTTCGAATTCGGGAATATGAGAAGCCCTGTCCTCATCGGGGTTGACGATATCGCGATAATAAACGTTCAACTGCAAAGAATTTACGTACAGCCGATAACTCGTCGTTCCTTTTTCGATCCGTATGCGCACGGTGTAAGGATCGTAAGGGTCCGCGGTAAAGCCGCAGCCGCTTACCTTGCCGTTCGCAAGCATGACTTCCCCCGTACTGTTCGAGGCTCCGTAAACGTATACTTCCAACTCATCGAGTTGGTTGCAGTAGAAATAAACGGAGAAACCCTGCGTTTCGTCCTTATTCTTGCCCGCCTCGCGCATGATGTTCATGACCAGAATGCTCTGCGGATTTTTGCCGCTGCCCACGGGATCTTCGCCCTTCCAGATTCGGCCGATCTCGGTGAATTCAAATGCAAAATCGAAACCGTCAATCTGAAGCGGGTCTTCGATAACGGCGAGTCCGTCACATACGTCATCCTTTGTAAGGGTGTTGGAAAGTTTCAATCCCTGATCCGTTTCGCTCAAAGTCCAACTCGTGCCCGTCGCATAGGCGTAATACAGCGTTTGCGACAGCAGGATTTTATCCGCTGCGTCAAAGCGCGCCTGCGCCTGTTCGCGGTCGGCGGCGATGATATAATAATCCAGCGAAGGAACCGCCGCGCGTGCCGCTTTTGCTTCGGCAATGGCTGCGGATTCGTGAATATTTTCCGCGGCGACAGCCGTTTCAAACGCTTTTAACAGCGGTTCGATCAAACTGCGGGCCGCATCGCCGTATGCTTCGTTGGTTTCGGAGTACAACGCGTCGTAAGCGGCGCGTTCTTCTTGTGAAAGGTCGCCGAGATCCGATTCCGCCGCCAGTAAATACGCCTCGTACGCCTCGTTCAAAGATGCCAGATCGCCGATCGGCGCAGAGGCAAGTTCATGATAGCGGACGAGAAGCAAACGGACTTCCGCCGCCCGCACCGTGCGGTCGCATTCCGTAAGTTGCGCGACGGAAGAGGAAATATCGCACGAGATCTTTGCGGCGATGTCTTGCAGCGTATTCATTGCATCGGTATCGTATGCGGCGGCTTTCGCGGCGTCGATCTTCGCCTGCGTCAGAGAACCGAGTTCCCGAAGAGCATACGTTTTTTCGCTGTAAGCCGTATGCCATGCGTCGAGAACGCGCACGATCTCTTTGCCGAACAACGCGTCCGCGTCGCGCAAAGACGTATTCAATATTTCCGTATCCGAAGGCATGACGTCATCCAGCCGCAAAACGGGACGGGACTGCACCACGCTCAAAAACTCCTCTACGTTCAGACTCGCGCCCAGCGCGCCGATCGCGGAGCGATAAAGATCTATTTTATAATTTTCCACGTCGAACGCATTGAGCAGGCGCGCCTCCTCCACCATCTCGTCGCAAGCGGCAATCCGTTTTTCGAAGGCAGACCTGTCTTCGCTTTTCAGTTGGGAGATCGCGTCGAAGTCGATGCCCGCGCGCGCTTGTTCCGCCGCATAGATCAGATCGGCGGACGTATCCGACACGGGATCGGCGAACGCTGCGACGGCAGTTTCGAAATCGACGATCTGCAAATGCGCGACCCCGCGGAGCAAGAGGGTTTCGTCTAGCGCGTCCACGAGCGCCTGCACCTCCTGTAACTGTTCGCCGCTCAGATATTTCACATACGCCGCATATTCGTTGTAAACCGACCGCGCGCTTTCCGCCCCGGAAATTTTTTGCTCGTCGACGGAATGCAGATCTTTCAGCGCGTCCAGCGCTTTGCTGTACACCTTGACCGAATCCGCCACATATGCCATTTTATCTTCCAGAAGCCGTAAAGTCGCCTCTATCCGCTCTTTGACCTTTCCCTGATTGAAACGGTCGCGCACGCGGAGCGCGGAGAGATCCGTTTCCGCCAGCCCGCTCGTCAAGGCGGCGTAATCCGCCTGCGAAAGCGTGCCCGCCAAAGCCTCTTCGCTGTCGAACACATAGTCGTTGAGGCGGTTGACGATCTGCGTCCGCGCGGGGGAAGAAAGATACTGTTTCGTCGCTTTGTCCGAGGGGGTATCGACGGTAAATTTCAAAGGAGCGTCGGACTCATCGCCGATGCCGTCGATCCCGCCCGCCGACAGGACGAGGATCGTTTCTTTGATATTCATATCCCTGGCCGTAAAAATTTCGCCGGGTATGGTGGTGCCGAGGCTATTCCCTTTGGAGATCACGGGGCGGTTGGTCGTGCCGCCGAAACTGGCGCCGTCCACGATGTTTGCGAGCGTGACGCTCGCGCCGACCACGTTATCGGTGATCAGTCTGCCGACCATGCCGCGCGAATAGTTTTCCTGTCCTTCCACCTTGGGATACTCTTCGAACGAACCGTCTTTCTTATAAGCCCACATGGACTGCGTATCTACCATTTCCTGAATGAGTCCGCCGTCCGCCGCGTCCACGATGTATGACAGCAGAGTACCCTCGTTCTGACAGGTAAACACGAAAGAAACGCCCTCTGCGCCCTCGAAAGGCTTTTTCGTAGTATCCTTTACGAAGGAAACCGCGAAAGACTGCCCCACTGCCAATTGCGATATCCTGATATTCCAACTGAATACCGCCATATCGACGGGATAGGCTTTTTCCGCGCTCTCTCCGAAAAACAGATGCCCCTCCCCGGAATAAGGCAAGATCACGTCCGTTTCCGTACTTTTTTCGGAAGGTACGGCGCTCACCCCTGTACCGAGTTGATAAAAATCGCTGTTTTCGATCTTGCTTTCCGTTTCGGCTGCGTCCGTAAAGAGAGGGATACAGCCGATACCGATCAACAGGGCGAGCGCCAGGATCAGACTCATCAATGTAATTTTCGTTTTACTCATCTTTTCTCCTTTCGATATTATTTCTTTCCCGCAAGCAAGCGCATATTCTGCACGTCCATCCCCACGTCGAACGTTCCGGGGAGTTCCCATCCGATATACATGCTCGTAATGCCGAGATTTTCATACTTCGTATTTTTCATAAAACCGCGTTCCTGCGCGAGTTTGAACGCATATTGAATGGTCGGCAGCATATCGCGGTTCAAAAGATTCGGCGTTCCCTCCACGACGGGAATATCGAGAAACGTATCCGCCGCGGGATTATAGATAAAGGAAGAGGTAGAATCCTCTTTGCCGCCGTCCTGCTGCGCAAATTCGGGTGAAAAGGCGTGGCGGTTATCGTAAATGGGAAGTCCGAACCAAAAATATTCGGAAGTATCCGTGAGGTCCGAAACGGTGATATACCATAAAAACATGGAAGAATGAAGGGACGGATCGTAATCCGCTCCGCATTGATTCACCCCTTTCGTAAGTTGAAATTCCAGATAAAAAGTGAGATAGTCCAGATCTTTCAGTTTCGTAAAAACGGGGAACTGCGGGATCTCGAGAATGAAATGGATCCACGGCTCGTTCTCCTTGCGCACGCCGTTTGCATAAACGCCGTCCGTTTCGGCATTGCAATACAGGCTGTAAGCGCCCGTTTTGCGGTTAACTTTCAAAACTTTGCTTCCGTCCTCGAAAACGTCTACGCCCGAATTTTGCGAATATTCGGCGTTTACCAGATTTTTCAGACAGCCCCACTGGCCGATCCTCCAGACGGGGTCGAGATTTTCCAGCCCGTAATCGATCTCGCCGATATGGCGCTGATTGAATTCGGGACGGCTGTCAAACCCCGTCAGTACGAAACCCTCGTTGAACGCGAGATCGGGGATCAATTCGGTTTCTCCCGATACGGGAGGCGTTTTCGGTGAACATCCCATAAGCATACATAAACACACAGACAAGAGCACCGCCGCAAGTTTCCTCATCTAAAAATCTCCTTTTTCATTTTTCGGTTTTCGGGCATCGCCCTACGGCAAAACCTATTTCTTATTGTATAAAATACTGTTTTTGTAAATGGTCGCCCCGCAAGAGAATGTGCCGGGTACTTCCCAGCCGATGTAAAACTGGTTGATACGCAGATCGTCCACCGTCGTATTGACGAGGAGCGGATAATCGCTCGAAAGGTTACCCTCATGATTTTGAATTTTTTCGAGAGCGCGTTCCACATAGGGCACTAAATCGATAGTGATATGGTATTTTTCGCCGACTTCGACGCCGCCCTTTGGCAGATACCCCTCGCTTCCCGCCGTATAAATATAAGTATTGGATTTATCCTCTTTTCCGTAATCGAGAAAAGCGTCCTCTTTAAACGATTTCCACTCGTCTGTGACAAGGCTGCGCCCGTCGTAATAGGGAATGTTTAACCAGAAATATTGATTGTAATCGGGTGAGTCGGGATTGTCGTTTTTCACCACGAATACCCATTGGAAAAGCGCGGTATGCAGCCCGAGGTCGAGTTTGCCGCCCATGAGGTTTTCGCAATAGTCGATGGAAAACTCGAAATCCGCGTAGATATTTTTCATTTCCGCAACGCGCGAAATATCCGCCAGATTCTGAATGGTGATCAGATGCAGCCAGTCGGCGCCGTACGGTTTGACGCCATTGTATTTCTCGTATTCATCCGTCGTGTCGCAGTTCAGGCTGTATCGTCCCGTTTTCGGATTGACGATAAATTCCTTGGTATTGTCTTTCAGAATGTAATCGTCGCCCTCTTTGGATTCCTTTCCCGTATCCGCAAGCCCGAATTCCGTGCCCCACTGCCCCAGCCGCCACATGCTCACCGCGTTTTCGGGTACGGTATTCATGTATCGGAAATTGTAGGTGACGTTTCCGAGATCTTCGATGGAAACCTTGCCCAAAACGCCGACGCCGTTTTCCATGTTACGATCGAGGACGACCTCTTCCCCCTTCAATTTCGTCGTTTTGCCCGCATCGCAGCCGCTCGCGAAGGCGAGAAAACAAAAGAGCGAGGCAAGACAGATCACAAGCGATCTCATTGCTTTATGCATTGAAATTCCTCCTTATTACATTTTGAACGCACCGCTGGTCAGACCGCGGATAAATTGTTTGGACGCAAAGAAAAAGATGACCAAAAGCGGAATACTGACGATGACGTAGCCTGCAAAAGGCACGCCTAAACTGAGAAAATCGTTGTAGTACGATTCGGTAAACGGCGCAAGGCCGATGGTGATGGTGTGCATGCGCTCGTCCTGCAAAATCAATTGCGGCCACAAAAGATCGTTCCAGGCGGAAAGCAACTGCATGATGCCGAGCGTCGCCAAAATGGGGACGGAGAGCGGCAGCGCCACGATCAGGTATTGACGAAATTTCGACGCGCCGTCAAGTTCCGCAGCCTCGAACAGATCTTTTGGCAAGCCCGAAAAAAACGTGTTGAGCAGAAATATCCCCATGGGTACCGCGCCCGCGATCGCGGGCAGGATCACGCCGAAATAACTGTTTTTGAGATTGAATACGTTCAATACCATCTGGTACTGCGGTATGAGTGTCAGGATCCCGGGCACCATCATAAAAGATAAAATGATGATAAACAGTACGTTTTTAAAGGGAAATTTGTAACGCACAAAGGCATAGGAGGCGCATGAACATACAAGCAGAACGCCGAACGTCTGACAAAGGGCTATCACGACGGTATTGAGAATATAGTCCTTTACAAAGAGCCAGGCAAGGCTGTAATTTTCCCAAATGAGCGGGAAAGAAACGGAAAACGGATGCATCGTTTCCTGCTCCGGAGATTTTAAACTCTTCACGATCAGAAAATAAATGGGCACGACGACGAAGAAAAGCAATATGAGAATGCACAGATGCGCGATCCCCTGCTTGACAGCCGCCAACCGTTTCGAGTGGCGGTTTGCGCGCAAATCGTCGTTTACGACAGTTAAAACAGAGTCCATCAGGCAATTTCCTCCGTCGATTTCATAAATTTATTGTTGATGACCGTAATGATGAGCGTGATCAAAAACAGGAAAAAGCCGATCGCCGCCGCATATCCGAACTCGCCGCTGAAAAACGCTTTTTCGTACATATAGTAGCCGGGAACGGTCGTCGCGTAATTGGGCCCGCCCGAAGTAAACACCAACTGCATGGAAAAACTTTGCATGCCGCCGATGATGCCGAGCATCACGAAATATTTGATCTGACTCTTCAACAGCGGAAGGTCGATGAAGAAAATGCGTTTCCAGGTGCCCGCGCCGTCCAGATCCAGAGCCTCGTACACGGAGTCGGGAATGTTGTTGAGTCCCGCGAGATAGATGAGAAAGGATGTACCCGAAACCCAGGGAAAACCCGTCAGTATCATGGACAGAAGCGCCTGGTTTTCCTGCATATACCACCCTTGCGTATCCATACCGAAATTCGCTAAAATGGAATTCATCAGACCGTTTGAAAAGGGGCTGAACACGATCTTCGTCCAGATGAGCATATTGACCATGCCGGGAACGAGCGCGGGAAGAATGAATAAAAAACGATAGACGTTGCTGCATTTTTCGCTTTTGAGTTTGTGGAGAAGTTCCGCCAGCGACAGCGCCGCTACGTTTCCGAATATCAGTCCCGTCACCATCAGAATGATTAAATTCTCGCACGATTTCCAAAAAATATTGTCTTTGAACAGCCGCGCGAAATTATCCACGCCCGTCCAACTCGCACTTATCAGATCCCAGTTGGTAAACGAATGAATCAGCGCGGAAGCCGCGGGATAAATGCTGAAAATACAGATGAGCGCGAATGCGGGCAACATCCACACGTAGCCGAACAGATCGCTCTTACGATAGGTTTTCATAAGTTACGCTCTCCACGTCAGGCCAGATCCGCCCAACCGTCCACGTTCCACGCTCCGCTCTTTTTGTTCTGCTCGATCAAATTATCCCTTGAAGACAAAAACTGTTTATTGATAGACTTTGCGACAGTAAGAATGTCCGCGCCGTTAAAGAGATTGGTGCTCTGCGTCACGAAATTGCTCCAACAGTCAAAGCCCATGATCCCCCAGGAATTGAATACGTGGAACTCGAAAAAGTCGTTTTCCACATCCTCGTTGAACTGATTGATCATCTCGGAAAAGAGTACGTTCATATCCGAGGATTCGACGGCAGCGTCGGTATCCAAAGGTATGGCATAGCCCAATTTATTGACCATGGGAACGTTATTTTCAGGCGCGGTGATAAATTGCAGGAAATCGACGCAAGCGTCCACGGTTCCCTTTTTTACCGCGGCGCTGCTGATCCACCAGCCCGTACCGATACCCGAAATGCCGCGGCGGACGCCGCGCTCGTCGATCTTGATGCCGTCTACGCCCGCATAGTCGTCCACGTCCTTCTGCGTCAGAACGGGGTAGCCCATAGCGCCCACGTTGATCTTATTCTGCCGCTGGACCTGCACCATGCTTTTGCCGAGACAGGAAACCATGGCGATCTTTCCGTTCATGAATTCGGTGACGGAAGTATTGCCGATGGAATTCGTATCCATATATTTATCGCTGCGGAGAAGGTTCATCAAATTCAGATACGCTTCGTAACGCGCGTCCAGATTATTGCCGTTCATGATCTTGTACAGATCGAGAGAAGATGCGCGGCTGAGTTCTTCGGAATCTACGATCCCGTTTTTACGGATCACGTCGTATTTTTCGATCTGACTGCCGTACAGCCCGCTTTCCAGAACGATGTCGTACCAATTGTCGACGAGGGAAAAGGGCATCACGTCGGGACAGCGCTCGGCGATCTTATCCATGGCAGCGATCAGATCTCCGTATGTAAGAATAGGCTCGGTGATGCCCGCGCGCTCGAAAATATCCTTGTTGTACATAATGCCCGCCACGTTGCGGTCGATCCCGATGGAATAGAAATTGCCGTTGGGCGCACGGGAGGCTTCCAGTTCCTGCGCATCATAGAGATCCGACCACTTTTCGTTCCCCTTCACATACGGATTGGGTTCGCTCAGATAGTCGGTCACGTCCACGAAGTAATTCTTGTCCATATCCTCGGCGATGGTCGTGCCCGTCTGGTACAGAATGTCGGGACCCGAACCCGTCGAAACGTAACTCAGTATGGAATCGCGGTTGCCGTTGATGGAATTGCGGTTGATCTTGACGGAGTACTGCGAACTGAATTTGCTCGATTCGTTCCACTCATTGGCGAGTTGTTCGAGATAGTTGTAGGGATTGGGATTTGCCGCCGAAGGAGTCATGTTGATAGAACTGTTGTAGTTCCCCGCAACGCCGCCGCCGTCGATGACGATCTCCGTCTTGCCGCTTTTGCCGCAGCCGACGAAAAGCGCGCTGCAAACAAGCGTGATGCCTAAAAAGGCTGCCAGATACTTTTTCATTGTTTTCCTCCGATTGATTATTTTTGATGTATCAGTTTCATTCGGTAGATCCCGAACGGAATGAAATTATAGGAATCCGTCCAAACGGCGTCCGGCGCTTCTTCACCGGACAGATCCTCTATCGCGCCGTTTCCGTATTCGCCCGTGAACGTATGCACACCCGTGTATTCGGGCTCTCCCTTGAAGTGATGATGCGGACCCAGCAGGTTCCTAAGCGTTCCGAGCAAAATGATTCTGACGGTATTCTTGCCCTCGCCGAGATACGGCGTCAGTTCCATCATATCGTCGGGCAAAAAGACCAAGCCCGCTTTTTTGCCGTTTACCTGCACGGCGGCAGCCGCGCCCGCGTATTTTTCCATCCGCAGAAAAGTTTTACCCGCCTCTTTTTCAAAAGAAAATTCATATTCGGCATTGCCGGCGTAAAACCATCGCCCGCAGGACGTCAGATCGCCCCGCGAGGGCAAAGGTTTTTGCCGCGTCAGGCGAAAACCGTCTTCCGTACGGATATACGAAATATTTTCCGTGACCGCGCCTTTCGGCTGAACGGAAAAATCACCGATGAGATAGACGCTTTCCGCTTCGACGGGATAGCTGAATTTATTTCGGATCGCGTCGTGCGCCGTTTTCAAATCGAACCCGAGCCGCAGCGGACGAATGGTAAAGACGAGAACGATCGTATTGATTCCTTCCCGCACATAGGGCGCGATGTCGTATTTTCTGAAATCCCGATCCAAAAAACGTTCCGCCGTTTCGCAGGGCAACTTTTTTCCGTTGACCATGATTTCCTGCGCATGCTCGCTTTCCGCAGCCAAAAACAGGCGCGACGGCGTTTCTTCGCATTCGAAAGTGTATTCCACGGAAATCTTGCATTCCTTGCCGTAAGTCTCTGCCCGCCCGTACATTTCATCGAGCATTTTCACGAGGGGCATACGGGGGGAATAATCTTCGCCGTTCAATCTGTATCTGCCGAAATCGAGCGTACAATGATTGTCTTCGATATGCACAAGGTGAAAATCCACGTCTTTCGCGCATTCTTCCCGTATATCGAAAGCGACGGGCGCGGCGTTTTTTCTGAAACGGCAATACAGGGCGTCCTTTGCCGCAATTTCGCATTCGGTATAACTGAATCCCTGCGACCAGCGCGTGGAAAGTTCGCTCTCTTTACCGGAAACCGCGTCGAACCGATAAAACTGCCCGTACCCCTTTGCGCAAAGCATACCTTTCACACGCGTAGCGGCGGAGGGGTTGAATGCGACGACGTTTTTTCCTTCCTGCGTTTCGCGGAAATTGCATATGAGCGCGTCGGTAGTTTTTCCGCTCTCGTCGCAGAACCAGATCTTTCTTTGAAACGATTGTCTTGCAAAATATTTTTCGATGATCCCCCGCCGCTGCTGAATGATCTCGATGCCGAGAGATCGAAGGCGGGCAAGACTTTCTTCGTCAATCTTTCCCTCCACGCGCGACGGCAGCCGCGTCATGCAGACGATCTTTCCGCCCGCGTTCGAAAACCTTTCCAAAAGTTCGACGGTCGAAAGTTCTATATTGTCCAGTTCGGGAAGAACGACGACGCCGTAACTGCACGCGCCTACGATCAGCGAATCGCCCCGCACTGCCGCATGCCTTTTCAAAATCGTTTCGTCTCCGATATCATAGGGAATCTGCAAATAAACGAGATCTTCCGCCAGCCTCCGATACCGCGCGGATTGATTTTTTTGTTTCACGGAACAGATCGGCTCTTCCAGCGCGCTGTCGGTCGCGGAGATCAACAGCACGTCCGCCCGATAGATGCCTTCTGAAACGAATTCGGAAGTATTTTTTAAATAACGGTTGAAAGGCGCAAACTCTTGCCACCATGGCTGCTGCGGAGAGAGAAAGACGGGATAATCGCGCTTTCTGACGCCGCCGAGACGGTACATGGAAATGGACATACAGGGCATATTGACGCCGAACGCCGCCTGATAATTCCAGATCCACGCCAGATCTCGAAAACTCACGCCGTTGCCCGTACAGGCATACGTTTCCGAAAGGATCCGCTTTTTTTCCAGTTGTGCCGCCACGCTCTGCACCTGTTTCAATAACAGCAGCGGATTGAGCCGCCTTCCCAGATGGTCGATACCCGGCTGACGCATGAACTCGTAATGCGGCATAACGCCCGTATTGGACGCGACCTGCACGCAAAGCCCCTCTTCTCCCGCAAAATGCCCCGTCAAGATCAGACCGTTTTGTTCGCACCATTCGCCGATCTGCACGGTATAGTTTTGCACGAACATTTCGCGGACGAGCGAGTAATAGCGGTAGCGAAACGTCTGATATGCTTCGCCTTGTTCCTCGAAAAGAAGGTAAAGGCCGTCCAGCACGTCTTCCCCGTAGCGCTCGCGATAGAGCGCGGGGAGTTCTACGCTCCATGCGCGGGAGGAAACGTGGATCTGCGGTTCGTCGGTAAATACGCCCTTGATCGTTTTCCCGAACTCCTGCCCGAAATGTTTTTTGTATACTTCATGCGTGCAACGGATGAATTCCTGCGTGACGGCAGGATTGAGCAGATCTACATAATGTTCCTGCACTTCAAAATATATATACAGATCGGCGTTTTCGATTTGCGCCGTTCTTTGATATCCCTGCTCCGTCTTTCGGTATGCGGCGAGAAGGCGGTCGGATTTCGATTTATCCGATAGGCGGGAGAGACTGAGATATTTCAAAAGAAAATCCTGTCCCGAAGCGTTGACTTTTCCGCCAGCGAAACCGCTCGGCCAGCCCTGTTCGTCATATATCCATACGTCGACGCCGTATCGTTTGCAAGCCTCGATCGCCGTACGGTAAGCGTGCAGCCACGCATCCCCGAGATATTCGATGCGCAGACCCGCGCGGGCGTGCAGGTGCAGCCCTCCGATGCCCGCCTCGGCAAATTCGCTGATCTGAGAACAAATCTGCGAATCCTCCATCTCGCCGTTCCATGCCCAAAATACAGTCGGTTTAAAGTTTTTGTTTTCCATAATTCCTTTACGCTTGATAGTCGATCAAAGTTGCCAGTAAATTCATCGCGTACATACGGATCAAAAAATCGTTGGGATGATTGATATTGTTCGCGATCATATCCTGAAAATTTTTGTGCTGTAAAAAGAACGCGTGCATACCGCCCATGTCCACCGCTGCGACGCCCTCCCGTGCATCCGCAACCTTTTGCAGGATCGGCCAATACGCCTCCTGATTCGTGCATTGTACAGCGTCGGGATTGGCGAGCATAGTGCCGATAAGAATGAATTCCACCTGTTTCGAGGAAGCGGCGCGGATGTCGTCGATGATCTTCAACATATTCTCTTCAAACGTATCCAAGGGCACGCTCAAAGTAGCGTCGTTCATGCCGAACGTTATGGTGACGAGGTCGGGATCGTATCCCATATCGGGATTGACGACACGGCGCGCGGCATTTTTCGCTCCCCAGTCGCTCGTCTGCCCGCCCATCGCCGCGCCGAATATCGTAGTTTCCGCACCGTAATGTGCAGCCAGACCGCTCGCAAACATTTCGGGGAACGTAGGCGTGTACGGCGCGCGGTCGAAAGGCAGATAAACGGAATTGCCTGGATAGGTATCGTCATACACAGATTGCAGACCTCCGCCCGTCGAATTGCAGCCCGTGGAAATACTGTCGCCGAAAGCGATGATATCCACCGTTTCCTTGTTTTGCAGTTTTTGCAAGGTATTCGGAAGTTTTTCGCCCTGATAGGCGGGTATGACTTTTGAATCGAATTCTCGGCGGTCGTAATCGTATGTGACAAGCACCTGATTTTCAATCAAAAAGGCGCTTTCGGTATAGAGAACGCTTTCGTATCCTTTCGCCGCGCCTGCCTCGGATACGGGCTGTGTCGAAAGCCCTTTACCTTCGGGCATATCGATGCCGAAAAGCACTTTTTCTTCCAGCCATGGCATGGAAGTATTTTCCGTCGCGCGGATCGTCCTGCCTTCCATCGTGAAATCTTTCCCTTCTTCATAAACTATCTGCATGAGAGGATCGGTGATTTTCACGCGCCCTTTCGGCTCGAAAGCCAGATTTCCCTGCGCGAGACGCTCGTCCTTGCCCCGCGTTAAAAGGACAGATTCGTTGTACATGGTATCCTGCGTCCAAAACGGAGTTCTCATTTCTTCCTCGCCGTATTTTTTTTGTTCTTTCGGCGCGCATCCCGCACATGTCGCCGCAGTCAACAGCATCGACAAAATTACCGCAAAAAATTTTTTCATCGCTTACCTCGCCTTTTTTTTACTGTTAGTTAGATTTTTGTGCGGCGCGCGCCGCACAAAAAATGGGTACCCATTTTTATAATGTTAACGCTAACAAAGACCTGAAAAAATTATCATTCTTCTTCCAGACAATTGCAAGCGATCCATTTACCGTCTCGGATCAGAAAACTTTTGAACTGATACGGCAAAAACGATACGGTTTTACGGGCTCCGTCCGCTACGAGGATCACGTCCGTTTCGTTTTCCCGATCGAGAGAATTGTACAGACGGATCAGGAGCGCGTCCTTATTCCGCGAAGGTCTGCACGCGGTCAACGCTACGGACGGCTCCGAAATTTGAATCATGCCGCCGCAAGTCTTTCCGTTGCCCGTAGGAAAATAGCTGATCGCATAGGGCTGCTGGTGCGCGATCTGGCTTTCCTTTTCGATCTGTCCCCAACGCGACTCGGCAGACGAAAAATTCAATTCGAATTCGAAATGACGCTCGCCCTGGTCGATACGGGCTCCGAAACGGTCGGTCATCATAATGACGCGATCGTCGATGGGATGCGCGCAATAAGCGGAACTGTTCAATAGCGTAAAATTCAATTCGTTTTCGCGGGTGCTTAATCCGTACGTGCCGAAATGAATGGCCGAAACAGCCCTTTCCGCGTCGGCGGTGACGACGTAATCCTGCGCGACCACTTCTCCGCCCGACTGCGGCAACACATTCATACCAAAGGCAGTGCGGCCTTTCAGACAAGCGTCTTTGAGCGCTGTCCGCACGCGCATTTTGAGTTTGATATCCTTTTCGTTGTTATACAAGTCGATCTGTACCCGCACGACAGTCCCCTTTTTAGGCAGGATATACCGAACCGCTGCGCGGCTGCTCCGATATCCGAAAAGCGATTCCGCGACGGTGCGTACCTCGCCGTCCTCGATCACGCGCACAGGTGAAAGACGTTCCTTTGCCACAGCAGCAAACGCGGCGGATTCCTGCTCGTTCAGCAATCTGAACGCCCCGAGGTCTTTCTGATAGTCGTCGTAATGAAAGCCCCAGGGATCGCAGTAGTTTTCGATCACCTGTAAAGAAAACGATTCTTCCAGATATTGCTTCCCGCCCGCCTCGATCGATTCGACGAGTCCCGTCTTTGCAGAAATACGGACGCGAAGTTCGCCGTTGTCAAAGAGCAGATCGTCTGAAATATCACCGAGCATTCGAGGCCGAACGGGCTTACGCTGCGTAAACACGCGCACACGGTTCATGGAAAAAGGCTGCATTTCGATGGAAAAAACAACTTTTTTGCGCCAATCCAAGGGCAGATTGCTGCTCTCTTTTTCCAACTGACAGGGAATTTTTTCTCCGTTGCAATGCACGCTTACGTCGTAAAACTCTTCTTCGCTCCAATTCTGGTCGGCGAGCATGAATTCGCATTCGACGTCGCGCCGCACCGCGAAAGGATGCGGGTTGTAGACGAGGATCGGATATTCTCCGCTTTCCGCCTTGGGCTGCCCGCCCGACAGTGCGAAAAACGCTTTCAGTTGTATTTTCTCCGCTTCCGCAATGCCGTGCGAAAGGTGCACGATCGCGTCTTCCTCCGCGCTCTGAATACAAGAGCCGGGCAGTATATCGTGAAATTCGCAGAACATCAGATCTTCTTCGGCGCGGCGAAATGCGGAATCATCGAACTTCGCGCCGAACATTGCAGCATGCGCAGCCATTTTTTCCGCGCGCGCCAATTCGTTTTCCAGACGCTGATGCAGTTGCTTGATGCGGATCATCGAGGTATAGCACCCCATATTTACGTGGTTCAGATCCCCCGCGTCGGCAAAACCGTCTCTCTTTTTCTCGATCTCCCGCCAATACGCTTCCGGCGTAGAATGGACGATCTCCGTCTGCGGATATTTCTTTTTCAGTTCTTCGATGATCTGATAATCTTTTCGGGATGGCCCGCCCCCGTGATTTCCTACTCCCCACAGGAACAGCCCTTCATCCATATCGCCGAAACGAGCCAGAAAAGGTTCGAGTTTTTTATCTACCTGCCCCAAGAGTGTGTTATATGCGGCAAAGACGCGATAGACGATGACGCTGCTGTTCGCAAACCCTTTCCATATCTGATTGCGGTCGCCGTCCGCAGATTCGGGACGCATACAGACGTAACCGCGGTATCCCGCGTCCTGCAAAATCTGCACCAAACCTCTCGTATGCCCGAAACTGTCGAAATTGATCGCGACTTCGGGTTTCTGAAAGGTCGGGAATTTTTCACGGAAATATTCCAGTCCCGTTTGAATCTGGCGTATCAGACTTTCTCCCGACGGCATATTACAGTCGGGCTGCAAATACCAACCGCCCATAATGTGCCACTTGCCTTCCGCCACCAGTTTTTGAATACGGCAAAACAACGCTGGATCGTTTTCTTCGATCCACCGATACAGGATCGCCTCGTTATGGCAGAATATGTAATTCTCGAATTCTTCGCAGAAATCCGCCGCGGCGGAAAAAGTGGTGATCGCCGCGCCCACGCCCTCCTGCCAGCGCCATTGCCAGACAGGATCGAGATGCGCGTTGCTCAAAAGATGCAATTTCTTCATACAATATTTCCTTGCGTTTTTTCCGTTACCGATTTGCGCCGCAGAAGGCGCGGTTCGATCAATATTTTATGTTTTGTTCTTCTTCCCTCGATAAAATTGTGACACGCTTCCATCGCCCGCTCCCCCACTTTCAGACTGTCGATATCCACGGTCGTCAACGCGGGGATGATCATTTCCCCCACATATATCCCGTCGTTGCCCATGACGGAAATATCTTTGGGGATGCTCATGGAACAGGAATGGATCGCCTGCATGGCGCCGATCGCCAGAATATCGTTGGCGCAGTAAAATGCCTCGGGAACGTCTCCGTTTTCCAAAAGCCGCCGCACCAGATCAAACGAGTCCTCGGTCGAATTGGCGCAATATTCTACGCGGATCTCCGATTCAAGTCCCGCTGCACGCATTTCCTTTTCATAAACGTCCTGTCTGTCTTTCCACAGTCCCTCTTTGAGTTCGCTGTTGATCTGAAAAATCTTGCGGAAACCCGCGCCGATCAAATATTGAATGCCTATGCGCGCCGCCTTTGTATAATCGTGGCAGACGTATTCGACCAGATCGCTGTTGATATCGATGTCAATGACCACGCAAGGCAGATTCCTGCGGGCGAGCAGATTTTTCAAATCCTCGTAAAACTGCCACATTTCTCCCAAAGCATGTTTGGACGAAAGTCCGTTATTCATTCCCTTGGGCTCGACGGGAAGAATGATCAGACCGTCAATCATCTTGCTGACCAGCATATTGAGCGCCTGCACGGACGATTGATAATCGGTCGCGTTGCTGATGATGATATTGTATCCGCTCTCGTGCGCGCGGCTCTCGATACCGGAAATAATGCTCGAATAGACGGGGTTAAAAATGTTTGAAAACAGGACCCCGACCGTTCGGGACGAAGCGTTGACCAGGCTTTTGGCGATCTGATTGGGAATGTAATCCAGATCTTTGACCGCCTGCTCTACTTTTTTGCGGGTTTCGGCGCTGACCGCGCCGTTGTCGTTGATGACTCTGGAAACCGTCATCATCGAAACGCCCGCCTTTTTTGCCACGTCTTTGATATTGACCACTGCTATTCTCCACTAAAAACAATAAAAATACGCTGTTTTATGATATGTTAACGCTAACATTGATTTCATTATAGCACCGCATATGCGTCTTGTCAATACCTGTTTTGAAAATTCATGAAAAAATTTTTTGGTCATATTGTCGTCACAAAAAAATCGGCGGGTTTCCCCGCCGATCTGTAATCAGTTCTTTTTGCTGTGCGATTTGAAGATGAGCGCAAAGATAAACGCGAAGACGACCGCTGCAGTGACGCCCGCGCTCGCCGCCGCGAGCGAACCCGTGACCGCGTAAAACAGACCTTTCTGCGCGCCGCGGATGGCGCCGTTCGCCAGCAGATAACCGAAGCCCGAAATGGGGACGGTCGCGCCCGCGCCCGCGAAATCCACGAGATACTGATACAGCCCGAGCGCCTGCAAAACCACGCCCGCCAGCATGAAGTACACTAAAATCTTCCCCGCGGTCAGTTTGGTGAAATTGATGATCACCTGCGCGATCAGACAGATCGCGCCCCCTACGAGAAACGCTTTGACAAACATGAGTATGATTTCCAGATATTGATTCATTGTAATTACCTCTCCAATACGACCGCGTGACTGATACAAGGAATGGAATCCCCCTGCTGCGAGGACGTCGTGGATAAAAGCGCGCCTGTCGCCGCAAACAGCACTTTTTTGATCTCGCCCCGTCGCATCATTTTATCATATATATAAGAATTAAAGACGACTGCGCTGCAACCCGCGCCGCTGCCTCCCTGGAACTCGTCTTCGATCACTTTATAAATGACCTCGCCGCAGTCCACGTGATTGGCGGAAATATCCACGCCCTTTTCCCACATCAGATCTTTGAGGATACGGCTGCCCAGCGCCCCGAGGTCGCCCGTCAAGATCAGATCGTAATCTTCGGGCGCAAGCCCCGTATCTTTAAAATGCGTGAGAAGGCTGTCCGCCGCGGCGGGCGCCATCGCGGCGCCCATATTGTTGACGTCGGTCACGCCGAAATCCACGACCTTCCCGAAAGTGGCGGCAGTGATGGAAACGCCTTCGCCTTTATTTGAAATGACCGCGCTTCCCGCTCCCGTTACCGTCCACTGCGACTGCGGGGGACGCGTACAGCCCAATTCCAAAGGATAGCGGTACTGCCGCTCCGCCGAAGAAAAATGACTGCCCGTCGCGGCGACGACCGTATCCGCGTATCCCGCGTTGACCATGGAAGCGCTCAGCGCGAACGCCTCGCTCATCGTAGAGCAGGCGCTGTACACGCCCAGAAAGGGAATGCCGAACTGACGCGCCGCGAAACTTGCCGAAATGATCTGGTTCAGCAAATCCCCCGAAATCAAAAGATCGACTTTTTCCTTGGCGAGATTGGCGTTCTGTATGCTCTTTTCGATGGCATAGGCGAGCATTTTGCGCTCCGCTTTTTCGTACGTCTCTTCGTTGAACATATCGTTATTGAGCGGAAGATCTACGTATTTACCCACGATCCCTTCCGTTTCCTTCGGTCCCGCGACCGTCGCCGTGGCGATGATCTTCGGTCTGTTATCAAAATAAATGGTATGACCCTGCATTGCAACCTACCCTTCTGTTTTTAGTTAGTTTTTGTATCTTCGATTTTTTTATTCCGTTTGGCTGACTTTTCCGCGCATTTGTGATATAATCTAATTCCATTTACAAACCATACATTCGGAGGCACACACATTGAGCGGATTTTTCGGCGTAGTATCCAAAAAAGATTGCGTATTCGATTTGTTTTTCGGAACGGATTACCATTCGCACCTCGGCACGAGGCGCGGCGGCTTGGCCGTTTACGGCAACGGGGCGTTTAACCGCGCCATTCACAATATCGAGAACTCTCCCTTCCGTACCAAATTCGAACGGGATTTCGAGGAAATGAAGGGAAACGCGGGCATCGGCTGTATATCCGACAACGAGCCGCAGCCCCTATTGGTTCGTTCGCATCTCGGCAATTTCGCCATCGTGACAGTGGGGCGCATCAACAATATCGAACAACTCGTCAAACAGGCGTTCGCGGAAGGCGCGACGCATTTTCTTGAAATGAGCGGCGGCAGCATCAACGCGACCGAACTGACGGCTGCGCTCATTAACCGCAAAGCGACCATCGCGGAAGGCATCCGCTATGCGCAGAGCGTTATCGAAGGTTCGATGTCCATTCTCATTTTAGTTCCCGAAGGCATTTACGCCGCGCGAGATAAGATGGGAAGAACGCCCGTCGCGCTCGGAAAAAAGGCGAACGCGCACTGCGTCGCGTTCGAATCTTTCTCCTATCTCAATCTCGGCTATACGCACGATCGCGAACTCGGCCCCGGCGAGATCGACTTTCTCACGGCGGAGGGCGTCGAGGTCATCGCCCCGCCCTGCGGCACCACGAAGATCTGTACTTTCTTATGGGTCTATTACGGCTATCCCGCCTCTTCCTACGAGGGGCTGAACGTGGAAAAAATGCGTTATAACTGCGGCGATATGCTGGCGCGGCGCGACGACGCGATCGTCGCGGACAGTGTCGCGGGGCTGCCCGATTCGGGAACGCCGCACGCGATCGGCTACGCGAACCGTTCCAAACTGCCCTTGGCGCGCCCCTTCGTCAAATATACGCATACCTGGCCGCGCTCCTTTATGCCGCAGAATCAGAGCAGACGCGATCTGATCGCGCATATGAAACTCATTCCCATCGACGACATGATCCGCGGCAAAAAACTCGTTCTCATCGACGATTCGCTGGTACGCGGGACGCAGATCCGCGGCATCACAGATTTTCTCTATCATAACGGCGCGAAAGAAGTGCATATCCGCCTCGCCTGCCCGCCGCTTTTGTACGGCTGCCCCTATCTGAATTTTTCCCGCTCCTCCTCATCGCTCGAGCTGATCGCGCGGCGCAAGATCGCCGAACTGGAAGGCGAAAACAACGAAGAAAGAGTTTCCGCTTACACAAACCCCGATTCCGCGGAATACGAAACGATGGTCGAATCCATCCGCCGCGAACTGAAATTCGATTCGCTGAAATATCATCGCCTCGACGATATGCTCGCATCCACGGGACTTCCCGCCTGCAAATTCTGCACACACTGCTGGAACGGCAAAGACTGATTTTTAAAATAAAAACCCCGCCGCCCATAAGGCCGCGGGGTTTCGTTTACCCGATAAAATAATAGATAATGCCGACGATCGAGCCCGAAAGAACGCCGAAAACGATGATGGGGCCCGCCACGACGAACATTTTCGCGGCAAGTCCGTAGATATAGCCTTCCGTTTTGAATTCCAAAGCGGGAGATGCCACGCTGTTGGCAAACCCCGTAATGGGCACGATCGAACCCGCGCCCGCGTTTTTCCCGATACGGTCGTACACGCCCAGGCCGGTCAAGAGCGCGCCGCAGAAGATGAGAACGATGGAAACGGTGCCCGCAAGTTCATCGCCCTGCAATCCCGCCCAGTATTCGAACATAAAGCGGAGAAACTGACCGAAACAGCAGATCCCCCCGCCCACGATAAAGGCGCGGTAACACGTCTTGAAATGCTGGGTAGGAGCCGCAAAAGACTTGACGTATTCGAGATAATTCTGATTGGGTTTCAGTTCACTTTTCTGCATTGTTTTTATCCTCCGTGTGTATAAAGTCGGGGAAACAGCTCTCGCGCTCGTCCCGCCCTTTCATTGCCGCAGCATCGGCAATCTGCGCTCGTTTCTTCATACTCACAGTTTGAGGATCTTATTGGAAAAATATTCAACAACTGAGTTGTTTTTTCATGTCGCTTACGATTTTGTTTTCGATCCGCGAGATCTGCACCTGCGAAACGCCGATCACTTCGGCGACCTCGCTCTGCGTCATATCGCGGAAATACCGCAGCATGATGATCTTTTTCTCGCGCTCGGGAAGTTTTTCCAAAGCGGTTTTCAACTGCATTTTTTCCACCATCTCTTCCTGATTGTCCACGGCGGGCAGTTTATCGAGAAGTTCGCGCGATTTTTCGTCCTTATAGTCGTTCTGATCGTAGATGGAAAGCGGCATGCGCGTGGAACCGAGCGTGAATACGACCTCGCTCTCTTCCACGCCGAATTCCTTGGATATTTCTTTGACGGTAGGCGCCCTGCCGTGCGCTGCGGAAAAATCCTCGATATAGCGGTTCATGTTTTTTGCCGCGAATTTGATCGCGCGGGATACTTTGATCGAGCCGTCGTCGCGCATGAAACGCTTGATCTCGCCCGCGATCATCGGCACGGCATAGGTTGAAAATTTGACGCCGTAACTCTCGTCGAAGCCCGTGATCGCCTTCAAAAGCCCCATGCTCGCAAGTTGAAACAGATCGTCGTAGTCGACACCCTTATTCAGATAACGCTTGACGATACTCTTGATAAGCGAAGTATTGTGCGTGATCAGTTCTTCTTTGGCAAAAGAGTCGCCCTCTTTCGCCGCACGTATATATTCGAGCGTCTTTTCGTCACTCAGCATCGGCGAGTTCATCCGTCCCGTCATTACGGTTGAAATACTTGGACATAAAAACGGTGGTTCCCGTACCTTTTTTCGACTGTACGCGAAAATCGTTCATAAACGTCTGCATGATCGTAAATCCCATTCCCGAACGCTCCTCATCCGACAGTGTGGTATAAAAGGGTTCGAGCGCGCGCGGCACGTCCTCGATCCCCTTGCCGTTGTCGGTTATTTGAATATGTAGGGCGTTTCCGTCCGTTTCGCATTCGATGGTGACGGTGCCCGTTCCCCCTTTGTACGCGTGAACGATACAGTTGGTCACCGCCTCGCTGACGGCGGTCTTGATATCGGAAAGTTCGTCGAGCGTGGGATTGAGCGAAAGGCAGAATGCGGCGATGGTATTGCGGGCAAAAGGTTCGTTTTCGGAAACGGATAAAAATTCAAGTTTCATATGATTTTTCATGTTCGTGACTCCTTTATAGTTTGGGGATCAGGGAATATATGCCGCTGATATTGAGAATTTTATCCGCGTTTAAATTTGGTTCCTGAATATACATGGGCGTGGAACAGCGTTTCAACTTTTTGTATCGGCCTATCAGAAATCCGATGCCCGTGGAATCCATAAATTTGACGCCGGCGAGATTGACGATAACCCGTTCCGAAGAAATATTTGCATCGATCAGCGCGTCCACTTTATCCCGAACGAGAGAGGCGTTGTATTCGTCCAGTTCTCCCGAAAGGTATATGTATAGATCTGCGCCCTGCTTTTGAGAAGAAATGTTCATACACAGCGCTCCGAAAGTTTTTAATCATCATATCACCCTGCGCCGCGCGCATTTTACGAGATTAGAAAAAATCGTACTTTTTTTTGTCGAAAAAAAACTCGGAATTTTTTGAATTTTTCGGCAGACAAACAGTTGACATTTTTTTCTATATGTCATATAATATCTAAGCGTTGTGATTGAGATAACGCAACCCGTATTTAAGGGCCTTTAGCTCAGTTGGTTAGAGCGGTCGGCTCATAACCGATTGGTCCGCGGTTCGAGTCCGTGAAGGCCCACCATCCTTAAATACGGCCCGGTAGTTCAGCTGGTTAGAACGCTAGCCTGTCACGCTAGAGGTCGACGGTTCGATCCCGTTCCGGGTCGCCACTTTTTTTAAGGGGCTTGTTTGATAGCATATATCGGCTGTTAGGCAAGCTTTTAAATGCCTCGGTAGCTCAGTCGGTAGAGCAAGGGACTGAAAATCCCTGTGTCGGTGGTTCGATTCCGCCCCGAGGCACCAACAACGTGCTGGTGTAGCTCAACTGGCAGAGCAGCTGATTTGTAATCAGCAGGTTGTGGGTTCGATTCCAATCACCAGCTCCATCGATATGGGAAGATTCCAGAGCGGCCAAATGGATCAGACTGTAAATCTGACGTCTTCGACTTCGGTAGTTCGAATCTACCTCTTCCCACCACTTAAAAAAACGGACACCCGAAAGGTGTTCGTTTTTTTGCAATAAAGTGATTTATTATAAATTCACTCCTCTTCCCTCAATTCATCGATAAAATGAAATACTTTAACACGCGCCGCGCAGCGGCGCGTTCGTTTATTCAAGCACCCGCCATAGTACCATTTTTAGTTTTGGTATATGCTTTTACTTGAAAATACGCTTGATTTTTGCTATAATAATACTAATATGTGTAGGAACAGGTAGAAAAGATTATGTTAAAAAAGACAATAGTTCTCATATTAAGTATAATTCTATGTGTTGCCTGTGTTAGCATTATGGTTGCTTGCAATAGCAACAAAAAAACAAGTGGCGATACCTCTCATATAGCCCCCAGTACAGATGAACCTGGCACAGATGATCCTATCACTGAAGAACCTGATACGGATACATCCGATACGGATGAGCCTAGTATTGATGATTTATCGGTAATTATTGAAGGGTTTTCCTTTGATAATGAAAATGGATATATTTCTGTTCCCAATTCTCAAGAGGTTTTTACTTTTAATGAATTAGTTAAAGTTAATCCTGACTCTACTTGGGAGTTAAGTCTTGATATTTATGGCTTATTGCCTATAACGACAAATACAATACAATTATCCGTTGGCGATAATTATGTCTATTTGCTGGTTACATCTGAAATCAGCGAAAGTTCACGTTTATATACATTAAATGTAAGAAGACATCCTGTATATACGATAACTTTTGACACGTTCGGCGGTACAATAATTGAGAACAAATATGTTGAAGAAAATCAGTTGTGCCCCACTCCCAATGCGCCTCAAAAAGAAGGGTATTCATTTATCGGTTGGGATTATGACTTGTCATGTCCTATCACTGACAATATAGAAGTCAATGCAGAATGGGAAGCAAATACATATAAAGTTTATTACAATTATGAGGGTGGTTCTTATAGTGATAATAGAACTTATGACGAAGTGACATTTGACAGCGAATATCAACTCATCATACAACGCGTCAAGGGTATACCTTTTTGGGATGGTTTGCAAATAATGGGGAAGATGAAGTGTGCATATCAGATGAAAAAGGTGTTTCACTTTCGCCATATAGCAAAACAGATTCAATAACTGTATATGCTAAATGGGATTTTAATTACATATATTCAGAGACCGATATAGATATTATAATCATTGAATATATTGGTGCTGAAAAAGAAGTCATTGTGCCAGACTTTATAAATGAAAAACCTGTAACAGAAATAGCGGATTACGCATTCGAAGAAAATGATTACATTGAGATAGTAGCACTACAAAACAATTTAACCTTTATTGGAGAGTTCGCTTTTAATGGGTGTTCAAATCTGACGGAAATTTTTTTGGGAAAGTCTGTAAGAAATATTCGTTATTGTGCTTTTTATAACTGTGTAAATCTTGATAAAGTTTACTATAATAATTATTTCGAAAATTGGTTCAATTTAAGTTTCTCAAATGAATATTCAAACCCAATATATTATTCGGAAAATTTGTATGTTTTGGACGACTATGGCAATTACATGTCCGCTATAGGTGGGTATGTTTCTGTAACAAAAGTAAACAATTATGCCTTTATAAACTGTAAAACTTTAGAGGAAGTGTATTTTCATAATAAGGTTACAGTTGGAATATACGCATTTTCAGGCTGTGATAATCTTACAATACATTATCTTGCCGAGCATTAAATGATATAACTTGAGCAATAGTTATTTTGTAATTCGTTTTAGATTACTACCTCTCCACCGCAAAAAAGACGACACACGATCGTGTGTCGTCTTTTTTGTATAATACCTTACCGATCTTTATAATGAACGTCGAACGAATCGCTTTCCGAATCGTAGGAGGCGTAGATGATATCGTTCAGTTTGTACCTGCTGCGGATATCAAGCCGCTCGAACAGCCATTTGACGTCTTTGCCGAGTTCGCTCAAGCCCGACTTGGAAACGACTCCGTCGACGATGAGAACGTTACTCAGTGAAGCGGGCTGGACGGCCTCTTTGTCGATGTCTTCGATGACGACGGGTTTCTGGTTGCCCTTGGGAAGGACTGACAGTTCTCCGCTCGGTTCGAAGATCGCGTACGCCACGTCGCGCACGTCGAAATAATTTTTCTCGCGGAGCATAGAGAGAAGATCGTTGACGTCGATCTTGTTCTTGCTCAACTGTTTATAATCGATCTTTCCCTCGTAGATGAGCGTGGAAGGCTTGCCCTTTAATATACGCTTGAAGAAAGTGGTCTTGCGTCCGACGATCGCCACGAGCAGCGCCAAAAGGAAAAAGATAGTCATTGCGATCAGATAGTAATAGAACGGTGTATCGGAATCGAAGGACATTTCGGCGGCAATGGAGCCCAAAGAGATGCCCACCGTATAGTCGATGAATTCCAACTGAGCGATCTGCTTTTTGCCCAGAATTTTAGAGATGATAAACAAGTAAATAAATGCCACGAATGAGTTGATGAACACCCAGCCGAGGGGATGGATTCCGAATAACATAAAAACTCCTTTTTCTAACAGTTTTCATCAATCGGAATTTTTTATACATAAAAAAGAGGACGGTATTTCCGTCCTCTTCCGATCTATTTTTTTGTAAACAAAACTCTCCGGCAACTGTCGCATTCGACGAATTTTCCGTCGGATAATTGGGAAATTTCCGCGATGGAAAGTTCCATACCGCACTGCGGACAACGGTTGCCCTGCACTTCGCAGACGACGGGGAATAATTTCTCCTTGCGTTTGAGATTGTATTTTGCCATGGTTTCCGCGGGAATGCTTTTGGAAAGTTTATTCAATTCCGCTTCGATAGCGCTGATCTCGTCCGCGCGGGCATTCTTGACTTCGAGATACTTTTCCCTGTATTCCTTGTACTGTTTCTGCATGGCGATGGTCTGTTTTTTGGCGGCCGCAAATTCCGTTTTCGCCGCTTCGATGCGGGACGACAATTTGGAAATTTCCGCTTTGAGCGCTTTCAAACTGTCCATGATCTGCGAGGCGTTCTTTTTATAAAAAGAAACTTCCGCGCCCTGCTCCACCATTTCGTCGAGATTTTCGTAGTCTTTGATGGTATCCGCGATCTCCGCGTACTTATCCGTCAACAATTCGAAAATATGTTTGAGTTCCGCGGCTTTTGCGTCAAGCGCTTCGAGTTTTTCGGGCGCTTTTTCCAAAAATTTGCGCGCCGTCATATATTTTTTCCTTTCATCGGACGCCGCGATCTCCTGTTCAATCGTTCTCAATTTGCCGTCCGTTTCCTGATACCGCAATAAATCCTGTATTATCATGATCCAATCTCCTTATTCAAAGCATAAATCCGTCGTCGCAATACTCGCTCGCAACGCCCAATTTATCTTTCAGATTTTGATATATTTTATGAAAACCGTAATTCTCGCTCGCGTAATGCGTGAGTTCGATTACATTCATTCCCAAGTCCAGCGCTTCGCATATGTAATTATGCTTGATATCGGCGGATATGAGCGCCTGCGCGCCGCGTTCTTTCGCTATTTTTATCGTATCGCCGTCCACGCCCGCGCCGCAAAACGATGCTGCGCGGCCGATTTTTTGTTCGCCGCCGAAAACCCATAAGCGCTCGGCGCCGAGCGTTTGCCGCAATGTGTTTGCGAGTTCCTTTGCCGTAATATCCGCAATAGTGAACACTCTGCCGTAGCCGCCCCCTTCGACGGGTTGCACGGGCACGTTTTCTTCATCGCTCGCCCCTGCCGCCTGCGCGAGATAATAATCGACGCCGCGCGGCGCGCAGTCCGCGTTGAGGTGCATGGCGACGACGGATATGCCGTTTTTAGCGCAATCGAGGAGTTTTTTCCCCATTGCGTCCGCGATGGAAAGTTCCGATACGGGATAGTAGATCGCGGGATGATGGGTGACGATCAGTTTCGCGCCGCGCACAACGGCGCGTTCGATCGCCGCACGGGACAGATCGAGGGAAAAGACGGCGCGTTCGATCTCTTCGCCCGTATTCAGTAAAATGCCGCTGTTGTCGTGTCCGCCGTACGCGGCGACGTATCGGTCGCTGAGCGCGTGCGGAATTTCGGCGTTCAGAATATTATATATATTTTCGAGTTTCACGGTTTATCTCCTCCAAACGTTCCAGCGAAAGAGTAATTTCTTCTCTCGCCTGCCCGTCCACGGGCGAAAGCAGATATTTTTTCTTTTTTTCGATCTCCGTCCGCAGTTTTTCAAGAAAATCGGCAGAGGGGCGCAATAGATTATCCCGCCCGAACTCCAATTCTTTCTCGGAATATGCGCTCGCGCGGCCCGTTTGTTCCGCCTTGATCAAGTCGTAGAATTTGCCGTCCGCAAAGGTGTAATCGGCGATCATTTCCATACCCTGCGACAAGAGATATTCGCGCACCTTACGCGTATTTTTCATGGGCTGCAATAAAAGTTTTCGGGGCAGAAACCCGTTTTTGAGAATCGTTACGATCTCCTCGCCGCCCATGCCCGCGATCAGAACGAGATCGCAGTCGCGCGGAATTTTTTCCAGTCCGTCGCAACAGACGGAAGTCACCTTGCCCGCCGCGGCGTAATTTGCCAGCAGCACCTGCGCTTTTTTCAGGCTTTCGGCGCTGACGTCGGAAACAACGGCGTGCGCGCACAGATCTCTTTCGAGCATAAATTCGGCGCAATAGCCGTGATCGCAGCCGACGTCGGCAAATTTTTCGCATTTTTCGAGTTCGGAAAAGAGCGTGGAGAGCCGCTTGGTATATTTCATCTTAATCGAGAAAATCTTTGAGTTTTTTACTGCGGCTGGGATGGCGCAGTTTCCGAAGCGCTTTCGCCTCGATCTGGCGGATGCGTTCGCGGGTGACGTTGAATTCCTTGCCCACCTCTTCCAAAGTGCGGGGCTTGCCGTCGTCGATGCCGTAGCGCAGGCGGAGCACTTTTTCTTCGCGCGGGGTGAGCGTGTCCAGCACGCCCAAAAGTTGTTCTTTCAGCATGGTGAACGCCACGGAATCGCTGGGCGTGGTCGCGCGGTCGTCCTCGATGAAATCGCCGAGATGGCTGTCCTCTTCCTCGCCGATGGGCGTTTCCAGAGAAACGGGATCCTGCGCGATCTTCTGGATCTCGCGCACCTTATCTTCGGGAAGGTTCAACTCTTTCGCGATCTCCGCGGGCGTAGGCTCGCGGCCGAGTTGCTGCAACAGAATACGCGACGCGCGCGTCAGGCGGTTGATGGTTTCGACCATATGCACGGGGATTCGGATGGTGCGCGCCTGGTCCGCGATGGCGCGGGTAATGGCCTGGCGGATCCACCAGGTTGCGTAGGTGGAAAATTTAAAGCCCTTCTGATAATCGAATTTTTCCACCGCTTTCATGAGCCCGAGATTGCCTTCCTGAATGAGATCGAGAAAGAGCATTCCCCTACCCACGTAGCGTTTCGCGATGGAAACGACCAGTCGGAGGTTGGCCTCGCTCAGACGCTTTTTCGCCGCTTCGTCGCCGTCCTGCATACGCTGCGCGAGCGTGATCTCCTCCTCGGGAGATAAAAGCGGCACTCTGCCGATATCTTTGAGATACATTTTGACGGGATCGTCCAGCCCGATATCTTTGAGAGCCTGTTCGAAAAGTTCTCTGTCGCGTTCGTCCTCGTCCACGATCTGAATGCCCGCCTCGCCGATCGCCTTGTAGACGTAGTCGAATTGGTCGGCGCTGGTGTCTATTTTTTCCAGCACGTCGAACAAAACGTCGGTGGGGATGCTCCCCTTGCGACGGTATTCGTCGATGAGCGTTTTCAGTATCTCGTTTAATTTTTGTTCGGATACGGCCATGTAAGTATTTTATCCTCCGCTTATGTTAAAAGTTTTTCAGTTTGATCGTAAGTTGCAAAATTTGTCTTGTGTATTCTTTCTTCCGCGCGATGTCGGTTTCCGCGTCGCACACGGCGCTCAGTTCCTTTAAATCGCGTTCGATCTGATCACGTTCCAGAATTTTCAGGCTGTCCTCGAAATATTTCGCAGCGCCGTCGCCTTCCAGATTGTCGCCCATGCTCAGATCGAGAATCTCCGAAAGTTCGGGCGTATTTTCGTCAAATATTTCAAAAAGCGCGCTCGCACGCACCGTTTCGCCCTTATTCTGCTGATTTTTGATATAGTCGGCTATCCTATTATGCACAATATTGTCAAAACTGACACTCGAAATGTCGAAATTCTTTGCATATTTCGCATGGAATAATACGGAAGCGAGAATGAATCTGCATGCTTTCACGACGCGGTCGGAGCCGTCGTCCAGTTTGCGCTCGATGCGCGTTTCGCTCCTCGGCTGCGCGGGCGCGTTTTCCAGATCGCGTTTGAGCGCCTCGTAGGTCGTGCCCGTCTTGTCGCGCACGATTTTCAAAAGATCTTCCTTGACGCTCGCGCTCTCAGCCTCGGCGATCACTTTGAGCGCCGCCGCGATGTATGCGCGTTTTTCTTCGGTTTTGTTAACGTCGTACTGTCCGCTCAAAAGGCTCAGTTTGAAATCGATGAGAGGCATCGCCCTGTCAAGGCACTTCTGATAGCCCTCGTTGCCGTATTTTTTTATGACGTCGTCGGGATCCAATCCCTCGGGAAGCGGCACGACGCGCACGTTGACCTGCTCGTCCCTCATGATCTCCAACCCGCGGACGGCGCCTTTCTGCCCCGCGCCGTCGCCGTCGTAACAGATATAGACGTTGTCGGTGTAGCGTTTGCACAGACGCGCCTGATCCTTTGTGAGCGACGTGCCCATGCTCGCGACGACGTTGGTAAACCCCGCCTGATAGAGAGAAATGGTATCCATATACCCTTCCACCATGATGATGTCGCGGATGCCCGTCGCTTTCTTTTCCTTTTTCAAAAGGTTGATGTTATACAGATTTTTGCTCTTGTCGAACAGAGCGGTCTCCCGCGTATTTTTGTATTTGGCGAAATCCGTCTTTTCAAGAACGCGGCCGCCGAACGCGATGACGTCGTCCATGGCGTTGATGATGGGAAAGATGAGCCGACCGCCCTGCGCGTCCACCAAACGGTGTTTTTTTTCCGATTCGATGACGGCGCCGCTGTCGAGAATATTTTCGCGCGAAAAGCCGCTGTCGAGTAGATATTCGGGAAGATCGCCGAAATTCAGCGACGCGCCCAGACCGAATTTCCGGATGGTGGAAGCGGAAAGTTTGCGGTCGAGAATGTATTGCACGTGCGCGTCCGCCCGCCCTGAATTGAGGTTTTTGAGATAAAAACGGGCGGCCGAGCGCATGATCTTTAACATTTCGTCGCGTTTTTTCTTTTGCTCGACCGTCTTTTCCGTTTCGAAATTCATTTCGGGAAGTTGCATGTGCGCTTGTTCGCATAAGATCTTGACGGCGTCCATAAAGTCCACCGATTCGATCTCCCGCACGAACGTGATCGCATCGCCGCTGACGCCGCAACCGAAACAATGATAGAACTGTTCGGCGGCGTTGATGGAAAAAGAGGGCGTTTTTTCATGATGAAAAGGACAGCGCGCCCAGTAATTTCCGCCTTTTTTATCGACGGGCACGTAACTTCCGATCAACTCGACCAGATCGATCTTACTTTTCAATTCCCGTAAAAATTCGGGACTCAATCCTTTCGACATTAAATCTCTTCGATATCCTCCGCTCTTAAAGCCCACGAACGCGGCACGTACAGATAATTGAACACCGCGATCGCGAATTTATCCGTCATGGAAGAAAGATAATCGCAGATCACCTGTTCCAACGGATATTTTTCCGACAACTCCCGATAAAAAGCGGGGAGCTTGTCCCTGTTTTTTAAAAAATATTCGTACATGCCCGAGAGCATGCGTTTCGCGCGCTCCTCCTCTTTCATGGAAAGCGGCGTGATATACACTCTGTCGAACATGAAAGCGCGCAGATTTTCCAACGCTTCCGCCTCGCATTCGCCCATTATGACACGGTTTTTCCCTACGCTGTTTTCGTAGATGGAAGTGATCATCGTATTGATGCGCTCGCGCGAAGAATTGCCGAGCACGGCGATCTCCCTTTCCGGGAGTTCATCCGCTTTTAAAAGCCCCGCGCGGATCGCGTCCTCAATGTCGTGATTGACGTAAGCGATGCGGTCGGCGAGAGAAACGGCCTTTCCTTCCAAAGTGGCGGGCGTGCCGCTCTTTTTGTGGTTCACGATGCCGTCGCGCACCTCATAGGTGAGATTGAGCCCCGCCCCTTCCTTTTCCAGCACGTCCACCACGCGGAGCGACTGCTCGTTATGGGAAAAGCCCGCAGGGTTGAGGCTGTTTAAAACGCGCTCGCCCGCGTGACCGAAAGGTGTATGCCCGAGATCGTGCCCGAGCGCGATCGCCTCGGTCAGATCTTCGTTGAGCGCGAGGCTGCGCGAAATGGAGCGCGCGATCTGCGAAACGTCGATGGTGTGCGTGAGCCGCGTGCGGAAATGGTCGCCTTCGGGCGAAAAAAAGACCTGCGTCTTGTTTTTCAGGCGCAGAAAGGCTTTGGAATAAATGATACGGTCGCGGTCGCGTTGGAAGTCGGTGCGCATATCGCAGGCATCTTCTTCCCGCGCCCTGCCGCGGCTTTGGGCGGATTTCTGCGCGAACGGGGAGAAAAACATTTCTTCCATCCGATAAGTGCGTTCTTTGACGCCGAAATTTTTATGCATAGATTCCCCTTTCTTTTGAAAACAAAAAAAGTGCCTTTTACCCTTCCTTATTATAAATTCGACACAAAGAAAAAAAATCCTTTTTCGGCAAGGATTTTTTTGATATTTTTTATTTATACGAGCAATCCGCCGTTCACGCGCAGGATCTCGCCCGTGATATAGCGGCTTTGAGCCAGAAATAGGACGCTTTCGGCAATTTCTTCGCACGTTCCCATCCGTTTGACGGGTATTTGCGATAGAAAATCTTCCAACTCGTCCCGATTGAGATGCGCGTTCATGTCCGTATGCACGATCCCCGCGGACACGCAGTTGACGCGGATACCGCAGGGCGCGAGTTCCTTTGCCGCGGCTTTGGTAAAACCGATCAGAGCCGCTTTGGACGCGGAATACGCCGCCTCGCAACTGCCGCCCGTTTCGCCCCATACGGAGGCGACGTTCACGATGCTGCCCCCGCCCCTTTTTTTCATCTTTTCGGCGGCATAGCGGGTACAGAGAAACGCACCTTCGACGTTGACGGAAAAAAGATCTTTCCATTCTTCGAGCGTCGTTTCGGCAATTTCCTTATAGAGCGCGACTCCCGCGTTATTGACTAAAATTTCCAGAGAAAAGACGCTCTCCATCATCTCGCGCACGCTCTTTTCGTCGGAAACGTCGGCGCGGTAGACGAGCGGTTCTTTTCCCGCCGCGCGGATCAGATCTGCCGTTTCCCGCGCGCCTTTTTCGTCCTTCGAATAACAGAACGCCACGTCGTAACCCGCTTGGGCGAACCGTACCGCGACAGCCCTTCCGATGCCGCGCGAGCCGCCCGTAACGAGCGCCGTGCTCATTTCTGCCCCCTTTGCGGGAGGGAAAATTCTTTCATGATGCAAAGGGCGATCTCTTCGACCGTCTTGTCGTCGGTATCGACGATGAAATCGGCGCAGCCTTCATAGACGGGCGTTCGCGCGCGCAAAAGATCGTTGATCTTTTCAAACGCCGCGCCCTTTAAGAGCGGTCTGTCTGCGCCCGTATGCCCGACGCGGCGGAACACCGTGTCCGCGCTCGTCCTGAGAAAGACTATTTTGCCGCTCTCTTTGAACGCATAGGCGTTTTCGGGACGCAGAAGGCACCCGCCCCCCGTGGAAACGACGCAGTCGTTTTCGGCGGCGACTTGTCTGACCATTTCCGTTTCTAGCGTGCGGAAATGCGGCTCTCCGTAATATTCGAAAATATCCGCGATCTTGCCGTATTTTCCCACGACCATTTCGTCCGTGTCGTACCAGCGCATGCCCGTCAGTTCGGAAAGTTTAATGCCGACGCACGTTTTGCCCGCCCCCATCATGCCGCACAGGATCACATTCATAACAAAAAACTCTCCGCCGCTAAAATATAACTGTTTTTTCCGAATCCGAGAATACAGCCGCGGCATACCTCGCTGAGCACGGAAGTATGGCGGAACTCTTCCCGCGCGTGCACGTTGGACATATGCACCTCGACGACGGGCACGGATATGCCCGCGATCGCGTCGCGGATGGCATAACTGTAATGGGTGAACGCGCCCGCGTTCAGAATCACGCCGTCCGCATCCGTCGCGTGCAGTTTTGCGCAGATCTCGCCCTCTATGTTGCTCTGATAAAACTCACATTCCGCGCCGCGCGCGTTTACGTACGATCGAATCTGCGCGTTGATATCGTCCAGCGTTTCCGCGCCGTACACGCCCTTTTCGCGGCGCCCCGTCAGATTGAGATTGACTCCGTTGAGAAATAATAATTTCATGCGTTCTCCTTTTCGCGTTGATAGCGTTCAAACAGCGTTTTCGCTTCGTCCGAATCGGCGTCCTTTCCGAGGTAAATACAGTCGGCATAATACGCCTGATAAAACAGCATTCCCTCGCCGTTTAGGATCTTTTTGCCGAGCCCTTCCGCAATGCGCAGAAACTCGCTCTTTTTCGGGCAGTAGATGAGGTCGCAGGCAAGATTGCAGCGCGAGAGAAATTCCGCGCCGACGGGCGAAACGCCCTCGCTCTTGTGCATGCCCACGCCCGTGGCGTTAACGATCACGTCGTACTGCGCAGGCTGTAACGACGTGAGCGGCCGGATATTTCCGAATTCCGTTGCGACGATTTCGGCATTCTGTACGTTCATATCGTACAGAAATACGTGCGCACCCGCGTCCGCGAGTTTTTTGACGACGCTACGCCCGGCGCCGCCCGCGCCGAGCACGAGAAATCTCCGTCCCGACGTTTCTATCCCGTTATTTTGCAGCATGAGCATAAAGCCCGCGCCGTCGGTGTTGTACCCGATCCTGTCCTTGACCGTGTTCACCGCTCCGAAAATTTTCGCGTCCCCTTCCAGAGAATTCAGATGAGGAATGACGGAAAGTTTATAGGGAATGGTCACGTTGAACGCATCTTTTTCTGCGAGCAGTTTTTCCGCAAGCGCGTCGAATTTTTCCGCCGCGACGGAAATATGTTCGTATTCGCAATCGCTCCCCATGCCGCGTAAAATAAAGGCGTGCATTTTTCCGCTTTCTGATTTGGATACGTCTTTTCCCACAACCGCAAGTTTCAGCATAAACTCCTCCTTCAGTTTCCAAGTCCCGCAAGTCTGCGATAAAAATCGGGAAAGGAAATATTGACGCATTCCGCGCCCTCGATCGCACCGCCGTTTTCGCTCGCGGCCAGACCGATTGCGGCAGTCATGGCGATGCGGTGATCTCCGTAAGAGCGGACTTTTCCGCCCTGTAATTTGCTTTTGCCCCGGATCACGAAACCGTCGTCCGTCGCGCGGATATCGCCGCCGAGCGCGGCGATCATCTCCGCGGTGGTCGCGATGCGGTCGCTCTCCTTTACTTTGAGTTCCTGCGCGCCCGAAATGACGCTTTCGCCCTCGGCAAAGGCGCACAGAAGCGCGATGACGGGGATTTCGTCGATGAGCGCGGGCATGATCTCTTTCGAAAGCGTGATGGCGCGCATTGCGGACTTTTTCACGACGATATCCGCCACGGGTTCGCCGCAGACGAGCCGTTCGTTTTGCAGAGTATATATGACGCCCAGTCTGTCGAACGCCGTCAGGATACCCGTGCGCGTGGGATTGACGCCGACGCGGGGACAGACGATCTCCCCTTTCAGCGCGCCCAGCGCCAGAAAATACGCGGCGCTGGAAATATCCGCGGGAACGTCCACGTCCACGCAATGCAAACGGCTCTTTCGGATGCGTACGGCGTTTTGATGAACGAAAATATCCGCTCCCATCGCGGACAGCAGGCGTTCGCTGTGATCGCGCGACTTTTCGGGTTCGCGGACGATCGTTTCTCCCGACGCGCCCAGCCCCGCAAGCAAAATCGCGCTCTTGACCTGCGCGCTGGCGACTCCGGTTTCCACAATGCAGCCGTGCAGGGGCGCAGGTTCGACAATCAGAGGCGCGGTACCGTCCGTCGTGCGGACGTTTGCCCCCAACAGCGCGAGCGGCTCGGCAACGCGGCGCATGGGACGCGTGGACAGCGACGCATCGCCCGTAAGCGTGGCGCGCACGCCCTTGCCCGCGATCAAGCCGCATAAGAGGCGCATAGTCGTGCCGCTGTTGCCGCAATCGCACAGCGCGTTATTTTTAAATTCGGGCGAGCCTTCGACGGTAATGGTTTCGCCCTCCCGCTCGATCTTCGCGCCGAGCGCCTTCATGCACGAAACCGTGGAAAGGCAATCCTCTCCGACGAGCGCGCGCGTGATCTTCGCTTTCCCCTCCGCCGCGGCGTTGAACATGACCGCGCGGTGGGTGATGGATTTATCTCCGGGGATTTCCGCGATCCCCGAGATCTTTTCGGCGGGCTCTATGTTCATAGCAAGCCCCCTTCGATTTTCTTTAAGTATTCCGCATACGTCGGAAGCGGCAGCGATATTTCCGCATATTCGCCCCGCGCTTTGGGTACGACGAGGGATATTTTTTCCTGTCCGGAATTCTTTTTATCCAAAAGCGCGTTTTCCGCCGCGCTCCCGATATCGGGAAAACGCGGCATCTTCGGCAATGCGCGGGAAACGATCTTTAAGATCCGTTCCGCGTATTCCCGTTTACAGACGCCTTCCGCCAGCGCGATCTTGGTTTCGAACGCCGTGCCGACGAGCACGTATTCGCCGTGCGAGCGGCGGCCGTAATCGAGTTCGAGCGCGTGCGCCGTGGTATGCCCCAAATTCAGGCATTGTCTGAGCCCCGCGGTTTCCCGTTCGTCCCTCTCCACGACGCCCGCCTTAAAACGGACGCACAGCGGAACGAGTTTTTCCAGAAAGCGCAGCCCGAAATCTGTCGCGCCTTGCAAAATATCAAAAATTTCCGCATCGAGCGCGGCGGTCTTTACGATCTCGCCCAACCCGCAGCGTATCTCGCGTTTGGGCAGCGTCGTCAGAAACCTCGGATCGCAGAGGACCTGTTCGGGCTGATAAAAACTCCCGACGATATTTTTATATCCCCTGTAATCAATGGCGGTCTTGCCGCCTACGGAACTGTCCACCTGCGCCAAAAGCGTCGTAGGGATCTGTACGAGGCGGGTGCCGCGCATATAGAGGGAAGCGGCAAAGCCGCCCACGTCGCCGACCACGCCGCCGCCGAACGCGACGAGCACGGTTTTTCTATGGCAACGGGCGCGGACCATTTCGTCTAAAATGGAAAAGAGCGTTTTATGGTTTTTGTTTTTCTCGCCCGCGGGCACGACGCATACGTGCGCACTGCCGAAATATTTTTCAATGAGATCCGCATACAGCCGCGCCACGTTGGAGTCGGTCACGACGAATAATTCTTTGCCTGCAAGCGTCTCTTCATAGCCCTGTTCGAATGCGCCCTCGCCGCAATATACGATGCCGGGGCGCGATTTCGTGTGAATTCGTATCTTCTGCATACTCTTCCCTCTTACGGCAGGCGCGCGTAACGCTCCTGCACTTCGCGCATATGATCGCCGCCCAGCCGTTCGGAAATCTTCTGCGCGAGCGCGAAACATACGACGCTCTCCGCAATGACTTCCAACGCGCAGATCGCCGCAACGTCGCTTCGTTCGGTCGCCGCGCGGCACGCCTGTTTGCTTTCAAATTCCACGGTATTCAGCCCGCGCATGAGCGTGGGAATGGGTTTCATCGCGGCGCGCAAAATGATCTCTTCCCCGTTGGACATACCGCCCTCGATCCCGCCCGCACGGTTGGTCGCGCGCGAAAATTTTCCGTCTTTCCAGAAAATTTCGTCGTGCACTTTGGAACCGGGCAGACGGGCGCATTCGAATCCCATGCCCACTTCCACGCCCTTGATCGCCTGTATGCTCATCAAAGCGCCGCACAGGTGCGCGTCCAGTTTATCTGCGTAAGTCATGCAACTGCCGAACCCGCTCTTGACGCCGCGCACGCGAATTTCCACAATGCCGCCCGCGGTGTCTTTCGCCTCTTTTATCTCGTCGATGCGCGTTTTGGCGCGTTCACATAGTACTTTGTCAGGCATAAACAGTTCGTTTTCATGGATTTTTTCCAGATCCTCGAACGCATAATGCTTTTCATCGCACACCGATTCCACGCTCTTGACGTAGCCGCGCACTTCAATGCCGAGCGCGCGCAGGTACATTCTCGCGACGCTCCCCGCCGCAACGCGTACGGCAGTTTCCCGCGCCGAGGCGCGTTCTAAAATATTACGCGCGTCGGTATGGTCGTACTTCAAAAGCCCCGAAAGGTCGGCGTGGCCCGGGCGTACCTGCGTGAGTCTGCGCTTTGTCACGTCGGCACCGTAAGGCGACATATACTCTTCCCAGTTGCGGTAATCCTTGTTTTCCACCATCAGGCAGACGGGGCTGCCCAACGTACGGCGATCGCGCACGCCCGACAGGATCTCCGCTTTGTCCGTTTCGATCTTCTGGCGCGCGCCCCTGCCGTAGCCGCTCTGCCGAAGGGCGAGCCAGGCGTTGATCTCTTCCGCATCGATTTCGAGATTGGAAGGCAGTCCTTCGAGAATGGCGACGAGCGCGCGCCCGTGCGATTCTCCGCTTGTTGTCAGTTTGATCATCTATATATACTCCGAAAAAGATTTTTTACGGTAAATTTCCAATTTGAAAGATTTTTGCAGATGCGGCGACAGTTTCCCCTCTTCGCCGACGCGGAGGACAATGTTGCCCGCCTCGTCCGTCCGATAGACCTCGCATGTCTGATCGGCTGACTTTAACCGTTCGATCACTGACGGCGACGGGTGTCCGTACAGATTTCCCGCCCCGACACCGATGAGCGCAAAGCGCGGCGAAACGAGTCGGGCAAACTCTGCCGACGTGGAAGATGCGCTGCCGTGGTGCGATACTTTCAAGACGTCTATATCCGCAATATCCGGGCGCAGTTCGATGCTGCGCCCGCCGACCTGCACGGTCCTGGCGAACAATTCGTCTCCGAAAATGCCGTAATCCCTGACAAGCCCGTTTTCCACGTTTTCGCCGATATCGCCCGTAAACAGAAAGCGTACGCCCGCGTATTCGAGATAAACGACTGCGGACGCGTCGTTGGCAGCGCTGTCGGAATTCTCGTTCACAAGCGCGCGATAGGCGCTGTTTTCCGATTCGTACGGCAGCGGCAATAAGATCATGGCATAATAGAAACATTCTACATCTTCCGAAACGATGGCGGAAAAGGTCTGCGAGATATGCACTGCCGTACCCTTGCGGGCGGCTTTTCTGACCGCTGACGTAAACGCGGCGTAAGATGCGTTGATCGTTTCATCGGGGCAATAAGGCATATAAATATGTTTCGCGCCGAACAGTTCCAAAACGTCGCTTAGGCCGCCGCAGTGGTCGGAATCGGGATGCGTGAGCAACAGGTAATCGAGCGTATCGATTTTGAGCGCGCGGAGATAGCGCAAAAGCGCGTCGCTATCTTCTCCGCCTCCGTCGATAAGCAATGTTTTCCCGTCGGGAAATTCGATCAAGGCGGCGTCGCCCTGCCCCACGTCGATAAAGTGAAGGGCAAGTTCGCGCTCGGCGCGCGCCTCGACTTCGGGAAGTGAAAATAAAACGGAGAGATAACGCAGAGGAAATACAAAGGCGTTGACGAGCGCGAGTACGAGTACCATGACAGCGACCGCGCCCGCAACGGCGATTGCGGCGATGCGCTTTTTACGCTTTTTTTCTTTTGTTTTCTCTCCTTTCATACGCTATCTCGCCTTCGCCGCTTTCGCGTTTTTCAAAAGGGAGCGCACCTCTTCCATGCGTGAGCGCGCGCATTCGTAGCCCAGATCGTACATATTATCCTTGCGCAGAATATCCGTGGCGGCATAGCCTTCCAGCGCGGGCGTTAAAAGAATATCGCAGGCCGCGAAACCTTTTTGCCGGACGGGCACGATCTGCCCGCCCGCGGTCATAAAACGCGACGGCTTGTCCTCGGAATATTCCGAAAGCCCTACGCCGACGACGATATCCGCGCCCATTTCCCTTACGACATCGCCGGGCACGGCGTTGAAAAACGCGCCGTCCGCCAGCGGCGTGCCGTCGATCTCCACCGCGCGGAAAAAGGGTGGCATGGCGCTCGACGCCATCAGCGAATCGATGAGGTTCCCGCCGCGAAGAACGACTTCCGCACCTTGGGAAACGTCGGTTGCGACCGCCGCGAACGGAAGTTTCAACTCGTCGAACGCTTCCGTGCCCAGCGAATCGGACAAGAGCCGCCGAACGGGTGCAAAACTACCGCCGACCAAAAGGGAAACGGCAAGGTTTTTATAATCCAGTCTTTTCACGAGTTCCATGGTATCCGTGGAGGAATACCCCCGCGCATACATGGCTCCCACGATACTGCCGATGGAAGTGCCCGCCACGACGTCGAAAGAGATCCCCTCTTCTTCGAACGCGCGCAAAACTCCCAGATGCGCCATACCTTTCGCCCCGCCGCTTCCCAGCGCGAGGCCGATTTTTTTCTTCTTTTTCGTAAACATCATGCTGTCTTTATCGTCCCATGGCGAGCGCCGCCGCGCCGTAGATCCCCGCGTCGTTGCCCAGTTTTGCGCGGGCGATGACGAGCGGAATGGTCTCGCCGTCCACATAAATGCGTTCGCCCACCCATCTTCTCAGCGGCTGTAAAAGATATTCGCCCTCGTTGCAGATCCCGCCGCCGATAATGACCGCCTGCGGACGCAGCAAATTTACCAGATTCGCGATGCCCTCGCCCAGATAGGAAATATAATTTTTGACGACTTTCGCGCCTGCGGGATCGTCCGCTTTCGCGGCGGAAAAGGCGGTGCGTCCGTCCACTTTATCGGGATCGCCGTCCACGAGTTCCCACATGACGCTGTCTTTGTGCTCAAACATGGCTTTTTTCGTATCGCGAATGAGCGCGGTAGCCGAGGCGTACTGTTCGAAACATCCGCGCCTGCCGCAGGGACACGGCACGCCGCCCGCCTCGATGACCATATGTCCGGCCTCTGCGCCGCCGCAGTTTTCCATGAGTTTGCCGCCCGAAATAATGCCCGAGCCCACGCCCGTGCCGAGGGTGAGGAACATGCTGTCTGTATATTTTTTGGACGCGCCGAACTTCGCTTCGCCCAACGCCGCCGCGTTGGCGTCGTTTACAAGACGGACGGGAGCGCTCAGGCGTTGGGCGAGATCCCTGCCGATCGGTTTATCCGTCCAGCCGTAATTGCTCCAACGGATCACTACCCCGCCGTTCCCGTCTATCACGCCCGGAGAGGCGAGCCCTACGCCCTTTAAACGTTCCAAAGAGGCGCCCGCCGCAGCGAGCGTCTCTTTGGCTAATTGATACAATTTCGTAACGACCGTCACATATCCGTCGTCCTTGGAAGTCGCGGCCGTACATTTATAAAGGCATTGCCCCTTTTGATCGAACAGCCCCGCCTTGGCGCTCATGCCGCCCAGATCGAACCCCATGTACCAGTCAGTCATAACAAATCCCTCGAATCGGTTTTATTCCTGCGCGGCGAAACGCAGCAGGAATTCCTGATCGTCGTCCGTTTCCGCGAGCGTACGGTAAAACTCCGCGAGCGCACCGTCGTCAACGAGCGATTTTTTAACGCGCGCCATACAGTCCAACTCCGCTTCCGAAAGCAACGCGTCATCGTTATACGAGCGCGATCTTGCGAAATCGACGGGCGGAAATATCCTTTTTTCCCGAAGGGAGAGCGAAAGGCGCAGTTCCTTATTCGCGGCGCTTTTCAGTTCCTTATAAATATTCTGTATGCGGGCATCCTCTTCGTCCGTACGCATGGAGGCGACGATCGTCAGAGAACCGTTTTCCTCGAAATTGCGCGCAAGCGCATAAAAACGCTTGGCTTCCACGGAAGAAAACCACCGCTCGCCGTTTTCGTTGGTACGAGCACGCTCGGAGAAAGCGTTCACGAGGTCGGTCATGCCGTCCACGAATAAAATGACGTCGCGGCCGTATTCAGACTGGCGCTTGGCGTGCTCGAAAGCGAGCGTCGCAACCTGCATCTGTACCCTTTCCGGCATATCGAATGCCGTAAACAAAAGTTCTCCGTGACGGACGATCTTGCGGAACGCCGTCACTTCTTCGGGCCGCGCGGCGAGCAGCAGCACGATGACGTCGAGATTCGCGTCGCCTTGCGTGAGCGAAGATACCATCTGTTTTATGAGATAACTCTTGCCCGAGGAAGCGGGCCCCGATATGAGGACGCGCTGCCCTTTGCCGAGCGGGCTTAAAATATCCAGAGCGCGAAGCGGCGGCTCTTTTTTGCCTAAACGGACGATCTCGTTCGCAAAACAGGGCGTAAATTCTTCGAACCGCCGACGGGAACGCACTTCCTCGGGCAAAAGCGAATTGACGCTTTCCACCTGCGCGAGTTCGCCGCCGTCCGCATTGTCCCGCAGATATCCGCTCACTTTATCGCCGCGGCGAAGATCGTGCAGCGCGACGAGGTTTTTGGGGACGCTGATGTCCGAAAAAATAGAGCCCTTGCGATTGTAGACGAGACAGAATTTACCCGACGCGGGATCGCTGTCGAGATAGCCCGACGCGAGATCGGAACCGTAGCCGAAACGCAAGGTATGGCCGCTGTCGCTCACGTGGATCCTTTCGTCCGAATCGGATTCGCGGTACGTTTCCTTTTCGCGGATCTGGTCGGTGAGAGAGCGGATGTCTTCCAGCCATTTTTTATCGACCAACAGCGATTTCGTGGGCGCGCCCTTATTGCTTCTGGGCGAGGGTTCTTTCAGTCCCGCGCAGATATTGACGATATAATCGATGTTTTCGTTTTTCGTCTTTGTGGTCGGGGAAGGCACGCCGATCTCGCGCGCGATGTTCCGCTCCTCATAGACGGAAAAGTTTTTCAGATAATCGTACAGTTTCGCATATTTTTCCAACGGATTCTTACTCATAGCCATTGCCCCTCTATCACGATATACCGGTTTCTGCGGATTTCGTCTTGTCCGCGCGGGACAAATTCCGACTCACTGCAAGAATGTCCCAAATAGTACAACTTCATACCTCTTTCTCCCGATGGTTATTTATTGAAATACGGGAGGACCGCGAAACGCATCGAATGTGCCGAACTTCCCCCTCCGATCCCAAGGGTGTATTCGACATTAATTTCGGCATGCGAGGGCGAACAATTTATTTGCATACTGTCCGTTCGAACAGCCGCATGAATATTTCCGTAGGGCGTCTCGATGAAACACTCTGTCGGTTCGCCGACGCAAAAGCGCAACTCATAGGAAACCTCTCCCTTTCGCACGATTCTCAAATCATTGCCCGTAAGCAATTCGAAAGAGGCGCCATCCGCTGTGAAATACAGGCGGCTACCCGATTTACGAAACTCGTATCCGCCTTTTCCGTCCAGCGTTTCTCCGCCGCCGTCCGATCGCGTCTCCAGCATAACGCGCACTCTCTTCATTCTGTTATCATTCATCCTTGTTTTTACCGTGCAAAATCCGGTATCCCGAATTTCAATTTATTCCATTATAACACATAAAACTACATTTGTAAATATTTTAACGATTTTTTACATTTGTGTCGGATAAAAAGACTTTATAGCCTTTTCTGTCTATCTAATTCCTCTTTTTTTAATCTTCCCGCCCGAAGGAGCGCTTCCAGTGCCTTATCGTCCCCCGCCGAGAGAGCGCGCTCGTACTCTCCCAATTCGGAAATGAGCAGGCGCAGTTCGTAAAGTATTTTTTCGCGGTTGGCGGAAAACAGATCCGTCCACAGTTTTTCGTCCACGCCCGCGATGCGCGTCATGTCCTGAAAGGAACCGCCCGTATAGCCGCGGTAGCCATCCGCCGTCGGGCTCTTGACGTACGCGTTGCTCACGATATGCGCGAGTTGCGAGGTGTAGGCGATCTTCGCGTCGTGATAATCGCTGTCGCAGCGGATGACGCGGCCGAATCCCATAGAAACGCTGAGCGCGGCGATCGTTTCCGCAGCGGCCGGATCCGTCCGATCGTTTTCGACGAGGATCATGCTCGCGCCGCGAAAAAGCGAGGCGTCCGCATTGCGGATGCCAGATACTTCTTTTCCCGCCATCGGGTGACAGCCTACGTAGCGGTAATCGCGCGGTTTATCTGAAACGGCGCGCTCGATCGCGCCTTTCACGCCGCATACGTCCGCGACGACGGCACCTTTTTTGAAGGAATTTTCCGTAAGAAAACGCACGGCCGCCTTGGGCGGGAGCGCAACGAATACGACGTCATACTCCATAAAATCGCGCGCGGCGCGCGCGATCATATTTTCCTGCAAGGCATAGGAAAGCACGTCTTCCCTGTCGAACCCGTCCGATTGTATGCCCGCGGTTTTGAGGGCGAGCGTCATCGAACCGCCGATGAGCCCCAATCCCGCTATCATGATATTCATGCGACACCTCTTTTACGAAAAAAGGGGTTTGCCGCACGACAAAACCCCTCCACATTGATTTACATTATTATATAACAGCCACCCCGTTTCTGTCAAGAGAATTTATTGAATTCGGAAAGCGAAGGCGCGCTTTTCACTCGACTTTTATTTTACTTTGTGCTAAAATATTGAAGAATAAGAACATTTTGGAGAGGTTAGAACGACATGGTTCAGTCCAGAACACATAACTGCAACGAGTTGAACGAGAAAAACGCGGGCGAACGCGTGCGCATCGTCGGTTGGATGCAAAATCTGCGCGAAGTAAGCAACAGTCTCGCGTTTCTCGTACTGCGGGATTTTTACGGAATTACCCAGGTGGTCGTCGAGGACGCCGAAACCTTGCAGAAGGTGCGCGCAGTCAAGAGAGAGAGCACGCTCGCGGTCGAAGGCACGGTGCGCCTGCGCAGCAGCGTCAATCCCAACATCCCCACGGGCAAGATCGAAGTCGTGCCCGACAGCGTGGAAGTGCTCGGGCTTTGCACGGAAAATCTTCCATTCGAGATCGAAAAGTCGCTGGAGGTTTCCGAGGACATGCGGCTTTCCTACCGCTTTTTAGATCTGCGCAATCCCAAAGTCAAAAATAAAATCATCATGCGCTCGAAGATCGTGGCGGCGCTCAGAGCGGCCATGACCGAGCAGGGCTTTATCGAGATCACAACACCCATTCTAACCTGCTCTTCGCCCGAAGGCGCGCGCGATTATCTCGTGCCCAGCCGTATCTATCCGGGGAAATTTTACGCGCTGCCGCAGGCGCCCCAGCAGTTCAAACAACTTTTGATGGCTTCGGGCTTCGACCGCTATTTCCAGATCGCGCCCTGTTTCCGCGACGAGGACGCGCGCGCAGACCGTTCCCCCGGCGAATTCTATCAACTGGATATGGAAATGGCGTTTGCGACGCAGGAGGACATTTTCGCGGTTCTGGAAGAAGTATTGCCCCCCATCTTTTCGAAATTCGGAAAGTATCCCGCCGCAAAAGGCCCTTTCCGTCGGATATCCTACCGCGAGGCGCTGGAAAAGTACGGTTCGGACAAACCCGATCTGCGCATCAAAGCGGTGTTAGAGGATCTGACGGATTTCAACGACGTCGGGTTTGCCCCCTTCGAAGGAAAGACGATCAAAGCGATCGTCGTGCCCGTATTCGATAAAACGAGAAAGTTCATCGACACTCTCGCCGCGGATTTCGAAAAAAACACAGGAAGCAAAATGTTCTGGTGCAAACTGGACAACGGCGAACTGACGGGCGGCGTCGCGAAATTTCTGGCGCCCCGCAAGGACGAATTCATCGAAAAACTGCATCTCGCGAATGGCAGCGCCGTTTTTATGGTAGCGGAGAACGGCAATGCCGTCTATAAACCCGCGGGCGTAATGCGCAATATGCTGGGCAACGCGATCGAGTCTTTATCGGAAAAAAACAAGTACGAGTTCTGTTGGATCGTGGACTTCCCCATGTACGAGATCGGCGAAGAGAGCGGACAGTTGGAATTCTGCCACAACCCCTTCTCCATGCCCCAGGGCGGCATGGAAGCGCTGGAAAAGCAGAACCCGCTGGAAATCCTCGCATACCAATACGATCTCGTATGCAACGGCATAGAACTTTCTTCGGGCGCGGTGCGTAACCACTCCCCCGAGATCATGCTCAAAGCGTTCGACATGGTGGGCCTCACGAAAGAGGACGTCATCGCCAAATTCCCCGCGCTGTATCACGCATTCTCGTTCGGCGCGCCCCCGCACGCGGGAATCGCCCCGGGCGTCGACCGCATGGTGATGATCTTGCTGGACGAACCCAATATCCGCGAGATCATACCCTTCCCCATGAATAAAAACGCAAAAGATTTGATGATGAACGCGCCCGCCGAAGTTTCGGAAAAACAGTTGGACGACGTGCATATCCGGATCAAACAAGAAAAGCAAGCGTAACGCTTGCTTTTTTAATACAGATCGAAATGCAAACCCGTAACCGCAAAGTAAGTTACGTTGAACGCGAAGTCGCAGACGACGAGCACCGCGAGCACGATGGCGGCCACGGCGCGCGCTTTCGGAGAAAGTTTACGTTCCAGAAATTGCAGGAACGGCCAGAGCGTGCACATACCTACGGTGATCAGCACGCCCCATAAAAGCGAAAAATCCAGACATATGATGTCCATGAACGTATGGTCGAAATTTTTATAACTCCAGAGCGGTATACCTAGCCCTTTCATAAAAATCAACCCCACGATCAGTTCTAATAAAGTGGAAAGAACCGTGACCGCGACAAAATAGACCGCCACCGACAGCGCGGCTGCGCCGATCCTGCGGACGAGGGAGGGCGTTTCTCCCCTGCATTTTTGATACAGTTTCCCCATATTCCCCGCAAAAGGCGTGCCGAGCGCAAACCAGATCACCACGACGATAGAGCCGTAGAGATAGCAGAACGGGAGCGTGAGCATACCCCGATCCTGCGGTTCCCACAAGATCACAAAACTCATCGTTTCGAACAGCCAGCCGAAAAACGCCACCGCCGAAGCGAGCAGAAAATAGCGGCTTATAAATTGGAGTGCGGGACTTTCGAGCCTGCCCGCGGGGTCAGAGCGATTTACCATTTGATTTAGTATAGCATAAAAATTATTGCGCGTCAATAACTAATTTATACGCAAATATGATATGCGGAATTGTTCTTCGCGGTCTTTGGTCAATCTTCGGGGTGAAGATAGCGGAATTTCGAATGCAGTTCCACCTGCGCCGTACCAAATCACTTTACCGTTCTTGCGGGCGTCCAGACGGGCAAACCCGCTGGGAATCGTGCGCAGCAGATTTTCACGCTCGATGTCTTTTTTCGCCAATTTGTATTCGGTACTGTACATATCGTGTTGTATTCCCATTCGTAAAACTTATCTTCCGTTAAAAACCGATTGGCAAAAAGGGCAGGGAGAATCTCTGCCCTGTATCACCTCATAGCATTTTCGCCCGATCACGTCATCTTTTTCTTTTCCCAAAAAACAGCCTTTCAGTCGGGCTGATTTACGGGCGCCGATTTATGCCCGTCCCAACACGATCATTTTTGCAGCGTACGTGCCTTCGCAAGAAATTATATTTTAGTTTCCATCCAAATATTGACAAAACCAAAATAGTATGATATAATCTTAATTAAGAATAAATATTATTAAGGATTAAATCGTGATAAATATGATTCCCGCGGAAATTCCCCCTTTCCGTAAATATAAAAATACAGGAGAAAATTCATGAAAAGTTTTACGACAATACAACTGCAATACGCGCACAGATTCTATGGCTTTAAAGGCGAAGCACAGTATTTGCACGGACACACGGGCATTTTGACGATCGAGGTTGCGGATACGATCGAAAACGGAGTGAACATGGTGTTCCCTTGCAACGAGATCTATAAAACCGCTTGGGAAGTTCTGCAAAACTTCGATCACGCTCTCATTTTGAGAGAAGACGATCCTCTGCTTCCCGCCGTTCTCAAAGTTTACGACGAGCAAGGTATCCGCGGCGGCGCGCCGACCAACAAGCAAAAAGGCCCTGCGTTCAAGACCGCGCTTGCCACGGCGTATCCCGAATGCCGGCTGGTCGTCACAAAAGAAACCATGACCGTCGAGGGCATGATCAAAATGGTTTACGAACTGTTAAAAGATAAACTCAACATCGCGAAAATCACCTTTACCAGCGGCGTAAACGGCGCTTCCGAAGAGTTTACCCCCGATAAAAGTATAGACCGCTGCCCTCTTTGCGGAATTGCCCTGAACGAAAACGGCGTTTGCCCCAAATGCGGCTATAAAAAAAGATAATGAAAAGAATACCCATCCGCCTCAGGGGAATACGGATGGTTGTTTTATTTTAACCGTGAATCGAATAATTATAAAAAGCGGGAACTTGATTGCAAGTTCCCGCTTTTTAACTTTATCCGGCTGCGTTTCAAATTCGTCTTATTCCAATTCAAAGGCTCCGGTGTAGAGTTGATAATACTGACCTTTTTTCGAAAGCAATTCTTCGTGCGAGCCTTCCTCGACGACCTTACCGCCATCGAGTACAATGATCTTATCGCTGGAACAGATTGTCGAAAGGCGGTGTGCGATGACAAATACCGTTCTTCCTTCCATCAGCCTGTCCGTCCCCGCCTGTACGATCTTTTCCGTGCGCGTGTCGATGGACGACGTCGCCTCGTCGAGTATCAGAACGGGCGTATCGGCGACCGCCGCGCGCGCAATGGATATCAGTTGCCGTTGTCCCTGCGACAGGTTCGCGCCGTCCGACGACAACATCGTTTTAAATCCGTCGGGCAATTTCATGATAAAATCGTAGGCGTTCGCCGTCTTGGCCGCCGCGTAAATTTCTTCGTCCGTCGCGTCAAGTCGGCCGTATCGTATGTTCTCCATCACCGTGCCCGTAAACAGGTTGGTATCCTGCAGTACGACGGTCAGCGATCTGCGCAAATCCGCTTTTCCGATCTTATTGATATTGATGCCGTCATACCGTATTTTGCCGTCCGCTATATCGTAAAATCGGTTGATAAGATTCGTAATCGTAGTTTTCCCTGCGCCCGTCGCACCGACAAACGCAATTTTCTCGCCTGCTTTCGCCGTGATGCAGACGTCCCGCAGTACCGTATGCGATTCGTCATACCGAAAATCAACGTGATCGAGCACTATATTGCCTTTGAGTTCCGTCAGCGTAACGGTACCGTCGCCGTGCGGATGTTTCCATGCCCACATTCCCGTCTTTTCTCGGCATTCTTCGAGCGCGCCGTCTGCGGAAAATTTGGCATTCACGAGCGTTACGTATCCCTCGTCGGTTTCCGGCGTTTCATCGATCAGCGTAAATACGCGACCCGCACCCGCAAACGCCATTGCGCACATGGAAGTCTGCTGTGATACCTGCGCCACGGACTGTCCGAACTGCCGCGACATGGAAAGAAAAGACACTACGACCGCCGCCGACATCGCCGACATACCCGTCAAGGTAAGGTTCTTCGCACCCGGTATCAGCAATATCACGCCTCCGAGGATCGCCAGAAGCACATACATATAATTCCCGATCCCGCTCAGCGCGGGCATGACGATGTTTCCGTATTCGTTCGCCCTGCCCGAATCCTCTTTCACCCTGCCGTTCAGCCGTTTGAAATCCGCGATCGTTTCCCTCTCGTGCGTAAATACCTTTACGACTTTTTCACCGTTCATGATCTCTTCGATAAAACCTTCGAGTTTCGCCGTACTCTGCTGCTGTCCGACGAAACTTTCCGCCGATTTTCCGCCGATCTTTTTGATGACCAAGAGCATTGCCGCCGCGCAAAAATATACCGCGAACGTCAGCCACACCGAAATACAGAGCATTGCGATCGTAAGTATGAACAGCGTAAAAGCAGTGTTAATGATCTGCACCATACTCTGCGAGATAAACTGCCTTATCGCGTCGATATCGTTTGTATAGTGGGACATAATGTCGCCGTGCTTGTTTCGGTCGAAATACGAAATCGGAAGCGTTTCCATTCGGGCGAACATATCCTTCCGCAATCTGTTGAGCGTTCGCTGCCCCACTTTCGCCATGATCCGCGCGTATATCCAGGAGGCTGAAACACCGACGCCGTACACGACGACCATTGCTGCGATCAGCGCGTTCAGTACGGACGAAACCGAAGAAAAACCATCTGATATCGCGGGCGTAATCACGTTTTCGATGATAAGAAAAAGAAATACTCCCGATGCGGACGACGCAACCGCGGCAAAAAACAAGCAGACGATGACGAGCGGCATTTCCCGTTTATTGTGCCCGAATATGTACGCGATCAGTCTCTTCATTTCCGAATTCGATTTTTTACGCATTGCCGCCGCCTCCCGTTCCGTTCTGCGTTTCGTATATTTCCCGATAGATCGCATTGCTTTTCATAAGTTCTGCATGCGTACCGACGCCGTCTATCCTTCCCTTTTCGAGTACGAGTATCTTATCCGCTTCCTGTATGGACGAGATCCTCTGCGCGATAATGATTTTGGTCGTTTCGGGAAGATAGTTTTTCAGTCCCCTGCGTATCAGCGCCTCCGTCTTCGTATCGACCGCACTGGTCGAGTCGTCCAGGATCAGAACTTTCGGTTTCCGCAGCAGAGCGCGCGCAATGCACAGACGCTGTTTCTGTCCGCCCGAAAGATTAACGCCGCCTTCTTCGAGATAAGTGTCGTACCCTTCGGGAAAAGATCGGATATATCCGTCCGCCTGCGCGATCTCGCAGGCCCTTTGCATCTCTTGCTCCGAAGCCGCCGCGTCGCCCCATTGCAGGTTCTCCCTGATCGTGCCCGAAAACAACACATTTTTCTGCAACACCACCGCCACGCTACGGCGCAGGCTTGCGGAATCGTATTCCCTTACGTCGATCCCGCCCACTTTCACGCAGCCAGCGGCTGCGTCGTATAGTCGTGATATGAGATTGACGAGAGAAGTCTTGCCCGAACCCGTACCGCCGATGATGCCCAGCGTTTCCCCCGACCGGATTTGCAGCCCGATATTTTCGAGGATATAGTTTCCCTCGCCCGAATAACCAAAATATACGTTTTCAAAATCGATCGTGCCGTCTTCGATTTCCGTGATCGGTTTTTCGGGCGTTATGATCGCGCTCTCTTCCCGCAAAACTTCCGCGATCCGTTGTGCGGACGCCGCTGACATGGATATGATAACGATGATCATGCTCAGCATCATGAGTGCGGACAGAATATTGATGCCGTAGGATATCAGGGAAGAAAGTTCGCCCGTAGTCAGACTGCCCCAAGGCAGCCGCCCCGCGATGACGTAAGCGCCGAGCACGGAAATAACGATGTAACAGGCGTACATAAATAGGTTTACGGCGGGCGTGTTCCATGCGATAATTTTTTCGCCGCGAACAAAATCGTTGCATACGTCGTCCGCCGCGCGCGCAAATTTAACATTTTCATACTCTTCGCGCACATAGGTCTTGACGACGCGGATGCCCTTTACGTTCTCATGCACCGATGCGTTCAGTCTGTCGTATTTCTTAAATACCCGCGTCATATACGGGAAAGATTTCAATAAAATCAGGACTATGATCCCGCCGAGCACGGGGATACACGCAACGAATATCCATGCCAGCGACGGGCTTACCGCAAACGCCATCACGACCGAAAACACCATCATCAGGGGAACGCGTACCGCAATTCGGATGATCATGCTGAACGCGTTCTGAATATTCGTTATATCCGTAGTCATACGCGTCACCAATCCCGAAGCGGAAAATCTGTCAATGTTGGAAAAGGAATAATTTTGTACTTTTCCGAACATATCTTCACGCAGATTCGCGCAAAATCCCGCAGCCGCCCGCGCGCAGAACTTTCCCGATAATATTCCCGACGCGAGCAATACCCCGGCAAGCGCCGCAAGTATGCCGCCGTACAGCAATAAACTTTTCCACTCCACGCCGCTGCTGTCTATCAGTTTTGCCAAGACGAAGGGCAGTATGCATTCACAGACGACTTCCAAAGTTACGAAACTCATGCTCAGTACCGCGGCTTTTTTATTTTCCCGCAGAGAACGCAGCAAATATTTTACCGTATTCATTTTCTCCTCCTAAATTAGTTTTACGTCAAATAGTTTTATATCAAACAATATGGCCGTTTTTTTCCGCCCCTTTCGGGACGGTAAAATTTATTTTTGCGAAATATTTCTTTTCATCGTTTCAATACAATAAAAAAAGGTTTCCAATTGCTCGTCGGTCAATCCTCTTTTCAATTTCGACTCGAATTCTTCCATATGCACGTCCGCGGTCTTTACGATTTCTCTGCCCAGCGGCGTCAGAGATATCTTATTGAAACGGGCGTCCGCTACCGATTCGCGTTTCAGAAATCCCTTGCTTTCCATCGTCGAAATGACCTTTGAACAAGTCGATTTCGTCGTTTCCAAAACCTCTTCCAGATCGCGCTGGAATACCTCTTTCCCTTCATTTTCTTGTAAAAATTTCAGTATGAATAAATTCGGTGCGGACACGCGGTCTTTCCCCATCTCCTTTTCTTTATTTTCGATATGCCGCGATACCATATTTTGCAGCGACTTGACTTCCGCCCCGATCAATTTTTTCATTTCATCTCCATTCGACGCCAAATTGTTTGATATACAACTATTATACTTCTTTGTCATGCTTCCTGTCAAGTGTTTAAGCAATAAAATTGGGGCAAGGTTTTAAAACGCCTTAAAAACAACAAAAAATCGGTCAAAACAAATGTTTAACCGATTTTTTTTGGAGCGGGAGACGGGAATCGAACCCGCGGGAATCAGCTTGGGAAGCTGACGCCATACCATTAGGCGACTCCCGCATTCAGCGTAATTATTATATAACATTTTTTTATTTTTGGCAATCAAAAAAGCGCCGAAATTTCGGCGCTTTTTATTTTTTTGTTACTGATCGAGATTGCTCAGATCTTTGTAGCGGTTTTTGTATACGGTGACGGAACTGTCTTGGAGAATGGTCGTCACCTCGCTCTGTTTGGTCGTCGCGTAATCGTCGGCGATGACGTTCTTATAAGCATTGTAGAACTGATACGAGAACGTGCCCTCTTTGTTTCGGTCGGCAAAGTTGAAATCCTGATAGGTGTTGCCCTCGCCGAAGACGTACGTCACGTAAATAACGTGCCAGCCGTAATCGGTCGCGACGATGCTGATGGCACCCGCCCCTTCCTGCAAAGCAGTCTGCGCCGCGTATTCGAACTCTTTCACGTAACTGGTGGAATTGCCCTTGCCCGCTACGGAATAGCCGAGATATTTATTGAGGATCGCGGTATCGGTCGTGTAAGCGAACTGCAAAGCATTCATTGCGGAGAGCGCTTTATAGGCGACGGTGTCCTTCACAAAATAATTGTCTTTGGAAACCTCCGATACGCCGTTCACCTTGCCCTTATAGTAGACGAGTTTTGAATAGTCGATGACCTGATTGCCGTTTTCCGTCTTATAATAATTCTGTTCTTTGTAGAAATCGGCAGTCTTGCTACCCGTCACGCTGCCGGTTTTTCCGAGCACAAAATCCAAATAACCCTGCATTTCAGTGATGAAACCGTCGATGGTAATGGGGTTGGGTTCGAGCGTGTAGGTATCGTCGTCGTTTTTGGTAACTTTTCCGTTGTAAGCGTAGTAAGAATCGTATTTATCGATCTTGCCCGCATTGTCTTCAAAGAAGAGATAATCGGAATTTCCGAAATAATTTTCGCCAGTCGCCTGATAACTGTAATCGGTTGCGCCGTTGAACCAGGAAGCGCGCTGATCGGTCGCCTCCACCTCGGATAAGAGTTGATTTCTGTAATAATAATATTCGGACTGATTGATTACATTGTTGGAAAGTCTGTTATTGTAGTCGGCAAGCGCGTCGGACTGTCCCGCGCTGAACGGGAGCAGAGTGTTGTACACGAACCCGAATCCGCTCTGCGGGGAATACAAAATGAACGTGTCGTCGGATACGCTGTCGAGCGCAGTCGTGTAATCGCTCACGCTCGTGAAAATAGATTTCTGTCCGTTGACGATTTCGTTATATTTTTTGCCGAGATTTTCTTCCTCGATCGCGCTCGTCATGGAGATCTGCAGCGTATCGCTGAAGTTGTTGATGATCATCTGTTCGAGTTGATTCTTCATTTCGGTGGCGAAGTAAGGAAGTTTTTCAACGTCGGTGATATCGTCCTCTTCGCCGAGCATGTAGTTGTTTTCCAGCGCTTTGATGAATTTATTATAGGCTTTTTTACGGGTTACGACGGTGGAACCCTCCACTTTCTCGTATTCGCCGCATTCGTCCGCGGTGTTGTAGCCCGTATAGATCTGATAGTCGACGTTGCCCTCAGCGTTCTTGGGATAGGAATTCGTTTCTTCCGTATCGGCGCCCGTAGGGATGGCTCTGTCCGTTTCCGAAGAGGAAGAACTGTCGTCTTCGTTTTTGATGATCGCCTTTTCGTAAGAATCGAGCGCGTTGTTCACGCTCTGGCGCAAACCGTACAGCGCATAATTGTAATTGTTATCGGAAATGAGATATCTCAGCGCGTCGTTTTCGCTCTTGTCCGCCGCTTTGAGATAGCCTTCTACACTGATGTCGGAAACGATCTCGATGGTTCCGTCCGTGATGACCGCGCCCTCTTTATCATCATCGGGAACGCTGTCCGCATCGACGACTACTTTGCCCGCGTTGAGGTAGTACAAAGTCGCGAATTGCAACATCATTTTACGGCTGGTCAGCGAATTCATCAGCGTTTCGAATACGTCTGCATAGGAGGACGCTTGTCCCGACTGCAACATGCTGTATCCGTAATTGATGAAATAGGAAACGAGATCGAGTTTGGAAACTTCCGCGGTAGTCACGATTTTATCCACGTCCTCGTCGGTGAGGTTAAAATCCTCTCCGAAAAATACGCTTTCAAACGTGTCCTTCAGCGCGGTCTTGTCCTTGCCGATATTCACCTCGGCGACCACTTGCTCCATGTCCTTGCGGTTATCGGTCGTAATGATACGACACCCCGCAAAACAACCCAGCGCAAACGCCGTCACCAAGATTAAAGTTAAAATTTTGATCAGTTTTTTCTTCATAGAATCTACTCCGAATTCCGTTAAATCGCAATATAAACAATTATATATTATTTTGAGATGAAAAGCAATCGTATTTGATGAAAAACTCGTTAAAATTTTGTCATTTACGATATTTTGCGTTTCAAAGCGCCGTGCCCGCGGCGGATTTCAAGAATTTCGTCATGGAAAGCATGAGTTTCTGCGCGTCGCTTTCGGGGCGGAACAGGACCGCGGGATTTTTGGACATATCGAGGCGCACCTTTCCCGCAAACGCGTCCAGCGCGGCGGAAAACTTACCGTCCGCGAGCGTTTGCACCGAGGGCAGGACGATCTCGCCCCCCGCGCTGCTGACGGCGATCTTGCGGATATTCAGTTTCGCCGCGTACGATTTCAGCACGGCTATAATTAAAAGATTGAGCACCTCTTTGGGCAGTTTTCCGTAATTTTCCTCGATGGAAAGGCAGACGCGTTTGTAATCCTCCACGCCGCGGATCTCCGCGATCTGCTTGTAGCAATCCAGCCGCGAGGCGCTCGCCTCGATGTACTTTTCGGGAATATAGGCGTCCGCCTTGATATCCAGTTCCGCCACCGTCTGTTCGACGCCCGTCATCTCCTCCTTCAAAAGTTTTGCGTACAACTCGTAGCCCACTTTGTCCATATGCCCGTGCTGCTCGCGTCCCAGAACATTGCCCGCGCCGCGGATCTCCAGATCGCGCATGGCGATCTTAAAGCCCGAACCGAGTTCGGTAAATTCCATGATCGCTTTCAGCCGCTCGCCCGCCTTTTCCGTCATGACCTTTTCGGGCTTGAACGTGAAATACGCGTGCGCCAGGAGCGCGCCGCGCCCCACCCTGCCGCGCAATTGATAGAGTTGGGAAATGCCCAGCCTGTCGCTATCGATGACGATGAGCGTGTTGGCTTTGGGAAGGTCGATGCCGTTTTCGATGATGGTCGTGGAAATGAGGATATTGCTCTCCCCTTCGTAAAATTTGAGGATGCCGTTTTCCAAAACCTCCCTGTCCATGCGCCCGTGCGCAACGGTGATCTTGCCTTCGGGCACGATCTCCTTGATTTTGGCGGCAAAGGAAAAGATCGTTTCCACGCGGTTATAAAGAATGAACACCTGCCCGCCGCGGGCGAGTTCCCGAAGGCACGCGTCGCGGATGAGCGTTTCCGTTTCCTCCACCACGTACGTCTGGACGGGCAGCCGCGTCGTAGGCGGCGTTTCGATGGTGGAAATATCGCGGATGCCGGAGAGCGACATATGCAGCGTGCGCGGAATGGGCGTCGCCGTCATGGTCAGGCAGTCCACGTCGTTCTTCATGTTTTTGATCTTTTCTTTATGCTCTACGCCAAAGCGTTGTTCCTCGTCGAGAATGAGAAGCCCGAGGTCTTTGAATTTTACGTCGTTCGAGAGCAGGCGGTGTGTGCCGATGAGAAGGTCTACCTCCCCGTTTTTGACGCGGGCGAGCACCTTATCCTGCTCGGCGGGGCTCTTGAAACGATTGAGCACTTCCACGTTTACGCCGAAGGGCGAAAAGCGCCTGACGGCGTTTTCGAAATGCTGTTGGCACAAGATGGTGTTCGGACACATGAGCGCCGCCTGCTTGCCGTTGAGGATACAAAGATACGCCGCGCGGAAAGCGACTTCCGTCTTGCCGTATCCGACGTCGCCGCACAGAAGGCGGTCCATCACCTTGGGCGAACACATATCCGCCTTGATCTCCTCCGCGGAGGCGAGTTGATCGGGCGTTTCTTCGAACTCGAAAGCGTTTTCGAACTCTTCCATCATCTCGGGATAAGGAGAGAACACGAATCCGTGCTTTTCCGAGCGCTCGGCGTACAACTGTTTCAGATCGAACGCCATCGCTTTGAGCGACGCTTTGACGCGCTGTTTGACGCGTTCGAACTCCGCGCCGCCGATCTTGCTCAAAGACGGGCTGTCCTCGCCCATATATTTGGAGAGAATGTCCATCTGCTCGACGGGCACGTACAGAACGTCCCCCCCGCGGTATTCGAGGGCGATGTATTCCTTTGTGCCGTCCGTCGTTTCGATCTTTTTCGTACCGACGATCTTGCCCACGCCGTGCGTTTCATGCACGGCGTAATCGCCGATCTCGGGCGAGGTAAACAGATCGTTTCTCTTTCTGCGGATGCGCTTGGATACGGGCGATTTCGTGTACAGATCGCCCGTCCCGATGACGACGAGTTTGTTCTCGTGCAGAATGAGCCCGTGCCCGAGTTCCGATTGCAGCACTGCGACACCCTTGAACGCGGACAATTTTTCGGGCAGAACGGAAGCGTCGATATACTCGTCGGACAGCATTTCGCGCATTTTCTGCGCGCGGGAGGAATTGCCGCAATAGAGCATGACGCGGTAACCGTCGGCGCGCCAACTTTTCAGATCCGTGACGAGATTGACGAACCCGTTGAGATATCTGCCCACGGGCGAGGAATGAAAGTTATACGTTTTCAGCGGCTCGAAAAAGTAACTGCGGGAAGCGAACGTCTGCAACGCGAGCGAGCGCCGCGCGGCAAGTTCCGCCAGAAAATCCTGTTTATCCGCGAGTTGATAGCGCGAAAAAGAAAACGCCTCGCCGCCCAGCATCAGATTTGCCAACCGCTCCTCGTGCTCCTTGTATATCGCCTCCAACTTATCGTATACGAGTTTGCTCTCGTCATACACAAAGAGAGCGTCGCCGCCCAGAAAATTGAAAAAATCCACGCCGCAGGCGAGCAGAGGCAGGAAAAAAGAGGCGCCCGCGAAGGACGCGCCCGCTTCGAGTTTGGCGCACAGTTCCCCCACGATGGTCTGCGCCCGTTCATACGCGCGCGCGTCGCGGATCCGCGACAATTCGTCGAAAAGAACGTCTTTGATCTCGGAAATTTCCCCTTCGTTTATCGTGACGTCGGTCGCGGCGACGATATCGAGAAATTCGGCCTGCGCGAGCCGTTCGCCCGTGACGAAATTGTAAGGTTTTATCTTTTCCACGCCGTCCCCGAAAAAATCCACGCGGGCGGGATTTTCCGCATTGACGGGAAAAATATCCAGAATATCGCCGCGCAGAGCGAACGTTCCCTTACTCTCCACCGCCGCGGCACGGGTATAACCCATCTTCACGAGTTTTTCGGGCAGGGAAGAAAAATCGACTTCTTCCCCCACGACCAACGCGAGCGATTCGAGGCGGCGGGGAAAGAGTTGCAGCAGGCTCTCGATATCGCATACGACGACGCGCGCGCCGTTTTGGATCTTGTACAGGGCGTTGATGCGCTTGAACAGCGCGTCCTTGGAAACGGCGTCCTTATACAAAAGGACCTCGTCCTTTGCCGTTAACAGCGCGGGCTCTTCGCCCGTAAATCCCGCGATCTGCGCGGCGCAGGAGGCGGCGCTGAGCGCGTTGTCGGTTATGTAGACGAGCCGCCCTTCCCACGAAAGCGGCGCGATCAGGCACTTGTGGGGAGCGGATACGCCGTACACCGCCGTCGGCGTGCCGAGGCGGAGATCATTTTTCAGTTCGCTGTAAGCAGGACCCAGTTGTTCTGCCGTGAAAAAATTGCGTATCATAAAAACTCCCGTAACCCCAAGCGCCGCGGCACGAGGTACGCGCCGCGGAAAATACGTTTGCAGGGTCTTGTTTTATTTGCCGTTATATTCGCTCATGACCTGCTCGATGCCCTTGCCCGAGGCAAACGCAATGCAGGCCTCCGCCGCGTTCGAGCACGCCTTCGCGAACAGGGGATAATCCTCTTTTCGCACGTTGGACAGAACGTAATGGATGATGGGGATATCGACTTCTTCGTCCCGTATCCCCACGCGCACGCGCGCGAATTCGCCCGTGCCCAACTCGCCGATGATGCTGCGCATACCGTTATGGGTACCGGCGCTGCCGCTCGCGCGGATGCGGATATGCCCTTTCGGAAGATCGTAATCGTCATAGACGACGATGAGGTTTTCCAAAGGTATCTTGTATTTGGAAACGAGTTGTTTGACCGCCCGCCCGCTGGCGTTCATATAGGTGACGGGACGGGCGAGAACGACTTTTTCTCCGCCGATGAACGCCTCCGCCACCGACGCTTCGCATTCCTTTTTTTTGAATTTCACGCCCAGTTTTTCCGCAGCATCGCCCACGGCGAGAAAGCCCATATTGTGAAAGGTGGTTTCGTACTTGGCCTCGGGGTTGCCGAGTCCCACGATTAAATACATAATTTCGTCCTCTTATCCAAAAAAAACCGCCCAAAAGCGGTTTTTCGGAAATTCTATGTCAGTCGTAGATCTTGGACATGGGTTTGTCAAGATATACGTTTTCGATCGCCGCGGCAAAGATATCCGCGACGGAGATCACCTTGAATTTATCCAGCATCTTTTCGGGGGGAAGATCGATGGTGTTTAAAATCGCCAGTTCCTTGATGGGCGAGGCGGCGAGCCGTTCGATGGCGGGACCGCTTAAAACCGCGTGCGTGCAGCAGGCGTACACTTCTTTCGCGCCGTGGTCGGCGAGCGCCTGCGCGCCCTGGCAGATGGTACCCGCGGTATCGATCATGTCGTCGACCATCAGGCACTTTTTGCCGTCGATGTCGCCGATGATGTTCATGACCTCCATGACGTTCGCCTTGGGACGGCGCTTGTCGATGATCGCCATCGGGCAGTTGAGTTTGGACGCCACGTTTCTCGCACGCGACACGCTGCCGATATCGGGCGATACGACGACGAAGTTTTCGTCCACGATCTTTTTGGATTTAAAATAACTGTAAAGGGTGGGCCCTCCCAGCAGATGATCGAGCGGAATATTGAAAAAGCCCTGTATCTGCGCCGCGTGCAGGTCCATGGTGAGCACCCTGTCGGCGCCCGCGGCGGTGATGAGGTCGGCTACGAGTTTCGCCGTAATGGGATCGCGCGAACGCGCTTTTCTGTCCTGACGCGCATATCCGAAATAAGGGATGACGGCGGTGATACGCCCCGCGCTTGCCCTTCTCGCCGCGTCGATCATGATCAAAAGTTCCATCAGGTTATCGTTGACGGGAGCGGACGTGGACTGGATGATGAACAAATCCCTTCCGCGCACCGTTTCGTCGATGTGCACGCTGATTTCGCCGTCGCTGAACTGGCCTACGTCGATGCCGCCCAGTTCCGTGTTCAACTTTTTGGCGATCGCCTCCGCCAGAGGGCGGTTGGAATTGCCGGCGAAAAGTTTGATCTCGTTGCCGTGAGTTATCATGTGTACCTCCAATAATACAGTCGCTTTGTGTCGCCCGAAACGTTCCGTCGGGCTTGCAATCGGTAAAACAAACGGCATATAAAACGCCGCTACTGCGCCCGACGCGCCGATCGATTTACCTCGAACGGCGTACGGACCTTGCTTTATCTATTGTAGAAAATTTCTCGGGAATAGTCAAACGTTTTGCACGCGCTTTCGCCTGTTTTATTATAATTGACGTGTTAAAAGTTGGAACCCGAAAGGGGTTATCCACTTTTAACACGTTATTTTTATTTGGCGGCGGCCATACGCAAAGGAGAAACAGCAGCAAAATGGCAAGAACAGAACAGAATGTAGTTGAGAACGAACAGAAAGCCGAAGAGATGAACGTGAACGGGATTGAAGCGGCAAAGCAGGACGAACGGACGGAAACGGTAGTAAGTGTAGCGGAAGCAGCTTTCGAGAAGGGTTTGAACGGAAACGACACGGAAGAAGCAACGGAAAAGAAAACGAAAGCAGAACTGCCCGCACTGTATATCTACCGTAGGCCGTATACCAACAAATCGGACGGCAAGAAATATTGGGAATATGTACTCCCGGCCGTATTCTGCGGACAGGTCGCGGAAGTCGGGTTGAAAGTTCGGGGCGATAAGGACGTCGCGGGTTATCAAATGTTGGAACAGCTGTTCGACGGCGGCGTAAAGAAAGTTCTTTTCCGAGCGGAAGAAGCGGAGCGTTTCGACGAGAATACGGGCAAGGTAACAAAGTATTGGACGTATTCAGCGGTCGTGGAAAAGGACGGTTTCGAGTGGACTTTCCCTCTGACAACGCGCAGACCGAGCGATCGGGCAATATTGGAAAACTATATCCGCTATCTGCGGTTTGTGGCTGAACGTGAAGCAACAGCGGCGCAGACGGGCGCGAAAGCATAAAAGGAAATATCGGGGTTGTTTCAATCGGGGAAAACTGAATGAAACAGCCCCGTTTTGTTTTACGAGGTGAGATATGATTGATTTTAAGGCAAAGCGGTCTATGGGACGTTACGGCGCCGAGGGTTTGGAAGAATGGAACGCATTGAAAAGTTACGCCGCAAAAGTCCGTGAAGATTTGGAAACAAGTAAAACAAACTTCTTTTGGCTCGGCGTTCATTTAATTGACCTATATTCGAGCAATTTATATCGGTTGACGTTTGACCGTGAAAAGTTAGGTGTTTCGTGTATGGTCGATAATTGCAGCGCGGAATGTTTTTTCGCGTATTGTTACGACGAGTTCGGCTTGGACAAAACGCAGGTAAGCCGTTACATGAATATCGTGGACGAGTTCGGCGAGGGGCTGCGCGGTTTCAAAAAGGAATGGGAGCCATATAGTTATTCGCAGCTTTGCGAACTGCTGCCCCTAACGTCCGAACAACGCAAGCCGATAAAGCCCGATTGGACGATAAAGCGGATACGGGAGTATAAGAAAAGTCTTGTTGCGACGTCGCAACAGAACGACGAGGAAACGCCGGAAGCGGAAGAACCGCCGCAGGAAGAAAAGTATCTCCGTTTCGAGAAATGGACAAAGCGGGAGCTTTGCGACAAGATAATCGATTTGGAAGCGGAACGGGAAATGCTGTTGCAGGAAATCGAGAACTTGCGTAACCCTGCCGCCGATGAAGAACCGTTCGACGAGTTCGCCGGGCTTCCCCCGATATTGAAATCTTTTGCGGGGTGAACGAAATGAAAAATTTTATCGAAGTGACAGATTTTCATGACGGCATCAGATTTTTACTTCCTCTGCAAGGCATACGTTCGATAGCGGAACTTGAAAACGGTTGTGCATTGATTGAAACGGAAAGTTTTTGTTGTTGCGGTCCGAAAGAAAAATTTTCCTTGGTCGCAACGAAAGAAACGTACAGGGAAATCAAACAAAAAATTTTTAGCGAGGTATAAAAGTGGCAAAGAAGCGAAGAAAATATTCGGTTGCGGAACGTGTAAATTATCACAAAAAACGCGCGTCGAGTTCGGCGGTGTCTGATAATCAGCGTTATTATTCGCGGCATTGGCTTGACGGATACAATGACCCTCACGCGGAAAATAATTTTCGCGCAATTAGTGCCGAAATAAAGCGTGAACGGGGGCATATGACAAAATCGGACGCGGTTGTTTATTACGGTTATCGCAACGGCTTGAAAGCGCGGCTTGACGGCAGTTCTATTGGCAAGAGGTAAAAGTAATGGCAAGGCGCAAAATCACAAAAAGCGACGTAGATACCGCGTATGAAATGGCGGCAAAAGCGAAAGAAAGCGCTTTGTTCAGTTTACGGCGCGCAAAGCAGTTGAAAGACGGCGCGGACAAGATAAACGCCGAATATAAGCGCAGCCAAAAAGAACAGCGTAAAGGCAGGTAACAAATGGATAATTCGAAAACAGGAAAGCCGTTGTATAAAAACGAATGCAAGCGTTTCGCATTGGACGAATGGACGGAATTGACAAGCGGCAGTCCCGTAGAAATAAAAATCTGCGGGAGTTGGGTAAAAACGCATATCGAACATGACGGAACAGATTATTACGCAGTCGGTTTACGCGGCTTGAAGTTGGACGGTTTGGAAGCAAGAATACCCGAACGAGGGTAGAAAAAATAATTTTAAGAGGTGAAAAGGAAAATGGCAAAATCGGCATTAAGCAAACATAAAGCGTCGGATATGGTGAAATGGGTTATCGTGTTTCTGCTCATCATCGGACTTGTCGCTACTACGGTAACGCTGTTCGTGAAGTTGGACAGACAAACGACGGTAACGGAAATCGGCGCGGAACAGTACATAATCGGTACACTCGGCGATAGCGGCGAAAAGACGGACGGCGATACTTCCATTGTAACGCGCAATGCAGTCACAACGGACGGACTGAAAGTCGAAATCGCGGACGACGCGACGGTAACGTACACTTTGTACTTCTACGGCGCAAAAGATGAATTTATATCGAAAACGGAAAGCCTTTCCAAAGACTTTGACGGAAGCGCAATTCCCGAAAATGCGGAAACAGCGAAAATCGTCATTACTCCCACCGCAGACGATGACGGCAAAGTTGATTTGACGGAAGTCCTCGGCTATGCGGGGCAAGTAACGGTCACGGTGAACAGGTAAAAACGAGGTAAAAGAAAATGGCATATAAAAACAATTCAAGCAAAGTGTGGAACAGTATTCTTGCCGTTCTGCTTGTGCTTGTAATAGCGGGAACGGCGGCATTGGTCGGGTTTCTTTCGGACGGTTTTAAGAGTTGGGATAAGTTTAAGCCTGATGATAAAAAAGAGCAAACGACAGAGAACGGCGGCGGGCCCGTGACCGACGAAAGCGGCAACGAGATGAACGGCGGCGAAGTCCATGAAATGCCCAAACAAATGACATTCCGCTCGGTCGCGGCTTTGGACGGTGAAAGTGCCTATGACAGCGTTACCTTGCACGCCACCGTGAAACCCGATGATGCCGAAGATAAAAGAATTACTTGGGTAGCAATCTTTAAAAATCCTGAAAGCGCATGGGCGACGGGAAAAACAGTTACTGATTATGTAACTGTTACGCCGCAATCGGAAGGCAGTAGCGTGGCAACGGTAAAATGTTTGCAACCTTTCGGTGAACAGATAGAAATTCTCGCAGGATTGACGTGGCTCTCCGATAAGTTTTATGGAATGTCGATAGAAGAAATATACAAAGCGTCTGAATTTGAAAGCGCTCTCGGTTCAATGATCGTCGGTTGTTCGGTTGATTTTGCAAAACGGGTTACTTCTGCGTCCGTGGATTTGTCTGGCGGTGAAAAATCAATGACTGTTGACGCTTTTGCAAATTCCGTAACGTGTCCGTTTTCATTGTATTTTGAATTCGGTGGAGAAGATACATATTCTTTTACTTATACGGATTTCACGATAGAAGATACTTTTTCGGTTACCTTATCTGTTGATGTAAACACGGAAGTATTTGCAACCGCAAAAACGGCAACGGGCGATGAATTTTTTACGGCGGGTTCTGTTGGAATTGGACTTGTAGAAAACTATCTGTCTGGAGCCTTCGTTGTTTCTGATAGCGCCTCGGTTAAAGACACTTTCGATTCGCTGAATCTTTATAGCCGTTGGCTCGGTGAAAATCTGGATTCGGGTTTATTCTATTTCAATTTTGGTATCAAGGGTAAATATACGAATTACACGAAACACGTTCCGATTCATTTTATGGCGGATTCTCTTGAAATTATCCCTACGGAAATTATTCTTGACGATACGGATTTGATTATTTAAGCAAAAGGCGGTGGCGAATGAAAACGGCAAACGGGGGTGGAAAACCCGCCCCCGAACAATACAAAATTACAAGTTTAATATTCGCGGCGATATTGTTTATCGTTACTTTGGGCGTGGGAGTATTGTTCGGCTATGAGTATTTAATTTTTCAATCCCCGCCGCAAGCGACAGAAAGCACCTACGTAGCCGCAGAGGACGGCGCGGGCAATCCGTTAGACAGGGATAAGATTTATCCCATGCAGTCACGATTGATATTCAATCGCGCGTATGCGTCCTCTTCCGATATTCAAAGCGTAACCTTGCGCGCAAATGTTTTACCCGAAGATACGGACAACAAGTCCGTGGATTGGTCTATATCGTTTGTGAACGATTCAAGCGCGTGGGCGCAAGGGAAAAATGTTTCCGATTACATAACGCTAACTCCCATTAGCGACGATAATTTGACGGTAACGATATCATGTTTAAACGCCTTTGCGGAACAAATAGCAATCAATGTTGTATCGACAAAAAATCCCCTTGCGAAAGCAACGTGTATGGTGGACTATCGTCAAAAACTGCTTGGCGTTTCAATGGAAATTAAAAACGGCACTATGCCCGACGGAATCCGTTTGTATTATCCGACTAAATATTCAAGCGAGCCGAAAACCGAAACGCAAGCCTTTAAGGTCAATCCGGATTATGTAGGCGCATGGGGTTTAAACGTAAATTGTGAATATTCGGAAGTATTTACATTATCTTGCGAAAAGCAAGCGATTGACAGGGTTTTATTTCAAGCGAACGGTGAGTTTATTTCCGAATTTTCGCAATTCGGTTTTAGCGACCAAGCAGATTCATATTTCAATATGGAGTTTAATCCGACAGATAAAGAACTGCCCCCGTTATTGAATAAGCCTTGGTTTCTGTCCGTGTTTCCTCAATACAACGTGCGTAAAGAACAAATCATAAACGCAATGAAAAATTTTGGTATGCCTGTTTACCGCGTATATTTCCCGCTTTTAGACGCGACGGATTTTGATACGGCAGAACCATGCTTTTATATAACAATAGATCCTACGCTTTTATATTCAATGTAAAAAGCAAAACAAAAAAGGTAAGGTAAAAATGAAAAACGAATTACAAAAACATAAAAAGAGCGACGGCATAAAATGGTTTGCAACCTTGCTTGCCGTCCTCATGTTGGCGGTCGCTGTTACAGCGGCTATAACGCAGGGTTTCAAGAATTGGAATCCCTACGGTTGGTTTGACAAAAAAGAAGAACAGCCCCTACCCGAAGAGAACGGCGGCGCGGTTATTAGCGAAAGCACGGGCAACGGAATAACGGTCAAAAGCGTAAGTATTCCGAAATCCGAATATGCGGAAAACGGCGTTTCCCCTCTTGCTGAAACGGCTTATACGCTGACTGCAACCGTGTCCCCGAATAACGAGGGCGAAAACACGGGTATTGACTGGTCGTATGCTTTTAAAAATCCTGAAAGTGAGTGGGCGACGGGTAAAACCTTGTCCGACTACGTGACTTTTACGAAGTCGGGCGAAGATCTTGCGGGTAGTAAAATAATAACGGTTAGTTGTTTGCAAGCCTTTGCGGAACAAGTCATAATTACGGCAACCTCGCAAGATAAGCCCGAGATTACGGCAAGTTGTACTGTGGATTATGCGCAAAGAATAGAAAACGCTGTTGTTAAGTTCGGTAATTTAAATATAAATTTAGGTGGACAAACAAATGTGACTTGGGAACTTAATCCTGCGGGTACGGGCATGGGCGGTGCGGTAAGTGCAACGTGTACAAAATCCTCTGTTTATTCATTGGCTGATGATTTTGAATATAAGGTCGAACTTACCCGCGAGCAAACGACAGGCGCAGAAAATACATTTACTTTGAATGATAGGTTGGTGACATATGGTCCCGGCTATGACGGTGACAGTTATGACATTTCTTCTGATAGTATTTTATTCAACAAAGCGTTGTTTTCAAAGTTTAGAGAGTTTTATTTTGAAACCCGACAAGGTTCGGAATATTTAAAAGACAAGACAACGGCGGAACTTATAGGTTTATTCAGCAATATTACTGTCGGAAAGTTGTGGACTGTAAAAGTTACCTTTACGGGTAAATATAGTACCTATACGAATTTGAGTTTAATTGTTGTAACGGGCTATACAAATACTTCAACCGTTACAAATATTGATTTAGATAATTCGGCAATCATATTTTAAGGCGGTGAAACATGAGTAAAGCAAACGGCGTAAAAAATGGAATGGTAAAAATTATAACGTGGCTTTTGGTCGTATTGCTTTTGCTCGGCGTTGCGGGTATAGTTGTACAGTTTGCGATTAAAGAGCAAGGTTTAAATTATTATGTGGAATACGGCGGGCAAAAGTATTATAACAATACGGAAAATTCCAATATATGGATATCTCCGAATCAGAAATGCTCATTTACCGTAAAATCGATAACAGGTAAAACCGTCGACTTTACGGTAAAAATCACGGCAAATCCTGCGAATGATTTTGGCTTTATACTCGACGGTAAATACTATCAATTTTATAGTACGACGCAAGAAAAAAACGATTATACGGATATATTCGAAGTGCAGAAAAGCGCGGAGGGTTTTACCGTTACAATTCCTAATGGCATGACGGTGCAAAAAGCCGTTGAAAAACAATACGGCGACGAAATCGAATTGACGGAAGAATTGGGAATGTTGGATTATTTTCTCATTACTGTCACAATGGATAAGGAATCCGTGGTACTCCCGTTTAAGTTCGAAATGGTAATTACGTTAGATACCCCGTCAATTATATTTTAAGAGGTGAACAATGCGAAAAGCGTTAAAGGAAAATTTAATAAGATTTTCAGCGTTGTTTATCCTTGCGGTATTGTGTTTTGCAATTTATTTTGGCGGTCTGATTCCCCCCGTAACCTATGCGGATAATGCCGCTTATACGGGCGTTTTAGAAGATTTGTGCAAAGACGAAAATTTTACTACGACGCTGTACCCGACAAAATCAAACGATTACTCTTTGCAGGTCATTCAAATAGCCGAAAGCACGGGCAAGGAATTGTTTGTTTACGTGTACCAGCCGAGCGGACAGGCGAAAAACCTTTGCGCCTCTTCCATCAATATTTCGTTGAAACCACGAAACGACATATCTAACATTCGCAATTATAAGTTGACTTTGCTCAATTCAAGCGGTGTTTTTTATAAATACCGTGTCGAGGGGTTCACGGTCAGCACGGCGGATACGCGGTACTACACGATAACTACGATATACCGTCCGTTCGATAAAACGATTGACGAGGGAGCAGACCACGGCAACGAGATTACGGAAGTTGATTACAAGGTCGCAAAAGAGTACTGTTTTGCAGTGGTGAACGGCGAGCCGTTTTGCCGCGTCCTGGATATCGAAACGATCGAAATAACGGATAAGTTTGTCGGTTTTGTAAGATATTCGAACGGTTTCGAATGGTTTCCCTCATCGTGTGACAGTCATTTTGTCGCTTTTAATACCGACCGCGATATCGACAGGCTTTTGGAAGCGGACGTTTATTATACCACGCAAAAATATAAGTATTCTCTTATCGGGCAAATTCCCGAAGAGGAGTTCGGAGAAAAGCAAGATAAATATTCGTCCCTTGATTATACGCAAAAAGTCGAACATACGGGCGGTGGCTGGTTTGCCCCTACATATGAATGGGACAGAATACAGACGGTCGAAAAATTCATTGCGGAAAATAATAAACTCCAAAACGTATACTCGGGTGCGCTTATTGACGTAAAAGTTGCAAATAAGATAACCGAAGAGGGCAAAGCCGCTTTAAAGAGCAAACAATGGGTTTTGCGTTTTGTCGAAACAGCGTATGAAACTTGGCATGGAGTGAATGCGCGAAGTGAAACTACGACGCTGGTGGGCGATGTAACAATTTTGCGGTTAAAGTTTGAAACGGACGGCATTACCTATAATCTCGGTACGATTGATAACAAACAGACGGGCGACCGCGACCCTGTAAACGACGAACAGATCGAAGTCGGATTGAGCAAAATGGGTAAATGGATACTTGGCATACTTGCTTTAATTTTATTGCTTGTAATCCTTATGCCGATACTTCCTTACATAGCAAAGTTGATTGTATGGATAATCCTTTTTCCGTTCAAATTGATTGCCGCGATATTTAAAGGAACAAGCAAAGCGGCAAAGAAAAAGCCCAAAGGCATAGGACAAAGCCCGCCCAAAGTACAAGCACCGCAACCGAAAGCGGTATATAAAACCACGAAAAAGGCAACGGGCAAAAATATTCCAACGAAAGCGAATAAAGACAGAAAGTAAATTCTTTCTTTATTAGCGAAAGCTCCCCGCAGGGGTGTTGTTCCCCGTAAGGGGTGATAAAAGAAAATGCCGATCGGGGCGGGAAAGCCCCTTTCGGCATTTAAAGGATTTTATTTATGAATGTAAAATTAAAGTATAACAACGCGCAACGCATTTCGTATGAACACGGCGTTGTTTGGGGTAAAAAGTTATTTCAACGTTGTTTAGACGGCGATAAAAACGAATTATTGCAAATGCAGTCGCAGGATAATAGCCGTGCTTTTTCCCGTGGGGTTGGTGTCGGCGTGTTATCGGCTTATAATGATTTTTTACGAGGTAAGCATGGCAAAGAAAAAGAATAATCGGAAACGTTCAACAGGTTGGGCACAAACAAAGCGTTATCCACACGCTGCTCATCCTGCTACATATCGGCGGAAAGGTATCGGAAGCGACGATATAGAGTATATCACGTTTACGCACTCTGACGAGGTTGATTTGGATAATAAAAAAGTTCGTACCGTTCCTATGTTGGATAACGTAAGCCCTGCCGAGCGGCGGAAAAACAAAGAGCAGGGAAAAAAGTTCGGGGAAAACCGTTCCTATGCTTATCCGGAAGTGTTTGTCGGCAAACGGTCTGCATTGCATAATGAAACAAAAGAATTTGAACCTGTGGAATTTGATAAAAAGCGTATAAAGAAAATGTTTGAAATTTTCCCGCGGGAAAATGTGCCTGTAACGGGCGGTAAAACAAAATATAGGCAAAGGCAAAAGAAAAAGCCCCGCAAGTGATTGCAGGGCAAAAAAATAGAAAGTGCCACGAGCAATTAAGCCTCATTCCGTGGGGGCTACAAGGACGAGAGCGGCAAACCGCTGACACCGAGCCAAACACTTTCTATATGCTTATTATACGGCAACGCCGTTGATTTGTCAAACGATTTTTAGAGGTGAAAACAAATGGAAGTTCTGATTACGATTTTAATTGTACTGTTCTGCATTGATATAGCGATAAGCGCGGTAAACGGAGTATTGGACGGAAAGCATGAAAGCGAACTGAATTATCGGCTGCGGCGTATGGAACTGCTGCTTGACAGAGAACGGCGCGAAAGCGTGTTTCCCGAATATACCTACGACCGCAAAGCGGAAAGGCTTTGCGATCGCTGCAAGCATTGCAACGAAAGCGACAAGGTTTGCGGCTTGGACGGCGAACCGTTGGAAAATATCGACTGCACCGACTGCGCGAGCTACATAGCGAAAGGTGATGACAATGAAAACCTTTAAGCGGGTATTGAAGATATTGCTTTTTATCGTCGTTGCGGCGGTGGTCGGATATTTTATTTATACGGGGGTTCAGATATGAGCAAAAGCGGAAAGAAGTTTGAGAAAGGTTTTGAGAAATACATAGCGGAACAGGAAGCGAAAATATACGAGTTGGCAGCAATGCTGCGCGACGATTGGGAAATGTCCATGACAATGAGCGTGTCCATTGCCCGCGCGGCATATAAAGCGGGTTGGCGTAAGGTAAAAGACAATGAAACGGCTGCGCGTTGATTACCGTCATATCGTTTGCATAGTAATCACGCTCGGCTTTGTTGCTTTGGGCGTGTTCGAGTTTTTCGGCGCGGTCGGTCGCGTTATTGAGGGCGGGCGCGATTTTGGTTTATCGGCAGCGTATTACTTTTGCGAACTGTTTCAAATACCGCACAATATCACGCCTACCGTGAACGAGTTCCCGAAGATACCTTTTTTCGATTGGGGCGGTTCTACGCCGTCCTCTCCGTCAATTCCTATCCCCGACGAGTGGCAGGGCTTTACGGTGAAATGGTCGGAATATTGGCAGGTATGGGCAAGCGGCGAAAACTTCTTTTCATACCTTGCCTTTCTCGGCAATCTGCTTTTGATACTGTCGAAAGTCCTGCTGCTCGTCGTTCCGTTCCTCTTGCTTGTATATCTTCTCTGCCGCCGAATATTGAAAACGCAAAACAACGATTATGACCGCGACAGCGTGCCGCTGCGGATATTCAAACGCATATCTTCCGTAACTTACCGCCCCGCCAAAGCGTGGTTGCTTTCCTTTTTCGTCTTTGTCCGCGACCGCGGTGTTTATTGGAAGATATGGCTTGCGCTGTGGCTGTTCTACTTCAATGCGTTTGCCATTGTTTTGGAGTTTATCGCCTTTTATTTATATTTCGTCGTTTCGTTTGATTTTGCGAATATCTATCGGCAGGTATATAAACTCATTCTTGACCTATGGACGGGCTTGACGTTCTTTCCGCTGTGGGTGTGGCTGGTCGGTGCCGTGGTTGCTCTCGGCATTGCAGCCCGAAAAAAGGGATATAAACGGCTGCGGCACAACGAGCGGCGCAACCGCGGTTTTCTGAACGAACGCGGCGTTGTAACGATTGTCGGCGGCGTGATGGGCGCGGGCAAGACGGCGTTTATAACCGATATGGCGTTATCCGCCGAGGTGCAGCTCCGCGACCAAGCGTTTGAAATTATCCTCGAAAGCGATATGAAGTTTCCGTTTTTCCCGTGGTGTAACCTCGAAAACGAACTGAAACGTGCTATCGAATATCACGCTGTTTTTTCCGTTCCGTCCTGCAAGGCGTGGCTGAAAAAGAAACTGCGCCGTTGGCAGAAAACGCCTTGCCGCGAAAAACTGTTCAATTACGATTACGAGCGGTACGGCTTAACGTATGACGATAAATTAAAGGTGTCGGACGTATGGCAGGTCGCGGAAGATTTCGCTTGCGCGTATTTTATCTATACCGTGCAATCGTCTATGCTTTTGGCGAATTATTCGATACGGACGGACAACCTGTTTTCGGATATAGGCAATTTTCCGCTGTGGAACACGGACTTTTTCGACCGCGACAGCCGATTGCAGGACAGTTATTCCCGCCATGCGCATATACTCGATTTTGATATGCTGCGGCTCGGCAAGATACTTTTGCAAAACAACCCGAACAGAAACGCTTTCGGGTTCGGTGTGTATGTGATAACGGAGATAGACAAGGAACGGAAGAATACGCCCGAATTGCAAGAGGTCAAGCGGAACACGGACGAGTGCAACCAAAAAAACGACCTGTTCAACGTGCTTTTGAAAATGTCGCGGCACGCTTGCGTGATTGCAAACCGCGTGTTCGTTAAAGTCGTTGCAGACTTGCAGCGTTTCGGAAGTCTGGGCGGCGACGTGCGGGAACTCGGCGAAGTCGTTACTATCGAGGCGCAAAGCGATATTGTTCCCGTACTGCCCTTTTATTCCCCGTTTTGGGTGTTCGATACGTTGTTCGGCTGGGTGTTCAATAAGTTCGCAAATTTATATGTCCGTTACCGTTATAACCGCGCGGACAACTCGCTTTTATTGTACTTGCTGAAAAGCATAACGGCGGCTATGCAGCGGCACGATACGGGCGTGCGCAACACGTTCGGCTGCGGGGTGTTGGCTCTGACGGTGGAGAACGGAAAGCAGGACGGCGAACAGCTCGCGCGGAAATGGTACAAAATGCCGAAAAAGGTTTATGCGAACCGCTATTCTACGGATTGCCTTTCGGGTATCTTTGAGAAGCGGGCGGAGCAGAACGCCGTCGGGTTGGACGATTTGCCCGAATACGTCGATACACGCGCGACGTGGGAAGAACTGCAAATGCAGCATAGCTTTTTCCAAGACGATTTGAACAAGGTAAACGTGCAGAACGAGCAGGCGGCCGAGCCGCAGCCGAACGCGATCGTGCCGACCGCCGTTCCCGAAACCTTTTCTTTCGGTTATGACAAAAGCGATATTATAGGGTTACAAAGGAAATAAAGTAATTATGGATATAGGATTGTTTGATGTTGATAGCCGTAATTTTCCGAATTTGCCTCTTATGAAAATATCCGCGTGGCATAAAGCGCAGGGTGATAATGTGGAATTTGTGCTTCCGCTTAAACACTACGATAAAATCTATGTTTCAAAAGTGTTTGGCGACGAGTTTTCGCAAATGTCCGATTATTGCTTACAGGCGGACGAAATTGTTTTCGGGGGTACAGGGTTTGCGATTACGGTCGAGAACGGAAAAGAAGTTTACCACAAAGACCGCGACCCGAATTTGCCCGATGAGATAGAACACATTTATCCTGATTATTCGCTCTATCCCGAACTCACGAAAGGAAAAGCGTTCGGTTTTCTTACGCGAGGTTGCTGCAATAACTGTGATTTTTGTATTGTTTCAAAGAAAGAGGGAATGTGCAGTAAAAAGGTTGCCGACCTTTCCGAGTTTTGGAGAGGACAGAAAGAAATCGTACTGCTCGACGCAAATATTCTTGCCTACAAAGACAGAATAGAGTTGCTCGAACAGCTTGCAGACAGCAAAGCATATGTTGATTTTACCCAAGGGCTTGACGCTCGATTTATAACGGAAGATGTCGCGCGGGCATTGGCAAAAGTTAAAAAGTCTGTTGTTCATTTTGCTTTTGATTTTATGAAAAATGAAGCGGCGATTTTACGCGGGCTGAATATTTATCGCAGATACAATAAAATAAATGATAAGGACAGCGTATATATTCTGACGAACTTTAATACGACGGTAGACGAAGATTTATACCGTGTCCGTAAAGTGCAGGAAATCGGCTTTTTGCCCGATGTGCGGATATACCGTAAAACGACAGCCCCGCAAATATTGCGCGATCTGCAACGATGGGCGAATAATCGTATTTTATACCGCACTACTTCGTTTATGAATTATATTCCGCGTAGCGACGGTAAAAGGATAAAAGATTTATATTTTAATGGAGCGATAAAAAATGAAACGGACGGTAGAAGAAAAATATCAATACAATAAAAAACGGAAAGGCTTGTTTGCTTCGGGGTATTGTATGGGCGTAAATTTATATCGCGATTATCCGAAACAAGATGAGGAAGGCAAAATGCTTTCACAAGCCCTTGTGAACGTGGCAAAGGTACGGGCGCGCGAGGGACAGCAATTTTCCAAAGGTTTGCTGTGCGGTTATCGCGACAAAGCCAACGAGCGAAAGAAAAACCTTTCCTTTAGTAGCAAACAAGCCCCCTGCAGGGGTAATAAATAAAACGCCGGACGGGGCAGTAAAGGCCTTTTCCGGCAGCAAAAATAATTTTAACGAGGTAAAACATGGAGGCAACGGCATTACAGCCCTATTATGGCAACGATTGTCCTTTTAATAAGACATATAAGATATACAGCGACGGCAGTCATTACATAGCCCGCCCGCAAGTAAAAGGCATAGCACGAAAATACAAGAAACGCCCGCAGACGGAAATAGACGTGCTTTTCGACGAATTTTATAAGGTCGGCGTGCGCAGCGTGTTGGACGAAAAGGATAAATCTATCGAGACACGCACCGCGAAGTTGGTACCGTTTATTTTGACGGGGTTGGAAGATTATTTTCCGTATTACCCCGATTTGGAAAAGTATGTCCGCGAGAACGTGGAACGGAAAGAGCGGAACGCTTGGCAGCGGGAAAAGCGGTTCCGCAGAAAAGCGTATCTGAACAAGTGGAATTTTTTCGTTACATTTACATACAGCAATCGGAAGCACACGGAAGAAACATTCAAAAGGAAGCTGCGGAAATGCCTTGCAAATCTGGCAACGCGGCGTGGCTGGCGGTTTATGGGCGTACCCGAACGCGGGGAGAAAACAAACCGCCTGCACTATCATTTTTTAGTATATATCCCGCGAGGGGAAATGGTCGGAGTGCTTACGAAAAAGAGAGATTACAGCATGAAAACGGGAAAGTTGGAAGAAACTTTTTCCAACAGTTTTTTCGAGCGGAAGTTCGGAAGAAACGATTTTGAGGAGTTAAACGTTATGGAAATGAAAAGCGGCGAAGCGGTTGGCTATCTGCTGAAATATTTGCGCAAGACGGGGGAACGTGTTATATACAGCCGTGGCATACCCACGGAAATCGAAAAACGGCTCGACGAAAGCGTGTTTGCGGCGGCGTTTGAAAACGACAATGCTTGCCGGCAAGTGCTGTTCGATAATGTAATCGAATGGAAACGGGATATATACCCGCTTACGCGGCAGCGAGAGCCGATAGCGGCGTAGCAACGCTGCGATAATATAGCACGAATAAGAAACGAAGTCTTGCGCCTATGGAACAGCATACGGCGCAATTTTGCGTTGCCGAAAAGTGAATGACAAGGGAAAAACGCCCGCGTAAATCGCTTTTCGGTGCCGAACCCCGAAAGAATAAGGCGGTTTTCCGAAGCGGTATAGCGCGGAAACCGCCTTTTTCGGTGGAAAAACGGCGGCTGTTTCGGTCGTTTCGGGTGTTTTATTCGTGCGTTTTTGCGCGCCCCCTTGTCCGCCGCGCGGAGCGCGGCGCTCGTATAGACAAGGGGGCGCGCAATGCTCTTTTAGGAAGATTAACGTACAAAAAGCCGAGGTTTAAGGCAAGCGGCTACGTCCTGTAAATCTTTATCTGTCATGATAAGTACTTTTAAGCCGAGTTTGTCATATATTTTTTGAGTATATTCCTTGCTTTTTAGGTACTTCGGGTTACTTAATTCGTTATATTCTATATATAATTCGTAATCGGGTAAGAAAAAATCAGGGTGTAAAGTTTTTGTTTCCCCGCTTTCTTCATCGCGATAATAGACGGGTTCTTCGTATTTAATGCGAATTTTGTTATTATATAGCCAGCTACAAATAATTGCTTCTGCTCTGCTTCTAACTTTTCTTCCGTCGTCGCAGGTATAAATTAAATTACCATATTCGTCAAGAATTTCTGTTTCTGTACAATGTGTAATTCGTATATCGACGGAGCGATCCTTGTATTTGGCATAACAGGAACGACAAAAATGTTTGCCGTTGGAAGGCTCTCCACAGATTATACAAGTTAATTCCGAATTGTTCACATTTTCGGAATATCTAATAGCTTTACTTTTACATTCACAGGGTTTACCTGTTGTATGCCATTTGCCGCAGTTTGGGCATTGCTCGATTATTCCTTCTTTCATTTGTTGTGCGTGTTCCCTGCACAGCTTGTCTTTGCGAGCATTGCCGTACCATATGCTTGTGGGATTGCCACAAATCGGACAAGTTGAATTTTCGTTTTTCATGCGATTACCTTCTTTCTTTTATGATGATTATATTTTATAATATGAGCAGTATTTTGTCAATATTTATAGTTTAAATTTCTTGTTGTGATATCGCAACAGATCGCGCGGCGATAAAAGCAGAAAACCTTTCCTTTTATCGGCTCAAAAGCTCCCCGCAGGGGTGATATACATTACATGAAGGAGGAAAAAACAATGAACGAAAGAAGTTTAATAAGGCGGTGGAATTATCCGTATTCCCCGAAAGAAAAGGAAAAGGCATTGAAGCTGTTACAGCGTTCAAACGTGCGTTTCGTTGCACACAGATACCACTGCACCGTTCAGACGGTCTATCGTTGGAAACGGAAATACGACGGCACGTTGGAAAGCCTTGCGAACGGTTCCCACCGTCCGCACACTATGCATCCGAACGCGCAGACGGACGAGGAGAAAAAGCATATCGCCGACTTAGTTCGTCGTAACCCGAATATAGGGCTGAATGAGTTGTACGGGAAACTGCGGCTGCATTACGCATATAAGCGTAACCCCGCAACGCTCTACCGCTATTTGCGGCGCTGCGGTTTTTACGAGCATAAGCGGAAGTACATACCGTACAAGCCGAAGCCGTATGATACGCCCGAACATATCGGCGTAAAATGGCAATTTGACGTAAAGCACGTTCCGAAAGAGTGCGCGGCAAGTTCCGTACTCGAAGATGAGCATTTTTATCAATATACCGTGATAGACGAAACCACGCGCGAGCGGTTTATATATCCCTATCGGGAACAGATAGCGGATAACTCGGTCGATTGCATACGGCGGGCGATTTTGTTTTTCGGCTATAAGCCGCAAATCATACAGACGGACAACGGTTCGGAATTTACGTTTACACAGAAAGTGAAAGGCGGGCGGCAGCATACCTTTGACAAGTTCTGCGAGGAACAAGGCATTGAGCATAAAACGATAAAGCCGCGAACGCCCCGGCATAACGGAAAAGTCGAACGCTCCCACCGCTCGGACAACGAACGCTTTTACAAGTACTTGCGGTTTCATTCCTTTGATGATTTGAAAACGCAGATGAAAGCGTACCTGCGGCGGTCGAACAATATCCCGATGAGCGTACTCAAAAGCAAGGACGGAAAAAGGAAGTGGCTCACGCCGAAAGAAAAGCGACGGGAATTACTCCTGCTCGATTGGGGCGTAATTGAATAGTAATCCGAACGAATGAAACTGACAAGCCGCCGAACAGACGGCTTTTTCGGCGTACACGGAGAATAGAAAAAGAGGGTAAACCCTGCGGGGCTTGCCCTCTTTTGCCGTCGCTCGGTCGCTCCGCTCCCTCGCAAGGACGGGATTATTGAAGCATAAGGACGGTATTATTAAAAAATTTTGTAGAAATTATTAAAAAGTCATTGACAAATCAGCATATGAGAAAATGTCGAAAAAAGAGACCGTTGATCAAAACGGCCTCTTTTTGTTATTGATTTGCGTTCTTTGCCTCGATCATATCCTTGACTTTCATCAACCGCGTCAACCCCGCGCGCTCGTTTTCTTCCAGTTTCATGGAAATATAGCGGATGGTTTCCTCCAGATCGGGAATGAGCACGTACTCCAGCGCGTTGACGCGCCGCTTGCTCCGTTCGATCTCCACGGCGAGCATGCGCAGGATCTTTTCCTGTTCCGCGAGCCGCACGAGTTTATCGAGTACTTCGCCGGCAAGTTCCACGGCGTAGTCCGCCTCGCTGGTGACGTCCACATAGGAATAAGGCAGCGGAGAAGATGCGTCTTTGCGCTCTTCCAGAACGATCTTCGGCACTTCCAGATTCATGAAGTTGCCGAGGCCGCACCCGGGCTCGACGGAAACGGAGGGCATGGAAAACAAAAGTTCGATGTCCTTTTTGGGCATCAGTCCGCGCGCCAGCGAAAACTGTTTCAGAACGCGCACGACGTCCCCTTCCGTTTCGGCGCGAAGTTTTTTGATCTCGCGCGCGAGCACGGAAAAGCGCCGCACCATTTCGTCGGTCTTGTCTTTCAATAACTTGTGTCCGCGCTGCGCCGTTTTGAGCCGTGCTTTCAGTTTCTTCAACTCCATGCGCGTGGGATTTTTATTGAGCCTTGCCAAAATTTTACTCCCGATAGTACTTTTCGATATATTGTTCTTTGATGCGTTTGAGTTCCGATTTCGGCAGCCCGCTCAAAAGTTTCCACCCGAGATCAAGCGTTTCTTCGATGGAACGGTTGGCAGAAAAACCTTGCGAAACATATTCTTTTTCGAACTTTTCGGCAAAATCCGCGTACAACTTGTCGATCTTGGAGAGGACCGCCTCGCCCAAGATCGCGGAAAGTTCCTTCGCTTCCTTGCCGCGCGCATACGCCGAAAACAGTTGGTTCATCGTGTCCGCGTGGTCTTCGCGCGTCTTGCCCGCGCCGATGCCCTTATCCTTTAAACGGGAGAGGGAAGGCAGCACGTCGACGGGCGGGTTCACGCCCTTTTTATACAGTTCGCGCGACAAGATGATCTGCCCCTCGGTGATATAGCCCGTAAGATCGGGAATGGGGTGCGTCTTGTCGTCCTCGGGCATGGTGAGAATGGGGATCTGCGTAATGGAGCCTTGTTTGCCGCGGATGCGCCCCGCGCGCTCATAGAGCGAGGCGAGGTCGGTATACAGATACCCCGGGTAGCCGCGCCGCCCCGGCACTTCCTTGCGCGCCGCCGAAACTTCGCGCAGCGCCTCGCAGTAGTTGGTGATATCGGTGAGAATGACGAGAACGTGCATCCCCAGTTCGTAAGCGAGGTATTCCGCCGCGGTGAGCGCCATGCGCGGCGTGGCGATACGCTCGATGGCGGGATCGTTGGCAAGATTGGTAAAGAGCACCGTGCGCGAGATCGCGCCCGTCTTTTTGAAATCCTGCACGAAATATTCTGCCTCTTCGTACGTGATGCCGATGGCGGCGAACACGACGGCGAATTTTTCGTCGCCTTTCAGCACGCGAGCCTGCCGCGCGATCTGCGCCGCAAATTCTGCGTGCGGCAGACCGCTCATGCTGAACACGGGCAGTTTCTGTCCGCGCACGAGCGTATTCAGTCCGTCGATGGCGGAAACGCCCGTCTGGATAAACTCGTTGGGATAATCGCGCGCCGCGGGATTGAGCGGTTCCCCGTTCACGTCCATGCGCTTATCTGCAATGACGGGCGCGCTCCCGTCGCGCGGGCGCCCCATGCCGTCGAACACGCGGCCGAGCATATCTTCGGAAACGGAAAGTTCCAGGCTGCGCCCCAGAAATTTGGCGCGGCTGGTTGAGATCTGCAAGCCCTGCGAACTTTCGAACAACTGCACGAGCGCCTTGTCGCGGTGCACTTCCAGCACTTTTCCGTGACGGACTTCGCCGTCCTTTTGCACGATCTCCACGAGTTCGTTGTACTTCACGCCCTCGACGCCCTCCACCAGAAGGAGAGGCCCGACGACTTCTTTGATGGTCTTGTACTCTTTAAACATGTTCCCCTCCGCCGAGCCCGTGCATGGCTTCGTTCATTTCTTTGGATATCTCGTCGAAACGGGCAAGATCCTTTTCCTCGATGTATTTCGCGCGGCCGATCTTTTCGCGGACGGGAAGTTCCAGAACGTCGTCGAGGCGCGCGCCCTTTTCCACGGCTTCCAGCCCCAAGCGGTTGAAATCATAGATGAGCCGCAGCATTTTACACTGTTTGGCGATGGAAGTATAGGTATCCGTTTCGTGAAAGGCGTTCTGATGGAGAAAGTCTTCGCGGATGATCTTCGCCGTTTCCATGGTCATGCGGTCGCGTCCCGAGAGCGAGTCCGCGCCGATGAGGCGCACGATCTCGTCGAGTTCCGCCTCTTCCTGCAATACGTGCATGGCGAACGCGCGCAGTTTGATGAAATCGTTGGACGCGTGCAATGTATACCAGTCAGACAGTCGGTCGGCGTACAGAGAGTAACTCACCAGCCAGTCGATGGCAGGGAAGTGGCGCTTATAGGCGAGATTCGCCGAAAGCCCCCAAAAGACCTTAACGATGCGCAGCGTCGCCTGCGACACGGGTTCGGAAAGATCGCCGCCCGCGGGCGAGACCGCGCCGATCGCCGTGACCGAGCCGACGCGCCCGTCTTTTCCCAGCGTGCGGACGATGCCCGCGCGCTCGTAAAATTCCGCCAGACGGCTGGAAAGATAGGCGGGATAGCCCTCCTCGCCGGGCATCTCCTCCAATCTTCCGCTCATTTCGCGCAGAGCCTCCGCCCAGCGGGAAGTCGAATCCGCCATGATGGCGACGTTCATGCCCATATCGCGGAAATATTCCGCGATGGTGATGCCCGTATAAATGGACGCCTCGCGCGCCGCCACGGGCATATCGGAAGTATTCGCGATGAGGACCGTGCGTTTCATCAGCGGCTCGCCCGTTTTGGGATCTTTGAGGGCGGGAAACTCGTTGAGAACGTCAGTCATCTCGTTGCCGCGCTCGCCGCATCCGATATAGACGATGATATCCGCGTCCGCCCATTTCGCCAACTGATGCTGCACCACCGTCTTGCCGCTGCCGAACGGCCCGGGGACGGCGGCGACGCCGCCCTTGGCGATGGGAAAGAGCGTGTCTATGACGCGCTGCCCCGTGATCATGGGCATATCGGGCGTCATTTTTTCGCGGTAAGGCCGCCCCTTTCTGACGGGCCAGCGTTGCAGCATACAGATCTCGCGCTCGCCCTTTTCGGTAGAAACGACGGCGATCGTCTCGGTAATATTGAAATCGCCTTTTTCGATTCTGACGATCTTACCCTGCACGCCGTAAGGCACCATGATCTTATGCGCGACGATGGACGTTTCCTGTACGGTACCCAAAAAATCGCCGCTTTGCACTTCGTCGCCGGCCTCTACGCACGGCTCGAACCGCCAGATCTTCTCGTGATCGAGATTGGTCATGGAAATGCCGCGGGTGATGCGGTCGCCGTACGATTCAAAAATGCGTTCCAAAGGCCTTTGTATCCCGTCGAAAATTTCGCCGATGACGCCCGGCGCGAGTTCCACCGACAGCGGCGCGCCCGTGCTCTCCACTTCTTCCCCGGGACCTAAGCCCGAAGTTTCTTCATAGACCTGAATGGACGCCTGATCGCCGCGCAGTTCGATGATCTCGCCGATCAGTTTCTTTTCGCTGACGCGCACGACGTCGTACATCTTGCTGTCCGCCATGTTTTCCGCCACGATCAGCGGGCCCGATACTTTAATGATCTTTCCTTTCATTGCTCGTTCTTCTTCTCCTCTTGCGAAAGGATATCTATCCCCAACGCGCGCTCGGTCTCCCTCTTTAATATTTCGAATCCGTAGCCGTTGCTCCCGTTCATGGACGGAACGGGGATCACGACTGGATACGGGCTTTCCACAAAACGCGAGATCGTATCGTCGATCTCTTTTGCCAAAACGTCCGTGACGTAGATGATCTGATATTCTTTGGAAAGGGTATGCAGCAATTCCCGCGCTTTCTCGGGCGATGCCGCGCTGTACGCGTCCATGCCGATCGCCTTAAAAACCAGAATGCTGTCCCCGTCCCCGATGATCGCCGTTTTACCCTTCATACGTTTCCCTGATCCTCGCCCTAACGGCATTTTTTTCGATCTGATTGTTCAGCCCCGACAAGATGATGCGCACGTTGGAAAGTTCCGCTTGTTTATAAAAACAATAGCGGACGAAAGGCTGTACGCCCTCCGCTTCGTATCGCTCTTTTTTCAAAGAGGAGAGCGCGGCGCCGTCCGCGAGCCGCTCGAACCCGACGAGCGGTCTTCCCTCGGCAAAATCATCGAGCGCGGCGCCGATCAGTTTGCCCAAAGCCGAAAAACGGCTGTTTTCGCGTATCTTTTCGGGCGTCTCCTCCGCCAGAACGCGCAAATTTTCGTCCGTCAAAGAGCCGCCTTCGACGCGCATTTTCATCGTCTTCGCAAAGTTCCGCGCGCGGAGCGCCACGGCGATATTCGCCGCGTCCGCTTTTCGGCGGTTGATCTTACCGAGCGTCTTTTCCTTTTTGCTCAAAGCCGCGCGGTCGGCATACAGCGCACGGCGGAACAGGATCGCGATATTCTGCCCGTTCGCCTGCCCCGAAAGGAAAAGCGCGTCCGCCTCCCTGCACGCCGCGGAAAGCGGCGCGGGGAAAAGATCGTATTTATCCGCATAAATATTGTCCCGCATTTTATCGGCGCGGTAAAACCCGTCCGCGCCCAGCATGGGCGCGCAGTCTGTTTTCAGATACTTGCTCCGCACGATCGCTTCGGCGTTGTGGTAATCGTATTCCGCCAGAAGATAACGGCACAGCGCCTCGCTCGGCGCCGTTTCGCGCACGAACGCGGTATAACGCCGCTCTTCCGCCTCGATGAGAAGGTCGGCTTCAAGCGCGGATGCAACGGTAACGCCGTTCCCGAAATTCACTTCCGACAGTATTTTCAGCGCGTCGTCCCCCGAGGCGCAGTCTACCATTCGGTTGAGCCGATCCGCGCCCAGAAGCGACGCTTGCAGCGCAGACGCCCGCGCGTTGGCAAAGATAGCGTTCGTCATTCTTTACTCCGTTTTGCGCCCGTCGGAAAATAAAATTTCCACGACGTCGGATTCCAGCGAAACGCGGTCGGCGGCGATGAGCGCCTCGAAAGAAAGATCCTTATCGCACGTTTCGTTGGAAAGAAACAGTCCGCCCGCGAATGCGCCGTCTGCGCCGCCGAAACGCAGTTTGCGCGCGCGAAAGACGGGCAACGCCTCGGTTTCGCTTTGACTGAGCGGCGCGAAACGGGACAATACGACGGTATCGCCCTCCTCGGCGTTCTCTTCCAAAAGGCGGGATACGATCTCGGCGTAGCGCGCCTTGGGGAAATTTTGCGCCTTTTCAAGCGCGCGGGCGAATACCTCGTCGATAAGTTCTCGCTTGGCGCCGAGCACCTTTTTGCGTCCGTCCAGCCGCGCGACGGTTTCCCGTCGCTCCACGGTTGCGTCCGCCTCGTCCGCGAGCGCTTTGCGGGAAGACGTCAAAAGTTCTTCCGCCCATTTCTGCGCGGCGCTGATCCGCGTTGCCTGTTCCGCCTCCGCCGCCGCGCGCATTTCACTCGCTTTTTTCTCCGCATCTTCGAGGATGCGGGAGATCATGGCCGCTTTTCCTTCCATAGCGCCACCTTATGCCGCCAACGTAAAGAGAAGCGAGATGACCAACCCGAAAATGGCGTAAGTTTCGACCATCGCGGGGAACATGATCAGTTTACCCGACAGTTTTTCGTCCTTCGCCACCGCATAGATACAACTGGTCGCCGCTTTGCCCTGAAAGATCGCGGAAACGAGCCCCGTAATCGCCAAAGGCATGACGGACGCGAATACCAGCCAGCCGCTTCCGACGCTCATGCCCGCAGTCACAGCGCCCTGTCCGACCAGCGCCATGACAAAGCCGTAGATGCCCTGCGTCGCGGGCAAAAGGACAAGGATCATCACCTTGCTGAACTTTTTCGCGTCCTCCGCGAGCACGCCCGCAGCCGCGCTGCCCGTCTTGTACAGGCCGACGGCGGAACCTACGCCGCACAGCCCCGCGCAGATCGCCAATCCTAAAATTGCAATCGCTTCACCGCTCATAATTTTGTTACCTCCGATAGTTTACTGTTGGATATGGATATATTGCACACGGGAGCCGATGGGCGTAAATAATTTGCCCTCGCCCGTATAAAACTTGGAAAAGAATTCGATATATTGCAGCCTGCAATCGTGAATATACGCGCCCAGAACGCCCATAGCGATATTGAACGCGTGCCCCACGAGCATGACCAAAGGTCCGAAGACGTACCCGATCGCGCCGCCCGCGATGAGGTCGAGCCCGATGCCGTTGAACTGCTGGGCGATGATCATGCCCGAGAGCATGAGCCCGAACAGACGGGCATAACTCAAAACGTCGGACAAGAGGTTGATGACGCCGTACAGCGCGCCGAACCCTTTCGTAAACTTGCCCAATATTTTTTCCTTGCGCCCCGCGGTGAGCATCGCGCCCAAAAGCCCTACGCCCAGCATCACGACGCCAGGCAGCGTCATCGTTTCGAAAAAGGCGTGCACGTTATCTGCAACGGGGATCTCGAAATACTCCGTGAGGAAATTGAACACCGCGAAAAACAGACCGACGTTGAACAGGATCCAGGTAAACGCATCGCACAGCGCGTCGAGGACACGCCCGTCGCGCAGGTCGTTGACCGCTTTGAGCGCGTACCCGACCGTGATCTGGAACAGCCCCAGCGCAAGGCAGCCCAAAAGTATCGTCAGAACGTCCGTACGGTTGCCCGACGAGGGATCGGGCAGAAAGGTGTAGAGAGAAAAGCCGAAAAGCGAGCCGAACAAAGCGCCGAATACGATGGTGAACAGCCCGCCGTACATCATTATCTTCGTCAGTTTTTTAAAACCGTTGTCGATTTTCAGCCTCGCAGACAGCAAAAACCCGCCCGCAAAGAGTAAAATACCGTAGCCGATATCCGCCATGATCAGCCCGAAAAAAATCATAAAGAACCAGAACACGACGCCGTTGGGATCGTATTCGCGGTAGTCGGGCGCGGAATACATATTTGTGACGAATTCCGCGCTTTTCGCGGGCCCGCGGTTTTTCAAAAGCGTTGGCGGCGTATCTTCCTCGGTCGGTTCGGTAAATTCCGTCACCGCGGCGGGCGTGACCGCATCGATTGCCGCGCGCACGAAATCGCATTCCTCCCGGGGCACGTAGCCGTGCAGGGTAAAGGTGCTCGCCGTCTTGAAAAAACTGTCGTACGCCTCCGCTTTTTCCAACTGCAAGGATAAATAGTCGGAAAAGATCTTCCAGTCTTTCAAGTAAGGCGCGAGCGCGCAGGCGTCCGATTTGAGCGCCTCTTCCCGCGCGTCGAAACTCTTCGTCTGCGCCGCGAGTTCTTCTATCTTTTCCGCGGCGGTTTCCGGAAAGGTAAACGCGCATTTGGAAAAGGACAATCCGTTCAAAAGGGCCGCTATTTCTTCCGCACAGTCGTTATGCGCCACAACGCATACGGCGGAAGGCTTGCCGCGCGAATAGATCGTGAGCGCTGCGGGCGATTCCGCCAGATTTTCTTCCAGTTTCGGGATCGCCGCCTCGTCGATCAGTCCGAAAAAACAGCGCGTGCATTTCGTGTCGGAAAAATCCGAAAAGCGCTCGTTCACTTCGCGGTAAGCCGAGAGTTGTTCGATGAGGTTTTTCGCCTTTACGCGTTCGGCGCGGAGCGCGGACAGTTCTTTCTCCAACGTTTCGGCTTTTTCCATCGCCGCGGTAAGTTCCGCTTCGCGCCCCGAAATCTGCATGAAATCGTCGTAGGAAAGCAAGATATCGTCCTTGAGCCCCTCGGTATTTTCGGGGAAATATTCCTGTTTTTTGCTCTCCGCGATGCGGTCGGATACGAAGGCGATGCCCTTTCGCACCCGCGAAACGCGCGACTGCAATTCCGATGAAGGGGCGTTTTCTTCTTCCCAATCGCTCAGTTCCACCCGCTGCGTTCTATGCAGTGCATCGAGCAGCGCGTCCTTTTCCGAGGCAAGTCCCGTCAGCGAGAATTTTGACATTTTTACGACAGACATCAGCCGAATAACCTCCGAAGCACCGCGTCCGCGGCCGGATCCACCCGCGTACGGCTGCGGCTTTTGAGCGCCTGCGCCGCCGCGCCGCCTTCCGCGGCAAGGCTGTCGTATGCCGCCTGCGCCCTGCGTTCGGCGTCTTTTTCGCTCTGTTCACGTTCGGCAGCCAAAAGGGCGATCGCGTCCTCTTTGACCTTTGCCGCGCGCTCGGCGCCCTCCAAAGAGATGCGTCTGCAATCGCTTGCCGCTTTCGCCACGATTTCTTCCGCCTTTTGTTCCGCGTCCAATATGGACGCGATGATCTCGTTCATACCGCTTCTCCTTTCGACTTTCCGACATACTTATGTTGTTTCGGTTTTCCGCAAAAATTCCGACTCCCTGCGAATTTTTCCGACACGCGCCGAAAAAATCCGTATATGCAAATATTATACGCCCGCTTTTAACCTTTGTCAACCGAGAGACGAAAAAAAGCGCGCCCGAAGACGCGCCTGTTTATAGCCGCGTATCGGGATAAACGTCCACGAATTTCGTGTAGCCGTACAGGCGAAGTTTGTCCTTCTGCGCGTAAAAATTCTTATTGCGCATGGAAACGAGCACGCAAACGCCCGCCTCCCGCAACGCCGCCGCTTTCTGCAAAACTTCCCTCTTTTTTTCGAGGGGCGCTTCGCGCGTGATGAGATAGGCGATCTTTTCTTCATCGCCCGCTCCGATCGGCGTTTCGTTGTTCTTCATGATATCTATGATACGTTCGAACCCGATGGAAAAACCGCAGGCGGGCGTGCTGCCGCCGCTGTATTTTCCGATCATTTCGTCGTACCTGCCGCCGCCCGCGACGGACAGTTTATACGAGGAAAGTTCTATTTCGAAGATCGGGCCCGTGTAATAGGACATACCGCGCACCAGCGTGGGATCGAATACGACCTGTCCTTTGCCCGAAAGGATATCGCGCGAAGTCGCGATGATGTCTTCGAGATTGGAGATGACGTTTTCGGGCACGACGTTTGCCCATTCGTCCCTGAAATAATCGCGGCAGGAAAAAAGGTCCGTGCTGCCGTTGAAGAATTTGCAGTACGACTCCACGCCGCTCTCTTCCAGTCCGAGTTCCAGAAGGGACTTTTTGACACCCTCCAACCCGATCTTATCGTATTTATCCAAAATGATGAAAATGACGCTGTGCTTTTCTTCGGGGAAACCGCAAAACGACGCCATGGCTTTTAAAATCCTTCTGTCGTTGACGCGCACCTTGCTGCCGCCCAGCCCCAATTCGTAGAGCATATTCGCGGTAGCGGTGATCAATTCCATTTCGGCGAGGTTGGTGGCGTCGCCCAAAATATCGATATCGCACTGCGTAAACTGGCGGTAGCGCCCTTTTTGCGGACTGTCCGCGCGCCAGACGGGCCCTGTTTGCAGAGCCTTGAAAGGGTTTGGAAGATCGTTGCTGTTATTCGCGTAAAAGCGCGCCAGCGGAACAGTCAGATCGTATCTTAATCCGCAGTCGCACAGATCGTCGAAATTTTCCGACTTCTGCAATTTTTCGCCGCGTTTTAAAATTTTGAAGATCAACTGTTCGTTTTCGCCGCCCTGCTTGCTCGTCAGATTTTCGATATGCTCGACGGCAGGCGTTTCTATCTGCGTAAAGCCGTATTTTTTATAGGTGCTCTTGATCTTACCCAGCGCGTATTCGCGTAACTCCATGTCGCGCGGCGTCTGTTCGGGCATTCCGCGCACGGGCGTCTTGACAAAACTCATTTTCGTTCACTCCGTCGTTTAACCAATCATTGATATTCAATATATCATATCGGGGAATTTTTGTCAAATAAAACGGGGATACGGCAACAGACGCTCCGCGCCTCTTTTTCGGACAGCCGCGAAAAATCGGGCACGTTCGTCAGCGTTTTGCCGTCTACGGTACAGCGGACGCATTCTTGCGTTGCCCCGCAGGGCTCGACGAGCAGAAGATCGCCGTAAAAGTACAGACCGTTTTCCGTATGTACGTCGATCTCGAAGGAAAGTTTGCCCGTTCCCTCCGCGAGCGCCCAATCGCCCTCGCGCGTGATCCGCACGCCCTCGGCGCGGATATTCTGCACATACGAAGGCAGATACAGATATAATTTGCGCCCGCCCGTTTCCACCTCTTCGAGCGCGATCTCCCGTTTATAAAAGAGATCGCCCGCAACGCGGATACGCGCGTTATCGGAAATGTATTCAAAATCGTCGTAAAAGAGAACGCGTACGGCGTCCCGCTCTTCGCGCACGAAATGCGAGCCGAGTTCATAAAGCCCCTCGGACAGGCGGAGCGTACAGCAAAGATACGCCTCGAACGTATCGTTATAGGGTTTTACAAAAGGGAAATCCTTTGTCGCGCAGAGGTCGCACCCCGCGCCGCCGTTGCCGCGCTGGCTCATGCGCAGCGCGTTATAATAAACGCGGTAGGCGCAGGCGAGATATTCATCCTTGCCCGTGCAGGCGTGCAGTTTCAGAGCGAGTATGAGCGAATCGACGATGGCGCAAGGCTCCGTCCAGGTATCTTCCCTTCCGTACCAATTAAAGTTGGCGTAGGTGAGCGTCATGCCCTGTTCTCTGTAAAATCCGAATTCGCGGACAGCCTGTTGTAAACAGCGATCGTCTTTCGTACATTCATACAGACGCAGAATGCCGCGCGCCGCCGAAAGAGAAGCGTGCGTCTGCGTGCGCAGGGCGAGTTTGTCGATTTCAAGAAAGCGGCGCAGCATGACGTTCAGAAGTTCTCTGAGCGCCGCGTCGCGCGTAATTTCGTAGACGGCTGAAATACCGTCCATCGCGATGAAGGCGCAGCCCGTGTCGGAAGAAAGTTTCCAACCGTTTAAAACGTCGAGCGTATGACCGAACACGCCCCCCTCTTCGCTTTTTTCTCTTTCAATGGGATAGCGTTCGAAAAACTCGGTGAGTTTTGCCAGATAGTTGCGCGCGATCGTGCGAATACGGCAAAGCGACTTTTCGTCTTTGGTCGCCTTATAGTATTCGGTGAGCCCGCGAAGATACCAACTGTTGCCCGAAAGTTGCTGTTCGAGCGCGACTTTGCCGTCGAACAGAGGACCGAAATAGCCGTCGCGGTTGCAATGTCCGTCCAGCCCGTCCGCCAATGCGCGCAGCGAAGCGGGTTCGGTTCCCGTCGCCTTCCATAAAGAAACGAGCGCGAGCAAAGTTCTGCCCTCGAAATCGCCGTGCCAGTCGTACTCCGCGGGGCGGAACACGTTTGGCGCGCAGTACAGCGGCTCGCCCACTCTCGCCGCGTTCAGCCGCAGTCTTCTTCCCAATTCTCCCTGAAACCGTATCATCGCTTTTTCCTTTATTTATGATATGCCTTTGATTATAACATAAGTTTCGGAAAAAAACCACATTTTGGATCAATGTGTAAAATCAATTTTCCCCTGCCACTCGGTAAGGTTTTGCGGCGACGACGTTCGTCCCCTCCCCGTCCACGTCGGCAAGGATCACCGTCCCGATCTCCGTGTCGGAATCCACGTAGGCGGCGCGGATTTTTTCCATGACGAGAAAAATATTCGATTTCAACACTTCGCGGTCGGTCTTGACGGGCACGCGCCCGAACTTTGCCCGCACGGTGCTCGTAACCGTGCGCCGCGGCGAGATCATTTCCGAAAGCGCGTACGCCTTGCCCTTGGGACAGAAATTTCCCGAAACGCTCCACGCGCCGTTCTCCCCCTCCACGTGCAGAGCGCAGCCGCGCGGACATTCGATACAGACAAAATCTTTTCCCATGTCAACCCTCCCTTACCACGGAAATTTCCACATTCTCCGCGCCGTCGAAGAGCGCGGGCGGCAGCGAAACGTGCTCCATTTCTCCCGGCGCCACGGCGATGCGGCGGAATTCTTTCACCGTATCCCCCGCGCGCACGATAATTTTGGCATTCGGGAACGCCGAACGCACGCGGAAATACAACTTCTGCGCGTCTTTTTCGCCGCGGCATAATTTTTGCGGCAGGACGTATGAAACGTTTTCGCCCGCACGCGTCGGCACGTAACTTTTTTGCGTATGCCCGCCCAAAAGATATTTCGCAGCCGCTCTGCCCGCGATCTCCGCCTCTTCGGATACGAAATCGACCAGATCGTGCACGTGCAGCACGTTGCCGCAGGCGAATATTCCCTCGATCTCGGTCTCGCGGTCGCTGTCCACGAGCGCGCCGCGCGTCCCCGCGTGCAGGGAGATGCCCGCCTTTTTCGTCAGTTCGTTTTCGGGGATCAGCCCCACGGAAAAAAGAATGGTGTCGCAGTCGAAACGGATCTCCGTGCCCGCGATCGGAAGCCTGTTTTCGTCCACTTCGGCGACGAGCGCGCCGCTCACGCGATCGTCGCCCTCGATCTCCACGACGGTATGCCGCAAATACAGCGGGATCCCGAAATCGTCGAGGCACTGCGCGATGTTGCGTTTGAGTCCGCTCGAACAGGGCATGATCTCGACAACGCCGAGCACTTCCGCGCCTTCGAGCGTGAGCCTGCGCGCCATGATGAGACCTATGTCCCCCGAGCCGAGGATCAGGACGCGTTTCCCGGGCAGCAATCCGTAAATATTGACGAACTTTTGCGCGGTGCCCGCGCTGAACAGCCCCGCGGGGCGCGTGCCCGCGATGTTCAAGGCGCCCTTGCTGCGTTCGCGGCAGCCCATGGCGAGGATCACAGCCCCCGCCCGCACGGTGAAAACGCCCTTTCCGTTCATATACGTGACGGTTTTCTCGGAAGAGAGGTCGACGACGAATGCGCCCGTCAGTATCTCGATATTCCGCGCCCGCGCCTCGTCCAGAAAACGCTGTGCGTATTCGGGCCCCGTCATGTTCTCCCGAAAGCGCGTCAGCCCGAACCCGTTGTGGATACACTGTTTCAGAACGCCGCCCGCCTCTTCTTCGCGTTCCAGAACGAGAACGTCTTTTACGCCCGCGTCGTACGCCGCGACCGCCGCCGCAAGTCCCGCGGGGCCGCCGCCGATGATCACCAGATCCCGTTTCATAATTCTCCTCCCGTGATCACGAAGGAATTTTTGCCCTTTTTCGTGATCTCTTGCGCGCGGTATCCGTATTCTTGCATGAGCGTATTGAATACGGATGGCTGGCAGAATCCGCCCTGGCACCGTCCCATACCCGCGCGCGTGCGGAATTTCACGCCGTCCAGCGTGCGTGCGGGCGGGTTTTGTCTGAGCGCGTCCAAAATTTCGCCCAGCGTCACGTTTTCGCAGCGGCACACGACTTTTCCGTAATCGGGACGCCGCGCGATGATCTCGTTTTTTTCTTCTGCGGAAAGATCTTTGAAACGGTTTCTTTGCCGCATCGGATCGAAATTTTCGTTGCGCCTTGCATGGAATTTTTCCGCGCACAATGCCGCGACATATTCGCCGATCGCGGGCGCGGAAGTAAGCCCCGGCGATTCGATGCCCGCTACGTTGATAAGGTTTTCCGTTTCGTCGCTCTCCTCTATGATAAAATCGTGCCTGTCGCTGTACGCGCGCACGCCCGCGAACGACGAGATCGTTTCCCCGAAAGGAATGTTTTTCAGCATAGACGATGCCTTTTTCGTGATTTCATCGAACCCGTTGCGGCGGACGGACGTATCGAATTCCCCCTCCGCCGAGGTCGGTCCAATAAGCACGTTTCCGTCCGTCGTGGGCGTGACGAGAACGCCCTTGCCCGCCGCCGTCGGCACGGCGAACACCGTATGCCGCACGAATGGCGGCGCGATCTTATCCAATAATATGTATTCGCCCTTTCTCGCCCCGATGCGAAAGGAATCATCGCCGAACATCGCCGCGACTTTCGCCGCGTTCAGCCCCGCGCAGTTGACGACGCACCGCGCCTCCACGCGCTTATGATCGGAAGAGACGAGCGACCAGCCGCCGTCTGTTTTTTCCGCCGCGGCGACTTCGAAACCGCAGTAAAGGGACGCTCCGTTGTCCATCGCGTTGCCCATCGCGGCGATCGTCAGCTGAAAGGGACAGACGATCCCGCCCGTCGGCGCGTACAGCGCCGCGGCGACGCCGTCGCCCAAATGCGGTTCGAGAGCGAGCGCCCGCGCGCGGCCGATGACTTCCAGCCCCTTTACGCCGTTCTTTTCGCCGCGCTCTTTGAGTTGGGACAAGACGCCGACCCGATCCCGTTCCGCGAGCACGAGCGAGCCGTTGTTACGATAGCCGACGCCCAATTCTTCGCACACCTTGGGCATCAGTTTGTTTCCTGCCACGTTGAACTTCGCTTTCAGCGTGCCGTTTTCCGCGTCGTACCCCGCGTGCACGATGCCGCTGTTTGCCTTGCTCGCGCCCGCTGCCACGTCCTCCGCGCCCTCTAAAACGGCAACGGAAATCGCATATTTCCGCAGTTCCCGCGCGCAGAATGCGCCGATGACGCCGCCGCCGATGATCGCCACGTCCACCATTTCGTTCTCCTATCGGAATAAAAAGAGCCGACAAAACGGACAAACTTGTGTTTGTCTCCGTTTTGTCGGCTTCTCCATATCTCCGCCTGTATTGATTTCTCCTCGATTATACCTTGCTTTGCCGCATTTGTCAATGTATTTTTAAAAATTGCCGAAAAAAATCCCCGCACGATTCGCGCGGGGATCAAAAAATCAATTATTTTTTGCGGAAGAGAACGACGATTGCTCCCGCCACGAGGAGCGCGCCCAATGCGGACGCCGTCGCGGCGACGGCGGAACCGCATCCGCCCGACGCAGGTTCTTCCTTTTCCTCCGCCTTGACGGTGACCGTGCACGTTGCGGTCTTTCCGTTTTTGGTCGTGACCGTGATCGTAGCGGTGCCCGCTTTCACGGCGGTCACTTTTCCGTTTTCATCTACGGTAGCGACGCTTTCGTCGGAAGTCGTCCATTCGACCGCGTCATCCGCGCCCGACGGCGCGATCGTGGCGGTCAGCGTTTCGCTCGCGCCGACGGAAAGTTCAATCGCCGTCTTATTGAGCGTGACGGACGTCGCGGCCTCTTTGACGGTCAACGTAAACGTCGCAGTCTTGTCGCCGTCGAGCGCCTTCGCGGTGATGGTCGCCGTGCCCGCTTTGAGAGCGGTCACTTTCCCGTTTTCGTCTACGGTGGCGACGCTTTCGTCGGAGGAAGACCATTCGACCATTCTATTGGTCGCGCCTGCGGGCGCGATCGTCGCGACCAGCGTTTCCGTATCCCCGACGGCGAGCGTGCCTTCGGTCTTGTTCAACGTAATATCCGTCACAGACGTCGTGGACAGTTTCTGCGTCGCCGCGCTGTAAGTGAACACCATATCCTGTTCCACGTAATAGCCCGTGGGGAATACCATGCCCGCCTTGATGGTGATGACGTGATCCTCATCGAGCGCGATCAGCCCTGCGGGAATATAGATTTGCGCTTTGTTTTTGTTGTAGTGCAGCATGACGGCGGTCGATTTTGCCGCGTCGCCCTCGATGCCCGCCTGAATGGTGCGGATATCCTGTCCGTCTACCAAAATTTTGGTGAGAGCCGCCTCATACGCGCCCGAGGACACCGCTTTATCCACGCTCTCCACCGTTCTGCCCGTCGCATTGCTCAAAATCCATCTGGGCAGGCTGGCGTAGAAATTCGCGTTGCCCGCGCCCGCGTTGGTCTCGTCGCAGATATCTTCATAAAATTCAAACGTGATGCTCTTGTTCGTCGCGTCGCCGCCGATGCTCCAGTCGTTGCCGAGCGTCTTGAAATGCAAGACCTTATCGCCCTCTGCGGGAATGACGGGGCTGACGGTCGTGACCCAGTAATCGTACGTCGCATAGTAGGTGCGGGTATACGCCTCTTTGAGTTCCAGACCCGAGGGCGTCGTCATCACGTCGGCGGAGAAAGTCGTAAGATCCGCAAGCACTTCTTCGCCGTTCACTTCGGCACGGTCGTCGATGGTAAAGACGAGCGCGCTGCCCGTAGAATCGATGCGGATCGCGTCGACGGGCTGAGAAAGTTTATTTTCCAGCGTATTCGCGGCGTTGATCTCCGTGACCGTCTTGCCGCCGAATTTGATTTTGCCCGCAACGTCCGCATCCTTTTGCAGATCGTTCAGAACGTCGCCCGAGAACAAACTTTCAAACTTTAAAGTGAGTTGTTTGGAAGCATAATCTTTGAGGTTTTCCTCGATCGCGACGAGCGGTTCCAGACCGCTGATCTTGATCGCGCCGTCGGCAGGCAGGACCGCCCAGTTGCCGTCAAGAGCCATGATGACCTTGTAATCTTCCGCGAGGGTAGCGTCGATCTTGGGAGAATCCGCCACGCACACAGCGTCGCCCTCGCCCGCCTTTACAAATCCCATGCCGGCGAGGAATTCCACCGTATCTCCTTTCTTGAATTGATAACCCGAAGTATAGATCCAGAACATATTGGAGCGCTGATGGATCTGTACCTGCGACGCGGGATCGCTTTCCTCGGCCTCGCTGACCAATACACCGTTGACTTTGATATGATCGCCGATCCCCGTCACCTTATCCGCGCGCTGGCAGTTTGCCGATAACCCTTCGATGGAAAAGGTCACGGATAACTGGGAGCCGCCTTCTTTACCGTTTGCCGTTGCAACGAACGTCTTTTGTTCGCTTTCCGCGGCAAAGACGGCTGCAAAACTCATCGACAGAACGAGCATGACCGCAAGCGCGGCAAGCAGAACTTTTTTGAATCCTTTCATATTTCCTCCTGATGATTATTTATTTTGCGCCCGTCCGGAAACGGGCGCATTTTACACAGTTATTTTTTGCGACGCAGTGCGAACGCCGCGCCTGCAATCGCGAGCGCCGCCGCGGGGAGCGAGATCGCTGCGGCTACGCCGCCGCAGCCCTTTCCGCCGCCGTTCCCTTGATCGCCGTCCCCGTCGTCGGGTTTGCCGCCCTCGTCGGGAAGTTTATCCACGATATTGACGTAAAACACGTCGGTGTACGTTTCCCCGTAAATATCGACGGTATAGACGGTGAATTTCAGTTCGCCGTAATCTTTACCGCTCAAAAACTTTTCGCCTGAAATCACGATCGTGCCGACCGTCGAATCCCCTTCGGGCGCAACGAAGGTGTAGCGCGAGGAAGAGAGCCCGCCGCCGTTCACTTTCTGGAACGTTCCGTTGTGGATATCCACTTTGATCTCCAGATCGGCGGTATCGCCTTTCTTGTAATAATAGGTTTCTTTTTCCACTTCGGGAGGTACGGTCGCCTCGCCCGCGTCGCGGACGAGTATATTAATCTGCTCGCTCCCTCCGTCGTTTTTGGCGAACAACGTGTTCTGACCCGCAGAGAAAGAGGCGAACGCGCCCGATTTCACCGTCAGTTTTTTCTCCGCAGCGTCATATTCGTACTGCGAGGCGTCGACCGCCTGCGTGCACGCGCCGTCGTAATAGAGCGCGAGCGCGCCGTTCGCATTTTCGTAATTTTCCAGTCCGACGACGACAGGATCGCTGCTGCCGACGAGATAGGAATAACTGTTTTCCGCATCGGTGATCTTAGGCGCGTTGACGCCCTTGACGACGACCTTGTTTTCCTTATTGGGATTGGCGGGCGTACCGATAAAGTGGAAATACGGATATACCTTGCCGCTCTTGAAATCCGAGCGCTTGGGCTGGATACTCTCGAAAAGAACGGTATTGTTATACGTCCATTTCGTGCCCTCTTCCCCGATCTCGATGACGATGGTATCGAGGTTGCTCCTGTCCTTATAGCCGCCCGCGCCCGCTCTCGTGACGTAAGCGACGGTGTTCTGTTCGATCTGCGGCTGCGCCATGCCCGAAACCGTCTGGAACATGACGCCGTAATCCGAGTTCATATTGTTCGAGCCGTACGATTTTTTCAGATCGCCGCGCGCGTGCTCCCCGTCCTGTTCCAGATAATACACCATTCTGTCGAGATTGCCGTAGGGCGTCTCGCCGAGAGCGATCGCCCACCAGACCGCCATGGTGTTGACGATCTCGTACTGCGCTTCGATCACGATGGGTTTGGTCACGTCGAATCCCTTCACGTTGACGAGATTTTCGCGCACGCGCGCCTCGGAGCCGTTATACTGCCCCATTCTGCCGTCCTTGATGTCGTAGACGGTCGTGCCGTCCGCATTTTCCGTCACTTTCGTTGCGCCCAGCGTGCCCCATTCGTCATGGTAGATAAAGGAAGTCAGATCTTTGTCGGACACGCCGATGATCTCGTATTTGTGCGACGACGCGGCGTTTTTGGAAGAAACGGTCAGCGTTGCGGCGGAAAGATCCAGCGACGCGTACTTAGCCACGGGCACAGCCGTCAGATCGTCGAACGATACGTATAAAAAGTCTCCTTCCTTGCGGATCTGCATGGAATGGATCTGCGAATGTACGTTGACGTAGGTTTCGAACGATTCCGCATAGTCGCGCTTTTCGCCGTCGAGATAGGTCACTTCAACGAGCATTTTCGCCTTGGCGATCGCGCGCCCGTCGTTGTTCGCGTACATGGCGTACACCTTGACTTCCACGCCCTTGCCGTTCTGCAAAGCGGTGAACTTCAGATAATCGGTGTCGTTTAAAAACGCCGTCGGTTCGTTGTTTTCCACGTGCAGAGGGAAATACGATTCGTCCATAAAGGCGACGGATACTTTCGCGCCTTTGACGAAATCCACCTCCTGCGCGTACGTGACGCCGTGTTCTTCGCCCGTCGCGTTGGTGACGAGCGTGCCGCCCAGTTCGCCCGCAGCGACAGTCACGCCGTCGCCGCTCCAATCGGGCTCTGCGGCGTACGCCGACAGGGCGAGCCCCGTCAGGCAGGATACGAGAAGGACGACGGATAAAATCGTCAGTAACAATTTTCTTTTCATAGATTCCTCCGAACTGTTATTTGCCGCGATAGGCGTATTTCAGCCTGCCGACGGGCGCGACGTCGCCGCTCGTATAATAACTTTCGATATTTTCCGGTTGGGTGACGTTATCCGCGACTTTGAAGTTGATGCGGAATTCTCCTTGGATCCCCAGCGCCGCGCGGGGAATGCGAAATTGCATATATTTGCCGTTATACGTATATAAGCCCGATTTTTCCGCTTGATATTCCACTTTGCCGTCGGGCGAACAATTGTACTTTTCCACCGAAGCGACGCCCTTTTCGTTTTTCGTGCGGCCGACGATATAATCGAATCCTTTGAAAGAGTTTTCGTTTACGCCCTCCACGTCGATGAGCAGTGTCATGGAATTTTTCTTGGTTAAATCGATCTTCATGTCCTCCGTCGTTTCGACGAGGAAATACACGTAATTCGCATCGGACGAAACGCGCACCTGGGAAATGTCGTTGATGAGCGAATTATCCACGTACGTTTCCGTGCCCGATATGTTGATGAAATTGCGGTTGGTCTCGCCCGTAAGGTCGAAATACACGCTGGAAACCGCGTTCCACTGGGTAAGCCCCTTTTCGATATCGATGCTCTTGACCGATCCGTAAGGAAGTTCCGTTACCTTGTTGCCCTTATAATTGCGCACGTTGCGCATCAACTGCAAAAAGGCGTTGTCGCCGTAGCCGTTCTTCACCATTTCCACATCGCGGGAAAACTCTTCGTTGAAAGTATCCACGAAATAGGGACGGTTGTAGTTGCCCGCCGTGAAATACTCCCCGTTGCCGGGCTGCCCGATGGATTTGAGGGCGCACCATTCGTTCCAGCCCGTCACGAACGTATATTTGGGGTCTGCGTTGATCGCATTCTGCCACTGCTCTTCGAAATTTTTGCCGCTGCGGACAGCCTCGTCGCTGTGGTCGGGTCCGTCCTCGGTCGTATAGCCCCTGCCCCACATGGTATCCATCAGTTCCTCGCCCTTATACGTCTTGTCTGCGAGGACCGCGTCGGAGAAGGGAAGGCGGTTGTGCTGTCCCGTGGATACGTTCATCACCGTTTCTTCGCCTGCGCCGTACACGTGCTGGGGGCGCGTCCAGTCGATCCAGGGCCAGCCGTTCTCGTAATTTTGGCTGGTCGGCCACTGCGATTCCTTGAATTCGAAGAATTCGAGCATATCGGGATCGGTGACGCGGTGGAGATCGTTCGTGCCGTTCACCATGCCCGCCGAAGGGTTTGTCGGATCCGTCACCGCGGCGATGAGCGGTTTCCCGTTGGGACAGAACCACAATTCCTTGTACTTTTCGTCCTTGTAAATGCCGTTCTTTTTCAGTTCGCTCGCGTTGTCGGGCGCCTTGTCGCCGTAGCCCTCGTATAAAATTTTGATGACGTCCTTGGACTGGCTGTTGCAGTAAAACATAAATTTCGGTACGGGCCAGCCCTGCGTGCGCATATCCTCCATTATGGGAAGGATATCCGCGACCACGTCGAGATAATCGAAACCGTTGGTCGCGTCGAACACGAGGAAATCGATGCCCGCATAGCAGAACAACTCCATGTGACGGCGGATGACCCAGGGGTCGCGCGAATTGTAGTAGCCGTAATAAGGCTCGCCCCAATAGTGGTACTGACCGGGAGGGCTGACTTCGTTGTACGCCGTATTCCAGAGGGAATCGGGATCGTCGTTCAAAAGTTTGGTAATGTCGTAGGTCCCGCCCTGCTGGCCGCCGTGCTGCCCGAACCAGAGCACGTACCACATTCCCACATACCTGTCCTTATCCTCTTTCATGCCGTCGATCAGATCGACCGTGCGGCCGTAATCGTCCGTCGAGCAGACAAGATTGACGGTATCCTGCGGGGAGAGGACGGAGGCCTGCAACTCCCCGTCCGTATCAAACTTGTTATCGTCCAACGTTTCCTCCTTTGTGCCGCCGCTGCCTTTGGGACTGCATCCGAACCCGAAAGCCGAAACCATGCAAAAGCACAGCAGCAGACTGATGATCTTTATGAATTTTCTCATCTGAACCTCCTTTCCTTATAGAATGACTCTCACTTTTTCGAAGCGTAATCGTAACTGAGCCTGCCGATGGGCGCGCTGTCGCCCGAAACATAGTAATCCATGATATCCTGCGGATTCGAGATATGGTCGGTCACCTTTACTTTGAGAGAAAGGGACTTGGAATCTTTCAGCCCCAGCGCTTTCAGAGGCACTTTGACGATGATCTGGTTGCCCGAAACGCGGTATTCCGCTTTTCCCGCCTCGGAAAACGCATAGCCGCCCGTGCTCTTTTCCACCGAAGTCGTGCCGTCCGACGAGGGATGACGGTTGACGACGAAATCGTATCCTTCAAAGGTCTTGTTCTTTTCGTTTCCCGTGCCGAGCAGGATATTCATCCAACTTTCGTCGCCCTGCTCGTAAGAAGTGACGGGCGCGAGCGTCGAAATTTTCAGATACAGATATTCCGAATCGTTGGCGATCTGAATATCCGTAATGTCGTTGCGGGCGCTCGTATCCGTATAGTGGTATTCGGGCGTATCGACGATGCCGCGGTAGTCGCGCACCATGGCGTCCCCCGCGAAATCCTTATACGTGTACAGCCCTTCCCATTCGCCGAACGAATCGAGCGATTTCGCCGCGAATTTCTGGCGGTAATTTTTATCTTCTTCGTACTTGTAGGCGCGTATATTCTTAAGCGTCTGCAAATAGAAATTATCGCCGTAGCCGCCTTTCATGGGCTCGATGTCGCGGGAATATTCCTCGTTGAACGCGTCCACGAAATACACTTTCTGTTCGGTCGCGGAAACCTTTTCCGCAAATTTGATCATCGTCCATTCGTTCCAGCCCGTCACAAACGCGATGTCTACGTCTTTGCCCGCGCTTTCCATATCGAATACCGTCTGCCACTGCGACTGATAATTGAGCCCTTCCCGCATGCGCGAAGAATCGTTTTTCATGGTATCCATGTCGAATCCTCTGCCGCGGTTTCCGAAATCTTCGTTGCTCATTTTGGAAGAAGTGTGCTGTGCGACGGAAACGGAAACGATGCCGTTGTGATCGTATTGCGGATACTCGAACTCGATCCAGGGGAAAGAATTTTCCTGCGGATTTTTGTCGGGCCACTGCGCCTGACGGAAATCGAAATATTCGTTGATGAGCCATTGGTCGCGTTCCGCGTCCTCGCCCTCGAAGGAAAAATTCCATTTATCGCCGATGATCATTGGCTTTCCTTCAGGGCTGAACCACAGATCGGGGTAGTAGGAATCGTTTTCCTCGCCCGCGGCGGGCTCGGTATAGTACGTATCGTAGATCTGCCATGCGGTCTGCTTGCTCGAACTGTTGGTGAACCAAACCACTTTGGGAACGTCCCACCCCTGTTTCTGATATTTATCGAGCGTTTTTAAGACTTGTTGATAGGAAGAGTGATACAAAACGGCGTTGGTCGCGTCGAATACGAGGAAATCCACGCCGAGCATGGTCAGCATTTCCACGTGGCGGTCGACGACCCACGGGTCGCTCGAATTATAGTAGCCGAACAGCGGCTCCCCCCACACGTGATAGGCGTTTACGGGACTGTCCGTCGTATTGTACGGATCCCAGAGCGCGTCGGGATTTTCCTCCAACAGTTTGGTCACGTCGTACACGCCCCTGTGATGCGCGCCCATCCAGTTGAAATAGAACATGCCGACGTAGCGGTCTTTATCGGTCTTTTGACCCGAAGAGCGTTCGGTCTTTCTGCCGAGCGCGTCGGTCGCGACGGTATTGAGAAGAGTGAACTGCTGATCGGAAATATCGCCCAGCGTATCGATCGAGTTTTCTTTGCCGCAGCCCGCCGCCGAAAGGGCGAACGCCGCGGTGAGCAGGAAAGATAAACAGATGAATGCGATCTTTTTCATAAATTGCACCTTTTCAGCCTTTCAGCCCGTCTACGGCGACGCCTTCGATGAGCTGTTTCTGGAAGAGAATAAAGAAGATCATCGGCAATATGGACATAAACACGCCCGAAGCCATTCTGAGATTTTCCTTGTCCTTGGTCACGTTCTGCACTGTCACGTCCTGGTAGATCTTAAAGGCGAGCGTTTCCTTGCCCTCCTGATTCATGTACAGGAGCGGGCCGTAGAAATCGCCCCAGTAGGCGTTGAATACGCTGACCATGACGAAGATGAGCACGGGAATACACAGCGGCACGGTGATCAGGAGATATCTTTGAAAGAGATTCGCGCCGTCCAGCCGCGCCGCGTTGTCCATTTCGTTGGGAATGCCCTTCATGAACTGGCGTATCAGAAAAATGTAGATCGCGCCGCCGCCGAAAAAGTTCGGGATCACGAAGGGAAGTATGGTGTTCGTCCAGCCGAGATTGGTGTACATGACGTAGAGCGGGATCTGCGTGACCACGCCGGGGATCATCATGGTCGCAAGCATGACCGCGAACAAGAGCCCGCTGCCGAGAAATTTGATCTTTGCGAATCCGTACGCCACCAACGACGCCGAACACGGCACGACGATCACGTTGATCCCGACGATGAGCACGGTGCGCAGAAACGCCTTGATGTAATCGCCTTCGAAGAACATGCTCCACCCCTGCACCGAAAAAGGCGCGGGCCAGAATTCCACGGGATACAGTTTTACCTGATCGGACGTCATGAAACTTCTGATAAACATATAGAAATAGGGAAACACCAATACGATCGCCAAAATGATCAGAACGGCATATTGCAGCGTGCGCGTCAAGCCCCGCGCCGCGCGCGTGTTGCGGAAATTCGTAAGATTCGGAGAGTTCTTCGTATGTTCCATGTCAGGCATCCTCCCCGTAATACACCCACTTGCTCGTCTTGAACACGACGGCGGTCAGCGCCGCGATGATGATAAACAGTACCCATGCGAGCGCGCAGGCATACCCCAGCGAATAATATTCGAACGCTTCTTTGTAAATTTTAACGGCATAAAAATAGATGGAACCTTCCATACCCTTGCCGCCCTGCGGCGCGAAGATCATCGTGGAATTGATCTGCAGACTGCCGATGATGCCCGTCACGAGATTGTAGAAGATCATGGAAGTGCTCATGGGTATGGTGATGGAAACGAGCCTGCGCATCGCGCCCGCGCCGTCGATCTTCGCAGCCTCGTACAGCGCGGTCGGAATATTTTTAAACGCGGCGATCCACAGGACCATGCCCCCGCCTACGCCCCAAAGCCCCATGACGATGACAGCGAACATGGATGTGCTCGCCGCCGAGAAAAAGGGATTGGGCGGAATGTTGAAAAGGCTTAAAATGGTATTGAGCGCGCCCGTATCGGACATGATGTCTTTCCAGATGACGCTCGACACGACGCCGGGGATCATGCAGGGAAGATAGTAAAACACGCGGAATACGGTGACGCCCTTCACCTGCATATTGACCAGAAGCGCGACGAAGTAAGAAAGCACCAGCATGAGCGGCACGCTGATGACCGCGTACAGCACGGTGTTGGACAGAACTTTGTAAAATTCGGTATCGATCTTAAAGATCTGTTCATAGTTGCCCCAGCCCGCGAATTCGAAGGTGTTGAACCCCGAAAAATCGAAAAAACTGTAATAGAGCGATTGTATCATCGGATAGATGGTAAAGACAAGAATGCCGATCGTCAGCGGCAACGTGAATAACCATCCCGAATAATTGGTGCGCAGCACCTGTTTGACTTGCTTGCCTAATTTCACGGCAGCGCTGTTTTTTTCTTTCATGTATGCTATCTCTTATTGATGGTCGCTTTGATCTCCTCGTCGAACCGCGCGAGCGCCGCTTCCAGCCCCATGCCGGGCCTTGCAAGATAGTTCGTGACGAGATCCGAAAGATTGCCGATCAGTTCGGTCTGCTTTTTCGGCGCAAAGCCCAAAAAGAAATCCGTCGGCTGATTGTATTCCACCTTGTAGGTGTACGCCTCCATATTGAGGTCTTTATATTCCCCGTTGACGCCCTGTCCCCAAAGATTGGTCTTGGGATCCGCCATATCCTTGCGGATGGGCGGATTGGTCGCGCCCGCCTTGGCGAAAGCGTTCTGTCCGTCCTCGGACACCATGTATTTCAAAAACTGCCAGGCAAGGTCGCGTTTCTGCGTCTTGTTATAGATGCAGTAGCCGGGCACGCCCGTGCCGATCTTGGGCTGATCTCCGATGAGCGGGAAAGTCACGAGATCGTAATCTTCCCCCAAAAGATTATAAAATTTAGAGGCGGGCGCGGAATGGAACATCATGGCGCCCTGTCCGCCCTCGTAGTTCGCCTGCGCCGAAGAATTGAGCGGCGCGACGTATCTCTTTTCGACCAGTTCGTTCATCATGTTGAGAGCGGCGCGCCCCTCTTCGCTGTTCACGACGAGTTGGTTGTTCTCGTCGAACACGCTGCATCCGTTGGAGAGGAAAATGGGATACATGACCGCTTCCCAGTTGATATACGCGTCGATGACGTATTGACCCGTCATTCCGTTCTCGTCGAAATATTTGCGGATCGTCTCGCACGTATCGAGAAAATCCTGCCAGGTCCAGCCGTTTTTGACCTTGGACATATCGACGTTCGCAGCCTTGAAAATGCCCTTATTGATATGCGTTACGACGCGGTCGGCGCTTCTCGGAATCAGATACTGCGCTCCGTCGAAATTCTGCTGGCCGAGTTTCCACATTTCGGGATAAAAAGCATCTAAAAATTCACTGTCCCGCTCGAGTTCCGCGTTTATGTAGGGATCGAGATTCAGAAACAGTTTTTCTTCGATCAGAGGAAAACTTTCCGCCGAACTCATCCATAAAATATCGGGCATCGTTCCGGGATTTTTCAGATCCGCCTGATAATAACTGGAAAGCGCGGACGTGTAGTTGGTCCCCTGAATGACCTCAGGCTGAATGGTGACATTCGGAAAAATTTCGTTGAACCCTTCGATCAGCCCTTCGATGAGTTCCTTTTCGCGCGCGTCGGCCGTAATACCGACTTTCAGAGTTTCGGTGATCTCGTAATCCACGTCCAGATTCGGCGTGTACTCATCGACGGTGCTTGAGCCGCCGGGACGGCAACCGACCAATCCGACCGAGCCGAACAGCAATACGACCGCAAGAATCAATCCTGTAAATTTCGACTTCATAATGTCCTCCGTTATTTTTTTGCGCATATGCGCATATCTTGTAATTTGGATTACGTTTTACCTAGGTAAAACGTAAAAAAGGGTACCCTTTTTTATATAGAAAATATTTTTTTATTTTAAATTTCTCGCTTTTCCCAAAGAATCGCGCATGACGGCCTTTGCCTGAAACCAAATGACGTCTTCCGAAATCGTCTTTTCGCGGATACTGTCGATAATGGCTTTGGCGATCCTTCTTCCCATTTCCCGCTTGTCGTGCGAAATGCTGCTCAAAGACGGCGAGAAAAATTCCGCAAGCCAGATATCGTCGCAGCCGATGACGGAAACGTCCTCGGGAACGCGCAGCCCCATTTCCCGCAATCCTCGCATCGCCCCCACCGCTGCCATGTCGTTCGTGCAAAACAGGGCGGTGACCTCGGGATGCGCGCGCATCAGCCGTTTGACGCTCTCGTAACCGAGCACTTCGGAATTTTCCGACGAATTATTGCCGAATAAAATATAATCGTCGTTTTCCGTCAGCCCCAATTCCTTTCGCGCCTCGTAAAAAGCACGGCCGCGGTTATCCGCAAGAAAACGGGGACGGTCGCCGTAATACAAATATCCGATGTCGCGATGTCCCAATGTATACAGCGTGCGGCAGTATTCCTTGATGGCGTCGGCATAGTCCACATAGGCGCGTATGCCCTGTTCCGTTCCGAAATTTACCAGCAAAGTTCCCTGCTTTCTCAGAATGTCCAAAAACGTGGCGGGATATTCGTTGGTCATAAAATTGACCAGACCGCTCAACTTCCTCTGACAGACCGCGTCGAGTTTTTTATCCATATTATTGTCCAGCATAAATATGGAAACGATATAGCCGTTCTGCGTTGCGTATTCTTCGATCCCCCGCACGACTTCCACGTGATAAGGATTGGACATTTCATAGACAGCCACGCCGATATGATGATTGTTTTTTGACGCGAGACTCTTTGCCGTATAATTCTGCACGTAATGGAGTTCTTTTACGGTCTTTAAAACTTTTTGCCTGAGATCTTCCTTTACGACAGCCGTGTTGTTGAGCACGTTCGAAACCGTACCAACGGAAACGCCCGCAGCCCTCGCGATGTCCGATCTGGTCACGTTTTTTTCCGATTTCAAGTCCATATTCATCCCTCTATACATTTTTGACGCGCGTCAAATTACAGTTTCATTATACTGTAACATTTTCCGTTTGTCAATAGGTCTTTTAAAAATTTTCGAAAAATTTTTAATTGCGATACGTAGGTTTAGAAATTTTGCGAAAGGGCGCATATAATAAAGAGTATAGAAACGGAGGATACGGATGGAGAAACTGAAAGCCTATTATTTCACGGGTACCGGAAACACACGATACGTGACCGAAAAACTTTGCGGGTATTTACAAGACAGATATGATACCGAAACGTTCGACGTTACGAAAACGGTAAGCGTCTCTTCTGCCGATCTCTTATTATTCGCCTTTCCCGTTTACGGTTCTTCCCCGCCCAAACCGATGGTCCGATTCGTTTTGAACAACGCGCAAAAGATACGCGGACAGGAATGTATCGTCATTGCAACGCAATATAAGTTTTCGGGCGACGGTGCGGCGAGTTTAGGGCGACTCCTCGAAAAAACAGGCGCAAAAGTATCTTTTGCGGAGCATTTCAATATGCCGAACAATCTTTCCGATTGCGCGATGTTTAAGATCCGCAACGGCGCCGAACTCAAAGATACCCTCGAAAGAGCGGAAAAAAAGGCGCAATGTTTCGCCGGCCGTATTTTAAAGGGCAAAAAATTTCGGCGCGGGTTCAATCCCCTCTCCCATTCCGTAGGCTATGTATGCCAGCGGAAATGGTGGCGGAAAGGCGAAAACGAAAAAAAGAGCAGCCTGCAAATCGACGCGCAGAAATGCGTCGGCTGCGGGTTATGCGCGGACCGCTGTCCCATTCATAATATCCGCATCGAAAACGGAAAAGCCGTACCCCAATCGGATTGCGCACTCTGTTACCGCTGCGTGAACCTCTGTCCGAAACAAGCAATCCGCTTATTCGGAAAAGAGTTTTCTCAACCGCAATACAAAGGTCCTTCGAAATGAAAACGGGCGCCTCGTCGGGAGGCGCCCGTTTTCATTTCAATTCTTCTTTCAGATATTCCAGATATTTACAATAATTTTCAAAGGATACGATGGGCGGAACGCTGTGGTCGCAGGACGGGATATAGCGTCCCGCCCGATACAGCCGCGCGGCTTTCTGCGCTTCCTTTCGCAGCGCGTCGCCGCCCTTTGCAAGATTCAGTTTATCGACGCCGCCGATCATACCCAGCGTGGGATAGCGTTCGCGCACGGTCTCTCCGTCCATTCCCGCCGCCCGCTCCAAAGGCAGAATACAGGTAAAACCCGCTTCCGCTACCATATCGAGTACGGGCATAACGTTGCCGTCGCTGTCGAAAACGATATGCCGTACGCCGCGGCGCTTCAACATATCGATGACGCGTTTCCATTGCGGAAAAATAAACTCCCTGACCATTGCGGGGCTGACCATCGGCCCGTTTTTATACGCCATATCTTCACCGAAATAGACGAGATCGGGCACGCCGAACGAGAGCGCTTTTCCCCACAGAGCAATGAGAAAATCCCCGTGAAAAGCGGTCATTTCCGCAATCAGGTCGGGTTCGTCGCAGAACAAAATCATGAGGTCTTCGAACTTGATAAAGTCGCGCAGGAAGGCGAAAATGCCGCGGGAAATCATCTGTGTCGGGCAGTCGTACGTTCCCGCGCGCCGCCAGAATCCCGGAAGATGCGCAAACCGCGCGGCGTCATTCGCATCCAGGCGCTCGGCATAACGCAGAAAACTGTTCCTGTCTTTGATCGGAAATTCGATATAGTGCGGCATCGCGCTGGAATCTTTTTCGAGAGTGCAGGTGATCCCCAGCGCGTCGCGCTTGGTAACGAACCGCCCGTTTTGCGAGAGTATCTCCTCTTCATAGAGCGGATACGGGTTGAAATCACACGGCACCGACAAAAAACTGCCCAGGCCGAAATATTCCGCGTAAGATTTCCCGTTCATGTGCGGCAGATAGAGCGCGTCGCATTCGGGCCAGAACATCATATATTCGGTCAGAGGCGGCTTTTCAGGCGTCAAGCCCGAAAGGCAATCGAGAAAATCTTTACGGAAACCCATTCTATTTGCTCCTTTGACGCGCTACGCCCGTGCTTTCGCGCACATAATGTTTGATGCCGACGGTATGCTCCCCGCTGTCCGCGTTCTTTTCGAAAAGCAGATCGAAAATTGCCTTGGCGTATTCGGTATAATCGGGGCCGAAGGTCGTGATCGAAGGCTCGAACACCGCGGAGAGCGCGTTGTTATCGATGCCCAAAACAGAAATATCTTCGGGGCAATGCAGCCCGTTGTCGCGCATAGCCTTGATAAACCCCATCGCCATCAGATCGTTGGTGGCGATCACCGCGGTGTAGCCGTCCAGCCGTTGCAGCATTTCCTGCCCCATGCGGTAACCGTTTTCGATATTCGTATCGATAAATGTATCTTTGCTGAAAACAAACGGCTTCTTTTCCCCGAAATACTTTTCGGACAATTCGCAAAACAGGCGCACGCGGCCGTCGTCCATATCGTCAGCGGGAAAGGCGGAGAGGTATGCCGCCTTTTTATGTCCGAGCGATTTGAGCAGGCGAAAATGGCTGTCGAGTCCCCCTTTCATATCGATGTTGACGTAGGTGACGTCCGTCCGATAATTATTGTAATCCTTTCCGCCGCCCGACACGATGCGCACGCCGTTGTCTACAAGTTTATCCAGAAGTTTCGAATCCAGTTTATTGAGTTTCACCGCGAGAAACACGCCGTCGATGCGACGCGCGATGAGTTGGTTGACGTACACTTCGAAATCGGCATAGCCGCCGCAGATGTTGAGAAAATAATTGTGCTTGATGCCTTGCTTTTCCAGTTCGCTGACGAGTTGCAGAAACATGGGATTGGATATATCGTTGATAATTACGGCGAATTGGTACGACTGATTCGTCTTCATGCTGCGCGCCGCCATATCGGGAACGTATTTCAACTCTTTGACGGCGGCGAGCACTTTTTCCCTCGTTTCGGGGCTGAACGTGCGCGTGTTGTTGAGCACGCAGGAAACGGTGGCAATGCTGACTCCCGCGCGCTCCGCGACCAATGCTCGGTTGGGTTTGTTGGATTTATCAATCGTTTTTTCCATTTTTTATCCTTTGATGCCGCTCAGCGTGACGCCTTCTATCAATAATTTCTGGAAACAGAAGAACAGTACGGCGCAGGGGATCAGCATGATGATACCGCCTGCCATCTGCACGTTCGCGAGCGGATTATTCGCACCGCTCATCATAAAATCCATGTACAGACCGAGCGAAATGGTATAGAGCCTTTCGCGGCTGCCCAGGTATAACAGCGGATTCATGAAGTCGTTCCACGTGCCCAGAAAGGTATTCACCATCGTAAAAGCGATAATGGGCAGGCACAGCGGCATGACGATCTGCCAATAGATACGGAATTTATTCGCGCCGTCGATCTTCGCAGCCTCGCCGAGTTGGTCGGGAATGCCGCGCATGAACTGACGCATGAGAAAGATATTCACCGCGCCGCCGCCGAAAAACCCGGGCAGCATCATCGGATACCACGTGCCGATCCAGCCGAAATCGGAAAAAATGATATACAGCGGGATCTGCATGGTGATCGAGGGAAGCATCATCGTCGCGAGCGTGACGGAGAAAACGACTTCCCTCCCGGGAAATTTCAATTTGGAAAAACCGTAGGCGCAGAGCGACGAGGAGAGCGTGATGCCGACGATGTTGACGACGGCGATGAGTACGGTATTGAAGATCCAATAGACGGATTTGAGGTTGAATACCCTTCCGTACGCATCAAAAGAAGGAGATTTCGACCAAAGCAGGGACATACGGATGATCTCCTGGTCGGTCATGAGGCTGCGCGAGAGCATAGCGAAGAGCGGAAACAGGAAGAACAGCCCCAACACGATCAGAAACGCGTATTTTGCAAACGAAGTAAAGAACCGCGCGGCGGGAGAATGTGCATGCGTTACCATATTATGCGACCTCCCCGTAATAGACCCATTTGGAGGTTTTGAAAGTCACCGCCGTGATCGCCGCGATGATGACGAACAGGATCCAGGAGAGCGCGGAGGCGTACCCCATCATATTATTGCCCATCGCGTTGTCGTAAATATGCAGCACGAAAAAGTTGAGCGCCTCGGAATTATTGGGATTTCGAAGCAGTAATACCTGCGTGAAGATCTGCAGACCGCCGATAATGCCCATAATGAGATTGTAAAAGATCATGGGCGTGCACATGGGCAAAGTGATGCGGAAGGTGCGGACAAAGAAATTCGCGCCGTCTAAACTTGCGGCTTCGTATAGACTTTCGGGAATGCCTTTCAATTGCGCGATCCACAAGACCATGCCCCCGCCCATGCCGAATAAACTCATAAAAATGAGCGACGGCAGGACGGTTTCCGCCGAGTTATAGAACTGATACGGGGGAAGTTTCAAAAACTCCGTGAGAATGACGTTGAACATGCCCCCGTTCACCTTTGTGATATCGTTCCACAACAGTCCCGACGCGACTGCGGGAATGATGACGGGAATATAGTAGATCGTGCGAAAGACGCGCATGCCCTTCAACTTCTGATTGAGCAGCATGGCGATCGCAAAGGAAAGCACCAGATTGAGCGGCACAGTGATGATCGTGTAGGATATGGTGACGAAAAGGCTGTTGCCGACCGCTTTCCAGTTTTTGCCGAACGCGTCGGCAAAGTTCTGAATGCCGACGAACGCGGGCTTTGCGTTCACGAGCGTCGGGTTGTAATCGGTAAAACTGTAATAGAGCGACGTCATCATCGGAACGAGCGTAAACAACAGGATTCCGAGTATTACGGGCAAGACGAAGAGATACGAAGTAAATATATCCAGCGCCTTGCCTTTACGGAAAGTTCTGACCTTGGACATAGCGGCTTCTACTCCGCTTTGGCCAGCATGGCCTCTTTATATGCTTTCAGATCGTTGACGAAGCCCGCACTCATTTCATAAGTATCGCCCTTCTTTTCCCAACTGTTGTCGGAAATGGCTTTGGTCATGACGAGCGTCATGGTGTCGAACATGACTTTGTGATTATCGGGATCGTAGATATTGAACACGTTCAGCCCGATATCCCGCTCCTCGTACGCGGTAAACGCCTGATGATTGAGGGTCGGATCGTTTTCCGTGATCCAATCGCCGCTGTCTTTCATGGATTTCAGGACAGGAATGCCCGCGCCCGAACGCCCCAACACCTGCTGTCCGGGTTCGGTGATCAGCCATTTGATGACTTCCCATGCGAGTTGTTCGTTGTTTTTGGTATTTCCGCCCTTGTCGGAAAGGCGGTCTTTGGCGACGTAAGTAATGGCGTAACCGCTGTTGCCCGCCCCGATCTTATCAAAGGGAAGCGGGAGAAAATCCACGTCGATATCCCTCTTTAAAATAGTGGGGAGTTTTGGACGCACGCTGAACCACATGGCGGCTTTGCTCGACAGAAACGCCGTACTCGCCGTTCCGTCCTGCGGGCCGAAACTGTAATCGTTGACGAACATTTCGCTGTAAATCTTGCGGTAGGCGGCGACAGTCTTGTCGCTGTCCACCGTGATCGCGTCGCGCCCCGACAAATCCGTATCGATCAGCGAACCGCCGAAACTTTCGATCGCGCTGTGATAGACGGGATTCCACCACATTTCGCTTTCCACGGGGAAGGAGTTTGGCTCGATGCCCACGGCGAACTTTTCCGCGTCGAAATTTTCGGACCCTCGCCCGTTTTCATCCATTGCTTTTCTGAGTTTTGCGCACACTTCCAAAAACTTTTCGTAGTTCCAGTCTTTTTGCGCAGGTATCTCCACGCCCGCCGCCGCAAACATTTTTTTATTGATATAGGTGACAGGCTTGTTGTAATCGCGCGGCGCGTACCAGATTCCCTCGTCCGTTGCGGAATAGTGCGTGGTTTCGATCATCGAATCGTAATACAGCGAAGGCGCGGTCGCTTCGTCCGCTTCCATCAAAGGCCTCAGATCGACGAACGCTCCGCCCTTGGAATACGAGGAATGCTGGTCGCTTGGCACCCATACGATATCGGGAAAATTCGAAGGTTTCGCCACGTACTGGTTCATGGCGGATTTCCAGTCGCCCGAAATAGGCTCCATTTTCAGATTGATGGTATCGTTCTGTTTTTCGAACTCCCTTTTAATGACGACGGCGAGGTCTTTTTCCTCCGCAAGATAGCCGAAACGGATGGTCACTTTGTTTTCCACCTCGTCGCGCCCGAGTTCGTCATCGTTGAACGGGTCGCCGCAGCCGGCAAATCCGAACATACCCATCACTATTATAACACATAATAACAAAACCGAAAATAATTTTTTCATATTTATCCTCTATACGATTTGAATTTTGCACGCGCGGAAAGGAACGTTGACCTTCACGACGTTGCCGCTGACCGTATAACAATCGGTCGTTTTCCCGTCGACGAGAACTTTGAATTTTTTATCGGGCTTTTGCAGATTCACGTTGACGGATAGACCGTCCGTCGCGCCGCGCACATAGTCGATCTGCGCGAAATCTTTCCCGATGGTGAGATCGTAAACCACCTGGTGAAAAGCGAGATTTTCCATCTTCCAATAGGAGAGAGAAGAAGGAAGTTCGGGAGATATTTCCAACGTATCGCGTTCGGCGCTCTGCAAACCGAAAAAGCCGTAAGGCACGGTCGCGTACAGCAGCGCCGCCTCTAAAAACTCGGTATCCAGCCCGATGCCGCCCGCGGGCCCGCCGCCCTGCATGGCAATGTCCAACTCGCCGTAATAGACGCGGTAAAACTGATCGTTGGGAAGGTCGGTGCCCACGCCGTAGCGCTTTGCGCACGCCTGTACTTTTTCATACCACTTCTGGATCTCTTTCAGCCGCGCGAATCCATCGTCCGCGCCGCGCGTCTTGATGCGGCTCATGATATCGTAATAGGAAACGTACATGATCGCGCCGCCGTCCTGCACCTGCCCGCCGAACTCGTTGGTACCGCCCCACGCCCAGACGTACTGATTGTAGTTTTTGACCGTCGTGGAACGGGGCGCGAATTCAAAGTCGTAAATGCCGAGCGTCCCGTCGATGGAAAGGCTGCCGTCCTCGTTGACCGCCGTACCCTTTTTGCCCGCGGCATAATCCTGTTCGTTCTTTTGGATATCCGCTTGCACGATCCTGTCGCCGTTGACCCAACTCATGACCTGCTCCGCCTGTTCGGGCGTTGCGATGCCTTCCGCCACCGCTTCGAGATTGAACATGATAAAGCCGTAATCCACCGCATCGCCGTCGGCGTTGAAGCCCTCGATAAAACGCCCTTTTTCTTCATCGTAAAATCCCGTTTTGGCACCGAAATCCACGCTCTCGCACAGTTTTTCCTTGATCTTTTTCAAAAGAGCGCTGAGGCTTTCGGAAGTCTGCTCATAGGCGACGGTGCCCGAGCCGTCCGCGTTCACAACGGTGGGTTTTGCAATTTCAAGTTGCAAATCTTCCGCGGCTTTTTCCAGATACGCCATCGCGCGGATCGCCTTATAAAAATAGACGTTGCTGTAAAACGAGATCTTAGGCGTTGAAAGAATATCCCAGTAGCCGTTGCCGATGCTCGTTCCAACGCCCTGCGGCGAGCCCTCGTGCCCGCGGAAATACGACTGATCGATGAGTCCCGACGCGCCGCCCAGATGTGTGATCAAAAACTGCGTCGTACTGCGATAGCGGTTGAGATTGTCGGCAAGCACTTTTTCGTCGCCCGTGTATTCGTAATGCAGTTTGCCCGCGTCTAACAGGAGCGTTGAGTTATTGCTGTGTCGGGTATCGTAATTGCAGCGCACGAAATTGACGCTCTGCGGGCCCGTGAACGTTTCGCCGTCTTTCGCCACCAGTTCTATTTTCAACTGGCGGATATTTTTATCCGTGCCCCATTCGGGATGCAGCCACATGGGGAAATACAACTGCTGGGAAAAGGAACTGGATATGTTTACGGGCAGCGTGGCAAAATCTTTCGCGACCATTTTATCCGCAGACCATTCGTCGTCGGGATCGGTCTTCCAGTAAACGTTGATCCCGTCGATGTGCGAATCCTTGCCGAACGCGTCCACGTCCAGAAGCCTGATATCCACCTCTAAGAAAGGCGCGTGGAAGGAGGAAATATTGTCCTGCGGGGATACGAATGCGAGCGTACGCGTATCCTCCGCCTGCGCGGTCAAAAGCCCGCCCGCCACGGAAATGTCGGCAGTTTCCCTGCCGTCGGTTTCCGCCGTCCAGCCCTGCGAGGTAGAGCCGTTGAATTCCCAGCCGTTGGAGCCGCCCTTGCTCTGCGTGTAATCGGGGAAAGGCCAGCCCTGCCCGAAATAAGTCGTCGGCTCTCCCGTAGACGGCTGTAAATTGTCGAATGCCTGCCAAGTGTAGCCGAATTTATCCACGGGGATATTGTACAGGAAATTTTCCATCATCGCCACGCGGTCGTCTGGCACGGCCGCGGAAGTCGAATCGAAGAAGAACAGGCTCATCGCCTCCCACTCTTTATTGAACATGACCGAAGAGCCGAGCGAGAGATCGCCGATGCGATACTCGTCGTAACGCAGGTGGCGGTGCAGATAGTCGTTGAGAAAATCGTCGAGCGATTCGTCGCTGCTGGAAAAGCGCAGCATGGTATCCGATTGCTTTTGATAGGCGTATTCTTCGGTCTTTGCCGCACACCCGCCGAAGACGGCGAGGCACATGACCGCGCCCAGAAGCGCCGCTGTGATCCGTTTCATTTCACCATTCCTCCCTTTCTTTGTTTTTTTCGCAAGAGCAGCGAGGCCGCGATCAGCAGCGCGCACGCCCCGATAAGACTTGCGCCGCCCAGCGTCGAACCGCACGAGCCTTTTTCCGCCGCCTGCACCGTTACGGTAAAGGCGAATTCCCCGACGGTGCCGTCCGTGGAAGTCACGCGGATGACGACGGCGTTGTCGCCCTCTTTCAGCGCATCCCCGCCCACGACTTCGAACACAGACGTGGGATCGCCGAGCAGAACGGTAAAGAGTTTCGCGTCGAGTTTTTCCGTGTCTTTTAAAACGAGCGTACCGTTCTTTTCGATCTTATACCCGTTGTAGTACACGCCGTTGATCGTCGTGTCGCCGCTCAACGCGCCGTCTTCCGCCTCTTTGACAAAGACGCCCGCGGCAGGATTGTAGCGGAACGTTTCGTCCTTTGCGACTTCGCCGAGCAACGTCGTGCGGAATCCCGCTTTGACGGTAAAGGTAAATTCCGCGTTCAAGTCGCCGATTTTGTTCGCACCGTCCACCGAGTTCCCTTCTGCGTCAAACGATTTGCCCGCAAACGCGATATTAATGGTGTTCATTTCGCCGCTCTGCCCGACGTGCACCATCACGGTGACGGGTCGGTATGCGGCGTTTTGCTCCTTTTCCATCAGTTCGGCAATCGACTGCCCGTTGAAAAGTATCTTTTCTTTGAGCGAGGAAAGAATACCGTAGGCGCTCAGCACGTTCAACTCTTCCGCGGTATAGCGGAAGGGCGCAGAATCCTGCTCGCTCACGGCAAGCAGCCAACTCACGTCCCCGTTGATGTGCAACAGTTCCTTGTACGTGATATTTTTATCGAATGCGAGCGTGAACATGACGTTTTCGTCGGAGGACAGAACAGGCTTGGAAACGCTCACAAGATGAAGTTCTTCCCATTCGATGCCGCTCGTGTCCACCTCTTCCGCCCAGCCGCCGTTCTCATATACAAATTTATAATCGCGGCTGACTTTCGTCACGCTCGGAAGTTTAGTGCCTCCGACGATCTCCAAGGTGTTGCCCTTGTCCTTGATGCCGCCCGTCGCCTCGGTTATCTTCGCGCTGATAAAGAAATGGACGACGATCTTGCCCGTGCCGGGCACGCCCGTCGGGGGCAGTAAATGCGCGGTGACGGGATCTGCGACCGCGTTGCCGTCCGCGTCCTTGGCACCCGCCATGATCTCCCCTATCGTGAATCCGTTCAGTTTGAACCCGTTGCGGATAAAGTCCATATCCTGCACGTTCTGCATTTCCGTATTGGACGCGGGCGCTTTGAAATGCACCTGAATGGCGTAACTGTCGACGTTTTCCATATAGAGGAGATAATCCAGTTTTTCCACGCGGGTATTTTTCCATTCGGGAATTTCACCGTCCGCATACCAGCCCGTAAATTCGTTTTTATAGGTCAGTTTCACGTCCTCGGCAAGCCTGCCGCCGTTGGGCGTGACGAAAATACTTCTGTCAATGGTCAGAACGACGTCCTGCGTGTAATCGATGACCTGATCACTGTACGCCGCCTGCCAGGAAAACATCATAGAGGTCAGGTCCTGGTTATAGTGCACCATGACGACTACGTTCCGATCTTGGCCTTCGGAAGCGCCCGCCATGATCTGTTCGATCGTCTTTCCGTTGATGGAAACGCCTTTCAAAAGCCCCTCGTGCGCGGGCTGTACCTTCATTTTCAGAATATCCAGATCGTTTACGCCCAAAGCCGCAGTTCCGCCCGCCTGATGCCAGGAAATATCGCCGTTATAATGCGGCAGATATTTATAGGAGATCGGCTTGTCGAACGTGACCGTAAAGCACGGGTTGCCCGACTGCACGGTAAAAGCGCTGATCGTTTCTATTTTGACGGTCTCCCCGTTCAGTTCGGCTGTCACCGCCTCGTCCAGCCATTCGCCGATCGTCTGATTATAAAATTTGGAATAGCCGCTCACGATCTCGATCCCCACCCCCGATACAAAGGCGTCGCACACCTCGACGAAGTCGGCATTGTCCAAAGACCACACGGAGCGGTCCGCCGTAATATACAGCGCGCTCTTTTCCGCAACGATCGTGACGAGTTTTTGCTCTGCATTCCATTCGGCGATGGTTTTGGAATTGATCTTAACGCCCTCTTTTACCCAACCGAGATCTTCCGCGACGTTTATTTTACTATCGGTGATATCGGCGGAAAAATTTATCTCGAACGAAAAAGCTTTTTCCTCTTCGGTCAGCGCCCCGAACCCGACGACGGACAGCCCGTCCGCGACGATCTCCTGCGACCAGACGTCGCCTAAAACGAACATAGTATTTTCCGCGAGCGTCAGATCGGGAACGGGATTTACGCCGTCTTCACCGACGAATTGCAAGCCTTTTCTAAAGAGAATGCGCGTACCCGCGGGAAAATCTTTTGCGTTCGGCGTACCCGCATCGAACTGCCAGAGATTGAAACTGTGCGGCGCGATCTGATTGACGCGGATATCCGTTCCTTTAGCCGCGCCGTACTCGTTCATCGGCAAACCGTCTATGAAAATGAATTGGTTGAGGAAAGGCAGATCGTGGTTCAGCCCCGTCTGCGTGGTAAGTTCCGTGTCGAAATCCACGGCAAGCAAACTTTTCAATCCGTTGACCGCATGCTGATTGTCTACCGTAGCATATACGGGCGTGGCGACGCTCTTCCATTCTTTCACTTCGGCGTCATAGGCAAAGGATACGTCCTTCGTCACCGCGGCGTTTGTGTATCCGCTCCGAAAACCCGCGCGCACGGTGAGCACGTTGCCGTCTGCGGCAGTCCGCACGGTCGCGCTGCCCGCCTCGGTCACGATCGTCTGTTTCAGATAGTCCGCGTTATAAGCGATGCGGTTGTCTAAATACAAGCGGATGCCCTGACGATCTTCGTCCATATGTACAGCAAAATAAGGTTCGGGAAGGTCCGTGACCGTCGCGGACATCTCCGCGAACGCATTGCGGAGCGTCTTTCCGTTCAACTTGATATAATCGTTGACGAAATCCCCGAGTTTATCCTGTAACTCCGCCGTCTCCTCTACGGAGGCGGCGCCGACGGGAGTTAAAAAGCCCGCGCCCAGCGCTTTCAAGCGCGCGTTCACGTAATTATACATTTTATCGCCCAGCGATCGGTTGAAACGTATGCCGATCTCGGCGGTGTGACCGCTTTCCCCCTGCGGCGTTCCGTCCATATTGTCGCTGTAAACGATCGGCGAAACCGAAACAACTTGCAGCGGCGCCGGTTCTGTTTCGGCGGCAAACGCGCAGACCGTGCTTGCAACCGTAACGGCGGCAAGAATGCACAGCAATAACGCTTTGAGTTTTCTCATACATTCTCCTCTTTTCATTTTTTTATCACAGTACGGCTCCTCGCCGCTGTAACCGAAACCTTTTCACAACTCGTGTTGTGATTCATAGTAAAAAATATTGCAACACGAGTTGCAAACCGATTGAAAAAATAAAAACCTCAGCGGTCCGTTCTAAAAAACTATACTTTTACCAACATAGAAAAAAGGTCTGCAATTTGCATTGCAGACCTTGTAAAAAGCACTTTTTCAGCCGATTAGTAAAAGTATAGTTTTATTATATCACAAAATAAATGATTGTCAAGATGGAATTTAAAAATTTTTCAAAAAACGATTTTTGTGATATAATAGATAAAAAAACGGAGGCAGAACATGAAACGAGAATGGATGATAGATGCTTGCAGCGGAAAATGTATTGACGTGACGGAGGAGCAGCGCATAACCGTCGTCGACCTCGAGGGAGGACAGGTCGTTGATTTTTTTGCCGTATCGGCAAAAGATACGAGCGAATTTTTATCGACGGGCGTCACGATCGACTGCAACGAGTCGCTGCGCCTTCACGTCGGGGATCTCGTTTATTCCAATCTCTATCGCCCCATGTTTCAGATCCTCTCCGACGACGTCGGGGAACACGATCTTTTACACCCCTGCTGCCGCAAAGAAATGTACGATTTCTTTTATCAAAACGGAAACGGGCATCCGAACTGTCTGGATAACATAAACCGCGCTTTGAACGAACGCCGCACGATCGTTCATCCGCTGAATTTATTCATGCACACAAAAATCAACGGCGACGGTTCGATAACCGTTGCGCGTCCCCTTTCCAAACCAGGCGATACAATCGTTTTAAAGGCGCGGATGAACTTGCGTCTGGGCGTAGCCGCGTGCAGCGTGTCCGAAAGCGACTGCAACGGCGGAAAATGCACGCCCGTAAAAATCATCGTAGAAGATTGAAATAAAAAACCGCGGCGCACGATTCGTGCGCCGCGGCATTTTTTATGCAAGTTACATCGGAATGTAGGAAACGGATGCGCTGATCGTCATCATGATGAAGATGGAACAGCAAACGATCGCCCCTACCCAGACGCTGCCCGTAAGTTTATAGAAGATACGGTTGAAGATGGGCAGTATGAACATCATGACGACAAGGCTGAACACCATATTCACATATAGCCAGACCTCTGTGCCGTTGCCCCAGTAGCCGTAGAACGGCGCGCCCGTCATGAAGAAACAGACATAGTTGATGACCAGGATAAACGCAAGCCCGATGCTGTTCGCGAGCGCGCCCACTAGCAGGACTTTCCACTCCTTCCAGCCTTCGCGTCCGATGCTTCCGTTGACGCGGATCGCGTTGGAAACATAGAAGAGCAGGATCAGCGGGATATATTCGAGCGCCGTCACGAACATACGCGCGTTGAGCGGCGCGGCGGAGATCAGCATAAAGCGGAAATCCTGATGGAAGATCCAGTAGCACAACTGTACGAGGAAATAGAACGAGCAGAACAAAATGACGCACAAGAGAAGCATTTTCAACACGTTGAACAATACGCCGTGCCATTTTTCGCCGTGGATCTTGACGGGTTCGAGTTTCGCCCAATCGTAGACGGGCGTCGTTCCTTTCGCTTTGGCGCGGAGTTTCTCGTACAGATTTTCGACCAACGTCGTACCGTAATACAGCACAAGCCCGATCGCACCGTTGATGACCGCCCACAAGAGGATCGCGTTGATCATGCGCGCGGGGAATACGTAGGTAAACACGCTCGAAGAATTACCCGTGGGGAAGATCTCGATGGACAAATTCGCAAGCGGGATATAGTCGAGGCAGGCGATGATCGCCGTTAAGATCATCGTCGTCCAGAATACGACCTTATGTGCGAAAGTCTTCGGTTTCTGCACGGCGGCGACTGCCGCATCGGGCGGCGCGTCGGTCGGTTTTTCCGCACCGATTTCAGAGGCGTCGGCGACGGCTTCCCCTGCCGCGATCTCCGCGGTGCAGGCATCGGCAGCGGGGCCTTCCGCGACGCACGCCTTCGCTTTTTTGCCGTTCTTGATGGTCGCAAAGAAAGGAACGCCCATCAGCACCGCGCACAGCGCGATGACGAACGTAAACGCCGCCGCGAGCGCGAGCCCGTTGGACACCTCTTTTCCGAACCAGATCTGGCTGTAAGGATCGGTGCCCGATTCCATGCCGAGCGTTTCGTCGAAGAAAGAAAGCGTGTTTGCGATACTCGTCTTGTCGTACATCTCAAAGCAATGATTGATCTTCTCGCGATGAATGATGCGGTAAGTGCCCGCAGACATATCGCCGTAACCGTAATCGAGCGCAACTTCCTTGTAATCGTTCTTTGTGCCGCCCACTTCGTTGATAAAGCGGAGCATGATGACTTCCAGCGCGGAGGAATCCGTCTGGTAACGGAAACTTCCCTCGTCGTAATAGGCGTAAGAAAGCGCCGCGTTGCAGTTCAGATTTTTATACTTGTTTGCGGACGAGGCCTTGATATAGCCGGAAATGTACACAGATTTGATGATGCTTTCGCTGTAACTGTCGCCCGCGAAATCCGCCGCCAGCGTGCAGACGTTGCCGCCGCCCGCCGAATGGCCGACCGCGCCGAAACGCGACTTATCGCAGAACTTGAAATCGTCGGTGTTATTGTAGACGTACTGCACGAGATATTCCACGCCGTTCGCACCAGCCGTGGAAGTTTCCGTGGTACCGCCCTGACCGCCCGGATCGAGGCTGAATACGACGGCGCCGCGGCGGGAAAGTTCGATGCAATACTGCGCCATGGTCGCTTTGGTACGGGTGAACCCGGGAACGACGAACACCGTCGCCGCGGGATTTTCTTCCGTCGCGTTCGAAGGCACGTACATCGTGACGGAATACGTCGTATCGTTTTCCATCGTATAGGCTTTGCCGTGGATCTTGCCCTCGTTATAGGTTTCGGTCATTTCTTTCGTCAGCGTGAAATCGGAAACCTTGACGGAAAAACCCGACGTTTCGAAAATCATTGCCGAGAAACTGCACACGAACACCAACAGGAACGCGACGCACATGGTCACGAAACATTTCGTCTTATAGAAAGGTTTCTTTTTCTCAGGTTCCCGCTCGGGCGCAGGCTCCTCTTTCTGCGCGACGTTTTGGCGTATGACCACCAATTCGTCCTCTGTCTTGCGGAAATAAGCGATCGCGTTCAGAATGAACGAAGGCAGCGCCACGATACTTAAGATCCAGCAAATCAGATACAGCGTATTTTGTTTCTTTTCCAAAATCACGCCCGTCATCTTTTCGCGGATCGAAGTGACGGCAAAGCCGCCGTACAGACTTAAAAGCGCAAAGATCAGGAACAGCCAGTAAGTATAGTCGGAAAGTGCGAACGCGCTCGCGGCAGCGACGAACCAGATGGCCGAACAGACGTAACTGCATATCGACGCCGCTTTCATCAATTTTTTCTTTAAATACATATCGCCCCTCCTATACAACAGGCGCGAGCGCGTCTTTCGCGCCGCCCGAGATGATCCAGTCATAGACAAGGTTCACGATCTCTTCATCCGTAACTTTCACGCAACCACGGCTTTTGCCGCCCATTTCGATCCCTGTGGTGTTGGTAATATAATCGACACCCTCGACGAAATTAGCCTTATCCGCTAAATTTTTGCTGCTCGCCCACCCCATCATGATATCGACGTCCTTGTCTTCTCTTACCTTTGTACAGGACTCTTTGACATCTCCGATATATCCGCGGATAAGGATCTCACCGTCTTTGAGCGTTTGATTATTTTCCGCCAGATAGGTTTTCAAAGCATTTAAAAAATTATCCATAATAGCCTGCGTCAATCCCGACGTTTCGGGCAAATTGTACCACGCGATGACCAACACGGGTTCCGTAGGACCGGGATCGGGTTCCGGATCGGGTTCGGGTTCTACGGGAACGGTCGAATACGTGACGTGGATCCAGTCGTACACGAGATTGCAAAGTTCGGTATCCGTCTTTCTGGCGATATAGCGCTCTTTGCTGCCGATCTTGATATTGCCGATGTTTTCGAGGAAGTCGACCCCTTCGGTCATGCCGCCCGTGTTCGTCAGATTGTTCGAATTTGCCCAGCCGACCATAATATCGACGTCGCCGTCCTTCATGATCGCGCCGCAACTGGTACCGACGTCGCCCTCGTAACCGCGGATGTCGATAGACATGGTATCGGGTTTATATCCTTTGCTCGTCAAAAATTCGAACAGTGCCGTCTTGAATTCATCCATGGTCGCCTGATTGATACCGGAAGTGGTTTCCTTATTGTACCACGCGATCACGAGATCTCTCTTGGGGATCGCCGTATATGCGGCATAGAGCGTGACGCTCTGATTTTCGCCCGCGACGTAATCCTTTACGTCGTCATAGCGGATGAGTCCCGTATTTTCCGAAAGCAGGTCTTCGCTGTCCGTACCTTCCGTCCAATCCTCTTTGGGCGACCAGCCGGCAAACTTGTATCCCGCTTTCGTAGGTTCGGGGACGACGGCGTTGTTGAAAATGTTGACGGTATATGTACCGACATATTCCTCGCCGTTTCTGAGCACGACCTGCACGTCTTTCTCAAAAACTTTGACGAACGAACAACCGGATAATACCGCTAAACACGTTGCTATCGCGATCAGAATCGCGAGCCATCTCTTTTTCATCTTTCCTCCTTTTTATTTAAGAAGTTTTTTATTTATAAATATTTCAAGCCCCGAACACCGTTTCATAGGCGACGCCCCGTAAAAGCGCCGCGGTGTCGGATTCCAACGTTCCGTCAAAGGTCGTCTCTCTCACGTCGCATCCGAGAATGGTTGCGGCGTGCACGCACGCGGAAAGATACGCCCCGACGTAGGAAGGATGCTTGTTATCACCGAAATAAAGATTGATATCGGGATATTCGGTATAGACGGTGCTGAACGCCTTGCCGACCTGGCAGACCTGCAGATTCAATTCTCCCGCCGCCTTTTCATAGGCCTTGCGGATCTCCGCTTCCAGTTCGGGAATGGTTTCCTTTCTGGTTTCGGCAGCCTCGGCATAGCCCCAGGTGGAATACAGATAGATCTCGCAGTTTTCCTGCGTGCCCTTGATCTTCGCTTTCAAAGCGCGCACCGCAGATTCGAACGCGCTGTAATTCGTCAGCGGGCGGGTACTCTGTTCTTGCAGCACGACGACGTCGTATTCGTCCGTCGCATTTAGTTTGTCGGATACCTGCTTACCGTATTCATCCGTTTCGTCTGCAAATTTTGTGAGCGTCCAACTGCCGTTCGTCACGGAATCCACTTCCACCATCTCGCCGGCGCCCTCGGCGATCTGTCCGAACAGAGAGGGAATGTCGCTGTAATATGTGAAACTGTTGCCGATAAACAGCACGCGGATCGTTTCCCATACGACGGCAACGCCGTTTTTAAAGCGCCAGTATTCCCCGTCGGTCTGCGGTTTCGTTTCCGAATACAGAAAAACCTTTCTGCCGTCTTTCGCGTTCACCTGCGAATATGCGCATACCTGCGCGTCCTGCGGAAAAGACTTTTCCCCGACGGAAACCATGCTCCTGGGCAAAACGACCGATCCGACCGCACATTCGGCAAAAGCGTTGTCGCCGACGGCGGTGATCCCCTCTTCGATCGCGATTGAGGTGACTCTGCCCGATCTGTAATACCAGGGAGCCTCTTTCGCTGAGGCGTAATCGGGAATCGCTCCATTGCCCTCCACGGTCAAAATAAAGCCGTGTTTGCCGTTATCCGAAAAGCGCGCGGTCACACTGCCGTCTGCCGTCAGATTCCATGAGGGGAACTCTTCTTCCTTTGAACAGGCGCTCGTCAACAACAACGCGGCGACAACGGTGATCATTAAGAGAACGGCGACCGCATATGTCGAAAACTTTCTCATCCCATTCCTCCTGTATTCCATGAATGGTTCCTGTCAGGGCAAGATTTCTCTTGCCCTGACTTTTTTTATCCCGATAAAAAACTATTTGATTTTTGCGACGCCCGATGCGACAGCCGCCTCTGCCACTGCTTTCGCGACCGATTCGTGCACGCTGCGGTCGAACGCAGGCGGAAGTATATACTCGCGGGAAAGTTTATCGCTCCCCACGCACGCCGCAATGCCGCGCGCCGCCGCTTTCATCATTTCGATATTCACGGTCGTCGCCCGCACGTCCAGCGCGCCGCGGAACAGCCCGGGGAACACGAGCACGTTATTGATCTGGTTGGGATATTCGGAAGAACCCGTTCCCACGATATATGCGCCCGCTTCCTTCGCGTCGGCGGGATTGATCTCGGGTACGGGGTTGGCGCAGGGGAACAAAATGGAGCGTTCCGCCATGGATGCGACCATCTCTTTGCTCACGCAGTTGGCGACAGATACGCCGACGAACACGTCCGCGCCCTTCATCGCGTCCGCAAGCGTGCCCTGCTTTTTGCCGCGGTTGGTGATCTTCGCGATCTCCTGCTGCGCGGGGTTGACGCTCGTGTCGCCCTCGCAGATGATGCCGCGTCTTCCGCACATGACGATCTCTTGTACGCCGAACGCCAAAAGGAAACGCGCGATCGCGATGCCCGCGGCGCCCGCACCGTTGATGACCACGCGGATCTCCTCTATCTTCTTGTCCGCAAGTTTTAAAGCGTTCATGAGCGCGGCTGCGGTCACGATGGCTGTGCCGTGCTGGTCGTCATGAAATACGGGAATATCCAGATCCTCTTTCAAACGCCGTTCGATCTCGAAACAACGGGGCGCGGAAATATCTTCCAGATTGATGCCGCCGAAAGAACCCGCGATCAGTTCGATGGTGCGGATGATCTCTTCGGTATCTTTGGTCCTCAGGCAGATGGGGAACGCATCCACGCCGCCGTACGCCTTGAACAGGGCGCATTTGCCTTCCATGACGGGCATACCCGCTTCGGGACCGATATCGCCGAGCCCCAGAACGGCGGTGCCGTCCGTGATCACCGGAACGGTATTCCAGCGGCGCGTTAAATCGAAACTCTTTTCGACGTCGTCATGAATCGCCATACAAGGCTCGGCAACGCCGGGCGTGTATGCGAGCGAGAGGTCTTCGCGGCTCTCGACGGGAACGCGCACGACGGTCTCGATCTTGCCTCTCCATTCGGCATGTTTTTTCAACGACTCTTCTCTGTAATTCATGGTATCTCCTTATATTAAATAAAAATTATCTTACCTTTCTCGCTTTACATTATAAACCCAAAATGCTATAATGTAAAATGATAATAAAGCATTACTGCCATACTCAAATATTATGGCCGAGAATGGACATGATCAATTACGAATATTATAAAATTTTTTATTACGTAGGGAAATACAAGAGCATCACGAAAGCCGCGCAGATGCTGTATTCAAGCCAGCCCGCCGTGACGCGCATCATTCAAAAACTGGAAAACGAACTCGAATGCAAACTGTTCGTGCGCAGTCAGGCAGGCATGGATTTCACGCAGGAAGGCAAAACTCTGTTCGACTACGTAAGCATCGCCTATAACCAACTGGAACGGGGCGAGGACGAGATCCGCCGCTGCGCCGTCGGGGAAACGGGCACGATCTATATCGGCGCGTCGGTCACGAGTCTGCACGTCTTTTTGTTCGACGCGCTCGATCTGTTCCACTCCCGATATCCGAACGTGCGGCTGAAAATTCTGACGGGCTCGAACAACGGTACGCTCGAAAAACTGAAAAACGGGCTGGTTCACCTCGCTTTCGTTTCCACACCGTTCAATGCCTCGGGCGCGTTTAAGATATCGAGGATCAAAAAGTTCCACGATATTCTTATCGCGGGAAAGGATTTCGACGATCTGCGCGGAAAGACGCTCTCCGTGCAGGATCTGATCCGCTATCCGTTCGTGTGCCTGCGCCACGGCATGCAACTTCGGAAGTTCATCGACGACAGGTTTGCCGAAAGGAACCTTATCATTACGCCCGACGCGGAGGCGGACGGCGCCGATCTGCTCGTGCCGATGATACAGCATAACCTCGGACTGGGCTTTGTTCCCGAGGCAATGGCGGAAGACGCCGTCGGACGCGGCGAAGTGTTCCGCATACCGCTTACAGAAGAACTGCCCGCGCGCTATATCTGTATGCTGTACAACCCCTGTTATCCCCAGTCTACCGCCTCGGAAGAACTGATCAGAGAAATACAGAAAATTCCCGACGAAAAAGAATAAAACCAGTAAACGTTTCAAAACGAAAGAACACCGATTTTTCAATCGGTGTTCTTTTTAATTTTCAAAAGCGATCCGAACATGTTCCGCACCAAAAGGTCTTAAACGGTATGCGGGATCGTACATAGCGCAATTTCCGTGATCCCAAAGCCCTCGCATGGTAAAATGGACGGGAAAAACGCCTTCACGGAGGCGTACGGTATCCAGCACGAGCGCGTTGTCCTGCGCGCCGGCGAACCGAAATTCGGAAGCGATCTCCCGCTCTTCTTTGAAACGGGGAACCCGCTCGCCCGTACCGGGCAGCAAAAGGATACTTTCCCCGCCCTGCAATTCGAATTCGCGCGGATGACGATACGTCTTCAACGAAAGAAGGTCGGCGCGGGCGAATCCCCGGGGCACGCGGATATGCGCGGGCTCACGCTCTACGTTGACGATATACAGAAATTCGAATCCGTGTCCGACGCGGTACGTATATTCCGCCTTTCCGTCCGTTTCCACGGCCACGGCGCCCGCCGCGGCGATTTCCGCAAGATCCGCATTGCTCTTTAAAAAACCCCAGTCATCGGGCACGCCGTCGGTCATTTGGATTTCCGATTCGGAATAAACGCGCCCGCCCGCTTGCAGATATTGCCGCAGGATACGTTTCGTCGAGGGCGAAAGCGTTTCGCAGGCGGGTACGACGACATACGTATAATCCCGAAGCCCGATCCGAAGCGAATTTCCCGCAATCTTTCCGTGCTCCGCCATGATCTGTTCATCGGCAATATCATAAAGAATGCCGTATCGGTTGAGTTTTTCTTGCAGACGGGCAAACGATTCGTCCGTTTTACGGCAATCCGCTTCCCTCGACCGTTCATACGTGAGATAAACGCTTGCCATGGGGTTGACGACCAGACAGTTCGTCTGCGTGCGGGAATTCGCCAAAAGCCACCCCAGACGCGCGAAATAGCGATTGAAGCCACCGAAATGCTCCCACCAGGGCATGTGCCTGCTGAAACAGGGAGGATGATCGGTCTTGCCCTGCCCCGAAAGACTGTACGCAAAGAGGTGATGGCATAAGAGATTTACGCCGTGCACGTATTGTTTTTCGGCGATCGCCTTCAACTCCCGCGGCGTCGTGTCATATCCGCAGCAGCCGAAAGATTCGGTGAGCACCTGTTTTTTGCCGAGTTGTCCCGCCACCGAGCCGACCTGCCGCGCCATTAGTTTCGAAACGTTATATTTTGTAAGATTATCAATCCCGGGAATGTGTTCGTAAGCATAGGAGGGCGAACAGCCCGCGCAGCCGAGCATCTGCGTGGAGAGCAGCGTTTCTTCCACACTGTGGCCCGTAAGCATGCAGCCGTGCTCGTCGCACCACCGATACAATCTCTCGTAAAAATTATGCGTATATAGGCGGTTCAGCGCCGAATAATATTTTACGCGAAAGGAATAATCCCCCTTTTCGGCGGAAAATAAGTGAATGATCCCGTCCGCGATATCCTCGTGATATTGCGTGAAAAGGCGCAGGAACTTCTCTGCTCCACAACCCTCAGTATTTCGGAGATCGCGGCGGCGACAGGGTACGACAGCGTCCATAATTTTTACAAATTATTCAAAAAATACAACAACAGCACCCCGAACGAATTTCGCAAAAAATTCAGATAAGTAAAAAGCCGGCCACCGAAGCAATGCTTCGGTGGCCGGCTTTCATATTTTACAGACAACTTCGGACAGTTTCGTAAATTCTGTCCGCAATGACCCGCATTCCTCTGTCGCCCGGATGCGCCGCGACGCCGCTGTGGCTGAACAGACCGCCCGCCTTCATCGACGCATCGTCCCCCAGATCGCCGAGTTCGATCAGTTTTCCTCCTTTCGATACCGAAAGTTCCCGTATGCACTCGTCAACGACGGGATTTTTCCAGAAACACGTCGTAAACACCAGCGCCGCATCATTTGGCGCGATATATTCTGTCATCTGCCGCAAACAATTGTAAAACTGTTTTTTTTCGCACCTGCAGTCCACGTTTTCCCCGAAACGGAAAAGAATTATATTTGCGGAAAAATCCCGTATCGGATTCAGTTTTGCCAAATCGAACTGCACAAAAGTACGCTCCCATTCCGCGATCTGATTTACCATAAGGCAGTAATCCAGCCCCTCGCATTTTAAGGATGTTCCGAGCAGATGCACATAATCCTTATCTTCGCTGCTAGCAGCCATTCCGTACAATCCGAACCACCCGATCTCGGGAGACGGCCCGTGACGGGTAATAGAATTGCCTAAAACCGCGATTCGGATCTTTCCCTCTCGATTCCCGAGAAAAAAAATATTTTCATTTTCCTGCACTTGGTTTTCCGCTTTGACCGTATTTTCTTCAATACTATGCATGATCGAACCTCATTTAAAAACGTTAAGATCCTAGCGTCCGCACGATGCGATCGTCTATCTCTTTCAGGCAGTATTTCTGTTCGGAAGTCCATTCTTCCACGGGAGGCACATCCGCCCCGAAAACAGACCAGTTTCCGATAAAAGTAGGATTGACGCGCATATTTGTGTGCCGTATCACGTCGGCCAGATCTTCCAACCCTTCTAGCGGCAAAGTAAGAATACCGACCGTATCCGCAGTCATGCCCGCCTCGACCAGTTGACGGAGGGACAACTGCGAAGCATTCATAGCCTTCAGGCCCTTTGTCCGCATCAGATCGGGAACGACGTGGCGGAAATCGCCGCAGGAATGGATGACCAATCCGCCGAATTCATCCGCCATCTTTTCGATATATTTCCGATAATACCCTTGATAAAATTCGGGAGAAACCATAACAAGGCTGTCTATCGACATACTCGCACCCGTATTTTGCGGTACGTAATCCCATGCGAAAAGATGCGTTCCTATGAACAGTTCACCGCAAGTTTTCTGTTGCGCTTTCCAAAAACAGATAAAAGCATCGGAGATCAGCGACATTAACTTATCGTAGCGCGACGGCTCTTCATATGCGCAAACAAACAGATTATCGTAACCGAACATCTGCCCAGCAACGTCGAACGGCCCCTGCATATCGACGACGTGTACCGGAATTTCACCTTCTGTTTCGTCAATGATATAACTTTGCATATCCAGCCACATTTTCGCGACGGTGCCGTCGGTTATTTTTCCGCATTCCAAACGGTCGATATCCTTTGGAGAAAATAGTATTTTATCGCAGGTGGCGTCCCCGCCCCGAACGACTTCCTTCGCGCCGAACATATTCGGTATGGTGGATTGTCTGCAACCGCAGAATATGGAAGGTATAAAGTCATCGCCCACCTGTCCGCGTATAATGATTTCGTCAAGGCTCGCAAGCAGCCGCTCTTTTGCCGTATGCAGAGCATTGTATGCGTCAAACAGAGGCGGATAGTATACAAAAGGGCGCCTGTCCGCCCTCTTGTCCTTATCCCAAACGGATTCCCAACGCCTCTTCGACGCGGCGATACGCTCCGAGGGATAAAGTTGATGGATCAAATCCAATTTTTTTCGTATGCAATCTCTCATCATTGCGCTCCCATTTTTTCCGTCAGAAGGTAAATCCGGGATTCGCCGCGCGGATCATGGCTTTGAAATTTTCGGGGGGAACGTAATTCGGAATACTGTTACCCGTACCCAGCGCATAGCCTTTGCACTTTGTACGCTCGATCAGTTTTCTGCTGCGTTCGCCGACCTCTTCCGGCGGGCGGCGGCACACGAAATCCAGATCTACACCGCCCAGAACGGCGATCCGTCCGCCGAATCGCGCAAAGGCATCCTCGACCGGCAAGATCTTATCTTCATAAGAATGCTTTCCGTCATATCGCATACCGTCGATGATGTCGTCCATGACCCGTTCCAGATTTCCGCAGGAATGCAGGATTGCGGGTCTGCCGTTTTTATGGGCGATCTCCACGATCTTTTTATGATAGGGAAACACATATTTTCTCATATCTTCTTCGGAGAGCATCGTCCCGCTGTTGAATCCCCAGTCGTCATTGGATATGATCGCGCCCACACAATCGTAGCGAAGGCACCTTTCGTAATATCGGACGAGCCGATCCCCGACCGCTGCGAATATACGTCCGACGAGTTCCGGATCGTCATAGAGCATAAAGCACAGATTTTCGTACCCGACCAAAGAAATGACGTTTTCCAAAACCCCGCTCGGTCCGAACACGATCACTTTCATTCCCTGCGGTAACACCTTTTCGACCTCCGCCAAACGACCCGTGTCGCAAGCGTCCGGATCGAGAAACGGATATGCCTGAAAACTCTCCTCGTCCGTAATCACTCCGTGGCTCATGGAAACAGTGCGCCCCTGCGGGCGCACCACGGGAAACCCAAAGTCGGACGCATGCATCGTCGCATAATCGTACCCCACCTTTTTCATGGCAGGTATGATCATTTCGTAATTCCAAGAACAATCCCACAAAGACTTAGCCTTTTGCCCCGTCAGCCTTTCGCTGATCTCGTTGTCGAGATAAAACTCGAAAAGCGTAGGTCTATTCGGTTCTTTGCGCTGTAAAACCCGCAAAATATTATCAAAATCCGGTTCTCTGACCGCCGTATCCATTTTCATTTTCCTCCTGATACCGTGAAGGTTCGACTACTTCACGCGGCGGATGCTTTCCCTCATAAACAACTTTGTCTTTACGTATTCCGTACGGGCTTCCGCTCCGCCGCTGCTTGCAAGAAAAAGTTCCACCAATTTTTTTCCGTATTCGATCTTATCGTACCCGATCGACGAAAGCGACGGCGAGATATATTCGTTGAACGCCATATCGTCGAACCCGACGACGGAGATACGGTCGATCAGCCCCGTCTGATTAAAATATTTGACGGCGCCGATCGCCATCAAGTCATTCGTCGTCAAAATAGCGCTCGCGGCCAAATTTTCATTGCACAGCCGTTCCGCCAGGCGACGCCCCGTTTCAAGCGACGCCCCGCCGTTCGCATCGTCGATCAAATATTTTGCCGAACGGCCGAAGATCTTTTGATAACAGTCGGCAAAGATCTTCAATCGCCTGTCATATTTATCGTCAAGTCCGAAACAGGACAGCATGACGATATCTTTATGTCCGCGCTCACGCAATGCGAGCAGCGTTTCTTCCATACCACTGGTATAATCGGGTTCGAGTTGCATATATTTATCCGAAATCTCTCCCGCACTGTGGGTTATCACCAGTTTGACGTCGTGATTATCGAGATCGCATATATTTTTTTCGCCCAACTTTTCTTTAAAGGTCAAGAGGATCACGCCGTCGACCCGTCTCGCGATGATCTGTTTCGCTACGGAATCGCCGTCCATCGCGATATCGAAAATCAAAACGGAATAATTTTTCGCCTTTGCTGCCCGTTCTACGCCGCTGATGATCTCACTGTAATTCGGGTTTCCCAAATCATCGCAGATGATCGCAAGCGACATCGTCTTTTTTTGCGAAAGTCCTCTGGCTACCATATTCGGAACATAATTCAGTTCTCCTATGGCAGCCTCGATCTTATCCGCGCTTTCCTTGGACACTCCCCTCGTCTTATTCAGATAGCATGAAACAGTCTGTTTACAGACACCGGCGCGTTGCGCGACCATTTCTCTGGTCACTTTTATACCGTTCATCGAATCTCAACCTGTAATTTGCCTTTTTTCAGCAAATATTCCTTACCGTATATTGATATCTGTGCGGGAGGCCCGCTCAACTTCGATATCGATATAATATTACCACATATTTCCATTTTAATCAAGCCGCTTTTGTAAAAAAACCTCAGCCGCACGCTCTTCCACCAAGGCAGCCGTTTGGGACAAAGGCGTATCCCGTCCTCCCCGCACACGCATCCGAATATCCCACGGAACACGGAATACCATACCCCTGCGGCGCACCCGCTGTGTATCCCGTCTTCCGATCCGCCGTGCAGATTTTTCAGATCAATCTCCGCAGTCTTTTTCAGATATTCGTAAAAAGACAGCAGCCTGTCGTTATCGATGCTGGCGATCGCATGCGGCGCGTACGAAAGGGAAGAACTGCATTCGCACATCTTTTCGTAATAATCGAAATTCCGCGCGTAATATTTCTCGTCCATGTCCACATTGTTGTATGTATAGAGCATGACGACGTCAGGCTGCTTGATAAACTGGCTTTGATGATAGCCCTTATGTTTCATCTGGGAGCCCTGCACGTATTTTGTCGTTTCCGAATCCCGCAGCAATCCGAAATAACCGTCGAATTGCGGTATCATACCGTTTTCGTCGACGGGAAGATAGATCTCATCGCTGAGCTTCTCCAATTTGCGCGCAAGATCGCCGCCCGCGCCGATCTTCCCGAAATCAAAGGAGTCTGCCCGTTCCCGCAAGATACGGCACCCCCGATCGGCGATATATCGGACCATATAATTCGTGTACGCGTCGTTATTCACGAACGGATGGTGTTCGTCCGTTCCCGTCACGCGCAGAATTTCAAAGCCGCGCTCTGTTTTTACGACTCGGCTCAGCCAATATTCCAGACAAGCGAACAAGATCTCGTATCCGTATTTTTCCATAAAATCACGATCGCCCGTCGCGGCATCGTAATTCAGGACGGAAAACGCGACGTCGGCCGAGATGTGATCCTGCATAAACGGATGATTGCAGAAAGACCAGACGCACTCTTCTCCCGTAACGCCCGAACAGAACGCGTACCTTGCCCCGCGGAAACCGGCATTTTCGGCATTTTTTCGCGCCTGCGCCAGAGTTTTATACCGATATTCCAGCAAATGCCGCGCAATCTGCGGTGCGGTATAAATAAAGTACGGCATCTGATAGATCTCACTGTCCCACCAGACGTACTGGTGGTATTGTTCGCCTGTGAGCCCTTTTGCCCCGACGCCGTGGACGCTGTCGGCTTTACACGCGGAGATGAGCGTTTGCCAGCAGGAAAACGCGGCAGCCCGCGCCATTTCGTCGTCGCCTTCTATTTCCGCGTTGCCTCTTTCAAACGCGGGGCGATAGGCGGAAAGATGGACTTTGTATTTTGCGTCATACGTACCCGGCGTTTCCCGCAGGCGACGCTCTATCCACGCGCCGAGCGGCTGACAGGTATCGCGCGAAGTGACGACACAGGTGATTTTTTCCAGCACACACTTTCCGCTGCCGCTGTATTTTACGCAGAGTATCCCCTGTTCGTCTGCTTTTTCAGCCGTATAATTTCCCGTCAACGTATTTTCAACGGCAAAAGCGCAGGCAAAAGCGTAACGGTTTCCGCTTTCGATCTCCGCGCGGATACTCTGTCCCCGTACCGACTGCGAAAGAATTTTCGTGACGCGCTGCCCGTTCGTCTTCGCGCGAAGATCCATACCGCTGCTTATTTCTATTTGTTTTCCGTGATTGACGGGCGTTACCGTTACTTTCTGACAATAGAAGTGCTCGTCGGCATAGGAAGCAAAGCGTTCGAAGCGTAAATCCGTGATATCTCCCGACGCATTTTTCCAACGTACTCGGCGTACGAGCGTGCCCGTCCGAAAGTCCAGTTCCCTGCGATAAGATAAAACAGTGCCCTCGTGCATCTGAAAAAGTTCTCCGCCGATGGCGATACGCACGGTCAAGATATCCGCAAGATTGACGCCGCATTCCGTCTTTTCGAAATCTTTCAGCCGCTCTTCGTTGAAGTAATACTTCTTCATATAGTAATCGTCGGGAACGGGAGTGCATATTTCCGTGATCTCATCTAAAATGCCGCGCACGTACAGCCCCTGTACGCCGAGCGTAGAGTATTCCTCGAAACTGCCGCGTACACCCATATATCCGTTGCCGGTGGCAAAAAGAGTGGCGTGATGCCGCTCTTTTGCCATATCGTATTTTTCCTCGGTCAAAACATACCGCATATCGCGCATTTTATTCTCTTCCTTTCAAAAATAAAACGGGAACCGTCATCGCGGAGGCGCGCCCCTCGGCGGTCAGTTGGAAAACGAATCTGTTTTTCAGTTTGGGATTCCCCTCCGTGCTGAACGTAAAGTCCATTTCGCACGACGGGTCGCCGTACGTATTCCGGGACAAATACACGTATCCCTCCGCATAATCGGTCGCAAACCCCTCTTCCGCAAACCAGCGATAGGCGACGTTTTCCGTGACGCGGAATTTATTTTCTACGCGGATACGCACTTTACCGCTGTTTCCTTTCAGATAAATACCATCCGGATAACTTACCGCTATCTCAAAAAACTTGAAATCGTATACGGCGCAGTCCGCGCGGGCGTATAATTTATTCCTCAGCAACGGAGGACATATCAGGTCCGTAACGGGCGTAGTTCCCAGATTCAAGTCGTTCAGCGCGTCGCTCATGCGCATAAGCCGCATCGTCCTCTCGGTCAGTTCCTCCACGGTCTTCGGCACCATTCCTTCGATCTCCCCGTGATTTAAGCACAAAGTCGAGATCTGAGAACCAATGGGCCGCAACCACTTTTCGGGTATCTTTTCCGCCCCGTAAATAATGCCCAGCATCGAGCCGAGCGTCGCCGCGGTACAGTCGGTATCCTCGCCGCAGTTGACCGCATAACACAAAGTGTTTCCGAAATCCCCCTGCCCGTACAAAAGACCGATCATGATGATCCCGAAATTGTCTACCACGTCGTAGCCCTTGACGCCGTCGGCAAACCCCATTTCCCGATCCCGCTCGTCACAGAGCACGACGATCTTTTTCCCGTCGTCATAACTGAACGGAGCGCCGCGATAGAGCCGAAGAACCTCGTCGCGCGCTTCCAGATACGATTTTCCGCTGCGGTAACAATCCTGTACCAGCCGCGTTACCGCCGCAACGTCGCACCCTTCGGGAATATAGCTTAAGCCGATCTCGATCAGTTTGTTTACGTCGCTCTCCACGAACGCCGCCGCCTCCATGGCGGCGACCATCACAGCCGCATACGTACCCTCGGTATTTCCGCCGTGATCGATGGCGGAATCCGCCATCATGTAACGGACGGCAAGTTCGGGCGTTCCGGCGGCGATGCACGCCCAGATCTCGCTGCGGATATAACTGCCGCAACTGTGCCGGTAAGCGTTATTTTCCAGGCCGCAGAAAGGAGACTCCATACCGAGTTTCATGTTCGTCTTCGCCGTACCGTATTCCCCCCAGTGCGGCGTGACGAAAATACTGAAATAATAAGCCAGATCGCGCGTGTCAACGTTCAGTTTGCGTTCTTCCAGGGCGATCAGCCAAAGCAACTGAATATCCAAGTCGTCATTCGGAAGCGCCTTCCCTCCCAGATCCTGCGTATAATCCGTCACATGGTTGATCTGGCGCCGCCACTCGAACGGCGCGCCCAAGGTACCTCCGATATTTTTGCCGAACCAACAGCCTAAAACTTTGTTTTGAATACTTTTTTCATTTACGATCATTATTTTTACCGCCTTATATTTATTTAACCTTTGACCGCTCCTGCCGCGACCCCTTCGATAAAATATTTTGAAAGGAAACTATACAGCAGAATAATGGGAACCGTCATAATGCACAGCCCCGCGCACAGAACACCGTAGTTTGAATTGTTTTGAGACTGGAAATTGATCAATCCCAACGGCAGCGTCTTTGCGCTTTCGTTGGTCGTAATTGTGATCAACGGCCAGAAAAAATCACTCCAGGTCGCCGTAAAAGTCTGAATCGCGACGAACGTCAGCATCGGGATCATTAAGACCAGATCGATATACCAGAAGATCCCGAAAATGCCCGCCCCGTCCAGAAGCGCCGCTTCATGCAGTTCTTTGGGAATTTTCTTTGCGTACCCCATACCCAAAAGAGCGCCCAGCCCCGCCGGGCCCAATAAGCCGGGCACGATCAACGCCCATATCGTATCGAGCAGGTGCAATTCTCTTGCCAGCAGGAACGTGGGGATCCCCGTGATCTCGCCCGTAAAAAACATCGTGGACATAATGACCGCCATGACGATTTTCCAGCCCTTGATCTTCAATACCGCGACGCAGTATGCCACAAGGCCGCTCATAAAGACCTTGGCGACGACCGTAACGCCCGTTACGAGCACCGAATTTAAAAAATACGTCGAAAAATTGCCGTCTATCCACGCCTGCGCATAGTTTTCCGGATGCGCGAACGAGATGGAAAAAGGACTCTCCAAAAATTCCCCGTACGTTTTAAAAGAAGTGGAAAACACGAACAGCAGCGGATACAGTACCAAAACTGTGAGCAATAGCATGATCGTCCACGTAACCGCGGTCCCCGTATATTTTTTAACTTTGCGGACCGTCCTGCTCTGCTGTCTTACTGCCTGCGCCATACCATTTTCACGCATCGATCTTATCCTCCGTTTTGCCGAGCAGCCAGTTTAAAGACAGGCTGATCGCAGCGATAATGACGGACAAAATAATGGACATCGTGACTGCGCGGCAAAACGTTTTGAATTTGTACGCGGTACGCCATATATACAGCCCGACCACATAGAGCCCGTGATCGCCCGTCCCGTTCGTAAACAGGTAAAACAAGTCGAAAGATTTTAATCCGCCCATGATGGAGAGCAACAGATTCACTGAGGTGGAACTCCACGAAAGCGGCAGGATAAACCGCCACAGAATCATCCACTTTCCCGCGCCGTCGATCGTGGCGCCTTCGAGCACGTCGCGCGAAATGGCGTTCATCGCGATAAAATAGATGATCGTCGTCACGCCCAGATATTGCCAGGTATTGACGAATATCACGGACCCGAGGGCGATATTTTCATCCGCCAGCCAAAGCGGCAGGTTTTTGAATCCCATATTCGTAAGCAATACGTCTATCAAACCTACGTTCGGCTCGAAGAAAAACGTCCACATTACGCTTACGACGGCCGCAGGCAGCAGCACGGGAATATAGATGAGTACTTTATAGATCGCCTGCGCCTTGGGATTCATATTGTACAGCGTATAAGCGAGAAAAAAGCCCAAGACCGTCTGGATCGACGTGGATATAAAGGTAAATTTGATACTCGTCCATACGGATACCCAGAATTGCGATCCCGCCGCGCTGAACAGCCACGCATAGTTGCCCCCACCGATAAAGCGGACGTTGTAAAATACGAATTTCCAGTTCGTAAAACTCATGATCAGGGAGAATACGACGGGATACAGGATGAACAGAGCGATCCCGACGACGGTAGGGATCATCAAAAGCCAGCCGACTATGTTTGCCTGACGCTGAATGGATCTTACATTAACCATCTTTTCCCCTCGATCAATTCAACCAACTCCGATCAAAATCTTTCTTGGGATTTTGACGGGGGTACCAATCGACAGGGGGATCGTTGATCAGCGTATCCTGCATATCCATATACACGTTATCGTTCAAAAGTTTGATCGTTTCTGCGGCTGTCAGACCGGAGGTTCCCGCAATGTAAGCAGACATAATGGTGTTATTGCCCGCCGAATGATCGCCCGTCATATAATCGATACCGGTGGCGTACGCTCCGACATATTTGTATTCTTCCGCAAACGCCGCATAGGTGGCGTCGTGATATTCTACATTCTTGTTCACGATAATGGACTGCGTTCTGTCGGCAAGAATCTGCTGCACTTCGTCGCTGACCAGATAGCGGATCAGCATGAGCGAAGCCGCCATTTCATCCTTGCTCGCAACGGGGCTGTACGAAATGCCGTCGTACCCGCCGAATACATATTTGACTTCATCGGAAATCACTTCGGGCGCGGGAATCGCGAACGCGTCGATCTGATCGTTCGGCATGATCGAAGTGATGTCGCCCAGATTATTGACGTTCGCGAATACCATGGCGGCATTGCGCGAAGTAAACTGCTTGATGGCGCCCGAACTTGAAACAGCGATCGCTCCCCTGCCGAAATATTCCTGTTTGTACCAATCGCGCACCTTTTCGTACACCGCTACCGCATCCGAAATATCCTCGTCCGGTTCCAGGCGGCCGACCTGATATCCGGGTTCGTCGACGCTGCCGTCCAAGACGGAAAGGAACAGCGACATGGCGTTGATGAGATACGTGATCTGGTCGTCCTGTCCGCCCGCAGCCAAAGGAATATAATCGCCGTCGGCGTATATTTTGTCCATAAGTTGTTCAAATTCCTCGAACGTATCAGGTTTTTCCCAACCTTTTTCCTCAAAGAGCGTCTTATTATAAAAAACCAGTTCCCCCGTCGCGCGGAACGGCACAGAATAATAATTTCCGTTGATGTTCCCCATTTCCCACGCATCGGGCTGAATGAACGAATCGACGATCTCATCGTGCAGATTGTTGAGCGTTCCCGCCATCACGCCGTCGGATGCGGACACCAGCGGGTTCATATAGTGAGTGTAAAATATGTACACGTTCGGCAGTTTTCCGCTGATAAAGGCTGCTTGCAGCACCTGTTCGATCTGGTCATACGGCGTGATCGAAATTTCCACGGTTATATTCGGATACTTTTTTTCAAACCCGTCGATAATGCTTTGGATCGCCGCGGAATGTTCGCTCCACATATGCATAAACGAAATTTTGACTTCCGTATTCGGATCGAGGCCGTCGATCGGTTCATCGCCGATCTCAGTCTGATCACATCCGGCAAACATAAAGCAACAGGCCAACAGGGCGCCGAACAGCAGCGCCAAAATTTTTTTCATAAACTTCCTCCTGAATTTTCAAACGTTCGGCATTTTCCGCCGACGGATCCGCCCGTAAGGGCAGGGAACACAATATTATGCTCCCTGCGCCCCGGGCACCATACGCTGTTTATCCGAATCGTATCCCGATGCCGGGATCGACGTTGAAATACTCCGCGATATTGCCGTCGGTGACGGCAACGCCGTGAACGGAAACGTTTTTCATAGATACGCCTGTAATCGAACCGCCGGGAATCACGACGGAGATCAAGGATTTCGGCTTACATTCGCCGGCAAACGAAACATTTTCGAGCGAAATACTTTTGATAAACCCCGACCCGAACGCATCGTTACCCGTACGTATCTGTAAAAACTGCGCGATGACGGGAAAGCGTACCGCATCTATGCGCACGTCTTTGATCGTCACGTTCTCGATCGTATTTCCGCCCGTGGCGATGATCTGCGCAAAGCCGCCCGATTCCTGTAAACTCCATACGTTCTGATAGGTGATCACGTCGCAGTTTTCCATCGTGACGTTGCGTATATCTCCCCTGGTATCCAAACCGAGCAGGAGTACGCGCCCGCCGTCGCTCCAAAGCACGCTGTTTTTAAACGTGAGTCCGTCCGCATCTCCGTAATGGTATGCGACGAAAAGGTCGTCCGTCGTACGGATAAAGCACCCTGTCGCCACGGCGTTTTTCGACGCGCTGAAATGGATACCGTCCGCATTCGTGCAGTAGCCGAACAGGTTCACGCCGTCCACCAGCACGTTTTCGCTGTGATTGATCACCAGCATCCACATCGGAGCGTGCATGACGGTAATACCTTCCACGACGACGTCTTTGCAATATTCGAAATGAACGGAACCGTTTCTGCCCTCCGAAAGTTCATGCGTGGAAAGCAGGCCGCCGCTGTCAAGGATCCCTCTGCCGCAGAGCGTCACGTTTTCCGTATTTTCGGAAATGAACGCGCCCTTGACGACCGAACCCTTTTCGAAATAATAGGTATAACCGCTCTGCGCGCTGAAAGTTTCGCCCGCATACGCGTACCCGTAATTCGCCCCGCGCGCGCCGTCGGTCACGACCGAAAAGTCGCTCGCCGAACCCGCCGTCGCCTTGTTCAGCGAAACGTTGTTGCCATCCGCATCGTACAGCGTAAATTCCTGAATATGGACGGCGTGCACATATCTGTCGTCCCCGACGGGCGCGACGTTGTAATTTCCGTTCAGGATCAGGCGGAAATAACGCGCGCTGACGTTTAACGGAATGCCCGTAAGGTTAAAATTATTTTCAGCCGCCTCGCCCGAAGATTCGTAAACACGTTTCCACGCCTCGTTTTCTCCGGTTTTCGCCTGAATTTCGAAACATACTCCGCCGGGCAGAACAAACGATTGTCTGGGAGGCGTCAGAAGGTCGAAACTCGCGACCTGCCGTTCGGAACCGAGATCGATATCCACCCAATAGCCGCCCGGAAGCGTGTGGATACCTTTCTTGAAATAATAAGTATCTTTGCCCTCGGGCAGCATACGGGGGACTTCCTGCCCTTCTTCGACGACATATACGTTTTCCGCAGTTTGTTCTGCGGCGTATTCGTCCTCGGGGACATTCGTCATGATGTGCAGCGTTTCCGCCTCCCACTCGTCCGCAGGACGAAATACCACTTTTCTCGGGCTTTCCGCATTCTGCGTCAGCGTGAAAGTGACCGTATTTCCCTCCTGTATGCTCTTTATGTTGTAGGACGCCGGGCTGATCACGTAACCCTTTTCCGCCAACGCCCCGCCGTTATACGTGACGCGTATGCCTGCCGTACCCGTAAAATCAAAGACGGCAAGCGATGCGGTATACGGTTCACCGAAGTACACGGCTCCTCCCTGCGTTATGAGCGGATCTCCCTTCTGGTGTCCGTTTTTTACGTTATAGACCGCGATCTCCCGCCAGGATTCCCCGTCTTCAGATACCTCGACTTTATAACGATCGTTTCTGCCGAAGGCTTCGGGTGCCTCCCACGTATCGACCTCGGCATCGATGGCATCCAGCGTATCCCCCTGTCCTTTTTCCGTATCCGGCGCGCAACCTATGATTGAAAACATCAGAAAAATACTGAGAATGGTCAATATCGCCCGTTTCATCTTCCGCCCGCCTTTTTACGTTTGAGCATGACAGCCGCGGCACCGAGAGCAGCCAACGCGAAAACAGAAGATACGCCGATCACCGAGCCGCCGCAACCGCCGGACGACGTTCCTCCGACCTTCGTGTACTTTGCATAGAAAACTTTATCGCCCGTTGAGCCCATCTCTATCGCGGTGACGGCGTTTCCGCTGAAATCGGCGGCGGTGTACCAACCTTCAAAGGTATACCCTTCCTTCTCCATGTCTTCCGCGCCCGGCAACTGTACGTATTGCTGCATCGTGTACGATTTGACTAGTTTGTCGTTTTCTATCTTGGTCTCGCCGTCGTAATAGGCGATCGAATAATTCGCGATCTTATATTCGCAATATACGGTTATATTTCCGCCGATCGCCGCATCGATGCTTTCAATCACAGGATCGCTGAGATCGGGGAAGAGATGCCATCCCATAAACTGATAGCCCTTTCTTTCGATGGGCGCAAGCGCGACGCCTTCACCGTAGGTATATCCGATCGTTCCGATCTCCACCGCCCCTGAAATACAGGTGACGGTATATTCGGCTGCCTGTAATCCCGTATCCAGAGTTTTGAAAGTAAAGTCCCTGTACTTGCTGTAATACTGCTTTACCTCGGCGCCGATCGCGGGCGTGAATTCCGTCGCGATCGTATATGTATCGCCGATCTTTTCCCCGTCGATATAAACGGAAACTTTTTGTCCGTCCACGACTGCGGCAAGGGTAAAGGTATCCCCGACGACGAGAGCGTTGCTCTGCCCCAAACCGAACGCATTGGCAAATTCGTTTCCGTCCGCGGCTAAAAAGAGTCCGGGCGCATCCACGCAGTACCAGACGCCGACGGGGAATTCTCTTTCCGTCGTGCCTTTTCCGATCACGATGCCGAGCCCGCCCCAATCGGCTCTGTCTCCTATCGTAATTTCAGCGGATACGCAATAAGTTTCCACATTGCCGATATCTTTGCTCGTTGCGAGATAGGAAGCCGTATGCGCCCCCGAAGTACAGAAATCCTGCATCTTATTGTTGACGCGCGTATAATAACCGCCGCTCGTCTTGCCGAATTTCATTCCGTAATCGGAAGGATATGCCCCTACTACATTCATATTTTTATCGAATTCATAAGTATCCGCCAACCCTGCCGAATCCACGAAAAGATTGTCAGCCTGCTCAAATTCGGCAAGGGTGACTTCGGGTTCCGCTTCGAGAGTTTTAAAAACAAAATTCGTATAACGTCCGTTATAATTTTTCAACTCCGCCCCGATCTTAGGAATAAATCCGCTGTCTTCGCCGAGCGTATAGGCGGCGCCGATCTTATTTCCGTCAACGTATACGGAAATTTTCTGCCCGTCCACGACCGCAGAAAGGGTGAACGTGTCCCCGACGGCAAACGCAACGCCCGGATCGACCGAACCGTCTTCCTGTTCCGTACCGAAAAACGCCGCAAATTCATTTCCGCCCGACGCAAGCACCAACTTCGGATCATCCACGCAGTACCAGATACCGACGGGGGACTTCGCGTCGTCCGTTCCCTCGCCGATCACGATGCCGAGACCGCCCCAATCCGCTCTGCTGCCCACGGTGATATCCGCAGACACATAGTAGGCGGCTGTGCCGGCAACGCTGCGGCTCATCGGCAGATACACAGCCGTATGGGCTTGGTTTGCTCTTTCCTGCCTTTCGTTGTTCATGCAGGTGTATTCCCCTTCATTCGTTTTGCCGAATTTCATCCCCCAATCGGCGGGATACGGCCTGTTCGAAACGCTTTCTGCATCGACGGCATATGAATCCAGTAAATCGTCTGTTTCCACAAACAGATTTGCCGCAGAAGTAAAATCCCCGGGAACTTTTTCTGCCGAATCCTCTGCCGACAAATAAGACACGCCCCCTCCCATCACACCAAATGCCAAAGCGACCGCCAATAAAACAACACCTAATTTTTTCATGTTTCCTCCTCCATCTATATTTTTCGGCAATTTGCCGAATTTTTTTAAGCATAGCGACACGTGTCGCATAATGATGAAAAAGAGAGTGCGCCGAATAACTTCCTTGCACTTGTTGACATATTGCGACACGGGTCGCAATATGCTGTTATTGTACCATAAAAATTCAGTTTGTCAAGGGGGTATTCAAAAAAAGATAATAAAATTTTTGACGGCTGGACGAACAAAGCGTAGATGTAAAATAAAATTCAGACAAAATAAAAGCAGCGTTTGACACTTATTTGACATGCAAATAACCTAGACAAACCCGCTTTAAAAGAAAAAAAAGCGTCCAAAACTTACTCTTGAACGCTTTTGGTGCACCTTCACGGGCTCGAACCGGGGACCCACTGATTAAGAGTCAGTTGCTCTACCAACTGAGCTAAAGGTGCGTATGGTGATCCATCCGCGATTCGAACGCGGGACACCGTGATTAAAAGTCACGTGCTCTGCCAGCTGAGCTAATGGACCGTAATAACTTGTTTGCAAAAATGGCTGGGGTAGCAAGATTCGAACTTACGAATGCCGGAATCAAAATCCGGTGCCTTACCGCTTGGCTATACCCCAATGAAATTTTATGGGGCGGGCGAAGGGAATCGAACCCACGACCTCCAGGGCCACAATCTGGCGCTCTAACCAACTGAGCTACACCCGCCATAAAATTTGGCGCGCCTGAAGAGATTCGAACTCCTGACACATGGCTTAGAAGGCCATTGCTCTATCCAACTGAGCTACAGGCGCATACATGACGCTCTTATCTCTCTTGTGTATTTGGAGCGGGTGATGGGAATCGGACCCACGCAACCAGCTTGGAAGGCTGGAATTCTACCATTGAACTACACCCGCATCTGCACAACGCATATAGGATTATACCAAAATGCGGGTTTCTTGTCAAACATTTTTCATTCTGTTTTCAGATTTTTCCAATAATATTTTCTCACCGCCGAAACCTATCCCCGTTCGGGAATTTCGACAAGCGTCGCGACCGCTTTCGTTTTTTCGACAACGAGATAACAATAACTCTTTTTATAAGAATACCGCGTCATACAGCCGGGATTGATCAAAAGTACGCCGTTCTCTTCCCTCGTTTCAGCCTCGTGCGTATGACCGTAGAGCGCAATGTCGCACAGTTTGGTTTTCGCCGCTGCGACAAGTCTTTCCGTACCGCTTTTTACGCCGTATCTGTGCCCGTGACAGGCAAATATACGGCGTCCCTCCACGTCGATCACAACTTCGTCCGCGCCGCCGAAAAAGTCGTTGTTGCCCGCCAAAACGTACGTCTTTTCGGGATACGTGCGCATCAGTTCGCGCGCGTCGGACGCCATATCCCCGAGATGCACAATGATGTCGCATTCAGACAGGACTTGAGAAATCTGCGAAAGCGGCGCGACGTTCCGATGCGTATCGGAGATCACGACCACCGTTTTCATAAAATCCCTTCGGCCCGCATCTTTTCCGCCAAGGCGCGCAGAGCCCTGCCTCGGTGAGAAACAGCGTTTTTTTCCTCTGCGCTCGCGATCCCGAAACATTTATCGATCTCGGTGCTGAAAAACAGCGGATCGTAACCGAATCCGTTCTCACCATGTTCTTCGGGTAAAATGACGCCGAAAGTACGGCCGGACGCGGTGAGCGTGCGCCCGTCGGGAAAACAAATGGCGACCGCGCTTTCGAAATAGCCGCGGCGGTCGGTCTCGTCGGACAGTTTTTCGAGCAGCAGACGGTTGTTCGCCTTATCGTCGCCGTGCCTGCCGCAAAACCGCGCGCTGTAAATGCCGGGCGCGCCGCGCAACGCGTACATGCACAGACCGCTGTCGTCCGCAAGTGCGATACAGCCCAATTTTTCGCTGACCGCGCGCGCCTTGATGAGCGCGTTTTCCGTAAAGGTGGAACCGTTTTCCTCGATGTCCCCCAAAAAGCCCGCTTCCTGCATGGGAATCACGGTAAAGCCCTGAAAAATTTCTTGAATTTCGCGGATCTTCGCTTTGTTTCCGCTTGCTGCAACAATGGTTTCCATAAACAGTATTGTAACATTTCCCGCTCTTTTTTTCAAGCGTTTATTACCAAGAAAAAGAAGGGCGTACGCCCTTCTTTTATAAATCGGGGAAATCGACGAAAAACGTACTGCCCTTGCCCACTTCGCTGTCCACGCCGAACCCGAACCCGTGTTTCACGAGAATGGTCTTTACGATGGAGAGCCCCAGCCCCGTACCCTTGATGGGCCGTTTATGCGTTTCCGCCGAACTGTAATAGCGCTCCCAGATGGTGGAACATTCCTCGGGAGGAATGCCTTTGCCCGTATCCGTGACGGAAAAGCGGATCTTTTCGTTTTTTCTGTGGAGGGAAACGGTGATCTTTTTGTCGTCGCCCGTATAGTTGACGGCGTTGCCGATGAGATTGTACACGACCTGCTCGATCTTATCCTTGTCGGCGCGGGTGTACAGTTCGTCGTCTATGTCGCGCACGATCGTGTACCCTTGCGTTTCCGTGAGAAATTCAAAGCGTTCGAGAACGGTATGAATGAATTCCGATAAGTTGAACTCTTCCGTTTTCAGCGTGTCCATGCCCGAACGGATCTTGGACATTTTGAGGATATCATTGACGAGCGCGGTGAGCCTGTCGGTTTCGTCGATGATGACCTGCGTGTGTTTTTCGCGCTTTTCGGGGTTGTCGCCTGAGATCTCCTGTATCATCGAGGCATATGCCTTGATCATGGTGAGCGGCGTCTTTAAATCGTGCGTCACGTTGGCGAGCACTTCCTTTTGCAACTCGTCGGCGCGGCTGATCTCCTCTTTCGCGTAGTTGAGCGTTTCCGCGAGCGCGTTCATTTCCGCATAGGAATACTGCGCCTGGAAATCCACCGAATAATCGCCCGTCGCCATGCGCTTGGCGGCGCGGGAAATCTGAGAAATAGGTTTGGTAAGTTCCATCGACAACAATCCAGAAATGATCAGGGCGACAAAAATGACGATGAGCGAAATGAGCACGAGTTGCAACTGCATATTGCCCACGGTCTTATCCGCGAGAACGGTGGAATAACTGATATACAGACAGACGTCCGTCACTTCGGGCGATCCCGCCGTCATCATCGCCATTTTGGCGGCATAGACGTAGGAGGAGCCGGAAATCTGGACGATGACGCTGTCCCCATAGGGACTGTCCGCCAGTTTTTCCTTGACCTTTTCGAACTGATCGGAAGCGACGCCCGTGACCAACTGCCCGTCCTCGGAAGAAGGGTGCAGTTTTCCCCCGTCCTCCAAATTCAGGATAAAAATATCCGTGGCGCGGTTATCGTTTTCTTTGGAGAGGATATAGCCGTCGATCACCTGCGAGGACTGCGGCGACATTCTTTCCAGCGTCTGATAGATCTCTCTCCCGAAAGATTCCAACTCGTCCTTGACCTGTACGGTTAAAAACGTACGCAAAAGCGTGATCTGGAAAACCCAGGTCAAGATGAGTATGAACGCAGCAAACGCGAGAAAACTGACCCACAATATGAAATTAATGCTTTTGAAACGCCGATGTTGCCTCATGCCTCGAATTTATAACCCAGTCCCCGCAAAGTAACGATAAATTTTCTGTATTCTTTCAAATTGCTGCGCAGCATTTTGATATGCGTGTCCACCGTGCGGTCGTCGCCGTAAAAATCGAAGCCCCACACGTCGGACAACAGTTTTTCGCGCGAGAGCGCGATGCCCTTGTTTTTTACGAGATAAAACAAAAGCTCGTATTCTTTTGGCGTCAGTTCGAGTTTCTGTCCGTCCACATATACGTTGCGGCCCTTCATGTCGATCTCCAGCCCTTCGAATTTTTCGATCTCTCTCTTTTGCCCCGCCGCGCCCGCCTTGTGCCGCTTGGTGACCGCCGCGATGCGCGCCATCACCTCTTTGGGCGAAAAAGGCTTGGTCACGTAATCGTCCGCGCCCATTTCGAACCCGAACAGTTTATCGTATTCCTCCCCGCGAGCGGAGAGCATGATGACGGGGATATCCTTGTTCTTGTGAATTTCCTTGACCGCCGAAAACCCGTCGAGCATGGGCATCATCACGTCCATCAAAATAATGTCGTAATCGTTTTCCTTGCACAACTTTACCGCCTGCATCCCGTCGGACGCCTCGAAAGCCTCGTTGCCCTCGAATTCCACATATTCTTTCAAAACGTTGCGTATCATCGCCTCGTCGTCCACAATCAAAACTCGCATTTTCCTATCCTCCGTAATTTGCCTTTGCAGGCTGTCGGTTCATTATAAACGCCCAATATTATTATACAACCATAAGGCGATGAAAAACAAGTGAAAAAGTAAAATTTTTTCGGAAATCATTTGACTTTTACCTTTTGGCGTACTATAATCAAAATATAAACATTTGTTCGGGTTTTTGTGATATGATCGATATAGAAAGACTGAAAATTTTAACGGAAAGCGCCAAGTACGACGTATCGTGCTCTTCTTCGGGCTCGCGGCGGCAGAACACGAAGGACGGCATGGGCAATGCGGCGGCGTGCGGCATCTGCCATTCTTTCACGCCCGACGGGCGCTGTATCTCGCTAATGAAGATCCTTTTGAGCAACCGCTGCGCGTACAACTGCCTGTACTGTCCCAACCGCGCGGAGGCGGATGTGCCGCGCGCCTCTGCCACGCCCGACGAGATCTGCGAACTCGTCATCAGTTTTTACAAAAGAAATTATATAGAGGGACTGTTCCTCTCCTCCGCCGTGGACGGCTCGCCCGACGCGACCATGGAAAAAATGCTGGAAACGGTCGTCAAACTGCGCGAAGTCTACCATTTCAACGGCTATATCCATCTCAAAGGCATTCCCCACGCCGACCGCTTGCTCACCTCGCGCGCGGCGATGTACGCCGACCGCATGAGTTATAACGTGGAATTACCGTCGGAAAAAAGCCTGAAACTTCTGGCGCCGCAAAAGAACAAGGAGAGCGTACTTCTGCCCATGCGACAACTCGCGCTGGAAAAACGGGAGGCGAACGAAGAAAAGGGCAAGCGCCAAAAATTTCTGCCCGCGGGGCAGACGACGCAGATGATCGTGGGCGCCTCGCCCGAATCGGACGGCCAAATTTTAAAACTCAGCGAGGCGATGTACCGTAAATTCTCCTTGAAGCGCGTGTACTATTCCTCCTATATTCCCGTGGTGGCGCACTCTCTCCTGCCCGCGAAAAGCGCGGGGCTGCTCCGCGAACACAGACTGTATCAGGCGGACTGGCTCATGCGTTTTTACGGGTTCGACGCGGGCGAGATCGCGGGCGACGGCGAAAATCTGCCCGAAGAATACGATCCGAAATGCGCCTGGGCGCTCAAAAATATGCAGTTATTTCCCGTGGAAGTCAACACGGCGCCGCTGGAAATGCTGCTGCGCGTGCCTGGCATCGGCAATATCGGCGCCTATAAGATCATGAAAGCGCGCAAATACAATGCTCTGGATTTCGAGATGCTCGCCAAAATGCGCATCGTTTTGAAACGCGCAAGGCATTTTATCACCTGCAAGGGCAAGTTTTACGGCAGCGAAAATATTTCCAACGTGCGTACCATGCTCATGCTCGAAGAAAAGAGCGAGAAATACGAGCAATTGTCCATGTTTTCCACGCCCGAACTAACTTTAAGCGCGCTGACGGGGCAATTATGAACATTTATCTCGTAGACGGTTCCCCGCAATGTTTTTATACCGCGGTTTTTTCTGCCTATGCGGACGAAAACTGCACCGTCACCTCGCAGAAAAACGTACAACTCGCTTTCGACAGCAACGTCGTCGAAGTGCGGACGGACGAGGAAAAAGCGGAACGGGTACTGAAAAAACTGCGCCGGTTCGACAAACACGCCGAAGAGGAACTGGATCTGATTCTTCGGCGGGGAGACGCGCGGAAAGAGCAGATCGCGCTCGAATATCTTAGGCGCATCGTGCGCCTCAAAGCGCCCGCGCGCGACCGCTTATCCGAGCCCGCCGTCATTGCCGCCATGGAATCGGTGCGAAAGGTGCGCGGCGAGATCCACCTGATGTCGGGGTTCCTACGCTTTATGGAGGGAAAAAACGGCGTCTTTTACGCCCCCTTCGAATCGGACAACGATATTTTGGAGTTGCTCGTCCCCCACTTTACCGCGCGCTTGAAAAACCAGCCGTTTATCATTCACGATACCAAACGGAATCTCGCCGCGCTTTATAATCAAAAAGACTGCGTTCTCGTACGGACGGACGACGAAGTCAGCGTTGAGTTATCCGATTATGAGGAAGCTTTTCAGGCGCTCTGGATCCAATATTACGAATCGGTGAACATTGCCGAACGCCCGCACGAAAAACAGATGAAGGGATATATGCCCGTGCGATATTGGAAATATATGCCCGAAAAAACAAAAAAGCGGTAATTCTACCGCTTTTCTTTCAGCAATTCACGAGTTCGTCGAGCATACGTTTCAATGTTTCCAAATGCAGTTGTTCGTCCAGAATGATGCGGGAGATCACCGCGCCCGCCTGCTCGTTTTTCAGTTTGCAGAGCATCCTCTCGTAATCGCGGATCGCCTCGCGCTCCCCGTTGATGTCGTCCATGATCATGCGCTGCGGCGTGCAGGAATAACTGACGTTGCGCGTCGAATAAAAATCGCAAAAGCACGGCGGACACGCGCTGTAAACCGGGCTCACGCCCATCGCGCAGAACATTTCCGCCAGCATATCCAAATGATGCATTTCCGTGATCGCGATATCCCGCAATATACGTGCGAATTTTTTGTTTCCCGCACAGTCGAAATGCACCGCATGATAAATATATTGTAAAATCGCCGTCATCTCGCTCGCGCCGCCCGCATAGGCGGGGGAAATGATGCGCACGCTGCACTCGTCGCGCATAAAATCCGTCGTGCTCGGATAAGGCAGATCCACTTGTAAACCTGACACCTGTAACCTCCCGAATCGCTTTTTATCAGTATATGCGACAAGAGACGGAGGGTGTGAAATTATTCGCCGATGACGCTCCGTTCGCGGAGATAATCTTCCAGGATCTCGGCGGCGTCGTAGCAAAGATCCGCGCACGGACGCTTTTTATAGTAGCCTTCCGTCCTCGCTTCGGCTACGGGCGTGGAATCGGTATGGACGCCCGACAAAAGTTCGCGGCAGATGATACTGCCGTTTTTCTCTTTAAAGCGCCGCGCCAGTTCCTGCACGATCGCGTACTGATTGCTCTTTTCTTTCGCCGCGGGCGCGCCCGCATCGTAAAAGATCATGCCCGCCGCCATAAAGATGCCGCTCACGGTACCGCACACTTCGCGCATGCGGCCCATGCCGCCGCCGAACGATGAGGAAATTTTCAGCGCCGTTTCTTCGTCGAGATGCGCAAGGTCGGCAAACGCCAACAAAACCGCCTGCGAACAATTGTACCCTTTCATGAAGTTGGACTTTGCCAAGTCAGCTCTGCTCATTTTCAAAAACTCCTTGATTTTTATGCGATTTATGATATAATACAGATATGGTAGATATTTTTTATACGTTTGAACAAACGGACACGGAACAATTTATCAAGCAAATTCTTCACAAGTATTATAATATACCAAATGCGGAAATTTGTAAATCGATTAACGGCAAGCCCTACATAAAAGGCGACAAAGTTTTCTTCAACGCCACGCACAGCAAGGGGCTTTTGGCGCTCGCCGTAGGAAAACGTCAGGTCGGCCTGGACTGCGAATGTCTGGACGGCAAGGCGCGCCCTGCCGTACTTTCCAAATTTTCCGAGCGGGAAAAGCGCGAGATCCATTGCACGGGCGATTTTTACGAGCACTGGACCGCGCGCGAGGCGTATATCAAATATCTCGGCTTAACGCTCGCCTCCGATTGGCGGCGCGTGGAATACTGCAAAGGAAAGATCCACTATTGCGGCAATTTGCAGGAACTTCCCGTTCTCTGCTTTAAGATCGGGAACTACACGCTCGCCGTCTGCGGTCATTATTCCAAATTAAATATCCGAAAAATATAATTTCGTTCTCCCCCCTGTTTCAGCCCGGAAATTTCTCTGACGGCGATTCATCCGCGCGCACATATGACAAACTGCCCATTATAAATAATTTTCTTGAATGCGCCCTTAAAAACCGTTGACAAAAACTGTAAAACACTATAAAATAATATGGTAGTTTTGCAGAGATGGCTGAGCGGCCTAAGGCGCACGACTGGAAATCGTGTGTACCTCGTAAGGGTACCGAGGGTTCAAATCCCTCTCTCTGCGCCAACAAGAACCTAAGTCGGATCTCGGCTTAGGTTCTTTTCATTTTCCAATGTGATGACAATATTTCACATTATCGCGCATTAACTTGTCATCGTGATTATCCGATTTATCCTTTTTACTGATGCTGTTAACAAATTCGTCACCTTGATTTTTTATCGTATCAAATTGCATTCCAAGTTTTTATATCGTAATTTTTATATAATTGCCCTTAAATCAACACATTATCCCTTCTTTGTCGTTCAAAATCAGGCAACGACGTGTTACAATGTTACCGTAATCAAAAGGAGGTAAAAATCTTGAACACAGACAAAATTTATGCGGAATCCATCGCAAACGAGTATGCGGCGAAGGCAACTTCTAAGGTACTGTCGCTGAAAAAACTGGACGCCAAGGCGAAGCGCCCCTCAAAAATATTTTCCTATACTTTCGGCATCGTTTCGGCACTAATTTTGGGCATCGGCATGTGCCTTTCGATGCAGGTCATCGGAAGCGGCTCGGTCGCGATGACGGCGTTCGGCATCGTACTCGGCTTAGTCGGCATTGCAGGGGCTTCCGTAAATTATCCGCTGTACAAAAAAATATTGGAAAAAGGAAAACAAAAATACGCAGCCGACGTAATCGCACTGGCAAAAGAAATCAGCGAAGACTGACGTGCTCGTCAAAGGAGAAGGTATGAACAAGGCGGAGAGCAAATATTTCAATACCGCAAATCTGATGGACGAAGCATTGATGCGCCTTCTTGAACACAAAGACTACGAGTATATCACCGTAAAAGAGGTCTGCAAAAAGGCGGGCGTGAATCGTTCTACGTTTTATTTGCATTACGAAAAGATGGATGACCTGCTTGCCGAAAGTTTAGAGCGTCTGAATCAAACATTTCTTTCGTATTTCGAAGGGCAAACTCCCGAGATCATATCAAAAATCGATGAAAGCCCGCTTTCCGAACTGATTTTTCTGACAAACGATTATCTTCTCCCCTATTTAAATTTTGTTTTCGAAAACAAACACGTGATGCGCGCGGCATTCCGCCAGCCGTACGCGCTGAATGCAGGCAGTACGGTCAAAAAAATGTACCGCCATGTATTCGAGCCGATCATGAAGCGCTTTGCGGTCCCAAAAGAAGAACGACCTTTTTATGCTGCCTACTATGTTAACGGCATCGCGGCGGTTCTGCGCGAATGGGTCAAAACCGATTGCGAAATGCCCGCAGAACAGGTTGCCAACCTCATCGTACGGCTCTCTCTGCATGATAGCAAAATTAAATAATTTTAAAAAGCGGTGCGGCGTAAATACGCCGCACCGCTTTTTTATGAAAGAACTATATACTGAACATCCAACAGTTTGGCTACTTTTTCGAAAAGAGCCGCGTTTTTGCCGACGGACATCGCGAAATGATGCGTGGGCGCTTCGGCAAACCAGGTTTCCATGTACGTATCGGGATCCGTCGGAAAGCGTACGGGCGTCTGCGTATTTCCGATCGTCATGATCTTCCCGTCCGTAGAAACGCCTTCGCTGATGATGAGTTTTAATTTCCCGTCACCCGTCTGCGTCAGTCCCAGATTCGTCACGTCGCCGCGGCGCACCTTCGCCTCTACGGAAATACCCGCGCCGCGTTTTCCGTGATACAACCCCATTTCGCGCAAAATGGGTTTCCCTTCCGCGATCTGTATATGGAATGGTCCGTCGTGCCCCAACAGGATCGTGCCGTCATCGTAATCGGTCGTAACGATCTCGCAAAAACTGCCGCCGACGCCGAGCGTGTCGCAGATCTTCATGGCGATCGCCGTCTTTAAATCTCCTTCGCCCGCGCACGGCACGCCCGCGGCAGTCAACAGGGAAAAACCTACGATAAAGCCCTTTTGCAGCGTTTCGTATTCCGTTCCTTCCGCGCCGTGGTAATAATACACGAGCGCACCCAAATTGAATTTCTTTACCAGTTTTTCCTGTGCAGCCGCCACTTTCGCAGACCATTCGAGTTGTTCCGCGGAAGGCTTTCGCGCCAACGGCTCGGAGGGAGAATCTCCCGTAATGCGGAAAAAATCTCGAATCTTGTCCGTCATTCCGCGCACGTCGCCGTCGGTCACCGTATCGTAACAACTTTTCAGATCGCACATTTCCAGCACTTCCACGTGCAATCCCAATTGCCCCGTCAGCATGGTGAAATCGCTGTACATATCCAGCATTCCCGAATAAGTGTTCCCCAAAAAGCCGAAACGCGTATTTTGTAAAGTGCGGACCGCGCCGGCCGCAGCGATCCACTGCCCGATCTCCTTCCATGCGCGGATCGCTTCGGGCGAATTTTCCGTATTCTCGTCCGTCAAAGAAATTTTCGGCGTTTCAGGCAGCCCCAATAATCCGCTGATCACCTCATATTGCAGGCCGCAGCGGTTGAACGCGTTGCAGATCTCGGGCACGACGCAGGCGTTGCAATGCGCCAGCCACTCGCCCGTCGTTGTAGTTTCATACGCGACGTGACGGCACGGCTGCAAATTCAATAGAATCGTCTTTGCCTTGCAAATCTTATGCACGGGCACGATGGCAGCGCTCGTTGCGTAGGTCGCGCAATGCAGAAAGATGATATCCACGTTTTGGGCGTTGAAATATTCGCCGCAGGCGCGCGCCTTCGCTTCGCTGTCGACGACACCGAAATTATAAACTTCCGCGCCCATCTTACTCATCTTTTCCGCGATGAATTTGTTATAGAATTGCACCCGCTCGAAAAAGCCCGCAAACTGACTCCAGTAAGTTTCCAATCCCACCGAATATATACCGACTCTTGCTTTCATAAAGCCCTCCCTGTTCGATCGTTTTGAACGTATTATAGCACGATCGCGGCATGATTTCAAGGCGGGAATTTGATTAAAAATATAGTTTTATTGACAACTAATTTTTTCTTTGCTATAATTCGATTATGAATCAGATCCTCGAAAATTTGAATTGCAGTTGGACCGAAGAATCGGAGCGACTGTTTGTAACGCCCTCGAACGAATTGAAAAATTTTCTTTTCTACGTGCAGGAAACGGGAAAATTCTCCACGTTTCAGCCGTATTTTACCGAAAGAGAGGGACTGCACTCCTTTTTGATACTCTTGACTTTATCGGGCGAAGGCGCGCTGGAATACCAGAATCGTCGGTATTGCTTAAAGAAAGGCGACGTATTTTTCATCGACTGTAAACCGCGGCATAAATATTTTGCGCAGTCGAAAGAAAACTGGGATTTTTTATGGGTGCATTTTTACGGCGCCGACGCGCGTGGATTTTTCAATTACTTCTCCGCGCAAAATGAGGGCGTCGCCACAAAAATCCGTTCCGAAGAATGCGTAAATATCATGACGCGGCTCAACGAAATCAACCGCCGCCCCTCGCCCCAGAGCGACATATTATCTTTCCGGCTGTTGTCCGAACTGCTTTCGGAATTGCTGCTTTCGGGAACGCCTGCTGCCTTTTCGCCCAATACGGTTCCCGAACATATGCTGAAACTGCGCGGCGAGATCGATCGGCGGTTCTGCCAAACGATTTCGCTGGAACGGCTTGCAAAATCGTTCGGACGGAATAAATATGCGCTATGCCGCGATTTTAAAAAATATTTCGGCATCGGATTTAAAGAATACGTTACCACCAAACGGATCTCCTACGCAAAAGAAATTTTGCGATTTTCGGATCGGTCGGTTTCGGAAATTTCCGAAATGCTCGGCTACGAAAACACCGAATATTTTATCGCGCTTTTCAAAAGATACGAACACACGACTCCCCTTGCATTTCGGAAAAAATGGCAAAATCTCAGAGCGTAAATGTTGCGCGCAAGGCCGTCAGGAGCGCACGGTCACTTCCAGCAAAACCGCTTGATTGCGTTTGGGCAGGGTCACGAAAATCCCGTCTCCGCTCTTTTCCGTAATGCGATCGCGGCAGGGGTACAGTTCGCGCACGGCGGTGATTTTGCCGAGCGGCACGAATACGCGAGACTCCTGCCCTTCGCGCCGCCATACGGCGAGAAGGACCGTTTTTCCCCTTTTCAGACCGTGGGCGACAAAGGAATTTCTGTCGGTAAGCCGCGCGCAGCCGAGCGGGTAGATCGGCGAAGCATTGTCCACGAACGGCCGCCATTCCTTCAACAGCGCCACGCCGCGGCGTATGAGTTGAAAATTTTCCTCGTCCGCGACGTCGATCTTGCCCGACAGGAGCATATTGCCCATCATGCCGTTTATCATATTGAAAATCGTTTCTTCGCCGTCGCTCCTTTCCGAGATATACGCAGGCGTGAGATATTCGTCCCCGTTCATTTCCCAGAATACGCGCGGATAGGGATACGCCCACACCGAGATCTGCTCGGGCAGAAGACACAGTTCGGCGCCGTTGATAATAGAGGGCATCTTGTCGTATTCCTCGCAGTCGGAAATGCTCTGCGTATCGAAATTTTCCATCATGTGCCCGTCCGCACGCATGGCGCCCGACGCGCAGTTTTCCAAAATCAGATCGGGAAATTCTTTGCGCACGGCGCGGTAAAACGACTGCACCGCGCGGCAGTGCTGTTCCAACCCCGCGTATGGCGACGCGCCCTTCCAGTCTACGCCGCAGCCGGGATGTCCGTTGTAGTCGTTCTTGATATAGCGGATACCCATTGCATAAATGCGGCGGAGGCGACCCATGAGATATTCCCGCACTTGTTTATTGGCAAAATTGAAATAATATCTTCCGCAGCGGAAAATGCGCTCGCCCTCGTTGGTGAGAAAGTACGATTTGGGGAAATTTGCGGCGTCGGACAACGGACTGCACACTTCCAACTCCGTCCAAAGCCCCGCGATCATGCCGCGGTTTCGTATCTCCTCTATCATCTCGGCGAAGGTGCGCGAGCCGAACCGCTCGTCGCAGGGGATCCAGTCGCCCAGATGCGTGCTTCCGTTCACGTCGGCGGCGCGGTACCAACCGTCGTCAAAACAATACCCTTCCGCGCCCGCGGCTTGGGCGGCGCCGAGGAGGGACAGGCAATTATCTTCGCGCAGGTTGCACCAAAGGCTGTTCATATAATCGTTGAACATGAGCGGCGCGCGTGGATGTTTTTTCAGATAACGGCGTCGGTAAGCATTGAGATTTTCGATCGCGCCCTCCAAAGACGGCGCGCAGGTGATCAGCGTTTCGGCGCAGGTATAACTTTTTCGGGGCGCGAGATACAGCCGAAAGCCGTGCTTTTCGCTGCTGCCCGCGCCGCAGGCTATTTTATAGGCGCTGCCCTCGACGCGTTCCGCGTCCGTGAGACCGATCTCCATGCAGTACGGCCCCTCGGGGAGATGCTGTACCGCCCAGACGCAGCCCGTCTTTATATCGCGGAAAAATACGAGCGGGGAATATTTTCGCGTGGTGTACGAGGCGGGGGAACAAATTTCGCCCGTACAGCGGGTATTGTGACCCGTCGCGCGGAACAGTCCGAGCGTTTCGGGACTTTCCCAATGCAACTGACCTTCGCCGCCCCACTCGCCGCGCACGACGCCGATCTCCGCGCGCGTAAGATAATTGTCGGATATGCAGTCGGTCGCAATGCCGCCGAATTGATTATACAACTGTTTTAAACAGAGTTTCCCGCCGCTGCGATTGGTGAGGGTCACCTTTTGCGAAAGTACGCCGCGATAGATCTTCTGCAATACTTTCACTTCCGCCCGTTCGTCCTGCGACGTATAGACGGAAATCTTTTCGGAACTCTCCCTCAGGGAAAAATTTTCTCCCGCGCCGTAGATCTCCTCGCCGCGCTCGTTGATCGCGTAATCGATTGCGAACGGCTGTTCCCGACAGTATGCGGGCAACGGCGCGTGATCCGGCTTTGTGCCTATGTATACGAACCGCCCCTCTTCGTCCTTTTCCGCAAACAGCGAGCCGCTCTTCAGATACTGCATATGAAATTTCTCCTCGAATGAAATCTTACAAATTTTAACATACAAGCGACGGCCTGTCAAGCGGCGTTTAAAAATTAAAAAGAGTTGAACCGCGGTTCAACTCTTTTTGCCTTTATTCTTCGAGGACGACGTTCACGTTTTTTACGTTCGTTTTATTCGTGACGACGAGCAGGCACCGCTGCGCGGGAACGGAGGCGTCGCCCGACCCGACGTCTTTATGTTCGGGTTTGATGTAGAGATACAGCGTGTTTCCCATTTCGTCCATTTTATTGATCTTATAACTGCGCCCCATATATTGACTGGTATAAAAGTACAGGATCATCTTTTCTTTGGAAAAATCGACGTCTACGGGCAGATCCGAAAAGTACTCGTCGCTTTTTTCCCGACTGTCGATCAGACGGCAGATCTCTTTCGGCAAGTCGGAGTCTTCCGCGTCGGGCGCTTTCGTCATGTTGCTCTCCAACACGTCTTTTTTGATCCATTTTTGCGCGTTGTCGTAAATTTTGGAAGTATAGCCGCCGCATGCAGCCAAAGTAAACAGCAGGACGGCGACTGCCGCCAGGCAAAAGATTTTAGATTTTTTCATGTCGCATCTCCCTTTTGCTTTATTTTAACACAATCTTGCGGCGCTTTCAACCGTTTTGGAGAATATATCGGAATTTTTAATCGTTTACAGCGCTTTGTTCTTTTTGGGCGGAGTTTTTTTGACAGGCGCCGCTTTTTTCGCCGCGGGCTTTTTCACCGCAAGGAGGCTCTTTTGCAATGCGTCCATCAGGTCGATGACTTTGCCCTCGCTTCTTTCCCTGGGCGAGTTGATCTCCTTGCCCGAAATTTTCTGTTCGATGGCGGCGAGCACCTTTTCGCGGTATTCGTCCTTATATTTTTCGGGCTCGAACTTGCCCGTCATGCTCTCGATGATGGTCTTCGCCATCCTGATCTCCGCCTCGCTCGCCTCGTTTTTGATCTCTTTCGCGGGGTTTTTCGTCACTTCCTCCGCAAAAAACAGCGTATTCAGGAGCATCTGCCCGTCTTTGGCGCGGATCGCGATGAGCGTTTCTTTCGTGCCCAAAACAGTCTTGGCGACGGCGGCCTTTCCTTCCTCTTCCATGGCGGATAAAAGCACGGCAAACGCCTTTTCCGCGCCCGTGGGCGCAACGTAGTAGGGTTTGTCGAAATACAGCGGGTCTATTTCGGCAAGGTTTACGAACTGCTCGATGGTGATGTTTTTGTCCTTTTTCGATTTCAGTTTTTCGAAATCTTTTTCGTCGAAGAGCACGTATTTACCTTCTTCGTACTCGTAGCCCTTGACAATATCTTCCTGTCTGACTTCGCGCCCGTCGCAGTCGGCGCAGGTCTTTTTGTATTTCACGCGCGACATGGTCTTTTTGTCGATCATGTTGAAACCTATATCGTTGTTTTTGATGGTGCTGTGCAAGGTAACGGGAATATACACCAACCCGAAACTGATGCTCCCCTTATAAGAATAAGCCATACTTTTCCTCCCGAAAATAGTATGACTTATTTTTCCGATTCTATTTATTTTCCGCAGAGAGCGCGAGCGAATTTTGATCGAGCGTAGCCGAGGCTCAACCGCTTCGACAAAAAAAGTTTAAAAATTTTTCTTATACGTTCTCGGAAAATTTCCGGGCCGCGCGCATTTCTCTGCCGAGCAGGCTCTCGACTCGCTCGCCGAGTTCGAAAAGGAGCGATTCTTTCGCGGCGGAAACGGAAACTTTATAAAATCCGTTTTTAACCGCCGTCCATTTTGCGTAAAATTTTTTATCGGAAAACAAATCGAGCGCGCCGATCAACCGGTGCTTTTCGAGGTAATATCGGAAAAGATATCGGTTGGAAATAAGAGCGTCGGCATATCTCGCGGCAAGCGCCGCCCGTTCCCCGTCCCGCACCGCGCATTCTTCGATACGATGCCCGAACGCCTGCAATAAAATCGGATGACTCTTCAAGGCGGCGCGGCATTCGCGCCGCACGCACTCTTTCGGACATGAATCATCGGGCGCAGGCGGAATTTTGCGCAGCCGCGTGATATCGAAAGCGCGCTCGAGGACGATTTTTTGCGAGATTGAAACGCCTTGCAAAGAATAGGTCGGATCGAAACACGGAAATTCGCCCTCCGCGCGCTTTTGCGCAAGGAAATAGTGCGGGCCGTGCATCAAGTTGTACAGAGGCGCCCACGACAGGTCGAAGGCGTCCATGCCGACGAGAAACACTTCGCCCTCTTCGACGTGCGAAAACGCCTCCTCCGCGTCTTGCGGCGAAGCGCACAGATATATGCGCATCTGCGCGCCCGACCGCGCGAGATCGTCGATCATGCGCCGCGACAGATACGTCTTGCGTACGGGATCGTACCGAAAATCCGTTTCCGACCACATGGAGACAAAGGCGTTCGCCCAATTTACTTTCAAACGGTGCGCCGCGCTCACGATGCAGTTCGAATAGCAGTTCAACCCCTGAAAATCGAACAGTTCCAAATTTATTTTCCCCTTTTGACCTTGCCCGTCGCCGTCCTTTCGAGTGTTTCGACGAGCGAAATTTTTTGCGGCACTTTATACGCGGAAAGATGTTCGGCGCAATAGGCTCGCAGCGTTTCCGCGCGGACGCTTTCATTGCGTGCGACCACGTCCGCGCATACGTTCTCGCTCTCCCCTTTCGCGTTCTCGCCGTAAACGACGCACTCTCTGACGAGTCCGCTGGACCGCAGACAAGATTCCACTTCTTCGGGATACACGTTGAACCCGCGCACGATGATCACGTTTTTGACGCGTCCGCAGATATAGAGATACCCCTCTTCGTCGAGATAGCCGATATCGCCCGTGTACAGCCGTCCGCCATGCACGATCTCGCGCGTCGCTTCCTCGTTTCGATAGTAACCGAGCATCACGTTCGGTCCTTTAACGACGATCTCTCCCATCACGTGCGGACGGGCAGTCAGAACGCCGTCCGCAAAGATTTGGATTTCTTCCCCGGGAAGCGCCGTCCCGACGGAGGCGAGTTTTCGCGCGTCCATGACCTTATAGGGTTTGGCGATGAGCGGCGATGCCTCCGTCATGCCGTACCCCGTCCAGAACTCCATGCGCGGATACGCCGCCGCCAGCCGTTTCAGTACGTCTTCCTCGATCTTGCTGCCCGCCAACCCCAAATAGCGCAGGGACGAAACGTCGTACGGTACGGGACGGCCCGCCGTCTGCTCCATCAGAATCCCCGTCATCGTGCCGCCTTCGCTATGCGTAACTTTATAGTCCTGCACGGTCTGATAAAAGCGCGGCAGCGAAAAACCGCCCGACATCGTTACGACGGGAAAGGATTTGACGAGGCACACGGTAAGAATGAGCAGGCCGTAAACGGAAGAGTACGGCGTTGCGATGAGGTAACGTATCTTGCCCGTCTCGTACTTTCCGTAATCCATTTTGTCGATATACGAATGCACGCAGTAATCGAGATTCATTTCGCTGATCTCGACGAGTTTCGCGCGCCCCGTCGTGCCCGACGTTGCCAAAAGCAGCAGCGTTTTCTGCGGAGCGGGTGCTTCGCGCACGGGATAGAGCGGCCCGTTCCATTCCGTTTGTACGATCTCCTCCATGAGCACGGCGGAAAAATTTCCGAACATGGAGCCGTGCTTTTTATCCGTAATCACAGTATGCACGTCTGCCTGCGCCAAAAGCGGCAGAATTTCGTGCGCGGTCATGCCCGCATTGAGGGGAAAAGCAACTTTTCCCGCCATGAATACTCCGAACAGCGCGGCAACGAAACGCTCTCCGTCGGGCAGAAATATCGCGACGTTCTTATCGTCTTTTTCCGCCAGTATTTCCGAAATCGCAAGCGCCTGCCGCGCAAGATCGCGGTAGGTGCAGGATGTTTCGCCCAAAATCGCGGCGCCCGACCAGTTTGTGCGGTCGATGAGTAAATTTCTGATCATGCGCGGCGCTCCCCGACTTTTTGTTCGGCAAGTTCAATGAACTTGCCAACACGCAGACACGCGTCCATTTCCGTCATGCCGAAACGGATATCGTAGAGATCCTCGATCTCCGTGATAAGACAGATAAAGGAGAGCGAATCGAAACGAAGATCCCGATAAAGATCCGTTTCGTCGGTAACCGCAAAGTCTCCGTATTTTTTTTCGTCGATTTTTTGAATGATCTTTTCCCGTATCGACACAGTCGACCTCCTTGAAATATAAAATCCGAAGGGAATGCGGTCGGACGCATTCCCTCCTCCTGCATTATTCGATGAACAGACCGCCGCTGAAAGAGATCTGCGTGGACTGCTCTGCCCCCTCGCTTTCGCCCTGCCACCCGCCGACGATGGTCACAAGCGTTCCTGCAGGCAGCGAAACGTCGAGGCCCGTCAACGAGCCTTTGCGGACGCTGTATTTGGGAATCGACGAACCGCCGACGTAAGGTTCGCCGTAAACGATCGTATTTTGCAATACGTTAAAGACCAGCGCGTTGCTGTTGCTGACGGCGATGCAGACGAAGGGACGCATGGTCACGCCCTCCTCCAGATTTAACTGCTGGCGGTTTGCAAACAACGCGTAGATATTCCGCAGAGTGCCGTCGAAGGGCATGACAAAAGAACTCGGATACGCAGTGCTTTCCGTAATGGTAATGGAGCCGGACGCCCATTCGCCCGGCTGTAAATATAGGCCGTAACCGCTGTCGCCCCCGAACCCCGCAAAGGTTACCTGCTGCGGGTTCCCCTGCGCGTCTGTCGAAATTTGGGCACCCGAACTGTTTACGTTAGAAAGGCTGAAAGGAATTGTCGCGGCAATCGGCCCTCTCTGTCCGTCCGCGCCCGTCGCGCCTGTGGCTCCTGTGGCTCCCGTAACTCCCGTCGCTCCTGTGGCTCCCGTAACTCCCGTCGCTCCTGTTGCTCCTGTTGCTCCTGTTGCTCCTGTTGCTCCTGTCGCGCCCGTCGCGCCCGTCACTCCCGTTGCTCCTGTGGGGCCCGTTGCTCCCGTCGCTCCTGTGGCGCCTCTGGGAATGACAAAATCTAAAACGTGGTTGGGGCCGCCCGTCACGTCGACGACCGCGGCGGCAGTTCCCGGCTCCGCAGTGACGGTATTGCGGATCGCGATGGTTTCGGAAGGTCCTGTCGGCCCCGTAGGCCCCGTCGCGCCCGTTCTTCCGGCGGGACCCTGCGGCCCCGTTTTTCCCCTCTGCCCCACGACGACGCCCGCGCAGCCGCAACCGCAATTATCCGCACAGCCAAAATTCGGCCGGACGTTCATACAACCGTTTCTGCTATCATAATCAAACATTTTTTATTCCTCCTTGGTAACAGGGGATATTATCCCTTATAATATATGATTTTACATAAATTTTTGCCAAGCCTCCCGACGTGAACGGCACGAAATACAAAAACAGCCGAACTTTTGTTCGGCTGTTTTTATTTCGCCATTGACACTATTCCCAAAAATTGGTATAATGAATTTATGCAAAACGAAATCTACATCCGCGACAGCGGATTTGGAAAAAATCCGCGCGCTGTATGCGCCTTACGTACAAAAGACGGCCGATCATCCTTGGCTCGTCGCCGAATCGGGGAACGAAATTGCGGGTTACGCCTACGCCGAAAAACTGTATGCGCGCCCCGCTTATGCCCGCGCCGCCGAAACGTCCGTCTATGTGAAAGAAGACTGTCGCCGCGGGGTCGTGGGGAGAAAACTTTACGAGTCTATGGAAAATATTTTAAAACGACAATTCGTGACCAACCTCTACGCTTGCATCGCGTACAGGGAAGCCGAGGACGGCACTCTCACCCGCGCCAGCGTCGATTTTCACCGCGCGATGGGGTATCGTTTTGCGGGAAAATTCGAACGATGCGGCTTTAAATTCGGACAGTGGTACGACGTCGTATGGATGGAAAAAATCATCGGCGAGCACGACGGGGCGCACTTTGTTCCGTTTTCAAGCCTGCGGAATAAACGAAACACACGATATTAATTTCAGGAGAAAACTATGTACATAGCCGATCTGCACATTCATTCCAAGTATTCGCGCGCGACGAGCAAAAACGGAGATCTTCCCAATCTCGATCTGTGGGCGCGACGCAAGGGCATTTCGCTCGTGGGCACGGGCGATTTTACCCATCCCGCCTGGCGGGAGGAGATGGAAAACGCCCTGATCCCCGCCGAAGAGGGACTGTATCGGCTCAAAGAAAACTTGCGCCTTGCGGATTTCTGCGATTTTTCCGTTTCGCCGCGCTTTGTGATCTCGGGCGAGATCAGTTGCATTTACAAGCAGGATGGAAAAGTGCGGAAAGTACATAACGTCATCCTGCTCCCCTCGCTCGACGCCGCGGAACGGCTCGCTTTGAAATTGGAGGCGATCGGCAACATTCATTCGGACGGGCGCCCGATTTTGGGGCTTTCTTCCAAAGATCTTCTGGCGATCACGCTGGACGTCTGCCCCGACGCGGTTTTTATCCCCGCGCACATCTGGACGCCGCACTTTTCGCTGTTCGGCGCTTTTTCGGGATTCGATACGATAGAAGAATGTTTCGGCGACCTCTCCCCGCACATCCGCGCCTTGGAAACGGGGCTTTCTTCCGACCCGCTGATGAACCGCCGCGTGGCGATGCTCGACGGCTATACCATGATATCCAATTCCGACGCGCACTCCCCCTCGAAATTAGGCAGAGAATGCAATCTGCTCGATACGGAAATCTCTTATCCCGCGCTCAAACGCGCGCTGGATACGGGCGAAGGTTTTGCGGGAACCATCGAATTTTTTCCCGAAGAGGGAAAATATCATCTGGACGGGCACCGCAACTGCAATCTGCGATTGACGCCGCAACAAACGCGCGACTTAGGCGGACGTTGCCCGATCTGCGGCAAAAAGATCACGATCGGCGTGCTGAACCGACTGGAACAACTCGCCGTGCGCGGGGAGGACTACCTTCCCGAAAGGGCGGTCCCCTTCGAACATCTCCTTCCCCTGCCCGAAGTGATCTCCGCGTCACTGGGAATCTCCGCGGGCGGCGACAAGACCGACCGCGTATATCGCAAACTTTTGAAAGATCTGGGCACGGAGGCGGATATCCTAAGACTTCGCACTCTTTCCGATATCAAAACGTCGGGCGGCGAGCGCATTGCCGAAGGCGTCAAAAGACTGCGCGAGGGCCGCGTCATCAAGACGGCGGGTTTCGACGGCGAATACGGCAAGATCGGACTGTTCACGCCCGACGAACTGAAAAATTCCAGCGGGCAACTCTCCTTTTTGGACGAGATCCCCCTTGCAGTGACCGAATGCGAGCCGACCGTACAAAAAAACGTACGGCAGGAGCAAGAGATCCTCGACGAGGCGACAAGACCGAAATCCATAAACGCCGAGCAGTTATCGGCAGCGACAGGCAAAGCGCGCGTCATCGCAGTCATTGCGGGCCCCGGGACAGGCAAGACCTTTACGTTGGTGGAGCGGATCGCGCGGCTGGTGGAGCGCGGAGTCAGACCCGAAGAGATCACCGCCGTAACGTTTACGGTACGCGCCGCCGCGGAAATGCGGGAGAGGCTTTCGGCAAAAATCAAAAGGGCCGCGGACAAAATCACCGTGGGCACGTTCCATTCTATCTGTTATTCTTATTTAAAGGACGAATACACGCTCGCCGACCGCGCTTTTTTGCTGAAAACTTCTGAAAAAGTCGTCAAGGAATTCGGCTTGAAACTCACCCCGCAGAAATTTATCAATCTTGTTTCCGCGCATAAAAACGGCAAAACCACCGAATTCGCACAGGTGATCGCGGCGTATAATGCTTATCTTGCCGAAGCGGGCGCGCTCGACTTCGACGACCTCATCGCAAAGGCGCTCGAACGCGACTTTGCGGGAAAGCAGTTCCGCTATCTGCACGTGGACGAATTTCAGGATATCAACCCTGCCCAATACGAGTTGATACGCCGCTGGATGGGCACGAACGGCAATCTTTTCGCCATCGGCGATCCCGATCAGGCGATCTATTCTTTCCGCGGCGCGGCGTCAAACTGTTTTTCGCGTCTCTTGGGTGATTACCCCGATGCGGAGGTCGTTCGGCTCAAAGAAAACTACCGCTCCACGCCAGAAGTGCTCTCCTGCGCCATGCACGTGATCTCGCACAACGCGGGCGAACGCGCCCTTACGCCCATGCTGAGATCGGGCGCGCCCGTGCGGCTCGTCGAATGCGCGTCCGAACTGTCCGAGGGAATATTCATCGCCAAAGAAATCGCGAAGATGACGGGCGGGCTGGATATGCTCGGCAAAGGCCGCGAGGAAAAATTGCGTTCGTTCGGAGAGATCGCCGTGCTCGCGCGCACACATCGGCAGTTAAACGCCATCGAGCGCTGTCTGCGTCACGACGATATCCCCTGCGTTTCCTCTGCAAAGACGGATTTTTTAGAGGCGCCCGAAGTGAGCGGCACGCTCGCGTTCTTCGCTTCTCTGTTATCCCCGAATGAAAAAACTTTGGCGCGCGCAGCGGAATTCGTCGGTGCGGAAAATATGGAAGCGCTTACAAATGCGTTCCTGCCCCATATCAAAGGCAGACCGCGCAAAGTGCTCGCGCTCTGGCGCGAACGGATGCACCTTTCTTCCGCCGCGTTCGAATCGCTCGTCGCCGCCGCGCACTATGCGGATATGCGCGAATTCCTCGACGCGACGTTTTTGGGAAGAGAGGGCGACGTGCTCGTAACCGAGGGAAACGCCGCCGCGGGCGCGGTGCGATTAACGACGCTGCACGGCGCAAAGGGACTGGAATTTCCCGTCGTGTTCCTCTCGGGGCTGACAGAAAAAGCGCTGCCGCTGGAAACGGCCGAGGGAACGGATATCGAAGAAGAGCGCCGTCTCTTTTACGTAGGGCTCACGCGGGCGAGCGAAGAGCTGATCCTCACCTGCCGCGCTCCGCATTCTTTGTTCCTCCCTGAACTTCCCGCCTCCCTGAAAAAAGAACAAGCCGTCGAACGCCCCCAATATCAGCAACTTTCCATGTTTTAATTTTGCAAATAAAAAGGAACGGTATTTACCGTTCCTTTTTTTTAATGCACGTCGGAGCCTATTTCGGCGCCTTCGGCGGTGAGAACTTTACTCGTACCGTCCTCATTGACGGCGGCGAGCAGCATGCCTTCCGACATTTCGTTCGCGAATTTATGCGGGGCGAGGTTGACGAGCACGACGATCTGCCTGCCGACGAGTTCGTCGGGCGTGTAATCGTCTGCGAGCGAAGACACGATGGTCCGCTCGCCCATGCCGTCGTGCACGACGATCTTATACAACTTGTTCGCCTTGCGCATCGCCTTGCAGGAAAGCACCTTGCACACGCGCAGATCGAGTTTCGCAAAGTCGTCCAATTGGATCTGCGGCTTGACGGGCGAAGGCGCCTGCACGTATTTCTCTTCGACAGACTCGCACTTTTCTTCTTCGGCAACCACCTCTTCCGCCGCGTCGGGATCTTCCGATTCGGGCAGGGAAAAGTCGAACAGTTTCAGATAGCGCTGCGCCTCTACCGCAAACAGATACAGATACAGGCGCGGACCCTTATCGCGGGAGATCATCAGATTGTACACGTGCCTGAAAAACGCGCTTTGCAGGCCTTTGAGCCTGTCCATATCCTCCGCCGCGTCGGGGAATACACGCTTGGGAATAGCGTACAATTCGTCGCGCACGGAATCGAGCGTATAGCCGCCCTTTGAAAGGTAATCGTGCAGCATCTTGATCTCCGCGCGCTCGCTCTCGTCGAGATCGCGGTAATACTTCCAGTTGCGCTTGGAATTGATGATGTATTCGTTTTCGGGCGCGCACGTTTTCAGCCAGAATCTGGCGATGGCGAAACGCTCCGCGAATTCCTCTTTTTTATACGGCGTGCCGATTTTGGTAAAGAGCGCCTCCATCAGGTCGGGATTGAAGTCCACCACGCTGCCGAGTTCTACGAGTTGCGTCATGGGAACGGTATCGATCTTGCGGCCCGCCACTTCGCAGTTTTCCATGATGCGGGCGACGGTTTCATTCGCGGTGCCGTTCTTGTACGCCGTATAGCACTTATCGAACTCGAAATACTGGCGCAATATTTCATCGCTCAGACAGAAATCGAAGGCTTTGAGGGGTTCGGTCTTGGAATACAGCCACAAAATGACTTCGGGCTGATAAAGTTTCAAAAGAAATTCGGGCGTCATGTTGAGGCCGCTGGACCCCGACATTTTGCCGACGTTGATATTGCCCTTGATACCAATGAATTCGTATCCCTGAAAGAGAGGCGCGCGGTAGCCGAAGATCCCCTTGGAAACATCCTTTGCGGTGTCGTAGGAACCGTTTTTCGAGGCGTGATCCTTGCCGCCCGGCTCGAAATCCACGCCCTCGTGCATCCAGCGCATGGGCCAGTCTACCTTCCAGGGCAGTTTGCAGTTGAAATCCTTGGTAAAGTCGAAATCGCCCTCATAGCCGCACTCGCAAGTAAAATGCGCCTTGGTGCAGTCCTCGGACAAGGAAACGACTTTGGTGGTATCCCTGCCGCAATGGGGGCAATAGATATTGACGGGATAATAATTTTCCTTTTCCTCTTCGGTGGAGTCCTGCGTGCGGTGCTTGTCCAGAACGGAGAATATCTCCTTGCGGTGACGCAGGGCAAACACGATCTGCTCCGCGTACTTGCCGCCGCGGTATTCGTCCGCCTGCGAGCGGAAACACATTTCGATGCCGAAAGCTTTGAAAGAGTTTAAAAACTCTTTCTGGAAATGCTCCGCGTAATTTTTTTCAACGCCGAAGGGGTCGGGAATATCCACGTAGGGCATGCCGATGTATTTGTCGTAGGCGTTTTTCCCCACGACCGCCGCCACGTTGGCGGGCACTTTGCGGAACCTGTCGAAGTTATCCCAGGAAAAGAGAAGTTTGGCTTTGCGCCCTTTCTTTTGCAGCGCGCGCACCACGAAATAACTCGTGGCGATATCTCTGAAATTTCCGATATGAATGGAACCCGAGGGCGAAATGCCCGCCGCGCAGACGTACTCCTCCTTTTCGGGATTCCGTTTGATGATCTCTTCCGCAATTTTATCTGCCCAATACATTGTAAAGCTCCTTGTCTCACGATAATATTGAGCCTATTATATCATTTTTGGAGCATTCGGGCAACTGTTTTTCAATTCCGGCACGAACCGCGAGGAAAAACTTTGCCCGTTTAAATAGGCGAGCGCCCCTTTCGTTTGCAGCCGCAAAGTCTTAGCCACCAACAGTTGGCGCTTCACCCCGTATTTTTTGTTGCGCGCCTCGTCGCCGTACTTTTCATCCCCCGCGACGGGGTGCCCGATAAACGCCATGTGCGCACGTATCTGATGCGTCTTTCCGCTGTGCAGGACGATCTCCACCATGGAAAGTTCGCCGTCGCCGTTTAAAACGCGGTATTCCGTTTCGATCTTTTCCGCCCCCTCCCTCGGTTTGGAATAGACGCGCACGCGCGCCGCCTTTTCGTCTTTGACCAGATAGCCGCAAAGCATATCTACACCCTTTGCAAACTTGCCGAAACACAGCGCGAGATAAATTTTCTGCACGCGCCGCTCGCGGAACGCCCGCAAAAGTTCGGCTTCCGCCCGCTTGTTTTTGGCGAATATCATCAGCCCCGCCGTGTTTCTGTCCAGCCTGTGGATAAAATACGTTTCGCCCTTTTGCGACAGCGCAAAGTACAGCGCCTCGGAATTGACGCCCGCGTATTTGTCCGCAACGAGCACGTTTTCGTCCTCGTAAACGGTTTCATACGCGGGAACGGATTCTTCGCGCAGGGTAGTATAATAAACGACTTCGTCGCCCTCTCTGAGCAAAATATTTTCGCCCGTTTTCTTTCCGTTGACGCGGATATCCCGCGCGCGGAGCAGCCGCGGGAAAGCGAACGAGCCCTGCGGATAGACGTTATCCGTGAAGGTTTTCAGAGTTTGTTTTTCGTTTACCGTGAATTTTTTCAAGTTTCTTCCTCTTTTTCCCGCGCTTTTTGCGTCCCGTAAAAAACAGGACTGCTACCGCGACGACGGGAACGAGCCACACGGCAAAGGTGCCGTAGGCGAGCATAAAATAGGTGAGATAGGCCGCCAGAAAGGCGATGCCCGTCTGTGCGAGCGCGTATTTGATAGCGGCCCTCTTTCCGAATTCGCGCGCCGTGGCGGCGATCGCGGACACGCAGGGCGAACAGGTCATGATAAACACGATGAACGCCAGCGCCGCCGCAGGCGTCATAGCGGCGGAAAGATCCGTACCGTAGAACATGCCGAGCATGCCCGCCACGCTCTCTTTGGCGACAAGCCCCGAAACGGCGGAGAGCGCCACGCGCCAATCGAAGATACCCATGGGATAAAATAAAAATTTCAGCCCCTCGCACAGATAGCGCAGTATACACGTTTCGCTACCCTGCCCCACGAAATGAAAGGTGAAGTCGAACGAGAGCAAAAACCACATGACGATGAGAAAGGCGGTGACGACGGTCGCTATTTTCATTATAAACTGTTTTACGTAAAATAGCAACGATTTCAAAAGCAGGGAAAGACGGGGCGGCTGCAAGTGCGGGATCTCCAGCACGAATTCGGTTTCGCCGCCGTAAATTTTCTTTAACAGCAGCGCGGCGAACAGCGAAAAGAGCACGCCCGCAAAGTAGATGGCGCACAGCGCGCGGAATTTGTGCGTAAAAAAGGCGGAGATCAGCGTCAGATAGACGGGCATTTTCGCGCTGCAAGAGATGTACGGCAAAATGAGCACTGTGCGTTTTTGTATCTTTTTGTCTTCCAGCCCGCGCGTCGTCAAAATCGCCGCGGCGCTGCAACCGAACCCCATCAGTATGGAGAATGCCGCCCTGCCCGAAAGCCCTACTTTGGAAAAAATGCCGTCGGTCATGAATGCGAGCGACGCCAAATAGCCGCTCTCTTCCAAAACGATGAGCGCCGCCTGCACGATGACGATCTGCGGTACGAAAGATAAAAGCATCGCCGCGCCGCCGAACAGCGCGTCCTTAACGAGCGACAGGATCGCGGGATGCGCGCCGACGCGCTCTAAGAGCGAAACCGCGCCGCCGCCCAGCACGTCGCCGATCAAATATTCCGTCTTGTCCTTTAAAAATACGCCAGGCATATGATTTCCGAACGCCAGAAAAAACACGCTCAGCATGATGAGCGCGAATAAAGCGTATGCGGTGACGGGATTATACAGGACGAAATCGGCGATGCCGCTCTTTTCGCTGCCCGCCGAATACACGCCTTCCAACGCCTCTTCTTCGCGCACGGGCGAAAAGGCGGGCGTTTCTTTGCCGCAAGTTTCGGCGATCTTCTGCTGCAAGCGGCGGATGTCCCGTTTGGAGCGCGCGTCCGCCGTAACGACGGGAATACCCAGGCGCGCGGACAATTTTTCCGCGTCGAGATAGCCGCCGCGCTTTTTTAAAAGGTCTGCCATGGTGACGACGAGTATCGTCTTTTTGCCGCGCGCCGCAATTTCCAGAGGGAGTTTTATTGAGCGCGTAAGCGTCACCGCGTCGGCGACCGCCACCACGAGGTCGTATTCCTCTTCTTCGATGGCGCGCTTGCTGACGCGCTCTTCGAGCGAATGCGTCAAAAGCGAATAGATGCCGGGAAGGTCGCACACCGTCGCCTCCTGTCCCGCGATGCGCGTCTTTTTGCAGCGCTCGCCCACCGTCACGCCGTGCCAGTTGCCCGTCTTCGCGTTGGAGCGCGTGAGCGCGTTGAAGAGCGTCGTCTTGCCGCAGTTGGGATTTCCCGCTAAAATGATGCGCATTACTTTTGTTCCTCCCGCTCGACAAAGATATTTCGTGCGATGCTCTTGCCCACCGCGAGGCGGATACTGCCAGCGGACAGAAGATACCCCGCGCCGAACGGCGCTACCTTGACGAGACGCACGCCCGCGCCAGCATATACGTTGAGCATTTTCAGCCGTTCGCGAAGGTCGGCGGAAAGTTCCAGCCCCAGAACTTTTGCCTCTTCGCCCTTTTTCAGATCAGTCACGTTCATGCTACTATCTTATGAACGCGCCCCGCCGAACAGAACAAAAAAAGCCCGACGAAATTTCTTTCGTCGGGCTTTATAAGCAAGATCATTACTGCTTTTTGTTGCGGTTTTCTCTCTTTTCTTTCAGTTCTTCCTTGCGCGCCTTTTTCACGGAAACGACTTCCGACTCTTCCTTGGGTTTGATGACGAGAAGGACGATGATTCCGATCAGGCACAGGCCGCCGATCGCCATGAATACGACGGAGAGCACGTTGTCGCGCAGCCAGTACGTTTCGCCGTGCACGGTGTCTACTTCGGAAGTGACGTTGACCACCTGGTGCGATTCCGCGGACATACGGTCGCTGTCCACAACTTTGACGGTGATCATGTAGAATCCCTTTTCCTGCGGAATGAAACTGCGGGAAGAAGGCCTCCATTCGTAGACGTTGTCCCCTTCGTCTTCTTCCTTATCGGAATCGTATTCTTCGATCTCTTTCCACGTATATTTCGAGGGATCGGAATTGACTTCGTCCAGCGTCAGCGACGAACTGTCGCCGTCCAGACGGAAGAGTTTGTATTCGCTGCTGTATCCCGAAAGCCCGACGATCTCGAAAGCGGGGAAGGTAAAGGTCACGTCGATGTACCCGAGATCGTTGATCTCGCTCTCTTCGATGGAAGGCCCGTTGTTGTACACGTCGAACGTGAAGGAAGGGATTTCTTCCACGTCCCACACGTTGCTGCTCGTAACGTTGTAGGTCTTGCCGTCCTTCTCATACTGCATAACGTTGCCGAATTTGTTTTTGGCAACGACTTTAAATTCATATTTGCCCGCGGTCGCGATCTCGAATTTGAGTTCGTTATAGGAAAGTCCCGTCGCCGAGCCGCTCTCCGTGGTCTGGTTTTTGTAATAAACGTCGAACGTGAGTTCGGTGTAACCGCAATCCGCGTCGGAAATCAAAGAGCGCAGCGAAGGGAGATAATAATACGCGCCCGTACCTATCTGAATGCTCTTGCCGTCCTTGCGCGCGGCTTCGCTCACGGCTGTCTGGTATGCGCCAACATTCTCCTCAATATAATCGGGGCGGGAATCGACTTTCTTGCTCACCCGCACGTATTCTTTGGTACTGCCATCGACTTTGGCGGAAAGCGCATAATCTTCGAGATAGTAGAACGCATGGTTGTCGCCGTCGGAAAGGCGGAACGCTACGCTGACGTAGGCGTTGTCCGTGCCGTTGTACAGATCGTTCTCCATGAACACGACTTTGGAAAGCGTGTCGGATTTCTCGTAATAGAGCCCCTTGTCCGTCTCGTCCTCGGCGGTCTCGTCGGGGTCTTTGTCGGTATCCGTGCCCTTGAACACGAACGAATAGAATTCGGTGGAAACGGAACTGTCCAGAACGTCGATATTCTTATAATCGAAATCCAGCGTATCGCCGAGTTTCAAAACTTTCACTTCGTCGTTGAGAACGAAGATGGGCGCCGCGTCGTCTTCGATCTTGCCGCTATCTTTATCGAGCGCCATGCTCTGATTGTTGAGTTTGCGGATCTCCACTCTCTGCTTGTCCGCGCCGCCCTCTTTCATCTCGTCGAGCGAGAAAGTGAGCGGGGTGAGCGAGGAAGAACTGTATTCCGCGTAATTGGATCCGATATTGGTAAAGGTGCCCGCGTACTTGCCGTTGACGGTCACGTAAAACTCGCCCGTGGTGCCGTCGAGCGCGGGTTTATCATCGATCGCGGCTTCGGTCAGAGCGATCACGAATTCGCCGTTCTGCGCGGTAACGGAAACACCCGCTTCCTTTTGATCGTTGACGTAGGCGGTATAAGCGCCGTTATCCGCTTCGAAAGTGAGCGTGTTTTCGCTCTTTTCCTCTTTATTCATGGTGTGCTGGGCGGCTTCGAGTTTCATGCTGAATTTGCTGAAATTTTCGCCGTCGAAAGCGATCGTGGCGGTGAAATATTTCGCCGTGCCGACCGTTTCGCCCTCGGCTCTTTCATACCATTTGAGCGCAAGATTTTTACGGTATGAAACGGTGGACTGTTCGCCCATCTGGTAGGTCACGTTTTTGTTCGTCTCCGTATTGTCGTAACTCGCGCCGACCGAGGTGGTGAATATATTGACCGCCGAATAACTCTCCGCCGATGCCGAAAACACGGTGACGGCGAAAAACGCGGCAAGGCTCAACGCCAATCCCGTTATCAAGCTGAACAATTTAACAGTATGTCTCTTCATTCTATGCTCCCATCGCAATTTATTGTCGTAAGGCCGAACCTCGGCCGAGTACTGCATTGTATGACTGTACCTGTCTATTTTACACGCAAAACGATCTTTTGTCAAACGCATTTTTCCGCTTTTGCCAAAAATTTAGCGCATTTTAAACGATTTATCAAAACCCTCACAATTTCAACGGTTTTTCGGTATCGAAATACTTCCATGGTCCGTCCTCGGGGGGCTGCGCCATAAATTTCATGCGCTCTTTGGTAACGGGATGGGTAAAGGAAAGCGAATACGCCCACAGCGCCAGATTGCCCTTTCGGGCAGTCTCTCCGCCGTAGCGCATATCGCCGAACACGGGATGGGAAAGCCCCGCCATCTGCACGCGGATCTGATGCGTGCGCCCCGTGTGCAGTTTGACTTCGACAAGGGAAATTTTGATTTTATCTTCCAGCACGCGGTAGTCCAGCGAGGCGAGTTTCGCCCCCTCTTCCGTCTGCGTGCAGATATATACCATATTGTTGAGGGGATTTTTTTTGAGATAGTTGACCACGGTCGCGCTGCTCTCTTTCGGAGTCCCGACGAGCACCGCGAGATATTTTTTCTCGAAATCGCCCTCTTTCATCTGCGCGGACAGCCGCGCCGCCGCCTTACTGGTCTTGGCGAACACCATCACGCCGCCCGTGGGCCTGTCCAGCCTGTGTACGAGCCCCACGTACACGTTGCCGGGCTTATCGTACGTGACTTTGAGATAGCGTCGCACCATTTCCAGAAGGCTGTCGTCGCCGCTCTCGTCGCCGCACGAGGGAACGCCCTGGGGCTTTAAGACGACGATGACGTGGTTATCTTCGTAAAGTATATTGAGATCTTTATCCATGGATGTAAATTCCTCCCGCGCCGCAGGGAAGAGGAATGCCCTCCTCCGTAGCAATGCCCACCTCGTAAGCCTCCGTTTTGCCCGAAAAGCGTTTGAGATTGAGCGTTAAAATATTTTTGAGCACCATGGGCTGCAAACCCGTGGTATAACTGTTGATGAGAAAAAAGAGCGGATCGTCCGACAGTATCTGACTGCACAATCCGACGAAGGGAAACAACTCGCTCTCGATCTTCCACATTTCGCCGTTCGGTCCCCTGCCGTAGGAGGGCGGATCCATGATGACCGCGTCGTATCTGTTGCCGCGGCGGATCTCTCTTTGCACGAACTTTTTGCAGTCGTCGACGATATAGCGGATCCCCGAAGCAATGCCCGAGAGCCGCGCGTTTTCGCCCGCGCGCTCAACCATGCCGCGGGCCGCGTCCACGTGCGTGACTTCCGCGCCCGCCTTGGCGCACGCGACCGTCGCCCCGCCCGTATAGGCGAAGAGATTGAGCACGCGTACGGGACGGCCCGCCTTTTGAATGAGCGACGACATCAGATCCCAGTTGACCGCCTGTTCGGGAAACAGCCCCGTATGCTTGAAGCCCATGGGCTTGATCTTAAAAGTGAGATCGCGGTAGGACACGTTCCACTCTTCCGGGAAGGCTTTTCGCGTTTCCCAAAAGCCGCCGCCCCGATCGCTGCGGCGATACACGGCGTTAAGTTTGGGAAAGGAAAAAAGGTCGCTCTGCGCCTGCCAGATGGCCTGCGGATCGGGACGGAGAAGATAGATATCTTTCCAGCGTTCCAGTTTGTATCCGTCGCCCGTGGCGAGGATGGAATAATCCTTCCAGTTTTCCGCGATTCTCATATAAACTCCTGCGGTCGATTTGTCATTTTCTGTTGAAATACTCTGCCGTTCCCATGTATTATAACATTCCATGTTGCAATACTTCGCGCGAAATCCCTTGCAAGCAAGTTTTCCGGGTATTATAACATAAAACCACCCCAAAAGTAAACTTTTGGGCGGTGTCTTCCGACACCTTCGTTTTGCCTGTGGCAAAACCGCTTTTATGTTGCAATACTTCGCGCGAAATCCCTTGCAAGCAAGTTTTCCGGGTATTATAACATAAAACCACCCCAAAAGTAAACTTTTGGGCGGTGTCTTCCGACACCTTCGTTTTGCCTGTGGCAAAACCGCTTTTATGTTGCAATACTTCGCGCGAAATTCCTTGCAAGCAAGTTTTCGCGCTTGTATTATAAAACATTTTCCCGTAATTTGTAAAGTAAAAGCCGCGTCTTTTGCAAAGCCGCGGCAAAATTCAAACTTTCGGAAATTCGTGTTCGGCAAAGTAATCTTTAAAATACAGCGCGTCGATATATTTCAGTTTTTCGAGATGTTCGCTCGCGCGCGTCACTAAATCCGCTTCGGAAAATCCGTTTCCCTTATAGACGACGGAATTGAGGGAATAGCCGACGAAATCCTCGGTGATGAAACATCCGTACGCACGCGAGAATATCACGCTCTCCCGATCGGAAAACACGTTGTGCCCGAAATACAGGTTGGAGTAATAGGGAATGCCCAGAAGCGTCAGGACCGTGGGCAAGATATCCGCCGTAGTCGTGAATTTTTCGATATCCTTGCCCTTCCCCGCAGTTTCGAGCGCCGTTTTCGCCTTCGTATCGTAGATGAACATGGGCACGTGGAAAATTTCGCTCTGCATATCGACGAGCCCCTTGCCGCGATAACTCAGGCGGTCGTAGTAGGCGTTATGGTCGGAATAAATGACGATGGTCGTCGAATCCAGCAGATCTTTCGCTTCGAGATCGTCCAGCATAATGCCGATCGCCGCGTCAAAGTCCATCAGCGCCGCCGCATAGGTGCGAAGATAATTGTCGTATTTGTTGTCGGTCTCGGGATAGACGTTGTATTTGTCCAGCCTGTCGTAATATCCCTTTTCTTCGAGAGAGGAGCGTACATCGTAGTAACCGCCGTGGGTGGTATAACTGATTATGTACGAAAAGAAGTTGCCGTCCGCGGGGAACATTTCGTCCTTCATTTTGTCCATCATCTCGGAATCGAGATTGCGCTCTTCCAACAGTTCCTGATAATTTGTCACGCCGTATCCTTCCATCTCCTCGATGCCGTACAGATGGTCGAAGCCCAACGATTCATGCAGTTCGCTGCGGTTATAGAAAGTCGCCTCGTTGTTGTGGAAAGAATTGATTTTCGCGCCCTCGTTCGTCTCCCTGTAAAGGTTGGGGAGCGAAAAAGGATACGCGTTATCCTTGTAATTGTTACAGACAAAGCCGCGCGAGGGGTAATTGCCCAAAAGCGACTGCGCCTCGGATATATCCGTCTTTTCGCGCGAATAATGGTTTTGGCAGACGATACTCTCCTCCGTCAGCCGCGAAATGTTGGGATACAGGTACTGCGCCAGCCCGGGATAATTGGTGACGGGAAACCACTCCATCGACTCCGCGAGGATCATCACGACGTTGTTGCCCGCGCTCACGCCGAACAATTCGCCGTTTTCCGTCTTGTTCCGAAAATAAAACTCCGAACTGTCCTGCCAAGTCGCCACCTTGGGCGAAGTGAGAAACGGCCCCGTGACGAACTGATATAAAACGTCGCCCGTCACGCCGTATTTTTTATATTCGTTGTCGTTATCGTACAGGAGATCGGCGTAATAACTGTCGGAGGTGGTGTTCACGAAATTGAGCACGTTGGGCACCGCGAGCGCGGACACGAGCAGAACGCCCGCGAGCGAACAGCACACGATGCGGAGGCGCGGATTTTTTTCGATCTTCACGTCTTTGAGTTTGACGGCGTTGAACACGCCGTAGAGTAAAAACCCCGCCACGGCGATCGCGCCGGGCACGAGAAATCCGAAGTTGACGAGTTGCCCTTCCATCATGCCCAGACCGTCCGCCGCCTGATACAAAAGCGAATAATCGAATGCCGTGCCGTTGATGTCGAACAGCAGGATAAAGCCCGCGTCCACGCTCAGGATCGCAACGAGCACGAAAGAAAGGATCGCAACGCGCCAGGCATAGGAGCGCACCATCGCGGTAAGCGACACGATGACGGCGAGCAAGGCAAGCGAAAACCAGGGCGCGTGTATGAGAATGCCGTTATCGGTAAAGAGCAGCGCGTACATTTCCAGAAGCGCCGCTAAAAGCACGAACGGTACAAATATGAAGTTGTGTTTAAAAAAAACTTTCAATGAATTCACCCGTCGGATTTTTTACGTTCATTATAGGCTGCCCGCTTGAACAATCTATAAATAATTTGTTAAAAAATCATTAAGTTTATACTTTCACGACGGTAATCGCCGCCTTTGCGCCGTTCAATTCCCATTCTTTGGTAAACCCTTCCGCCTCGCCTTCGCAAAGTTCGTCCGCAAGAACGATTTTGGCAATGGCGCCGCCGCGGCTCTTCAAGACCGCCGCGACGTTTCCGTCCGCTCTGTAAAAGACGCGGATGCGGTCGGTCACTTCAAAGCCCGCGTCTTTGCGCATGGTCTGAATTTTCGAGATCAGTTCGCGTTCAACGCCCTCTTCGACGAGTTCTTTCGTGAGCGCCGTATCCAGCGCGACGGTCACGCCCCCCTCGCTTGCGGACACGTATCCTTCCGCGCTCTCGGTGGAGATGAGAAGATCTTCCGCGGTCAGTTCCACTTCCGTGCCGTCCAGAACGGTTTTGAAACTGCCTTCCTTGACCGCCGCCACGACTTTCGCGCCGTCGCAATTTTGCAAAAACGCGCGGATGGCGCCCAGTTTCGCCCCGTATTTGGGGCCGAGCGTTTTGAGTTGCGGTTTCAGACGGTACGTGATGAACGCGCCCGCGTCCTCCGCCTCTTTATATTTTTTGATATTGAGTTCGTCTAAAACGATGCCTTTGAGTTCGTCGGAAAGTTTTTCGCGCCCTTCGGCTACGACGACCATTTCCGCGAGCGGCTGACGGTTTTTGAGATTGCCCGCGTTACGCGCCGCCCTGCCCAGTACGACGACGTCGAGCACTTCGTCCATGCCGCGTTCGAGTTTTTCGTCCACGAACGATAAGTCGCTTTGCGGGAATGCGCACATGTGCACGGATTTTTCCGCTTCCGGATAGAACGCGGGCACGAGATTTTGGTACATCTGTTCGGCGATAAAGGGAGTAAAGGGCGCCGTCAGTTTTGCCAGCGTCACCAAAACGGTGTACAGCGTCGTGTAAGCCGCCGCCTTGTCCTTCGTCATCTCCTTGCCCCAGTAGCGCTCGCGGCCGCGGCGCACGTACCAGTTGGAGAGCACGTCGCAAAAATCCTGCAAGGCGCGCGCGCAGTCGGTGATCTCGTATGCGGCGAGCCCCTTATCCACCCGCGCGATCAAAGTGTTGAGTTTGGACAGGATCCAGCGGTCCATGACGCTCAAAGCGCAGGTTGTCAGATCGTATTTGCTCGGATCGTACCCGTCGATCTCGGCATAGAGCACGAAAAAGGCGTAGGTGTTCCAGAGCGTGCCCATGTATTTTCTCTGCGCTTCGGACACGGCCTCCTCGTAAAAGCGGGAAGGCAGCCAGGGCGCGCTGGAAGTATAGAAATACCAACGCACGGCGTCGGCGCCCTGCTTATCCAGAACGCTCCACGGATCTACGACGTTGCCCTTATGCTTGGACATTTTCACGCCGTTTTTATCGTTGACGTGCCCTAAAACGATACAGTTTTTAAAGGGCGCTTTGCCGAAAAGAATGGTGGAAATGACGAGCAGCGTATAGAACCAGCCGCGCGTCTGGTCGACCGCCTCGCTGATGAAGTCGGCGGGGAAAGTCTTTTCGAACACTTCTTTGTTTTCGAAGGGGTAATGATACTGCGCGAAGGGCATGGAGCCCGAATCGAACCAGCAGTCGATGACCTCGGGCGTGCGCTCCATGACGCCGCCGCATTCGCAGGGGAAAGTACAGCCGTCGATATACGGGCGGTGCAGTTCCACGTCGCCCGAAAGTCCGCAAAGTTTTTTGAGTTCCTCTTTGCTGCCGATCACGTGCACCTTGCCGCACTTTTTGCATACCCAGACAGGGAGAGGCGTGCCCCAGTAACGGTCGCGGGAAAGCCCCCAGTCGATGACGTTTTCCAAAAAGTTGCCCATGCGCCCCGATTTGATGGTTTCGGGCATCCAATGCACGGAGTTGTTCGCGGCGATGAGTTCGTCTTTGACCGCGGTCACTTTGATGAACCAACTTTCGCGCGCATAATACAGGAGCGGCGTGTCGCAGCGCCAGCAATGGGGATAACTGTGCTCGTATACCATTTCCTTAAAGAGGAGTCCCTTGTCTTTGAGCATGGCGATGACGGTTTTATCCCCTTTCTTTACGAACACGCCCGCAAGGTCTTTTGCGGCGGGCACAAAACAGCCGCGCTCGTCCACGAGGTTGACGACGGGAAGTTCGTATTTTCTGCCCACGCGGTAGTCGTCCTCGCCGAACGCGGGCGCGATGTGCACGATGCCCGAGCCGTCGGTCAAGGTCACGTAGCCGTCGCACACGACGTAGTACGCCTTTTCGCGGAACGAGCCGAGCGCGTAGTCGAAGAGCGGCTCGTATTCCGTATATTCGTATTCTTTGCCCTTTTTGACGGAAAGCGTCTGATAATTTTCAAAAAGGGTCGGAACGAGCGCCTCGGCGAGGATATAGCGCGCGCCGTCCTCCGCCAAAATTTCCGCGTAGTCCTCTTCGGGATTGACGCAGAGCGCCACGTTGGAGGGAAGCGTCCAGGGCGTGGTCGTCCATGCGAGGAAATAGCGGTTTTCTTCGCCTTTTATGCGGAAGCGCACGAACACGGACGTTTCCTTGACGTCTTTATACCCCTGCGCGACCTCGTGCGAAGAGAGCGCCGTGCCGCAGCGCGGGCAATAGGGAACGATCTTGTGCCCCTTGTACAAAAGGCCCTTTTTCCAGATTTCTTTGAGCGCCCACCATACGCTTTCGATATATTTATCGTCGTAGGTGACGTAAGGGTTGTCCATGTCCGCCCAGTAACCCACGCGTTCGGACATCTTTTCCCATTCGCCCTTGTATTTCCACACGCTCTCCTTGCATTTTTTGATGAAAGGTTCGATGCCGTACTTTTCTATGTCCTGCTTGCCGTCCATGCCGAGAAGTTTTTCTACTTCCAGTTCGACGGGCAGGCCGTGCGTATCCCAGCCCGCTTTGCGGAGCACGTGCTTGCCCTTCATGGTCTGATAGCGCGGCACGATGTCTTTCATCACGCGCGTCAGGATATGCCCGATATGCGGCTTGCCGTTGGCCGTGGGCGGGCCGTCGTAAAAGGAAAATTCTTCTCCCTTTTCGTTCCGGTCCACGCTCTTTTCGAAGATGCCGTTCTGTTTCCAGAATTCGACGATCTCTTTTTCTCTTTCCACGAAATTCATCGTGGTGTCTACTTTCTTATACATACGATCACCTCTTGAAATCAAAAAAGCCCTTTATTTTCGGAAAAAATAAAGGGCTGATACCACCAAAAACATTCTGTCAAACGCCTCTTTTGATAACGCGGAGAGAAAAACCGCGAGCAAGGCTACTTTTCAGCATTTCGCCCGCCGACTGATAAGGTGATACCGCCGCCCGTTCTTTCCGCCGCTTTTCACCGTGCGCGGCTCTCTTTGGGAAATATTTCGGGTACGGACTGTCCTTTTTTAGCGCCTTTGTCGATTCCGAGGTTTATTTTATCAATTTTCCGCGGTTTTGTAAAGCGAAAACGCCGCTCTTGCATAAATTTTTGCGCGCGGAAAAAATCCCCTCAGTATTCTTCTAAAATTTTATGCACGTTCGTCAGATCCGCCGCCGTGATAAAGTTGACGATGCGCTCGCCTTTGATCCCGTGCTCGCTCACCACGACCGCCAACAGTTTTTTATTTTCCTCGAACGCGTCCAAAACCTTTTGCAGGCTGTCCGCCTTGGAGAGATATTTATAATAGGTCAAAAGATCGCTCTCTTTCAGGATATCGCCCACGGGCGTTTCGGAAAGAAAGGCGTCCACATCCCGTCCGTTGTCGATGACCTTGCCGATCTCGTGCACGAGACGGCGGTTATTGACGATGCCCGCCATCACCTTGCCGCCGTAGACGGGCAGATTGGAATAATTGGTGCGCGCGACGAGAAGGAGCACCTGTTTGACGGACATCTGTTCGTCCACGCTGACGATGCGCTTGTCGGGCATGGTCTCGCCGATGGTGGGCGGCGCATACAAAAGTTTTTCGATGTACTCTATTTTTTCCACCACCGAATCGCAGGGTACGGCGATGATCTCCCCGTCCATGCTCTGGTGCACGATGGCGTTCCGAAGGCGCGCATAGTCCATCAGTTCGTCTTCGAATTTGCGTATGACGGAATTTTCCTGCGCGCTGCGCCTTACCATGTCCGAAAAGGACTGCGACGGTTTGAAATTGTACAGGGCGCGCATTTTACTGTCGATCTTGTTGTAACTGTTGATAAAACGCCTGGCGTTGGTCGTATCGTTCATACCTTCCCCCTCGTTCTTTTCTTTCAGTATATCACATTTTGCAGTTTTTTCAAACCGCTCGCGTTGTTTTTTCAGAAACTGTCCTTGATCTCGCGGCGCAATCCGCGCTTTCTGAGCCCTATAAGATGATATTCGCGCTTGCAGTCGATCTCCGCGTCGCATTCGGGCGCGGGGGAGGAGAGGGAAAGTTCCCCGCCCGTCGAGGCGACCTGCGCGATCCCGGCGCCGCACAGGCAGATATCCAGCCCGTAGCAAAAGGCGAACGCGCGCATCAGGACCTGCGGCAAAAAGTCCACGTTCTCCTCGTACAGGCAGATCGCGATATCCGCGTCGCAGTCGGAAAGAGTCTTGACGACTTCGGGAAAAAACAAGTCCTCGCCGATGACGAGCCCGATGCGACCCGCGGAAGTCTCGTATACGCGGAGATGCGCGCCGCTCGTAAATTCGCCGTCGTCCAGATTGCACAGCATATCGGAAACGCCTAAAATGCGCCCCTTGTCCGCGATCGCCGCGCTCTTGCGCTTGCGGTTGCACGAATATGTATAACAGCCGCTCACAACCACCGCGGAAAGTTCGCGGCTCATGATCGCCAGATCTTCCAGTTTGCCCGTTTCCCCGTCCAATTCGCGTTCGTAATAGACGTTTTCCAGCCCGTTGAAGCCGAAAACGATCACGTCGCAATCGATACCCTCCGTTTTATCCCAAAAGCCGTTGAGACTTCCCTCGGTCACAAAATGTATTTTCATAGAAACCTCCGCCCTATTCATGATACGGGACGGCGACGGTTTTTGTGAAAAAGAAAATCGCGCGCCCGCTTTTCTTTTGCAATTTAAAAATAATCGTGGTATAATACAGGGCGTATAGTTGATACAAGGAGTTTATATGCAACGGAAAATCCGTTTGACCCCCGTCCGACTGCTGGCGCTGGTGTATATCGGCATCATCTTTTTGGGCGCTGTCCTCTTGGTCCTGCCTTTTTCTACGAAGGACGGCCTGTCCACCTCCTTTTCGGACGCGCTGTTCACCGCCACTTCGGCGACGTGCGTGACGGGCCTCATTGTCTACGATACTTTCGAACATTGGACGATGTTCGGGCAGATCGTCATTCTGTTATTGATTCAGACGGGCGGCATCGGCTTTATGACGCTGGTGTTCGGTATCTGGAAGATCGGCGGCAAGAAGATCGGCATTCAGGCGCGCACGTTCATGCAGGAATCGGTCAACGCCCCCACCGTAGGCGGGCTCGTCGGGCTTTCGTCGATGATCCTCATCGGCACCCTCATCTTCGAGGGCGCGGGCGCCTTTCTGCTCTCGTTCCGTTTTATCCCCGATTACGGCTGGGGCATGGGGATCTATATCTCCGTATTCACTTCCGTCTCCGCTTTCTGCAATGCGGGCTTCGATCTGATGGGGATCAACGAACCTTTCTCCTCCCTCACGCGATATTCGGCGGATCCCATCGTCACTTTGACCGTTTCCGCGCTCATTATCGTCGGCGGCATCGGCTTTTTCGTCTGGCGCGATCTATGCCAGAACAAACTGCATTTCAAAAAATATTCTCTGCACACGAAATTGGTTTTGACCACTACTGCAATTCTCATCGTAGTGCCTTTCCTTATTATCTTATGTTCGGAAAACAGCGTGCCCTGGGGCGGCGAGCGAGTGCTTACCTCGCTGTTTCTCGCCGTAAGCCCGCGCACGGCGGGATTCAATACGCTGCCGCTCACGTCGCTGCGAGGCAGCACCATCGCCATCACGATCCTTTTGATGTTCATCGGCGGCTCCTCGGGCTCCACCGCGGGCGGAATCAAGACGACGACGTTCGCGACGCTGATCTTGTCCATGTTTTCGCTCGTCAAGCGTAAAAAGTCGGTGCAATGTTTCGGCAGAAGGCTGGACGAGGACAGTTGCCGCCACGCTTCCCGCTTTATCACGCTGTTTCTCTGCATTGCGGCGACGGGCGTGCTCGCCATTATGCTCATCGACGGCTGGGCGGGCTTTACCGACGTGATATTCGAAGTATTTTCCGCGATCGGCACCGTGGGACTTTCCCTCGGCATCACGCCCGATCTGCACGTGGCTTCGCAGATGATCCTGGCGCTTTTAATGTATCTCGGCCGCGTGGGTTGTTTGACGTTTATGCTCATGTTCAAAGACGTGAGCGCGCCCACGGCGGAATTGCCGCACGAAGCGGTACGCATCGGCTGATAAAATTCTGGAGGTTTTATGAAATCCGTTCTGATTATAGGGCTGGGCAGATTCGGCACCTATATGGCAAAAAAATTCACGGCGCTCGGCAACCACGTCATGGCGCTGGACACCGACGAAGAGAAAGTCAATGAGATCCTCCCCTTCGTCACCACCGCGCAGATCGGCGACGCGACGAAAGAAAGCGTTCTCGAATCCATCGGCGTGGATAACTTCGACCTTTGCGTCGTGTCCGTGGGCGAAAATTTTCAATCCTCTCTGGAAACGACGTCGCTGTTAAAGGAATTGGGCGCAAAATACGTTCTGAGCCGCGCCTGCACGGAAATACAGGCAAAATTCCTGCTCAAAAACGGCGCGGACAACGTGGTATACGCCGAAAAGGAAATGGCGGAGCGTCTGGCGGTCAAGTACAGCGCGAACAACATTTTCGACTACATTCAACTCACGCCCGAATATGCGATCTTCGAGATCCCCACGCCCAAAAGTTGGGCGGGCAAAACCATCCGCGACAAGGGCGTGCGCGCGAAATACAACCTCAATATCCTCGCGATCAAGCGCGGCAGCAACTTAACGCCCCTGCCTTCCGCGGATTACGTGTTCAACGCATCGGAGCGTCTCATCGTCATGTGCAAGCGCGCAGACATCGACAAAATGGTACATTGATATGCGATACGACGCAGAAGAACTGAAAAAACTCGCTTTGCGGGAAGGTTTTACCGCGGCGGGCGAACTCAACCTCAAAGCCGTGGTCTTTATGCCCGAAGTGCGCGATATGTGCCGCGCGGACAAGTGCAGCGCCTACGGACGCAACTGGCGCTGTCCGCCTGCGTGCGGCAGCATCGAGGAGGCGACAGAGCGCGCCAAAAAGTATTCTTTCGGCATGCTGGTGCAGACGGTCGGCAAGATGGAGGACGATTTCGATTTCGAAACCATCGAAGAAACTTCCAAAAAACACGCGGCGAGTTTTATTTCCATGATGCGTATACTGAAAGGAAAATACGACGATATTCTCGCCATGGGCGCGGGCACCTGCGCGCGCTGCAAACAGTGTACATATCCCGACGCGCCCTGCCGCTTTCCCGAAGATTCGTATTCTTCCATGGAAGCCTACGGGCTGTGGGTCAGCCGCGTATGCGAGTTGTCTTCCCTCCCCTACAACTACGGTAAACAGACCATCGCCTTTACGAGTTGCTATCTGTTGAAATAAAAAGAGCCTTTCGCGCTTTGCGAAAGGCTCTTTTTTCGTTAAAGCAATACGGCCGCGTAATAGTCGTACGCGCTCGCCGCCGCGCAGGCGCCTATGGCGACGGAGATGATGATGAAAATTACGTACAGGATCACGCCGACGAGCGCGCCTTTGCCGCACGATTTGGAGCGGAGGGGCAGGGTGTCCTTCCACACCAGGAACAGGATCAGACCGACAAGCGGGATTAAAAATCCTAAAAACGCCCATCCGAAACTGCTGCCGTCTACCGGCGCATTCGCGGAATACGCGGGCGGCGCCTGCTGAGGCGGGACGTCGTTCTGCGGCGCGCCGCAGTAGGTGCAGTAGGTCTCGTTGTCGCCGATCTCTTTTCCGCATTTTTTACAAAACATTTTTTATATCCTCCCGATTAAATTATATTACGGCTGACCGTACCGATAAGATGCCGAGGCAGCCGCTATTATCACGAAAATAACGATTATGTACAGTACGACGAGAACAACTTCCGCAATGACGCCGATGAGCGCGCCCTTGCCGCACAGTTTCGAACGGATCGGAAAAGTCGTCTGCCATACGAGGTAGAGGATAAATCCCACGAGCGGGAAAAAGAATCCCAGCACCGTCCAGCCCCCGTTCGGCAGATCCTGCAGATTGTAACGGGGCGCGGGATAAGGCGGCGGTTGCGCCGGACTGCCGGCGGGCGGGCAATTTTCCAGCAAATGTTTACCGCAGTACGGGCAGAAACTGCCCCCTTCGTCGTCGATTTGTTTTCCGCAATATTTACAGAACATGACGCTCCTTTTTCCGTGAACCGATTTTTTGTTTTCCCGACGGGAAAACAAAAACGGGTACCCGTTTTTGTTCGACATATTTCGTTGTTTATTTCATTTTACAATAGGATGCGCGTTGTGTCAAGTATTTTTCGGATTTTCCTCTTCCAAAGATTTTCTGTCGATCTTGCCGATCAGATTGACGGGCAGGCGATCGCGCACCTCGATGAATTTCGGCACCGCGTAGGCGATGAGTTTCGCACGGCACAGCGAAAGCAACTCTTCTTTCAGCGAATCCCCGTCCGCGCTTTCGACGTAAAGTTTTACGACCTGCCCCTTCACCGTGTCCGAAACGCCCACGGCGCACGCCTTTTTCACTTTCGGGCATAAAAGCGCCACGCTCTCGATCTCCGAGGGATACACGGGCACGCCGCTCACCTTGATCATGTTCTTGATGCGCTGTTTGAAATAGAGAAAACCGTCCTCGTCCAGATATCCGTAATCTCCCGTTTTCAGCCAGGTCTCGCCTTCAAGGCGCTCGAAAGGCTGTTCGCCGTTCCCCAAGTATCCCTGCATAAACAGCGGCGTGCGGATATAAATTTCCCCCACCTCGCCCGCGGGCAGTTTTTTGCCATTCTTCACGATACATACGCGCGTGTCGGAAAGCGGATAGCCGATCGAGCCGGGGCGGTTATGCTCGCGCGTGTTGACGAGACAAACAGTCACCGTTTCCGTCAGCCCGTACCCCTCGTACATATGCGCGTTGCTGTTGCCGCGTTTTAAGACTTCGTCAAACTTTTCGATGAGCGCGCGCGGCGCGCTGTCGCCGCCGACGAACACGTCCTTAATGGAAGAAAGGTCGCCGCCCGTGAAAGTTTTTTCTCCCATCAATTTCAAATACATGGTGGGAACGCCCGTCAGAATGTTCGCCCGCTCCTTTTGGATCTGCCGCGCGCAGCGCTTCGCGTCGAACTTGATACACATGATGTTCGTCCTGCGCATGATCATGCACATATGCATATTGATGCATAGTCCGAACCCGTGAAAAATGGGCAGAACGTTGTAGAGCGAAACGTAATTTTCCAGCGGTTCGCTCAAAAACTCCTGCGCCTTGGAACACAGAAGATTGAACGTATAATTGTTGTGGACGATGATCTTCGGCTCGCCCGTGGTGCCGCCGCTCGCGAGATAGACTGCCGGCTCGGCTTGCGCGAAGTTGACCGAAGGGAGCGAAGGGCCCCGCTTCTTTTTCAGCAGTTTTTCCAGTTTTTCGCCCCAGCCGAGTTTTTTATTGGTCATGCGGTAATACGCCCTTGCCGCCGCACCCATGAACCAACCGCAGTCGCTTTCAAGAACGGGCACGCCGAAAGCGGGTTTTTCCTCGCCCGCATGGGGATAGGCATCGTATACGACGATGAGTTTGCTGTCCGTCTTTTTGGCGCTCTCCGACAATTTTTCGGGCGGGATGTAGGGATGCACAAGATTGACCGCCGCGCCCAATTTGTTCGCCGCGTAAAAGGCGAGCAGCGCGGAGGGAGAATTGGGCATGCAAAGCGTGATCGTATCCCCTTTTCCGATATGAAAACGCGCGGAAAAACTTTCCGCAAGCGCATCGATGAGTACGAATACTTGATCGAAAGAAATGCGGTTCCCGTAAAAGGAGATCGCCGTGCGGATGGTACTGCCCGACAGATTCAGGCGCGCCGCCTGGTACATGGAAAGCGCGGGAGTAATTTCGCGTTCAAACAAAATGCCACCTCAAACGAACAGAGAATAGAGTGCCACCGCAAGGATGGTGATAACGGGGATCACGACCATATGGGAAAGGTAAATGATCGCGGTGTGGCGTCCCAAAAAACAGACGCCGTTGTTCCAACTTCCGTCCAGCGGGCGGAAAGCGTATTTTGCGGGAGTGTGATAGACAGCGCGGCCAATCGCGCTGCCGAGCAAGACCATCGTGGCCCAGGGCAAGATCGGGAAATAATCCGCCGAATCGAATTGATAATGCTTGACGTAAACGAAGATCGCCCAAACCGCCGATTGATTTTTATCCGACGAGGGCATCACCGTCGAATAGAAAAACGGATACCCCTCTTTGCATGAAAACGTTCCGTAGCAGGTGAGATAGACGCAAAGCAGTACGAATCCCGTTAAGGCAGGGAGATAGCCGAGCGCAGTCTCGGCTATCTTTTTCGCTTTTGCCCCTTTCACGGGCAAAAGCGCCAGCCGCGCGAGCAGATCGACGACCGCATACATGAGAACGGCGGCGGCGAGCATGTGCAGAACGCCGAATCTCACGATAAATCCTTCGTAATAACTTTCGATCACGCCCGTCACGCCCGTGATGCCGAGCGCGCACAACGCGAGCAGAAATCCGCGCTTGAAATTGCTTTTGGACAGCGTGCAACTGATGCCGCACAGAACGAAAAACGTACAGATGACGAAAAAACGCACGGTGTTGCGGAAATCGCCCTTCCAATAAACGAGGGCATATTTGGACAGTTCGCGCCCCAGCGTGGTTCCGAAAAATTCATTCACGACGGGCAGAACGTCCATCATATTGAACATGAAGTGATCGAACACCATCAAAACGACGCAAAGTCCGCGCAAAAAATCCAGTTCCCAGAACCGCTCTTTGCGCTTTTTCGTAAAGCGCGCGATCCCCGCCCCGAAATCATCCGCTTTTATTCGGTTGTCGCGCACAGCGCCCTCTAAAAACATATGCGTTCAGTGTACATGATTTCCCCGTTTTTGTCAACAACTCTGTGAAAAGTTTGGCGAAGCGCACTATGCGAAAATTTCATCTATTAGCGCGCGGAGAGCGGAAAGGTTGTCCGCGGCGAATAAGCGGTTTTTATACTGCGCGCAGTTCCGACGCCCCTTTATGTAAAAAGAAGCCATTTTGCGCATCTGCACCACCGTAAATTTTTCGCCGCAGACGGGCAGCATATCTTCGATCTGTTGTAGAATGGCGGCGCGGATATCCCACGTTTCGCTCTCGCCGCGGATCTCGGCAAAGACATGCGGATCGTACAGGATCGCGCGTGCGAGCATCACCCCGTCCGCGCCCGTTTTTTCGATCATGCGCTCGGCGTCCGCCCTGCAAAAAACGCCGCCGTTGGCGATCACGGGAATACGCACGCTTTGCTTTACGCGCGCGATCTCGGCAAAGTCCGGCTCGCCCGCGTAATATTTGTCGCGCGTGCGGCCGTGCACGGTAACGAGGTCCGCGCCCGCCGCCTCGCACATTTTCGCGAATTCCGTGCCGACGATATGCTTTTCGTCCACGCCGATACGGAATTTTACGGTGATCGTTTTCCCGCTCTTTTTACAGGCGGAAATGATTTTCTCGGCGCGCGGCAGATCGTTTAAAAGCGCGCTCCCTTCGCCGTTTTTATAAATTTTCGGAACGGGACAACCCATGTTCAGGTCGATGATCTCAAACGGCGCGAGCGTCTCGCTCTCGCACGCCGCGCGCAGGATCTCGGGATCGCTGCCGAACAGTTGCGCCGCCGTGTTTTTTTCTTCGGGCGCCTTATAAAGGAGCGCGCGCGTCCCCTCATTGTTGTATTTCAGCCCCTTGGCGCTCACCATTTCGGTAAAGCACAGTCCCGCGCCGAAACGATAGCAAAGTTTTCGGAACGCGAAATCCGTATACCCCGCCAAAGGCGCCGCAAACAGATTGTTCGGTACGGTGATATCACCTATTTTAACGGGACGGATCTGCATCGATTTGTTCCTTTGCCCGCTCGTAATACGCCCAAAGTTCCTCGGGCGCGAGGTTTTGCATCTCTTTTCCGTCCTGTAAAATGAGGCTCTCCGTCTTTAAAAACCGCGCGACGAATTTTTTCGTGCTCTCGTGCAGGCTTTCTTCGCAGTCCGCGCCCGCGAGCCGCCCCACGTTGACCGCGGAAAACAGCAAATCGCCCGTCTCCTCGGAAATATGTGCGGCGTCGCCCTCTTTCACCGCCTGCAGGAGTTCTGAAAGTTCTTCGCCGATTTTTTCGGCGGCCTCTTCGATATCTTTGAAATCGTAGCCCGCTTTCGATGCGCGCTTGCCCACTTTCTGGGCGCGCAGCAGCGCGGGAAAGCCCGCGGGTACGTCCGCCACGCTGTCGCCCGTCGTCTTTTGCCCCTTTTCGGCGCGCTTGTTGCGCTCCCACACCGAGAGCGCGTCGTCCGCGTTCTTCGCGTTGTCGCCCCCGAAAATATGCGAATGGCGGAAAATGAGTTTTTCGCACACGCCGCTCGTGACGTCCGCGCAGTCGAACGCGCCCCTGTCCTCGCCGAGTTGCGCGTGAAAGACCGCCTGCATCAAGACGTCGCCCGCCTCTTCGACGATCTTGCCGTCGTCCTTGCTGTCGATGGCGTCCACCAGTTCGTACGCCTCTTCCACCATATTCTTGCGGATGCTCTCGTGCGTTTGGGCGCGGTCCCACGGACAGCCGCCCGGCGCGCGCAGACGGCGCATCACCTCGCACAGATCGTAAAAATCAAAGCGCTTTTTTTTAAGCAGCGGCGTATCGTCCACCACGAGCGCGGTTGTCTCGTCGTATTCTTTTTGCCTGTCCAGTTCGTACAATTTAATTTTTTTCACTTTTCCGTTTTTCACGAAAAAGCAAGGCGTTTCGTCCCCGAGCATATCGCAAAGTTTCAGTTTCACGTCGCCCGCGACGAGGTCGCAGTCGATATCGTACACGCAGAGCGGCAAAACGGCGCGTATGTACTTTTCAAGATCGTACGCCGAATATGCCGCGCGGTTGCAGGAAAATATCTTCGCGCGGCGGAAGGCGTCCGCGCTTTTGGAAACGCTGTCGAACACCGCTGCGCCGCGGCTCTTTTTTAGGACGATCTGCGCGGAAATATCCTCTTCCACGCTGCCGGGCACGCAGTAGACGACGTCGCGTTCCTTTGCCGCGCCGAGAACGCGCGCGGCGAGATTTTTATGGAGAGAATCGAAATTGCGCGAACTTTCGTATACGCAGTCGAGCGTTTCGAACGAAACGCCGAGCGCGCGCACGGCGGCGGCGAAGCGCTCCGCCCTGACGATGATTTTTTTACCACTCAGAAGTTCTTGCTTCGCACCCTCCGTCAGATCGGAGGGGTCAATTCCCAGACCGACGATACTTACCATGTTTTCTCCTTTGAAAGATACTCAATTCGTCCCGCGAGAAAACGCCCGTCAAAATCGTAAGCGCGAGATAAACGCCCGCGCAGACGCCCAGAATAGGCAGCGCGCCCATATGCCGAAGCGGGAACGCCGCGCCCACGGCGGCGGCCGAAATGCAAGCGATGCGGATAAAATCGAGTAAAACTTTGCCTAAATTTTTCTTATCCCTTATAATATAGTACAAATCGATGGAGAGCGCAACCAAATAACACGCCCCCGACGAAATCGCCGCGCCGAGAATGGAAATTTTTTCGTAGCGAAGGAGCCAGAATTCCAGCCCGAGTTTGACGGCGACCGCGATGCCCATGGCGATCGCGGAAATTTTCGGCTTTCCCTTACCCGTCAGACAGGCGGCGAGCGTCTGCACGCACGATAAAAAGATAGCCGAGACCGCCATATAACGGATGAGCCGCACCATCGCCTCCCCTTCCGCGCCGCCGATGGAACGGAAGATAAAGTGCGCCGTAGGTTCCGCGTACACCAAAAGAAACGCGGCGCTCGGCACCGAGATAAAAAAGGTGCATTTGAGCGCGAACGCCGCGCGTTTTTCCGCGCCCTGTACGTTGCCGACGGCGTACATGGCGGCGATCGTGGGAATGATTGCCGCCGCAAGGCCGTAACAGACGGAAACGGGGAGATTGATTACAGTGTTCGCGCCGCCCGCATAAATGCCGTAGAGCGACGTGGCGTTATTCGCATAGCGGGAGAGCATACGGACGATGAGAATACTATCCAAAATATTCGAAAGGGGCAAAATGGACGCCGCGATCGTGACGGGCACGGTCACTTTCAGAAGAGCCGTATTTTTCACGTCGGAAGAGATCGGACGGTAAAGCGGCTTATGCGGCTGCTTTACCGCGATAAAATGATAGGCGATCATAAAAAGAAGCGCCGCGATCTCGCTCAAAGTCACGGCGAACAGGGTATAAGAAACCGCCGTCTGCACGTCGCCGCGGTAGCGGTAGGCAAAGTAGAGCCCGAGCCCCACTTTGACCGCCTGTTCCAAAATTTCCGAAACGGCGGTGGGCGTAAAGTTGCTTTTGCCCTGATAGTATCCGCGGAAACAGGAGATGACGGAAACGAAAAATACGCTGGGCGCGAGCATCACGTAGGAAGCCTGCGCGGTCGGTTCGCTTTGCACGCGGCTCATGATCGGGGCGAGGACGAGCATCGCGGCAAAGCCGATGAGCCCGAGCGCGGAAAACAGAGCGAGCGAGCGTAAAAAAACGCCGCGCACGCGGGATTCGTCTCCCCGCGCACGGGCGTGCGAAATTTCGCGGGCCAAGCCCGAAGGGATGCCCGTGGCGGACACCGTCAGTAAAAGGCAATAGAGCGGATAGACCATCTGATAGATGCCCATTCCCTCCCCGCCGAGCACATTCGTGAGCGGGATGCGATAGATCGCGCCTAAAAGTTTGGCGATAAAGCCGCCTACGGATATGATGATCGCTCCCTTTAAAAAACTTTGTCCGTTCATATGTAAGGCACCGAAACGCGGCGCCTTCGTTCAATCGAACTGATTTGCCAGAATGTTGGCGGTGAGTTGGCAGAGTTTGACCGCGCCGCTTTCGATTTTCGCGCCCTCTTCGGACGATAAAAGCGCCACCGCGCCGAGACAGTCGCCGCCCGACACGATCGGCACGATGACCTGCGCCGTGAGGGGCACGTCTTCGCCGCTCGTCAAAGGGACGACGTCGCCGCCCTCGCTCGCGTTGGCGAGATAACTGCGCCTGTCTTTCAGGATCTTTTCGATCGCGGCTGAGAGGGGTTTGCGGTTGATCTCCTTTCTGCCCTCGCCCGACGCGTACAACACCTCGTCGGTGTCGCAGATCACGGCGAGATACCCGCTCAGATCGTTGAGCGATTTTGCCGAACCTTCGGAAAACCGTTCCAGCGTGGCGATGGGAGAGTATTTTTTGAGCATCAGCTCATCCCTGTCCGTAAATATTTCGAGCGGGTCTCCCTCGCGGATACGAAGAGTGCGGCGGATCTCTTTGGGGATGACCACCCTGCCCAATTCGTCTATTCTTCTCACTATTCCCGTAGCTTTCATTTCTTCCTCCACTTACCGCTCGAAACCCGAGCGATCATAACCAAAGTATGCGTAACTTTTTTCCGCTTATTCCCTTTTTATCCTAATTTTATGATTTAATTTTTACAGTAAAAAAGAAGCATAGAATCCTCTATGCTTCTTGTAATTCTTACGACAGCAAAATATCTTTGACGGCTTCTTGCGTTTCTACGGACACATTGCACACTTGCACAAGATATTCCGATATTGCGTCGGATAATTTGCCGCTTTCAGTCTGATAATATTGCATCATCATCCCGTACATTTTCTCCCATGCGACATAATTATGTTCGTCGTCCTGCATCACACCCTCTTCTACGGGAATGTTCCCGTTCAAATCGGCGCGCCATCGTTTGCCCATGACGGAAAAAGACGTAATCTCGAAATCCTTTGTCAGATCTTCATACGATACCCCGAGCAAACCGTTCAGCAGGAATAAGATCGTACCCGTTCTGTCTGCGCCCGCATTGCAATGCAGATAGACGGGATAATTTTTCCGGTCTGCCAAAAATTCGAATATTTGTTGAAATGATTGCGGAACACGAAGATCATATCCTCTCTCACTGGTTTTAAATTGCGGGAATATACAGGTATAAGGATGAAACGGTGCTTTTAAATAGGGATACGATCCATCGATGGCGCACTCGGTTTGTCCTCCGTCATCGCGGTCGGGTCTTCGCAGATCGACTTCGGATTTTATTTTTAAATCGCGGATCATCGTATCGCGTCCCCTTTCCGTCAGCCGCGCGCCTTGATTATAGCCGTTCATCTGACTTCCGCGATAAATCATGCCGTATCGGACGGATTTACCCGAATCGGTACGCCATCCGCCCGCATCGCGCACGTTTTTCAGTCCGTCGACGGATAAAATGCGGGACGGCGCGTCTTTCGTATCGAAACAATCGATCTCGGAACTTAATCCGCTGTCCATTCCCCGCACTTTCCAATAATACGTTTTGTTCGGTTGCAGGATATCCGCCCGAAAATAATTCCTGTCGGTTATGATTTCACGTGCGTCCGAAAAGTCTCTCGTTTCTGAAAAATAAACTGCAAAACTTTCATCTTTTTCTCCTGACCAAAAAAATTCGGGCTCCTGATAATCGTAATTTTTTCCTTCATGTTCCAATAAAAAAGAACATTGTTTGATTTCGTCCTGCTCGTCTAAAAACGTCCGCAGTTCCGGAGCGCACAGATCGATCTCGCTGCCGTTAAATATCGTTTCCAACCTTATATCCGCGACAGCCTCTTCAATATCTTCGGGATTTTTATTCTCGTTCCCTTTTTCCTCGGTTGCCGCTGTTCCCGCAGAACAACCGACCGCCCCCCAAAATAAAAACAAGGTCAGGAGCAAAGAAAATATTTTATTTTTCATCGATTCCCTCGTTATTTTTTACCGATGTTGTTCTTCAATTTTTCCCAAAAAACTTTCGGCTCGAAAATGAAAAAATACAGAGCGCGTTTCCACCGAGGCGTATTGCGGATCTCTTTGGGAACACCGTTCCCGTTGTCTATCTCATGTCCGCCGCTCTGATATATCTTTTCGAGCGTATCGTTCCAGATCTTTAACCCGCCGAGGCTGTGTCCCTCGCCCAAGTCGTCCTCACATTCCAACTTTGCAAACATCCGTCTGTCAAAATCACGTGAATAATGCAGATAATATTCAAACGGTTTGGATAGATCCTCGTTCCTGCAATATAATTCCAAAACCGACGTTCCGAATATATTTTTTAAATCGGAAACGAATTCCAATGCGCTTTCCTGCATGGTCTTCGTAGCAAACCAAGTGATCTCATCGATATGATACTCCTCGTCTATCAACTGCAAGCCGCCGCTTTTTTCCATATAGCCGACAGTCGAGGGACACATCTCCGACAAAAAATGCTCGCGAATCACGCCCGTTACATTGGGTTTATAATGATAGAAAGTTTCGTTTTCAAAGGGGGTGAACGCCTGCCTTCGGTAAACGGAATCATTATTCGTATGGATATAATAAGATTTGATCTGAAACCCCAATAATTGTTGAAGGGCCGATTCTATCCGCCCCGAATAGCCGATATCGAAAATGACGTCTTGTTCCGCAATAATATTTTGAAAATATTGCGAAAGCAGCGTATGATAGGAATCAAAGTCGGCGTCGGACAAGTATTCGTCGTAAAACTTTACGATATAGCGCGCGAACGTCTCCCGATTTCCGAAAGCAGTCTGACAGAAATTTTTGTTCGAGCAACGAAAGTTTTCATATTTTTTTCGGGAGTTATCCGTCAAAACAGGTTGAAACATCGCAAATATAGAATCCGGAGACTGCTTGCCGATATTCGTTTTTTCGGCAAGCGATTGCATATCGCTTACATTTTTTATATCTGCAATCGCGAATGCCTTTCTGGAAACGCGAATATAATTGCTTTCGGGAACGCCGTCCGCGTCCTGCGCTAAAATATCGTATGCCTTTTGTATCAAATACCCGTCCCGCGCGGCAAAATGTACTTTTCGGATACCCTTATTGCGCACTTTACCGATCAGCCACCTTGCAACGGCGAAAATATGCGTTCCCAACAAGTAATATCCGATCAGGCGCGGATCTCCGTTCAGATCGCTGTGCTCATGAAAACTTTGAAACGGATTGTCGAATAGTTTATTTGCAATGACCGCATTGACGCAACGCAGTCCCGTACAGCCGCGATATACTTGCTCCATATCCGTATAACGGTCGGCGGTTTTATAAATTTTCGCAAAAGAGTTCCCCGTATACACGGAAGGATTTCTCCCTTGAAACAGTTCAATGGTAGACGGGCAATGAAACGAAGAAATTCCCGCCTTTTCCGATAATTCGATATCAAAACAGGCGTCGTCGCCGATATGTAGGATCTGATTTGCCCGAATACCGCTGCTTTTATAAAAATCCAGTATCGCGGCAAATTTATCGGGGAACGCGTCCGGATCGAGTTCATGCGAAAGGAATAGGCGGTCGTATCCCGAAATACCGCATCGACGCAATATTTTTTCGATACATTCGCGGGGAAGATAAGATTCGCTTGCAAGCACGATCTTTTTACCTGTTTTTTTGGCCAGTTCGAACAATTCGACGAGAAATTTCCTCGGATAGCCGAAGCTGATCTCGTTTTCCAGTTCGAGCGCTTGAATCGTTTGTAATTTTTCCCTGTCGTAACCGTAATTACGCGCCAGAGCATCATAAATATCGTTTAAATTAACGAATTTGGTTTTACCGTAAGATATACGGCAAAACTCTTCGGCAGATCTCCGCTGTTCGGAAAAATCGGCAAACGAATTCAATTCAAACATACGTTGAAAAGGGACGTTCAACAATGTAAAGATATCCGAAGGCGGAACAAATGGACGGACGACGAGAGTATCGAATATATTGAAACTTATGATCTTATATTGTCCGGAATAAATTTTCCGCAACAGATTTTTATAAGCGTCGTCGCCCGATTTTTCCTGCGTCTGGATCGAACGAAACCAGCCAACCGCTGAATCGGATTCTTCCGCCGAAACGCAATTTCCCAACATCAGCGATACGTCCTCACTGTATCGGTCTAAAAGGCGATGCCTGTTTAAAATTTCGCGCACAATGCCGAAAGTCTGACCGAAGTCATGGTCTTTCTTCCCTTGCCGCACATTCTCGTAATAATACTGTCCATGTAAATTTGCTGCGTGTTTGGCGTTACAAAACAGCGAAACGGAAAAAGCCAAATCGGACGCGGCGCATTTTTTCCAAGCATATTCCGATTCGAAATCAAAATCCTTTCGGCAAAGTTCCCATAAATCAAGGCGGATCAGTTTATTCCAAAAAGAATGATACGAAGAACATAAACCGTGCAATTTCATAAACTCGTCGAGCAAGGCATTGCCATCGCAATCGATATCTTGAACGCGCACGGGATCCAGATTGTAATACGATGCGCTTTTGCCTTTACGGAATTGCCTTAAGTCCCCGAAAACCAAATCCGAATCGGTTCGCAAAGCCTGATCGACCAATCCGCCTATCCAATTTTGCGTTACGGTATCCCCGCTGTTGACAAATAAACAATATTCTCCTTTCGCCTTCCCGCAGACCTCAGTCAGCCTTTTTCCGATATTTAGCGAGGTGGTGATCGAAAGTATTTCGATTCGATTTGTTTTCGCCGCCGCTTTTTGTAAAAACCTCTTTGCAGTTTTATATTTTTGATCGACAAGACATATGACTTGAAAATTCTGATCGAACTGCGCAAACAGACTTTTCAAAGTCATTTTTATATCCTTGACCGAGCGGCGACATTTCACGATCACACAAACTTTTTTTACCCAAGACATTTACATCTCCTTACCGCTTGATTTCATTTATCCCCATTTGTTTCATGTACTATACGAACTCGTAATTTTGCAAAGCCGACATCAATTCGGACATTTTTTGTTGCGTTTCAGCTGACATTCTCGCGGTATGCCTGTGCGATACGATATCGTTCGGCAATGTATATGGCGCAACGTAATTTCGAATAAGAACTTCTTCGGCGTTGCAAAAAACAGGATGCTCCGTTCCGTTGAAATTTTCCAGCGAAAACGGAGTTATTTCGCTCAACGAAAAGACTTGCTGCCAGTCGAATAAAAAGACGTTGTCAAAACCGTAAACGATTTTATCGGTCTTTTTTTCGCTCAGATGAATTTTTTTATAAGCGATTTTACGGTATTTGTCGAACAAATTATTGATTTTAACCAAATGGTTTTCGGGAATTTTAAAACAGACATGATAGCCGCAACCCAGTTCCTCCTGCAATTTTCTGAAATCGGTAACCAAGTCGTGCTTTAAACCCTTGAAAGATTCCCAGATAACCGAACTATCTCCCTGACAATAATCAAAGGGGAATATATCCACATAGGCGGGCAGATCGCTGTTTTTAAAGCGGAATTTATAGACCCGATCCCCCCATTCCGTATTGTACAATATATCTATACTGAAATTGCCGTCGTTTTGCAAATACCTGATTATTTTATGCAGGTCTTCACGCATGACGCCGATATCGATGTCGTCGTCCCAGGGAATAAAAGCGTTATGCCGTTTTGCCCCCAACAGCGTCCCGTAATACAGCCAATAGTCGATATGCAATCGCTGACAAAGTTTTTTCAGTTTCGTCAATAAAAAGTCGCTTCCCCGCTGTGTATATGCAACGGGTCCGGTCGCCTTATCAACTCCCCTAAAAAAGAATTTACGGTCTTCGAGCGTTGCGTTTTCGTTCCCTTGAAACAATTCGTTGAAAAGATCGATCGCGCGCCGATTGATGATATCCAAACCGTGCGTAGTTACTGGATAATCGGCAAGAGACGCGATGTAACCTTTTAAGATTTGTTTGTTTTTAAAAAAATGTTTGGCATAGTCGGACGATTGTAAAATCCTGTATTGAAAAACATTGATGCTTTGAAAATACAAATTTAAGTTTGCGTCGCCAAATTCCACCGTGTCGGTTACTACCCGTAATTTTTCTTTCGTTTGAACGTCTTTAGTATAAAAGGCGCAAAAAAGCACGCGCGATTCAATCGCGGTCTTGACCGTAAGCATAAAAATCACGAGGTTTTTGCAAAGTTCATCGTCGAAAAGCGAACAATCGTACAGCAGCGAATCGTTCATCAGGAAAAAGATCTGATTATCATTGCTGTCCGCGAGCGCGATTTCTATTCGGCTGTCGGAAACTTTTTGCAAGGACGGCATGTTCCCCAGGATCATCAACCCGTCTTCATCAAAATCTTTCGGGTCTACCCATCGGCTGTTTTTTACGATTTCCTGCTCTTGAAAGCGAAAAACATATTCGCGCACCAATTTATTATTGATTTCAAAATGCCTTTGACAATGTATGGGGATTCTGGCGATTTTCAATATGTCCGTATATACATATAATTTCACGACGTCGTCGATCGAAATCGAATACTCTTCCAAATCGATGAGTCCTCTATATAAATTTTCCATCACTTATCCTGATGTTTCAGTCGCGCTTTGATTTTTTTCCGGAAAGTTTTATTATCAAACAAAAAATAAAACAGGGCGCGACCGAGTTTCGATTTCGCCCGAAACGTTCTGTCGATATATACGATCCTGTCGGATGCAATATTATCTCTCGTCCAGAACAAAGTTTCGAGGAAACTTTTCTTTACATACCCGCTGTACATTTTATCTGTTATACAAGTACTATTAAACGTCTGGCAATCCAAAGGAGTGGCGTTCAGAATAAAATTTTCAAACGCCGCGGAGATATCCTGCGGACGGCACGTAAATAAATGCAGATAATCGGCATACAGAGCCGTAAGATCCTTACAAAAGTTCACCGCGCCTCTATGCATTTCGCGGATAGCATACGTCTCGGAATACGCGTCTTTCATTTCATCGAATTCAAAGGACAGCGAATTATCTTTCAAAGAATATCCGATACATGAAGGCGATGAATCCGATATGAAAGTTTCACGTAAAATCGCGGAGACAGTCGGGGAAAAATCATAAAAGCAATGGACTTTAAACCCGTTTTTTTCCGCGAGCGCCGTCGTTTCGTAACCATTGCCGTGCACGTAAAACACATCGATGGGTTTTTGCGCCAGTTCGGACAGAATCGATTGCAATCTTCCGCTGTATCCGATGTCAAAGGTAGCGCAGTTTCCCGCGAAAATCGTTTGCATTTTTTTTGAAATGTCGTTTTGATAAGCGCCCGCCTTGTTCAGATCGAGCGAAATTTCCGACATGGCGCTCAAAAAACCGATAAAGTCATTGATTGTTTCGAAAGGTCGGTCCAAATCGATTCCGTGCTTGCGATACTCCGAAACGTCTTCCACCGAAATTTCTTTGCAAATTTTACGAAACCAGTTTAAGATTTCCGCGGGCGTATGACATTTATAATCCGTAATGCCTACAAGTTTAAAAACATCCTCGCGGCTGCGGATCATAAACGGATATAAGGCTTCTCTGGTAGCATAAAAATATGAACTGTTTATGCGAATACCATTCTTTTTTTCCATTGCCGCGGCAATGATATCAAAGGCCTGTTTTACGACGTATCCGTCCCTTGCCAGGAAATGAACTGTTTCATATCTTTCAGCCAGCGCTTTATCATAGATCCACTTTGCAAGGCCGAAGATATGCATTCCGAGCGCCATATATCCTATATAATAGGCGTCCGCATTGTAGAGCGTACGGGAATTGAACGGACGAAAGGGATTATCAAACATATGGTTGGCAACAACGGAAAACATACAACGGAGAGGCAATTGTTCGATGACTCCCTTGCTGTCTATTTTTTGATTGTTGCCGCAATAAATTTCTTTAAATGAATCTCCCGTATAAAAATCGGAAAATTTATTCGTGAATACGTCGATCGCTTTGGGAATCCATAATGCTTCGATTCCGTTCGCGTTTGCTTTTTCGATATCCGAATTTTTATTATCTCCGATATGTACGATATTATTCGGGGAAATATGCAAGGAATTCAGCACCGATTTAAATAAAGCTCCCGTCGCCTTCAGCTTTTTGTATTCGGAAGAGACAAAGATCCGTTCATAAACTTGATATCCGTTCTTGTTGAGGACGGCGGCTACCACTTCTTCGCTCAAATACATATCGGAAATGAATACGACCTTTTTACCTGCACGCAACGCCAAATCGTAAAGTTCCGCCCCGCAGCGGCGCGCCGAACTGAATTTGATCTCCAATTCGTTTTCCTTAGCCATCAGCCTGCTCGCCAATTCTGTTTCGATTTTGAAGGTTTCGGTCAAATAATCGTAAATTTCCGCCAGAGTCACATCCTCGCAATTACGATCGGCAGCCTTATGTATTTTCCTGCAATCTTCTTCGGCAATTCGCCGCATCTCACGAAAATTTTCGGGGATACAGAAATTCTCAGCACATTCTTCGGCAACAAAACGTAATAAATCGTCAGGAGACCATAACGGACGGACGATCAGCGTATCGAAAATATCGAAACTGATATATTCCGCGCGCGACGTTAAAATATGCTGTTTCATCTGTTCCAGCCGATCATCCCAGGCAGTCGAGATTTCATAAAAATAAAAACTGTGGGCGGAAGGCATTCGATAAGAACCGCTACCGAAACCTTTCGCGAACAAATTTTTTACGGAACCGTCATTCTGCAAACCCGCCGCAGCAATATTCCCGGACCATATTATGCGATATTGTTCTTTAAAAGCGGCAAAATCTTCTTCAAACAGCCGATACTCCTCGATCTCTTTGAGAAAATTTTCTACAAAATCGAAAACCCGAATAATATCTTCGAGATTTTTAATGATTTTTTCGCGGGGCAATCGTACGCTCGTAGATGCTTCGCTATGCCTGTAATAAAAATAACAATCATTATCGCAGAAAGCCAGTTTATCGGAAAACGCGTAAAATACCGATGAAAAAGCGATATCCTCCCCCATGATCAGCGGTTCGCTCATCTTTTCCAAATAAGGCAGACAGCGTTCGATCATTTTTTTCGAATAAACTTTATTCCAGACAGTATGCCAGATAAAGCACTCTCCGTGTTGTTTGAAAAAAACTCGTAACAATTCGGGAGCAATAACAGATTGTTTATCGCTGTTGAATCTGCGGTAATTGTTATAATACGTCATTTGACCGCTTTCGTCGATATTGACCGTATTCCCCAATACCATATCCGCGTTTTCGTTGACCGCTTTACGGATCAAAGGATAAAACCAATCGCAGGAAATAAAGTCGTCGCTGTCGACAAAAGCGATATACGCCCCTTTCGCTTGTTTGATACCCGTCATCCGGGCAGCAAACAGCCCCCGATTTTTCTCATGATTTATTATTTTGATCCGACTGTCACCCGCGGCGTATTTCTCGAGTATAGCGGAACAACCATCGGGACTGGCATCATTCACGCAGATCACTTCCAGATTCCGATAACTTTGGGCAAGTATGCTGTCAAGACACCTTTTCAACCATTTTTCCGTATTATACACGGGAATAATTACCGATAACAACTTATTCCGCTCCATAGTTTCCTCTCACTCAGATAAGATAGACTTTTCAATAACCATATTGAAAAGAGATTGCGACGTCGTTTCCGTTGGAAGAAAGATATTCGTAAGACATGGAAACGAACTTACCGTCTTCAACGGATATACGCACGGCTATGTCCCCTTGAATTTTGTCATCGGTTATATTTAACCGTCCGAAAAATTCTTTCTTTATTTTAGCATTCATGATCAAACTTTGATCCGCTTCTGAATAATCGAGTTCCGAATAACAAGTATACTCCAACAGCGATCCGAAAGATATTTCGTCCCTGGATACGGAGCGCGGATCTGAAGTAGTTTCTTCGTACATGCCGCTCCCCTCACCGATAGGATTTAAAGTAACCGTCTTGATTGTCAACGAGTATCCTTCTTCGACAGAAACATACGACTCCACGACACTGTTTAAAACCAAATCGTCTCTGCATACCTGTACTGATTTTACGATTTTTTTCGAGGATGAAACTTTTTGATATGATTGCGAAACCTGTAAAAAATTCTTATCTTTATTCTCTACATGCACATCTGCACATCCGACAGAAACAAATACAAAAGATACTCCGAGTAAAACAGCCGCTAAAAGAAGTAAAAATTTCTTTTTCATCATTTTTATCTCCTGAAACCAAATACGTACGCGAGCGATGCCATAGCTAATAATGCAGCCGAAATCGTTAAAAAAGTATTTGCCACGCTTTCAGCGCTTTCCATATCTTCCTTGCCGCTGTCGACTAGCGCATTGTAATCGGCAAGCATTTGTCGATACAGTTCAAAACTCATCCCCTCTTCCTGCGCATCATTGATCTCCGATTCGCTAAAATCCTTATAGAGAGCGTTTACGGCGCTCAATGCCTCGTATTTCTGTGTATACGTACCCTCCTCGAACGCAGAAAGTTGTAAAAGCGCTTCGATCATCTGATTATACTTTTCCGAATACACCATTTCAAACCGTGCGTTAAAAGTCGTATCCGCAACGATTTTCGTCGAGTCGAATTTTTCTTCTTCGTGATACCACCCCGAAAAAACATAAGATTTTATGCTATTGCCTTGTTTCTCGGGTGCGGCGGGCGCCTCGATCGATTCTCCTCTATATACCTCCAAAACACCTACGATCTCGCCTTCAAAAGAAAATTTCACTTGGAAAAGGTTATCCAACATTTCTTTATAGAGGGCATAGTCCAAGCCTTCCGCTTGGGCTTCGTCTCTTTGCGTCTGAGACATTTTCTCGTATGCTTCGGTCGCGGCATATAACGCGATTTTTTGTTCTTCGGGCGATTTGCTTTGCGACGCTATCAGCGTATCCAATGCCGCTTTCAGTTCGTCGTAACACTCCGCATATACTTTCCGATACCTCGCTTCAAATACCGTATTTTCCGTAACCGCCGTACCTGTTTCAAGTTTGTTTTCACCGTTGTACCAACCGATGAATTCGTAAGTATAGATACTGTTTCCACTCTTTTCAGGACCCGCGGGAATTTCGATCGTTTCGCCTTTATACAATTCCGACGACTTGAAAACAATTCCGTTATTCGTGAAGCTGACCTCAAAAAGGTTCGCTTTCATTTGTTCATATAATGCGAAAGACATTCCTTCCTTTTGGCAATCTGAAATCTGTTCCGCAGTCAGTTGTACATAAATTTGTTCCGCCGTGTGAATAGATTTCTTGATCTGATCAAAATTCCCGGCAGAGTCCGCCTCCTGCAATTTTTCGAGAGCCCATACCATGTCTCCGTAAATTCTTACATATTTTCTGGAATAGGTCGCGGTCAACGTAATATCGGAAGTGACGGGCGTGGAAAAATCAAAAAGTTTTCCCTTGCTGTACCACCCCAGAAATTCGTAATATTTGATACTGTTGCCATCTTTTACTTTCGCTTCCTCGGGGGTAACCGTACTATTTTCAAAAATTTCTTTTACTGTATACGAAGCGTCGTCTTGATTGAATCGTACATGATAATATCTGCCCTGCAATACCCCGTTCCCTTGGGAAATAGGATCTCCTGAATTTTGGGCAAAACGATATTTCACGCCGCCGATCACTTGTTCTCCCGTCGTCAACCAATCCCAACGAATATAATATCTGTTGCCTTCGGCATCGGGATTACCGGTACCGTTTGCTGTCAACCAGCCGTTTTCGTAGAAATCCCCTAAAATTTTACCTTGTTGATCTGTATAAATGATCATGTAGGAATATGTATCTATATTATCTCTGTAATAAAAGTTGCCGGGAATCATTTCGCCCGCTTCGTCGTTGACAGGTCCCAGAAGTTTTCCCGAATCGTCAAAATAGAAATATACGGGAATATCGTAATTGCCCATATTGACGGTTACGCGTTTTAAACCGCCGCGCACTTTTTCGCCCAATTCATAGGGATAGAAATTCGCGTCATAATGTCCGCCCGTCCAAAGATAATAATAACTACCGTTTAATTCCAGCCAGCCTGTAACATAATTTCCGTTCACGTAATATTTATTGCCGTACCACTTCGTTTCGCCCCCGACTACTTTACCGTTATCGAAAATATACGTAAAATCGCCGAGGTTCTCATCTGTGAGCGTAATTTCTCCCTGTGCGGCGACCCCGTCTTCTCCAAAGTATAAAAGATCCGTTCCGTAATAGAACCAGCCCGTGTATACATTTCCTTTATCAAACATCATACGGCGTCCCGTAACGGAATCGATGACCATTCCGCTGTAACTATTCGCAACGGGATCGATACTGAAACCGCAAAGATCGCATCCGAGATAGCCGCTTTTATAAATAAATGTATGGCCGTTGGCGGTACACTCGTCGTCCTTGCCGATGGTGTACGAATCGATCATGACCGCGGAACCGTTCACCACGTCGTACGCCTGGATCGTAAACGTATTTTCTGTGGCCTGCACCGAAATATACACAGCCGTATATCCGCCGATTTCGGGGCCGGCTGCTATCAGCGTCTCAAAATTGAAAGACGGGTTGTTTACAGGCTCATAGCCCTTATCGCTGACAGCGCCGCTGACGATATAGACTGCGCCGCTCTCGTCTACAATGCCGCCTTTCATGGGTTTCGTGCGCGCGTAAGCATGGTCGTGACCGGAGAACACGACATCGAAACCGCCTTCGTCTACATATTGCGGAACAATCTGATTTACATATTCGTTCCCGCCTGCCGAGTTTGTATAATAAGGAGGCTGATGGAGCGTTAAAACTTTCCAAACGGCTTTGCTCTGTTTTGCGTCGGCGGCGACTTCCGCGAAAATTTTCGCCATTTCGTTCACATTGTTCGTGACCGAATAATTCACGACCGCAACGTAAGTGTTGCCATACATTACGGAATACCAATCGGTATCGGGAAGCATGTGGAATGTGGAGGCGATCGAACCGTCGTTATCCCCGTAAAACTCGTGATTGCCGAGAACCTGGATCATATCGGTATTCCCGAAATACTCGGAAAACGCGCCCATGATCTCCGACCACATGGAATAGGAATTCGTATTATCCACAAAGTCGCCCGTTTGAATACCGAAATCATAAGAAACGCCGTCCTGCCGGATCGCCTGCGCGAGATGATCGAGCAATACCTTATCTTCCAACTGCGTATCGCCCATCACAAAAAAGTTTGTATCGGTGCCGTTTCGTTTTGTGGAGAAACTATGGATCTCCGACCACACGGTTCCGTTGCCGACGATATATACGTAATCGGCATCCTTTTGAAGGCCCGTAAGTCGCGCCTCGTTGAAAAGAACGGCGTAATTTTCCGCAGCGTTTCGGCTTGCGCTGAGTTCCACGATCGTGCTTTCCCCCTCGAATACGGCAAATGAGGCCTCGCCTTTTGCGTCGTATTCCGATTTCAGAGCATATTTGACCTGCGCGGCCTTGTCTGCAAAGAGAGGATTGGACATCCAGCCGATATTATGGGAGGTCTGCGAATCGACGCTCGCTTTCGAGGCGATGAACATGGGCGCGGACGAAGCGTCATCGCCGCACGGCAACACGCCGTATACTTTCAACGAAAAGGAAACGTTGCCCTGTGAATCCTCCGCCTGAATATTTTTAATGCAGGCTTCGGAAACAAATCGATCCGTAAATATTTTACCTTCCGCATCGGTTATGCCGGGCAATACGACGCCATCCAAATAGACTGAAACGCCTTGCGCGGGAAGGCCGCCATGCGTTACGTAAATATATCCGCCCTCGCTTCCTACGATCATCGTGTCGGCGGAAATTTCGTAATAAGCTTCCACTTCCTGTTGGTCGGACTGCAGAATGAACGTATTGGTTATGTCTTCCTGATAAAACTCGTCGAATGCGACGCTGCCCGAAAGCAGGCTGTAAGAAAAGACGGATCCCTGCACGAGCGATTTTTCCATAAGAATTTTCAGTTGCGCAACGGTACCCGTACCGGAAAGTGCCTGACCCGTTCGGGAAATTTTTACTTCATACGTGTTATTGATCGCACTTTTCTGCACGCATTCCACGGTAAAGACGTCAAACTCTCCCGGCTGCGCAACCAGTGTCAATCCGAGCCCGAGTTTCATTTCGAATGTGACCGTGCTCGTTTTTTCCATGTTCGTGGCGATCACGTCGAATCCGTAATATCGATTCAGCGTAGGCGCGTCGGATTGCGGCGCCAAAAACACCGTATCATAGACCGTGTCAGCCGCGACGGTAATCATGAAACTTTTTCTGCTTTCATTCTGGAAATTATCGAATACAGAAACTTCGATGCGGTGCGTTCCGTCCGGCAAAGTGATATTTTCCGTATTCAGTTCCGTTTCCGACCCGCTTAAAAGTTTCAGTTGCTTTCCGTCCACATAGACGTGCAGATTGTCCGTATTCACGCCGGAAGCATATTTTTCTTCCAGCTCATAATACGAGGCCTGAATACTGAACGAGGATTCTGCGATCGTCATGCCGTCGGATAAAGCCTGCCCGTTAACGGAAACGTTCTCGATGACGGGCGCGTTCAAGTCGTTGGTATTTGAACCGTAAACGAACTGGAAATTATCGTAATATACATAACCCTTGGTCGGCTGCCCCATAGGGATGCTCGGCACGTACATCAGACGGAAAGTTTGCCCCGCCATCAACGTGTAATAATCTCCGCTGAAAGGAACGAGTTGCGTCCCGTCAAACGTGGCGAGCGGCGCCTCGAAATAATGCCAGCCCGCAGGAATCGTGCCCTCATAATACGGTATACCGAAGTTATCGGCCTCCTTCTGGCTCTGCGCGGTAAAATTTACGACGTTTGCCGATTTGATCAACGTGCCGTCGGATTTATAATTGTTAATATAAGCGCGGAACCAGAAATTCGGCGTATTTTCAGGCACATACACCCAAACGCCGAGCGCAGTGGGTTTCCCGGGAATCTTGTACTCCTCGGTCATACCGAAACAGGCGCCTTCGGTAATAGTCACTTTGGTAAAGTCATAATTCATGCGAAGGGAATAACTTCCCATCCGCACGGGTTCGCCGCTGGAAATATGTACAATTTCGGCGCTCTCGCTGCCGTTGTTGTAATGAAAGGTTTGAAACAGGCTTCCTTCGGCGTTGACATTGTAATATTCTTCTGCGGGAATCGTCTGTCCGGTCGTTTCGTCGATATGGTCCTCGAAATCCCAGACAACGGTCGGCAGTTGCCCCACCGTAACGGATATCGACGCAGATATTTCCTTCCTGTCCGCTACCGCGACCGAAACGATCGCGGTAGAATTGGTCGCGTCTTCACTGGCGACAAAGGTATTGCCGCGCATCGTGCCGATCTCGGGATACTGTTCATTATCGCTGACGCCGATCGTCCAAGCCAGATCGCCGTCTTTTATGATCACTTCGCGGTGATTATGTAACGCGTGCAAGCCCAGATCGCTCTCCGCGCCGAAACCGAGAGAAAGTTCGTTGCTACCGAATTTCAAGGTATCAGGATAGTAAATTTCGACAGAAGTAGTGCCGACGACCTTTTCTTCATAGACAAGTTCGACGCCGACCGTGCCTTCGATTCCGTCGTTCGCAATAAACAGACCGTTTGCGTCAATCGTACCCAAGGCTTCGGACTCCGGAGTGAGGCGCCAGGTAACATTTGCGGGCATCTCCATAGCAAATCCGTTCGTATCGACCGCTTTCGCCTGAAACTGTATTTCGGAACCGGGCGTATATACATCGTTATTCGGGTTTAAAACGGCCTCGCCAAAAACACCCGAGGCCTCCGCCTGGGTGACGATCATCAAGGATGAGGAAACGAGGCGCTCGACGCCGTCGCTCGGACTGTTTGCGACCGTCAGAGCCGATTCGCCCGCATAGCGCGCCGCGTAGGTCGTAGAGCCGCCGCCGTCGAGATTGACCGCGTCCACGCAACCCAAGCGCAACATTTCATCCGCAAGTTCCGAGAGCGTGTAGCCCGACGAAGCCGCTTGTCTGCCGTCCGCCACGATCACGACGACTTTCCCGTTCGCGTCGATGCCGACAGCAGTTCTCGGCTGTTTGGTCGCGGCGTCCAGCCCCGCGGTGACTTGACCGCCCTCGATCAAAGTTACGTTCGCACCGATGGCTTCCTTTATATTTTCGGGAACGGCGCCCGAACCGATCAGGGGCTGATTGTCCTTGGTAATGCCGAACCACAAAGATTCTCTTTCCGTGCCGTGATACTGCACGCCGTTCATCACGAGAGCGCCCGTAGGCTCGCCCGTAGACATATTGAAAAAGTCCCCGTTGACCGCCGCCACGACGGTGACGCCCGTTGTCTTTTCCATAGCTTTCGCCTGATCGCGAACAGTCTGCAATCCCCATTTCGAGGGATTGTAGTCCTTATAACCCACCATCAGCGTGTTTTTGGAAAGGTCGACCGTGACCGCATACCCGATCACCTGGTCGGAATTCGTCGAATCGTTCGTGACCACATAATTCTCCGTCACGCCGGGGGAAATAAGTTTTTTCGTGCTGGAAACTTCCCATCTTCCTCCCGCATACGCAGACGCCGCATTCCAAAATACGAACATCAGCGCAAACGACGCGATACACGCCGTTATAAGCGATGCGAACCAGACGCGTTTGCCTTTTACTACCATTATTTATCCTCCTATGCTCTTAAAGAAATAAATTTTTGCCTTAAGGCAAAAATTTTAGGGGGCGCCCCCTAAACGAATAATTATGTTTATGGATCGCATTAACGCACACATTGCGAAATGCAAATTCGACTTTATTCTATCATTTATCCTAAAAATTGTCAACTCATAAACCAAATCCTGACAATATTTAAAAGAGCGCATCCCACAGGGTTGCGCTCTTCATCGTCAAAACAGTTCTTTGTAAAGTTTTATGTTGGCAAAATCGATGGGGAATTCGCCCTCTTCGATAGCGTGTACGATCTCGACGGTCTTGTCGTTGAAAGGCGTGGGAACGTTGTATTTTCTGCCGAATTCGCAGACGACGCCGTTGATAAAATCGATCTCGCACTTCTTGCCGTGGCGCAGATCCTGCAACATGCTGGAAATGAGTTTGCCGTGCTTTTTCATGGCTACGGGGATCAGCGCAAAGGAGATCGCCTTTTTAAAAGCGCCCCGATAGTCGAATAACTTGTCGATCTTATGCCCCTGCACAGGTTCGATACGGATATCCGCCGCCTTTGCTACGTCGATACACTCTTTCATGATCCTCTGGGCGACTTTTCTCGATTCTTTCTTTTTGGAAATATCGCCGAAAGTCGCGCCCGTGACCGTGGAAAGCCCCGAAAACGCGCTGTTGATCAGAAGTTTCGACCAGCGCGCGCCGATAAAGTTTTCTTCCACGATCACTTCGCCCATCTTTTCCAATAGGTCTTTGACGTCCTGCAAATGATTCCCCTTGCCGAACGCCCCGAGGGAAAAGGTCAAAGCGTCGGGCGCGGAAGTGAGTTCCGACACGCCTTCCCCGTGAAAAGTCGCGCCCCAGGCGATGGCGCAGCCGAGCGTCCTTTCCGCGCCGATCATTTCCGCGATCTTGAATTCGGGCAGCCCGTTCTGGCATGTGCAGAGCGCGCCGTCCTCCTTTAAATAATCTTTTAAAAACGCGACGATCTCGCCGTTATAGCGCTGTTTGGTCATCAGCAGGATGATGTCGTATTTTTCAGACATTTCCGACGGGAGCAAGGCGTTGACTTTCTGCGTAAAATCGACCGTTCCGATGATATGCGCGCCTTTTTCCTTAAGCGCCGCCACGTGCTTTTCGTTGCGGTTGATCAGATCGATATCGACGCCCGCCTTCGCGATATAAGCGCCGAGTACGGTACCCATTGCACCCGCGCCGTAAATTGCAACTTTCATATCCACCTCGTTTTTTCTTTCATTATACCACATCGCAACAAGGTGCGCAAACAAAAAGAGAGCCGAATTTTCGGCTCTTCTTTTTATCACATAATCTTTTCGAGTTGCTCGGAAAAGGCGGGGCCCGTAGATCCCCTGCGGATCAGCCGCATGGGAATGACGTACTTGCCCGAAGTCTGTTCGCATATGTTTTCGTGCAGTACGTGGAAGATCTTTTTGCCGTATTCTTTGCCGCACTGATCCAAAGTCGTCAGAGGCGGATCGCACACGCTGCTCTTATCGATATTATCCACGCCGATGACGGAAATTTTTCCGGGGACGTCCAGTCCCATATCCTGCGCCGCTTTCATCGCCCCGATCGCCATCAGATCGTTGGTGGCGATGACCGCCGTGACGTCGGGATGCTTTTCCAGCATCTGCTCCATCAGCCGCCCGCCCAGTTCTTCCGAGGAGGAATAGGGCCAACTGCCGTACTCGATACAGGGCACGCTGTTATTGAACGCGCGGCGCATCGCGGTACGGAAAGCGCTCAGACGCGTATCGTAATAGCAGGAATCGTCGAACGCGCTCAGATAGCCGATGCGCGTGTGTCCCAAAGATTTGAGGTACTCGACCGCCTGCAAAAACCCGTCGTACATATCCGACATGATATAGGAAACGTCGGGAAGATAGGTGCTGCGCGAAAAGTCGGTGAGCACCTTGATATCCGCGTCGCGCAGTTCGCACAGTTGCTCGTCCGACAAAAAGTCGGGCGCGGCGGAGACGAATATGCCGTCCACGCGGGTGGAGATCAGGTGTTTGATATATTTGGAAACGTCGCCGAATGCGTCGAAAATGTAGACGATATAGTCGTTTTTGAGCGCTTCCGCCTGCAAACCCTTGATGACGTCGAGTTGATAGACGTTGGTGATATCCGCCGTGATGAGCGCGAGCGCGTTGGTTTTGTTGCGCGCGAGCGACTGCGCGATACGGTTGGGTATGTAATTCAGGCGCGCTGCGGTTTCCAGTACCCTTTGTTCCACTTCCGGCGAAAGCCGTTTGGTCCTGTTGAGCACGTACGAAACCGTTGCCGTTGAAACGCCCGCCTCCACTGCCACGTCCTCTCTCTTGACACGCTTTTTCGGATCGGATATTCTTTTAGGCATACTGACCTCCTTAACGATTCTCTATTCGATGACGGTGACCGTGTTTTCGAAATGATAATTTACCGTATTCATCTTTTCCATCCAGCCGCGCGTTTCCAGCGTTTTATACGGACCTGTATCAAAGCCCGCGCCGATATCGTTGTTCCACAGCCATTCGGGCGTCGGCCACAGGCATACCTGCGGCGAGATATGTCTGTAAAATTTTTCGGTCACGCCCTGCTGACCGTGATGCGCCATCTGCACGACGCGGCAGCGCAACTCTTCGGGAAATTCCCGCAATATTTTTTCTTCCGCGCGCCAGTCCATATCGCCCAGAAAGAGCACGCTTTCTCCGCTCGTTTCCACGCGGTAGACGACGCTCGAAGGATTGAGGCTTTCGCCCACGGCGCTGCCGTCGGAAAGGGGCAAAACGCGGAAATGCCCCGTTTCCAGCCACTGTCCTTTTTGCGGGCGGACGACGGGAACGCCCCGCCGCGCGATCGCATTTTCCAGATCCGCCGCTCGCGCCGTGCGGTTTTCCTGCCGTTCCACACGCTCGATATATTCTGAATCGGGAAATTGATAACATATGCGCCCGATCTCTACGTTTCCGCGTTCGAGAACGCCGATGAGCGCCTCGATATGATCGAAATGCGCGTGCGTCAAAAGCCAGCAAGTCACCTTGCCGCCCAGCGATAACAAAAGGTTTTCGAGTTGGTCGGTCTCCGCCGCGGTGCCGCCGTCTACGGCGAGCACGTCGCCCTTCCCCGCGAGCACGAACCCCATACATTGCAGGGGCGTCACCGAGGGGAGCATATACAATTTGTCGCCGTTGAACATGGCTTATACTCCTTTGATCTCTACTTTCCCGTTCTCAAAGGGAACTTTGACGACGATACTGCCGTTTTCTTCCTTATACTGCGCCTGTGCGCCGTTGTAGAACACTTTGAATTTAAACGAAGGTTTGGCGAGCCGCACTTCCATAGAGAGCGAAGACGACTGCTGTACGTTAGACAACTGCACGAAATATTTTCCGATGGACAGATCGTAGGAAACGCCGCCGAACAAGAGGTTTTCCATTCTCCAGTAATCGAGCGAGGCGGGCATGCGCGGCTGTACGGCGAGCGTGCCGTCGTAATTCGGTTCCAGCCCGAAAAACGCGTCGGGAACGGAGACGAACATGAGCGCCGCTTCCAAAAATTCGCAGTCGATGCCCACGGGCCCCTCGCTGTCGCCGTCCGCCACGCCGTCGCCGTCCGCATCGTAGTTGCCCTGCATCCCGATGCCTAAATTTTCGAAATATTTGCGGTAGAAGCCCGTGCCCTCGCCGCCCGATCTGCGCACCGCGGTGTAGAAACTTTCGATGCCTTTGAGCCGCGAAAACGCGTCGTCCGCGCCGCCCACAAGACTGCGCGCGACCACGTCGTAATAACTGGTCTGCATCACGGCGCCGCCGTTGCGCACGCCGCACTCCCACGAATCCGCCTGCCCGACCGCCCAGACGCTGTCGGACGCGTTGTTTTTGGTGGAAAAACGCGGCGCGAACAAAAACTTATAGATATCGTCGCCCTTGGAGGTATCGCCCGCGATCTCGCGCTCGCCCGATACCCAACTTAAAATACGTTCCGCCTGCGCGGGAGTGGCGATACCGTCCGTGACCGCCTGCAAGTTGAACATCAGAAAGCCGTAGTCCATTTTCTCCGTCGTGACGCCCGTGCCGTCCTGCGTATCGTAATATCCCGCAAAAAAACGGCCCTTTTCGTCGTCCCAGAATTTTTCGCGCATGACGTTTTCGCAGCGTTCGAGTTTCTCACGGAGAGAAGAAATCGTTTCTTGATAGGGAACGACCGTCTTCATGTCCTTGCCGAGCACGGTGACGGCGGGCGATTCTACGTCATATTCCTCAGCCATCTGCTCTAAAAACAGCATACCTTCGAGCGCCTGATGGTAAGAAAGATTGGAATACAGATTGGCGTTGGGGAACGAGATCGCATCCCAGAACCCGTCGCTGATGCCGATGCCCGTGGCGGGCGTGCCGCAATTGAAATGACCCACGAGATAACTGTTGTCGATAATACCGTTCTGTTCGCCGTTCAGACAGGTCAGATAGAATTGCAGCGCGCGGCGCGCGTTGGGCAAGACCGTCTTTAAAAGTTCGGTATCCTGCGTATAGGAAAGATAGTGTTTCGCCGCGGAGATATACTGCCCGCAGTTATCCGACATACGGTCGTCGAAATCCGAGCGGATAAAGTTGTAGAGCAGTTTGCCCTGCACCTTTTTCCCCTCTTTGGCGCGCAGCACGAATTTCAGGCGCGTGACCATGTTCTCGTGCAGGCTGTCGCGCCCCCACTTTTCGTTGAGATACATATTGAGGAAAGTGCCCTGCCATACGTTTTCCGTCTGCGAAAAGTCCTTCGCCACGGTGGCGTATTCGGAAAAGCGCACGCATTTGTCGTCCGACCAGTTTGCGTCGTCCTTGGTCTGGAAATACACGTACAGATCGTCGAGGTCGGAGGGTTCGCCCTGCGTCAGTTCGTATTTCCAGGAAAAATGCAGGAAAGGCGAGTAGAAAGCGTTGGTGCCCTTGCCGCCCCGAATGAGCGGCGATACCACGCAGATCTCCGATGCCGATGCTGCGGTCTCGGCGGCAAGATAGCCTTCGGTACCGTCCGCGGATTCGCTGCCTTCCGCTTTCTGCGTAAAGTGGGAAACGTTCGTGCCGCTCTCCCCTTGCCAACCGTCAATGCCGTCGGTGAACTCTTCGCCGAAACCGCCCATGTTGTTGTGTCTGTACGAAGGGAACGCCCAGCCCTGCCCCCAGTCGGACGAGGTAATTCCCGTGGAGGTGGAAATATACCCCTGTCTGTCCTGCAAAGACATATAATCGAACGTGAGCCAGTCGCGCACCCAGCGATTCGTCGCGTAATGCTCGGTGAGGTTGGCGGGCGATGCGTCCCAGAAACTGCCGATCATGGACTCCCATTCCTTCCATACGGGCTGCCCCGCGCCGACGGGAAAGGCGTGGATGCGGCGCTCGTTATAGCGCATATGCCGCTCGAAATAGTCGTTCAAAAAGGCGTCCAGCCCGTTGTCCGAACTGTAAAAACGCAGCACATTGTCGCCGGAGGCATGTTTTACCTCGTAATCGTAAGGCTGATATTTTTCCCCGCCGCCGCAGCCGACTGCGGCAAGCAGCAGCGCCCCGCAGAGCGCCACGGGCAAAATCTTGGAAAATAATTTCATACGCACCTCTGTTTTTTTACGCGCGGCCTTCGAGTTTTTTGATATCGCCGTTCTCGGCGCCGTTTTCTCTCAGAGACTGAAAGAGCGCTCGGGAATAAGTGACGTTGTCGAGTTTGAGATAGTAACGATAGGTAAATGAATCGTACGTCGGCATGGAGAATTTTCCGAGCGGCGCGGTATACGTGCACGAAACCGCGCCCGAAGGATCCACGCCGATATTCGACATATCGACGGTATATTCGTTACGTCCCACGAGCATATGTTCCACGTCGGGCACGTAAAGACCGATGCCCCAGTCGTCCTCGTTGAGCCAGGCGATCCAGTTTTCCGTAGCGCGGAAACGGTTGGCGGAAGTGCCCGGCGACCAGAAGCCTAAATTGTCGTCATAGGAGATGCTCTTGTCCGTCCAGGGTTCGCCGCCCTTATAGGCGGCAAGTTTGCCGAGCGGCGTGATGCCGTAGAAAGCGGGCAGTTCCTGGTCGCGCACGTTGTCGTGCACGTAACCCGAAAAATCCGTGCTCTTGTTCGTGACGGAAACGTATTCGCCGTAGAGCGGGTCTTCTAAAATCTCGTAGACATCCTCCATATAGAAAGGCGTGATACTGCCCGATTTCGCCCAGTCCATGGGGCGCACTTTGATATAGATGCGCGTATCCGTAAACTGCACGTCGACGAGTTGGCTCAGATTCTGATACATATCGCCGCCCTGTACGGGGTTATACGGCCATGCGACGTCGGGCGTCGCGGGATTGCCGTCGTGATCGAAAAGCCCGCACTCGTAATCGTCCTGCGGCTCGTCGAGCGAATCCCCTTTCGTGCCGTAAAAGGACTGCTGCACGAGCCGCCCCGTATCGTGCGCGTTGATGAGATTGACGTCGTCCTCGACGTACATTTTGTCTTTGGCGCTCTGCCCCACGTACACGTTGCCCATATCCGAATAGAGTGCGACGCCCTGATTGACGGAAGAAAGATAATCGATCGCGCCGCCCAGTTTCAGATTGACGCCCAGTTTCACCGTCTTGCCTTGAATGTATAACTGCATGTTCTCTTCGGTATAATCGGGCGCATAGAAATTGACTTTGGAAAAGTCGATGGGATGCACGGCGGCGGAAACTTTTTTCAGTTCGAACGCGCCGCTTTGATGCACGCACTTGAAATCGATGGATTCAAGCGTCTTATCGAAATTATTTTCATGATAATAATCGAGGATCTGCCGAAACTCGGTATCGTCTTTAGAGAGGAAAAAGCGCTCGCTGTACTTTTTGCCGCCCTCGCCCGTAAAATGCATGGTCGCGTCCAATCCGCAGGCGGACGTATATTCCAGTTTGATATAATTCTGCCCGCCGAACGCCGCGTCGAAACGCACGGTGTAACTCTCGCCCGCAGAAAAGGTCTTGGAAACGCCTTCCGTCCACACGTCGGTAAAGGTCACCGACGGCTCGGGCGGGGTATCCTGCTTTTCGCAACCCGCAAAGAGCGGAACGCCCATGAGCATCGCCAGGGCGAAACTCAGTATTTTTTTGGTTTTCATGATTTCTCCTTAACCTTTGATGCCGCCGATCTTGATGCCGCCGATCATCTGTTTCTGGAAGATGAGAAACAGCGCCATGGGCACGAGGGACATGACGACGCACATCGCCATCAGTTTATTCTGCAAATTCGCCGTCACGTTGGAATTGCTGGTATAAAAGTAGTAGAAAGCAAGCCCCACCGTGTATTGATCCTCGGCATTGCCCAGATACAGAAGCGGCCCCTGAAAGTCCATCCAAAGCCCCATGACCATGCCGATCGCCATATACAAAAAGACGTTGAAGCACAGGGGGAACACGATGAGAAAAAAGATCTGATATTCGTTCGCGCCGTCGATGCGGGCGGCGTTGTCCACGTCCTTGGGGATCGAGCGCATGAACTGGATGACCAGAAAAATATTGAGCGCGCCGCCGCCCCAGAACGCGCCGATCCACTGCGAGGAGAGTTTGCCGATGAGTTTCATCTGCGAATAGAGAAAATATTGCGGGATCATCAGGACCGCCGTCGGCAAAAGGACGGTGGACATGACGAACGCGAACATAAATTTTTTGCCCTTGAAGTTGTGCCGCGCGAACGGAAAGGCGCAAAAGCAAGCGGTGAAAGGCGCGAAAAATCCGTTGATGAGCACCACTTGCAGGGTGTTGAGGATATTATGCCAGAAATCTTTTACGATGGTATAGTTGGAAACGGTGAAATGCTGCGGAAAAAAGTGCGTGTTCCCCGCCTGCAATTCCTGCGCGGACATGAGGCTCTTGTTGATCATGAACAGATACGGGAACATAAAGAATACGATCAGGATCGCCGCCACGGCGTATTTCACCGTAAGATAAACATATTTCCTGCGGTTCGCGCGTTTTTTGCTTTTTTGCGCCGCTTCGCTTTGCGGAATTTCTCCCGTCAAAATGTTTTCTTTCGTCATGAATCTTCTCCGTATTGGATCCACCCGCCCGTCTTGAACATGACGAGCGTCAGCGCGCCGATGATAAAGAACAGGATCCACGCCATCGCGCACGCCAGCCCGTAGTTGCCGGGGAAACTGTCCTGAAACGCCGTCACGTAGATGCGTATGGCGATAAAATTCAGGCTGTCGTCCACGCCCGTGCCGTAGTTGGCGTACGTGCCGAATACCTGCAATCCCCCGATCATCGAAGTGACCGCGTTATAAAACAGAATGGGCGTAGACATGGGCACGGTGATGGCGAACAGGCGCCTGAAATAGCCCGCGCCGTCGATCTTCGCCGCCTCGTACAGGTCGGGCGAAATGTTGCCGAACGCCGCCAGCCACATGATCATGCCGCCTCCCACGCCCCAAAGCCCCGTGACGATAAGGGTGGGCAGCGCGGTCTTGGCGTCCGTGAAAAAGGTGAGCGGCTCCATGCCCAGTTTCATCAGCCATGTGTTGAACAATCCGTTCATCGTGGGATCCGCGAGGTTCGCCGCAAAGGCGTCCGTCCAGATAAATCCCGCCGCGATGCCGGGGATCAGGCAGGGAAGATAACAAAGGACGCGGATGATGCGCATGCCCGCGATCGCCCTCTGCAAAAAGAGGGCTAGAACGTAGGACAGAACGAGCGATAGCGTGAGATTGCATACGACGTAGACGAAAGTGATGCCCAGAGAACCGAACACCCTGTCCCCCCAGCCCGTCACGCCGAACGTGAAGATCTTTTGAAAGTTGAACAGCCCCATCTGCGTGATCTTGGTGCCGTTGAAATTGGAGAGCGCGTATAAAAAGGACATACAGATCGGATACAGCGTAAAGACGAGTATGCCGATGATGACGGGCAGCAAAAAAGAATAGCTGACCAGATTTTTTTTCAAAACGCGCATCCTGCTGCGCTTTCTTGCCAGCGCCGCGGCGGTATCCGCGCTTGCTGCCGAATTTAATTTCATGTCCGATAGCCCTCGATGGTATTGTAAATATTCGCCTCGCCGCGCTTAAAGGCGGTCTTGATATCTTCTTTATAGGTAGAATCCTTGCTGCGCAGACAGTTTTCCATGACCTCGGTCATCTTTTTGGAAACGGGTTCGCGCGCGGCGATCACGTCGATGCGCAGTTTGAAATCCTGCAACGTGCACGCCGCGGTATCCCACTTATACACAAAAGCGTCGTGATTGAAATTTTTGAGATCCTTGAATTCTTCGCCCGTCAGATTGCGCCAGACGGCGTTTTCGGCAAAGAGCATATTTTTATTGGAGGGAATGCCGTTGCCCGTGGAGCAGAAGGCATTCTGTCCCTTTTCGCTCGCCATGAATTTGAGAAACGCCCACGCCTCCGTGGGATTTTCCGCATAGCGGTACATGGAATAGCCGCTGCAGCCCGCGCCGATGGCGTAATTCTCTTCCTTGCCGAGATTGGGCATGGGAGCCACGCCGAGATCTTCGGGAAGGATCCCGGGCACGCCGTCCACGGTGCGGTCGATCAGGTCCGTGAGCACCGCGCGCGTTTCGAAACAGAGCGCCGTCAGTTGATTGATGAAGTTGGCGTGCTTGGTGGAACCCGAGCCGAACGTGAGTTCGTCTTTCACGAGTTCGCGGAGATACGTCGCCGCCGCGATGTTTTCTTCGGTATTGAACTTCACCGAACCGTCCTCGGCGATCACACTGCCGCCGAATGATTTGAGCGTGGGCCAGCACAGCGAGCCCCACGCCCAGATGGCGTCGAGCGAGCGCACCTGCGCGTAATCGCGGTTGTTTTCGGGATTTTTGCCCTCCATGCCTTCAAACCCCGCGCGGATATCGCGCAGAAGTTTGTCGAACTCGTCGTGCGTCAAGGCGCGGTCGGCGGGAATGCGGTCTTCCGAAACGCCCGCAAGTTTCAAAAGTTTGCGGTTATAGTACATGACGATCTGGTCGTAATCGCGCGGGAACATATACAGTTTCGTGCCGAGCGTGCTGTCTTGCAGCATGGTTTCCACAAAGGTGTCCTGCGCGGAAAAATTCGTATCCTTTTCATCGAAGTAGTTGACGGGCATCAGCATATCCTTTTCGATCCATCCCGCAAACACTTCGTTGGTCGTCCAAAGAACGTCGGGCATCGCCGAAAAGTCCTTGGTGCGGTACGCGGTGTTGTGCTGGGTGGGGAGAAGAGAAAGATAGTTGGATTCCACCGTCGGCTGGCGCACGATCTTGATGTTGGGATATTCCTTGGAGAAAGCGTCCAAAAGCGCGTTGATGACTTTCGTTTCAGAAGGAATGTTCTGATAGAGAATTTTCAGCGTGCCCTGATAACTGCTGTCGATATTCAGATCTACGTCTTCGAGAAGTTTCATGATCTCCGCTTTCTCTTCGTCGTCCGTCGTTTCCTTTTCGATCAGTCCGCAGCCCGCCGCGAACAGCATCGTCAGGCACATCACCGCCGACAAAATCAGTCCGATAATTTTTTTCATAGTAAACACCTCTTGTTATTTCGTCTTGCTGCGGATACACACAGCCGCCGCAAACAGCGCGGCAACGGAAAGCGCCGCGATTCCCGCACCCGTGCCGATATTCGAGCCGCAGCCCGAGGAGGCAGGTTCTCCTCCCTCTTTTTTCGTGTTGACTTTCAGTTCCGCGTCCTTGCCCCATACGGGCACGTCGAGCGCGTACTCGTTTTCTTTGCCGTACAATTTTACGAACGCGACGGATATGCCGTCTGCCGTGACGCTTTCGATCTCGTACCCTTCGTCTACGGTGACGGAAAGGGTGACCGACATTTCGTTCACTTTGAGTTCGCCGATCTTTGCGTGCGAATCGGCGCTTGCGGTCAGATTGCCCGCTTCCTGCGAAACTTTCACGTCGAAATCGATGCTCTGCGCGGGAGAACCGTTGCTCGCCAAACTGATATAGGCGTATCCCGAGGGGAAATCCGTGCGTTTGGCGGGAGAATTCGCCACCACTTTGCCGCCCGAAGAGAAGGTCGTGCCCTCGTCGGTGATCTCCGTGACCAGCGAAACGCGGTTACCGTTTGCGAACAGCGCCTTGAAGTCCGCGCCGTTATTGGTGAAACTCGTTTCGGTAGAAGAGCGGTATCCCACCAGATCCATGCCCTTCGTGATAGGCTGCGGCGCGCCGCCGTTGCCCAGATTGAACATAACCACGCTGCCCGCGCCCGCGTTCGCCCACGGTCCCTGCACGCCCGCCTGCGCCAAAGTCAGCGCGGGGAACAGCGAATACAGAAACCAGGCGGTCGTGTTGTCCGCGACTACGTTCGTAAAGTCGAGATCCACGGTAAAGGGTTTCGTTACGTCCAGTCCCCTCCCGTACACCGAATACTTGATGCCCGAAAACGCGAAGGAAGCAGCGCCCGTCTCTTCGTCGGTGAACGAAGGGCTCGTGTATTCGTTGGATGTAATATAATTGTCGTTGATGGCGTCGCCGTCGTATATCTTGCCCGAACGCACGTCCCAGCCGAAACCGTTGGAGAGGAAGTTGCGCGAACTTTCGCCGATCTTCCCGTACAGCGTAAGGTCGGCGCTCAGCGCCTCGTCAAAGCCGTAAGGTTGGGTATACGAGGCGTCCTTGTACCACGTCACGGACAGCCCGTCGGCGACCAGCGCGTGGTCTGGCATGCCGAACATTTCGCCGCGCACGTCGGTTATGAACAGTTCTTCGGGCACGGTATCCGCCTGTACTTTTTTGACGATATCCTGAAAGAAAGGTACCTTGTACGTGACTTCCACCTGCGAGGCGGCCGCGCCCCAAAGCGCCGAGCCGAACACTAGCCCCGCCGAGAGCGCCAGCGCGGCGAACGTCGCCGCCGCTTTGCGTATCATACTCATATATCCCCTTCCCTCCGTTTAGATATGGTCGATATAATCGGCGCCGAACAGAGAATACAGCACCGTCTGCGCATACAGGCGCATCATAAAGTCGTTGGGATGATTCACGTTGTTCGCCGTGCAGTCCTGGAACCGTTTGCCGTTATTGTACACGGAACGCACGGTATTCAGCGTCGTGGCGAGCCCCACGTTTTCGTAACGGTCCGAGATCGCCGCCAAAGATTCCTGATACGCATCGTAATCCTTATTGTGAAAAGGCGTATCGGGATTTGCAATCATACCCGATATGAGCATGATCTCCACATCCGGGTTCTGCGCGCGTACCTTTCTGATCATTTCGTCGATGTTGTCTTCGAAACGCGAGTCGGGAGAATAATCCTGGTCGTTCATGCCGTAGGCGATGAAGAGAAGGTCGGGATTTTCATTTAAAACGCGCTTTTGGAAATGGTCGCCCTCGGCGGCCTCGATGTTGTCGATGGCGGCGTTGCCCGCGCTTTTGCCGATACCCCAGTTGGAATCCGTTCCGCCGACGGCCGTATTGTGAAAGGTCATGTTTGCGTCGGGGAAGCGCGCTTCGATGTAAGATTTCACCATATTCGCGTACGACTCCGCGTGCGGCGCGATCCCCAGAAATTCGCTGGAATTTGCGCCCACGGTGATGGAATCGCCGTAGAACAGCACCTTGATCGGCGCGCCGCTAGAAAGTTTTTCCATCGTTTTGGGGAATTTCGCACTCTCGTCGAGAGGCATGGTCCAATGCTTGCGCGCACTGCGCGTATAGGTAACGACGACCTGCCTGTTGCTGATATCGGGCCCTTCCACCGCGTACCAGTATGTGCCGTCGCCGCGGGGCAGCGCGATCATCGTAGGCGTCGTGGGGAAATATTCGTTCAGGCTCATAAAGGGAATACGGCTGTTATCGGTAAGTACGAGCGAGCCGCCGTCCAGCACGTAATCCACGCCCTCGGTATAAATCGTCGTTAAGTCGTACGACTTTACGGATAAAATTTCATCGGGCGTATACAGGAGAGGCGCGACGTTGTCGACGGTAAACCATACCGTTTCGTTATAAACGGTGGTGCCCTCCCACAAGGGATACAGGTAAGTTTTAAGATCGTATCTGCTGTCTACCATGCCGCTGTTGTCCTCCAATGTGTTGTCGGGAGGCGTCGGGGGCGTAGGAGGAGGCGTTTCCGTCTCCAGGCACCCGACCAGAGAAAATAACAAAATACTGCTCAGTAAGATCGTGATCAAGCGTTTCATGTCAGTCTTCCGTCGGCACCGCCGTAAATTCGATCCCGCGGATCAAGACGTCGTTATCGGCGTACCAGCCTTCGAATTTACCCGTAGACGGGTTTTCTTTCGCGACCATCCAGCAAGGCACCATAAGAACGTCCGCAGTGCCCCATTCGGAAACGCCGTTCACCATGGTCTCTTCGACGAGATTGACGCTCACCGTCGCCCATTCGCCGTCCTCATCCATATTCGTTTCGATGGGTATCAAAACGCGCGTCTTCCAGCCGCCCTCTCCCGAGTGGATGAAGGAGCCGTCCTCCTGTAAATAATCCACTACGTAGTAGAAAAGGATATGCGTGGAGGGTCCCAGATTTTTATAGGTGATGGTCATATAATCGGCAAAGCGGTTTGTTTCGTCCGTCTGATCGCGCAGCCACATCCCGAGTCCGTTGAAATACATATACGAGGTGTTCTGGCAGCGCGCGAAATGAATATCCGCGTAGGCGTCTTCGCCCTCGCCGACGACGTTGACTGTCGACTCGTCGTTGGGATCTTTATACTTTATATCGCCGAATCCCAACAATGCGTTCGTTTTAATATTGGCTGGAGAGAGGAACAGACCGGGCTGCGTCTTGACGTAGAGATTGAGGTTTGCATTGACGGAGGCGCCGAAATCATACTCTTTCGTCATCGCGGCGTCGGTATACCAACCGAGTATCTTTTTCCAGACAACGTCGGAATCTCTTCTTTCCGCCTTTTCTCCCGGGAAAACGTTGGCTTTGTGCAGCAAAGTCGCGCCGTCGTAATAATTGACTTCATAGCGCGCCTCCCATTTGGCATAGAGCGTCATGCTCTTGGTGACGGGATCTTTGAAATTCCAGGGCGTCGTGCCCTCTTTATCCACGCACCAGCAGCGGAAGCCGAGGTTCTGCGGGTTGACGGGCGAGCCCTTGACGACGAGGGGTTTATTGACGATGACCTTGCCCGGTTCCACCGCCTGGTCGGGCACCGTTGTCACGTCCTCTTCGAAAAAGCCCGTGCTTTCGAGATTGGGATCGAATTTCACCACCGCTTTGCCGTCTACGAGCGCGCCTTCTTTCGGCCCGCAGGCGCACATCAGAACGCACGAGGCGGCGAGGATCGCAGTGACCGCGAAGATCAAAGCATATTTGAATTTTTTCATAGAAACCTCCGTTGAAAAATTACAATTTCATTCCCGAAGCGAAATCGCCGCTCTGGAAATGCTTTAAACTGAGAGAGGTCGTAATGACCAGAGGGATGGAACAGACGACGTACATCGCGTACTGCGCGCCGCGCCGCTGCATGGATTCCAAAAGTTCTACCGTGGACTGAATGACGGGCATCAGCGTCTTTTTATCCGCCGAGGAAATGACGAGGCCGGGCCACAGGTAGTCGTTGTACTGCGCCGAGAACGTACCCACAAAGTTCAAAAGAAGTATGGGGAGCGCGAGCGGCAGTACGAGATAGATGAATATTTTGACGTCGTTGGCGCCGTCCATTTTGGCGCTTTCGAAGATAGAGGCGGGCTGCTGCACGAAAAACGTGCGAAACAGGAACAGCGCCCCCGCCTGACCGCCGCCGATAACGGGCAGCCAGATGGCGAAATAACTGTTCATCAGATTGGCTTTGGTGATAAAGTCGAGCAGCACGGGCATTCCCATGACCGAAGGTACCAGCAAAATGATGATATATACCTTGAACAGAAATTCGCGGCCGAAAAATTGCTTGCGCGAGAAGATATACGCCATCACCGCGCCCAGCATCATATTGAGAAACGCCCCCACGAACGCCACGAAAATACTGTTGAGCATGGGGCGCCAGATGCTGTTGAACGCAAGCGTAAAATTATCCCTGATCGCGGAAAAAGAGATCGCAAAGGAAAAGATATTCGCCGCGATCGCCGAGTGCGGTTTTAAACTGTTCAGGATCGTCACGTACAGCGGAACGAAACTGAAAACGATGGAGAGCGTGACCCACGTCACGACGAAGATCTGCACGCCGAGGCGGTCGGATTGTTTGATTCTGGCACGTTTCATGTCAAATATCACACTCCTCGGTCTTTATTTTCATATTGAACACGGTGGCGACGATGAGCACCAGGAACATCAGCGTGGCGTATGCCGAAGAAAGCCCGTAATCGCCTGCCTGCAATTTTTTGTACATGAGCACGATGGGGATATTCGTCCCGAACTGCCCGTCAGTCGTCATCAGAACGCGCCCGAAATTCTGCACGGATTGAATGAACGCGAGAATGAACACGTATTTGATCTGCGAAGAGATCATAGGAAGGTCGATCATCGCCATCCGCTTCAAGAGCGGACAGCCGTCTAACTCCGCAGCCTCGTAATAGGAGGACGGGACGTTCATCAGCGCGCCGTAGAAGATGAGATAGGAACCCACGAACGGGAAACCCATCATGATCAGCGACGGGATGCCGTAATCCTGTAAAAACAGAATGGACGAGGCGTCTTCCCCCGCAAAAATCTTATATACGAGATTGAGCACGCCGTCCACCCCGTAGATGCCGCGCGTCCAGATGAGCAGCGTCGCGATACCCGGAAGCACGGAGGGCAGAAAGAGCACGATCCGCGCGAAAGTGCCGTACGATTTGTTGCGCATCAGCGACAGGCAGAACGCAAAGACGACGGGCGGCACGAGCGCGATGACGATATCCGACACAAGGAATATGAGCATATTCCGAAAGGCAAGAAGATTATCCGAGTTCGTGAATATTTCGATATAATTTTCGAAATTGTTGAAGTGCATCGTCGGATTATCCCGCGTATAGTCGAAGAACGACATCAGCATGGAGGAAATGCCCGGATAGTAGCAGAACAATATCAGCATGGCGAGCGACCCGAGAATGATCAGGTACGTGACCCAGTTGCGCGCCATGCCTTTGAGCGTTACGACGCAGCGCTCCGCATACCCTTTCCTGAACGCCGCCAACGCGGCAAAAATTGCGACGGCGAGCGCCAGTGCGCCGAACACGAGGCTCAAAATGCCCAACGTGTTCATCGTCCCCTTTCGGCTCAACGTGTGGATATCCGCGGAATAGAGTTCCTTGTAATCGGGATTGTCGCGGTTGCTCCCCGAACAGATGACCAGTAGGCGGTTGCCTCCCGAGGGCACTGCCATATTCGTAATATAGAACGCCACGTCCGCCTGATACAAGACGCGCCCCGCGTTCGTATCGATCGCGGTCACCGAAGAAATATTATTATAGGCGATATATACGGTGCCGCTCTCGCGGTGGAACGCCATCGCGCCCGTCGCGGGCGTATTGGGAAGTTTATGGGAATACCCTTCTATTTCGTTGAAACTTTTGTCCAGCGCCGCAAATTCCGCGTCCGCGCTCGCCACGTAAAAACGGGCGTTCGCCTCGTCGTACGATACGGATTTCGCCGCCAGTTGTTTGCGCGCCGTGCGGTATTTCGCCGCGTCGTACGAACCCGCGTCGAGCGTCACGGTGCCGTCGCCCGCAATTTCGGCGTTCAGATCCTTTAACTCGTCCGCAGAGAGAAAGGGAAAATCGTTCAAAGAAAAATCTTTTGCGATGCGGTGGTACTGCCCCTCGCCCGTGACGACAAAGAGATGGTCTTCGTCCGCGTACATTCCCACCACCGTTCCGGAAACGACGGGCTGAAAGGAATATTTTGCGCCCTGCTTGACGCATGTGTACATTTGTCCGCGCGCGACGGGCTCGCCCGCCAGATCGTTTTTATCGTATTTGGCAAAACGGGTGTAACGGGAGGCAGGCACGGCGAAATACACGAAATCGTCGTCCACGGCAAGGGAGAGATATCCCCCGGGAAAAGCGCGGATGAATTGCTTTTCCAGCGAGTTCCCCTTGTCTTTCACCCAAAAAAGATCGTATGCTTCGTCGAGCACCAGCAACCCGTCCAGTTTGGGATCGGAGGCAACGGAACGAATGCCCTGCCCCTCGGTTATGACCGTTTCCGCCAGTTTTTCGCCCTCTTCGCTGAGTTTGACGAGATTGCCCGCGCTGTCGCCGTAATACCAACCGTCGTCGGTGTACGAACGCGCGATCTTCGTGACCGTGGTGCCCTCCGCCGACGCGACGACGCTGTTGTGCGGCATGCGCGAAAGAAGGATCCCGCCCGTCAGTAAGAGCGCGAGCGCTAAAATTGCGGAAACGAGCATGGTCACGAATGCCTTTTTATTGCATTTCATTGCGAGTCCTCCGTCAGACGATCGGGCTGGTACCGGGCTTTTTCCAAAGTTCTTTGCTCCAATTCATGCCTTCGCACAGTTTATTGTATCCCGCGCGCACCGCTTCGTCCCAGGTCTTCTGGAAATCCGCGATCGCATCCGCCGCCGAATCGTATTTTCCCGTCTTGTATAACTTATGCACCACGTTCACGTGCGCTTCGCGGCTGTCGCTCTGCCCGTTTACGTGATAAATAAAGTTGTTGTTGTACCAGTTCACGTCGCACAGCCCGTTGAACTGTATCTTATCGCTCTCGAAAAACTGTTTCCAAGTTTCGGGAATGGCGAAATCGAGCACGGTGGACAGTCCGTCGGGCGCGATCTTGTTGCCCTGCAAGGCGTTGTAGTAAATGGACTGGCCGTACGGCGACATAAAGAATTTCAAAAAGTCAATATTCATTTTTTCCTGCATGGCGTCGCTCTTATGGCGCAGCACGGAAAGGTATCCGCCGTTGCCGCCCACGTCGCGCACGAAATCGGTCGTCACGTGCTTTTCCTCGTGATCGCAAGTCATGCACGGATAATCGAAGAAATCGATGTCGAACCCGCGCGATTCTGTCCCGAACGTCAGCCCGAACCCCGTGTAATCGAGAAGAACGACGGGCGACGATTTTCCGGTCGCGCTCATGAAAGAATCGCGCACTTCTTCGAATTTCACGGTCGTGAAATTGTCGGGCAGATAGTCGCGTATTTTATAGAGATTATCCAGAAAACAAGCGAATTTATCGCTGTTCGCGCCCACGTAGGATATGTTTTTCCCCTGATTGTATTCGTTGTTTTCGTCGAGGAGGGAATTCCAGAACCGCGTGTGACTGGGATTGTAACCCTGATTGGATTCGGGCTGCGGATCTTCGAGATCGAAAGCGAATTCCAAATTGGAATCCGTATAGATCGCGTCCCCTTCCTGTACGTTGATATTCGGATACAGATCGCGGTAATATTGGTCGCCGTAGACGCGGAACAGCCAGGCAAACTGCGATTCGTTGACGGACGCGCTGTCGCCCGCAAGGCCCAGGGGATTTGTGTAACCCGCTTCTTTCAAAGCGGCGCAAAGATTGACCAGATCGTCCCAGGTAACGGGCATTTCCGCTTTTCCGTCCTCGTTTTTATAGCCATTTTCCACCGCCGCTTTGAACGCCGTTTCGTTGACGAACCAGGCGGTGGAGAGAGATTCGCTGTTCATGATATAACAGGCGGTGTTGCTTCCCGACTTATCGGTGATGTACGCGTCGGTCGAGAGCACGCTCTGCCACATTTTGGATGCGCCCTCCTCTACGTCGGGATCGTCTATCTCCTTTCCCGCATAGTGATTTTCGTCGAACAACTGCGAGGAAAGGTTGATCGCCGCGCTGCTCACGTTGGAAACGCGGTTGCCCTGAAAGATATCCCAATCGGTATTGGCGTTGTTCACGGCGTTGGTCACGTCGTTGAGATAGGTGCCGTCCGAATGGGCGTTGAGGCGCACGTCCACACCCGTCTGAATTTTTTCGTAGGCTTTTTCCACCGCTTCCCAGCCGGGTTTGGTCTTGCCGAACACGATATCCACGTCGACGGAACCCGCAAAGTTGTTGTCGCCCGACGCGTCCATGCGTTCCAGGTTGGGATACAGATCGTCCGCAAGCCCGTCAATGTGCATGATGCGCTCGTCCGTCGTATTGCCGCCGCCGTTGCCGCCGCAGCCGACGAGCGTGAGCGACATTGCGAGAGCCATTGTAAACGCAATCCATTTTTTCATTGTATCTTTCTCCTTTTATGCTTTCGACGAGAGTGCTTCGAGATAATTTCCCAAAATCACGCGCTCGCCCGCAAAATGATCTTCGTCGCGCTCCCAGACCGCCGCGTGAGTGGTCGTGCGGCGGATCAGTTCGTTTACTTTTTCCTTACCGACGAGTTTTTCCAGCATGGTAAATACCTGATAATCCTCGATGCCGTCGCGCACCGATTCGAGGCGCAGAGATCCGACGGGACCGCTTTCGCCCACTTTCGCGCCCGGATAGATGAGTTGTCCGTTGCCGTAGGTCTTGCTGCCCTCCGTCCACTCGCCTTCGCGGTTGTTCCAGCCGTCGCCCGACCAGTAATTGACGCTCCAATACAGAAAACCGCTCACGCCGTTCAGTTTTTGCTGCCAGAACAGAATGCGGTACGCCACGCCGGGTTCGGTCGTGTTCAGCGTGATATAGGGATCGGTGGGTTGGGAAGTCACGTACCACCACGCCTCGTCGCCGTCCTGTTCGACCATGTTTTGAATGCGTTTCGGATAACTGCCGAATTTCGCGTCGAGTTCCGCTTCCTGCCCCTCTTTATACAGGCATTTCCCGCCCACGATCTGTCCGTATTCGCGCAGCGTCGTGTAAGCGTAGGTCTTGGGAACCCAGATATTGATATAGGGACGCAAAAACTCGATCCAGTCCTGCGTCTTTGCGGTGTCGTACCACTGATCTGTGAAAAAGGGAGAGAGTTGGCGGTAACCGGGGTAGCACTCTTCCAGCCACTCGCCGTACATTTTGATCCACCCCAGTTTCTGAATCTCGCTCGGGTTAGGTTCGTCCACCAGATAAAAGTAGCCCTTTTCGTTCCATTCCTCTTTCACGGAAAGTTTGGTATACGCCGCGCGCATGGCGGATTTGATCTGTTCGTCGCCCTTGCCCGATTCTTTATTGAACTTGAATCCTAAAATATTGAAAGCGTTGACGCGCGGATCGTCGAGATATTCGTCCACGCGCGGATCGTCGAGCGCATAGGGAAGATCGTAAGCGTTGACGCGGTTATCCAACAGATAATCGTAGAGCGTCTTATAATCGTGCCCCATCAAAGTATTTTTGTCGATCCACATTGCCGTGCGGCAGACGGTGTCGTCCGATAGGACGAAATCCCACACGTGCAGAAATACTTTGGCGGTCTTGATCTGGCGCCCCGCCCCGTCGAATACTTCGAGCGTCGCGGTATATTCGCCCGCGGGCGTATCCGCGGAAGTTTTCGCCTGCAATACGAATCCGACAGATTCGTTGGCGTTTAAGGTAAACGTTGCGCCCTCTTTGACGGGAGGGATCGCGTCGGGCACCTCTTGCTCCATGTTTTCGAAAGGCATGGTAAAATAATACTGATAGAAGAGGGAAACGGGAACGATGTCGCCCTTTTCCGAACGGAAATCGCTCGCCGCGAGCGAAAAGGATTTTTCCGTGGCGGCGCTCAAAAAGAACTGGCAATTTTCCTTTTCGTTTTTGCCCATATAGATTTTATACGTATCGCGCCCCGTAGAATGGGTATCGCCTTTCGCCGTTTTGGAAAAGGCGTGCGAGAACCACAAGTTGAGCGCGCTGTCTTCGTACGTTGCGTCGATCTTGGTATAATCGACGGGGATTTCCCTGTACTGTTCGAAACTATCTTCGGGCGGCGGCGAGGGCGGAACCTCTTTTTCTCCGCACGCGACGAGCGCGAACAAGCACAAAAATGCCGTCATGAGAGAAAATATCTTTTTGATCTTCATACACTTTTTTCCGAAATTTCCGTTCATCGAGGAGGGAAGACGCCTCTTGAAAAGCACCTTCCCCCTTTGAACGATGATCATGTGTTAGAATCCGAGAGTCAAGAATAAATCATAATTGAAAGCACCGCCTTCACCCACGACCAAGCTTGCTCCGGAGAACGTTTTGAAGAACGGAACGACCGCTCCCTCCCAATCGCTGCGCGTACAATGGCTTGCATCAATTACTTTTTCAAATTCAGCGCCCGCATCGGCATTTGCGCAATCCATAACTACGCCGAATCCGTTTGCTTTACCCGTCCAACTGTTGCCGTTAAACTCTTTTATCGAAGAAGGCAACACGAGCCATCTTGCAGCCACGCCGTTAAAGAATGCATTGGACCACTGGAAACAATCGGTCATGGTTTCCACACCGCGGGGAACGCGAATGAAGTTTGCCCCGATGATATCGATATAGCAGCCTACCATAACGGTATCGTCGATTTCGGTGGGAACGCGAAGTTGCGCAACGCTTTCCATCGCAACAAAATTGTGACTACCGATATTCTTCACGTTATTATCGGAATAATCGAAAGCACCGGCAGCGTTCGGCGTCATCACGCCGATGATCAGCGCGACCATCGTCTTCATCCAGGTAGCGATCTCTTCGTTTGCATATGCTTTGGCATTGAATACCGCTGCACCGATACCCGTTATCGGCTTTCCGTTAAACTCGGTAGGAACCGTATACGCCCCGACAGGCGCCAAAGGTTCGCCCGCTTTGACCGTATCGTAGAAGCCGACCAAGGTATAAGATTCGCCGTCGTCATTTAAGATAAATTCGGTGCCGTTGCCGTCTTGCTCGATGGTCTTTCCGCCGTTATACGTCATTGTCGCTTTTGCAAGATTGGCAGACGCCGCGCTCGTCAAATAATACCAAAGATTGGAATTTCCTCCAAAGGTGATCGCCAAAGCCTCGTTGGCATTGGCAAACGCACCTTCCGCACTCTGATTTTTAAGCGTGGCGGGCAATTCGATTTCGACCAGCGCGGGGCAATTTGCGAAGGGCGCGCGGCTCATATCTACCGTCGCTCCGTCGGGGATAACGACTTTGGTCAAATTCTTACAGTTATAGAAGCACTGCGAACCGACGTACGTCACCGTTGCGGGCAATACGACTTCGGTCAATGCGTCCATTCCGTAGAAGTTATAATCGCCGATACTTGTAAGTTTCGCCTCGAACACGATCGTTTTTACCTTGCTCAGAGGATTGGAGTTTGTCCCCTCTTCGTCGTTTCCATAAGGTTCACCGCTGAGCGCGTCGTTCGCCAATGCCACGACAGGTTTACCGAGCAGCGTGGCGGGAATGGTCAGGGTGTCCGTAACCGTACCCGTGCAGCCCGTGATCGCGTAGCCGCCTTCCACGGCTTCGAACGCGAAACCGGCCAGGCGCACCTGCATATCGGCAGTTTCCGCGGCGTACAGGGTATTGTAATTATAATTATAAACGGGCGTTATTTCTTCCAGTTTCCCTTTGTACTCAGAATCCGTCACTTTCGCAAGCAGAGCCGCCCAGGATTCCTCGCTCCCCTCGTAGTTGATCGCCGAAACTTTGCTGTTCAGGAAGAAATTTTTCAAACAGTTCAGATCGGCAAACGTAACGGGAAGAGTAATGCTTTCCAAAGCATATTCCGTATCCGAAGAAGGCGAACCGACGTTTCCTTTCAAAGAAGTCGTGCCGCGGGGAATATTCAAGGTCTTTAAAGAGGGTACGGCAAAGAAAGTATGCTGTTCCCAGTTCTCGACAGATTTGGGCAGGCGCACGGTTTCCAAAGCGTCCATATCATAAGCGAAATATTCACCCAACGTCTTGACGGTATCGGGTATGTAAATATAGGTGACCATATCCAGCCAATCGATGACAGATTCATCGTCGCCGGCATCCAGATACCCTTCAAAGGCCATGGCTCCGATCTCCGTGACAGGTTTATTGTCTACAAAGGCGGGCACGAATACTTCCGTCCTGTCCCCCGCGGAGGTAAAGCCGTCGAGACGCCACGCTTTACCATCGTCGATGGCGGTGAGTTTCATGTTGGAGGCCTTTTCGATGGCGCACTGGGTATGATCCAGCCCGTCGCATTTAAAATGCCCTTCCACGCCGCAAGTCGTCGCGGCATGGTCCATATCTTTTCCGCAGAATTCGCAGTGGAGACCGCAGTCGTATTTTGTCCCGACGTGCTTATCGGGAACGATGTTGCCCTCTTCTTTCCTGATATCGCCGCAAACGGAACATTTGTACTCGTAGACGGTTTTGGTAACGCAGTCGCCTTCGATGATTTTATCCAACTTATACTCATGCTCGCCGCCGTACGCGGGAATTTCTTCCTGCTGCTTTTCATGGTCGACGGAGCACTCGCGCTCTTTCAGTCCGGGCGTTTCATGCGTTGCCGGCTCGACAATCTTCCATTCGCCCCATTGATGCGCCGCAGTAATAGGACGGGTCTCTTCCTTTTTGCAGATACTGCAAGTCCGCTTTTCCGATCCGTCCACCGTGCACGTCGCTTCCGTCACGACCGTCCATTCCGACCAGTTATGATCGCACGTGTCCTGATCGGGCGCACAGGCAGTCAGTAAGCCCAAGCCGACGACCATAGTCAGAATCAAAGCCAGAACTCTTTTCACTTTCCTTTACTCCTTACTTTTTATTATTCCAAGCCGCACGGAAACCGCGCCGCCCGAGAAACCGTTAAAATGTTTTTTCTTGTGCCAATGGCACAAGAAAAAATTAGGGTACCCTAATTTTTTCTTGTGCCAATGGCACAAGAAAAAATTAGGGTACCCTAATTTAAAAAGGAAATATTTGGTTACTACGGTAACTTAATAATTTTTATTTTTCGTTTACACGTATAACTTACCCAAAGTATATCATGAGAAAGAGCCTTTGTCAATACGTTATGAAAAAATAATTTGTGAAAATTTTGTAATAAAAAGACCGCCCGCATAGGGAACGTTCCCTATGCGGGCGGTCAGCGGACAATTCAATGATTTCTTTATTTTTCGAGCGCTTTCATGACCTCTTTTTCAAAGCGGAGCGTGTGCGGCGCGCCCGCGCCGCCGTAGGTCAGGGAGTTGTGCATGTAGACCGCCGAAACCTGTTTTTCGGGATCTACCCAAAAATGCGGTCCGTAGGCGCCGCTCCAACCGAACGAACCCTTTGAAAGCGGCTGCGCTTCGCTCTGCGCGCGCAGGGCGCGTACGCCGAGCCCCCAGTTGAAAATGTCGCACATCCCTTCGATCGTATCGTCCAGCCAGGGTTTTTTCATCAGACCGACGCTCTCTTTCGTCAAAATTTCGCCGCCGCCCGCTGTGCCGCGGCGCAGCATTTCGGCGAATTTCGAGTAGTCGTCCAACGTAGACAGCAATCCCGCGCCGCCGCCCGTGTAACCTGCGGGAAAATCATCGAAATTGTGAAGCGTTTCGAAATCTTCGAGCACGCCGTCGTGACAGGCACAGGAAAGAACGATATTTTTCTTTTCGAAATCTTCCAGACGATAGGAAGTATGATCCATATGCAGGGGCGCAAAAATATTTTTCTGCACGAAATCGCCGTAAGGCTCGCCCGATACGATCTCGACGACGCGCGCCACCGTATCCAGCCCGAGCACGGGACTGTACATCTGCGCGGATCCGGGCTCGAAATCCAGCCACACGCCCGCGTAACGATTTACCGTTGAGGCGAGCGTATCCCCTTCCCGCGGTTTGACAGAGGAGTACTGAAAATCGCCCGCAGGACCCGAGCCGAGCCCCGAAGAATGCGTCAGAAGGTGCAAAAGCGTCACGGGTGTTTTCGCCGCCTCTCCTCGCTCAAAGCCGTTTTCCGTCTTTCGGGCGAGAAACATCCGCGAAAATTCGGGCAGATATTCGCATAAGGGCGCATCCAGCCGCAGAAGCCCCCTCTGGCGGCAGACGAGCGCCGCCGCCGCAGTGACGGGCTTGGTCATCGAGGCGAGGCGGAAAGCGCTGTCTTTGCCGAGAGGCATCGTTTTTTTCGCGTCGCCGTATCCGACGAATTCGCGGAACAGACATTCCCCGCGGCGGTAAACCGCGGCTGCGCAACCCGAAATTTTGCCGCTTTCCACCATTTCGCGCATAAAATCCCGTATGCCTTGAAATCCGTTCATTTCCTGCCTCCGTCAGAAACGGGCGCCGTCGAGCCGCGCTTTAAAAGGCGCATGGGCTCGATGTATTTGCCCGTAGTATCCTGCATGATGTTGTCGTATAATATTTGGAAAATGCGCGCGCCGTACGCCTTGCCGCTCTGATCGAGCGTGGTGAGCGGCGGTTCGCACTGCCGGCTCTTTCCGATATTATCCACGCCGATGACCGAATAATCTTCGGGCACGCGCTTATTGCGGTTTTTGGCAGCCTTCATCGCGCCGATCGCCATCAGATCGTTCGTCGCAATGACCGCGGTCACTTCGGGGTGTTCGTCCATCATGCGCTCCATGAGTCTGCCGCCCAGTTCCTCCGAGGTGGTATACGGCCAGCCGCCGTATTCGATGGCGGGCACGCCCGCGTCCAAAAGTTTTCGCATGGCGATCTTGAACGCGGGCAGGCGCACGTCGTAATAGCACGACTCGTCGAACGCGCTTAAATACCCGATATTCCTGTGTCCCAGTTCCTTTAAATAGGCGACCGCCTGCATAAAGCCGTCGTACATATCCGACATGATATAGGAAACGTCGGGAAGATAAGTGCTGCGCGAAAAATCCGCAAGTACTTTTATTCCCGCGTCGCGAAGTTCGCAAAGGAGTTCGTCCGATAAAAAATCGGGCGCGGCGGAAACGAAAATACCGTCCACCCTGCGCGTGATGAGATGGTTGATATACCGATCGACGTTCCCGAACGCATCGAATATATACACGATATAGTCGTTTTTGAGCGCTGCTTCCTGCATGCCCTTGATGACGTCGAGTTGATAGACGTTTGTGATATCCGCCGTCATGAACGCGAGCGTGTGCGACTTACTGCCCGCAAGCGACTGCGCGATGCGGTTGGGCAGATAATTGAGCCGCTTTGCCGTTTCGAGAACGCGCTCTTCCACCTCGGGCGAAAGACGCTTGGTGCCGTTTAAGACATAGGAAACGGCGGCGGAAGATACCCCCGCCTCTTTGGCTACGTCTTCTCTGCGTACTTTTTGTCTTTGTTTCTGTTTCTTTTCCATACCCGCCTCATCCGTAACTGTTTGTAACTTTCAAAAGGGTTACCGGTTGTTTTTCTTTCAGTTTACCACAAAACGGCGGCTTTGCCAACTTATTTTACGTAAAAAATACCGCCCCGTTTTCGGAGCGGCAGGAATTTTTCAGCGCAGCAGCGCGCGCACGTCTTTTACTGGAATGTCCATGCGGACGGCGATCTGCTCCGCGCTCATCCCCTGTTGTACAAAGCGGCGGCAGACGGCGCGCATATTTTCCCCGATCTCCAAAACATGCCCGTCGGGATCGTACAGGCGCACGGTGCGCTGTCCCCAGGACTGTTCTAGCGGTGGATGCACGTAGCGGACTTCGGCCCCTTCCAATTTTTTCAAAAACGCGTCGAAATCATCCTCCTCGAAGTACACTTCCGCGTCGTTGCCGCCGAAAACGACTTGCTTTTTGCCGATGAACGCTTCCCACGTATCCAGAGTTTGCAGGCTGAGCCCGCCCGTCAGCGTCACGTTTGCGCCGAAATCGGCGACGACGCGCAGCCCGAACACCTCTTTATAAAAGGCGACGGAAGCCTGCAAATCGCGCACCGCCAACAGCATACTTTTCAGTTTCATAGAATCTCCTTTCTGCGTACGGGCACCCGCAATACCGTGCGCAGTTTTTCGGGCGCGGTTTTGCGCGGATCGCCCAGATAGATCTCGTGATGATACCTTCCCGCGCGCTCCAAGCCGTTTTCGCGAATGTAGGCGTCGATGCGCGCAAATGTAGCGGGTTCGTCGTCGTAACTTCCGAGGTGCATCGCCTGCACGCAAAGTCCCTCGCGGATAACGCGGAATTCCGCTTTCGACAGATCCAACTGCGGTTTTTTTGCAAAAAGGCGCTCTTTCGCCCAAGCAAACACGTTCCCGTCCACGAATTCGGGCTGGCGGATCATCGAAAGCCAGCAATATTTATCTTTATCGGCAGGATCTCCGTCCTCTTCCATCCACCAGAATCCTTCCAGGGGCGGCACCACGTATTCAAAATAGCCCGCGGGCGTGTCGCCGCTCATCTTGCTCATTTTGACCGTGAACGACAGGCCGTAAAGTATTTCCAGCGCCGCTTTATAATCTTCGCACGTGTTCGGATTTCCTTTTCCCCTCACGCAGAAATACCCCATTGCGGGCACGTCCGCCTGCACGGGCGCACATTTGGGCATATACAGATCTTTATATTCCTTTTTATAATCGAACGCCATTTTCAACTCCTTTTTCTATTTTTGGGCGCGGGAAGTTCGTCTTTCACGGCTGCAACGAGTTCGCACAGAAAGCCGCTGTTTGACCAATCGTCGAGAACGGGCATGGGCTTCGCGCCCGCATACGGCGGGGCGCATCGCGCGCCTTCAAGCATCATTTGCGCGCTCGGCGTGGGCTTTACGAACAGCGTATCGTCGCAGACCAGCGCAAAAACCTTGCCGTCGACGAACAAACCGTACTCGCCGAACATTTTTTTGCAGGTGACGCCCGCGGGCGCGAACGCCTCGCAAATCTGTTTTATGACCCGATCGTTTGTCGCCATGTTTCGAGATCCTCCTCATTCACGCGGATAAACACGCGCACGCCTTCTGCGCCGTACTCTTCGAAATCCGCGACGAAGGCGCGGGGCAATCCGCCCGTCCAAAGTTTTTGCCAGAACTGCGCCACGGCGCGCGGCGCGTTCTCCGTTGTGCAAGCGAGCGAAAAGGCGACGTACAGCCCCGCGGGAATTTCCACAGCGCGCCCGCCCGAGGGCAAGGCATCGCCCTCGCAGCCCACAAAGGCGGTGTAATCGTCCGTTTCGTCGCCCGCATAGTCGGTATAGACGCAGTAAGAGGCTCGCGCATAGCCGAATGCCTTAAAATATTTTTGCCACAGAGAGCCGATGACCGCGCCGCAGTCGGGCGCGCCGTTGTTGGTGCGTGCGGCAAATCCGACGAGCCGCATCGTTTCCGTCCGTATGATTTCGTACTTCATGCGCTTATTATAGCACGGCAAAGATGACAACTGTATGTCATCTTTCCTCATAATTTCGCAAAATGCCCGAAACGAACCGCAAAAACTCATTGCGGAGCGCTTTCGGCTCGCAAAGCGTCGCCGCGGCGCCGAAGCTCAAAAGCCATGTGAACAGGTTCTCCGCATCCGCGAATCCGAAACGGAAGTACAATCTGCCGTCCTCCCGCACGGTAAAACTTTTGCGGCCGAATTCCTCGCATAGCCGCCAAGCCGCCGACGCATCGAAGAGCACTTCCGCCTCGATCGCGGTCGGGAATACGCGCTCCGCGCTCAGATCGGGCGGCGCGGGCGCGCGCGGCTCGAACCGTTCGGGGAGAAGAGTGAGTGCGTCCATGCGGTTGAGTTTAAACAAACGGTATCCTTGCCGCGCTTCGCAATAGGCGTAGAGATACCAGGAAGACCACTGAAAGATAAGATAATACGGCTCGACAACGCGTTCGCTCTCCCCGCCGCGGTTTAAATAGGAAAAGCGCACCCGATACGAATTTTCCATCGCCGCCTGCAAGAGAGAAATTTTGGGCGCGAGCGACTGTTTATAATAGGAAGAGAGATCGATGAGAACGTGCTCCCCCGCGGCGAGCGTTTCGGGCGCGGAAGCGCCCAGTTTCTGCATGAGCGTCCTGTACTTGTTGTCGCCGCTCACGCTGTCCAAACTTTTCAGCCCCGTCAGCACGGCGCGCAGTTCTTTGGCGGTCAGGAGCGTCCTGTCGAGCGTGAAACCCTCCATCAGCGATATGCCGCCGCCCGCGCCCTGTTCGGTCAAGACGGGGAAACCCGCGAGACACAGCGCCTGCACGTCCCGCACGATGGTGCGTTTGGATACTTCGAACTTTTCGGCGAGTTCTCTCGCCGTCGTTTTGTCTTGCCGCAAAAGCACCGTCAGAATGCCCAAGAGCCGATCCGTCTTCATACCTTTACTCCTTCTTCGGTAAATTATACCATAATGGCCGCGTTTTTACAATCGGAAAACAAATTTTCGCCGCGGGGCGCGATTTTTGTCGCGTTTTTTCCGCGGTTATGCTATAATTTGTAAGATATTACATACAAAGAGGCAAATTTATGAAATTCATGCGCGGCGTCAAGGACGGGATCCCCATCGCGCTCGGATATGTTTCGGTCGCATTCGCCTACGGCGTGCTCGCAAGGGAGCACGGCTTTCCGCTGTGGTTTCCCATTCTCGTATCGCTGACCAACTTTACGGGCACGGGGCAGGCGGCGGGCACAGACCTGATCGCGGCGGGCGCGGGCATATTGGAACTGTTCACGACCATGCTCATCATCAATATCCGTTATACGGTAATGTCTTTGTCCCTTTCCCAGAAAATGGGCGAAGGGTTTCCGCTTTGGCAGAGGCTCGTCGTGGCGTTCGGCGTGACCGACGAAAACTTTGCCGTGGCGGTGCGCCAACCGAACAAACTCACTTTCCCCTATCTTTCGGGGCTTATCGCCTGCTCTTATTTCGGTTGGGTTTCGGGAACCGTGCTCGGCGCCGCGCTTGGAGACATCTTTTCCGACGCGCTGATGAGCGCGTTCGGCATCGCGCTCTCCGCTATGTTCGTCGCGATCATCGTACCGCCCGCAAGGGAAAACAAGAGCATCCTTTTTCTCGTGCTCTTATCCGTCGCAGCGAGTTGCGCGTTTTATTTCATTCCGTATCTGAACCGCGTGCCGTCGGGTTGGACGATCATTCTCTGCTCCGTCGTCTGCACGGCAGTCGTATCGCTCCTGTTCCCGCATGCCGAGCCCGAAACGAGCGAGCCGAAGGAGAAAGACGATGACGCTTAAAAGTATGCTGCTCGGCTGCCTCGTGATGGCGCTCGTCACCTATGCCTGCCGCGTCGTGAGCATGGTGCTGCTCAGAAAAAAGATACGAAATCGGTTCGTTCAATCGTTTCTCTACTATATTCCGTACAGCGTGCTGGCGGTCATGGTGTTTCCCGGCATCTTTTTTTCCACGAGTTTTCTCGTTTCGGGCATTGTCGGCGCGATCGTTGCGCTCATCCTCGCCTTTTTTAAGCGAAGTTTGCTCGTCGTTTCCCTCGCGAGCATCGCTTCCGTCTATCTCGTGGAACTGATTTTAAATTTTTTATAAATTTTTCCGAAAAATAGTTTACTTTTCTTAAGATTTATGTTAAAATTTTAGCATATAGGAATTGCATATTTGTCTGAACAATGTTTGTCACAAAAAAAGCACTTACCCATATGAAATTTTAAAAGGAGGATGCTTTTTGTATGGCAGACAAGACAATCAAATGCAAGGATTGCGGAAATGATTTTATCTTTACCGAAGCCGAGCAAGCTTTTTATAAAGAAAAAGGCTTTGACAACGAACCTGTAAGATGCCCCGATTGCAGAAAAGCCCGCAAGGCTCAGCGCAACAACGGCGGCTACGGCAGAAAACCGTACGGTTCAGACCGTTACTAAGAACAAAAAAGCGGATTCATACGAATCTGCTTTTTAATTTTCTAAAAAAGGAGGTTTCCGAACGGAAACCTCCTTTTATTTTAAACTGAAAAAACCGCTCTTACAACGATTCCCGAATGTTCCGAAAAAATTTGCGCGTTTGTTAGTATTTTTACATATGTAAATTGGATAACATAGTAGTATATCCATAAAAAAGGAGAAATCTTCTATGGAATTAAGTCAGGCATATGCAACGCGCATCAAACAACTCATGAAAGAAAACCGCGTCAACCTCTACAAACTTTCGAAAATGAGCGGCGTTCCGCACCCCACGATCTCTGTGCTCTTATCATGCAAGACCAAGGATCCCCGAAGTAAAACCATTCTGAACATCTGCCGCGCATTCAATATGAATTATCGGGAATTCTACGATTCCGCACTGTTCGATCTGGAAAATATTTCTGACGACGATTGATCTGAAATAAAAATCACCATTGCCGTTAAAAAAGTAATCAATATGGACTGCCCAACAGGTTATGTAAAGCAATACCGACATGATTTTTTCAGCAAAAATCCCCCTTATATTAATCATAAGGGGGATTTTATTGAACGTTATATCACTGTGTTATTTTACATTCGGAGATCTCCATTGAAGAACTGATCCCGCCGCCGTTGACTGCAAAATATACTTTCAGCGAATCGCTGTCGCCTATGTATTGTTCGTCGATCACAAGCGCGCTGAATTGTTTAAACTCTTTTTCCCCTAACTTATAATACGTCGTAACCGTATTGCCGCTTCTTACGATTTTTAATGTGATTTCACCGCCTGTATACCCGATTTCCGTACCGCCGACGCCGCTTGCGCCCGTATTCAGATTGCCGTAACTTTCCAGTTTATAGTCACCTGTCGAGCGGACAAACATATAATTGTTTTTTTCGGTCAGAAACGTCAGTCCGGCAGTCGCTCCGTCAAGGTGAATGTTCAGTTTTGCTTCGAGAACAAAATCCCCGTTCAAAACAGTGTACATTCCCGCAGGCGCGTTATCGGGCAGCCCCGCACCCGCGATCCTGTACCCGTTCTCTGTTTTTATGATTTCACTCGTCGACGTAAATTGCCTCCCGAATACATCAACCGTACTTCCCGAGGGTATACCTGTTTCCGGTTGTTCATACGGCGTCTGAATCAACGAAAGTTCTGTAAACTGTGCAGCCTTTACCGCCCCGCCCGCACCGTCTTGCGAAGCGAACAGCCAAAATTTGAATACGGTATCGGCATTGTAAGACAGTTTAATATCATTGACGACTTTTGTAAACGTTTGACCGTCTGCTGAATACGCGGTATACAAAACTCCGTTTTCCATCGCAAGTCTGAAATAGATCCAGCCATCTATATTCCCCGCATTGCCGCTCCCGCAACCGTCTTGCATACTGCCGTAACTGGAAATCGTACCGTTTTCCGAACGGATAAACATATATTTCCCTGCGGGATCCTGTAACATCAATCCGCTCTTTCCCAAACCGTCGGTACGGAATTTTGCAGTAAACTCAAAGTTTTGCGATATGTTGAAGTAAAAGCCCGTAGGGTCGGCATCGTTCCTGCCCTCTATACTGTTTACGATAACGCTTTCCGCTTCCCCGTTTTGCCCTTTTACGATATTAGCGCCTTCCGAGGCAGTCAACGTAATACCGTTTACCGAAACCGTCTGACCTGCGGCAACGATTTCGCCCTCGGGAATCTCTTCACCCGGCTCCGAAGGCTCGCCCGCTTCGAAAAACTCTTCTGTATAATCGGTAAATTTTGCCATGACCTGCGTACTTTGATCGTAATATGAAGAAATCGCACATAAATAAACGCGGATATTTTGACCGTTCAGCGCCGAGGGAAGTTCTCCTTCCATAATTTTCGTAAAGTCGTTTTCACCTTCAAGTTTGTAATAGGTACTGACCACGCCGTTTAACCGACTCAAACGGTATGTAACTTTTCCGGTGACTTCCGGCCCGTCGTCGGGCGACATCCCTCCGCCGGCGAGACTTCCGTAACTTGAAATTCGCCCGTCTTCCGTACGCACGAACTGATAACTTCCGTTGGACAGAATTTCGATGCCCGCTTTGCCGAGTTTACCCATTTCAACAGAGACGGTGACGATAAAATCCTTGTCTGTTTCAAAATATGCGCCCGTAGGATTATTTTCCTGATATCCGACAATGCTCGTAACCTGAATGCCGTCATCGACCGCAGCCGCATACTGATTTACGCCCCAGGTTTTACCGAAGACTTCGATCGTAGTCCCGTCGGGTAACGGATCCACAGGCTCTGCGCCCCCGCCTTTCGTTGTAAACGACAGTACTTTCTGCGACATCTGACGTTCGCTGCTGCCGTGAACGGCGTATACAGACCAATAATATTTCGTTCCTTCGCTGAGATCGATCTGTTCCTCAGTATCCAGCGGATAATAAAGCGTTGTGAGCCCGACGTTCTTATCGAACAGCGGCGTGCTCAGATCGGAATATTTCGAAACGACCAAACGGTATGAACAAGCATGATCCGCCGCCGTCCAACTGAACGGAACATTTTCCGTACGGACCCGATCGCTCTGCGCCACAGGCGATAAGCCTTTAAACTCTTCTATTTCTACGTCCTTTTCGATGCCTTCGACCGTAAGCGTGACCGATTCTCCCGCGGGAATACGTACATCGGGTATCAATGCCATGCAGCCATCGACGATCTCATATTCGTTCCCGTTATACCTCGCAGCGCCGCTGCCTTCCTGTACCCTGACGTAAACGTCGCGGATCGCTTCTTGTCCCGAAAGGTTGTTCAGCGTAACGCTTGTTTGCTGATTCGTGAACTTACCCGAAACCTCGATTTTCCCCTTTGCCAGCATACGGTCGAAATCCACCCCGATCGCCTGCCACTTTCTGGGAATTGCCGGGAAAGTTTTTATATACTCGTCCGTTTCCCCGTCGAACATCATGGCGCTGATCGCCATAACGTAAGAACCGTGCGAACCGAGTTCGGGAGAGCGTTTAAAATCCTCCGAATCGTTTACGTTCTCGGTAAAATACCAATCATCGTAGAGAGAACTCGGCCGCAGCATATATCTGGTAAACTCATACGCGAAATCCGACAGCCCCGCGCGCGCCGCAACGGTAGCGGACCAACCCGTGTTAAAATGATAATCGAATTGTCCGCTTTCGGCAATCGAAACGAGCGTTCCCGCCAGATTGGGATCGTTATAAGGCAAGAGGTGGTACCAAAAATACACGTTATTGGTCGGACCGCCGACATAACCCGTACCCTCAGTGATCATTTCGGGGATTTTTGCCGTTGTATGCCCAATCGTATACATTGCCTTATCCGGATCGTACGTCACAGTAAACTGATCGTTATAGGGAGGCATATCGGGAAGCCGTTTGAGCCACTCGTCGATCTCTGCGTTTTCGGCACCTGTAAATAATTCGGGATACTCTTCGCGCAGATCGCTGATCGTGATCAACGAATACACCGCCGCCATCGACTCGGAAAAACTGCCTGCAGAATAATTATCGCCGCCTGCCCAAACGCCTTCATGCACCCAAATGCCGTCTATCTTTTTAAAGAACGACATCATCATACGGAGTTGCCCAAGCATGATATCTTTGGCAAGCGTCCTGTCCGTATCCAAATATTCCGCCTGGTTTAAAATGAAACCGGCCACGTTTGCACCGGCAAACATACTTACCCAACCCTGCTCGTGCCCGACCTCGGGACCGCGCGTGGGAGAACCGTCCCATCCCGCGATCCAGGGGATCAGGTATCCGCCCGTAACCGCTTCGTGCGAATGCCCCGTCTTGTCGGCATATCCGCTTTCGGCATTGGCGCGCAATGTATCCCGCGTATTCGCGTACCAATCGATTGTAGTCTGCGCCAGGTCCGTATGATTGGTCATCATCAGCATATACTGCGATAGAGAAAGGTCGAATTCGGGGCAAGGTCCGCCGAAGAATCCCGCAACATTGTTCGAATAACATCCGGGCGGAACACGCGTTCCCGCCATGGAAACGGCGTGATAATATAGCGACCTTACATACCATTTTGCCATGCCGAGATCGGGAATCGAAACTCTGCCGGCATCATAAAACGCTTCATACCAATCCTTGGCGTTCTGAACCGCAGCGTCGAATCCTGCTTTGACCGCCTTCTCCGCAATCGCCGCAGCGTTCGCGCTCGGATCGTGATTTTCTTCGAACGTCAGATCCGATTCGGGCGCAATGTAAATATATATGGGCTGGTCGGTAGCATTAAACAGAATCGTACCGTCGTTTTGCACCGTAAAGCCCGCATCGCTCACGGCTTTTACCTGTACGTACGCCTTATTTTCAGTATCCTTGCGCAAATTGCATTTGGCGAGATACCCGTCTTTTTGAACCTGATATTCTAACCCGCCGAATACGGAATCGCGGACGGTCAGGTTAAACATAAACTGTTTTTGTCCTCCGTTCGTGATCCGATAAATCACCGTTCCGTCTTCATTTACGATCATTTCTCGCGAGGATCTGATATACTCGCCGCCCACCGACAACGTGAGATCGGTCGTAAGCACGCCGCTGTCGATGTCAACCGCCTGTTTATATGTGCAGGTATCGTCGTCGAGCATATCTCCCTCGACCAACTCGCCGCCCACGTTATATCCGCCCGAAAAAGTAAACGGATCCACCTTGATCGTATCGTCCCACCACAGGTCGTAGATAAACTGCGGATCGTCGCGGTAATTGCTGCCTATATAGGAAGGTCTCTCCGCTTTGGGCGTCATAAATCCGTAAGGGCTGACAAGCAGAGAAGTTCTTCCGAACCCGACATAGGGATACTCGAAATGCGCTGCGCTAAAACGGTCGTACCCCTGTTTTACAAGGTCGGAACGGTTCAACAGTTCTTCCCACGAAAGATTATTGGGCGTGAACATTTCGAACTGCACGTTTTTAATGCGCGTATCGGCACCCCGGGCGAGCAAAGCAAAATATTTGTTGCCTTTTTTGATCGCACAATCTGTGCGCTGTTCTACCAACGTGCTGTCTACGTAATACGAAACGTCGGTTCCGTTTAAAATGATTTCCAGCGAGTACCATTTTCCGATCTCTGCTTTTATATTTTTTTTGCCCTTTCCGTAGCGGTCTGAGCCGCTCGGAAATTTCATCACGGCGCCATCGGCGACGGAGAGCGAAAAAGTAGTTAACGAAGCATCCGAAGTTTCAACTTCTTTTTGGGAACGGAATTCGATTCCCGCGGAAGCGTCGGCAGTCATCAGTTTTACCTGCGCTTTAAACGTTATGTAATCCTGATCCACCTGCTTTTGATAAACCAGCCGCCCCGCTGCTTTATCTTGTTTCTGGTAAAAAACATTGTCTGTGATCTCCCAAAATCCTTCCGTGCCCTTCCAGTCTTTTTTCACGATTTCGACTTGCCCCGCCTCTTCTTTCACGGAATTGTCGGGGGGATCTTTTTTCTTATCCCCGCCGCACGCTGCCGCTGCGGTCAAAAAACAGAAAGCCAAAACCAAACTGATAATCAGCATTGCACTCTTTTTCAGCATATGCTTACGCATCATTTTCTCCTCCCAGACTTAATATCTCTGATCGATTTTTTCAATATAAGAGGTAGCCCAAAGACGTTCTTCCTGCTTATAATTTTCCTCAAAGAATTTTTTATAATCCTCTTTGAATTCGCGGTATTTTTCTACAATAACCGCATCTTCTTTTTGATTGCGGATATCGCCCCGCATCAGATCGTCGAACCGTTTTAAAGCCCTTTCGATCTTTTCCGTATTGCCTTGAAAAACAGCTACGCGCGCATCGTATGCCGCAAGGCTCTCTTTAAAGTAATAATACTGACCGTAGCAAGCACGCATAACGCGGTCCATATCTTCGATCGTCTCTTTCAGATCGGTCATTCTATACTCGGCTTTTGCCAACGCCTTGTTCATCAGATCCACCATCTTTTCAAAACGGTTTGCCGCCTGTTTAAATTTGAGCGCAGCATTTTCCAGCGCCCACGGGTGGTAACTGATATCATGCGTAATCAAAAAGAAGGCTCTGCGGTCGCTCTCCCATGCGGGGGTATCGGCGTGAACGCCTTGCACCATGGGCACGTTAAAATCGTGTTTGGGAGAATATCCGCAAATATTCGAATACAGATACACAAATTCAAAAGGAATAAAATCCGTTGCCGTTTCGGCGATTTTCCACGCCGAAACCAGTTCTTCCGCGCAGTTCTTACCGTAATGCAACGCCGTACGGCGCAGAAGCGTATCGGTATCCGCCTCGGGATCTTTCAGATATTCAGTCAAAAAGATCATATTCGAGGAATATTTTTCAAACGCATAGCCGTAATGTTCTTTGATGCCAACGAACGTGGGAAGTTTTTTTACGATATCGATTTGACGCTTAACCAGCGTGGGACAGGCTACGCGCTGCAACGGGACGCCCGCGACACCGGACCCCGCGGATTGAATTTCTCCGATGATCGGAATATTTCGTTCTTCGGCGATCGCGCCTATGCCGCGCACCCAATAGTTATCCAGATTGTTAAAATACGATTCGCTTCCGGCAGTGTTGATCATCAAGCCGAAATTGTTCGGTTCGATCTTATACAAAACCTCCGCGATCTGTCCCAGCGAAAGTTCCCAAGGCTGCCACCAGAAAATACAGTTCGGGTTGACTTCCGCCATTTTTCTTTTAAAAGCGTTGATAAAATCGGGCAGTCTTTCGTCCAACGGAATACCTGCGCAGTTGGGACAACTGCCAAACTCGCTGCATAGCCAGGCGTGCTGATCGTACGTATAGAACATAAAATCGTCGATCTCTGGACAGGCACGCATCAGTTTTTCCATCATCGCCCAGTTATTGCGCATGGTTTCGTCTTCGAGTATGCACGCGGGCGTCATATACGGCGTAATGTTTCCGTCGTGCTTAGACATCAACATTCTGGGCATCCCGAAATGCGGCATTCCCTTCATTCCGAATTTTTTCAACTGCGCCACGCGGTACTGAAACACCTTGATCATCTCGTCGTCCATATGATCCAGATTCAAAGGTTCATTCCCCGGGCGCCCGTTCCAGGCTATATTCAACTGCGCAAAATTCATACCCATGTCTTTGAGGGTCTGCATTTGCTCATCGCTCCACTCTACGGCAGGCAAATCAGGATTTCCCACCATTCCTCCCACATACTTAAATGCCGTCATAACATTTTTCTCCTTAATTGATTTGTTTAAAATTTAAAACGTGTTCGGGAAAATCCATTACCCCGCCTTCGTTCAAAATATTGCAGGAAAAGCATTCTTTGCCTGTTTCGCGCCATAATTTTATGACGAGATCATTTTCGCCGCACTTCATTTTCGCACGATTGATATGTAAATTTTCATAAGTGAAAAAGGTATTTTGGTGATTTTCCGCCAATTTTTCGCCGTTGAGCCAAACTTCCGCGCGCCCTTCGCAGCCGCACCAAATCGCACAGATGCAATCGTTCCCGAAGTATAATTTTCGGCGAAGATACAGCAAACACGGCCCGCGGTATCCCGTCAATCGTTCGGAATACAATTTATCCGTATACACAATCACCTTTTGATTGGAAAACGGTTCTCCCCGCGAAATGCGTAAGGCAAAATCCCGTTCATCTTGCAGCGGAATCTTATAATTCAAATGGTAATCGCGGATGCGGTCAAAACGCTTGTTTTCGTCTTGCTCCCCTGCAAAATGTCCGTAATAATTTTTTCCCTTTTCAAAAACAATGTGCTCGAACGTATCGAATATCGGCGCCGATACCTCAAAGATCACGGGCGGAGCAAACCCCAACGGAATACAATCGTCTTCGTCGATTCCGTCAGCGGTTTCAAAAACTATTTTCCCGCAAAGATCAGCCGGCGTTTGCGGCGCCTTTTCAAGCAAAACTCCCAAGGTAAGCAAGTATCCGTCCCCCTCCTTTTCCGTGGAAAAGAACACGGTTTTCAAACGGTCATTTTCATAAAAAAATTCGCCCGTTCTTCCCTCGGGAACATCCGCCCGTATCTTTACCGTTTTCATCGTATCGAATTCTAATACGGGATCGTAATCGACGAGTTCGTATAAAACGCTTTGCTTACAAATTTCGTGAGGCAAGGGCGCATTTACGATTTTAACGCCGCTGCGGTCTTCGTCGTTAAAAGATGCGCCTTTTTGCGCGACCGCCTCCGCAAACTTCGAAACCTTGCCGCTGTAATCGGGGCAATTTACCCCCAAAACAAGTTTGACCTCATCTATCCCATACTTTTTCTGCAAAGCCGAAGCGCCGTGCACGGCGCCCCATACCGCCGCGACGATACCGCCCGTACAGTCTGTATCGAAACCGAGGCGCACCGTCTTTTCGATCAATGTTTCAAAATCGTTAAAGTACATTTTTAGCCCCGCAACGATAAATGCGAGATTCTGGAACACATTTGTACAGTCCGGATGACCGAACTCCCGGATAATTTTTTCGCGCAGCGCATCAGGATGTGACGTTTCGTCACACCAAGAAGATACCGTTTCCAGCATAAGGCGGAACTTGCTTTCCTGCGGCACCTGCTCCGTAGCCAACCGAATGATCCTGTCGATATCCGAATAAACAAAACTGTAAGCGATGAGCGAAGCGACAAAATATTCCGAATAAATCGATTCGTTGGCGTGATCCATGCAGCCGTCGAAATAAGCATATTTTTTCGCCGTCAGCGGATCGTTTGGGAACAGACAACCCCAAAGTTCGCCGCGGATACAACAGCCCATTCCTTCATGATAAAACTCATTGTTAAACGTACCTGAAATCGGGGGAAGAATCCCCCGTGCATAATTTTTCTTAAAAATCGCATATTCGCCAGGCGAATAAGGGCAGCACTTCAAAAACAAATTCGCCAGCATATTCGCATTGAACCGCACTCCGAATTTTTCGACCGCTTGAAAAAACAGCACTTGTAAATCGAGGTCGTCGTTAAACAGCATCTGATCGATGCCCGAAAGATCGATCGGCACGTCGATGATTTCTTTCGCGCCCTCATAGGGCGCGCCGACCAATCCTCCGATACTCACGCCGAGATAACAGCCATAGACCTTATCGAGATATTCTTTATAATCTATTTCAAACATACAAAATTTCGTATTCTCCTAACCTTTTACCGCTCCCTCCGCAACGCCTTGGATCAGAAAGCGATTGACAAAAAAGAACAGCACGATCATCGGCAGCATACACAGCGCCGCAATGGCATACAGTCTTTCCCATCGCGTTCCCTGCCCGATCATCCTGCCCATAGCGGTATTCAACTGCGTCATCAACGACCATTTTGCCGAATCCTTGGAAATGACTAACGGAGTAAACGTAGTATCGTTCCAGATACTGACGGCCTGCACGAGTACGAGCGTTGCGCACGTTGCGATTGAAAGCGGAAAAAAGATACTGAAAAACTGCCTATAATATGAACACCCGTCAATTTTCGCCGCGTCTTCCAATTCCGAAGAAGCGCCTCCGAAATGACCGTTGAATAAAAAGATGCTCATCGGCATACCTGCGGCAACGTACAACACGATCACGCCGGCATAGGTATCCGTCAGCCCGAGATCGGAAATCAGCCTGATCTGCGGATACAGAGCAGTGTACGTAGGCAACGTAATGCCCATTACGATATAAATATAGATGATCCGTTTGAACCGGCTCGGTCTGCGCGCGATCGTATAACCCGCCATCGCACCCAACAATACGATAAAAAACAGCGAAACGCTTTCGAAAACCAGATTATTGAGCAACAGACGAAAATAATTGAAACTCTCGACCGCATATTCATAATTTTTCAGCGTCCAAGGTTTTGGAAGCGACAAAGGATCTATTATAAACTGGAAAAAATTTTTAAACGAGTTTATGTAGATCATATACATCGGGAAGAGCATGAAAACTGCCATACATAAGCAAAATAAAGTAATCAGTATCGAACAAATTCTTTTTTTTGTAAAAAATTTCTTTTTCGTTTCAATGCTCGTCGGCAACGTTTTCTCAGTCATGTGCGGTCGCCCTCCTCGATAAAAGTTTTTGCGTAACCGATACCAATACAAAAGTAAACGCCGTTACGACCATAGACATGGCGCACCCCAAACCAACCTTTTGCGAAGCGATCGATAGTTCTACGATCGCCAAGTTGATCACCTTTGTAGATGTGCCCGGCCCGCCGTTTGTAAGCAAAGCAATCATATCATATTGTTTTAAACTGTTTATCAGCAACAAGATCGTATTGACCATCAGAGCGGGGCCCATCAGTTTCCAGGTGATGTGATAAGTACGTTTCCAATAGCCTGCCCCGTCGAGCGTTGCCGCTTCATAATATTCTGCGGAAATGCCCTGCATCGTTGCCAGGTAAATCAATGCCGTTTGTCCGACCTGATACCATACTCCGGTCAAGACGATGACGATCATTGCCGTATATTCGTTTCCCAGCCAGTTCGTCGATAAAAATCCTAATCCTATCTGCATTAAAATTTTATTCAGCGAACCCGTTTCGTCACCGACGGTCGGCGCATAAAACTCTTTGAAAACGAATCCTACGATCAAGGGAGAAACCAACATCGGAATAAAGAAACACACGCGCATAAAACCCGTAAATATGCTTTGCCGATTTAACATCAGCGCGATAAAAAAAGCCACAAACAACAGCGTAACTGCATTTAATGCGGCATAATAAAAAGTTACGGGAAGCGTTTGGAACAAATTTTTATCCCGAAACATTTCGGCATAATTTGCAAATCCGACAAAATTATAATTGGTCCCGATACCCGTCCAGTCCGTAAACGAATAATACAGCGACGTAAAGGCGGGATAAACCGTAAACACTGAAAAAACGAGTATGGCAGGAAGCAAAAAAACTGCCTGTGCAAATTTATCATTGAACACGATTTTGTCTTTTCGGATAAATTTATCCCATTTTTTTCGTCTATCGCTTTTTTTTCGAGAATCTATACTTGTCTCGCACTCGGATGCAACAGTGATCTCTTTTGCCATGCTTACCTCCAAAATGGGCGACGAAATGATATTTCGCCGCCCGATCGTTTCTTCTTATTTCCACAAGCTCGCTAAATAATCAAGGTGCTCATTCAAAACCTTCATTTTTGCATCTTTCCCGCCTTTTTCGCTGACGATATCCAAACATTCGCCCATTTTATTCTGCACGTCGAGCGGCCATGTTGTCCACCCCCTGGAAGTATCATCCAAATAAGTGCCCAGTTCAGTAATGCAATCTTTGGCTTCTACCTCTACTCCGGAATAAGGAGATAAACTGTTGATGATTCCGCACACTTCACCGTTTACGGCAGGATGCAAAAAGAAATCCAGAAATTCCAAAGCGGCGCCTTTTTCTTTTTCGGAAAGTTTTGCGTTTACGGCAACCGCTTCGCCCGCGGCAGCAAGAACCGAACCATCGTTATCAGCACCGGGGATCGGGAACATTCCGTAATCCAAAGAACCGCCGCTCTCTTCGATCAATTCGTCGATAACGGCGAGATCCCAACCGCCCAAACGCATCATCGCCGTTTTTCCGAGAACAAACTGCGCAGCCGCTTTACTCATGCGGTCGATCGTGCCGCAGGTTTCTGCATTGTAATATCCTTTTTCTGCCCAATCGATGAACAGTTTTTCGTAAATTTCGACCATCGTATCGTTTTTGAAATTCATCTGGCCGGCCGAAACCTTTGCATCGAAATCGGGAGTTTTCTGATACAGAGAACTTAAAGCCATGAGGTAAATCATATTGGCGGAACAGTCATTGCCCCAGATCATGGGATAGGATAGATTCGTATCCGTTTTCAAAACGTCCATGATACGCTCGAAATCAGCCATATTTTTGGGGGGCTCAACATTGTTGCGCTTAAAAATAGTTTTGTTGTACGCTATACCCATAAACGCCATATTGACAGGAGCAATATAGAGTTTATCGTTCGTGACGCACGAAGCGTAGGCATCCTTATTCATGCGCTCCATCCATTCGCCTTTGTAATCGGTCAAATCCATTACCCATCCCGAATTGACGTATTCGGGCATAGTTGCTCCAGGCCACATGGTATAAAGTGCGGGCATGGTATTGGTCTGCATTTTTGTATTCAAACTCGTAAGATGAGTAGAAACAGGAGAAAGCGTTACCGTTACCTTGATTCCCGTGCCCTCCGAAAAATATTTTGCCATATCTTGAATGGCTTTGTCGGCATCCTGCCAAAAATGCATAAATTCAATTTCCGTGCCGGCATATTCGCTTTGCACCAAATCCGGATATTCAATTTCTGTTTTTCCACCGCCATCTTTATCTGAGCCGCATGCCGTAAAAGCAAGCAGCGCTAGTATTGATGCCAACGCAAGAAATATTGATATGATCTTTTTCATTTTCAACCCTCCGTTGATTATTGATAATTGCATTATAATATGTACACTATCAACTTTCAATAGGAAAAAAGTCCTTTTAATTAGGAAATCTGAACCTAATTATCCTTATTGCACCCAAAACTGCGCCGAAAACAATATAAATCGATCCTTTTCTTGATTCAAAATATCTATACTTTATTTGATATTCGAAAAGCAAGTAATTTTTCGAAAAAAAACCGCTTAATCATGCCGAAATACGGCTTAATTTTGCGGTCTATAAAAGTATACTATAACTATGAAAGCATTAAACAGCGAATTCTTTAAGGACGATGAAAAAATAGCGGTGATCGCTTCGGTATGGAAACCCGAACTGAAAAAGCACAGCCATGATTTTTTTGAGATTACATTTATCACCAAGGGGAACGGATATCATGTTATCAATAACAACCATCATACCATCAAACAAGGAAACCTCTTTTTAATTACGCCCAAAAGTGAACATAATTTACTCCCCGCAAACCCTTCCGAGGCGTTTGAATGGATCAACGTTTTGTTCTTTCCTTCCGTCATCAGCACTTCGCTCATCGATATGGTGGACACGACGGATATTCTGAAAGTTTTGATTTCGTCGGAATCATTGCATTATAACACAAAAGAACTCTCCGATATCGAACTGCAAAACGATGCGCAGGAATTCCAACATATATTCGAAGAGATGCAGCAAGAGTTTCAAGCGAGAAAGGCGGGCTATCAGAACCTTTTAAAAGGATATTTAGAAATTTTATTGGTTAAAATATTCCGCGCTTATTTTTATGATCCCACCTCGGATACCGAAATATCGCAAAAAGTTTTAAATTATCTCCGAGAAAAATCCTTTCAGAACGATTTGAATCTCGAAGAACTTGCCAAACGTACGTTTTACAGTCCGCAATATTTCCGAAAATTATTTAAATCCAAAACAGGCATTCCCCTTTCTACCTTTATTCGCCAAAAACGCCTTGACTACGCAAAACAACTGCTAGAAAACACAGATCTTTCCATCAGCGGCGTTATGGAAAAAGCGGGATTCAATGATACGAAATCATTTTATGCGGCCTTTAAAAGTGCCTACGGCGTGACGCCCGCAAACATGAGAAATAGATAGATTTCAAGAGCCTTTGCCGACAAAATCGGCAAAGGCTCTTGAAATCTTAAAACTTAAAATATTTTTTTATATTTTCCGGTTTATCTTCCAGTATTTTTTTCAGCAATGCGAGCCCTTCGCGGGATTTAGCCGTCGGAAAATAGTGTTCTACATTTTGCTTTTCGTTAAATTCTATAAACTTTTCAGCATTGATTTTATCCCGTACTAACAACGCGCGGATCTTGTCCGCATTTGCTTCGCCAAGAGAATATTTCTCCAACAGGTCGCAAAGATTCATATAATTGCGGCGCGATGACAGAATCAAATAAAAATACGTTACAGCATTTTTTTGCATTGCTATTTCGCCGTTATCCAATTTATCTAACTGCCCGAATAACTCCAAGGCTCTTTGCGCGTATGAAAGCGCCAACGCTATGCGTTTATCAAAATCGCGCTTCATATGCTCGGTCAAAAGTTTTGTATCTTTTACGATCTGGTAATACGAACGCCGATTCGCCTGCCATGAAGGCGTATGCCACGGCGTCTGCATTGCAATAAAGAAAGGAACTTTCCCCCAATATGCAGGATCATACGGCTGCAAGTTGGAAAATCGGAATACCCAACTGATATCCCACGGCGTCATCAACAGTGCTTGCGACGCATATTCCCATGCTTCGATCAGTTTTTTTCGATCGTCTTCCAGTTTGACGATATCCTCAGCTATGGAATTAATGCAAATGTCGTAATCGTCGCTTTCATCCCTCAACAACAATTTTGTCATTTTTTCATTGACAGACATAAACGGTACGGCAGTTCCGAAATACTCTTTCATGCCTGTAACGCCCTTCACCAACTCCAACGACTTTATCTGTTCATACACAAGCCGCGGACATGGATATCCACCGATGGGTCCCAAATCTTCTCCGCTGCCCGAAATGAACATCTCCACGATAAATTTCCGGTTTTGCCGCTCGCATATCATGCCCATGTTGCGCAACCAAATATCAGGAAGATTGGAAAAATAGACTTCATAAATGGTCGAATGACACGAAACGGCGATATCGCGGTCAAGACTTTCCAAACACAGATACACCTGAGAGGCGGAAAGTTCCCAAGGTTCCCACCACATTTCGAAAGATGGCTTGATCTGTTTGCAAAATGCATTGATCTCGTTTAGAAATCCGGGTAAACGCTGTTCCAGCGGGATCCCCTTGCAACGGGGGCAGTCTGAATCCTCATCGCATACTTCTGCCAATTCGTCATAACTGTATACCAACATGCCGTCGATATCGGTTTTTTCGATCACCTGCTTTATCAGATCTTTGTAATAAGCCGAAGTATGTTCCGACAAGATACACGTTACGTTATCTGCGCTGACCGTACTGTCCGTCGCGCCTTTTAAAACCGAATATTCTTTCGGCAACTTAGAATAATCAACATAGATCGGCAAACCAAACAAACCGATGGCGCGCAGCCCGCATTTGTGTACGTTTTTCACACGCCGAATTATGTTCGCGCTGTTTTCGGCAACCGTTTCTGGGTCGCTAAACAAAGGAAATTCTTTGGATACGGAAAGATGCTCCAACGTAACAGCATCGATAAACGGTCGGGACCACGCTATATTGATCAATACGGTATCCACTCCGTAATCTTTCAGTTTTTCAATCGTCTTCGGACTGTAATCCCGAAATTCTTCGCTGTAATACACAGGATTACCTATCATTGTACAGTAGTTATATTTTTTAGCCATTTCTCAATGCCTCCTAATTTTATAATACCATTTAAAACTGCTGAAAACAATAGGATTTCTTTCCAAGTTTTTAATTATTTTAGATCAATTTCCCTAAAACCGCGTATCATCTTTTATTAGTATCCAAATCGAAAAGCATAAACGGCTTTTCTTTGCCCAAGTTCAATCATCAGAAAGGTTTTCGGTGGTAAATAATTCCGATTGAAAAAATTCAATAACAGAAATATTCAGTCCTCGGCAGATATTTACGATACTTAAAAAACCTGCACTTTTCGTCCTTCCTTTCATAATGTTCGAGACGGTAGAGTGAGGCAACCCGCTCTGCATTGAGTGTTTATATTTAGTAAGTCCTTCCTTTTTCATCAATTCCTTAATTCGCTCAAAAAGCGCTTCATACGGCTCCATAAAATATAACCTCCTCTTTAGTTATGTTTGTTATATTTTACTATGTCCGTATTTGGGCATATGACCTTATTTTGTCAATTTTTACCAAGAGATAATTTTTGCTTGCAATTTTTTAAAAACTATATCATCGCTCAGAGATTAGGCGTCACACCCCTGTGATAATGAGGATAAACTTTTTTCAAAACAAAAATACCACAATATATAGTGTTAAAATAAACAACAAACACTATATATTGTGGTTTTCGGATTTGGTGGAGTGCCTATATCGTAAATTGAACGTGATTTATTATCCAAACAGAAAAGAGGTCTTGAGACCTCTTTTTATATATAGGATTTAATTCAAAATATTATTTTTATCAAAAAGCGGTGAGTTGAAAAAATCTTGCAAAGTTACTTCTAATCCGTCGCACACAGCATAAAGCGTTGATAGTTTTACTGTATTACTTCTTGTCATTGTTGCAATGGTTGAATATGGAACGTTTCCGTCTTTCGCTACTTTATAAATGCTTTTATCATTTTTATTGGCTAATTCTACTATTCTTTTATAAACTGCGTCAACTAATTTCATAGTAATCTCCATTATATTGCTATATCAATATAATGCTATTATACACGATACTATTTTTAAAATATATTGGCACACCAACTATATTGCTTGACCGATATATTTTTGTGCGTTATAATATATGCAACATCAACTGCAAAGTAATCAATCGCTAATATTATCAAATAAATTATCGTCAAAAAATTGTTTAAGAGATATACCCAATGTATCCGCTATTTGATATATTGTATCTATTTGTGTAGTCTTACGTTTTGCTCCGATAATTACATTTATTGTCGACCTTGGAATGCCCCCTCTTTCTGATAACTCATATTGAGTCAATCCGCGCTCTTTTAATAAGTTATCAATTCTTTTACCAATACATTCAATCAATTTCATTTTTTTTACCTCCGACGTTCATCACAATGAACGTTTATAATAGTAGTATATATCAAACAACACAAAATAACGTTTACCAGAATCAACGTTTTATTAAATTTTTAAATCTACTAAATAATTTTAGGAGAGAAACTTAATGACAACAGCACAAGCCGTGGCGGAACGTTTAAAAATTTAATGCAAGCAAAAAACATTGCCATAACCGATATATGTGAAAAATGCAACTTATCACAATCTACAATTTATAAAATTTTAGCGGCTAAACAAACCTCGGTAGAGATACACACACTACATCAACTTGCAAAAGACAAAAAGGCTCGGGGTAAGCGAATACACGGAATTTTTTTTAACAGATATCATTTTTGAAAACGAAGATATCTATTTACTGTTTGACAACGGCGATAAATTGCTTATCAAAAACGGAGAAATACTCGAAAGGGAGGAAGAAAAACTGTTTGCATGGAACGCGGATATCCCCAACAGCGGTTGGAGCATGGTGATTGCCGCCGAGTTGTACCGCACAGACAAAAAATTTGAAATACATTTTTTAATGGAAAACAGAAACGAATATGAACGTTATACAGTATGGTACTTGACATTCCGAGGAACGGATATACAGGAAATCATAACCCCAAATAATGAATTTCGGTTCAAATAATTTAATAAAAATCAGTACTGAAAAAGACGCTTTCGAGCGTCTTTTTTTTCATGTTCACAGCAAACGGAAATCGCGGGAAAAGTCCGAGATAAGGTAGGTAAGTGACGATGGGACGCGTGCTTGTCTTGATACAAGTACGGCGGCTACGCTGACGAGGCGGCAGAGCCGCCTCGTCACCCGCTCGCTGCGCTCGCGGGCGCCTAAGACAAGCACGCGCCCCAAACAAAGCAACAACGCAACAGCGGAACGCACAAAAAAAGCGCGGCGGCGCGGGGTGGCGCCGCTAAACCGCTCGGCGGTCACTCCCGCGCATACCGTCGCGCATACTTTTTTATTCTGCTGTTCCCCCCTTTTTTTCGCAAATGGCAGTAATACGTGCGCTTGTCTTTTATACAAGTAAAGGAATAAAAGTCTTTTGAAAGCCCTCGGAATTTTGTCCGAGGGCTTTTCTCTTTTCCCCAACCGTATATCTGCGGGAAGAGTACGAAAAAAAACGATATTTAATGAAAACAATCCGATTGATAATGGTTTTTGTACGGGAACAGTCCGTACCAATTTGAATTCGTTTTTGATATAATCTGTCCATAAAGATTTTACGGACAGGGAAAGAATATGAAACGACAGGATTTAACTTATATCGCGGGGAATGACTTGTATATAGCGCCTTTATCAGATTGCGAAACAAATGCCTTTTTCTCCGCGGTATTGGCAGAAATAAAAGAATTGAGCAAAGAAGAAATGGAAAACAATCCTTTTTGTCTTTCGTCCGTCGGAGCGTAAACGAAAACACCCTTTCCGTCAAGGGTAAAATACATTGCCTGCGGCAACCCTTGACGGAAAGACAACACACGGACAGATAAGGGAAAGACTTTGCGTTTCCGTTTCGTCCGTTTCCGTCGAAAGACAAAAAACAATTCAAAGGAGTTATGTATCATGAAATCAGCAGTTATCTATGCACGCTATTCCAGCGCAAGCCAGACCGAGCAGTCTATCGAAGGGCAATTAGACGTTTGCAAAAAGTATGCACAAGACAACGATTTACAAATCGTCGATACCTATATCGACCGCGCCATGACAGGCAAGAACGACCAACGCGCCGCATTTCAAAAGTTATTGTCCGACAGCGAAAAGCCCGTAACGTGGGAAATCGTGCTTGTATATGCAATCGACCGTTTCGGCAGAAATTCCATTGAGATAGCCGTCAATAAACAACGCTTGAAAAAGAACCGTAAAACGCTTATTTCCGCTACGCAACGCACCTCGGAAAATATAGACGGCACCAAGAACCTTGACGGCATTTTACTTGAAAATATGTATATCGGGCTTGCCGAATATTATTCCGAAGAACTCTCCCAAAAGATATTGCGCGGGTTGAACGAGAGCCGTAAGAAAGGCTTTTACTGCGGCGGGGGCGTGCCTTACGGGTACAAAGTGGTTGCCCGCAAAATCGTTGATGATGCCGAAAAAGCCGATATTGTCCGTTACATATTTTCGCAATATGCCCTCGGCGTGTATGTGCCTACGATTATCAAAGCCTTGACGGAGCGNGTTTGCGCCCAATACCGTGTACCATATACTGAAAAATGAAAAGTATCTCGGCATTTACCGCAATAAAGGCGAAGAATACGACAATATCTATCCGCAAATCGTACCGATTGAAATTTTCGATAAAGTACGGGCAAAAGTACAAAAGAACAAGTACGGCAAAAGGAGCGTACAGGTAACATACCTATTGCGCCATAAACTGAAATGCGGATATTGCGGACACCCGATAAGCGCGGAAAGCGGTACTTCCTCAAACGGTGAAGTGATACACTACTACAAATGCCACGGCAGAAAAAAGTATCGCAACGGTTGTGAAAAAACGGCATTACGCAAAGAGTTTTTGGAAAACTTTGTACTTGAAACTATCCTGCGCGAACTCTCCAAGCCCGATACAATGAACAAGGTCGTTGACGGGCTTATGCAGATACAGGAAATGCAGAACAAAGAAAGCCCGATACTCAAAACATTGCTTTCGGAAAAGCGTCAGACGGAAACGGCATTGAACAACTTGATGTCCGCTATCGAACAGGGTATTATCTCCGCTACGACAAATAAGCGTTTGCACGAACTCGAAAACAAACTCACGGAACTCGAAAGAAATATATTGATAGAACAGAGCAAAACAAAGATAACCCTATCCGAAGATAAGATACGGAAATATTACGAACAGGCTTTACTGAAAGAGCCGCAAATGCTGATAAACCTGCTTATAAAGCAAATCGTATTGTATAACGACAAAATGATAGTTTACTATAATAGCCCTATACAAACAAGCCCCGACGGAAACAGTCAGGGCTTTTCTTTTTACGATGAAATTGCTTTCATGCCTTATATCATACAGAATAAACCTACACCCGCAATGCGCGCGATACGAGTGATCTTGACCGTATAAGCGGCGGCTATTTATTCCACGGTGCTCTTGACGCGAGCCTCTCTCGGAGCGTGTTTGAGGGCAAATACGGGCGAAACCATGCAACCCCGCACCCTAAACAGGGTACGGGGTTTTGGTTTGCCTTCGGCGGAAACAGCCTAACACGCTCCGACTCGCGTCAAGAGCCTTTCGCGGCATAAACCGCCGCCGCTCACCGTTACGGAGATTTACTCGACCGAAAGCATTGTGCGCCGTAAATTGCCGATTTCGAGCCTTAAACGCGATTAAACGGCTTTCCGCGGCAAAAGAAAAAACCTAAACCAAACACCTTTTTGAGATGTTCAATTTAGGTTAAACGTGGTGGAGATGGCGGGATTTGAACCCGCGTCTTACCTGTTTTATTCACGCTTTCTACATACTTAGTTTGTCTTTGACCCTTGCCGCGCGTGAAAGGCAAACAGACGCGCGCGGCCGTGGACCGCTGAATACAGCGCACGCGTCACGGTCAAAACGCGTACAGCCGTTCCCTGTCTGAAAATGATGCCCGCCGCCTGCCGACAGGAAACAAGCGGAGAACATACGCTAATTAAGCAGCGTAAGCGAGACGATTATTGTCTGCGTTTAAATTTAAAGGTATCGTTTTAACGAAGCCGAATCCTTCGGTATGCTTACAATGAACGCCACAAGCAATCGAAACCAGTTCATCCCCATGGCGCGGCGAAACCGCCGCTTCTTTACAATACTATTATACTACGTTTCCGTGAAAAATGCAACTTTTTAAAATTGAAAGGGCGTGACCTGATAGACGTAGTAGTTGAGCCAGTTGGTATAGAATAAGTTGGCTGCGCTCGTCCAGGTGACGTTGACCTTGCGGCGCTCTATATCCGCGAAATAATTGACGGGCGGCTTGATAGGCAGGCCGCGTTTCAAATCGCGCTCATATTCGTTTTTGAGCGTGTCGCGGTCGTATTCCATGTGCCCCGTAAGGAAGATCTTTTTATTATCTCTGGATTTCGCGATGGACAGCCCCGTATTTTCCGATTCGCTTAAAATAACGAGATCCTTCTCCTTTCTCACCTTTTCGATATCCACGGTGGTGTGGCGGGAATGCGGGATATAAAACACGTCGTCTATGCCCTTCAAGAGCGGATCGTGCTGTTCCAAAACTTTTTTGTGCGGAAAGATCCCGAACAGTTTTTCGGGCAGCAGTTCCTTGTCGATGCCGTAATAATGATACAGCGCCGCCTGCGCGCCCCAGCAGATGAAAATGGTGCTCGTCACGTTTTTGTCGGCGAAATCGAAAATTTGTTTCAACTCTTCCCAATAAAGAACTTCTTCGAACGGCAGCGTTTCCACGGGCGCGCCCGTGACGATCATGCCGTCGAAATGTTTGTTTCGGATGTCGTCGAATTTTTTGTAAAAGCGGTCGAGATGTGCCGCGGCGGTATTTTTACTCTTATAGGTATCGGTGTACAGGAGCGTGACGTTGACCTGCAAAGGCGAATTGGACAAAAGGCGCATAAACTGCGTTTCCGTTTCCACTTTCGTGGGCATGAGATTCAGAATAGCGATTTCAAGAGGACGGATATCCTGCTTGAACGCGCGTTCGTCGTGCATGACGAAAATATTTTCACGTATCAGAGCTGAATAAGCGGGGATATCCTGCGGAATGACGATAGGCATGTTTATGCGGCCTCCTTTGTTTAAATTTTTTGCAGAGCCTGTTTCAGATCTTCGATGATGTCGTCGGGATTTTCGATTCCGACGGACAGACGGATGAGATTTTCGGGAACGCCAGCCGCGGCGAGTTCCTCTTTGGAAAGTTGCCTGTGCGTGGTCGAGGCGGGGTGCAAAACGCAACTTCTGGTATCCGCCACGTGCGTTTCCTGCGTGACCAGTCTGAGCGCTTCCATAAATTTCGCGGCATCCTTCACGTTGCCTTTGACGCCGAAACTCAGCATGCCCCCCTGCCCGTCCGGCAGATATTTCCGCGCGAGCGCATGGTATTTGTTATTTTCCAGCGAGGGATGCAGCACCCAGTCGATCTTGTCGCTTTCGGAAAGGAATTTCGCAACTTTTGCCGCGTTCGACGAATGGCGCTCCATGCGCAGCGCCAGCGTGTCGCAGCCCAAAAAACTGATAAACGCATTCTGCGGGCTCATGATCGCACCCATGTCGCGCACCAACTGGGCGCGGCATTTGTTCGCAAAGGGTGCCGCGGGCAGATCGGCGTAGACCAGACCGTGATAACTCTCGTCGGGTTCGTTGAACGAAACGTAGCGGGGATTTCCCTTAAAACCGAAATTCCCGCCGTCCACGATGACGCCGCCGAGCGCCGCCGCGTGCCCGTCGAGATACTTGGAAGAGGAATGGATCACGATATTCGCGCCGAATTCGAAAGGACGGCAGAGCGCGGGCGTGGCGAGCGTGTTGTCCACAAAGAACAAAACGCCGTATTTTTCGGCGATTCCCGCAATTTTCCCGAAATCGAGCACCTTGATGGATGGATTGGCGACCGTTTCGGCGAAAATCATTTTCGTCTTATCGTCGATGAGTTTTTCGATCTCTTCGGCGGGCGCGTCCACGTCGAAAAAGCGGCATTCGATGCCGAGTTTGGGCAGCGTGACGGCAAAGAGGTTGAAAGTGCCGCCGTAGATCGCGGAGGACGAAACGATGTTGTCGCCCGCGCCGCATACGGTGAATGCCGCGAGCGTGGTCGCGGACATGCCCGAGGCGCAGCCGATGGCGGCGACGCCACCTTCCAAAGCCGCCACTTTTCCCTCGAACGCCGCCACGGTGGGATTGGCAAGGCGGGTATAAAAATAGCCGTCGCTCTTCAAATCGAACAGATCCGCCATATCCTGCGTCTTTTCGTAAACGTAGGTCGTGCTCTGTACGACGGGCGGGATGCGCGATTCGCCCGTTTTCGGCTTGTAACCGCTCTGCACGCAGAGCGTATCGATTTTATAACTCATAAATTTTACCTCGCGTAAAAAATTATTTCAGATATTCTTTGATTTGCCGCTCTTTTTCGCGGACGAGATCCTTTTCCTGCAACGATTTTTTCTTATCAAACGTGTGCTTGCCGCGGCAAAGCCCCACTTCCACCTTGACGAGCGCCTGCGAAAAATAAATTTTCAGCGGCACGAGCGTATAGCCCTTTTCGTTGACTTTGCCGGAAATTTTGGCGATCTCTTCCTTGTGCAGCAAAAGTTTTCGGTCGCGCCGCGATTCGCGCGTGTTGAACGCGCCGCTCTTGTCGTACACGGCGATGTGCATATTCTTTAACAGCACTTCCCCGTTCCTGATAAAGCAGAACGAATCGGATAAATTGCAGTTGTTTTTGCGCAGCGACTTGACCTCGCTGCCTTCCAGAACGACGCCCGCCTCATACCTGTCCTCGATGAAATACTCGAAGGACGCCGATTTATTAACGGATATGATTTTCATGATACACTCTCTATTATAGCACGTTCAGTTCTCGTCGGCAAGAACAAATTCGCATTTGCGCGTCCCGATATCCGCGGCGGCAACTTTGATCTGAATGGGATCGCCGATTTTAAAGGAATGGGAAAGCCCTCTGAGCAAAAAGCGCTGTTCCACGAACACGTAATCGTCCTTGGGCAGATTTTCGATGCGGATAAGCCCCTCGATGGTGTTGGGAAGTTCCGCGAACACCCCGAACGAGGTCACGCCCGAAACGACGGCGGAAAAGGTTTCGCCGAGATGTTCGCGCATATACCAGGTCTTATATAGTTCGTCCACGTCGCGCTCGGCCTCGTCCGCCCGCCTTTCGCTCTCCGAACAGGAAAGCGCCGCGCCGTACACGAACCGCGAAAAGGTATCCGCCGCCTCCGCCGCGCGCCCGTCCAAGACCATTTTGACGAGCCTGTGCACCAACAGGTCGGGATAGCGGCGTATGGGCGAAGTAAAATGGCAGTAACAAGAGGAAGCCAACCCGAAATGCCCGCTGTTTTCGGCGCTGTACCGCGCCTTGGACATGGAACGCAGCATCACGCGGTTGACCACGTGAAAGAGCGGACCGCCTTCCAGTTTATCCAGAATTTTGCCGTATTCGCCCGGGCGGACGTTGTCGGCGTGAAAATTCGCTTTGACGCCCAGTTCGGAAAGGTACGCCTTGAAAGATTCCGCCTTTTCCTCGCTCGGCTTTTCGTGCACGCGGTAGATGAAAGGCATTTCGAACCGTTCCATAAATTCCGCCACGGTTTCGTTTGCGAGGATCATAAATTCTTCGATGATCTTATGCGCGACCGTGCGCTCGTACTCTTTCACCGAAACGGCGCCGTCCTGCACCGTGACGGCAGCCTCTTTCACGTCGAGGTCGATACTGCCGCGCGATTTGCGCTTTTTCATGAGGATCTCGGCGAGTTGCCGCATTTCTTCGAGCATGGGGAGCAGAAATTCATATTTTTCCGACAGTTCCCGATCGCCTTCCAAAATTGCCGCCACGTTTTTATAAGTCATGCGCGCGGAAGAGCGGATCACGCCCGTCACGATCTCGCTGTCTTTGACTTTGCCCTTTTCGTCGATCTTCATCAGACAAGAGAGCGTGCAGCGGTCTTCCCCCTCGTTCAAAGAACAGATGCCGTTGGAAAGTTCCTCGGGCAGCATGGGGAGCACCCTGTCGGGGAAATAGACGCTCGTGCCGCGCTTGTAAGCCTCGGTATCCAGCGCACGGCCGCGGCTGACGTAGTGCGTGACGTCCGCGATATGCACGCCGAGGCGATAGTATTTCCCTTCGCGCCAGACTTCCACCGCGTCGTCGAAATCGCGCGAATCGTCGCCGTCGATGGTGATGATCAGGCGGTCGCGGAAATCCCGCCGCCCGCCGACTTCGACCTTTTCCGCGGAAACGCGCTTTGCCTCGGCGAGCACTTTATGGGGGAATTCTTCCGCCAAATTTTTCGAACGGATGATGGCGTCCTCCTCGCAGGAAAGATCGCCGCTTTGCCCCAAAACCTCGGTAATTTCGCCCACGGGTTCGCCGCCCTCGGGATAATTCAGAATTTTGATCAGAACCTTTTCGCCGCTGTACGCGCGCACTTTCGAGCCCGCCACGCGCACGTCGTTAAAAAAACGCCGCTCGTCGGGCTGTACGTACCCGCCCTTCTTTTCCTTGAAATAGGTACCCACGATCTCGGAATAGCCGCGGCTTACAATGCTGTAAACTTCTCCCTCGTCCCCGCGCTCGCCGCCCACGCAGCGGGCGAACACGGTGTCGCCGTGCATGGCGCCGTGCAGGGAGCGGTGCGGAATGAACAGATCGCCCTCTTCGCGCACCAGAAAGGCAAAGCCGCGCTCGTTGCCGCGCAGCACGCCTTTGTACAGTCCGAGCGCCGCGGGCAGAACGTAGCGGTTTTTCTCGTCGCGGACGATCGCGCCCTCCTCTTCGAGAGAACGAAGGACGCGGTTTACCGCCTCACGCTCGCTCTTTTGCGTGACGCCCAAAAGCCGCGCGATCTCGCGCGCCGTCTTGTATGTGAATTCGCCCGAAGCGAATTTTTCTTCTATCTGCTGTGCAGCGGTCATAAATTCTCCTGAAAATGCCAATAAAAAAGACGGCTACTTACACAAAATAGCCGTCCTGTCGTTTTTTTGATCCTAAACGCCCCAAATGCCGTCCAACTGCAAGATAAAGAAGACGATCGCCATGACCGCGAGCGCGATCAGGGAGATGACTGTCCATTTCTTCATTTTGCTCTCGAAAGATTTGGACTTATTTTTGCCGAAAAACGTTTCGCTGGAACCGCCCAATGCGTCGATTCCCGTGGAGTTGCCCGGCTGGAACAAGATCACAACCACCGCGAACACCGCGCAGACGAGCATTAAAAGCAATAAAACAAGACAAATTATTCTGTATAAGGTATAGACGCTATCGTTTGCCAAAGGCGCAAGCAGATAACCCATCATCGACATCATTTTCGACATCCGTATATCACTCCAAAGTTTTTCTTTACATTAAATGCTTGGATATTATACCATACTCCGCGGTATTTATCAACTCTTTTTACAGCCGTTCCGAAATTTTTCGGAAAAAAATGGCGTAAATCGTATCTTATCCGCGCCGTCGGATCCTCTTTACGTTGGCGTTCATCAGACGCCTGCCGACATGCCGGTAAAAAAACGCCGCCGCGCCCGACAGATCCTGCCCGTGCGCACGATAAAACTCGTCCGGGGAAGAATAGATCCCCAGATCGCGCACGATCCCTTCGCTCTGGATATAGGTGCCCTCGCCCGCCCATTCGACGGCGGGGTTTTGAAGATCTTTCACCGCCGCGCCGTAGCCGCAGAACGCTCCCGCGTCGGGGAATTTCTTTTGCAGGCTGCCGAGGTATTTTTCATCGAGGATGAACGCTTCCAACTCCGTCCATTTGCCGCCGAAACAGACCTCCACCCAACTGTGCAAGATCTCGCGGGGCGCCTTTTCGTAGACAATCCCCGTCATGGCGCCCTTCTGCAATTTCTTGTCGATGGTAAACCCGTGCAGACGGCAGGGAATCCCGTCGGCGCGCAGCAGCGCCATAAACAGGGTGCCCTTTGTATTGCATTGGCCGTACCCGTCCGAAAGCACGCGGGACGCGGGAAGATCGTCGCGGACGTTATAACCGAACAGGATCTCGTTGCGTACGAAATCATAGATCTCACGGATGCGCTGAAACTCGTCGAGCATTTTCCACCCGCGGTTTTCGATGAGTTTTTCGATGGGTTTTGCGGAATAGTCCAAAAGGGGCGTTTCGCGCAAAAATTCCAAAAGTTCTGCGCGCATATTACATAATAAGGGTCTTGCCCGTCATTTCGGCGGGTTTTTCCAGTCCCATCATATCCAGAAAGGTGGGCGCGAGATCGGCAAGCACGCCGCCTTCGCGCAGTTTCTTATCTTTCAGCCTGTCGCACACCAAGACTACGGGAACGGGGTTGGTCGTGTGCGCGGTAAACGGCGAGCCGTCCTCCGCGATCATTTTGTCCGCGTTGCCGTGATCGGCGGTGAGCAGCGCTCCGCCGCCCATTTTCAAAATCTGACGCAATACTTTGTCCACGCAGATATCCACCGTTTCCACCGCCTTTTCCGCTGCGGAAATCACGCCCGTGTGCCCTACCATGTCGCAGTTGGCAAAGTTGAGGATCATCACGTCGAATTTCCCCGAGGAAAGTTCTTTTATCGCCCGATCCGTCACTTCGAAAGCGCTCATTTCGGGCTGCAGATCGTAGGTCGCCACCTTGGGGGAAGGAACGAGCGCGCGCTCCTCGCCCGCGTTGGGCGCCTCCACGCCGCCGTTGAAGAAAAAAGTGACGTGCGCGTATTTTTCCGTTTCCGCGATGCGCAGTTGCGTCAGGCCCTTTTTCGAGAGATATTCGCCGAGCGTGTTGTCGAGGCTCTGCGGTTTGAACGCGACGCGCACGTCTTTGAACGTCGCGTCGTATTGCGTAAAGCACACGTAATACGGTTTCAGATAGCCCGTCTTGCGCTCGAAACCATTAAAATCTTCCTGCGAGAAGGCGCGGGTGATCTCCCTTGCGCGGTCGGGGCGGAAATTAAAGAATATGATGCTGTCGCCCTCTTCCACGAGCGCCACGGGCCTGCCGCCCCTGACAACGTTGGTGGGGAGAATAAATTCGTCCGTCACCTCGTTTTTATAACTCGCCTCCACCGCGTCCGCCGCGTACTCCGCGTGGATGCCGTTGCCGAGGGTGAGCATATCGTAGGCTTTCGCCACGCGCTCCCAGCGGTTGTCGCGGTCCATCGCATAATAGCGGCCGCAGACCGAGGCGATCTCACCGAACGCGAGTTTGTCCATTTCCGCCTGCAGATCACGCAAAAAGCCCGAGCCGGACGTGGGGGAAACGTCCCTGCCGTCCATAAAGCAATGCACGTAGGCATTGTCCAGCCCGTTTTCCTTGCACATCTTCAAAAGAGCGTACAGGTGCGTGTTGTGGCTGTGCACGCCGCCGTCGGACAAAAGTCCCCAGACGTGCAGTTTTTTATGATTTTTCTTTGCGTTTTCCATCGCGCCGAGCAGCGCTTCGTTTTTGAAAAAGCCGCCGTCCCCGATCTCTTTGGTGATCTTGGTCAGTTCCTGATAGACGATGCGCCCCGCGCCCATGTTGAGGTGCCCCACTTCGGAATTGCCCATCTGCCCGTCCGGGAGACCGACGCTCATTCCGCTCGCGCCGAGTTCGCCCGAGGGATATTCGCGCCGATATTTTTCAACGTTGGGGCTGCCCTCCATGGCGATGGCGTTGCCGTTTTTTTCGCCGCTGAGTCCGTAGCCGTCCATGATGATGATCGCATAAGGTTTTTTCATTTTTTTACCTCTATAAACTTTCTTTCCCTATCATTATACCGCAAAGCGCGCTTTTTGGCAAGTTTGCGGCGGCGCCCCGTCAAATTTTTTAAACGCGAAAAAAAGCCCGACGTTCGTCGGGCCTTTTCATTATTTGTCGAAGTTTACGATGATCGAAAAGTCTTCCGCTTTGAGGGAAGCGCCGCCGATGAGTCCGCCGTCGATCTCGGGCATCGCCATCAGTTCCTTGCAGTTTTTGGCGTTCATGGAGCCGCCGTACTGTATACGCACTTTTTCCGCGCATTTGGGGCAGAACACTTCGCCGCACGTTTTGCGGATAAAGCCGATGGTCTCGTTCGCCTGTTCTGCGGTCGCCGTCTTGCCCGTGCCGATCGCCCAGATGGGTTCGTACGCGATGACGATTTTGGAAACGTCGTCCAGCCCTTTCAGCCCCTCTTCGACCTGCACTTTCAAAACCTGTTCGGTCTTGCCCGTCTCGCGCTCTTCGAGACTTTCGCCCACGCACACGATGGGCACGAGCCCCACCGCGAGCGCCGCGTGCATTCTCTTGTTGACCGTTTCATCCGTTTCGCCGAAATACTGACGGCGTTCGCTGTGTCCGATGATGACGTATTCCACGCCGTACTCTTTGAGCATGGAAGCGGAGATCTCGCCCGTGAAGGCGCCTTTTTCCGCAAAGTGCACGTTCTGTGCGCCGAGGTGAATGTTGGTGCCTTTCACAGCCTCGCTGACGGCGGGAATGTCGGTAAAGGGAACGCAGGCGACCACGTCGCAGTTCGCGTCTTTGACGAGGCCTTTGAGCGCCTCGATGAGTTTGACGCCCTCCGCCGCGGTGTTGTTCATCTTCCAGTTTCCTGCAATGATAGGTTTGCGCATTATTTCTTCTCCTTCAAAAATTTATCGGTTTTTTTAATCGTTCCGTAAGTAATGATCTGATAAAACGCCTCTTCGGGCCGCAATAGCAAAAAGTCGTAAAGCCCGCGGTTCTGCACCGTCAAATGAAAACTTTCGATCATTCCGACGGTCTCCGCGTCGACGGGCAGATATAAAAACAGGTTTTTATCGTCCGTAAACGAGATATACAGACGCAACGCTGCGCGCATGCGCCGGGAATAACTCTGCAACCAGATGCGGGTATCCCGCCAAAAGTAATGAACGTCGTACAATCCGTCCTTCCGATACGGAAAACGGCCCTCGATCTCGACGCCCTCGGCAGTCATTACGATTTGCACCGTCGGCGAATAATTCCAGCACCGCGTTTTTTGCTCGACCAATCTCGGAAGATCGGCGCCGCTGCGTTTGGCTGTAAACTCGTACCGCTCTCGTACGGAAACAGGCTGCAATAAACCGCTCTCCCGTAAATCGAGGCGCGCCTGCCGTTTCCTGAGCGGGCGGAGACAAATCAAAAATGCCGCCGTCGCAACGAAAAAGAGCGCGGTCAGCCCGATCGTAAGATACGTATACTTTTCTTCGTCGATCGACATGGTGACGGCGATCGTGAAGATGCTGCCCAGCGAAAGAAACAGATATACGGGCAAAATCACGCGGTGCGTGATCTTATATAGCAGCGAATCGTTTTTTTCGGTCATGGCAGCCCCTATTTCACGAATAAATTTCGGGGCAGGCAATCCGCCTGCCCCCGTTCACTTTGATTATTTATCGTTCAGGCAGGCAATTCCGGGAAGAACTTTGCCTTCGAACAGTTCCAGAGAAGCGCCGCCGCCCGTGGAAATGTGCGTCATCTGATCGGCAAATCCGAGTTGCTGCACCGCAGCCGCGCTGTCTCCGCCGCCGATGATGGTCGTGGCGTCCTTCGCCGCCGCCAACGCCTTCGCGACCGCGATCGTGCCTTTGGCGAGCACGGGATTTTCGAACACGCCCATGGGGCCGTTCCAGATGACCGTCTTGGCGTCCTTGACGATGTCCGCAAACAGTTTGGAGGACTCTTCGCCGATGTCAAGCCCTTCCATATCCGCGGGGATCTCGCTCACTTTCACCGTTTTGACTTCGATGGGCGCGTCGATGGGATTGGGGAAAGACGCGGCGATCACGCAGTCCACGGGAAGGACGAGCCTCTTGCCCGTTTCTTTCGCCTTTTCGATCATATCCTTGCAGTAGCCGAGTTTTTCGTCGTCCACCAGAGATTTACCGACCTCGTAGCCCTGCGCTTTGAGGAAAGTGTACGCCATGCCGCCGCCGATGATGAGCGTATCGCATTTATTCAGAAGATTGGAGATGACGTTGAGTTTATCCGCCACTTTCGCGCCGCCTAAGATCGCTACGAAGGGGCGCACGGGGTGTTCCAGGCTGTCCGCCATGACGGTGAGTTCCTTTTCGATGAGGAAGCCGCAGACCGCGGTCTTGACCAGACCGTATTCGACGATGGCTGCGGTCGAAGCGTGCGAGCGATGCGCAGTCCCGAACGCGTCGTTCACGTAAATATCGCAGTAGGACGCGAGTTTTTTGCAGAATTCAAGGTCTTTCCCCTCTTCTTCCGCGTAAAAACGCAGATTTTCCAAAAGCACGCACTCGCCCTCTTTGAGCGCCTTGACTTTCGCCTCGGCATCGGGTCCGACGACGTCCGCCGCAAAAGCGACCTTACCGTCCAGAAGTTCGTTGAGGCGCGCGGCGACAGGTCTGAGCGTCAGTTTGACGGCGTCGTTCTTCTTCGCCTTTTCGATATATTCGGCGGTCGCGGCGGCGCGCTCCGCTTCGGGGAGGGCCTCCACCGCCTTTTTCTCTTTCTTGTTGAGTTTGACGCAATCGTTGAAGATATTGTGCGGCTTGCCCATGTGCGAGCAAAGAACCACTTTCGCGCCGTGCTCCATCAGATATTTGACCGTGGGCAGCGCGCCGATAATACGGTTTTCGTCGGTGATCTTTCCGTCCTTCATGGGAACGTTGAAATCGCAGCGGACGAGAACTCTTTTGCCTTTTACGTCTACGTCGGTAACAGACTTTTTGTTCATTGTGCTATCTCCTTGATTTTGTTTTCCGTCTATCATGATACCTTTTTTTTGCATTTTTGTCAATAAAATACGCCGCATGAAAAGAATAAAACCGCGCCCTGCGGCGCGGTGGATTCACTGTGTGACGGAAGCGTCGGCGTTTTCCGCCGAGCCCTGCGTTTTCAATAATTTCTGATAGCGGGCGCTGCTCTTCATGACGGAATTGGAAATATTCTTCATGTGCCCGGAAACGCGTTCCATATTGCCCAAAAGTTGCAGGAAGATGGCGCCGCGGGCGGGCGTGCATTCGCCGCGGTTGAGCCGCTCGATATGCGCGTCGCAGTCGGCGTTTTTCAAAATCGCGATGGAAACTTTCAGATCGTTTATCTTTTCGAACATGGTGATGTCGCGCTCGTCGAAGGTCTTGCGCACCATTTGGTAGAGTTCGTCGATCTTCTCGTAAAGATCCTTGATCTCTTCGACGGCAGCGGCGGTAAAGGCGTCCTCGTCGCCGCCCAGTTCTTCGGCATACTCCACGATATGTTTTGCGTAGTCGCCGATACGCTCGCTGTCGCTGATCACGTGATAATAGGAACCGATGACGAACTCGTCGTGCGCGGACAATTCGCACGACGATACGCGCACGCAATAGGCGGTGAGTTCGGTATTGTATTGGTTGATACGCTTTTCCGTTTCGGCGCTCTCATCCCTTTCGGAAAGATCGCCCCCGCAGATCATCTTCATCGCGCGGCGGAAATTGAGATAAGAAAGATCCATCATAATGACGATCTCCTTTCTCAACTGCGCCACCGCGATGGCGGGCGTCTGCAAAATACGCTCGTCGAGATATTTGAAATCGCCCTGTTTCTGCATTTTTTTGCGCTCAGGCACGATGACTTGCGCCAATTTGACGAGCGGTTTCAAAAACGGGAGCAGAACCAGCGTGGTCAGAAGATTGAACAGCGTATGAAAGTTCGCGATCTGACGTTCGACGCTCCCGCCGCTCACGAAAATAATGCCCTCGACGACGTATTTTTGGAACGCCAGCATCAAAATGAAGAAAACGGCGCAGCCCAATACGTTGAATAAAAGATGGATGACAGCTGCCCTTCTCGCGTTGGTGCTTGTTCCCATACTGGCGATCAGCGACGTCGCGCAGGTACCGATATTGCTGCCCATGGTGATGAACATGGCCTGTTCTATCGTAATAAGCCCGCTGCCCGCAAGCGCGATCAAAATACCCGTGATCGCCGCGGAACTCTGCAAGAGCCCCGTAAGCACCACGCCGATGAGAAAGAGCAGGAACGGATTGCCGATGGATAAAAACAGCGCGTCGAGTTTGGGCGCGATGACCTCGTCGGCGGTGAGCACTTTCACGGCGTCACTCATGAACTGTAAGCCGATAAAGATAAAACCGATACCGATCAGAATATTGCCGATCTGTTTGGAACGGCCGCTTTTTCCCGTCATATTGATCACGAGTCCCGTGGCGGCGACGGCGGAAAAGACCGCCGCCATGTTGATGTTTATGCTCTGCAACGACATGATCTGCGCGGAAATGGTAGTGCCGATGTTGGCGCCCATGATGATGGCGCCCGCCTGCGTCAGGCTCATCAGCCCGACGTTCACGAACCCTACGATCATGACCGTGGTTGCGGAAGAACTGTTGATGATGGCGGTGACCGCCGCGCCGATCCCCACGCCCGCAAAGCGGTTGTTGGAGACCTTGGCGAGCATGGTGCGCATGCTCGAACCCGCCGCGCGTTCGAGATTGGAACCCATCGTTTTCATCCCGATCATGAATACGGTGATGCCGCCTATAACAAGTAACAACTGTGTGATTATCGTCAGTACCATTCGCCTTTATCCCTGTCGTATAAAATACGTATTCAATCGTCCAAAGAAAGGCGGTGCAGATGCCCCTGCTTTTCCGATGCCGTAAACCCGACCTGCCGCCACGCCTCGTACACGGCGACGGCGACCGAATTGGAAAGATTCAGAGAGCGCGCCTCCCCGATCATGGGAATGCGCACAGCCTCGTCGTAGCGCTCTTTCAGCAACTCTTCGGGAAGCCCGCGCGTCTCCTTTCCGAAAACGAGGAAATCGCCTTCGCGGTAACTTGCGTCGCTGTGCGTTTTCTTTGCTTTCGTCGAGAAAAACCAGAAGCGGGAGGCGGGGTATTGATCGAACAACTCTTCGATGCAGTCGTAATAGGAAATATCTACGAGATGCCAGTAATCCAGACCCGCCCGCTTTAAATATTTATCGGATATTTCAAAACCGAACGGCCGGACGAGATGCAGTTTGCAGCCCGTAGCGGCGCAGGTCCGCACGATGTTGCCCGTGTTCTGCGGAATTTCGGGTTCCACCAAAACGACATGAAACATGGACTTTCACTCCTTTTGAAAAGAGCCGCCCGCATGATTCGACAACTCTCCTATTTATTTTACCCGATACGCGCCGATTTGGCAAGCAAATCGCAGAACGTTCGTCATTTTTCCCGACGCGGAAAAAATCGCTTAAAAAAACTTGACTTTTCAAATGCCATCGGTTATACTATATGTGTAAAGAAAACAAAGTTTGTTCAAAACAAACGGCTTGCTCCGCAAGCCTTATTTGTTTTCCGAACCACTCAATCAGATTACACTCACTACCCATATTTTTTCTCATTTGTTTTAGGAGAACAGCACGTCGCAAGGCGTGCTGTTCTTCTGTTTTACAAAAAAAGAAAAGCGTTTCCGCTTTCCTTTTATACCGCTCAGTCGCGGTCTTTGTCGATCTTGCCGTTCGCGCTTTCATATTCGTAATACGAACCGTTTTCGTCCTCGACGATGCGCACGGTGTATTTTTTCGCCCCGCCCTTGCCGCCGATTTTGACTTCGATGGCGCCGTTCTCTTCCTCAAAAGCGAATATCTGCATATTTCCGTCTTTCAAGAGAGTGAATTCAAGTTCGGTCTCGCCGTCTTCTTTCTCGTATTTGAACGTACTTCTCTCGGTCTGTTCGCCGTTTTCGTATGTGGAATACACGAATTCGGTCTCCGTTTCGCCTTCCTCGGTCTCCGTTTCCTGTTTGACGACAAGACGTTTGGTTTCGTTGAGCGTTACCGTGAATTTACATTCGCTCTCGCTTTCCCCCTCTTCGCTCTCCGTTTCTTTCTCGCCCTTGATCGCATAATCCGCGCCGTCGATGACCATCACGCCCTCGATATCGAAATCCTTTTCGATTTCCGTTTCGTGCGCGTCTTTGTCTTCGTCCGTCACATCCGTTTCGTTGTAATACAAAACGTATTCGACGGGGGTGCCCAACAGGTCGCGGTACGTGACCGTTTCTTTCACGGCGTATTCCGCGCGGTCGGATTCGCCCGCGACGATGCCGAACGAACCGTCGCCCAGCATGCTTTCGACCAGCATCATGTACCGATTGAGCGTGTCGACGGTTTCCTGATCGGTCACTTCGGACATGGCTTTCAAAGAAGCCTGCGCCGCGCCGCCGTTCATGGCGGAAACGAGCGTGCCCGCCGATGCCGCGCTGAACCCGTACACTTCGCGGGCGGTCGTCAGTTCGTCGAACTTGCCGCCCTCCGCCTGTCTTCCGTCCGTTTTGCAGGCGCTCAGCCCGAGCGTCAGAATCAACGCCGCTGCGATCGCCAACGTGAGGATTGCCTTTTTCATAATCATAAATCTCCTTTTTGATTTTTTCGTTTTACTCTTATAAAACAATGCAAAAAGGAGATTTGTTGGAAGTTTTCAAAAATATTTTAATTTTTTTAATCTTCGTCCTCTTCCTCATCGTCGGAAGCGTCTTCAAAGATATAACGGTAATAGGTCGTGCCGTCCTCACGCAGGCGGATCTGCACGGTGAATTCCGTTTTTTTGCCGTTCATCTGCCCGCGCACTTTCAATTCGCCTTTCTTTTCCTGTTCGAAGCGAAGTTCGTCCCTGCCTGCCCGGTTCTGTACGACCATTTTCAGTTCCAGTTCGCCCTCTTCGCTCTCGTATTCCACGACCGTGCGCTCGACGCGGCGACCATTTTCGTAAACGTCGTACACGTACTTTTGTTCGCGCTCGGTCTCGCCGTCCTCCGTCTCTTCCTCGGATTCCTGCATGACTTCGATATAAGACTTCCCGGCATCGTCCGTATAAGCGCGGAACCAAAGTTCGCTTTCCGTTTCTCCGTCTTCGCTCTCTATTTGATAACTTCCCTCTACGGGATACTCGTTCTGTCCGACGAGAAGCACGCCCGCAATGGCGAATTCTCCTTTTTGATCGGACAACAAACGATCATAGCGCATTTCATAGCAAATTTCTCTGCCCAAAAGGTCCCGATATCTGACCGTCATCGAATATGCGTATTCGCCGTCGGATGACGCGCTCTCGCTGTATTCGAAATTTCCGTCGCCCAACAGCCCTTCCACCAACGCCATATAACGCCCGACCGTTTCCATTTCCTCATCGCTCGGTCTGTAAGAGCGCAGCGTCCGCGTTTCCGACGACGCCGAAAGCAGCGAGCCGACGGACGCGGCGCCGTACGCGTAAAAATCTTCCGTAGTTTCGATCTGATTGAATTTCCCACCTCCCCCGGGCGTCCCTGTGCCCTTCAAAAAGACGGGGAGCAGTATGCAGAGGCAGAGCGTCAGCGCCATCAAGACGGCGACGGATATAACCAGAATATTCTTTTTCCCTTTGGATTCCGTGCCTCCGTGCGCATAGGCGCGTTCGCCGTCCGAGCAGCCCAGTTCGCTCTTGATGTTTTCTTTGACGCGCTCGTCGGGCAGGATATTCTGCGCTTGCGCGGATAAAAGTTTTTTTAAATCTTTTTTCATAAACCGCCCTCCTTTACGAGAAATGCTTTGAGTTTTTTGAGCGCTTCGTTATTTTTCCATGTGACGGTGCCGACGGGCAGGCGCAGCATTTCCGATACTTCGCGGCGCTTGTAGCCCGCAACCTGACAGAGCATGAGTATCTGGTATTCGTCCTCGGCTAAAATTTTTGCTGCCGCCTCGAAGACGAACGGGATCTCCATCTCCTTTGAACCGTATCGGTACGATTCGGTATCGAAATCGGTGCAGATCTCGCGGGACGCCCTCTTGATATGGTTGAGCGCGAGATTTTTGCCGATTCGCATAAGCCACGCGGGAAAATTCGTGTCGGGCGTATAGGAATCGAGTGAACGCACGGCTTTCACGAACGTTTCCTGCAACAGATCTTCGGCGTACATCTTGTCGCGCACGATGTATAAAATTGCGAAATAGACCGAGCGGTTCGTCTGTTCGTATATGTAGTCGAACGCGCGCTGATCGCCCGCGCGCAGTTCGGCTATCTTCCGCTCTAATTTAGCATTTTTCATATTCCTTCCGTAAATACAACAATCGAAACGCCGAAATTGTTGGCTCTTTTTAAAAAGAGCATAACAAAAGCAGCGGTATTTGTCAACAAAAAAAGGGGAAAGCGATTTGCCTTCCCCTTTTCTTTACAGGTCATCCGCGTCCTGAATCGGTTTTTCGCCGTTCGTAGGGTTGCCTGTATAACTTCCGTTCACGTCATACGGTGAACGCATGATTTCGGAACTTTTCTTTTGGTTTTTTATCTTCCGCAAGATTTGGTGGCTCCCGTCGATTTGTTCGAAGCGCTCTTGCTGTTCTTCGCGCCGGACTGCTGCGCTTTTGCGCTGCTCTGGCCCGCAGTCGCTTTCGCTTTGGACTGGCTGTTCGCCTTGGACTGGGTGTTCGAAGTTTCCTTAGACTGCGTGCTGTTCATCGCTTTCGCTTTGGACTGTTGTCCGGACGTAGCCTTCGCTTTAGACTGCTCGGAAGCAGATTTCGCGTTGGAATTCTGACTGTTTCTCATTTTTTCTCTCCTTAAATATTATTTTTTTCAAACGGTAAGTGTATCTCAACGTAACCTTGGCTTGCCTTACACAAGGGACAAATGTGCCAGGCTTCTTTACTCGTGACCCGATAACCGCATTCGCTGCAGATCCAGAGAGTGGGTTTTTCGGATTTATAGAGAGTATTCGTTTTGAACGCTTCGTGTAAATATTTGAAAATAATATTGTGTTCCTTTTCGACGCCGACGACCATATTGTAGATAGCCGCCACGTCGGGAAAACCTTCTTCTTTGGCAACGTTCGCAAACGCAGCATAAATTTCTTCAAACTCCGCACGTTCGTCCTCGGCAGCAAATTTTAAATTTTCTTCCAAAGTTCCGAAGTGAAACGGATAACCTGCGTTCTGTAAATCCACGTTATCGATACTTCCCGCATTTTGAAGGATCGTATTGAAAAAAGTTTTCGCGTGGTACGTTTCGTTTTTCGCAATGGTGCGAATATTATCCGCCAAAACGGCATAGCCTTCTGCGGTCGCCTGTTTTGCGATCAACTGATAGCGCATTCCCGCCTGACTTTCCCCCGCAAAGGAACGGGCAAGATTGATAAATGTCTGTGAATTTTGAAACTCCATGGTGTATCCTCCTTACGCAAAACAGTATGTGCCGAAATTTGCGCGAAATACCCGCAAAAACGAGGAAATTTTTACCGATAAAGCCCGCAACGCAAGAGCCCGCGCATATGCATATCCTTCAAATCCATAAATAAAAACTCCTGAATATTGATTATTACTGTCCCATTATTAGTCGTTATGCGAATACTGTCCCGAAGTAGAATAATTATTTCAGGGAGATATTTGGATATGGATCACTTTATAATTTTCAATGAAAATATTGAAGACTTTATCATAAAGGAAAACACCACCGTATATCAGTTTTCCAAAGCAGTCGGCGTGAGCGGACAATCTGTTGCAAATTGGTTGCAACATAATGGTTATCCCGATACGGAAAGCGCGAACAAAATTGCGAATTATTTGCGCGTTTCGCTCGACTTTCTGTTCGGGTTGTCCGATTCCCCGAAACCGAACAACGACGCCAACGATCTGCCCTTTCTCGAAAAATTCGATTTATTGCGGAAAAAGAACCGCGTCAGTTGTTACGCCGTCGCCAAAGAATGCAGTTTCGGCGAATCCGCAATTTCAAAATGGAGAAAAGGCAAACAGCCAAAACTGGAAAACGTCATTCAAATCGCCAAATATTTCGGCTGTTCCCTCGATTATCTGATCGGCAAAAAGTACTGAACCTAAAAAGCCCCCGACGCAGACGCGTCGGGGGCTTTCTGTTTGATTTTATTTTACGATACCCGCGATCCAGGTGCCGAACGGCAGGTATTTGTCGAAAAATCCTTGCAGCAGGTTTTCGCCGAACAGGTATTTCGCCATATATGTCTGCGAAAAAGTGTCGCTCAGACTTTGGATAGGCGCAAAATTCACGAACGTACCCAGAACGCCGCCTATGACCAACAGGATCAGCGTCATGACCGCGACCGAATATACCCCGCCCAGAATCTTGTCGATGATCTCGAAAACTTTCAAAGTGATCAGTTTTTTCAAAAGGAATTTCACGATCAGCATGATAATGACGACCACGATCCCCAAAGCCAGACAGATGCCCGCTTTTAAAATAAAGTATGCCACCGACTCGGGCTGGATCTGCGGCACGCTGCCGGTAAACGAACCAATCCAGTCAACGAGAGAATTTTTCCACGCGGTATTCGCTTCGATCCATTTTAAAATCGTCGGAGAGAGCATCATGAACAACAGAATGATGACGACCAGATCGACCAGCCACCATGCCTTCTGCAAAAAACCTTTGCGGTATCCGAGGAAAAAGACCAGAACCGCAAGCAAACATAAAATTACGTCAATAATGATACTCATGTACACCCTCGCAAACGACAAAACGCCGTTTATTTATAGAACAAAAGAAAGAATCCCCTCAATACGTTCGCCGCGGCGCCGCCGAGGAAAAACAAAGTCATCGCCGAAAAGCCGCTTACCCAGCAGAAAACCGCAAACAAAAGTACAGCCGCGAGCGCGGACGTCCATGCAAAAAACGCGTGCCACGCCTTGAAACGGATGCGTCCGCCCAGACTGAACAGTATGGGCAAACTTAATACCAACAGCGCCGCATATACGACGACGCCGTATTTTACGACATAAAAGCAAAAATTCAGACACAGTTTCGCGATCATCGCGCTGCCCGCAAATTCGTGGGCGCGGATGATATTCAGATACGCTTCAAACGGCTCGCCGCCCTTGATCCCGAACACGTGGTTTATCGCTTCGAAACCCGTAAAACCTTCGAACGCTTCGAACTTGATCCAATTCAAAAAGAAAGACGCGATGCTCGCCGCCAGAAAAAGGGTCGTAAACACCGCCAGAACGATGCGCCTCTTGCTGCGCGCGGAATCCGCTTTGTCTTTACCCGCGTTCGCATACGCGGGCGCAGCGGGATCTTTCGCTTCGGGGATCTGCGAATAGACGCCTTCGGCGGGAACGGGCGCAGGGTAACCGTATGTATTTGCGAAATACACGGGCTGCGCGGGCGCGGGTATAGGTTGATACGAAACGGGATTTTGCTGCATTTGCACGCCGCGCTGCATACTCAGGCGGCCCAACTCGCCCTGCATGGCGGTCAGTTGCCCTTTCAGGTTGGCGACTTCCAGTTTCAGATCTTCCGGCTCTGCCGCGCTTTGCGGCGCGGGATAGGAGATCCTTGCGGGATAAGCGGCGGGACTCGGCGTCTCGCGCACGGCATATGCAGCCGCCAGCACGGGATCCGCGGACGCGGCGGCGGAAACCGAAGGCTGCGCGGGCGCGCTTATGCCCGTCTGCTGCGGCTTGGGCGCCGTAAGTTCCTCTTTAAAACTATTCAGATTTAAACTCATTTCCCGCAGCACGCTGTCCATTTCATCCTCGAACAGGTATCCGCAGAAAGGACACCGTATCTTCCCTTCCTCGGATTCGCGGCCGCAATTCTTACAGATTTTCACGATGACCACCCTTAAATATTTTTTTACTGTATTCTTATTATAACTGCTAACCGCTCAAATGTCAATCGCATTTTTCAATTCGCGCGGCCTACTTCTTGTTAAAATTATCCTTCAGAGAAACGATCTCCGAGAGTACCGCCGCTCCGTTTTCTTCGCTCTTTTTATAGTATCCCGTACGCATCAACTGGAAAGGCGTTCCCTCCTTTGCCTCCGCGAGATAGGGCTCCGCTTTGGCGGTAAAAATCTTTTCGCTCTCCGCGTTGAAACGCTCGTTGAAATCCTGTCCCGCATAGTCCGCATCGCGCAAAAGGCTCTGATACTGTTTCACGGTCACGTCCGCCGCCGTTTCCGCATCCACCCAATGAATGACGCCCTTTACCTTGATGCCGCTCGTATCGCTGCCGCTGCGGCTTTCGGGGATATACGTGCACAAAACTTCCTTCGCGTTGCCGTTTTCGTCCAACAAAACGTCGTCGCAGCGCACGATATAGGCGTTTTTCAGGCGCACGTAGCCCTCTTTTTTCAGGCGGAAATATTTGGGCGGCGGGTCGAGCGAAAAGTCCGAACTTTCGATATAGAGATTTTTGGAAAATTTTACTTTGCGGACGCCCGCGCCCTCTTTGGTCTGATTGATCTCGAAATCCACTTCTTCCGATCCCTCGTAATTGGTGATCGTGAGTTTCAAAGGCGAAAACACCGCCATGGCGCGCTCGGCGTTGGCGTTGAGATATTCGCGCACGCACGCCTCGAAATAGGAATATTCGCACTCGGAATTGGCTTTCGCGACGCCCACGCGCGAGCAGAAATCGCGGATCGCCTCGGCGGGGATACCGCGGTTGCGAAGGCCCGTGATGGTAGGCATACGCGCGTCGTCCCAGCCGTGCACGAGGTTTTCCTCCACCAGTTTTTTCAGATAGCGCTTGCTCATCACGGTATTGGTGACGTTCAGCCGCGCAAATTCGATCTGGCGGGGCTTGGGGGAGAATCCGAGGGAAACGCCCACCCAGTCGTACAGCGGGCGGTGGTCTTCGAATTCGAGGGTACAGAGAGAATGCGTGACGCCCTGCAGATAGTCGCAGATGGGGTGCGCGAAGTCGTACATGGGATAGACGCACCACGCATCGCCCGTGCGGTGATGCGTCGCGTGCAGGATGCGGTAGATGACGGGATCGCGCATATTCAGATTGGGCGAACTCATGTCGATCTTGGCTCGCAGGCATTTTTCGCCGTCGGCGTATTTTCCCTCTCTCATTTCCGTAAAGAGGCGCAAATTTTCCTCCGCGGAACGGTTTCGGTACGGGCTCTCTTTGCCCGGTTCGGTCAACGTGCCGCGCAGATTTTTGATCTCTTCCGCGGAAAGGTCGCAGACGAACGCTTTGCCTTCTTTGATCAGGCGCGCCGCGCAATCGTAGATGACGTCGAAGAAGTCGGAAGCGTAGCACTCTTTCGCCCATTCGTAGCCCATCCAGCGGATATCGCCGCGGATGGCGTCCACAAATTCCGTCTTTTCTTTGGACGGGTTGGTGTCGTCGAAAAAGAGGTTGCATTTGCCGCCGTATTTTTGGGCGATCCCGAAATTGACGAACATGCTCTTGGCGTGCCCGATATGCAGATAGCCGTTGGGTTCGGGGGGAAAGCGCGTCTGGATCGCGGTGACTTTTCCCGCGTCTATATCCTCGTTGATAATCTGTTCGATAAAATTCGTCGCTTCGATCATAAGTTCTTCTCCGTATTTATTGCCGTAAATTTTAGAATTACACCTCTATTTTACTCTAAAAACCCGATAATTGCAAAAGTTTTTGCGGAGAATTTACGCTCTTCTTAAAAAAATATGCGGGGAATGCAAAAAGCGTTCCCCGCATAGCCGATTTTTACGACAAGCCGCTGATCTTGCCCGCCTCGTCGATGTCGATGCGTTCCGCGGCGGGATGTTTGCCGAGCCCGGGCATCAGCATGATATTGCCCGCGACCGCCACGATGAATTCCGCGCCGCCCTTTAATATTACGTCGCGCACGTGTACGGTAAAACCCTGCGGGCGTGCCAAAAGTTTTGCGTTATCGGAAAGAGAATACTGCGTCTTTGCGATGATGACGGGCAGTTCTTTATAGCCGCGCTTTTCGATATCCTCTATCTTACGGAGGGCAAGTTCGGAAAATTCCGCGCCGTCGCCGCCGTAGACGTTCTTTACGATATCGTCGATCTTTTTCACGACGCCGTCGCGAAGGTCGTACGAATAGGCGAGGCGGCTGGGCTGGTTCGCCGCCTTGACGACTGCCGCGGCAAGTTCTTTGCCGCCTTCGCCGCCCTGTAAAAACACGTCGGTAAATACCGCCTGCGCGCCCGCGTATTCGGTCATGCGCATGACAAGGTCGATCTCCGCCTGCGTATCGCTCGCAAAGCGGTTCATCGCGACCACGACGGGCTTTTTATAGACGTTCTTGATATTTTCGATATGCTTGACGAGGTTGGGCATGCCCGCTTCCAGCGCTTCGAGATTTTCCTCGGAAAGCGTCGTTTTGTCCGCGCCGCCGTGCAGTTTGAGCGCCTTGACGGTGGCGACCACTACCACGCAGTCGGGCTCGATGCCCGCGATGCGGCACTTGGTATCGAGAAATTTTTCCGCGCCGAGATCCGCGCCGAATCCCGCCTCGGTGACGACGTAGTCGGCAAGACTCATCGCCGCGTAGGTCGCCTGAATGCTGTTGCAGCCGTGCGCGATGTTTGCGAACGGTCCGCCGTGCACGATGGCGGGCGTGCCTTCGAGCGTCTGCACGAGGTTGGGTTTGATCGCGTCCTTCAAGAGCGTGCACATGGCGCCCTCCGCTTTTAAATCGCGCGCGTACACATATTCGCCCCTGCGGTTTTCGCCGACGATGATATTGCCCAGACGGCGTTTCAGATCGGAAAGCGAAGTCGCGAGGCATAAGATCGCCATCACCTCGCACGCCGCGGTGATCTCGAAGTGTTCTTCCCGCTCGACGCCCTCGCCGCCGCGCCCCACCGTCACGTTGCGCAAGGCGCGGTCGTTCATGTCCAGACAGCGGCGGAAATAAATTTTTTCGGGGTCGATATCCAGTTCGTTGCCGCGGAAGATATGATTGTCCAATACCGCGCACAAAAGATTGTTCGCCGCCGTGATGGCGTGCAGATCACCCGTAAAGTGCAGGTTGATATCCTCCATGGGCACGATCTGCGCGTAGCCGCCGCCCGCCGCGCCGCCCTTAATGCCGAACACGGGTCCGAGCGAAGGTTCCCTGAGCGCCAGGCAGACTTTTTTGCCGAGTTTGCGCATACCGTCGGCAAGGCCGATGGAAACGGTGGTCTTTCCCTCGCCCGAGGCGGTGGGATTGATGGCGGTCACCAAAACGAGTTTGGCTTTGCGCGCGGAAAAGTCGCCGCCGATCTTTGCCTTAAAGCGGCCGTATGATTCTAAATTTTGCGGCGCTATGCCCAGTTCCGCCGCCACGTCCGCGATGTCGCGCAAGGCACAGTTCTCCGCGATCTCGATATCGCTCAACATATCAAAAACCTCCGAAAATAGTCTTTTTTATCTTTTGCCGGTCTTTATAAACGCAATGACCGCTTCCGCGTCACCGAACCCGTCGTAATCGCCGATAATGCCGTCACGATGGTAGACGATGCCGTTTTGTTCGTTCCTTTCCAGACAATTTAAAAGTTCTTCTTCCCCGTATCTCTTTAAAAACAGCGTGAAAGCGTAGGGTTTCGCCTTTTCAAACATTCCCTTTTTGCAAAGCGTTTCGCAGTCGGCGCAGCGCGCGATATTTTTTTCGATGCTGCAACGGCGGTTTTCGCACCAGGACTTTTCGGGCGCGTCCCCTTCGCCGCAGCCGCCGCACACGTCGTTTTGCGCGCATAGGCAGCAGGCGAGCCCGCAGCGCGCGAGTCCCATTTCACGTTTCATAATTCCCTCCGTAAAATAAAAAAAGCCCGAGCAAAACATTCGTTTTTTGCCCAGACGGTCGACACGAAACGCAATTTCGGCTTCCCCATAGAGATCTATGTAATCCGTCAGTCGCCGAACGCTCTTTCAATTTTTTTTATTGTACCATACTTTTCCCGACAATGCAAGAGTTTGCAAAAAATTTACGGCGCTTTTTCGCAATCGTGCGGCAGGCGCAGCCGCTCGCGCGGGCACGCATATTTTCCTCCCTCCCTTTCAAAGCCGAACCGCGCAAGATCTACGCCCCATTCGTCCCTGGCAAAGAGCACGGGAATACGCCCGTCCATACATTTGTTGACGAGCGCGCGCAGCATCATTTCGGGATAAGGGACTCCCTTTTCGCAGAAAAATTCTCCCTGCGCGGTGACGCCGCCGAAAAACACGTTTTCCCCGTCTTTGAGTTCGCAGGAAACGGGGTAGCCCTCTTTCAGAAAAAAACGAACGGATATCATACCCTCATTATACCATAAATCTGACGGTAACGCAAAAAACAGTAGGCTTTTTTTGGAAATTATGATATACTAAACGAAAAATCCGCATTCGGAGGCAACATGGATCAAGCGATATTACAGGCGCTGGAAGGCATACGCAACCAGTTTCTGGACATTGTGTTCGCGGCGTGGACGATGCTGGGCGAAGAAATTTTCATCACCGCCATCATCGCCGTCGTATTTTTCTGCATCAATAAGAGCCTTGGCGAAAAAATGCTCGTGACCATTCTTTCGGCAAGCGCTTTCTGCACGGGGCTGAAAAGCGCCATCCGCCGCACCCGTCCCTATGCCGCGGGCGTGGTGGATAAGGTGGACGTGGATACGCCCTTCGTTTCCACAAACGATCTGGATATCGATATGTCCTGCCCGAGCGGGCATTCGTGCGCGAGCGCGTCCTTTTTCGGTAACCTCGCGCTCACGTTCCGCCGCCCGGGCGTCATCGTATTTTCCATAATCGCGGTGCTGGGCGTCATGTTTTCGCGGCTATATTTAGGAGTGCACTATCCCACCGACGTGCTGTCGGGCTTTGCCATCGGCGTGCTGTTCGCGATCATCTGGCAGACGGTCTATGCGGGCTTCTACAAAAAAAGGCTGTGGGTGTTTTTCGCTTTCGCCCTTCTTACGCTGCCCTTTCTCTTTATCGCCCGCACGATGACGGAATCCATGTTCAAGATCTCCGCCATCACCCTCGCCGCAGCGATCGGGCTTTTGATCGAAGAGAAATTTTTCTGCTTTGCGGACGCAAACAAATGGTGGAAACGCATTCTGCGGCTGGCGATCGCGATCATCGCGGCGGCGGTCCCCTTTCTTTTGCTGTACCGCTTTCTGCCCGACGGCAACTGGTCGACTTTCGCGCAGTATTTCGCGGCGATCTTTTTCGCGCTGACGGTCACGCCGCTTCTCATCGTGAAACTTCGCCTGTAAACGACTTTTTACTTGACTTTATACGTATAAAAAAGTAAAATTATTATAAAAACGAAAAGAGAACGAGGAATCTATCATGTCTGATAAAACAGCGGCGACAATGGATAAGATCGTAAATCTCTGCAAGGCGCGGGGCATCATTTTCCCGGGCAGCGAAATTTACGGCGGAATGGGAAACACCTGGGATTACGGTCCCGTAGGCGTGGAGATCAAGAATAACGTCAAGCGCGCCTGGTGGAAAAAATTCGTGCAGGAAAGCGACAATTCTTTCGGCGTGGACGCGGCGATCCTGATGAATTCGCGCGTATGGGAGGCGAGCGGGCACACCTCGTCCTTCACCGACCCCAAAATGGACTGCAAGGAATGCAAGGCGCGTTTCCGCGCGGATAACCTCATCGAAAACCATTCTAAGGGAAAAGTCAATCCCGACGTTTTATCCAACGAGGAGATGGAGGCGTACATTGCCGAGCACAAGGTGGCTTGCCCCAACTGCGGCAAGCACAACTGGACGCCCATACGCACCTTTAATCTGATGTTCGAGACCTCGCGCGGCGTGACCGACGAGAGCCAGAATAAAATCTATCTGCGCCCCGAGACCGCGCAGGGCGAATTCGTCAACTTTCTGAACGTGCAGCGCACCACGCGCGCCAAGGTGCCCTTCGGCATCGCGCAGATCGGCAAAGCGTTCCGCAACGAGATCACGCCCGGAAATTTCATTTTCCGCACCATCGAGTTCGAACAGATGGAACACCAGTGGTTCTGCAAAGAGGGCACGGACACCGAATTTTACGAGGAATACAAGAAAAAGGCACTGGAATTTTTGCTCTGCCTCGGTTTCGAAAGAGAGCACCTCCGCTACAAAGACCACGACAAACTGGCGCACTACGCGAAATCGGCGTGCGATATCCAATACCTTTTCCCCATCGGCTGGCAGGAACTCAACGGCATTCATAACCGCACGAATTACGATCTTTCCCGCCATCAGGAATTTTCGGGCAGGAATATGTTCTATCTCGACCCTGTCACCAACGAAAAGTATATCCCTTACGTCGTGGAATACTCCATCGGCGCAGACCGCCTGATGCTCGCCGTCCTCTGCGAGGCGTACGACGAGGAGACGCTGGAAGGCGGCGACACGCGCGTGGTCATGCACTTCCATCCCGCCGTGGCGGCGTACAAGGCGGCGATCTTGCCCTTGCAGAAAAACCTTTCGGAAAAGGCGAAGGAGGTTGCGAAACAACTTTCCAAAAAGTTCATGATCACCTACGACGAGGCGGGTTCTATCGGCAAGCGCTACCGCCGTCAGGACGAGATCGGCACACCCTACTGCATCACCATCGATTTCGAAACGCTGGATAACAACACCGTTACCGTGCGCGACCGCGATACCATGTCGCAGATCCGCATGGATATAGGCGAACTTGCCGCTTTCATTGAAAAGAGCATGGAAATTTAATTTATAAATAAAACGCGCGGAGCGAAATGCTCCGCGCGTTTTTTGTTATGATTGCGGCATACTGAAACTATGTATTTCAATTATCACGCCAAGGCAAAACGGCTGATCTCGGAAGGTCACCTCGTGCACTACGATTTCGTGGACAAGTGGGGCAGGATACGGCCCGCGCTGGTGCTCTATTTCGATAACGAAAAGCCCATGCCCATCCGCGAATACCGCTGGAACGAATATCTTCCGCTGCTCGAAAAAAAATAAAGCATCAGTTTTTCGAACACTTTTCCGCGTCCACGGCGAGCGTGAACATGAGAACGCGGAGCGCGTCGGCGGGATCCGCGACGTCGAGCACGTAAGTATCCGTCCAGTTCAAGATCTCTTTCCATACGCGCGCGACGACGCCCGAAGTACCGACGAGCGTATAATCCCACTGCAAAAAATCCCCTTCGACGTTCCAGCCGCAGCACTCGATACGATATTTGGGCCGCAGAAACGACCATTTACGGCAGACCATGCCCACATATCGCTCGCCCTCGTACATTTCGAACTTGGGCAGAAAGGTCAAAACTTTTTCCTGCACCGTGCCGACGCAAGCACCCCGCGAATCGTAAATGCGCAGGCAATGCCCCCAGGAAAGTTCGCCCTTTACCGTATACGCCACGGTCCCGTCTTCGTAGTAAACGTCGTAACTGTCGAACCAGGAAAAAAAGCGCTGCTTGAATAATAATTTCATATCAAAACTCGAATTTCGTATCCCGCGAGAACAATTTCAAGATCATGTCCATGCAGGAACCGTCCATCGCTTTATCGTGGAAACACACCTCGTACACCGCATCGGTAATGGGGAGTTCCACATTGTATTTTTCGCCCAGTTTTTTCATCGCCGCGGCGGTCATGACGCCCTCGGCGAGTTTCTGAAACTTTTCACCCTTGACGAGCATCTCGCCGTACATACGGTTGTGAGAATGGCGGGAAAAGAGCGTCGTTTCGTAATCGCCCAGATGCGCGAGCCCGTACGCGGAAAGTTCGTTTCCGCCCATCGCCTTGATGAGCCGCGCCACCTCGCGCGCGCCGCGCGACATCAGAGGGCCTTTCAGCGTGGAAACGCCGCCGCCGTCGAGAACGCCCGCGGCAATGCCCATCACGTTCTTCGCCGCCGCGCCGATCTCCGTACCGACGATATCGTTTCCGTAATAAAAGCGGATGAGATCGCTCTTGAAGTTGTCGGCGAGAAACTTTTTCAATTCCACGTTATGGCTGTCGATGACCATGCAGTTGGGAATGCCCGCCGTGAAATCCTGAATGTGTCCCGGGCCTACCCAAACCGCGATCTTATCTTTGGAAATGCCTTTTTCGACGAGGATCTCCGAAAGCCGTTCGCCCGTTTCCACCTCGATGCCCTTCATGCAGAGCACAAAGGTCTTATCCGACACGTTGAATGCTTTTATCTTGTCGATAAAGCCGCGCACGCCCTGCGAACTGATGGAAATGATGACGATATCCGCGTGACCGACCGCCTGTTCCAGATCGCAGGTGAGCGTGATGCGGGGATCGAGAGCGACGTACTCGTTTTTGCCCGTCGACTTCAAGACCTGATAGGAATAATCCTCTTCCGGCCCCCAGGAATAGACGTCGTAGCCCTTTTTGCTCGCCAGATACCAGGCAATGAACGACCCCCAGCGGCCGCAGCCCAGAACGGAAATTTTCAGCATGATCAATACCTCTCATTCATTTCTTAAGCGCTCCGGCGCATAAGAAAAATACATTATTTCAGAAAATTCGCCCATTCCGCGTCTTCGCAGTCCGCGTTGCGGAAATGCAGCAAACGCTCCTCATACGCGCGCCGACGATCTTCTATCGCGGCATCACAATGATCCAAACCGTACTTATGTATAAGCGCGGTCAATTCATATACGCACAGTCCCATCGCATGCCCCGCGGTATGCACCGTAGAACATGCCTGCCCCAGGGCATGGCAAAACGCCCCGCCTTCCGCATTCTGCTCATTCGCCAAAGCGTGACAAGCGAGAATCGCCGCTTTGGCGCGAGGCATTTTGATCTTTCCTGCCGCCCATAAACGCGCCGCCTCCAAAGTTTCCTGCGGGCGCGTTTCGAGCGGATAAATCCGTTTGAGATCCTCTACGATCTCTTCGGAAAAACTGAATGCCCACAGCACGACAGTCTTATGCGTCTGTTCGGCGCAACGTCTTGCAAGTCCTCTCAAAAACGCGTCTTTGGGCGAAAACAAAATTCTATTTTTGCGTTGCAGGCGGGCCGCGGCTTCCGCCTTCCAATCATTCGTAATCATACTTCTTTGCGCTCGATGAACGCGCGCGACAGCGTGACGTCGTCGGTGTATTCGATCTCCGAACCGATGGGAATACCGTGCGCGAGGCGGGTGACTTTCACGCCCAGAGGCTTTAAAATTTTGGCGATATAAAGCGCGGTCGCGTCCCCTTCCACGTCGGGATTGGTGGCGAGAATGACCTCTTCCACGCCCCCCTCGCCCACGCGCGCCAGAAGTTCGCGCAGGCGGATGTCATTGGGGCCGATGCCCTCCATGGGGTTGATGACGCCGTGCAGCACGTGATACACGCCCTTAAATTCGCGCAGTTTTTCCAACGCGATGACGTCTTTCGGCTCCTTGACGACGCAGATGATTTTGCCGTCGCGCTCTTTACAGATGTCGCAAACTTCTTCTTCGGTGAAATTGCCGCAGATCTTGCAGTATTTCACCTTTTTTTTGACGTTGAGAATGGCGGCGGCAAACTCCTGCGCCTCGCTCTCGGTCATGCCGATGATCTTATAGGCGTAGCGCTGCGCGCTCTTTTTTCCCACGCCGGGAAGTTTGGAAAATTCGTTGATGAGCCTTCCGATCGGCTCGATAAAAACCTGCATGGATTACAGAAGTCCTCCCATGCCGCCCATACCCGCGAACGGGCCCATTTTTTCTTCGTAAACGGCGTCCGCCTTTTTATAGCCGTCCATGATCGCCGCCATGACGAGATCTTCGAGCATTTCCACGTCTTCGGGATCGACGGCTTTCGGATCGATCTCGATGCCGTCGATGATCTTTTTCGCGTTCATGTACACGACGACCGCCTCGCCGCCGCTCGTGCCCACGATCTCCCAATCGTCCAGAGCCTTTTGCATTTCCTGCATCTGCTCCTGCATTTTCTGCGCCTGTTTCATGAGATTTTGCATGTTACCGCCGCCCATGCCGCCTTTAAATCCTGCCATATGATTCTCCTATTTCGCAAATTTTTATCTTTCTTCTATATCGGTGTTTGGAAACGCGCTTTTCAGGCGCGCGACGTCCTCTTCGAAACCGTCGATTTTCTGCCCCTGCATACGGATATCGAAATCGGTAATGCCGATCTTTTCCAACGCTTCACCGATGGTCTTGCGGTGCTGTTCGCGGCTCAACGAACGGTAAATGACTTCGTTTTTTGCCGTGAGCACGAATTTATCCCCCTCAAACGCGTGTTCGAGATCCTGACACATGGTGAACAGCACGCCGTTGCGCGAGGACGTGCGCAGCGTGCGCATGAAGTAGCCGAAAGCGTTTTTCCGCTTGTCTTCCGCCAACGCGTTGACGCTCTCCGCCGCAGGTTTTCTCGCGGAAAAGAGGTCTGCGGGCGGCTCTTCCGCCGTAAAGGGCGTATCGAACGAGGGCGATTCTTCCTCGATGACTTCGAGCCGCACTTTCGGCGCTGCGGACGGCGCGGAAATTTCCGTGCGCGGGAGCGCGGAGAGATTTTTCAGTTTTGCTTCCAGCGCCGCGATCCTGCTTTCCAATGCGGATACGTCGTTATCCGTTTCGGGCATGCCCGCCTTGACGATCGCCGTTTCCAAAAGAATGCGCGGCGACGAGGAATATTTCAGTTCGTTTTCCAAAGACGCAAAGATCTCGCAGCAGCGCAAAACGCGCTTTCCCTCGCAGTCCTCCGCGATCTCTACGATCTGATCGAACATCTCCTTGGGAAAATTGAGTATGGAATTGGCGTTCTTGCACGCTTTGGCAATGGAAACGTTGTTTAAGAACACCAGAATATCTTTCGCCAGAACGCCCACGCCCTTGCCCGCGGAAATAACCTGTTCGGCAAGCGTGAGCGCCTCGCCCGCGTCGCCGTGCAAGAGCGCGCCGCCGAGTTTGGCAATTTCATAGAAATCGGCGCTGCCCAAGACCTCATTCACGTCCGCATAGGTCAGTTTGCCCTTGCTGTACGATATGCACATATCGGCAACCGACAAACTGTCGCGCACGCTCCCCGCGCCCGCGCGCGCGATCGCCGCGACCGCCTCTTCCTCGTATTCCTTGCCGACGGCGCGCAGCACGTTTTTGAGGTGCTCCTCGAGATCGCTCTGCGGAATGAGTTTGAAGTCGAAACGCATACAGCGGGAGAGAATGGTGGCGGGCAGTTTGTGCGGCTCGGTGGTGGCGAGGATAAAGACCGCGTGCTTTGGCGGCTCTTCCAGCGTCTTTAAGAGGGCGTTGAACGCCGAATCGGAGAGCATATGCACTTCGTCGACGATATAGACTTTATAGCGGCAGGAAACGGGCGGATACTGCACCTTTTCCCGCAAGTCGCGCATCTCGTTCACTCCGTTGTTGGAGGCGGCGTCGATCTCGGTGACGTCGAGATTGGAAGGGTCGGCGAGCGCCTTGCACGCTTCGCACTCGCCGCAGGGCGAACCGCCTACGGGATGCTCGCAGTTGATGGCACGCGCGAAAATTTTGGCGGTGCTCGTCTTTCCCGTGCCGCGCGGCCCGCAAAAGAGGTACGCGTGACCCACGCGCCCCGTTTCTATCTGATTCGTCAGAATTTTGACGATATGTTCCTGCCGCACCAATTCGTTTAAACGGGTCGGGCGGAAAGTCCTGTAAAGGGCAAGATATGCCATTTCAACGCTCCTCTTCCAGTTTTTTCGCAATTTTTTTCTTGGCGCGCTGCACCGCGTTGTCCGCGCTCTTTTCGCTCCGTCCCGTGCGCGAGGCGATCTCCGTCAGGCTGTGCCCCTCGATATACAGGCGGATACATTCCATTTCGCCGTCCGAAAGGTATGTTTTCATGCTCTCCATCAACTCTTTGCGCGATTCGTTGCCGATGAGCATCTCCTCGGGATCGAGATCGGAAATGATGCGTTCCTCGGTAAAGTTGTCGGTCAGGGAAACGGACTTGTTCAAAGGGTCGTGCTTTTGCCGCGTCGCGCTCCTGACAGCGCTGACGATGCGGCGGTAAATGCACAGAAACGCGAAGTTTTTAAAACTCATTTTGCCCGGGCGGAAGTTCTGCACGGCGGTGTACAGACCGCACATGCCTTCCTGAATGAGGTCTTCCGTTTCGCCGCCTTCCAGAAAGAAACTGCGCGCCACGCTCTTGACCGCGTTTTTATAGCGCTGCAACAGTGTTTCGGTCGCGGTCGCGTCCCCCGACTGCGCGAGGCGGATCAGTTCTTCGTCGGACATTTTCTCTGCCTTACGACCTCGTACGCAGCGACGCCGAGGGCGACGGAAGCGTTGAGGGAATTTATTTTTCCGAACATGGGCAGCGATACGAGTTTATCGCACTTCTTTTGCGTGAGCGCGCCCACGCCGCTGTCCTCGCCGCCGATGACGAGGGCGACGTCGCCCGTCAGGTCGGAAGCGTAAATATCTTCGCCCGCGGCTTCGAGCGCATAGACCCAGTAGCCGTTCTTTTTCAGTTCGTCCACGGCGTAGTTGACGCCCGGCACGCGCACGATCTTGATATGATTCGCCGCGCCCTCGGAAATGCGCATGACGCTCTCGTTGACCTGCGCGCTCTTGTTTTTGGGAATGACGACGCCCGATGCGCCGACGCACTCCGCCACGCGGAGGATACTGCCGAGATTGTGCACGTCCTCAATGCCGTCGCAGACGATAACCAGCCGCGGCGTATCCGCGGGGGCGAGAAGTTCGTCAAAGTCCGCATAGACGAAATCGGTGGCGTAGGCGATGACGCCCTGGTGCCGCCCCGTTTCGCTCTCCCGATCGAGCGCCTTTTCGTCGGCGAACTGCACGCGGACGCCCTTTGCGCGCGCCTCCGCGAAAATGCGGCCCAACGCGTCCTGCGCGTTTTTGCGGAGGAGTATTTTGTCGATCGTCTTGTCCGTCTTTAAAAGTTCCAGAACGGCGTTTTTACCCTCGTACTTCATCTTGTTCCTCCGAAAGAAGATCGTCCAGCCGCGCGTACGCGCCCGTGAGATACAGATAGCCGACGACCGCCTCGAACCCCGTGGAGAGATTGTACTCGGCGACGGTCGCGTTCTTGCTCTTGGTCGGTTTTTTGGCGTTGCGGCCGCGCAGAAAGATTTCCCGCTCCGTGTCGGTGAATTTTGCTTCGATATTTTTGAGAAGCGCCGCCTGCCCTTTGGCGGATACGCTCGCCGAAGAGAGTTTTTGCAGCGTTCCCGTCTTGTAATCGCTCGCAAACACCAGTTTTTCGCGTATATAGAGCGAATAGGCGGCGTCCCCGATGAACGCGAGCACGACGGGATTGAGCCTGCGCGCCTTTTCCTCTTCCATTACTTCGTTGAATTTTACCATAATACCCTTTCATTATACCACACCGCGGCGCAAAATTCAATAAAATCGAAAGGGTGGAAAAAAGAAAGAGAAGCCTTTCGGCTTCGCTTTTATTTTCTATATAAGATATGATCCTCGTTTCAACCCGCGACGTTGTGCGCGATGAAAGCGACGATGCCTTTATAGAGGGCGTACGCTACCTTTTTTTGGTATTCCTGCGTGTTTAGAAGCGCGTCCTCTTCGGGATTGGACAAAAAACCGCATTCCGCGATGACGGAGGGATAATCGGTGCAGTTGAGGATATAATAATCGCCTTTCAGCGCCGAAAGCCCGCCGCCCGAGAGCGCGTTGAATTCTTCCTGAATAGATGCGGCGAGCGCCTTCCCCTGCGCGCTGTCGTTTCGGAAAAAGACCTGCCCGCCCTTTCGCGACGACAAGGGAAATTTATTCTGATGCACGGAAACCACCGCCACGGGCTCCGCCGCCTCGATGATCTCCTTGCGCTTTTTCATGTCGCTCTTTTTCTTGTTTTTATCGGTGGGAGCGTACAGTCCGCCCTCCGACTTTCTGGTGAGCACCACTTTAAATCCCGCGCCCGCGAGTTGCGTTTCCAGAAGACGGACGATGGAAAGATTGATCTCGCTCTCCTTGACTTTGGAATTGACGCCCGTAACGCCGCCGTCGATCCCGCCGTGCCCCGCGTCGAGCACGATCGTCATGCCGTTCGTGGACACCGCCGAAGTGGAAAGCGCCGTCAAAAGCACGCACCCGCACAAAAGGACCGCCAAAAGCAGACTGACGAAAATGATGTGTTTTTTGTGTATGACAAACATAAAAAGACCCGCCTCCGATACAGTTATTGTATTCGGAAAGCGGGAAAAGCATGACTATTTTTTTTCGCTCTGCGCGGCGAGGTTTTCGCGGGCGGTGGCGAGCATCAGTTTGATGCGGTTTTCCTGATTGACTTTGGTCGCCGACGGGTCGTAATCGACGGCGACGATGTTTTCGTATTCGTACATCTGTTTGAGGGTACGGATGGTGCCCTTGCCCGCGATGTGGTTGGGCAGGCAGCCGAACGGCTGCGCGCACACGATATTGTCCGTGCCCGTTTCCGCGAGCGCCGCCATCTCCGCGGGGATCAGCCAGCCTTCGCCCATCTTCACGCCCTGGTTGATGACTTTATCCGCGCAGCGGCGCAAATGCTCGAAATCGTGCAGCGGCTCGTAGCCCGCCGCCCTCGCCTGCCGAATGATTTTTTTCTGGATACGGTGCAGGTACCGATACACGATCTTAAAAAGAATGGTGCCGCGCTTCTTGTGCCCGTAATACTTTTCGTCGTTGATGTTGTTCACGGCGCAGTACATGACGAAATCCATCAGGGCGGGCACGACCGGCTCGCACCCTTCGGAAAGGAGAAAGTCCTCGAGATGCGAATTGCCGAGCGGCGAATACTTTACGTAAATTTCTCCCACGATGCCGACTTTCACTTTCGCTTGCCTGTCCCGCTCCACTTTGGAAAAACGCTCGAACATGGCGGCATGGATGCGCTTATAGCGGCGGTATTTTCCCGACGCGAACGCGTCCAGAATGAGTTTAACGCAGTCCTCCCTCGCCTTGTCGCTTTCGCCCTCCGCCGCCTCGTACGGCTTGGTCTGGTTATAGAGGGACATCAGAGAATCGCCGTAAAAGATGGCGAACGCCAACTTTAAAAGCGTCTTTAAATCGACGGGAAACCCGCTGTCCTTTTCCAGTCCCGCAAAATTGAGGGACACGACGGGCACTTTGGGAAATTCCGCTTTGAGCGCCTTTCTGATGAGCGGGATATAATTGGAAGCGCGGCAGCCGCCGCCCGATTGAGTGATCATCACCGCCGTATGCTCCACGTCGTACTTGCCGCTCTTCAAGGCGTCGATGAATTGCCCCGTCACGCACAGGGCGGGATAGCACGTGTCGTTATGCACGTGTTTGAGCCCCTCGTCGATGACGGCGCGGGTGTCGTTGCGCAATAGTTCGATATCCCAGCCGTCGGCGCGGAGGATCTCCACGATGATACCGAAATGTACGGGCAGCATATCGGGAATGAGAATTTTGTGCGTGCCCTTCATGTTTTTGTTGAATTTGGGGAAGTCTTCGGTGAAATCCACCGCTTCCCGCATTTTGTCGTCTTTCATTGATTTTGATTCCGTTTTTGTTCTTCGATCGCGGCGAGCATGCTCCGAAGGCGTATCTTCACCACACCCAGGTTGTTGATCTCGTCGATCTTGATCTGCGTGTACAGTTTCCCGCGGCTTTCGAGGATCGAGCGCACCTCGTCGGTGGTGATCGCGTCGATGCCGCAGCCGAAAGAAACGAGTTGCACGAGGTTGATATCGTCGTGCTTGGTCACGTATTCCGCCGCGCGGTACAGGCGGGCGTGGTACGTCCATTGATTCAGAACGTTCACTTTCACGAGGTCCCCCCTCTGGAACACGCTGTCCTCGGAGAGCACCGCCATATCGAGCGACGTCAGCAGTTTTCCGATGCCGTGATTGATCTCGGGATCGATATGATAAGGGCGCCCCGCCAGCACGATGAGCGCTTTGCCCTCGCGCCGCGCCTTGTAGATGATCTCGCTGCCCTTTTCCTCGATCGCGGTATAATAGGCGGCAAGGCGTTTAAACCCTTCGTCCAGCCCGCGGGAAACGAGCGCTTTGCTCAGTTTATATTTTTTGAGCGCGCTTTTCAGCGTTTTGACCGTGCTCTTTCTCATGTTCGGGTCGATATAGGGCATGACAAAGTTTTCGCCGTTCAGCCGCTCGTTGTTCGCCTTTAAAAGTTCGGGATAATACGCCACCACGGGGCAATTGTAGTGATTGGTCGAATCGTATTCGTCCAGATTGTAACTCTCGCAGGGATAGAAGATAAAATCGACGTTCTTGTCGAGAAGGCTTTCTATATGCCCGTGAATGAGTTTTGCGGGATAGCAGGCGGTATCGCTCGCCACGGTGTGCTGCCCCTTGAAGTACAGATCGCGCGACGATTTTTCGCTGAGCACCACTTCGAATCCGCACGTTTCGAAAAATCCCGCCCACAGGGGCAACTGTTCGTAAAAGCCCAGTCCCAGCGGGATCCCCACGCGGCCGCGCTTTTTGCTCCCTTCGCCTGTCACGGAGGCAAGCAGGCGCTCGTATTTGAAATGATAGATATCCAGTTCGTCCGAATGGGGTTTGAGCCCCGCGCCCTTTTCGCACTTGTTGCCCGAAATGAATTTGCGGCCGTCGGAAAAACGGATGACGTTCACGTTGCAGTTGGACGTGCACCCGCCGCACATACGGCTCTTAGAGACGTAAGAAAAATTTTTGAGTTCGGCTTCGGTGATGACCGTGCTCACGCCCGTCACGTTTTCTTTTGCGTACAGCGCCGCGCCGAACGCGCCCATCAGCCCCGCGATGCCGGGGCGCACGACGTTCTTGCCCGTTTCCTTTTCAAAGGAACGGAGCACCGCGTCGTTTAAGAAAGTGCCGCCCTGCACCAGAATGTTTTGCCCGAGTTCGTCGGGCGTTTTGGCGCGGATGACTTTATAAATGGCGTTTTTGACGATGGACATCGAAAGGCCCGCGGAGATATCCTCCACGCTCGCGCCCTCTTTCTGCGCCTGCTTGACCGAACTGTTCATGAACACCGTGCAGCGCGAGCCGAGTTCGACGGGCTTTTTGGAAAACAGGCCGAGTTTGGAAAACTCGTCTATCTCCATGCCCATGGCTTTGGCGAACGTCTGGATAAAGGAACCGCAGCCCGAAGAACACGCCTCGTTGAGCATGATGCCGTCGATGGCGCGGTTTTTGATCTTGAAACATTTGATATCCTGTCCGCCGATATCGATGATGAAATCGACGTCGGGATTGAAAAACACGGCGGCCTTGAAATGCGCCACCGTTTCCACGATGCCGAAATCCGCCTTTAAAGCCGCTTTCATCATATCCTCGCCGTAGCCCGTGACCGCGCAGCCGCATATGCGCACATGTCCGCCCGACAGATCGTAGATCTCGCGCAAGCGTTCCAGGACGATGTCGAGCGGCTGTCCGTTGTTGGACTGGTAATGCGAGTATAAAATTTTGCAGTCGGGCGTGATCAGCATGAGTTTCGTGGTCGTGGAACCGCTGTCTATGCCGAGATACGCGTCGCCCGTATAGGTCTTGATATCGCAGAATTGAAGATCGCTCTGCTTGTGGCGCGCGACGAATTCGTCGTATTCTTCGCGGTCGGCAAACAGCGGTTCGCCCGTTACGATCTCGTCGCTCATCTTTACGCTCTCGATCTTGCGGATGATCGTTCCGATATCCTGCGCGTCCACGCTTTCGGAATAGAGCGCCGCGCCGACGGACATGAAACAGGGCGCGTTGTCGGGAAACACGGCGTGCTCGTCGTCGAGATGCAACGTGGTCTGAAAGGCTTTTCTGAGCCCCTTGATAAAGTAGAGCGGGCCGCCTAAAAAGAGAACTTTGCCCTTGATGCGCCTGCCCTGCGCCAAACCCGATACGGTCTGGTCTACGACCGCCTGAAAAATGGAGGCGGCGATATCCTCTTTCTTCGCGCCCTGATTGAGAAGGGGCTGTATGTCGGATTTCGCGAACACGCCGCAGCGCGAGGCGATGGGGTACACCTTTTCCGCGCGCAGGGACAACTCGTCCATTTCGCCGACTTCGAGGTTCAAAAGCGTCGCCATCTGGTCGATGAAGGCGCCCGTGCCGCCCGCGCAACTGCCGTTCATGCGCTGTTCGGTACCGCCCGTGACGAAGATGATCTTCGCGTCCTCGCCGCCGAGTTCCACGGCCGCGTCCGCATCGGGATAATATTTGCGGATGGCGGTAAACGCCGCCTGTACTTCCTGTACGAAAGAAACGCCGCTCCTCTGCGCGAGCCCAAGCCCCGCAGAGCCCGTGATGCTCACTTTGACGTCACCGCCGAATTTTTCCCGCACGGCGGCAAGGCGCGAAAGCACGCACTCCTTGACTTTCGAGAAGTGGCGTTCGTAACTCGTATATAATATTTCGCGGTCTTCGCCGAGCAGAGCCACCTTGACGGTGGTGGAGCCGACGTCGATCCCCATCAATTTTGCCATAATATGTCCTTTTCGCCCCGAAAGACGGTTTTTGTGATTTAATGATATTACATTATATCACAATCGCACAAAAAACTCAATGATTTCAAGACAAAATGAACAAAAGCACAAGCAAAAATGCAGAAATGCGGAGCGGTAAATTTTACCGCTCCGCCTCTTCGCCGTATTTCAGATCAGTCGCATTTACGATCTATCGTTCTTTTCGTACTTTTTTTTGGTCGCGTTTCCGCCGCGGATATGCCGTTCGCGCAGGTTTTTATCCAAAACCTCCCGAACCTTGCAATAGAGTTCGAAGTCGATCTCCTGCAACCGCTCGGACACGTCTTTGTGCACCGTAGATTTGCTCGTTCCGAAGCGTTCGGCGCAGTCGCGCACGGTCGCGCCCGTTTCCAGAATATATTCCGCGCTCATCAAAGCGCGTTTAATCATATAATCCCACAAGTTCTGCCACCCCCGAAAATTCAGCGATGGTACATTCTATGTCGAATTATGGATGATTATGACATATTTACTCTTTTCGCATTTCACGCTTCCACGCTTTGATCTCGTCGAGGCGCGCTTTGTATTTGCTTTCCATCCCCTCTTCTGTGGGGCGGTAATATTCTTTATCTTTCAAAGAATCGGGAAGGCACTGCATGTCCGTCAGTTTTTCTTCGTAATCGTGCGCGTAGCGGTATCCTTTTCCGTAATTCAACTCTTTCATGAGCCGCGTGGGCGCGTTGCGGATGATGAGCGGCACTGGTTCGGCGAGCATGGTCAGCGCGTCCTTTTTCGCGCTCTCGTACGCCGTGTACAGCGCGTTGGACTTGGGCGCCATGGAAAGATAGACGACCGCCTGCGTTAAATGCACGCAGCATTCGGGCATGCCGATCCTATGGCACGCCTGAAACGCCGCCACGGCGATCTCCAGGGCTTTGGGATCGGCAAGCCCCACGTCCTCGCTTGCGAACCGCGTGACGCGGCGGGCGACGTACAACGGGTCTTCCCCCGCTTCCAGCATGCGCGCCAGCCAGTATACGGCGGCGTCGGGATCGGAATTGCGCATGGATTTATGCAGCGCGGATATGAGATTGTAATGTTCTTCGCCCGTCTTGTCGTACAACAGCGACTTTTTCGAAGTGCATTGCTCCACCGTTTCCCGCGTGACGCGCACGGTATCGCCTTCGGTCTCTCCGTTCAACACAGCCATTTCCAGAGTTGAAAGCGCGCTGCGCGCATCCCCGTTGGCAAAATTCGCGATCGTTTCGATGACGTCGTCGGAAATTTCGATTTTCTGTCTGCCGAATCCTCGTTCGTCGGAAACCGCATTGCGGAGAAGTTCGCACAGTTCTTCGGTTTTCAGCGTTTGCAAAACGAACACTTTACATCGCGATAAAAGCGCCCCGTTGACTTCAAAGGAGGGATTTTCCGTCGTAGCGCCGATGAGGATGATGCTTCCCTTTTCCACATAGGGCAGAAACGCGTCCTGCTGCGCCTTGTTGAATCTATGGATCTCGTCCACGAATAAGATCGTCTTTTCGCCGAAACGGCGGTTTTTTTCCGCCTGTTCCATGACCGTTTTTATTTCTTTAATGCCGCTCGTGACTGCGGAAAAATCGATGAATTTCGCCTTGGTCCGATTGGCGATGATGCGCGCGAGCGTAGTCTTGCCCACGCCGGGCGGCCCCCAGAAGATCATCGAGCCGATCTTGTCGCCCTCGATCAGGCGGCGCAAAATTTTTCCTTCGCCGAGAAGATGCTTCTGCCCCGCGAATTCTTCCAGCGTGCGCGGCCGCAGCCGCGCCGCAAGAGGAAGATCGGTCTCACTCATAAAAAAGGTCTGTTGTTCCATAGATAAAACTCCACGTTACCCGCCGAACGCCCGATACAGAAAATACAACCCCACGAGCACTCCGATGCCGAGAAGGACGAGCCCGCTCACTTTGAGCGCCGAAACAGGCGCTTTTCCCGTGACTTTGCCGTTAAAGCCGCTCACGAAAAAATTATAGAGTTTGGAATGCCAGTTGCAGTGCCCCACGTATACGGGCAGCAGAATATATTTATACGTGATATGAAAGCATTGCGTGGAAATGTCGAACGAGGATACGACGTCGTATGTATATTGCCCTAAAATAGCGGATTTCAAGCGGTTTCGGATGACGCCTTTCGCCTCGTCCCAACAGGAGAGGCCGCTCTTGGAATATTGCGTGGCGGTAAAACCGCTCAGGTATTCTTTTGTGTATTCCTTGCTGTTGTTGGTGTCGAAAGGCTGCAGCCTGTCGAGCGATTGCTGGTCTATATTCGCGGACGCCTGCACCAAAACGTCGTCGAACGCCATCGAATAATGCCCGCTGACGGTGAAATATCGGATATGCCTTTGCGAAACCGTGCGCCCGTTCACACGGCGCGTCGTATAGTAATATTTTCCCAGTACGGCGCGGTATTCGGATTCCGTCGCCGTATCGAAAGAAAACGCGGGCGTATAGACGCCCTTGATTTCTTCGGGACGGGCGCTTTTACGGAATTTGCCGGGCGCGAACGCGCGCTTGCGGATCCATTTCCTGACGCGGCTGCCCGCCTCATCTTTTCCGATCTGAAAGGGAACGACGGCGTTGGGTTTCAAACCCGAAAGTTCGTCTGTCTTTACGATATTGCTCGTACCGCAAAAAGGACAGGTTTTGGCGATCTCGTTGATATCGAGCACTTCTCTCGCCCCGCAGTTTTCACAGCGAAAAACGTGCGTTTCGCGCCCCCACGTATTGTTTTCGGCGAGCAAACGCTCGAAATCCTGCTCTTCGCTGCTCTTGGCGTCGATGTCCCTGACCGTGCCGCAGTGGATACAGTGCAGTTTCTTTTTCTCGGAATCGTAAACCATATTGGCGCCGCAGGAGGGGCACTTCGTCACGGCAGTTTCGTTTTCCACCTCACCGTTTTCGGTCCTGTTTTCCGCCCTTGCGGGCGCCGCGGCCGCGAATTCTTCGCCGAACAAATCAAGATTATCTCTGCGCATATGATCCTACCTTCGTTTTGTTTGCAATTATTATATGCTTTTTTGTTAAGATTGTCAAGATTTCCGAAAAATACGAAAAAGCGGAAACCGCGCTTTCGCGGTTTCCGCTTACGATCATCTCTGATATTTCGCCTTCTCTTCGCGGAAGGACAGCGTTTGGCGCAATTTTTCCTCGCCCCGTTTTTCGAGATCCTGCGCCTCTTCCTCGGTGATCTCTCCCGCATCCGACAAAGACCGCACGTAAGTTTTTTGGGCGCATTCTCCCAACCTGTTCTTCCTGTCGCCGCGGATCTTCGCGATCAGATAAAGGAAAAAATAAGAAAAATCTTTGAAAAGCGAACGGGAAGACACGTATTCGGCGTCCTCTTCGAACATATCCGCATAAGTGAGCGCCTCGCCGCCGTACTTTTCGAGCGAACTTAAAAGCCCAGCCCGCACGGCAAACCGCACGCGCGCCTCGCCTTTCACGGCAAGGCTGTCTGCGGCGCGCATCGGCACGGGGCCGATAAAACTGAGCCTGCCGCAAAAAATATCCGCAAGATAGGGATAATAGGCGATCTTACAGGCGCGCATGGCCTTTCCGAGATTCGTTACGTTGCCGTCGGCATCTTCGCAGACGAATTCCGTTTTATACGAAAACTTTTCCTTTTTGCCGATAAAATACTTTTTCACGAAAAGAGAAGGATACGCTTTTGTCTTTTTGTTATAGACGAACTGAACGATCCAGAACACAAAAAAGAAAGGAAACAGCACGGCGAGACCCAAAAAGGAAAACAGGATATCTAAGATACGTTTGCAACACCATTTATAATTGAGCGCCAGTATAAGCACCAGCACGGCGATATCGATGATAATAAACAGAGCAAGTCCCCAAGGCTGGCTTAAAAAAGGCGCAGAGGAATCGCTTAACAAATTGGACATAAAATTGTGCCTCTCAACAAATTCGATATTTCATTGTAGCATAACGCGCGCCGTTTTACAAGCGTTTTATTAAGATTTAGCGATTCTTCTGACGGCAACTATCGCCGTGCCGATCGCAAAACTAACCAGAATGCAGAGCAGTGCTATGACGATGAAACTCAACAAACCGATATGCGGGAATAAATTAGCGTTTAATTGCAGATCTTTCAGGATAATATGTATCGGAGTTTGAACAAGATAAACATAAAATACCGATCTTCCCAATAAATAGACGAAACGCGAGCCCTTGACTTCGATCCCCAAAAACACGAGAAATAACCCTGCCGCAGACAGAATAGAAGTATGGCAATTTAAATGATACCAATTTTCCGTAAAACCATGAAAAACATGCTTCTCCAGCAAAATATATAGGGCGGCAAGAATTACGCCGAAAAAATAAAGAACCAATCCCGATTTGAGACAGAAACGTTTGGAAAGTTTTCCCTTATCGTACAATAGTTTTAATTCAAACCCCAATAAGAGAAACAATTGATACGCTCCTATCAATGAAAAAGTGCGTATCGGGAAATCAAGATGCGCGATACGGGTAAAATCTTCCAATAAAATTCTCATGAAACAAAAAACCATGAGAAGTCGGCGCGCCGCGTTGGAAATTTTCTCATCTTTGCACAAAAGATAGTAGACGGGATAAAACACGATCATCTCGGTGTATGCCAAGATGAACCACAGATAGCCGTATTCTCCGCTGAATTTCCAAGAAAGTAAATTTTTACCCAGCGCAAAAAATTCAGTGCGCAAAGAATCGAAAAACGCTCCTTTACCCTGAACACACCCGCGCACCGTCTTATATGTAAGCAATACGATTAAAACGCAAAGCGCGGGGAGCAAGATTTCAAACAACAGTTTTTTTAACCGCTGTTTATAATTGAAATGGCCCTGAAAGAGATAAAACCCCGTAATTATGAAGAATGTACCCACAGCGCAGACGTTGAGCAAATTCACATAACGGGCAAATATACCAGCGGTGCCGGGCGCATGATAAAATTGGTTAAACGTATGGTTGAAAACGACCATAACAATGCAAACGATACGGCAGATTTCAATAGCCGCGTTCCTTTTCGGTTTCTCTGAATGCGCAGTATCCGAATTAACGTTTATTTCCGAATTTTTTTCAACTATACTCTCACACATCGAATCTTACAATTCCTCTTCCGTCTCTGTTTCCAAGGTACAAATTTTTTCGATCAAGGACAAGACTTCGTCTTTGCCCTTTTTCGTGACGGCGGAAACGGGCAGGACGTTGCCTTCGCCCGTCTTGAAGGCGGCGGCGATCCTGCGCACGGCGTCTTTCACGCGCGTCTTGGCAAGTTTGTCGCTCTTGGTCGCGACGACGGTGAACGGTATGCGCTCGTAATAGAGATAGTCGATCATGGTCAGATCGTCGCGCGTCGGATCGTGGCGGATGTCTGCGAGCGCGAACACGTGCGCAATGTTCTCTTTTTCCGCAAAAAAGTCGTCGAGCATTTTGCCCCACTTATCCTTTTCCGCCTTGGATACGCGCGCAAAGCCGTATCCGGGAAGATCCGCCAGCAAAAACTCGCCGAAATCAAAATAATTCACCAGCCGCGTGCGCCCCGGGTCGCCCGAGGTGCGCGCCAACTTGTTTTTGTTCGCGAGCATGTTGATGAACGAACTCTTGCCCACGTTGGATTTGCCGCATACGGCGATCATGGGCTTATCGGGTTTTAAAAATCCCTTTTTATCCGCCGCGGAAACGACGAATTTCGCGTCTTTTATGAGTATCATAGGCCCACGATCGCGCTGGAAAATACCGTATCCACTTCGGTAGCGGGAATAAAGTGCATATCTTTACGCACGCTTTCGGGTATTTCGTCCACGTCCTTTTCGTTTTCCTGCGGAATGATGACGTTCTGTATGCCGATGCGGTGCGCCGCGAGCACCTTTTCTTTGAGCCCGCCGATGGGCAGAACTTTGCCGCGCAGCGTGATCTCGCCCGTCATCGCCACGTCCTTGCGGACGGGTTTGGCGGTGAACGCCGAAAGGATCGCCGTCGCCATGGTGATGCCTGCGCTCGGCCCGTCCTTGGGCGTGGCGCCCTCGGGCACGTGAATGTGTATATCGGTGGTGCTGAACGCGTCGGGCGCGATGCCGTACTTATCGGCGTGCGCGCGGATATAACTGATTGCGGCGCGGGCGCTCTCTTTCATCACGTCGCCCAGTTTGCCCGTCAGTTGGATATCGCCCTTTCCGGGCATGGCGGAAACTTCGATGGTGAGCGTCGTACCGCCCACGCTCGTCCAGGCGAGCCCCGTCGCGGCGCCCACTTCGTTATCGTCTAATTTGCGCAGATCGCTTAAATAGCGCTTGGCGCCCAACAATTCTTCCACTCTCGCGGAGGTGATCGTCTGTTTGCCGATATTGCGGTCTTCCGCGTAATTGACCGCGATCTTACGGCAGATGGAACCGATCTGCCGTTCGAGGTTGCGGACGCCCGCCTCCATGGTATAATTTTCGATGAGCGTGACGATCGCGTCGTCCTCGATCTCGAAAATTCCGTCGTGCAAACCGTTTTCGGTGCGTTTTTTGGGTACGAGATAGCGTTTTGCAATCTCTTTTTTCTCTTCCAGCGTGTAGCCGTTCAGTTCGATCAATTCCATTCTGTCCAGAAGCGGCGCGGGAATGGTATCCACGCTGTTCGCAGTGGTGATGAAAAGCACTTTGGAAAGGTCGTAGGGAACTTCCAAAAACCTGTCGCGGAACGTCGCGTTCTGCTCGGGATCCAAGACTTCCAACAGCGCGCTGGCGGGATCGCCGCGCATATCGCTGGAAATTTTATCGATCTCGTCCAAAAGGAATACGGGATTGATACTGCCGACCGACTTCATCGCGTAGATGATGCGCCCCGGCATCGCGCCCACGTACGTCCTGCGGTGACCGCGGATCTCCGCCTCGTCCTTGACTCCGCCCAGGCTCATGCGCACGAATTTTCGGCCGAGCGCCCGCGCGACCGAGCGCGCGATGGACGTTTTGCCCACGCCCGGAGGCCCCACAAAGCAAAGAATGGGCGCGTTCATGCTCTTTGTCAACTGCAACACGGCAAGATATTCGGTGATGCGCGTCTTGACTTTTTCCAGACCGTAATGGTCTTCGTCGAGAATTTTTTTGGCGTCGGTCAGACTTTCGGTATCCTTGGTCTCTTCCGTCCAGGGAAGGTCGCACAGCCAGTCGAGATAGGTGCGGATGACGGTAAATTCGGGCGACGAAGGCGGCATTTTATCCATGCGCGCGATCTCTTTGAGCGCCTTTTCCTCGATCTCGGCGGGCATATGCTTGTCCGTGATCGCTTTGGTCAGTTCTTCCTTTTCGTTCTCGTCGTCCCCCAATTCGGTGTGAATGGCTTTGAGTTGCTCGCGGAGAAAATATTCTTTCTGGTTCTTGTCGATGCTCTGGCGCACCATGGAACTGATCTTCTTTTCGAGTTTGGCGATCTCTAACTCGTCGTTTAAACACCGCTCGAACGTTTTCAGGCGGTCCACTACGTTGACGATCTCCAATATCTGCTGTTTGACCTCGTTTTTTACGTGCAGATAGGTCATTGCGTTGTTGATATACACGTCCGCATCGTTGATTTTTTCCAGAAGCGCCACGCCCTCTTTGGGAAAGCGCGCATCGCCCGACTGAATGTCCTTCATCACGTCCTGCGCGGTGCGGAAATATGCCTCTTCGAGCATTTCGTCGCCGTGGACGGCGGGAAGTTCGGAAACGAGCGCGTAGAAACAGCCGTCCTCTTCATACACTTCTTCCGCCTTGGCGCGGAACGTACCCTCCACGTTGACGCGGAGATTATTGGAGGCGAGTTTTGCGATTTGACGGATGGTGACGACGGTGCCGACGGTATACACGTCCTCGGGCTTGATATCGTCCTTGGTCATGTCGCGCTGGGCGCACACGAAGAGCGTCATGTTCTGCTGTTCGGAGGCGCGCGAAACCGCCGTGAGCGAGACGAGTCTGCCCACATCGAAACTGGAAACCGTATCGGGGAAAACCACCTTGCCGCGGAGCGCGACCATGGGATAAACGCTTTTTTTCTTTGTTTTAGCCATATTTCATCCTTTTTTCCGCTTTCGGGAAAAATCATATCGTTTTGGGGACACTGCCCCGATTATTCGAATATACATAGTATAACACATATTTGTGATTTTTACAAGTACATAGCAAAGCGAAAGCGCGAAAAGAACTTTTCGCGCTTTTTATAATTTGTAACTACTATAAAGTCTGAAATAATATTATTTGAATTATTTAGATTATACTTTTTGAAAGGAGATCACGATATGAATAAAAACAGTATTGAATTTAAACTGATTCAGTCCAGGCTCAGAGAAACAATCGAATACAGCAATTATACTTTACAAGAGATTTCGATACGGACAAATATTTCTCTTTCGACCTTAAAAGGTTATATGACCGAGGACAGATTGCCGAATTTAAAGCGGTTTTTCACGCTTTGCACTGTATTGAATATATCTTCCGATAAAATTTTAAAAATCAAATAAGAGGCGCGAAAACTCCGAGCCTCTTTATCTATTTACTTTTTATTTTTAATATATTCGTCGATCGCTTCGGCGGCGGTTTTGCCCGCGCCCATGGCGAGAATGACCGTTGCGGCGCCCGTTACCGCGTCGCCGCCCGCGAATACGCCTTCGCGCGAGGTCTGCCCGTTTTCGTCGGCAATGATCCCGCCCCAACGCTGCGTTTCCAGTCCCTTCGTCGTGGATTTGATGAGCGGGTTGGGAGAAGTTCCGATCGCCATGATCACGCAGTCCACGTCCATCGTGAACTCGGAATTTTCCTTGACGACGGGACTTCTGCGCCCCGATGCGTCGGGTTCGCCCAATTCCATTTCCACGCATTCCATGCCGCCCACAAAGCCGTTTTCGCCCTCTAAGATGCGCACGGGATTGGTCAGAAGTTTAAAGGAGATGCCCTCTTCCTTGGCGTGCTCCACCTCTTCCCTTCTCGCGGGAAGTTCCGCCTCGCTGCGGCGGTAGACGATGGTCACTTCTTCCGCGCCCAGCCTCTTTGCGCAGCGCGCCGCGTCCATCGCGACGTTGCCGCCGCCCACGACCGCGACCTTTTTCGCGTGCGCGATGGGCGTTCTCGCGTCCTCTTTATACGCTTTCATCAGATTCACGCGCGTCAGAAACTCGTTTGCGGAATAAACGTCTTTGAGATTTTCGCCGGGAATGTTCATGAAACGCGGCAATCCCGCGCCCGAGCCGATGAATACCGCCTCGAAAGCGAACTCGTCCATCAGTTCGTCGACGGAGAGCACCTTGCCGATGACCATGTTGGTCTCCACTTTGACGCCCAGCGCGTTCAGATTGTCGATCTCTTTCTGCACGATGGCTTTGGGCAGACGGAATTCGGGGATCCCGTACACGAGCACGCCGCCCGCGAGGTGCAGCGCCTCGAACACGGTGACGTCGTAGCCGCGTTTGGCGAGATCGCCCGCGCAGGTCAGCCCCGCGGGGCCCGAGCCGACGACGGCGACTTTATGTCCGTTCGGCTGCGCCTTGACGGGCAGATCGCACGAATGTTCGTTGTGCCAGTCGGCGACGAACCGTTCCAGCCGCCCGATGGCGACGGGTTCGCCCTTGACGCCGCGCACGCATTTCTGCTCACACTGCGTTTCCTGCGGGCAGACGCGCCCGCACACGGCGGGCAGAGAACTGGACTTTTGGATGATCTGATACGCTTCTTCGAATTTTCCTTCCGCGACTTTCGCGATGAAATCGGGAATATGTATCTTGACGGGGCAGCCGCCGACGCAAGGCTTGTGTTTGCAGTTCAGGCAACGCTTGGCCTCGTCCACGGCGGTTTCGGCAGTGTAGCCGAGCGCCACTTCCTTGAAGTTTTTATTGCGCACGTCGGGTGCCTGCGCGGGCATTTCGTTTTTTTTCAAAGACATATTGGGCATATCATTTCACCTCCTTGGAAAAGAGGTTGCAGGCTTTTTCTCGCTCGTGCAACTCGAATTCTTTATACACCGTGGCGCGCTTCATCATTTCGTCGAAATCCACCTCGTGACCGTCGAAATCGGGACCGTCCACGCAGGCGAATTTGGTCTTGCCGCCCACAGTCAGACGGCAGCCGCCGCACATACCCGTGCCGTCGATCATGATGGGGTTCATGCTGACGACCGTTTTGATATCGTACTGTTTGGTGAGCAGGGAAACGAATTTCATCATGACGACGGGCCCGATGGCGATGACCTCGTCATACTGTTCGCCGCTTTCGATGAGCGCTTTCAAGGCGTCGGTGACGAGTCCTTTTTCGCCGTAAGAGCCGTCGTCGGTCATCATCTTATAGACGTCGGAAACGGATCTGAACTCCTTTTCCAGAATGACTAAATCCCGATTGCGGAAACCGACGATGCTGTGCACGACCGCACCCAGTTCGTGCAGTTTTTTCGCCACGGGATAGGCGATGGCGCAGCCGACGCCGCCGCCGATGACGGCGACTTTTTTAAGTCCCTCCACGTGCGACGCGGTGCCCAAGGGTCCCACGAAATCCTGAATGCAATCGCCCTCGCCGAGGCGGTTGAGCCGCTCGGTCGTGCCGCCGACAATCTGGAATATAATGGTGATCGTCCCTTTCTCGCGGTTATAGTCCGCGATGGTCAGGGGGATGCGCTCCCCCTCTTCATCCACGCGCAAAATGATGAACTGCCCCGGTTCGGCTTTTCTCGCGACGAACGGCGCCTCCACTTCCATGAGCGTGACGGTTGGATTGAGTTCTTTTTTTCGAATGATCTTATACATACGTTTATGCCTCATACAGGGTACTTTGTTTCACACAAATTATAAATGGTTTTTACGGACAAGGCAAGCGTTTCGCGCCGCGTTTCGACAAAAAGGCGTATAAGTTTTTCTTATCGCCGCCATAAAAAAACGGCGCCGTATATTTCGGTGCCGTTTGTATCGTCAAGCGCTCTTTTTCACGATGGCGGGCTTGGATTTCCCGAGCACGCAGTCGCGCGTGATCTTGACTTCCTCGATGCTGTCGTTGGAGGGAATGTCGTACATGACGTCGGTCATCAGATTTTCGATGATGGTGCGAAGTCCCCTCGCGCCCGTCTTTAAGCGGATGGCGGTGTTGGCGATCTCGCTCACCGCGTCCTCGTCGAAGGAGAGTTTGACGCCGTCCATGCCGATGAGTTTCTGGTATTGCTTGATGATGGCGTTTTTCGGCTCGGTGAGGATCTTGACGAGCGCGCCTTCGTCGAGGGGCTGTAAACTCACCACGATGGGGATACGCCCGACGAATTCGGGGATCAGGCCGAATTTCGTCAGATCCTGCGGCTTGACGTCGTCCAGAAGTTCATAATCCATTTCCTCGCCGCTCTTTTTCACGTTGGAACCGAAACCGAGGGAGGTGTCGTCCTTGCGGCGCTGCACGATCTTATCCAGCCCAACGAACGCCCCGCCGCAGATGAAGAGAATGTTGGTGGTATCGATGCGCATGCACTCCTGCTGCGGGTGTTTGCGTCCGCCCTGCGGGGGCACGCTGGCGATCGTGCTCTCGATGATCTTCAAAAGCGCCTGCTGCACGCCCTCGCCCGATACATCGCGGGTGATGGAAACGTTTTCGCTCTTTCTCGCGATCTTGTCGATCTCGTCGATATAGATAATGCCGCGCTGCGCCTTTTCGATGTCGTAATCGGCGTTCTGAATGAGTTTCAGAAGGATATTTTCCACGTCCTCGCCGACGTAGCCCGCCTCCGTAAGCGTGGTGGCGTCCGTGGTGGCGAAGGGAACGTTGAGGATGCGGGCGAGCGTACGCGCCAAAAGCGTTTTGCCGCAGCCCGTGGGCCCGAGCAGCAGAATGTTGCTCTTTTCGATCTCCACGTCGTCCTCTTTTTTCAGATTGTTGATGCGTTTATAGTGGTTGTACACGGCCACCGAAAGCACTTTTTTCGCTTTATCCTGTCCGACAATGTATTTATCCAGTTCGGCTTTGATCTCCGAAGGTTTTTTCAGCGCTACCTCGTCCTGCGGTTTCTCCTCCGCGTCGAGCAACTGTTCGCGGCAGATCTCTACGCACTCGTCGCAGATATTGATGCCGTTGGGACCGGATATCAAACATTTTGTCAGTGTTTTCGGCTTGCCGCAAAAGGAACAAAATTGTTCTTCGTCTTTCATTTTTTACTCCGTAAACTGATTTTAAAAATTTCGCCGCGCAAAATTCGAACGGACATTCTCTTATTGCACAGCGAAGTTTTGTTTTTGTATTCACTTTTCCAGCAAGATTCAAACCCGAAGGATCTTATCTTTTATAGAAAACTTTGTCGATAAGGCCGTATTTTTGCGCTTCGTCCGCGGAAAGGTAATTATCGCGGTCGGTGTCGCGCTCGATCTCCTGAATGGTCTTGCCCGTATTTTCGGAAAGGATACGGTTCATCTTATCGCGAATTTTTAAAATATGCTCCGCCTGGATCTTAATGTCGCTCGCCTGTCCCTGCGCGCCGCCGAGCGGCTGATGGATCATGATCTCGCTGTTGGGCAGCGCGAAACGCTTGCCCTTGGCGCCGCTGGAAAGCAAAAACGCCCCCATGCTCGCCGCGAGCCCGATGCAGATGGTGCTCACGTCGCATTTGATATACTGCATGGTGTCGTAGATCGCAAGCCCCGCGGACACGCTGCCGCCCGGACTGTTGATGTACAGGCTGATATCCTTGCCCAGATCTTTCGCTTCGAGATAGATAAGTTGCGCCACGATGGTGTTCGCCATCCCGTCGTTGATCTCGCCCGAAAGGAAGATGATCCTATCTTCCAAAAGGCGGGAATAAATATCGTACGAACGCTCCCCGCGGCTGGACTGCTCCACGACCATGGGGATCAAATTCATTCTTTCGTCCATATGTCCTCCTTATTTGCCCGCCGTACCGTAAATCCGGAGTTGCGGGTTATTCTTTATCGCTTTCGGCGCTCTTTTTCGCCGCGGGCTTTTTTGCCGCGGGTTTTTTCTCGCCGTCTTCGCTCTTTGCCGTCTTTTTGGCGGCGGGTTTCTTGGCGGCGGGCTTTTCTTCCCCTGCCGCGCTCTTTGCGGCGGGCTTTTTCGCCGCGCTCTTCTTCGCCGCTTTGCCCGTCATTTCGTTGTTCGCTTTCAAAAACTCGAACAATTTATTGATGGTGATGTCGTTCGCAATGTATTCCCTCTGCGAAGCGTCCACGTCCTTTTTGTACTCTTCGAGCGTTTTGCCCGTCGCTTTCGCGTACTCTTCGAGTTTTGCGTCCACTTCCGCGTCGTCCGCCTTGATGTTCTCCTGGCGGATGATCTTATCGATGACCAACTGGCTCTTTACGGTGTCGGCAGCCTGCGCCTCGTAGCCCTTGCGGAACGCTTCCATATCGGTGCCCATGTATTTGAGGTAATCTTCGAGTTTCAGCCCGCCGTACTGCATGGAAAGGCGGTATTCTGCGTTGCGCACCATCATGTCTACCTGGTTTTCGATCATGACCTGGGGAATTTCCGCCTCGGCCTTATCGGTGATCGCCTTGACGATGTTGTTTTCCGTCTCCGCGTCGCCCTTAGACTTGGCTTCCTTTTCCAGGCGCTCGCGCGTTTCTTTCTTATAAGCCTCGACGCTCTCCGCGCCCGCCGCGTCCTTGACGAACTCGTCGTTAACTTCGGGAAGTTCTTCTTTTTTGATCTCGTGCAGTTTGACCGCGAACACGGCGGCCTTGCCTTTGAGTTCTTCCGCCTGATAATCTTCGGGGAAAGTGACGTTGATATCCTTCTCCTCGCCGATATTCATGCCCACGACCTGCTCTTCGAATCCTTCGATGAAGGAATGGCTGCCGAGAACGAGCGTATGGCGCTCCGCCGTGCCGCCTTCGAATTTGACGCCGTCCACGCTGCCCGAAAAATCGATGATAACGCTGTCGCCGTTTTCCGCCGCGCGGCCCTCTACGTTCACCGTGCGGGCGTTTCTTTCCTGTAACTTTTTAAGTTCCGCATCCACGTCGGCATCGGTTACATTATACTCAACTTTTTCGATCTTTATACCCTTGTAGTCGCCCAATTTCACGTCGGGCTTGACGGGCGCGACCGCAACGAGCACGGCGCCGTCCTCGTCGATCTTCTCCACGGACAACTCGGGCTGGCCGACGGCGGTAAAGTTTTCCGCCTCCTTGTCGAGGATGTTATAGTAATGCTCGGAATACAGGTTATTGAGCGCGTCTTCGTAAAAAACGCCCTTACCGTAATTGAGTTCGATGACGTGTTTGGGGGCTTTGCCCTTTCTGAAACCGTTGACGGCATATCTGCCTCTCGTCTGCATATATGCTTTCTGATTCGCCTGCTCCCATTCTTCTTTGCTGAATGTGATCTTAATGGTCACGGTGCTTTTTTCGGAAGCCTGTGCTTTGTATTTCATAACCTTTCTCCTGACAAAAAAATACTTTTTTACTCGATACAACATTTTAGCACAATCTTTCCCGTTTGAAAAGCGTTTTTGCCCTGAATCCGCATATTTTCGCATTTTTCAAACGATTTACAAATTTTGCGTTTTGGATTATAATAGGAAGAGATCCTTTGACGGGATCGGGAGGTTTTTGAAATGCCCCAGGACGCCTATACCCTGCGCCACGTTGCGCGCGAACTTTGCGCCGCGCTTTCGGGCGGCAAGGTCAATAAAATCATTCAGCCCTCGCGCGACGAGATAGATATGCTTCTGTACGCGGGCGGCCGCACGCAAAAACTTTTGCTCAACACCAACGCCTCGTACGCCCGCGCCGCGCTCTCCGACGCCGCCAGAAGCGCGCCCGCCGCCGCGCCCAATTTCTGCATGCTGCTCAGAAAGCACCTTTTGGGAGGCGTGCTCGTAAGCGTGGAACAGATCGCTTTCGAACGCATTCTCGCCTTTACCTTTGACTGTACGGGCGAATTTTCCCGCGCGCGGCGCGTGCTGTACGCCGAGATCATGGGCAAATACTCCAACCTGATCCTTACCGAAAACGGCGTGATCTCGGGTGCGCTGAAAGTTTCTTCGGTCCAGGAAAATTTCAAACGCACCCTGTTCCCCGGCGCGAGATATCTCTTTCCCGAACCGCAGGACAAAGCGGACGCGCGCGATATACAGGCGCTCGAAGCGCTCTTTTCCGCGTTCGGCGGGGGCGATCTCGAGCGCTTTTTGTTCGAATCGGTGGGCGGGCTCGCCTACTCCACCGCCGCGCTCATCTGCGAATCGGCGCATATTTCCGACCCCGCGCCCCCTTTCGACGGCGCGGGCGCGAAATCGTTCGCGCAGCACGTACACGATTTTATCTTTTCCGAAGAGGTTTCACCCGCGATCCAAACGCGGGACGGCGCGTTCGTCGATTTTCACGCGCGCTATGCGGGCGGGATTCCCTTTGACAGCGTAAACGCCGCGCAGGACGCCTTTTATACGGACAAGGAAACGGCGCGCGACTTTACCGAAAAGCGCCGTAAACTGGAAAGCCTTTTGAACGCGCGGCGCAAAAAGGAAGAAAAAAAACTGGCGTTGCTCGTCGACAGGGAAAGAGAATGCGCCAATATCGAGAAAAACCGCGTGTTCGGAGAACTTCTGACCGCCAATCTGTACGCTTTGAAAAAAGGCGCTGAGGGCTGCGAACTTTTAGACTACACCGACGAAAACTGTCCGCTCGTGAAAATACCGCTCGACAAGACGCTCTCGCCCGCGCAGAACGCGCAGAAATATTATAAGAAATACAACAAACAGAAACGCACGCTCGCAGCCGTGGCTCCGCAACGCGCGGAAACGGAGAGCGAACTGGATTACATTTTCAGCGCCCTTTCCTCCCTCGCCCGCGCGGAAACGTGCACCGACCTTGTGGAGATCGAGGAAGAACTGAAAGAATACGGGCTGATCAAAGCGGAAAAAGGCAAAAAAAAGCCCCCCAAGGAGGCGCCCTTCCGCACTTTCTCGTTCGAAGGGTTTACGATCTTCGCGGGGCGCAACAACGTGCAGAACGACCGCCTTTTGAAAGAATCCGCGCCCGAAGATCTCTGGTTCCACACCCAGAAATACCACAGTTCGCACGTCATCGTCAAGAGCGGGCGGAAAGAAGTGCCCGACGGCGTGAAACTGTTCGCCGCCGAGGTATGCGCGTATTTTTCCGACGCCAAGGCGGGCGATAAGATCCCCGTGGACTTTTGCGAGCGCAAATTCGTAAAAAAGCCTTCGAAATCGCGGGCGGGATTCGTCGTGTACACGAATTTTTCCACCATGCTCGTCACGCCCGACCGACACGCAGACAGACAGACGGGAGCGCGCTGATGGAGCGGTACCATTCTTTCAATTCGTACATGAAAGAACGTTTCGGCGGAAAAGTTTATAAACTGGCGCTGGACGCGGGCATGACTTGTCCCAACCGCGACGGCACGCTCGGAACGGGCGGCTGCATTTTCTGCGCGGGCGGCGCGGGAGAATTTTCTGAAAAGGACTGCGGCGATCTGCAAACGCAGATCGAACGCGCCAAGGCGAGGATACGCGCGAAGACGGACGCGGAAAAGTTCATCGCCTATTTTCAAAGTTATACCAACACTTACGCGCCCGCGGAGAGGCTGGAAGCGCTGTTCTTTCCCGTGGCGGATCTTCCCGAAATCGAGGCGGTCTCCGTGGCGACGCGCCCCGACTGTCTGGGCGGCGACGTATTGGACGTGCTGGAAAGGCTGCGAAAGAAAAAGCCCCTGTTCGTGGAACTGGGCTTACAGACAATCCATGAAGAGAGCGCGCGGCTGATCCGCCGCGGCTATCCGCTTTCCGTGTACGAAAGAGCGGTGAAAGATCTGAACGGGATCGGCGCGGAGGTGGTGACGCACGTCATTTTGGGGCTTCCCCGCGAAAGCGCCGAAATGATGGAAGAAACCGTGCGCTACGTGGGAAGAAGCGGCGCGCGCGGCATCAAATTGCAACTGCTGCACGTGCTCGCGGGCACAGAGTTGCAGAAAATGTATGAACGCGGAGAATTTTCCGTACTGTCGGCCGATGAATATATCGGCGTTCTGTGCCGCATGGTGGAGGCGCTGCCGCCCGAGATCGTGGTGCACCGTTTAACGGGCGACGCGCCCAGGCGCCTGCTCGTCGCGCCCGCCTGGTCGGCGGACAAAAAGCGGGTGCTGAACGCGATACGGGCGGAATTCGAGAGGCGGAACGTCATACAGGGAAAAACGTGTCAGTAAAGTTTACCGACGCGTTTTTTTTGTTCATGCGGTGCATGACAAAGAGCACGGCGGCACACAGGAAAGGCGCGACGGACATGGTGAGATAAGCCGTGCGTATGCCCGTCAATTCCGCGATGCTTCCCGCGGCGGAGGGCAGAGCCGCCGCGCCCAGATCGGCGCAGACCGCGAGCGAGGCGATCATCCACGCGCCCGCCGAGGGCATATTTTCGCTCGCCACGGTCATGATGCCCGGCGAGAGCACGCCCACGAACAGTCCGCAGCAGACGGATGTGACGAGCGCGAAAATCACGTTTTCCGTCACGGAGGAGAGCAAGAACAGCGCGCAGGTGGACAGCGCGGCAAAGATGAGCACGGGAAGAGGGAAATGTTCCTTTCGTTTGGAGATCGCGACATATGTGAGCCCGCCCACGCCGAGGCAGACGGCGAACAGCCCCATGCCGACGAACTCGCTCCACTCCCCGCCCACGCCGAGCGCGGCGGTCGCGAATACGGATATCCATTGATTGGCGGCGATCTCCGAACCGTACCCCAAAAAGATCGCCACCAGCGCCAATATGTAAAACAGATGAAAGGAAGATTTCGGTTTGGATATCCCGCTCTTTTTAACGACGGCCGCGCCTCCGACCAGAACGGCGGCGCCGAGCGGGATCAGGGCGAACCCGAACATGAGGTAATTCCAACTCTCTGAGCCGAAGACCGTCAGAAACACGGCGCACACGGCGACCAGCCCCACCTGCGCCCAGGCATACACCGTCTTTAACAGGCAGATAGAGACCGAATTTTCGAGGCGGGGTATATTGTCTGCGATATTGGAGAGCACCACTTCGGACATACCGCCCGCAAAGGCGAACACCGTCGTCGCGCAGACGATGCCCGTAAAAAGCCCCTTCTCCGAAAACAAAAAGGGCACGCAGCCGTAAAACAGCAGTCCCGCAAAACTCAGCGTGCAGGAAAACACCGCAAGTTTCCGGAAAGAAACTCTGTCGATGAGGAAGATCAGAAGAAAGTCCGCGCACATCTGTGCGGCAAAATTGACCGCCGTCAGCATACCGAGTTTTATGTATGAAAAGTTATATAATTCGATAAACGATACGAATAAAAGCGCCGTAACGTTGGTAATGATTGCCTGATTGACGATACCCGCATAGCAAGCGCGCGCCGTGCGGGAGAATTTTCCTTTGTTCATCTCGTTTTCTACGCTCCTAAATTCACTCGATACCATTGTATGCGCGGCGCGTTTTTCCTGCCACCGAGCCGAATTTCCGAGCGAAGAACCTTGACAACCGAACCTTCGTGTGATACTATGAAAGGCATGAATACGGAACTTTCTGCCTTTTTAGAAGAGAAAAATTTTCTGCCCGTCGGCGAGCAGAATCCCAAGATCAAACAAATCAAGGGAATATTATCCAATTCCAAACCCAACCCGCAGAAACTGTTTGTGGCGGAGGGCATCTGGATCTTGAAGATGTGCGAAAAATTCGCCGCGCCCGTCGAATCGCTGGTGCTCTGCCCCGCGCATATCCGCACCGCGGAGGCCGCCGAACTCGTAAAACGGCTCGCCGCGCGCGCGGGCGGACTGTACACCGTTTCGGAAAAGACGTATGAAAAAATTTCCGAACGCGGCCAGCCCGACGGACTGATGGCGCTTTGCAGGCTGCCCCGTTTCGAACTTTCCGACTTCTCGCCCCCGAAAAACGCGGTCATACTCGTTCTGGACGGCATCGAGATCCCCGGCAACGTGGGCACGATGCTGCGCATGGCGGACGGCGCGGGGCTGGACGCCGTGTTTATCTGCAACCGCAAGGCAAGGCTCACCCACCCCAAACTCATCAAGGGCAGCCAGGGCGCGATATTGTCCGTTCCCACGTTCGAATTCGAAACGGTGGAAGAGTGCCGCGCCTGGCTCAAAGCGCACCGCGTGATCGTCTATCTCGCCGACACGCGCGCGGAGCGCAATTATTACGAAGAACCGTTCGGCGTAAAATGCGCGCTGGTGATGGGCAGCGAGCGCTACGGCATTTCGCGCGAATGGTACGAGGGCGAATACAAGATGATCGCCATTCCCATGCTGGGCAGTTGCGATTCTTTGAACGTGGGCGTAGCCGCCACCGTGCTCGCTTACGAGGCCTCCATCAAAAACAAATTGAATGCGAGAACATAAAAAAAGCCGAGCGAAATCCGCTCGGCTTTTTGTTTTTGCATAATCAGATGACCACGGGGTTGTGCTGATACAGCGTAAACAGAAAGGTGTTTTTGATTTTTTCCAGAAAGTCTACCATAAATTCGCTCGTTTCGAAATGTTTGAATACGGCGAACACCAAAAGCAGCAGAAGAAGCACAGCCGCCACGGTGAACACGGCGCCTAAAAGGCGGTTCAAAAAGCGCATGACGACGTTATCGAGTTCGAATACGCCGCCCACGCAGCGCACGACGACGACGCGCACGATCTGCACCACGAAAAAGAGCGCCACGTAGTAAATGACGTTGCCCAGATGCAGATAGCCGAGAAAACTCCAAAGCCCCGCGAAATATTCGTCCCCTTTCACGATGAGTTCGCCCACCGCGGGAATGCCTTTTATCATGCCGCCGAACGTAAATACGAGAAAGACGGATAAGAGAATGCCGAAGATGCCCTTCGTAAAGAAACGTAAGGAACGGCCGAACCCCAAAAGGAGCCCGACGGCTGCGAGCGCGACCGCCACGATCAAAGTTATGGAATCGATATTATTCAAGATTACTCCTCCCTGTCGGAAATGATTGCCATTCCCGAAAAACATAAACGGGAGAAAACCAAATTTCCCCGCAAAATTTAAAAGCCGTAAAGATCTTTCGTGCCGAATTCGGGTTCGCAGGTGACGTTGACGCCGAGTTTGCGCATGACCGAAAGATCGCCTTCGGGCAGAATGCAAGAACTGTGCGCCTCGCAGTCTTTCAACGCTTTGAGTTTATCCATCGCCTTTTCCACGACGGGATTGGTCGCCGCGCAGATGCTCAGCGCCGTCAAAACGTCGGAAAGGTTGAGTTTTATTTTATCCTCGCGCAAAACTTCTTTTTTGAGGGTGATGATGGGCGCGAGCACGATGGGCGAAAGAAGAAGGATATCGTCGCTCAAATCTGATAAAAGTTTGACCGCGTTTAAAACCGCGCCCGAACACGCGCTCATCAGTTTGCTCGATTTGCCCGTCACGATCCTGCCGTCTTCCAGTTGAATGGCGACCGCGTGCGAATTGCACTTTTCCGCCTTTTCCAGAGCCGCCCGCACGATGGTGCGTTCGTCCACGGAAATTTTGTTTTCGTTCATCAGAAGTTGGATGCGCTGCAACGCGGCCTCGTCGGAATTGCCGCTCTTATAGTCGCACGCCGCCTTGTAGTAGCGGCGGATGATCTCCTGCCGCGCCGCTCTTCTGGTCACTTCGTCGTCGCAGACGGCGAATCCCGCCATGTTGACGCCCATATCGGTCGGCGAACAGTACAGATTTTCGTCGCCCGTGATCTTGGTCAGAATGGAGCGCACGATGGGGAAACATTCCACGTCGCGGTTGTAATTGACGGTGGTCACGCCGTACGTTTCCAGATGATAGGGATCGATCATATTGATATCCCCGAGATCCGCCGTCGCCGCCTCGTACGCCACGTTGACGGGGTGGCGCAAGGGAAGGCTCCATACGGGAAAGGTTTCGAATTTTGCATAACCCGCCCTGACGCCGCGCTTGTATTCGTGATACAACTGCGAAAGACAGGTGGCGAGTTTGCCGCTCCCCGGCCCCGGCGCGGTGACGACGACGAGCGGGCGCGTGGTTTCGATATAAGGGTTGGCGCCGTAGCCCTCGTCGGAGACGATGACGTCCACCTGCGTGGGATAGCCCTTGGTCTTGTGATGGATATACGTCTTGATGCCGTGGCGGTGCAGTTTGTTGATAAAGTTGTCCGCGGCGGGCTGGTTTGTGTATTGGGTGACGACGATGCTGTTGATCAAAAGCCCCAACGCGCGGATCTTATCCACTAACCTTAAAACGTCCGCCCCGTAAGGAATGCCGAAGTCGGCGCGTATTTTGTTGCGTTCGATATCCGCCGCGCTGATGACGAAAATGATCTCCGACTGGTCTTTGAGCTGCAATAAGATCTTGCACTTCGCGTCCATCTCGAATCCGGGCATCACGCGGTAAGCGTGCAGATCGTCGAAAAGTTTGCCCCCGAATTCCAGATAGAGTTTGCCTCCGAACTTCTGAATGCGTTCCAAAATCTTCTCACTTTGCAATTTTACGTATAACTCGTTGTCGAAGCCCTTTTTCATCTGCAAACCTCAAATAAATATCATCTTGTATATTCTATCATAGTCCGCGCGAATTTGCAAACGAAGAACGCATTTTTCCCCGACGTTTTTCAAACTCCTTTAAGAGCGGAACGTTTTATAGTACAGGGCGGCGTACTCCCCGCCTTGCGCCAAAAGCTGCGCGTGCGTGCCGCGCTCTCGGATCTTCCCCTCGGAAAGGACGATGATCTCGTCGGCGTTTTGCACGGTGGAAAGGCGGTGCGCTACCACGATGCACGTTCTCCCTTCGGAAAGTTTTTCCAGAGAATCCTGTATCTGCATTTCCGTCACGTTGTCGAGCGCGCTCGTCGCCTCGTCGAGGATGAGAATCGGCGGATTCTTCAAAAAGGCGCGTGCGATGGAAACGCGCTGTTTCTGCCCGCCCGAAAGTTTGACGCCGCGCTCCCCGACCTGCGTATCGTAGCCGTCGGGCAGCGTTTCGATGAATTCGTGGATATTGGCGAGTTTCGCCGCGCGCACGATATCCTCGTCGCCCGCGTCCAGATCGCCGTAGGCGATGTTGTCGCGGATGGTGCCGCCGTACAGGAACACGTCCTGCGCGACGATGCCGATGCTCTTTCGCAGCGTTTCGCGCCTGACGTCGCGGATATCGATGCCGCCCACGGTGATTCTGCCGCCGTCCAGTTCGTAAAAGCGGGGAATGAGATGGCAGATGGTCGTCTTGCCGCCGCCGGAAGAGCCGACCAGCGCCACCGTTTTGCCTTCATCGATGGTGAAAGACAGATCTTCCAGCACGTGATTTTCGCGGTTCTCGCTGTCCTTATAGGCAAAATCCACGTGTTCGAAACAGATATCGCCGCGCAGAAGAGATACTTCCACGGGATGCTCGGGCTCGCTTTCGGGCTCTTTGTCTAAAATGTTTTGAAAGCGCTTGAAACCCGCCAGCCCGTCGGTGATCTGCTCGAACAGATTGACGAGCGTGCGGATGGGCGTCAAGAGCATGGTGACGTAGAGAATGAAAGCCGCGTAATCGCCCGGGTTTTCGACGATGCCGAAATAGAACAGCACGCCGCCGCCCACGATGGCGACAAGGTATAGAATATCGTTGAACAGGCTCATACCGCTCTGGAAAATGCCCATGTTCTTGTAGGCGGCGGTACGGGCGGCTTTGAACTCCTCGTTACTCTTATCGAACTTTTCGTCCTCTTTGCGGCTCGCGGTGTACGCTTTGGAAACGCGGATGCCCGAAACGGAAGATTCGATGCTCGCGTTGACTTCCGCGATCTTTTCGCGGCTCTTTTCGAAGGCGTCGAGCATGCGCCCCCGCATTTTGACGGCGAACAGCACCATCAGCGGCACGAACACAACCACGATGAGCGCCAGCCAGCCGTTGATGAGCGCCAGCATGACGATCGCTCCCACGATGCTGATGACCGACATGAGCGTATCCTCGGGGCCGTGGTGACACAGTTCCGACACTTCGAACAGGTCGTTGACGATGCGCGACATGATGGTGCCCGTCCTGTTTTCGTCGAAAAAGGAAAAAGGCAGCGTTTCCACGTGGCGGAAAAGTTTACGGCGCATATCCGCCTGGATGCGCACGCCGAGGACGTGCCCCCAGTAATTGACGATAAAAGTGAGCGCTGCCTTGACGGCGTACACCAAAAGGAGCGCCCCGCCCCATACGAGCATGAGCGTTAAAAGTTTGTTCGGCACGAAATCGTTGATGATCACGCGCGTGACAAAGGGATAAAAGAGATTGCACACCGCAATGAGGAACGAACTGACAAGATCGATGATAAATAATTTTTTATGCGGTTTGAAATACGCGAAAAATTTAGAGATCATATACTCCCACCGTAAAGCGAGGGGACGCTTGCGGCGTCCCCCTGCTGATTTCAGTTTTCTTCTTCCTTCAAACTCAGTTTATACAGTTTGACGGAATTTTCGATATCCTTTTCCTTGGCGGACGCGCCGTATTTATCGACGTCCACCACGTTTTTCGGACCGTGATTGAGACAGAGCGCGCCGTTCAGGCACCCGCCGTCGCACGCCATTCCCTCGAAAAAGTTTTCCGCCGCGCGGCCCATTTTCAGTTTCAGGAGATTCGCGCGGCATTCGTCGATGCCGTTCATGGCAACGGGCTTGATGCCCTCGACGCCCATGCCCGCCGCAACGTCGGCTACGCCCTGCGCAATGCCGCCGCTCTTGGCGAAGATACGGCCGTAGAAAGAGGCGTTGTCCAGCGCGGTCTCCTCGAGCGCGCCCACTTCGATGTCGCGCGCGTCCAGAAACGCCTGCAACTCCTCAAAGGACAGAACGCTGTCGATCGCGCCCTTGGTCTTTTCCTGTTTGTATTCGAGTTTTTTGCTGGCGCAAGGCCCGATAAAAATGACTTTTCCCGTCGGGTCGGTGCGCTTGATGAGCATGGCGGTCTCCACCATGGGCGAAACCGAACTCGATACGTATTTTTTCAGATCGGGGAAATTTTTCTCCACGAACAGTACGAACGACGGACAGCACGAGGTCGTCAGAACGCCCTTTTCCTTCCATTCCCGCGCCTCGTGGTACAGCGTGATGTCCGCGCCGAGCGCCGCTTCGACCACCTGGTGGAAACCGAGTTTGCGGATGCCCGTGACGACCTGCTCTATTTTGGCGTATTTGAACTGGCTGACGATGGAGGGCGCGATGACCGCGTACACGTTGTATTTTCGGTTGTTTTCGGATTTTTTCAGAATGTCGATGGACTCCATGATCATGGATTTATCGACGATGGCGCCGAAGGGGCATTGATAGACGCACGCGCCGCAGGAAATGCACTTGTCGTTGTCGATGCGCGCCTTTTTGTTTTCGTCCACGTTGATCGCCTTGACCTTGCAGGAAGTGACGCACGGCCGCTTTTGCGCGATGATGGCGCTGTACGGGCACGCCTGCGTGCATTTCCCGCATTCGATGCACTTGCTCTTGTCGATGACCGCCTTTCTGTCGATGATCTGAATGGCGTCCTTCGGGCAAGCCTCCTTACAGCGGTGTACGATACAGCCGCGGCAGGACGGCGTGACGAACACGCCCCCGATGGGACATTCGTCGCAGGCGATGTCGATGACTTCCACCACGTTGGGATTGTTTTTATTGCCGCCGAGCGCCAGTTTGATACGTTCCTGCACGATGGCGCGCTCCTTATAGATACAACAGCGCATTTCCGCCTTGGGTCCCGGAGAGATCTCTTTGGGGATATCTATGTAGACGTTATCGTAACAATGTTCGTATTCGTTTTTGATGAGCGCCTTTAAAACCAGATATTTGAGTTTTTGTACGCTCGTATCGAAAATTCTCATATTCTTAACTCCTCAATCATAATCGACCGCCACGGTTTTTCCCATTTTTTTCAGGTTTGCGGCGAGCGACTCTACCAATTTCAACTTCATGGTGATGTCGATGGGCAGCCCCTGATGCGCCGCGTTGATGCTCTGCCCCACGAAAAAATGCACGCTCGTCGCCTCTTCGAACAGCACGTTCGCCAAGAGCGACGCGCCGTCCTTTTTGGAATACCTCTTGGGCGTCAGATCGCTGACCGACAGGTATTTTTCCGAAAGTTCCAAGAGCCTGCGCAGAGTGAGAACGCCCTCGGTGGTGAGGTCGATGCCCTCGATATAGCCGATGGGCGGAACGTCCTTGTCGGGAAAATCGAAACTCGCGCGCACTTCCGTCTTTAAATGGCGCGCCACGATCTGCGAACTCGTGCCGCCGCAGACCACCTTTTTCCCTTCGCCCGACAAAAAGCGGGCGATATAAAAATCGTCTTTTTCCTTGTCCACGGGCGGGCCGACCATGATATTCACGTTGAGCGCCTCGCGAATGCGCACCGCAGCCACCGTCGTATCGTCGCCCGGCTTATCCAGATACAAGTCGTTGCACACGCCCGCCAAAAGACAGGCGACGGCGCGCGCGCTCATGCCCTTTTTCACCGTTCTGTCGAGAAAGTCTTTGACCTCGGGGCGCTGCCAGCCGAGATTGAGCGTCATGCCGATGCCCGCGTGGATCACCCCGTCGCTCATCACCACGATCACGTCGTCCTTTTGAAGGGCGAGCGGGCTTTTATAGACGGTCTTGCCGAGAATGTTCATCGCCTCGCGCGGCAAATCGGAACACTTTTCGCCGCGGATGAGGATCGCCTGCGGATTGTCGAATTCGAACAGCACCCCCTCGCCTTTGCCGTTGACGTGAATGACCGAAAACGTGGAATAGGCGACGCCGCGCACCTTGCATACGGGCAAAGATTGCAGTATGGTCTCCACGCAGTCCTCGATCTCCACGTCGTTGCTGACCATAGTGCACAGGATCTTGGAGGTGAGCGTGGAGAGGATATTCGCCTTGACGCCGCTTCCCAGCCCGTCCGCCAGAACCAGCGTGGTGTAGTCGCCGCAGACGGCGCACTCCACGCGGTCGCCGCACAGTTCCTCGCTCGTTTTATTGAGGGAAGTGTACCCTGTTTCCAGACACAGAGCCATTACTTTTCCTCCGTATTTTCCTGTAAAGTCTTTTTGAGTTTTAAAAGCGCCACCTTGGTCTCGGCGGTCGTCTCGCCGAGGAGCGACGCGATCTCCTGCGCCACGCGCATCTGCTTTTTGATGACCTCGTCGGTGGTGGTCAGCGTTTCCATCTTCACCTTGTCGAGATGTTTCGCGGCGTTCGTTTCCGCCGTAATATCTTTCATTACCGCGTACGTGCCCTGTTTATCTTTGAGAACGATGATGGTCAGTTCGATGTAGGCGTCCGTCTTTTCGAGATAGACTTTTTTGTTGTAGAGATTCCTGTTGTCGTTCTGCGCGAGCACGAAATCGGTGGGGTTGAAATAATGAAATATGCCCTGCCCCTTGACGTCGTATTCCCTGATGCCCAAAAGTTCTTTCGCCTTGGCGTTGATCTGCACGACGTTGAGATCGTTGTCCAAAAGCACGATGCCGTTGGGGCTGGTCTGTATGATCTCGTAGGACATGCTCTCGGCGCGTTCGCGCATGAAGGGCACGCACATTTCGATATTGGCGTAGCCGTTGGCGACCGCCCACGCCTTTTCGTAACAGGTATCGTAGCCGCAGGCGCCGCAGTTGAGCATATCTTCGGGCTTGAATTTGCCCGTTTTTTCGAGAATTTCGGTAATTTCCCGCTGGGTGGGAATAAAATCTTCGCTCTTCCGCCTCGTATGCACGTGCGTGAAGTCGAGATCCGAGGGCACGAACTCTTCGGAAACGCGCGCGGAAATATCTTTTTGCACGTATCGGCGGATATCCGCGTTGGCTTTGATCGCGCCCGCTTTCAGCCCCAGCGAACACGGACCGTTGACGCACGCCGATTCGCAGGAATTCATTTCGATGAACATACCCGAAAGGCTCTCGATATTTTCCAGAACTTCGGCGCATTTTTTCGCGCCGTCCACAGCCACGAATTCGTAGCCGTCGATATAGTGCTCGAACGATTTGATGACGCCGCGGCTGATGGGATAAAATTTGGCGCGGTTGGCGCCGCCGCCGCAAAATTCGGGCAGACGGGCGAGCGTCGCAAGGTCTATGTCCGCGGTTTCGAACATAGCGTTCAGATCTTCGAACGTAAGCACGCCGTCCACCACGCCGCTGTGTTTCGCCTCTTTCTTTTTGGCGATGCACGGCCCTATAAAGACGATGTCCGCATCGGGAAAGCGCTTTTTGAGCATTTTCGCGTGCGCGACCATGGGCGAATCGACGGGCGCGAGATAGCAAAGCGCCTCGGGATAGTACAATTCGATCATGCTGTTGACCGCAGGACAGCAGGAAGTGATAAAGTTTTTGAATTTGCCGCCTTCGAGCAGTTTTTTATACTGATACGTGACTTCGCGCGCGCCGACGGAAGTTTCTTCCGCGTCGAAAAAGCCTAACTTTTTGAGCGCGAGTTTCATCACCGAAAATTCCTGTAAGTTGAAGGAAGAAACAAAGGAAGGCGCCACGCTGGCGATGACTTTGCCCTTTTTTAAGAGCGCTTCGACCTCCGCGCGTTCGGTATGCACGCTCTTGGCGTTCTGCGGGCATACTTCGGTACAGCGCCCGCAAAGGATACAGCGGCTCTCTATGATTTTTGCCTGATGGTCTACGACCTTGATCGCCTTGACGGGGCATTCGCGCAGACATTTGTAGCAGTCCTTGCAGCGCGCGTTTTTGAAATCGAGATACCCGTACATACTTTTTCTCCTATTTTTTGAGGCGCGACACGACTTCGGTCAGAAACAGTTCCTCCGCGTTGTCCTTATTGGCATTATGCACTAAAACGCCGTCGGAAATGACGCTGACGCCGTTCATGCAGTTCCCGACGCAGAAAGTCGCCTGCAGATCCACTTCGTCCTCCACGCCGTATTTTTTGACGAGGCGTTTGAATTCCTCGATCACGTCGTAAGACCCTCTCAAATGGCAGGAACTGCCCACGCATACTTTCACGACCATAACGTAAAACCCCTTTCGATTATTTCTTTTGAAAGCGGGACGCGCCCGCATAGATACCGTCATTATTATATCCCGAAACCGCCCCTTTTGTCAATGCTTTTCCCTTCTTCCGCCCCGCCCGAAATATGGCAAAATGAAAGACGCGGCGGCAGCCGCGTCTTTCATTGATTGATTTTTGTTCCCGTGTCGTCCTCATCCTCTAAGCCGATTAAATAATCTGCCGTTACCTCAAGAACTCGACATAATGCCCGAAGATATTCGATTGAAGGTTGACTTCGTCCCCTTTCCCACGAATAAATACTATCATCGGTTGTGCCGATTGCTTCCGCAAGTTGTTTTTGAGTTTTCCCGCTTAACTTTCGAGCATCTTTGAGTTTTGTTGTAAAAATATCCATGGCATCATTATACCGTAAAATATACGTGAAAGTCTTGACAACCGTAAAAATTACGGTTATAATTGTTACACAGGAGATTTTTATCATGAAAAATAACAAAACCGAACAAAATTGCGAAAACTGCCGATATTATTTACAGCATTACGCCAAAAGCAACACTTATTTTACTAAGGTGTTTTGCGGGCACTGCACGAATCCTCTCGCGAAAGCGCGGGACAAACGGAAAAAATATAATATCGTCTGCGAGCATTGGGAACCGATAGAAATACGCGAACGGGAACGGAAAGAAGCCATCGAGCGCACTTTGCGGAATATGGCGAAACAAATAGAGAGTATCGCGATGATCTTAAAGGACGACGAACAAGGCGCGGAATAAATTCCGCGCCTTTTCAAGCGATATCCCCCTATGATTATAAGTCCGCCTTTTCAAAATTTCTTTGCGAGAGTTTTACGGAGAGGAACGAAGCGGCGGCGTAAACCGCCGCGCCAATCGCGAAAACGACGGCTTTCGCGCCGAAATGCAACGGGTCGCGCGTGTCGAGCACGTCCTTGAACAGAGGCGCGATCTGGCAGCACACGGTGACTGCGGCGACGGCGAGGAAAATGAACACCGCACCGAACGCGAACGGCTTACCCACTTTATTCGGGTTTTTGAAATAGAGCGGGAAAAAGATCAGGTTGAAACCGCCGAGCATCATGAGCCCGAACCCGAGAAAAGCGGCGTTCGCCTCCATGCCCGCCAGATTCGGCATATTGATCCACGCGCTCTTGATCGCGATGAAGGGCACGCACAAAACGATTTGCGCCAATTGCAATATCATGCAGAAGAGCACGCGCGCGGCGGCTACGTCGCGCTTTTCGACGGGCAAAACGCAGGAAAAAGGCAGATCTTTGTTTTCGCGCCCCGTCAGGCAGATGAAGAACGCCGAAAGCCCCGAAAAGAAAAACATGACTTCATAAGGATAGTTGGGAATAAACACCATCGCCGCAAAAAACACGAACAGCGCGGATGCAGGGTGCAGGGCGAGCGAAAATTCTTTTTTTAAGAGTGCGGACATTCTTTCTCCTTTTTGCGCGCGGTTTCCAGATGGATCATCAGCGCGTCGAGATCGGCGGGGCGGCGCGCCGCGCAGTCAGAGGGCGCGCCCGCGGCGATCAGCCCTTCGTATCCGTTTTTGACTTCTTTCAATCCGACGACTTGCTCCTTCGGCATTTCGGCAAAACAAGCGACTTCGTATTTTGCCAAAAGTTCCCCAATCGCCCCCGCGGCGAGCACCTCGCCGTCGGCAATATACACGATATCGTCCGCCACGCGCATCAGATCGGAAGTGATATGCGTGGAAAACAGCACGGACACGCCCTCTTCTTTGACGACTTTTAAGATCAGATCGCAAAATTCTTCGCGCGAAAGCGGATCCAGCCCGCTCGTAGGTTCGTCCATGATCAAAAGTTTCGCGCCGTGTGACAGGGCGAGGGCGATGAAATATTTGACTTTCATGCCGTCGGACAGTTCGGAGGGCTTTTTGTCCTCGTCCAGCCCGAACGCGCGGAGATAATTTTTGTATGCATCGGCGTTCCAGCCCTTATAAAAGCGGGCGGCGCATTTGCCGATCGAACGCAGTTTTTTCAGAGGATAATAGGAAAAACCGCCCGCCACGTAGCCGATCTGTTCCTTGATCTCGCGCTCATGCCGCGCGATATCCTTACCGAAAAAGAGCACGCGCCCTCCGTCGGTGCGGATAAAGCGCAAGAGCCCTTTCATCGTGGTGCTTTTGCCCGCGCCGTTGCGTCCGATCAGCCCGACGATGCGCCCCTCTTCCACCGAAAAACTTACGTCATGCAAGCGGAAAGAGGGATATTCCTTGCATAATTTCTCCACGCAGAGCGCTTTCATTTTTTCTCCCCGTCTTTTTTCAGGTTGTAGACGTTCTGCCAGAACGTCTCGGCGTATTCGAAGGGCTGCATGGCGATGCCCTGCCCCTTGTCCGCCAAAAACAGCAGCATATCCCCCTCTTTAAGCGAAAACATATCCCGCGCCTCTTTGGGGATCACGATCTGCCCTTTAGGTCCGATCTTGATGGTCGCCATAAACTTTCCTTCGGGAAAAGGTCCCGTCATTTGCCTTGACCTCCGTTTGAATAGTAAGAATTTTCCTACTTTTCTTACTATACTATCATAAAAAAAGGAAATTGTCAAGCGTTCGGGCAATTTCCCTTCATATATTTTTGTGAATGAAACTTTACGACTCTTTCTTTTTGCGTTCGATCTCGGCGCGCTGTGCGGCGTACAGCGATTCGGGATAGTCGGGCGTGGGATAGCAGCTGACGGGATTTTTCGTAAAATCGTTGTCCGCTTTCATCACGCTCGTATCGTCGGCGCGGAATTGATCGCGCACGGCGCGGTCGCGGAAATCGGGGATCTCCACGGGAATGCCGCCGCGGATGGAGGAAAGGTGCGCGAAATGCCCCACAAAGTGCATATCGAGCGCCTCGTACACGCCGATCCCGTCATTGGAAAGGTTGTTGATCGCGCGGATAAAATTGCGCATGGTGAACATATCGCTGCCGCCGTGGCCGTACGTTTCGGCAAGTTCGGTCAATTCGTCGGTGGGGACGTACGTCTTGTATTCCTCGCCGCACACGTCGTCAAGACTGATCGAAACTTCCGCCGTGCCCTTGCCCAGCCCCTCGCGGCCGCTTTCGATCTTGCCTTTGCTGCCGTACATACAGTACCAGACCGAATTGCGGGCGGGCGCGATGCCGTGCAGACTCTTGACGATGCCGCCGTTTTCCAGCGTGACCATTTCGACGGCGAACGGCGTCGCCGCGCAGCCCATGCGCGAAGTTTTTTCGTTGTAGGGAACTTCAAAACCCGTCACGCGCACGGGGCGCAGGCGCGTCGCGTGCAGGATGGGACCGAAAGAATGGGTGCTGTAATAGAAAGCGTCCATGGTGTTGCGCCAATGGCGGCGGCTGCCGTGCGTCAGTTCGCCCCAACCGCCCTCGCAGTTGTGCAGATATTCCCCTTCCGCATACTGAAACTCGCCGAGTTTGCCCTCGCCGTACAGTTTTGTCATCTCCCGCGCCGCCAGCGAAAAGCAGTAATTTTCCGCATAATGGTACACTTTGCCGCTCTCTTCCACAGCGTCGCACAGTTCCGCCGCCTCTTTTAAAGTCTGTACGGGCAAAACCTCGCTAAGTACGTGCAAGCCGCGTTTCAGACATCTGATCGCGAAAGGCGCGTGTTCGTTGGCGTAATTGGCGAGCACGACCGCCTCGACGCCGCTTTCCAAAAACGCGTCGAAATCGCTGTAAAACGAAGTCTTATAGTTGTTCTCCGCAAAATATTCCTTGAGGTGCGCGAGTACTTCGGGACTGAAATCGCATACAGCCGCGATCTCGCAGTCGTCGGATTTCACCGCGTAGTTCATCATCGTCTTGCCGCGGAACCCGCCCAAAACGCCGATCTTTACTTTCTTCATTTTCACTCCTTATTTATGGGCATATTCCCATACCTGCATATTCGTCATGCAGACCGCGTCTTTTATGTTTGCGAGGCGGGAAAGCACGCGTTCGGCGCGTTCCCAGCCGTCGTCAACGTCCATTTCGTAGGTATGCCCCCACAGATATAACAAACTGTCGCCCTGCGCCGCGCAGAATTCGTCGATCAGTCCGTCCGCGCGGCCGTCGAGGATATGCGCCGAGGGATTCCACAAGAGAAAATCCGAAGGAAACTCCAGCGCGTACGTATCGACTATGGTGCGCGCATAGCGGATCTTGGTATATTTGCGCAGCAGATCGACGACGAGACGGTCGTAATTCGGATGCCCGCCCGGATACGCCATGCCGAGCACGGGATACCCTGCGAGCGAGGAAAGCGTGACCGAATCGCCCACGACCTGTTCGAGGATGTCCGCGTCGGAAAGCCCCGTGAGCATGGGATGCGTGCGCGTGTGCACCGCGACCTCGAACCCGTCGTACAGCGACGCGACTTCGCACGCTTCTACCTTGTTGTGCGGAACGCGCGACTGATTTTTACCCGTGATCACTTCGCCCTCCGTACCCAGAAGCGCGGAATTGACGTTGAACGTGCAGGTCAGTCCGTATTTTTTCAATAATCCGATAAAGCGCCGATCCTGCGTCACGCCGTCGTCGAAACTGAGCGTAAATATTTTCATGGTTGCCCCCTTACAGCGAATATTCTTTCGCAAGTTTTTCGAACGCGGGCAGAGCGCGCGCGATCATATCGGGCGACACGCAGTAAGCGATGCGCACGTAGCCCTTACAGCCGAAATCGTCGCCGGGAACGAGCAGCAGATCGTATTTCTTCGCGCGTTCGCAGAAGGCGGATGCGTCGGGTTCGGGCGTTTTCATGAACAGATAAAACGCGCCGTCGGGCCGCACGCAGGAAAAGCCGCATTTCGTAAGGTGATTTAAGAGCGTATCGCGGTTTTTCCGATAGACGGACACGTCGGACGTTTTGCCGACGCAGCGGGCGACGAGTTTTTGAAAAAGCGAGGGCGCGCACACGTAACCGAGCGCCCTGCCCGCGCCGCAGACGGCGAGGTATAATTCTTTCGCCCCCTCCGTTTTCGGGTTGACATAAATATATCCGATGCGCTCGCCGGGAAGGGAGAGCGATTTGGAGTACGAATAGCATACAATGGAGGGAGTATAGAATTTCGTGATATAGGGAACTTCCACGCCGCCGTACACCAGTTCGCGGTACGGCTCGTCGGAAACGAGGTAGATCGTATGCCCGAATTTTTCCGACGCCTTTTCGAGCGTTTCCGCAAGGCGCGCGACCGTTTCCCTGTTATACACGACACCGCTCGGGTTGTTGGGCGAGTTGACGAGCACGGCGCGGGTGTTTTTGCCGAGCACCGCTTCCAGTTTTTCAAAATCTATCTGGAAAGTATCGGGATCGCTCTCTACCGCCACAAGGCGCGCGCCCGCCGTTTCGGCAAAGACCTTGTATTCGGTGAAATACGGCGCGAACGTGACCACTTCGTCCCCTTCCTCGCACAGAGCGGAAAGCGTGATCGTCAGCGACGCAGCCGCGCCGACCGTCATATAAATGTAATTCTCGTCCGCGTTTTCATCGTAATTCCCGCGGATATGGGAGGCGATCGCGCGGCGCACAAAAAGATCGCCCTGCGCGGAGGTATAGCCGTGCAGCGCAGTCTGGTCCGGCTCTTCGATGAGTTTTAAAAGCGTATCCTTTACGCAGGCGGGCGGCTCCACGCTGGGATTGCCCAAACTGAAATCATATACGTTTTCGGCGCCGATCTCCTGCGCGCGCGTTTTCCCGAATTCGAAAATTTCGCGGATGACGGAGCGCTTGCTGCCTAACTGATACATTCTCTGATTCATATTGCACCTTGTTTTCTTTTATTTTATCTGTATTGTAACACAAAACGCGCCGCCTATCAAGTTTATCGCGGGCGCGCTTGACAAATCCCGAAAAAAAACATATACTTTACAAAGAATCAATCAAACGGGAGGTGACTGCCTTGAAAGAAAAAATACTCTCCTTTCTCGACGACGAGCGCTACGAGGATCTGCAGGCATTGATAGACAATGCCACAAAGGAAGAACTTGCAAAAGTTTTGGAAACTCTGGACGAGGATCACCTTGCGAAACTTTTCGACTGTCTGGACAAAGAACTCGCGGCGGACGTGTTCGTGCTTTTAAAGCAGGAAACGCAGAAAATGCTGCTGGAACATTTCAGCGACATAGAAATGCAGGAAGTCACCGAAGAGATCCTCGACGAAAAGCCCGAAGAACTTTTGGAAAGCATGCCCCTCGACGTCGTGCAGGAAGTTCTTTTGAAAGCCGATCCCGAACAGCGAAACGACAAGATCGTAGAAATCTTGAATTTTTTGGAATATAAAAAATTCGTACAACTCAAGCCGCTCTTATCCGAACTCAAACCGATGGACATCGCGGAGATCTTTGCCGAGATCGACGAAGAAAAACTCCCGCTCATCTTCCGTCTGCTGCCCAAAGAACTGGCGGCGGAAACGTTCGTGGAAATGAACAGCACACAGCAGGAACTTTTGATCCGCTCGTTTTCCGACCACGAATTGAAACTCATCTTAGAAGATCTGTTCGTCGACGATACCGTAGATCTGATCGAGGAGATGCCCGCAAACGTCGTCAAACGCATTCTGATGCAGGCGGACAGCGAAACGAGAAAATCCATCAACGAAATTTTAAAATATCCCAAGGACAGCGCGGGCAGCATCATGACCACCGAGTGCATTTCCCTTCGGCAGGACATGACCGTGCAGCAGTGTTTTGAAAAGATCCGCGCGCAGGCGATCGACAAGGAGACCATCTATACCTGCTACGTGACCGACAATCAGAAAAAACTTTTGGGCATCGTGACGGTGAAAGATCTGCTCCTGCATTCGTACAACGAGCGCGTGGAAGATTTCATGCAGGACAATTTCGTGTACGCGGATACCCTGACCGACAAGGAAGACGTTGCGAACACGCTTTCCAAATACGATCTTTTGTCCATTCCCGTCGTCGATCAGGAAAACCTGCTCGTAGGCATCGTCACCGTAGACGACGCGCTCGACGTCATTACCGAAGAGGCGACGGAAGATATATCCTTCATCAACGCGGTCACGCCGTCCGACAAACCCTATCTGGAAACGGGCGTATTCCGCATCTATCTGCACCGCATTCCCTGGCTGTTGATCTTAATGATCAGCGCCACGTTCACGGGGCTTATCCTGAATACCTACGAAGCCATGCTTTCCACCCTGTTGGTGGCGTGCGTGCCCATGATCATGGGTACGGGCGGCAACGCGGGCAGCCAGGCGTCCGTCACGGTCATCCGCGGCATGGCGCTCGACGAAATACGGCCGCGCGATATCTTGAGCGTCATCTGGAAAGAGATACGCGTATCGCTCCTCGTTTCCGTTTCCGTCGGCTTTGTGTGCTTTGCAAAATTGCAACTCATCGACCGTTTCATCTTCGGCTATCCCTATACCCTGCTCTACTCCGCCGCCGTGGGCGTGGCGATCATGTTCGGCGTCATCGTGGCGAAGATCGTGGGCTGCTGCATTCCCATCTTGGCAAAAACTTTGAAGATCGACCCCGCGGTATTCGCAAATCCCTTTATCACGACCTTTACGGACGTTTTGTCCCTCCTCATTTTCTGCGGCGTGACGCTGGGTCTGTTCGGGCTCGGCACCGTGTAAACAAATTAAAAAGAGCCTCGGCAAAGCGCAGTTCCCATAGGGAAAAAGAAAATTAAACAAAACCCTTTCAGTGAGTCAAACAAAAACAGGATTTGAAGTTTATTCAAGTCCTGTTTTTTTCTTATGGTGTTTTTTCGTTGTGTAACGGTCTTGCCGATGTTTTTCCGCCCTCTATTTCCACGATAATCCGTTGATGACAGTTCTCACAGCGAACGACAGTATTCTTTGCTTTTCTCTTGCGCGTCCATACCCGCTCCTTTTCTGCTAATTTTCTTCAAATCTCTTTTTTAGTACTCTATAATGATTTTCATTTGACTTATCCCCGTCATTATCAGGAAACAGGCAATATGGCAAACTATCTGTGACTCTATGTTTCATAACGCATTTGCGGCACTGTCCGTGATTCGGGCAACTAACCTTTGGGCAAATACATTCATTTACGTTAGGACAACTCATATTACTGCCTGTCTTTGATAAGTTTTTCAATTTGCTCCACTGAAAGCATTCGTCCGGCAGCCACGACTTTGCCATCCATTACAAGTCCGGGGGTAGCCATTACGCCGTACTTCATAATTTCAGACATATCGCCAATGCTTTCAACAGGTTCTGTAATGCCGCAGTTTTTTGCGGCGATTACAGCGTTTTCGTGATTCTTCTGTGATTTTTTACAGCAGTTGCCAAGTGTTACGATTTTCATTTTTGTTATCCTCCTAAATTATATAAATAAGAAATTCAATGCATTAAAGATGTAGCCGATAGCGATAATTCCTATCACTACAATCAAGATAAACCAAAATAACAATTTCGGTTTTACCGCCTTTGACAACATAATCATTGACGGCAAAGACAGCGCTGTTACGCTCATCATAAACGCAAGGATGGTTCCGACTCCGACTCCTTTTGCGAAAAGCGCCTCTGCCACAGGGATGGTTCCGAATATATCGGCATACATCGGTACGCCGACAACGCTTGCTACAAGTACACTATACCATTTATCTTCGCCGACTACCGCCTGTATCCATTCGGTAGGTATGAAATTATGAATCGTTGCCCCTATTCCGACACCGATTAAAATGTATATCCATACTTTTTTCAATGTGCCGAGCATCTGGTCTTTGGCATAAATCAATCTATCTTTTTTTGTCAGTTCGGTGCCCTCAATTTCGGCTATTTCTCCTTCAAGAATAAATTCCCGAACATTTTTACCGACACCTGTTGTTTCAATGATCGTTCCGCCCACCACAGCAAGCACAAGTCCGACAACGACATAGGCAATCGCTATCGGAAAACCAAACACGCTTGCCAATAAGATGAAAGCCCCCAAATCCACAAGCGGACTTGAAATCAAAAAACTGAATGTGACGCCGCCGGATAGTCCTGCTCTCGTAAAGCCCATAAAAATGGGAATGGACGAACAACTGCAAAACGGCGTCACTGTTCCGAGCAAAGCACCCACGATATTTGCTCCAACACCGTGAAATTTTCCCAGTATTTTCTTTGTTCTTTCGGGCGGGAAATAACTTTGAATATACGATATAAGAAAGATAAGTAAGCAAAGCAAAATAATTATCTTAATGGTATCGTAAATAAAGAACTGTATCGCACTGCCCCAATGCGTTGCCATAAACTCCGCACCGAACATACCCGTAAAAGCCTTTCCGATCAGCGTGTTCAGCCATTGCATACCTAATATCTGTTTGGTAATAAAATCACCGAATACAGTAATGCCATTGACTCCGTCAACAATGGCTGCAATACCGACAGCCAGACCGATTGCAACAAGGATTCCGAGAAAGATCAATAAGACTTTATGCTTGTTGTACCAAGACTTTTTCTCGGTCGGCTGCAAAGCATTGTTTTCTGTTTTATCAACCTTTTTGTCTTTCATATAAGCCTCCCATAACATTGATATTTATCTATTTGATGAACAAAAAATATATGCGATTTTTACTCGCACTATTTTTTCGTTTGCATACACTTTGTATGATTCAAAAACAAAATCAACCCTTGCAATTTTTCACAATCGATAGAGTAATATGTCCATTTCCAATCTTTTTCTGCTTTTACAAGCCCGCAATCGCAAAGTATTTTCATATGATGAGAAAGTGTCGGCTGCGTAATGTGGAGTTGCTCCAATATTTTACAGGCGCAAAGTTGCCCGTTTTGCAACATTTCGAAAATTTTAAGTCTTGTGCTTTCTCCCAATGCTTTCAGTATTTCGACATATTCCATATGTTCACCTCGCATAGACAACTATCTATATTATATGCATTAAAAAGCGTTTTGTCAACTAATTATTATAAATATTTTTACGGACAAAATTCGGGATCGAATACCGATGCTTCAAAATAAATTTTCAAAAAATTCCATATAACGTCAAACTTTTGAGAGGTAACTTTCCAATATAAGTGTAGGGTAAAAAATTTTCGGAAACACCCCTACAAAAGGAGAGATTTTTCCCATAGTATTGAGGGGATTATGGGTATTAAGGCAAACGAGACTCTTTTTTTATAACAACGGTATCAGAAGAGAAAGTATCGGGATGGTCAGCACGCACAGGAGCGTGTTCGTAAGCGTTGCTTTTGCCGCGGTGTCACAGTCGCCGCCGTACATTTCCGCAAAATTGAGCGCGGACGAAGCGGACGGCATGGCGAAAATGATGAACAGCGCAACGATCACGGTCGTTTCGACGGGAATCAAGAGGCGCACGAGCAGCATGACGCCGAGAGCCGCCAAAGGGCTTACGACGAGTTTGACGAGAGCGACGCCGTACACGGGAGCGCTCGTGAACAGGCGCGTGAATTTGATATCCGCAAGGCGTATGCCGAGAATGACCATGGAAAGCGGCAGCGTCATATCGCCGAGATAGCCGATGGTCGTGAGCACGTTGTCGGGCACGGACACGTTGCAGAAAAAGAACGGCAGAGCCAGAACGGTCGCAATCGTGGGCGGGTTCAGCAGAATTTTGACAGGCTTTATTTTGCTCTTGTCGCCCGTGATGGCGTACACGGCGAGCGTCCAGGTCATGGCGTTAAAGACGATATTGAAAATGACCGTATATAAAATAATGGTATCGTCGGAGGGAAACAGCGCCTTCATGACGGGGATCCCCATAAACCCCACGTTGCCGAGATAAGAAGACGCGACGCAGATGCGGCGCGTCGGCTCCTCTTTGACTTTTACGAAAAATAATTTGGAGAGAAAGTACAGCATCAGCTGCAACACTACCGCGAACAGGGCGACCGCCGCAAAATCGGGCAGCAGCGACGTCGTGAACGTCTTGTTTAAAAGCGAGGACACCATCAGAAAAGGCTGCGCCACATACAATAAAAGCACCGCCAGCGCGTTGGACGCGCCGTCGGGCAGAAGTTTCGCCTTTTTGAGCGCGAACCCTGGCACCGCCAGCGCAATGACCAATAGTACGATGAGAAACGTCGATAAAAAATCCATTCAAAATGCCTTTGTCGGTTATTCATCGCATATTTTAAGCGTTTCTTTGCGCGCTGTCAACGCTTTATAAACGCTTTTCCAAAAATTCCCGCACTTTCCGCTCGAACGGTATGGATTGTTGCGCGCCCTGTTTCGTCACCGCGAGCGACGCGGCGGCGAGCGCGTACGAAACAGCCGCGCGTTCGTCCTCCCCGGCGCTCAGCCGCGCGGCGAGCGCGCCGCAGAATGTATCCCCCGCGGCGGTGGTATCCACGGCGCGCACTTTGGGACAGGGGATCCGTATCCGTTCCCCGCTTTTACAGTACAGGCAGCCCTGCCCGCCCAGCGTGACGATGAGCGTTTTCACCTTGCCGCAAAGCGCGTCTACGGCCTCTTCGAAATTTTCTCTGCCGCTCAGTTCCGCCGTTTCCGTCTCGTTGGGCACGAGATAATCGACGTACGGCAGAAACTCCGCGCGGAACCCCTTGGCGGGCGCGGGATTGAGAATGGTCGTCATGCCCTTCTCCTTGGCGCGCCGCAGGGCAAACAGCACCGCATCGCTGTCGATTTCCAGTTGCACGAGCAAGATATCTCCTGCCTCCGCCTCGCGAAGGCACTGCTCCGCCTTGGAAATATCCATATGCGCGTTGGCGCCCGCGCCGAGCACAATACAGTTGTCGCCGTCCACGACGGTGATGACCGCCACGCCGCTGGGGGCGTCCTCCCGCGTAACGAAGCGCGTATCTACGCCGCAGGCTTTGAGCCCTCCGATAAGGATATCCCCGAAATCGTCGTTGCCGACGCAGGCGCAAAAGCGCGCGTCGCCGCCCGATTTTTGCACCGCGACCGCCTGATTGGCGCCCTTGCCGCCGGGATTGGTAAAGAAATCCCGCCCGTGAATGGTTTCGCCCATCAATGGCAGGCGGTCGGAAGCGATGACCAGATCCATATTGATACTGCCGACGATAAATACTTTTTTCATTCGATCTCCTCTTTCAGATTTTTTACCGTTTGCCGCTCGATAAGGCGCGGCACAAATAGTGGCGGGTTCTCGGCATCTTCCCCGCGCATCCGTCGGAGCAAAAGTTCCGCAGCCGCGGCTGCCATATCTTTTACGGGTTGGGATATCGTGGTCAGCGGCGGGTTCGCGAGGGCGGAAAATTGCAGATCGTCGTACCCGACGAGCGACACGTCGTCTGGGATCCGGACGCCCGTTTCCGCAGCCGCGCGCATGGCGCCGTACGCTTGCAGATCATCGGAGGCGAACAGCGCGGTCAGGCCCCTGCCGAACAGCGCTTTCGCCGCGCGTTCGCCCCCTTCCGCCGTAAATGGCGCGTTTATCGCGAGCGGTCTTATCCCCGCTTCCGCGAGCGCGTCGCAAAAGCCTTCCAGCCGCAGCCGCGCGCCGACGAGCGCCGCAGGCCCCGCGATACAGCCGATCTTCGTATGCCCGTTTTTCAACAGGCATCGCGCCGCCGCGTATCCGCCCGCCCGATGATCCGCCGACACGCGCACGCACGGTAGTGCGGGATAGCGGTCCAAATAGACGTACGGGATCCTAATCTCCTCCAACAACGCGGCGAACTTTTCGGCGTTTTTTTCTTCCAGCGTTTCCGCGGCGGGTGCGACGATCAGCCCGTCCGCACCGCGCGCGGCGAACAGCCTCAAAAAGCGCTCGTCCTGTTTCGCCGTGCCGTCGCCGCTGCACAGCAGCACGTCGAACCCCTCTTCGCCCATTCTGCGCTGAATTTCTTTGAACGCTTCCCCGAAAAACGCGTTGGAAATATCGGGCACCAGTACGCCCACGGTATCCGAACGGCTGGTGACGAGGCTTCGCGCCGCCGAGTTGGGACAATAGCGCAGTTTTTCCGCCGCCGCCCGCACCTTTTCTTTCGTCTTTTGCGGAATGCCGATCTCTTTGCCGTTGAGCACCTGCGAAACGGCCGAAACGGACAGCCCGCATTCCGCCGCCACTTCACGGATGGTCACTTTCTTTCCCATCTTTTCTCCTGACTAAAACGTTTTAGTAAAGATATTATATCATAACGATTTCAAACGGTCAAGGAAAGAGAAGGTCATTTACGAAAATTCCGTTTCCACCACCTCCATGCCGCGATTGGGAATGCGCAGGGTCATTTGCGAGCCGCGAACGGGGATACGGAAGCCTCCGTACTTGGTGACGGAGCGCGCGGAAACGATCTGTCGGCGGCATTCTATGCGCGGCAGCGCGTAAAAGTAAGCGCGGTTATCCGCATAGACGCGGTAATTCCCTTCCTCCGTCTTCACGATCGCAACGGTCACGCGGCTCTTTTCGCTCGCGGCATACGGGAGTTTGCAGGCTGCGACGAGCGTTTGGCAGACGCGCCTGAAAAATCTGTCGTCGTAACGGGCGAACGACAACATTTTCGTCCAGAGCGCGCCTTGACGCTCTTCGGAAAAATCGGGGGATACAGCTTTTTTTGCGGGCGCAAAGAGAGTCCCTTGTTTTTTACGGCCCGTATTGTACGCCGCAAATACGCTTTCGCCCCGTTCGCCTCGATGCCTGTATATGAAATCGGCTTCCCGACCTTCGATCAGCGCGCCACCGAGCGTAAAGACGGGCGCGTCCGTACGGAATAACAGCGCATTTCTATCCGTATCCGAATAAAATTCGGGATACAGCAAAAGCAAAGGTCCGCCGAAACTCCGCGCTTCGCGCGGCTGCGCGGCGCCAGCTATCGGCGCGCCGTAAAAGAGAAGTTCCGAAAGCATCTTATGCGCGGGATAATTGCGCGTCTTTAAAAAATATCCGAGTTCTTTTTCCAACGCCGCCGTTTCGCAAACGCAAAGACAGCCGAGCGGCGCAAAGCCTTCGCCGAGTTCCGCCCGCTTCCATAGCGTAAAGATCTTATCCCATTCCTCACGCCCGATGCCGTCCGAAAGGCAAAAAAAAGCGCCCGAAAGCGTGGGAACAAAGGCGCCGCGATTCCAGATCGCCAGCGAAGAATTGCGGTAGACCGCCCGCGCATATTCGGTCGGCGCGTCGCGCAATACGTCCCATTGTTCGTTGGTGTCTTTGAGCGACGATAGATCGAAAAGAGGCAGATCGGGCATACATTTTTTCAGCAGAAGCTGCATCGCCCAAAATTCGTAATGCCATTTCGCCCGATCGGCGAGAGAGTTTGCAAAACCGCCCTGATCGGCTTCGCCGTAGACGGACATGCACGCGGAAACCTCTTCCACCATACATCCGTCCGACTGCGACAGATCGATCTTGCGGTAATCGAGCCCGTAGCGGTAGTACGCCTCGAAAGGTTCGCGCGTCCAGCAACTGTTGAAAAAGACCGCTTTTCCCGCGCCTTTCACCGCGCGCAGGATCACATTATAAAATTCGCCCCACCGCTCCGAAAGAAACGCGAGCCATTCCGACAGACGTTCGCGGAATATAAAATCTGCGCGCTCTTTTTCCCCCGCGCGCAAAATATTTTCGGGAAGATCGCCCTTGTACAAATATTGCCCGATCATATCGTCGGAATAGTCGCCGTTCTGCACGGTGAGCCGCGCGGAGGAAATGCCGTCGGCAAGTTGGACCCCGTCGAACCCGTAATCGCATAAAACTTCGACCAATTTTTTTGCCAGAAAATCCTGATAGTACCGCCCGTCGGGAAAGCGTTTCAGCATATGCAGCGAGCGGTTCAAACTGCCGTCGCGCCGATGTTCCCAAAGTTCGGGATGCGCCGCGCAAAAGGGTTCGACGACTTCATTGCCCTCGTCGTCAGGATAACAAAACAAATTAAAAAAGGATAGAAAAACGCGCACGCCGTACGATCGCAGCGTATGCACGAGCCCTTTGAGTTGTTTCCCCGTCCACTTCTGCCGCGCGCGCTCCTCGTTACAGGGGTGCGCCTCGTACGAACAGCACATAGGCGAAAGTTCCCTTTCGCGAAACGTTTTCGCATCATGCAAATTGACGAAATCGACGGAAGAGATCAGCAGGGAAACGCCGTCGGGCTTTTGCGGAAGACGGGACAAAAATTCGCCCGTTGCAAAATCGCTCTTTTGATTGTCAAAACCGATCAATTCGATCCAAAACCACTTTTCCATAGTTTCTCCTTAAAATACCATGAGGACGACGGCGACGATATCCGCGAGGATGCAAACGAAATTGATTTTCGAGATTTTTTCCTTGAAAAACAGCCTGCCCATGATCGCCGCGACGAATATGGAAATGCCCGTCGTAGCGGGATACAGATACGACGCGGGCACCGTTTTGGCGGCGAGCAGCAAAAGCACGCTTCCCGCGCGCATGATGACGGTCGTAAGCGCGATCAATCCCAAACTTTTGGCACTTACGCTCTTTCGGATAAGCAGAGAATATCCTTCTTTTTTTCGGTTGCAAAGAACGTTCACCGCGAGAAGGACGCCGACGACGACGGCGATGATCGCCGATTGCCAGAAAGAAAATTGAAACGTATTCAAGGCGCCCTCGCCGATCTGGTGCGCTTTGGAAAATATACTCACAAAACCGTTGCTGACGAACGCGATCAGACACAATATGTAAAAAACAGCCGTGTTCTTTTTTTCCTCCGTCTTTTCGGTGGCGGAAAAAATCATGGAGGCGATCAGAAGGACGACGCCCGCGATTTTGAAGGCGGACATCTGTTCCTTTAAAAACAATACGCCGTACACGGTGGGAAAGATCATGCCGCCCAACATCAGAAACGCCGTAAAGACCGCAAGTTTTCCGTACGTGACGGCTTTCAGCCCGCACAGGGTATAGAGCGTGGAACAGAGCGCCACGCCCGCCGCGAGCCAAAAAGAAAAGGCGGTAAATCCCACCTTTCCCAGACAGACAACGGCAAAGAGCATTGCGGAAAACAGCCCCATGGCGAAATTGTAAAACAGATCGCCGTAATTGGAGGAAGGAAGTTTGTTTTTATAAACTTTGGACAGCGAAAACTGCCCGCCTACGGCAAGCGCCGCCAAAGAGATCCATAAAAAGCCCATACTTAGATAAAGCGCAGCAGATGCGCGTGCGTTCCCTCCACATTGCAGTCCTCTTTCCCGACTTTTTTCCCGAAAACAACGAGATCGGATACGAGAATTTCTTCGCCCGTAAAGGGAGCCTTGAATTGAACGCGCAGCGCGGGCAAATCGCCGCCCGCGTCCCCTACGGCTCGCACGCCGATAAGGCTCACGTTTTTCAGGCTGCCCGCCCTGCCCTTTCTCTCTTTTTTAAGCAGATCGTCATACCAAAAATAATTTTCGTCGTTGATAAAGTATTCCGAATTTTCCGCACAAAAGAGCATAGGCACATGGCGCTTTCCAAACCCGTCGTATTGCTTTTCGGGTGGATTGTGGATCACTTCGGGCAAGGAATCGCTCTGATATTCCACGCGCACATTTTCAAACGTCACATCGGAAATTTCCGCAAAATCGCCCGCCTGGATATCCAGCGCAACGGCGGAATTATGGATCAGATCGCAGTCGGTAAAGGAAATGCGCCGATAGGCGGGGGCGACCGTTTCCAATCCGATCTCCAGCGTCCGCCCCCAGCCGCACCAGCAAATTGTGTTTTCCACGCGGATATCTTCCACGCATTTGTCCTTGTACTGCAAGATCCCTTTCAAGGTGATCGCGTCGTCGAAAGAACGGATAAAGCAGTCGGAAATGATGACGCGTCGGCTATTTACGATATCCACGCCGTCGGTGTTGTACTTATAATGCCCGACGAGTTTTATGTTTTTTAAAGACACGTCTTCGCAGTCGAACAGATTGACGACCCAGATGGCGGAATCGCGGAAGACCACGCCGTCGAGCGTAATATCCGTACATTCGTAAAACTTGGCGCAGCCGTTCGTGTAATTTTCGTAACAGTGCATACTCTTGCGCGTTTCCCAGCCGCCGTCCACGATGCCGTTGCCGAAAATACGGATATCCGTTGCGCCTTTAGCGTAAAAACTTCCGTGCACGATCGCGTCCCTGTGCATAAATACGCGGTCGTGACTTTTTAACTCGATCTTGCCGACGCGGTGCTCCCCCGCGCCGAATACGAGCGTCGGTTCGCCGTATTTCGCGAAATTTTCCGCGCGGTCGGCGAAAATATGCAGGGCGTTGTGCTCTCCGTCCGTTTCGAGCACGTATTGCCCCGCTCTCGCGATCGTAAAGACCGCGCAGCCGTTTTCCTTCCGCACGCGGACGTTCGCGGATAGCGGCCGCACGACGGCATTTTGAAAAGGTTTTTTGACGCAAACGCGCATTTCCGCATCTCCCGAAAAGGGAAAAGCGACGAACGACGCTTCTTCCGTCTGCTCCAGGGGACGCTGACGTCCCTGCCACCACACGTTAAAGGGCAGAGCGGACACCCTGCACGCATGTACGGCGCAACTTTCGCCGTCGATAAAGACGCGATGCAATTCGGATATTTCTCGATCCATTTGAATTTCTCCCGAACGATCCCTCCGCATAAGCAGCGGAGGGATCGATTTATGCTTTTTTCTTTTTGCAGACGAGCAGCGCGGCCGCCGCAATCGCCGTTAAGGCCGCCGCCGCGGACGGCGCGGCAAGATTGCTTTGGCAGGAAGGTTCCCCGCCTTCGCGGGGAACGTAGTTTCGATCGGGATCGGTCACCTGAAAAGCGATCGTCGCGAACGCGTCGTCCAGATATGCGGACGTCGCGCGGAGAATGACTGTACCCGCTCCCGTGATCTTTAAATATTTTTCGCAAAAGATCTCCGCATTTCCGCTCACGACTTCGAAAACCACCGAATTGTGTTCGGGCACATATGAATTGGATTTCACTTCGGCGATCAGACGGAACGGCTGCGTATACACGGTCATCCCTTCGAAAGAATTTGTGAAAGCGACGGAAGAAACGGCAAGTTCGGTCGCTTTAAACGGGATCTCCTGATAAATTTCCGGATCGTAAAAGGAGGACGCGCGCAGGACGATCTCGTCGCCGCCGTTCACATACAGGAGATTGCCGTTTTTGATCTCTGCATCGCCCTTCATTACGCGGAACACAGCGCGGTGATATTCGGGCAGGTTGGGAGAAGTGACGATATCCGCGGCTAAGGCAATGGGTTTATCGGAAACGACCGCGGTTTTCAGAGGCGCGGGATCGACGCTCGCAGAAAGGACGGTAAAATTATAGTCCGCAATAGTGCCCCCGCTTAACTTGATACTGTCGAAATTGACGGAAAATCCCGTCTTTTCCGCGACGTGCGAAGTCGCCGTATAACCGACATAACCGCTAAAATCCAGCCCTTCGTACTTGCAATACGCAACATTCACGTCCTTGCCGTCGGGAAACCCGAGATAGACGATCAGTTCGCCCGCGGAAGTTGCGACGAGCCGTACTTCCAGTTTAAAATCGTATTCGATATAGCCGGCGAGCGCGTTGTCCCGCGTTTCGGTGAGGTAGACAGGTTCCGCCGCTTCGCCGTGGTCGTAGAGGAAAAAGCGAAAACTGTCGAGCATGAAGTATACGCACTCGTTTTTAGATGCGTTCTTTTCGGGAAGTCCCAGTAAAGCGCCGAACTCCACGTCCTTCGCGCGGTTGTCTTTGTTGTTCTGATAGACGACGAAAGAGGTGTCGAACAGAGTGTAATTTTCCCGATCCGCGCGGGCGGGATCTTTACTAAAGCGCACGTTGGATACGGCGCGCGCCCCTTCGTACGCGTCCCCTCTGACCGTAAAATCGTTGGAGATATTTAACCCCGCGGAAAACGAGATCGGATCCGCGAACGCGGGCGGATCGGTCGGCGTGAGATATTTTTCCTGATAAAGCGACCAGTTGCCCGCGTTGTACTCAGACATCGCGTCCTGTAAGACATAGTTGACGTACTTGCCGGAATCCGCCCGCGCCCCGACGGGAGCCAGAAAAAACGATGCGGCGATCGCCGCGAGCAAGGCTAACAGCGCCCTGCCCATGAATGTTTTTGACATGTGATCCTCCCCTTTTGCTCTTGATGAAGTATGTATTTTATTTGGCGATTTCCAGACAGTTGCCGTTAATAAAAGTCATGGGAACATAATTCCTCGTCATGCGGCCCTCGCTCCTGATCTCCATGACCAGATCGTAACGGCCGCGCAGCAACGACTGCGGCGTGAAACGGATCTCAAGGCGGCTCTCGTTGAAACTGCCGTGCAGATGCTCGATCCCCACGCAATGTTCCGTGCCGCCTTCCATGACGAATTCGGCGGGAAAATCCAGAAACCGCACGGTGAGGTACTGCGGGTCGAAGAGTTTATTGATAAAGCGCAGCGACAGCGTCTTTTCTTTTCCTTCTTTGAGCGACACGAAATTCTCATCGTACTCGACGACCACGTCGTACAGCGTAAATCGATCGCGCGTGGCGCGGGGAACGTCGCCGAGAAGTTTTTCGAAAGTATTCCAGTACGGTGCGACGACGTCGCCGTTTCTGTGCAGTTTTGCGGCGCTCTCGATGGTAAAGCCTCCCTTTGCCGTCACGTCGCAGTACTCGTTGAGCATGACGGGCGTCTGGCGGATGATGCGTTCGGCGAACTCCGTGACCGTTTTGGGAAGCCTGAGCGCCGCGTCGATGCGCAGACACCAGGTCGAAATTTCATCGGAACAGCCTTTGACCCATTTTTCGGGTAACTTTTTCTTTCCCAAAACGATTCCCAGAAGCGCCGCGAGCGTGCCCGCCGTGCAGTCGGTATCCTCACCGCAATCGGTGGCGAGACAGATGGAGCGGGCGAAATCGCCCTCGCCGTACAAAAGCCCAAGAATAATGATTCCGACGTTGCTGGGCGCATCGTAGCCGTTTTCACCGACAGGGACGTCCTCTTCGGGCGTCTGCCCTTCGAAATAGCCCCCCATCATGCCGAAACTTCCGGGTACGGTCCGGAATAGCACCTTTCTCGCCTGTTTCCAGTCCATCCCCTTGCCGTAACATTCGATCACGGTGCGGACGCCCTTCGTGATGCCGCAATCTTCGGGAATATAGGATAAACCGATCTCAATGAGTTTCATGGTATCCGATTCAACGAACGCCGCGGACTGCATCGCCGCGAGAAACACCGCGGAATACACGCCCTCGCCGCTGTGATCGACCATGGCGTCTTCCAGGGCGAAACGCGCCGCCACGTCGGGATGACCCGCCGCAAGACATGCCCATATTTCCGTACGGATCCACGCCCCGTTGCTGTCGCGGTTGCGGTTTCTCAAATGCCCCGAAAGAGGGGGCCGAATGCCCATGCGGAAATTATTTTTGCCCGTGCCGTACTCGGCGAGGCTCGCCGAAATATATGTGCTCCAGTATTCGGCAAGCACCTGCGCGTCGAGTTTTTTTCCCTCCATTTCCACCGCACGCAGCCAGACGAGTTGCAGGTCCACGTCGTCGTTGGGTATGGGTTTGGAGGTATCCTGCGTGTAAAAATTCACGTCGTGCACGCCGCGGTAACATTCGAAAGGCGCGCCCAGCGTTCCGCCGATATTTTTGCCGTACAGGCAGCCCAAAACCTTGTCTTTGTAATCGTTGAATTGAATGATCATGTCAGTCCGTTGCTCCGTTAAATGCTGATTATTTTGCTTTTTTTCTGAATAACAGTACGGCTATCCCCGCAGCGGCGAGTCCGAAAATCGTGGAAACGCCCGCGACTGTGGAACCGCACCCGCCCTTTTCGGTCCCATTCACCGTGACCGCGCAAGTCGCGCTGAACGATCCGTCCTCGCTGGTTACCGTGATTGAGGCCGTGCCCGCCTTGACGGCGGTGACGACGCCTTTGTCGCTTACTTTTACAATCGATTCGTCCGAAGATGTCCACTTGACGCCCTTGTTTGTCGCCGTTTCGGGAGAAAGGCTCGCTTTCAGCGTTTCCGTTCCGCCGACGTCCAGCGTCAATGCGTCTTTGTTCAAAGAGATCCCCGTGACGGGTACGACGGGCGCTTTGACCGTTACGGTGCAAGTCGCCTCTTTATATCCATCGGCTGTCAATACGGTGATCACGGCGGTGCCCGCCGCCTTGGCGGTGACGGTGCCGTTTTCGTCCACCTCCGCCACGTTATCCGCAGACGAACTCCACGAAACGCTCTTGTTTCCCGCGTCGGCAGGCAAGATCGTCGCCGTCAACTGAAAGGAATCGCCCGCGTCAAGCGTTTTTTCCGTCTCCGACAGCGTTACGCCCGATACGGGTACCGACACGGTAACGGCACACTCCGCACTCTTGCCGTTGGATGAGGAGGCAGTGATCTTCGCCTCGCCCTTGGCGATCGCCTTCACCAAACCGTTTTCGTCCACTGTGGCGACGGACGGATCGGAAGAAGCCCAGACGACGTTTTTATCGGTCGTATTCTCGGGGGAAACGGTCGCGTTCAGTTGCAACTGCGCGCCGACGCCTATCACCGCGCTCGTCTTGTCGAGCGTCACCGTTTCCGCCTCGACGGGAACGAGAATGTTGCAAGAGGCTTTCAAGCCGTTCTCCGTCGTCGCGGTGACGACGGTACTGCCGCTCTTTTTCCCGGTCACAAGTCCGTTTTCGTCGACGGTAGCGACGGTTTCGTCCGAGGAAGTCCATGTAAGCGTTTTGATCGTGGTATTGTCGGGCTTCACGGTGGCGGTGAGCTGTTTGCTCTCGCCGATTCTGACGGAAGCGCTCTCATCTGAAAGCGAAACGCTTTCAGCGTCTACCTTCTGCGCCGAAGGCAGCAAAATGTTTTGAAACGCTATACTTCCCCCCGTGCTCTCGCCTGCGATGGCGACATCGTCCGCCGTCACGAAAAAGGTTATAAAACCGTAGAAACCGATGCCCGTATATTCGAACGTCGCATCTGCGTCGCTCGGGTGATCCGTTTTATACGTTACTTTGAGCGAGCCGTCCTTTTTCCCTATCAGGGAAACGTACAGCCTGCCTATGCCGCCGTCGTTCGCGGAAAATATTTTGCTCGCGTCGCCGATGGTCGTTTCATGGACGATCGCGTCCGTGCCGTTCCCTACGGAAAGATCCAGACCCGCCATGGGAAGTTTCCCGCAAATCGCAGTCACGCCCTCCGTTGCGGGAGTAGCCGTCTTTTCGGGCATACCGAACGCAAATCCGAATTGCAGTCCGCTCGGGATATAATTTCCCGCGGAGGTCGTGAGCGCGATCTCAAACGAACTCGTGAACACGTCCGCGTCGTTCGGCAATCCGTCCGTGGATACGGGCAATTCGCTCACCCATTTTTTGGAGAACGTGCCGCCCTTTGCAAAATCCGTCTGCGCAGAGGAGCGGTTTTCGAATTTGTCCGCGAGAAAAAGTTCCGCGTCTTGGTTGGCTATCACGTTTTCGCGTTCGGCGTCTTTTTCCATAGACGTCATATCGAGGTTTGCCTGTTCGCCTTTGACCGAAATCGAATTGACAGTCATCGAAAAACCGCTCCTGTCCGCCGCATAAGGCGCGAAAGAGGCGATCCCGTCGGTATATTCGCCGTACGTTTTGTCATCGAGAAGCACATAGCCGCGGCTGACGGGCGCGTCCGTCCCCTCTACGATCTTGGACGCGAGGCCAAAATAGAAATGCAGCCGCGTTTTCGTGATCTCGTATTTAAAAATGTAATTTGCGCCCGTAAACCAATCCCCGCCCAATTCCAGCGAACGTGGATTTGCCATCGGCTGATCGGTTGTGGCGTCGTAAATGACGAGCGCGCCCGCCGATTCGCCGCCGACCTTATTCACCGTGACGGCGGAATCTACGAATAGATTAATTTGCAGAAAACTGCCCGCATCGTCGATGCCGATATACTGCTGCGCGATCCAGCCGTTGCCGGGCGTGACGCCGGAAACGTTATATGTGACCGAATATTCACCTGCGAGCGCTTTTTTCGTGCGTACCTGCGCGGTGCCGTTTTCGCGGAATCCCTCTTTCGTCTGTAAAACGGTGGCCATGGAAAGCGCTCCGTCCTCGGGCGTTTCCGCCGCAAAGGAGACGATGCCCGCGCCCGACAGGGCGAATACGAGCGAAAGCGCCAAGATCAGCATAATCCTTCTTTTTTTCATCTTTTCCTCCGAATAATTTGTTATACTTCCACATCTTCGTAGATGCGGTTGAGCACTTTTCTCGCCAGCAGCATGAGCGGAATGGATACCATCGACAAGATCACGCTGATGGTGGCGGAATAATACATATCGCCCGAGCGCAGCGTCTGGATCGCCATCAGCCCCAGCGTACCCGTGCCCGCCTGTCCCCCGTTTGTCAAGAGCAGGGAATGCATATAGACGGAAAACGGAATGCCGACGCTCGTCATCAAGATCATGGACAGCGTGGGCCACATGATAGGCAGTGTGATATGGAAAAATTCCCCGACAAAGCCGATGCCGTCCAGATGCGCCGATTCGACGATCTCCGCAGGCACGCGCGTCATGGCCCCCCACATCAAAACGGCGTTGTAACCGATGCCGACCCAGACGCTGTACATATACAGAATGGGCATGGCGAATTTTTCGTCTCTGAGCCAGATGGGGACCGTTTCGCTCGTATAGCCGAAAATGTGCATCAGGATCGAGTTGAGCGGGCCCTCGCGGATGGAGAGCATTTCGGAAAACGACTGTGCAAGCACCGCGGGCGGGATCAGGTTCGGCAAAAAGATCATGACGATGATAAATCCCGACGCGGGTACTTTTTTATACAGAATGTACGCCGAAAGCAACTGCAAGGGAATGGCGATCAGAAACGTGACGGGCCAGTAGCCGAACGAATTCCAAATAGACTTTATAAAATTATCGCGGTTGACCGCCGTGAAATTGCGGAAAAACTTAGCGAAGTTTCCAAACCCCACGAATTTTTCTTCGTTGGTGGAAAAATCTACGTTCTGGAAAGTCATCAGTATGCCGTCGATGTTGATATAGACCGTAAATACGAGAAACTGCGCGATGGGCAGCGCGAGCATACAGAAAATAAAGAGTTTGATCTTCCAGGGATTTTTGATCTTTACGCTCGAATGCTCTAAGAGCCCGCTCTTTTCATAATGCTGTTTGATCTTATTTTTTACGCCGCCAAGAATATTTTTCAAAGCCATTTTCCGCCCCCGTCGCTTTTGTATTTCAGCCGACCTGCCAACTGTTCCATTTGTCCTTGACTACCCGATAATCTTCCTTGGCAAGTTCGGCGGCTTCGCTCATCGCCTGTTCGTATGTCAGACTTGCCAGAGCCGTGACGGGTGCGCCGTCGTTGCACATCCACATGGACGATTCTCCCGCGAGCCAGATATCGGACGTGCTGACCGTATAGATCATACGTTCTGGTTTTTCGGAGAGAAGATCGAACACGGTACTGGCAAAATAATTGCTGCCGAAATCGCAATTTTCGGGATTTTTCAGAGTAAAGGGACGCGTCAGGCCGTCCGTCGTTTCGACAAACCGTTCCAGACTTGTCTGCGTCAGCATAAATTTCATGAAATCCAGCGCAATGTCCGCATTTTTGGCAAGTTTGGGCACGACCATCACGCCCGTGCTGGAAGTGCGCACGTACCGGGAATCGTTGCCGTTTTTATCCCTTGCGTCCCCATTGATATGCGGGGTGGGCATGATCCCCATGCGGAACCCCGGATAATCCACGAGATATTCGCTCATTTCTATCTGCATCCAGGGACCTGAAACGACCATGGCGGAATTCCCCTTCAAGATCTCCGCCTGCGCGTCGAGGTGGGTATAACCTCTCGACTTGCCGTCTACATAGCGGCGGCCCTTGGAATCGGTGCCGTGAATGATCTTGGCAACTGTCTGATATACTTTCGTCCTTCCGGACTCCTGCGCCTGATATACTTCGGCGTTTTCGCAGTCCAGAAAATCGTACATCGCCTGCGTGCCTTCGTACTGCGCCAGCCAGTTTTCCATGACCCCGGGGAAATAGCCCTGATTCGCCGCTCCGCAATAGGTGAGCGGATTGACTTTTCCGTCCGTATCGTCGCGGATCTTTTCGCACAGTCTGAAAAACTGATCCATCGTTTCGGGAATTTCCCAGCCGTACTGATCGAACATATTCGCGTTATACACAAAACTCATCGCGTTGTCCTGCCAGGGTATTCCGTATACTTTCCCGTTGACGGTAAAGTAATTTTTGAGTTGTTGGTTGACAAGATCGTCCACCGTGTCCTCGCCCTCGACGGTTTCGTCATAGAAAGACGTAAGATCTTTTAACAAATCGTTTCTGACCATATAACGGTAATACCCGCCGCCGAACACGCAAAGATCGTCGGCAAGGTTGGCGTTTTTGGTATCGAGGCGTTGCTTTACGGTCTCTTCGATGTAAGGATCCCCCTCCAATTTGAGATACACGTCGGAATGTTCCGCCTCGTATCTCGCCTTGGCGTCCTCCATCCAGGAGGTGCCGAAACCCGCCGCATAAAAGGCTACTTTTACGACGGTCTTACCCGCCGTTTCATCGTCCTTTTTGCACGCCGCCATAGGCAGGAACATACACAGCGCGAGCACCGGCACGAGCATTTTCCAGATTTTTTTCATAGATCGTTCTCCTTATCAGACAAATATTCGAGCAGCACGAACGCGCCCGCGCCGCTTTCCAGTTCCAAAGAAATCGTCGAAGCAGACTTTTGCCGTTTTCCTCGGTAATACACCGTTGTCCCGTCGGCGTTCATCTTTGCCGAAACCCGCACGTTCCGCTTTTCGATCGGGTCGGTGAAGTTCGCGATCAACAGCGCGTACGTTCCTTCTCTTTCGAAAATGCCGACGACGCAGGGGGCGTCCGCTTTCAGTCCCGCGATCGCGGGATGCGCGGAGAGCGTATGCTGCAGTTGTCCGAAATTCGCATCGGGCCCTCCCGCAACCATCGCGCCGCACCAACGATATTTCAAAAATTCCTTCTCGAACGCGCGCACTTCTGAAATCACTTGCCGCATGGAATACCATGCCTGCGTCTTGCCGCCGTCGCGGAGGACGAGCGCGCTCGTGATATTTTCCGCTTCGCCGTTGCTCAGAAGCGTCCAGTAAGTGAACGTCTGCATTCCCGTGCATCCGTAAGCGAGAGAGGTATAGACCTGCCAGGCGATATCCTCGTATGCGCGGACGGTCCTATAAAAGAGGTGCCCGATGGTGAGCATGAAATTATAGAAAGGCTTACCCGTCCTTCTGGAACATTCCGCAAAAATTTCCAGATTGCGCAGATAATCCGCACGCATCACGTTCTCGTCGTTTTTTTTGTCATAGATGAGCGCGTAATGGTCGTAACTGAGGATCTGCGGATCAACAATATCGATAAAAGCATTCACATAGTCTTTTTCGTAATCGAAATTTTCTATTCCCTCATCGCCCGAAAGTTGTTCCGCGTTGGCGTACGTGGGCAGAAGATTGACGATAAACTCTTTTCCGGGATAGCGCCCGCAAAACCAATCCTGCACGGTGCGGATCGCAGTGAATTTCGAAGCGGGCGGCTCGTCGGATGCGAGAATGCCCGAAAATGCAGGATATTTCGCATATTCGTCGAAACGATCGCAGATCGCGCGCTCCTTTTCCCGCAAAAGCCGTTCGCAAGACTTGCCCGATCTTTGCAGATCGTCGATGATCCCCTCGATCGAGCCGTCTTGAAACTGATCGCGCACCAGATAATCCATGCCGACTTTTTCGGCGGCGCGCATACCCGCGATATAGTGAGGCACCTGATTTTCGAAGAGTCCGATCGCGCGGTCGAAACCGCAGTCGATCATGGTGCGATAATTTTTTTCGTCGATATAATTCGGATTGTCGGCAAATTCCCCGTTTCCGACTTTGGCGGGCGGCGGCGAAAGATACGCGACAAAAAGTAATTTACCTTCGTTCATGTTTGCTCCTTATACGGGTATTACGAACCAGCCCTCTCCAGAGCCGAGTTCGAAGGTTGCTTTCCCTTTACTGAGAGGACAGACGAGCGTGCGCCCTTTTTTATAGACGACGACTTTTTTCGCGTCGTTGAATTTAACCGTGACGGCCGCCTTTGTGTTATCGGCAGGGTCGGTTATGTTGGAAAGAAGAAATCCGTCACGCCCCTCTTTATCTTTGAAAGCGCCGATGATCGCGTCGCCCGTCGTGGAAACGGACGCGATACGGTCGTGTTCTGTCAGGGGCGTTAGCATCATATCCACCATGGGATTGCTCTCATATTTGTCCGCGACGACGGGCAGAGTCCCCTGCCAATCGAAATTCATATAGACGTTTTCAAAGGCGTTCACTTCTTTCGTGACTTCCTGCATGGCATACCAGGCGGGAAGTTTCGTGCCGTCCCTGTCGACGAGCGCGCCCGTGATCTTCTCGCTCGCGCCGTTGCTCAAATTCGTCCAGTAGGTGAACGTCTGTGCGCCCACGGCGCCGTATGCCATCGCCGTATACACCTGCCACGCGATGTCGCGGTAGTATTCCATCGTGCGGTAATTCCAGTGGCCCAGCGTCAGCAGAAAAACGTAAAAGTCTTTATCCGTCCGCGCCGCCTCGTTAGCAAAGTATTCCAGATTTTGCAGATACGTCGCGCTGAGTCTGTTGACCGTGCCTTCTTTGGAAAGGGCGTAATGGTCGTAACTCAAGACGGAGGGATCCACATGTTCGTTGAAATATTTTACGTAATCTTCGCCGTATTTTTTATCGCTGGCGTTCGTCCCGAACAGTTGCGATGCCGAAGCGTAAGTCGGCAGAAGATTGACCTGAAATTCGGTATCGGGAAAATTTTCGCGGTACCATTTGTTCATCACCGCGATCGCGTCGTAGCGCTTTGTCGAGGGTTCGTCCACGGCGAGGACTCCGGCAAAACTTTCATGCTGCGAATACTCGTCGAAACGCGCCTTGATACTTTCCTTCTGCGCTTCCAGCATCGTCTGCGCCTCTTGCTCGGAATTCGCCGCGGCAATGATCCCTTCGATACAGCCGTCTGCGAAACTGTAATCGCGGACGTAGTATTTCATGCCGACCTGTTCGGCGAGATCCATGCCTTTTAGGTACAGTTCTTTCGTATTCTCGTACATACCCGTCGTATAGTTGAATCCGCAGTCCGCCATGTTCCGATAATGCTCCAACGTCATATAATCGGGATTGGTGGCAAATTCTCCCGACCCCGAATTGGCGGGCGGCGGCGACATATACGCAACAAAGCGGAAAGGCTCCGCATCGGGATATATGGGCACGTCCTTCGAATCCGCCTGAAATTTTCCGCACGCCGCAACGGGCAGCACGAGCGAAACCGTCAATAAAAGACACAGCCCGCGAACGATCTTTTTCATCCTTTCAATCCCCCTGTTACCGTATTGTTGATGATGGTCTTGTGCATACAGACAAATAAGATCACCATGGGCGCCGTCCCGATGATCATGGCGGCGAACATCTGCGTGTACGCGCCCGTCGTGGAGGCGGTGATCGAAAACGCCTGCAATCCCGTCGCCAGCGTTTTCATTTCGGGCAGATACATGTACGGCGTGTAATAATCGTTCCATGACCCGACGATGCCCATAAAGATGATCACGCCCAGGGCCGCCTTCGTCATCGGAAGGATGATCCTGAAAAAGATCAGGAATTCTCCCGCGCCGTCCAGCCGCGCCGCCTCCGCGTACGTTTTGGATACGCCCTTGAAATAGGCGTACATGATCAGAAAAGAAAACCCGAACGGCCCGCCGAACATGAGCAGGATGCCCCAAGTGTTCACGAGACCGAGATTGACCATCAGTTTGTAGGTAGCGGCTCCGCCGCCCAGCGAGGGAAACGCCATCGCTGAGATGGCGACGACCACGAGAAGATTTCTGCCCGTAAAGCGGAACCGCGCCAGCGTATACGCCGTCACCGATATGGAAGTGACGCTGATGACCGTCGCCCCCACGCTCAAAAGCACGGAATTCAATAGCATCATGGGAAGCGTCGTTTCTCCCGCGCGCATGGTAAACGCTTTCGCGAAACTTTGCAGCGTAAACACTGAGGGAAGCCCCCACCGATTGTCCACGTAATCCCCGTTTGTCTTGAATGAATTGAGGATCATGTAATACAGCGGTATCGTCAGCGAAAGAATGTATAACATGAACATCGCAAAGGATACCCAGAGAAATATTTTTACAGCTTTGCTTTCTTTCATTTTCTTCCCTTCATCTTTGAATTTTCATCTTGATTTTATCATAAGAATGTGGTATGATTATAGCATCAATAAACCATTATATTGTATAAACGTTTCAAATGCGAGGTTAAACATGTATCCGAAGAAACTTCCGAACCATACTACGGAAACCTTCCGACTGGAAGAGCGTCTGCCCGACAATACCAGCATCCGCAAGGCGTACTATCACAAAGATGATTATCCCATCAACATGCACTCGCACAATTTTTACGAGATCAACATCGTCGTCGAGGGCAACGGCGTGCACTATATCGAGGACAATCTGTGTCTGGCAAAACCCGGCGACGTGTTCGCCATACCGCCGAAAAACCGTCACGGTTACTGGTCGGAAAACGATCTGAACATTTTTCATCTGCTCTTACCCCACTATGTGTTGGAAAAATATTCGGACGAGTTGGAAAAGTTCTCTGGCTATCATACGCTCTTCGAAATCGAGCCGTATATCCGCAAAAACTACGACGAGAGTATTTTTTTACATTTAACGGAGGAACAACTTGCAAGGCTCCGTCCCGAAATGGAAAATATTCTCTATGATTTACAGCAGGAGGAGAGCGAGGAGAGCAACCTCATTTTCGAAATGCGCGCCATTCTGCTCATCTGCACTCTGTCGCGGCTGATCGACACAGATTACCGCATGCAATTGCCGGACACCACCCAGCCCGACGCGCTGTCGATCGTCAAGACCATCGAATATATGCGCAAAGAATTTTCCGAAAAAATTTCCATCGACGATCTGGCGCGCAAGGCAAATATGTCGCGTTCCACCTATTTAAGGCGCTTTACAGCCATCTGCAAGACCACTCCCACCGAGTATCTGGCGGAAATACGCATCAAAAAGGCTTGCGAACTTTTAAAAAACGCCAATCTTTCCGTTACCGACGTGGCGCAGGCATGCGGATTTTTTGATTGCTCGCATTTTATCCGCGTTTTCAGCAAATACCGCGGCACGACGCCGCGAAACTATCGGCAGACGATTCTGACCCGATTTTAACGGCGTTTTTTTTTCAACTCCACCGTTTTCAGTTCCAACGGCGATAGCCAAAACTGCTGTCTCCCGCCCGCAATATGCAGCGTAACTTCGTTTTTGGCTGCATATGAGGTGTTCAGAAGATACAGTTTTTCTTCGCCTGTGACGTCGTCGTAAAAGAGAGAGAAGCGGACGCGGTCGCTGCCCGTCACGCGGATATCCGCATCGGCATGCGAAGCCGCCAAAATCGCTTTCACGATCTGTCTGTACAAGGGCATCACGGCGGGCGCGCCGGGATAGTTTTGCGCGGTCAGAAAGATCGACGTGCCTTTGCCGAGACTGTGCTCGACGACAACGGGGATATGCGGCTCGGCGGGAGGTTGAAAACTGTCGGAAAAGACGCAGCGCGCCGTACCGCCGCACAGCGTCACGCGGACGTAATCGGCAAAGCCCGCGGCGTAATTCGCGTCGCACCACAGATTGCTCGTGCCGGGATAGCGAAGATTTTTCACAAAACTGTCTTTCCCGAATTTTACGCCGCTGTTGATGCGCAACGTTTCGCCCGCCTTGCAGCCGAACAGTTCGCTCCAATCGCCGCCGCAAATATATCTCGCAGCGCCGCCGCGGACGGGATTTTCATTCAGATGCGCCGCGCAAGCAAACAATACGCCGCCGCCGCGCACGTATTCCGTCAACTTTGCGTATAACTCTTCCGTCATTGTGTTCCAGCCCGCAAACAGCAGATAATCGTACCCCGCGAGAACGCGCAAGGGACTTTCCACGGGAATGACGTCGTACGTCCCGTATGCGGGCGCATTATTCAGATCGAGCCCGTCAACGGCAAATGCCGACGGATCGTGCCAATCGCGGCAGCGGAATATTTCGGATAAAATATCCCAACTCTTTTCGGCGTCGCCGTTGCCCCACGTTTCGCGTCCGAACTGGCACCAACTGCTGCCGCCCATAAAATCCGTGTATCCGTCTGCATTTCCCGCAAGAAAGGCGACTTTTGCAAGCGGACCGCAGGGCGGACGGGGATTGTTTTCGATAAAATTTTCGAAGTTTTCCGCCGCCGCGCGATAGGAGCGGCATAGATCGCTGTTTTCGTCCAGATCGTAGCCGAACGATTTGATCTCGTGATTCCCGCTTTCCAAAAACGTAAGGTTGGCGCCCGACAAATACAGATATTTATAGGTCAGTTCCAGCCGTGCGCGTTTGAGTTCGTCCTCGTGACGGTAGCCTCCGTACCATTCGTTGGCGATAAATCCGCCCCAGTTTTCACGGCCGTAGCCGATCGCCGCGCCGCGCGTAAAAGGGATCAGATTTTCGGGATTCCCCGGCAACACTTCCAGAATCGGAGTGCGTATTCCGCCCTCCATCTCGTAGCGCGAAAGCGCGGTCGCCTCTACTAAAAACGTCTTTTTCAATCCGATCTCATCGTCGTATGCAGTCATACTTCGAATAAACCGCACAAAATTTTCTTTTGCCGCGAGCATATCGTTAAAATCTTGCGGGGGCATTTGCAGGGCGATCACTTCGCTGCCTTCTACGTAATAGCCCTTGTCCTTCGCCGCTTTGTCGCTGCCCGCCTCGCCAAAAAATTCTCCGAGGAACAGATCGCCAGCGAGTTCATCTAATTTTTGCACCAAAGCCGCGTTCAAATGGCTTCTTTTCCCTTTGGGCGGGAATTGGTAGGCATATAAAAATCCGAAATACAGATTTTTTTCTTTCGCGAACTTCGCCAGCGCACAGTACGTTTCGTCCGTCATGGGTCTGTCGGGCTGACAGCGCACGATAAAGGTATTCGAGCAGTTGCGGACAAGTTTTTCGACGTCTTCGACCACCATTCCGGGATTCATGACGTGTTCGCCGTAACTCACGCCGTTCAAAAGCAGCGAGGCGTTCAGGGTATTGATCCTCTTTCTCATTGCGATTTCTCCATGGCCCGTAAAATTCGTTCGGCGATCTCCCGCATTCCCCTGTCGCCGGGATGCGCGGCGACGCCCGTATGCGAAAACAGACCGCAAGCCTTCATCTCGTCGCGCGCGCCCAGATCGTTCAATTCCGCCAACGCACAGCCTTCCGACTTCGCCAATGCGCGGATCTCGTCGTCCACCACGGGACTTTCCCAAAAACAAGTCGTCAAAATCAATTTCGTATCTTTGCGGCGGCAATAATCGAGCAGTCTTTTATAAGTTTGTGTAAATTTGCCTTTTTGTACGCGTTCGGATGATACGTTTTCCCCCAACCTGCCGACGATGAGATCGGGTCCAAAATCTTTTACCGCGCGAAATTCGGCGAAAGACGACGGTACCCTCAAAAACTCCCGTTCGAAATCCGCTGCCTGTACGATGCAAAAACGGACATCGTGCATTGCATCGTACAGCAGATGCACATAATCTTTTTCCGCGCACGACGCCGCCATTCCGCAGTCAGAAAACCAACCCAGAGCGGGCGCACGTCCGTGGCGGGTTATGGAATTGCCGAAAATCAGTACTTTACGCTTTCCGTTTCCCAAAAACGTAATATGTTCGTTTTCGGGCACTTGTCCTTTTGAACAGACAGAATTTTCTTTCATAACTGATCGATTCCTTCACGAGTTTGTATATAGAGTATCATGCGATTTGACAAAATTATAGTTAAATCACTTCAATTTGTTGTACAATTATTCCAAAAAAGGCGGGCAAGGAATTCCTTGTCCGCCTGAAAAGCGATATGAAATTTATGTTTCGTCCTCTATCGTAGCCGCGATTACGGCCCTGTCCCACGTGCTTCATTTAAAATATTTTGATGTATGAAAAAAAGCCGCTCTGTAAGAGCGGCTTTCCGAGAAAATATTTGTTTGGTGACCCCGACGAGAATCGAACTCGTGTTACCGCCGTGAAAGGGCGATGTCTTAACCGCTTGACCACGGGGCCGAATAAAAACCGCAAGAAATGCGGAATAAAATTGTCTTTGGTAGCGGCGGTGGGATTCGAACCTACGACCTATCGGGTATGAACCGATCGCTATAACCGGGCTAAGCTACGCCGCCATAACAAAAAATTGGTTGCGGGGGCAGGATTCGAACCTACGACCTTCGGGTTATGAGCCCGACGAGCTACCGAACTGCTCCACCCCGCGATATTGCCATCTCTTAAAAGATGCTTTCTTATTTTATCTTATACGCCCTCTTTTGTCAACTGTTTTAGATGAACTTTCAAAATATTTTTTTCACTTGCCGCCCTTTTTCGCATGGAAAACAAAACACTTGACACTTCCGCCGTTTTTTATTACAATATTTTTTGTATATATAATGATAGTCAAACAATTACGGGAGTTTTTTGTCATGAAATTGAGCGGAGCGGATATTATCATACGCTGTTTGAAGGAACAGAACGTCGACACCATTTTCGGATATCCCGGAGGCTGCGTTCTGGATATTTACGACGCTCTGTATAGGGACGGCAGTATCCGCCACGTTCTGACTGCGCACGAACAGGGCGCCTCGCACGCCGCGGACGGCTACGCGCGCGTCAGCGGAAAGGTGGGCGTGTGCCTCGCAACTTCGGGTCCGGGCGCGACCAATCTCGTGACGGGCATCGCCACCGCGTACATGGACAGCATCCCCCTCGTCGCCATTACGGGCAACGTCACTCTCGCAAATCTGGGGCGCGACAGTTTTCAGGAAGTGGACATCGCGGGCATTACCATGCCCGTGACCAAACATAACTATATCGTCAAGGACGTGCGCGATCTCGCGCCGACCATCCGAGAGGCGTTCTTTATCTCAAACTCGGGAAGAAAAGGCCCCGTTCTCATCGACGTGCCCAAAAATTTGCAGACGGAACTGTGCGAATTTACGCCCGCCGAACCCGTACGTTATGAGCCCAAAAAGGTGGAACCCGAAAGCGTGCGGCAGGCTGCGGAGGCGATTGCGAACGCGAAACGCCCTCTTATCATACTCGGTGGCGGCGCGATCGGCTCGAATGCGGGCGAAAACATATGCGCTTTCGCCAAGAAATTGCAGGCGCCCGTCGTTTCCACGCTGATGGGGCTGGGCGCGTATCCCGCTTCGGCGCCCGAATTTTTGGGAATGCTCGGCATGCACGGCACCAACGCGGCCGCGCAGGCGTTTTTGTGTGCGGACACCGTGATCGCGCTGGGCATGCGCTTTTCAGACCGCGTGGCGGGCGACCGCAAAAAGTTCCGCGAACAAAAGACGATCGTGCAGTTCGATATCGACGCCGCGGAGATCGACAAAAACGTGGAGACCGACATTTCCGTAATGGCGGACGTGAACGAAATATTAAAGACGATCCTTCCCCTTTTGCCGCAAGCCGAACGCAAAGACTGGCTGAACGAGGCGATACAGGTCAAAAAACGCGACGAAAAGGACAACCTTTCTCCCCTGTTCGCCCGCAAGATATTGCAGACGGCATGCAGACTGACGCCGCCCGACACGCCCGTCGCGACGGACGTCGGGCAGCACCAGATGTGGACGGCGCAATTCTACGGATTCGAAAAGCCGCGCACGTTCGTGACCAGCGGCGGTCTCGGAACGATGGGATACGGGTTGGGCGCCGCCATTGGCGCCTGCGTCGCTTCGGGAAAACGCACGTTTCTCGTGACGGGCGACGGCAGTTTTCACATGAATCTGAACGAACTGTGCACCGCGGTTTCGCAAAACCTTCCTTTGATCATTTTATTGATGGACAACAACACGCTCGGCATGGTGCGCCAGTGGCAGACGCTCTTTTACGGCAAGCGCTATTCGCAGACGACTCTGAACCGCAAAACCGATTACTGCAAACTGGCGGAAGCCTTCGGCGCGAAGGGCATGACGATCGCTGCGGAAAAAGATATAGAGCCTGTCCTCAGGGCGGCGCTCGCGGAGAACGGGCCCGTGCTCATCGACTGCAAGATCGGCATCGACGACAAAGTATTGCCGATGATCGCCCCGGGAAAATCCTTCGACAGCATCATCACCGAGATGGGAGAGTAAAAAAATGACGTATACGATCATGGCGCTGGCCGCCAACAAGAGCGGCGTTCTCACGCGGGTGAGCGGATTGTTCGCGCGCCGCGGTTATAATATCCATTCCATATCCGCCTGCTCGACGGAGGACGAAAACTTTTCGCGCATCACCATCGAACTGGACGGCGACGAATACATGCTCACGCAGATGGTCAAGCAGTTGGACAAACTCATCGATATCAAAAAAATTACGTATGCGGACGAAAAATCCTGTATATTCCGCGAACTTTGCCTGGTAAAAGTGAAGGCGAGTCCCGAAAAGCGTTCGGAAATTATAGAGATCAAAGAAGTTTACAAGGCGAAAGTCGTCGACCTGTCCCCCGCGAGCATGATCCTGGAGATCACGGGCGAGCCGAACAAGATAGACGGCTTTATCCGCGTGATCGAGCCTTACGGCATCATGGAAATGGCGCGCACGGGCGTGACAGCATTGAGCCGCGGCGGCGTGTGTATCAAAGACCTGAACGACTATAACGATTTAATCTGAATCAGAGGTATATAAAATGAAAAACAATATTTTTGCGGAAGGCACGGCAATGTCCTCTCAGCGCTCTTTGTTCAAGGCGCTCGGTTGGACGGATAACGAGATGAAAAAGCCCATTATCGGCATTATTTCGGCGCAGAGCGAGATCATTCCCGGTCATATGCACCTGGACCGGATCGCCGAGGCCGTGAAAGAGGGCGTCATTGCCGCGGGCGGCAAGCCCGTCGTCGTTCCCTCCATCGGCGTGTGCGACGGCATCGCCATGGGGCACGAGGGAATGCGCTATTCTCTCCCCTCCCGCGAAATCATCGCCGACAGCGCGGAGATCCTCGCGCGCGCGCACGCATTTTCCGGCCTGGTGTTCGTGGGAAACTGCGACAAGATCATACCCGGCATGCTCATGGCGGCGGTGCGGCTGGATATTCCCGCCGTATTCGTTTCGGGCGGCCCCATGCTCGCGGGCAAAATGCACGGCGAGCGGCTTTCCCTCTCCTCCATGTTCGAGGCGGTGGGCGCCTATAACGCGGGCAGGATCGACGAGGACGAACTCGGAAGGTTCGAATGTTCCGCCTGCCCCACCTGCGGCTCGTGCTCGGGTATGTTCACCGCGAACAGCCTCAACTGTCTGACCGAAGCGCTGGGCATTTCCCTGCCCGGCAACGGCACGATCCCCATGGTTTACAGCGCGCGTCTCGCGCTCGCGAAATGCACGGGCGAGGCGGTCATGCACCTCGTCAGGGAAAATATCCGCCCTTCCGACATCATTACTCCCAAGGCGGTCAGGAACGCGCTCGCGGTGGATATGGCAATCGGCGCCTCCTCCAACAGCGTACTGCACCTTCTGGCGCTCGCCAACGAAGTGGGCATGAGCGAGGAAGATTTTTCCCTTGATATCATGAACGAAATGGGCTCGAAAGTGCCCAATATATGCAAACTCGCGCCCGCGGGCAAAGATTACATCGAAGATCTGAACGAGGCGGGCGGCATTTCCGCGGTAATCAAACAACTGATCGACGCGGGGCTGTTCGAAGGCGACGCCCTGACGGCGAGCGGCGTGACGCAGGCGGAGCGCGTGAAGAATGCCGAAGTTCTGGATAAAAATATCATACGCCCCATGGACACCCCCTATTCCGCCAAGGGCGGTTTAGCCATCCTGAAAGGCAATCTCGCCCGTGAAGGCGCGGTCGTGAAAAAGAGCGCCGTGGATAAAAAAATGCTCAGACACAGCGGCCCCGCGCGCGTATTCGACAGCGAAGAGGCGGCGATGGAAGCCATCTCTACGGGCAAGATCGTCAAGGGCGACGTGGTGGTCATCCGCTACGAAGGCCCGATGGGCGGCCCCGGAATGCGCGAAATGCTCTCCCCCACTTCCGCCATCGTCGGCGCGGGACTGGGCGCGGACGTCGCGCTCATCACCGACGGGCGCTTTTCCGGCGCGACGCGCGGCGCGGCGATCGGGCACGTGTGCCCCGAGGCGGCGGCGGGCGGCGTCATCGGCGTCGTCGAAGAGGGTGACATCATCGATATCGATATCGAAAATAACCGTTTAGACCTTCGCGTGGACGAAAAGGAGATCGAGCGCAGGCTCGCAGCCTTCCGTCCTCTCGAAAAGCCCGTGACGGGGTATTTAAAGCGCTACCGCGCGCAGGTGTCCTCTGCGAGCCGCGGCGCAGTCTTCAAAAAGTGAAGATAAAGGAGGGCAGATGAACACGAAACTACAGATATTCGATTCCACCCTGCGCGACGGCGCGCAGAGCGCGAACATTTCCTTTTCGGTCGAAGACAAACTGAAAGTCATCGAAACGCTGGACGAGTTGGGCGTCGATTTCATCGAGGCGGGAAACCCCTATTCCAATCCCGCGGAAATGCAATTTTTTCAGCGGGTGCAGGCGTTGAAACTCAAACGCTCCAAATTGGTGGCGTTCGGCTCCACCCGCCGCAAAAACATTTCCTGCGAGGAGGACAGCAATTTAAAATCCCTGCTCGCCGCGAACACAGAATATGTTGCGATCTTCGGCAAGAGCCACATTCTGCACGTCACGGAAGTCATCAAGGCGACGCCCGACGAGAATCTTTGCATGATAGAAGAAAGCGTGCGTTTCCTCACGGAACACGGCAAAAAAGTCATATTCGACGCCGAACACTTTTTCGACGGCTATAAAGCCGACCCCGCCTACGCTTTGTCCGCACTGGAAAGCGCGGCGGCGGGCGGCGCGTGCATACTGAGCCTGTGCGACACCAACGGCGGGCTGTTCCCCGACGAGGCGGAAACGATCGTGCGCGTAGTGGCGGAAAAGTTCCCCTCGCTCGTCGTGGGCATCCACTGCCATAACGACGGCGGGCTGGCGGTAGCCGATTCGGTGGCGGCAGTCTGCGCGGGCGCGCGGCATATACAGGGTACTTTTCTGGGATTCGGCGAACGCTGCGGCAACGCGAACCTATCGACCATCATCTGCAATTTACAACTCAAATGCGGGTATTTGTGCCTGCCCGCGGAAAATATGCAAAAGATCTACGAATGCGCCATGACCATTGCGGAAACGGCGAACATCGCCGTGCCGCAGAACGAACCGTATATCGGCATGAACGCCTTCGCGCACAAGGCGGGCATGCACGCGGACGGCGTTTTAAAATGCGCTAACTCGTTCGAGCACGTCGATCCCGCTGTCATCGGCAACAAACGGCGGTTTTTGCTTTCGGAGATCTCGGGAAAGAGCGCAATCTACGATAAAATCAAAAATTATTTCCCGAAAGTGGATAAAAACGGCAGAGAAATGGCAATCATTGCGGAAGAGTTGAAAAATCTTGCCGTGCAGGGCTACCAGTTCGAAGCGGCGGAAGCGAGTTTTATCCTGCGCGTTTCGCGCATTCTGGGACATTATACGCCTTCGTTCGAATTGATCAACTATAAAATCATCAACGAACAGCCCGCCATCGAGGGAAAAGTCGCGACCGCGGTCGTCAAGATCCGCGTCAACGGCGTCACGCGCATCGCCGCCTCCGACGGCGAAGGCCCCGTGCACGCAATGGACCTCGCCCTGCGCTCCGCTTTAACGGAATTCTATCCTGAGATCGCAGGCACGGCGCTCGTCGATTACAAGGTGCGCGTGCTCAATTCCGACAAAGCCACCGCGGCGAAAGTCCGCGTACTCATAACCACGGTCAACAGCACGGACAGTTGGACGACGGTCGGTGTTTCCGAAGATATCATCGAGGCCAGTTGGATCGCGCTCACCGACTCTATCGATTACGCTTTGATGAAAAGAATGTAAAAATATGTTTAAGGATTTAGAATGAAATTATTTAATTTACTCTTCGGCTGCGAACTGGAAGGCACAGAAAAACTCTTTTATCAGGGCGGCGCGGCATACGACGCGGAGCGGAAAAGCCTTCGCTTTCAAGCGGGAGAAACAGCGTCTTTCGAAACGTATTTCAATCTGTTTTCCTATGCGAAATACAGAAAATACTGCGGGATTCAAAACGCGGACGTCCGTTTCGAGGGAACGGGAAGTTTTCTCGCGGAATTTTTTTGCAGAACGCAGTCCGGGAATACCCTGCCGCTGCAAACGGTGAAATTTACCGATTCTTATACGGTGCGGCTGGATATTTCCGAACTCCCCGATAAGGGTTATCTATATTTTACGCTGACCGCGGAGAGCGAGGCGGAACTTACGGGCGGCAGTTATCTTGCGGATACAAACAACGACAATCCCGTAAAAATCGGGCTGGTCATCTGCACCTATAAGCGCGAAACGTTCGTAAAAAACAATTTAAAGCGCCTTTTGGCGGGTATTGCCGCAGAACCCGAATGGGGAAATATTCTGCACGTTTTTGTCATCGACAATGCGAAAACGCTGGAACTTCCCGAAAACGAATATTATACCGTCGTACCCAACAAGAATCTCGGCGGCTCGGGCGGGTTCACCCGCGGGATCACCGAAGTGTGCAAAGATCCTTCGTTCACGCATTTTCTGCTGATGGACGATGATATCCATTTCGAATTCGAAACGCTCAAACGCACCGCTTATTTGTTGCGGGCGCTTTCCGATGAGTACAAATACGCTACGATCGGCAGTCCGATGATGTATTTGGACAGACCTACCGAGCAGCATGAATTCGGAGGATATTTTACGGGGCTGAATTATAAGCCGCGCAATTCCCATCTCGATATGACACAAGCGGAAAGTTTATTGCTGAATGAGGACCCTCCGCAGCCGAATTATACAGGCTGGTGGTATACATGTATGCCGGTACAGACAGTTGCAAAATACAGTCTGCCTCTCCCCCTGTTTATAAAAGCAGACGATATCGAGTACGGCATGCGCGCCATAGAACACTTGATATTATTGAGCGGGATTGCCATCTGGCATCAGGATTTTACTTTAAAATACAATCCTGTTATGGATTATTACCTCAAACGCAATGAGTTGATATTATCCACACTTCGCTTTAAGATCGGGAGTTTTAAACAAAGTTTAAAATTCCTTTACTCTTCTTTCATTCAGTTAGCGCTCAAACGTTACTTTTGTGCCGAACTGATCATAAAGGCGTATCAGGATTTTTTCAGCGGTTATCAATTCTTGATCGAGCAAGACATGGAAAAACTGAATCGGGAAATCATGAATTATCAACCGCAATTTTACGATAAAGCAGAACTTGAACAAAGATTCCATGTCGATATTGCCGAAGGATTAGAAAAAGTAAAGGTCAAAAATCCGAAGCGGAATATTTTCAGAAAAGCTATCCTGACGATCGAAAATTTTATGCCTTCTTTTTTATTTCGAAAAAAACCCATTGTCGTAGACGCAAATTCTACGAGGGCAAGGCCTCTTTTTCTGAAAAAAACATCTATACATTACGACACGAACCGAGAGCAGGGCTACATTTGTGAATTTGATTCAAAACGCCGCCGAAAAATCCGCCGCCAAATCTTCGGCATGTATTTTCGAATACTTTTTAAATATCGCAAATTAAAAGCAGAATATCAAAAACATTATCCGGAAACCTGTTCCTTGGAAGAATGGAATCGTAAATTTGAAATATAAAGAAAGAGCAAGGTCAATGACCTTGCTCTTCTTTATTCCATAATATCTATAAATTGTTTGAAATCTTGCTCTAAATAGTAAAATTTTTCATTTCGATTTAATAAGCGATATTTTTCAACATATTTCAAAAGTTCTCCCGCAAGTTTACCTTTACAGTCTTCATTCAACGTTTTATAATGCCAACCGATGAATTGAACGAACCAATTACAAAACGATCTTTCATATCTTTGATATATTCCCTTCGCATTCCAATCTTCATATATTTTATCCGCTGCCAAAAGACAATTATTCCAGGATTTTTCACGCGAGGAAGAAATTGACTCGCTGTTGTTTTTTCTTTGATTCACTAAAATTTTATCCACATAAGTAATTCTTTTTGCTAAGGCAATGGATGTAAACACAAAATACGCATCGTTGGTGCTGCGTACGTCCTGAAATTTCAGCGCGTGTTTTCTTATGAAATCAGTACGATATAATTTATCCCATGCCCAACCCATAAATGCCCAACAGACATAGTCGCCGAGTTTTTTTCCGCTGAATACGGTTTGTAACGGTAAACAATCTTTATGAATGCTCCAATTCATATCGATATATTTTTTTGTCTTATCGTCAAACCCGCGGCACGCGCAGACGGAAATATCCGCCCCCGTCCCTTCTGAACGAATTAAAAGAGATCGAATTAAATCAGGTTCAAAAACATCGTCCGCATCGAGGAAAATTGTATACTTTCCTTTCGCATGGGCAAATCCCGTGTTTCTCGCCACACCTGCATATAAATGATTTTGACGATACAAGAAGATATTCTTATGTTCTTTTTGATAATGCTCCACGATTTCATAAGTATTATCGGAAGAGCCGTCGTCCACGCAAATAATTTCAAGATTTTGATATGTTTGATGCAGCAAACTGTTCAAACACTCTTTTAAGAATGCCGAAACATTATATAACGGCATTACTACGCTTACCAACGGCTGAGCGTTTTGTAATTTCAAAAGTCCTTTGGCATCATATTTTACTGATTTTTTTGCTATTGTATTCTTTACGTATTTTTTGAATTTGCGGACAAGCCCTCGCGCTTTGCGGGGAAAATAAGTAATTATACGCCCGACCTTATAGGACCAGGAATTACGAATAGAATTTAAATCGTCATCGAAGCGATCATTTCCCAACCCGTTCTTCTGCAGCCAAAAACGTTGCCACTCGCCGGCTGAAATCAAACCGTAATACAGATATTTTTGCGAGTTATAATCTTTCGTGAGATCACAGTCCTCTGATATCTCCGCCGAATCAGCATAGGCAAATTTTAAGAGAAAATCATAGATATATCCGTTAAAAAAATCTTCCCTCGTATAATTGCTCAAATTCAATAAACGTATAATATCTTCCCGACGCGCAAAAGCCTCTGTACCGTTTTCACGGATGATTTGAACCAAATCCTCTGCGATTACGTTTAATACCCCGATTTTGCCTTGTCCGGTAATATGCAAAGAATTCAAGTATCTGTATTCTTCCAATCTCGAACAAAAATCAATATTTTGGCTGTTTAGCGGATTCAGGCACAGGCAATTATTTTTTTCGAAATAAATATTCCGACAACGCAACAGATACTCTACCACAAACGACAGGCTGTCGCCGTTATCACGATAGTCTTTAAATTCTAATTTGTTTTCATAAATCTGCTGCACAGATAAAATTTTATTGTTCAAAGAAATTCCGCATCCGTATATTACTGCGGCATCCTGATGATTGAAAACAATCCCCTCTCCGATAAAGTTTTTATTATAATCGAATACGTCATAAGCAACGTTTCCGCAACTAAGTTGTATGTTTGCACCGAACACATAAATATCTATATCGTTTGAATCAAAACATTCCATTGCCGAAGAATATAAGCAAGCGTTCAAAATCGCGCCGGAAGGAACGATATGCAAATATTTTCCCGTTATTTGCTGCAAAACCTGATTGAGCAATGCAGGCATTGAATCTTTTGATTCCATGATAACGGTGCGGTCGTCCTTTTGCAAATATTCTTTTTCTGCGGCGGTAAATACATCTCCTATACAAAAAATCTGTAAATTTCCGTACTTTTGGTTTGCAATGCTTTTAAATGTATCGAGGAACATATGGTTCGTTTTTACCAAAACTACGCTGATACCCGGTTGATCGGAGATAATATAATTCAATTTTTGCAAAAAAGCCCGCGGTTCACGCATCAATAACCGCACGCATTCTCTTTCCGTATCATTGAATATTTTAAAATCGATTTCTTTTGTTTCTTTTCCTCTTATAAATTCTTTCTGCATGTATTCCGCAAATTCCAGTTTAAACATATAAGCGATGCGGTTTAACGTAAATACGTAATTATGAAACTTTTTCAGCCAATAATATCCGATTATTTCTTTGCGGAGCGATAAGTTTCCTTTTAAAAACCGGTCAATGTATTTATATTCTTCACTGACGCAGTAAACTTTATTGCTGTCATAAACCGAAGAATTGGGGTTGTCGCGACGGTTCATATAAAAAATCGAATCTAAAAAGACAACCGATTTTGCGAGGCAAAAGGTCTGAAACCAAAAGCCGTTATCCTGAAAGGACGCCCCCGGCGTTTCGTTATGACGGATCTGATTTCTCAATAAAAAATCGCGGCGGTAAATACCGCTCCACGTATTCATCGGAAAACGAAACACTTCTTTTTCTTTGAACGGGCAGATTACGCGATGATAATATTTTTTTTGTTCCGACAATCGGACTTCTGTACGGGAAACGAACCCCGATTCGGAAGAAAAACGACAAAAATCCGTTTTGACGATTTCAGCATTTTTCGCGCGGGCGACTCTGTAAAGAGTCTCATACATTTCGGGAAGAATATAATCGTCCGTTTCAACGATTCCGATATATTCCCCCTTTGCCGCGTCAACGCCGACGTTGAGAGAATGTCCGTATCCCGAATTCTTTTTATCGATTATAATGACGCGCGGATCGTCTCCCTTTATCTTTTGTACGATCTTTAAGGAAGAGTCGGTCGAGCCGTCGTTTACAACGATGATCTCGATATCTTTCAGCGACTGACGAATTACGCTGGTCAAACATTCCGCAATATATTTTTCCTGATTGTACATCGGCATGATGACCGATACTTTGGGGCGTCTTTCGTTCATGTTTTTTGAATCCTGATATGTTTTAATCTCTTCCATATAAATCTCGGGTATAAACTTTTTCTTTTACGTCGGAAAGGGGCTCGTCCAGACGGTTGGCAACGATCACGTCGGCAAGGCGTTTGAACTGTTCAAGATCGGAAATCACGGGACTGTTGAAAAAATTGTCTTCCCGATAGGTCGGCTCGTAGACGATAACGCGAATCCCTTTCGCTTTTAACCGTTTCATTACGCCCTGGATCGAACTTTGCCTGTAATTGTCGGAATTCGACTTCATGGTCAGGCGGTATATTCCCACGACGGCGTCTCGATTCTCGGGATATCCCGCCTTTTTCAAAATGCGTTCCGCTACGAAATCTTTCCGCGTGCGGTTAGAATCGACGATCGCGCGGATCAGATTCTCGGGCACTTCGCGGTAATTCGCCAGCAACTGTTTGGTATCTTTGGGCAGACAATAGCCGCCGTATCCGAAGGAAGGGTTGTTGTAATGCGTTCCGATACGGGGATCTAAACTCACTCCGTCGATGATCTCTTTCGTGTTCAGCCCGTGCAGTTCGGCGTACGTGTCCAGTTCGTTGAAATAAGAAACGCGCAGCGCGAGATAGGTATTGGCGAAAAGTTTTACCGCCTCTGCCTCGGTACTGTTCATGATCAGTACGGGCACGTCCTCTTTCAGCGCGCTCCCGCGGAGAAGTTCGGCAAATTCTTTTGCCTTCCGCGTCAGGCGCGCGTCGCGCTTGTCTGTTCCGACGATGATACGCGACGGATACAGATTATCGTACAATGCTCTGCCTTCGCGCAAAAATTCGGGAGAAAAAAGAATATTTTTATCGGACAACTGCTCTTTCAGCCCGTTCGTATAGCCCACCGGCACCGTGGATTTCACGACGATGACAGCCTCCCGATTGACGGCGCGGACTTCTCCGATCACGCTTTCAACCGAAGAAGTATCGAAATAATTGGTTTGAGGATCGTAATTGGTGGGCGTGGCGATCAGGACGAATTCCGCGGCGCGATATGCCATCGCGCCGTCCTTCGTCGCAGTAAGACGAAGGGGCTTTCGGACGAGATATTCCTCGATGTCTTTGTCCGCGATAGGCGATCTTTTGGCGTTGATCGCATCTACGCGTTCCTGCGATACGTCGACGGCAGTCACCTCATGACGCTGCGCCAAGAGTACCGCATTGGATAATCCTACGTATCCGATCCCTGCGATTGCTATTTTCATGTTTTTTCCCTACAAAGTAATTAAGTATATTTTACTGAACAAATATGATGATTGTATGTTATTTCCTGAAAAGCCTTAAAATTATACCACATTGCAACAAAATTTAAAACCGATTTCGTACTCTGTCGTCAATTTGGCTGAGAATCCTCTTTCATCGTCTGCAAAAACTCGCAGGCGGCGGCGTTGGTCTTCGAATAGGAACAATAAGTGACAATGGCGGGGGTAGCGAAATCGATGAGACGGACTTCTTCCAAAAGCCCCGCTTGCAACTCGCTCTCGGCGAGGCGGCAGGGCAGAAAACTATACCCGAACCCGTCCGTCAGATAGTGGATCAGTTTGCCGCTGTTGTCGATCTCGAACCCGAACGCGTGCCGCGGCGGAAACAGCGATAAAATAAATACGCCCACGTCGCCGTAGGCGAAATTGCATAAGAGATAGTCGAGATTCGCAAGTTCCGCCTTGCGGATGCCGTTTTTATATTCGTTGATGCGCGGCGAAGCGAAGAGCGCCAGACGGTCGGAATAAAACTCCTCGCAGGCAAAGCCCGCCTTTTTTAAGGGCACGTAGGAAAAGGCGACGTCGATGATCTTATCCTGCAGCATCTGCAACATGTCCAGCGAATGCCCCAGCATCACTTTGGTGGAAATATCTTTGCGCTTGCGGATAAAATTGCTGATGACCGGATAGAGCGCGCTCTCGTATACCGCGTTGATGGCGCCGATCTTCAGCGTTTTTTTGTATTTCGCCGAAGAATTGACTTCCTGTATGAACGACTCTTCCAGTTCCGTCATGCGCACGGCGTAGTTTAAAAACACGCTCCCCTCTTCGGTCAGTTCCACGCCGCCCGCGCGCCGCACGAACAGTTTTTTGCCGATCTCCTTTTCCAGTTCGAAGATGCGGTTGGTGACCGTCGACTGCGCCACGAACATTCTTTCCGCGGTGCGCGTAAAGTTTTTCAGTTTGGAAAGCATGATAAATGTCTTCAATCCGTCGCTCGTCATCTTCTCTCCTCCGTGTCATTCGTTTTTTCGATGAAACCGATTAAAATTATCTATTTTATAAATCGTTTACAAATTATATCATATGTGCTATAATAAAGCAAGAAAAACAAACGATCAAAAGGAGCGTAATCGATCATGGGAATGACAATGTCACAAAAAATTCTCGCCTATCACGCAGGGCTTGACAGCGTGAAGGCGGGACAACTGATCAATGCGGAACTGGACATGGTTCTCGGCAACGACATCACCTCGCCCGTTGCGGTAAAAGAATTCGGCAAGGCGGGCTTTTCCTGCGTGAAATGCCGCGACCGCGTGAGCATGGTAATGGACCACTTTACCCCCAATAAAGACATCAAGGCGGCGGAACAAGTCAAGACCGTGCGCAATTTCGCCAATCAGTACGGCATAGAAAACTTTTTCGACGTGGGCGAAATGGGCATCGAGCACGCGCTTCTCCCCGAAAAAGGACTGGTGGGCGCGGGCGATCTCGTCATCGGCGCGGACAGCCACACCTGCACGTACGGCGCGCTCGGCGCATTTTCCACGGGCGTGGGTTCCACCGATATGGCGGCGGGCATGATGAGCAATATGTGCTGGTTCAAAGTCCCCTCCGCGATCAAATTCGTTTTGAAAAACAAACCCGCGAAATATATTTGCGGCAAGGATATCATTCTGCATATCATCGGACTCATCGGCGTGGACGGCGCGCTGTATAAGTCGATGGAATTCGTCGGCGACGGCATTCAATATTTGACCATCGACGACCGTTTCACCATCTGCAACATGGCGATCGAAGCGGGCGCGAAGAACGGCATCTTCCCCGTGGACGATACGACGCGCGAATATCTAAACGGCAGATTCAAGCGCGAGATCCGCGTATTCGAGGCGGACGCCGACGCGGAATACGAGCGCACGATCGAAGTAGACCTCTCCGCGCTGAAACCTACCGTTGCGTTCCCGCACCTGCCCGAAAACACCCGTACGCCCGAGGAATGGGGCGACGTGAAGATCGACCAGGTCGTCATCGGCAGTTGCACGAACGGCCATATTTCCGATTTGCGCATCGCGGCGGATATTCTGAAGGGCAAGCGCGTCGCCAAGGGCGTGCGCTGCATCGTGATCCCCGCGACCAACACTATCTGGAAACAGGCGATGCACGAGGGACTGTTCGACGTGTTCGTAGACGCGGGCGCGGTGGTCTCCACCCCTACCTGCGGGCCCTGCCTGGGCGGTCACATGGGCATTCTGGCGGCGGGAGAACGCGCCGTGGCGACGACCAACCGCAATTTCGTGGGACGCATGGGGCACGTGGACAGCGAAGTCTATCTCGCTTCCCCTTACGTTGCGGCGGCGAGCGCGATCGCGGGCAAAATTGCTACGCCCGATCAAGTGAAATAATCATCGGAGGTTGAAAATATGAAAGTACAGGGCACGGTTTTCAAGTATGGCAACGACGTCGATACGGACGTTATCATTCCCGCGCGTTATTTAAACACCACTTCCGAGGCGGAACTCGCCTCGCACTGCATGGAAGATATCGATAAAGAATTCGTTAAAAACGTAAAACAGGGCGACATTATGGTGGCGGAAGACAATTTCGGCTGCGGCTCCTCGCGCGAGCACGCGCCCATCGCCATCAAAGCGAGCGGCATTTCGCTGGTCATCGCCAATTCTTTCGCGCGCATCTTCTACCGCAATTCCATCAATATCGGGCTGCCCATTCTGGAATGTCCCGAGGCGGTGGCGAACATCAAGGCGGGCGACGTGGTTTCCTGCGACCTTGCCAAGGGCCTCATCGAAAACGTGACGACGGGCAAGACCTTTCAGGCGGAGCCTTTCCCCGACTTTATTCAGAACATCATCGACAAAGGCGGCCTGATCAAATCCATTCAGAGTAAATAAATCATGCGACGCGCACGGTACGCGCGCCGTCAGGGGGAGAGATTATGATAAACAAACTGCGCACCAAACCGCGCGACAAAGCCGTATATAAAGATACGGTCAGGAGTATTCCCGCTTTTATAGTATGTCTGGCGCTTTCTGTCTATAGTCTTATAGCCTACTTTTCTTTCGCCGACTTTCCCTTATACAGCGTCATTGCCTTTCCCGTCATAACGGCTGTCGTCGTTTTGTTTGCGGTTCTCGGTATCGTGCGCGGAAGAAAAAAGGCTTTCAGATTTTCAACGGCGGGCAAGGATGACAGATACCCTACCGTCATGATCATGCAAGCCATGCCGGCGGACAAAAAAACGCCGTTTCCCACCGCTTATTTGGAGTATTATCCCTGCGGCGCCGAACCCGTGAAACAGTACGCCGAACTCGAAGCCGCATTAAACGACCTGATCGACCAGGTATCCGACAGCGAAGCGGAAAAATTATACGAACAGGAAGAGCAACTCAGCGACGCTTTGGGAGATTGCATCGATTATCAGGACTTTGCGCCCGTCGACGTACTTTCGCTGTACCGCAAGAAAATCGTGCTGGATAAACGCATTTACGACGCTTTCAAGCCCTATTTCGACTGGAATACTGTGCGGCTCAATCAAAATGAGATCATTCTTTTTGAAAAAACACAAAACAAATAACATATCCGAGGTTTTAACATGAAAAAACATATTGCAGTTCTGGCGGGCGACGGCATCGGCCCCGAAATCACCGACGGCGCGATCGCCGTTTTAAAAAAGATCGGCGAAAAATACGGACACGAATTTGAATTCGAACACCTTCTGATGGGCGTTTGCGCCATCGAAGAGACGGGCGAACCCCTTCCGCAGTACACGATCGACCGCTGTCTTGCATCCGACAGCGTCCTTCTCGGCGCGGTAGGCGGCGCGGTGGGCGATCCACGCATCAATAACCTTCCCGGGCATCTCCGCCCGGAGGCGGGGCTCTTGAAGATCCGCGCGGCGCTGGGATTGTATTCCAACCTGCGCCCCGCAAAACTCTTCCCCGCGCTGGCGGGCGCCTGCCCCTTACGCGCGGATATCGCGGCAAAGGGCATCGATTTGGTGGTCGTGCGCGAACTGACGGGCGGCATCTATTTCGGCGAGCGCGGCAGAGGCCAAAGCGAGGGCGGCGAATACGCCTACGATACGGAAAAATATAACGTGGAAGAGATCACGCGCATCGCGAAGATCGCTTTCGAACTCGCTCAGAAACGTAAGAAAAAGGTCATTTCCATCGACAAGGCGAACGTTCTGGAATCTTCCCGTTTGTGGCGCGAGATCGTGCATACCGTGGCGAAAGATTATCCCGACGTGGAAGTGACGGATATGCTCGTGGACAACGCGGCGATGCAGTTGGTCAAGAATCCCGCCCAGTTCGACGTGGTGGTGACTTCCAACATTTTCGGCGATATCCTCTCCGACGAAGCGGCGATGATCACGGGCAGCATCGGTATGCTCGCCTCTTCTTCGCTCGGCGCGACCAAGCGCGGGCTGTACGAACCCATTCACGGCAGCGCGCCCGACATTGCGGGCAAAGACCTCGCCAACCCCATCGCGACCATTCTTTCGGCGGCGATGATGCTGCGCGACAGTTTCGATTTGGGTAAGGAAGCGGAAGCCGTCGAACAGGCGGTCAACAAGGTGTTGGACGAAGGCTACCGCACCGCGGATATTTTCAGCGAAGGCAAAACGCTCGTCAAAGGCAGCGAGATGACCAAACTTATCGTTGACAGAATTTAACGAATGGATTATAATAAGACCCGTACCCCAAGAAATTGCAGGTACGGGTCTTTTTGGAGGTTTTTTCATGATTTCCGAAAACGTAAAAAATATTTTGTCCGAACTTTCCACGGGGAACCCCTACGGCGAAAAAGTGACGCTGGTGGCGGCGACAAAGACGCGCACGCCCGAAGAGATCAACGAGGCGATCTCCGCGGGCGTCACCGATATCGGCGAGAACCGCGTGCAGGAATTTACGGAAAAGTACGATCTCGTGCACGGCGCTGCGCGGCATTTCATCGGGCATTTGCAGACGAACAAAGTAAAATATCTCATCGGAAAAACCGACCTTATACACTCGCTCGACCGTTTCGAACTTGCGGACGAATTGCAAAAGCGCAGCGAAAAAGCGGGCTGGACGGCAAATTGCCTGTTGGAGATCAATTTGGGAAACGAACTTTCCAAGAGCGGTTTTTCCATCGATTCGGCAAAAGAAGCATACGAAAGGGCGATAAAATATCCGAATCTGCGCATCTGCGGATTCATGGCGATGCTGCCGATCAGCGAAGATGAAAAATATTTGCGTTCATTATGCTTGTGTATGCGCGAAATTTATGATACAATAAAAGCACGGGACGAAAACGTGCGCGTGCTCTCGATGGGCATGAGCGGCGATTATCGGCTGTGCGTGGAATGCGGCAGCAACATGGTGCGGCTGGGCACGCATATTTTCGGGCCCCGCGCATATAATCTGAAATAAGGGCCGTATAACGGGAAACACTATGGGACTTTTCGATTTTTTTAAAACTGAAAAGGAAGACGGCGCGCCCAAGCGGCCGCTACGGACGGAACCGCTCCCCCGCCCCGAGGACAAGGGAGGCGACGGCGCCAGGCCCATGCAGATCAGAAAGCCCCGTTCGTTCGAGGACATCGAAGAGATCATCGACCGCATGAAAGACAGACTGACGGTCATCGTGTACGTGAACGAACTGAACCAGGCGACGGCACTGCGGGTGACGGATATTTTAAGCGGCGCGATCTACGCGCTAGGCGGCGGCATGGCGGAGTTGGAAAAGGATATGTACATATTCACCCCCGACGGCGTGAACGCCCGATAAACAGGTATTCAATTTACACAGTTTCCGACGAGGAAACTGATGCAGGATAATAAAACTTTAACCGGAAAAGCGCGGGTCCTATTTGCTGAGGGTCCGTGCTTTTTCCATGCCTTGCGAAAGGGGCGGCGCAAAATTTGCGCCGCCCCTTCCAACTGAAATTAAGGAACATATAACGAATCTATATGTTATATCGTCATTATATAACACAATTATTGCGTTCGTCAAGTATTTTACGCAATTTTTGCGTAAAATAGAAGTATGTATGGCGAAAGATTGCGGGAATTGAGGGAAAATAAAAATTTAACGCAAAAGCAGTTGGCGAAGATTCTCAATACCGATCAGCAGGCGATCAGCCGCTATGAACGGGAACAGATCGATCTGAGCACAAATTTTATCTTGAAAGTCTGCGATTATTTCGGCGTGACCGCCGACTATCTTTTGGGCAGAACAGATTATTAAAGCCGTTCCGAAAGGAATGGCTTTTTTTGTTTGACCTTATTTTTATAAAGAAAGGAGCAGCCTTGATCGGCGGCTCCTTTCTCTTTTGGAAAATGGGGAGTACATAAGAATATCTTATGTTGCATACATTATATAGACTATTTTAGTCTAAGTTAAGTAATTTACTCTATTTTGGGGTAAATTATAGTTATGTATGGTGATAGATTAAAAATTATAAGAACCGAAAAAGGACTTTCGCAAAGCGAATTTGCAAAAATGTTCGAAACTTCGCAAAGAAATATCAGCAGATACGAAAGAGAGCAACTCGATTTAAGCACGGATTTTATCGTTCGGGTTTGTAAAACTTTCGATATATCCGCCGATTACCTTTTAGGTCTCAAAGATTATTAAAGCCGTTCCATAGGAACGGCTTTTTTTCCAACAATTTCAACATTCGGATTGTTTATATAGTGCGGACAAATTTTTTTTATTTTTTATCGTCCGCCTCCAGCGCGTCGGTCGCGCTGCCCGAAGCGCCGATGCCGACCGTCTTATCCACGGGGAGAGAAAATATGATGCCGCCCGCATCCGTTTTCAGTCCCGCCTTTTCCGAGATCGCCTGCATGATGGCTTGCTTGCTTTCCCGATTGGACAAAATCAGTAGTATTTCCGATTCCTTTTGCAGGGATATGCCGATAAACTGTTCCGCTTTGGAATTGCCCACCGAACGCGCGCGCACGATGGTGCCGCCCGCCGCGCCCGCCGTGCGCGCTACTTCCATCACTTCTTCCACGTAGCCCGCCTCGACTTCGACGACGATCAGATCGTATTTCCTGTTTTCGTCTTTCATAATTTTACTCCCGTCTATTGTCTTTTCCGAAGAGGCGATGCCTTTCGCCACTATCTCGGAGATGCCCGATAAAGGCAAGGTAAAGGATATGCCCCGCCCCACCAGATAGAGCGCCATCTTTTTCTGGATCTGTCCCAAAATGAGATCTTCGTCGCATTCGGGAATGAGCGAAAACATCACCGACTTCTCCAGAATATCGATACCCAGATAATCGAGTACGTTCGAGCGCGCCGTACCCGTGCCCGCGAACGCGTAATTGAGCGATACGGAATATTCGTTGAGGATCTGCGCCATTTTCTCGTCGTCGTCGGGATTCAATACGGAGATCAGAAGTTTTGGCCTGCTCGGCCGCTCCGTGCGGACGGGCTCCGCGTTTTTGCGGATCCGCTTGACCGCCGTCCCCTTTTGCAAAACCGCTTTGACCGCCCCGAACGGCGTTTCCGCATTTTTTACGATCGTGATATCCTGTTCCGCCATCATTCCACCTCGTATTCCAAAATCTTGTCTTCCACGTGCAGGAAATTGCGCTTGATACGGTACGTCTTGTGCTTATAGTGAATGCCCAGGATCTGAATGCTGATCAGCGGCGTGAGCGCGACGAACGCGACGCAGCCGAACGCGAGCGTCATGATGTCCCCCGTTCCCTGCAACACGTTGCAAGCGCCGATCGCCATGGGAAGCACGAAGGATGAAACCATCGCGCCGCTCGCCACGCCGCCCGAGTCGAACGCGATACCCGTAAACAGCGCGGGCGTGAAGAACGTGAGAACGAGCGCAATGACGTAGCCCGGGATCAGGATCCACATGATATTGATTCCCGTGATGATGCGTAGCATCGCCAGCCCCAAAGAAATCGAAACGCCGATACATAAGCCCTTTTTCATTGCGGCGGAAGTGATCCCGCCCGCGCTCATGCGCTCGACCTGCTTATTGAGAACGTGCACGGCGGGCTCCGCCGCCACCACGAAATAACCGATGAGCATTCCGACGGGAATGAGCAGCCAACCGCCGTACAGCCCCGCGAGCGCCTCGCCGATCTCTCTGCCGACGGGCATAAATCCGACGTTCGCGCCCGTCAGAAAGAGCACCAATCCGACAAAGGTATATATAAACCCGAAACCGATCTTGAACAATTGTTTTTTATGAAAGGAACGCGATACGATCTGAAAAAGCACGAAAAACGCGAGAATGGGCGAAAGCGCGATGCCCACTTCTTTGGCGTAGTCGGCAAACCCGTGCATATATTGCATGAAAACGCCCTGCGTGTCGGAAACCGCGCCCACGTGCAGCGCGTTCATATCGTATTCCAATCCCGAAACGTGAAAGGTGATCCCCAAAATCAGAACGGCGATGACGGGGCCGATACTGGAAAGCGCGACCAGACCGAAGGAATCGTCCTGCCCGTGCTTATCGCCGCGGATGGAAGCGACGCCCACGCCGAGCGCCATGATGAACGGCACGGTCATCGGGCCGGTCGTCACGCCGCCCGAATCGAACGACACCGCCCAGAAATCTTTAGGCACGAAGGCGATACAGAGAATAAACGCGAGCGTGTAAAAGACGATGAGCAGAATATTGAGCCGCACGCGGAAGACGATGCGCAGCATCGCGATCATCAGAAACAGCCCCACTCCCACCGCTACGGTGACGATGAACAGATAGTTATTGACAGCGGACACCTGATTGGCGAGGATCTGCAGATCGGGCTCTGCGATCGTGACGATGATGCCGATGACAAAGGAAATGAGCGCGATGAGCCAGATCTTGCGCGAATGGGTGATGGTCGAGCCGATCTTTTCGCCGATGACCAGCATGGACATATCCGCGCCGAGCATAAAACTGCCCAGCCCCACGATGAGCAAAAACACGCCGACGATAAACAGGACGAAAGTGCCCGTTTCCAGCGGCGTTAAAATGATGCTCAGCCCCATCACGATGAGCGCGATGGGCAAAATGGAAGTCAGCGATTCGAATATCTTGTCTTTCAGCGCGTTGGTCATGGCGGTTCTCCGTTTTTATAAAATGGGTACGGTTTATTATATCACATAAACGCATTTCCTGTCAATGATTTAACCATGGTTTACTTTCTCCCCGCGACGATCAGGCGGTCCATCGCGCCGATATCCTGCATGGTTTTAAAATAGTAATCATTCTTTTTCCCTTCGACGGAGGCGTAAATATTCATGATTTTCGAAGGACCGTCCTCTTGCGTCGAATAGGCGATCACGTCCTCCAATTTAAATTTCGCGACCGAAACGATTTGCTTTTTCTTGAATTTTACGATGCAGAGCGCGCCGTCCGCGTAAGAGAGGACGATTTGCCTCGAGATCGAATAGCCTACGTCCTTGAACATACCGAAAAACGATTTCGGTTTCGCGCCGAGATAACCCTCTAAAAAGGCGTTGTTGTGATCGAGATACCCGCCCTCTTTCAGAGCGTCTGCAATTTGGTTTTTATTCATATTCTCTCCTTTTCCGTCCCGCTTACGGGCGGAACATTTTTAATTTATTTTTCACGATCTCCACTTTGAATTCGAGATCGTCGTACAATTCCCCGTCTACGTTCATGGTAAATTTGTTTTCGGGAACCACGATTGCGCGCTCGCAGCGCTCGAAACGGGTAAATTTCTGTTCGAGGATCTTACCCTTCATCAGTTTGAGGAACGCGCCGGGGATCTGGCGGCGCCTGACGTCGTCCACCACAACGAAATCCAAAAGCCCGTCGTCTATTTCCGCCGCGGGACACATACGGATCCCGCCGCCCAGCGTGGTGCCGTTGCCGACGCACGCAATGAGCGACTGATAGCGGTGCTCCTGCCCGTTGCATTCGGTGCGAACGCTGTAATTTTTAAATTTGAAGAGCGAAATGACGAGGCTGAAAATATATTGCAGTTTGCCGCGCAATATTTTCGAGCGGCGGCAACGCTGCAAAATTTCCACGTCGATGCCCGTGCCGATGATGTTGATGCCGCGCACGCCTCCGTCCAGTTGCATATAATCGGTGTACTTCGCCTCGCCGTTCAAAACGAGGTCGAGCGCTTTGAGCGGATCGAGCGGAATGCCCGCGCACACGGCAAAATCGTTGCCCGTACCCGCGGGAATGAGCCCCAGACGGCAGTTTTCGAAATTGGAAAACCCGTTGATTACTTCGTTCAAAGTGCCGTCGCCGCCAATGGCGAGAAGGTCGCACGGCCCTTCGCTCGTGAGTTCGTGCGCGAGATGGATCGCCTGTTTTTCGCGCTCTGTTTCGAATACGCGGAATTCCGTTTTGAGGGATAGCAATTTTTCCTGCACCTTATGGAAAGCGCGGCGCACTTTTCCGCCGTTCGATACGGGGTTGAGAATGATATTCAGCATTTTTCCGAAGTACCTCGTTCCATGACGTTTTATATTTTCATTATAACATGAAACCGCGCCGATTTGCAATTTTTTTGCAAAGATGTTATAATGATTTTATGAAAGAACTCATTCCCGAACAAATCCAAATTCTGGCACAGGGATGCCCGTTCCCGCTGTACGTGACGGGCGGCGCCGTGCGCGACTGCCTCGCGGGCTTAAAATGCGCCGCAGACTGGGACCTCGCCGCGCCCGTTTCCGCCGAAACGTTCGAAAAAGCGGCGTGCAAATGCGGGTTCACGGTGCAGAGCGTATATAAGCACACGGGCACCGTGAACGTATCCAAAGAGGGAGTGAAGATCGAATTCACATCCTTCCGCTCGGACAAGTACCGCCGCGGCGAGCACGCGCCCTGCGACGTCGTATTCACTGACGATATCGAAACGGATGCGAAACGGCGGGATTTTAAATGCAACGCGGTGTATTACGAGATCGCCCGCGGCGAATTCGTCGATCCGCTGGGCGGTATCCGCGATATCCGCGATAAAATCATTTCCACCACGAGAGAGGCGGACGAAGTATTTTCCGAAGACGGCCTCAGACTGATGCGTCTGGCGCGTCAGGCGGCGCAACTGGGTTTCACGCCCGACTTTCCGACCCTGTTCGGCGCAAAGTTCAACGCCGCGCTCATCGGCAAAATTTCCGTGGAACGCGTCTTTTCCGAACTCATGCTCATTCTGCACGCCGACGAAAAGTACGGCATACCCTACGCGCAATATAACGGGCTGAAAGTTTTGCAGTCGACGGACGTACTCAGATATATCCTGCCCGAACTCGCCCTCGGCGACGGCATGCCCCAGCGCGCCGATTTCCACGACCACGACGTTTTGGAACATACGCTTCGCACCGTGAAATATGCGGATCGGCGCATACGGCTCGCCGCCCTTTTACACGACGTGGGAAAACCCTACTGTTATCGGAATTTCGGCAACTATCACCGGCACGAGATCGAGGGCGCGCGCATCGCGGAAGAAATTCTTACCAGACTGAAAGCGCCGAACAAAGTCATCGAAGATACGGTCGCATTGACGCGCACGCATATGTACGATCTCAATAATCAGACCAAGGAGAGCAAGATACGCGCCTTTATCGTGGAAAATTTTGCGCTTTATCCGCGCATTTTGCTCGTCAAACAGGCGGATTACTCGGGTTGCAAGGACGATCTGCACGTATGCCCCACCGTGCGGCGCTGGACTGAAATTTACGATAAAATGAAAGCGGCGCGCGCGCCGTTTACGCTGAAAGAACTGAATATCTGCGGCAAAGACCTCGTCGGAGAAATCGAGGACAGAAATATCGGCAGAATTTTGCACGCGCTTCTTTTGCAGTGCGCCAAAAATCCCGCGCTCAATCGGCGCAATTATCTCTTGCAAGAGGTAAAACGGCTGGAAGAAACGGGAGAAATATAGTCATGGCGGAAATATTTTCGGCGATCGCCGTCGCGGTGAGCGCGCTCACGCTGATCGTGGCGATCGTCATTTACAATAAAATAAAACTTTTTCCGACGCGCGGGGGCACTTCGGACGACACGTACAGACTCGAACAGAAACTGGATAAGATCGGGTACCTCACCGAAAACAACGCGCAGAATATGCAGGGCTTCGCCGAATATTCGGCGAAAAACCAGAGCGCGCAACTGGCGGGCATGCAGGCGAAAATGGACGAACTGAACCGCCTGACCGAACAGCGCCTGAACGACATTTCGCGCACGCTCGCGGGCGAGATCAAATACATGAGCGAGCAGAACGCCAAAAATCTGGAACAGATACGCCAGACGGTGGACGAAAAACTCTCCTCCACGCTGGAAAACCGCCTGAACAAATCCTATTCGCTCATTAACGAACGGCTGGAAGCGGTGTACAAGGGCATCGGGGAAGTGCAGCAGCTGGCGGGCAGCGTTTCGGATATCAAGAAAGTATTCACGAACGTAAAACTGCGCGGCACCTGGGGCGAAGTGCAACTTTCGGCGCTGTTGGAACAGATGCTTTCCCCCAACCAATACCGCGCCAACGTGCGCATCAATCCCCTCGACAACGCCGTGGTGGAATTCGCCGTGCTCCTCCCTTCCCGCGAGGACGAAACGGTGTATCTGCCCGTAGACAGCAAATTCCCCGTCGAGGAATATCAAAGGCTCATCGACGCGGGCGACGCCATGAACAAGGAAGCGGCGGACAAGGCGCTGAAAAATCTGGAACGCGCCCTCAAATTGCAGGCGGACACTATCGCGAAAAAGTATATTCTGCCGCCGCTCACCGCGGACTTCGCCATCATGTTCCTGCCGCTGGAAGGGCTGTACGCCGAAACGCTGAAAATACCCGGGCTGAGCGAGTATTTCGCCTCGCGCCGCATCATGGCGTGCGGCCCCACAAACTTCGGCGCGCTTCTGACCACTTTACAGATCGGTTACAAGACCGCCGCCATCGAAAAGCGTTCGGGCGAATTGTGGGAACTGCTGTCCGCGTTCAAGCACGAATTCGGAAACTTCGTCAAAATACTGGAAAAGACGCAGAAAAAATTACAAGAGGCGCAGGACACCATCGAGAGCGCCGCCAAAAAGACGCGCACCATAGAAAGAAAACTGAAAAACGTGGCGGAGATCTCCCCGTCGCGCGCAGATCTGCTGTTAGGCGACGGCGACGACGAGCCCGACGGCGGCGAGAACGAAGTTACCTGAAATTTACTCTATGCAATAGATTGCATTCGCAGACGTTTTATAATATAATATAGATATGAAAATACGCAAGATCACCGCGGCGACCGCGGAAGAAGAACAGATCATACAGCGGCTTTTTGCGCTGAACGAAACGAACGCGCCCTTTTCGGAAACAAAAGTGCAGGGCGCGAATATTTTTCAGGGAGACGGGATCGTGTACGCGTCCTCTCCCAGACGCTTTAAACTCTTTACAAAAACGCGCGACGTTCTGCTCGTGCGCGAGGGCGAGGGGCACTTTAAGTGGGCGCGCGGCGAAATGGATTTCCGCTGCGGCGAAGCGTTTGAAATAGAACAAGCGGGCGAATACGAGGTAAACGGAAAATGCGTTTTCGCCGTTTACCGCCAAAAATAAAAGGAGGAAAAGATATGGTCAAGGCAAACGTCATTCCGGGTAAATTTTTATCCTGTCTGTTGGGAATTTTCATCGGCATATTGCTCACACTCGGCGGGCTGGTCGGTGGCGGGTTTTACGTGTATAAAAACGTCAAGGTAGGTTCGCTTCTCGGGCTGCTGCCGCAGGAAACCGACAACTGGCTCTCGGACGAATACGCGCAAAACACCATCGAAGGTCTGGTCAAAGAATTACAGAGTTTGGCAAACGGCGACATCACTTTGGAAAAAGTCGCCCAGATTTCCCCTGCCGCCGGCGACAAGATCGACGAGGTGCTCGACAACGTCAATCAGAACGGCATCGTCACGCTCGATCGGGACGCGCTCTATAAGACGCCGATCAATCAACTTACGTCCAACCTCATGGACGTCGTCATCATCACATCTACGCTCGATTCCCTTTCGGAAACGATGAATTTCGCCTTGCCCGATATGCCCCTCATCACGGGCGGCGGGCAGGATAAGGAAGTATGGGTATACACCGCCGTCAACGACAACGAAACGCACACCATCGACAAGGCGATCGCCCTCGGCGACTATACCTATTATACCAGGAGTTCGAAATACGAGCGGGTTACCGAAGAAAAAATCACGTCCCTCTATTCTCTTTCGGGCGTTGTCACGGACGAAAACGGATACCTCAAAAAGGACGGCAAATTCATCTACGCACGCGACGTCGTGCAGGGGGATTCGGGCGAAACCTATCGCTATACCAAACTCGAACGGGATAGCAAACTCATCGATGCGGCCGACGGCGAAACGTATACGTTCCTGACCGATCAGTTATTTTTCAAGAACGGCCCCGACGGCGAATATACGAAACTTACTTTGACAGACGGCGGAAGCCGCACTGTGTATGCCGTTCCCTCCGCCTACGCCTATCGCCTGCTGTACGCCGAACAGGGTGACGGATACGTGCTCGCCACCAAAACGGACGAGGGCGGCAATCCCGTTTCGGGCAGCGGCGGCTTTGAAATTTTAACGCAGTTCGAAAACGTGCACCTGTTCGCGGAAACGGACGTTTACGACGAGGTCACGGAGCCGACCGAAGAGATCGTTCGAAACAATCTTCTCTTTGTCAAGACGGACGGCATCGGTTCCCTTCCCGTCAATTACGGCATCACGGCGCTCTCGGGCGCGCTCGACGTCAATACGCTCACCCTCAACAAAGTGGGCGAATACTTCGGCATTTCGCTTACGAACGACATTTTAAAAGAAATCACCGACGTCCCCCTCGGCTATATGTCCGAATCCATGCAGGACGCCATGCAGAACATTCAACTTGCCTCCGTACTCAAACTCGACGGTTCGAGCAGTTCCATTTTACTGTACCTCGCCTACGGCGAAAAAGGGATCGATTATACGGTGGGCGCGGACAATCAGATCGTACCCGTCAACGAACCCAAAACCATTACCGAAGTCATGAACTCCATCGACACCATCAAGATCGGCAACATCGTCGAGATCGATGAAAATTCCCATTCGCTCATGCAGGCGATACAGGACTGGTCGATCGACGATTTCGGCAAGGCGGATAAGATCAATTCGCTCAAACTGGGCGACGTCATCGCCGTGACCGAAGATTCGCCGCAAATTTTGAAAGCGCTGAAAAACGTGACGCTTGGCGGTTTCTCCGAGGCGATCGACGCGCTGACGCTCGAAGATATGCTCGGCGAAATCGAAGAGAGCAACACCATTTTGTACGCGCTCAAAGACTGCACCATCAATACGCTCGCCTCCTCTATCGGCAGCCTCGCCGTGCAGGACCTGTTTGCAAACGACATTTACGAATACCATAAACTGAGCGAAAACGAAGATTTCTCAAAATATCCGAACGATCAACTGTTCGTATGGGAAGACGGCAGATATCAGCCGTACGATCCTTCCAGACACGACGCGGACGCGGTGTACGCGCGCTATCCGATCGGCTACGACGGAACCAACTATATCAGCGGCTACGAAAATATTCCTCTGTACGCATATAAAGACGGCGAATACGTACTTGCGACTGAAACGACAGGCTGGAAACTGCCCGTCGGCGCCGCAAACACAAACTACTATTACCGCGATACGAACGGCAAATACGTGCTTGCTGAAACGCAGAACGGTGTGTACACGCACGCCGTGCTCTACTACCTCGACGCGCAGGAAGAACTTGCGGAAATACAACTTGTGCCCGCGGAACTTTCGATCAAGGCGGAATTTAAAACATCCGTGCTCTATTCGAAGTTCAAATTCGCTGTAAACGACGGCGGCTACGACTTTGCCAACCTCTACTATTTCGATTACGACAATTCAGCCTTTAAGCGCGTGGAAACGACGTACGATATCAAAACGGGCAAATATACGGTTTCCGCCGATGACGCGGATAAGACTCTGTACACCCACGGCAAGGCCGTCGGCGTATGGAAATACCTGCTCACGGATAAAGACGGAATGGAAATGATCTGCACGGTCAACAACATCGGATCGCTCGTCGCCAACGTGAGTTATAACGTGAACAACACGAAACTCAAAGATCTGAATGCGGACGGACTCATCAAAGTGAATTCGGCAAGCGGCGCGGACATTTTCGGTACGCGCATTCCCGCGATCATCTCGCCCACGCATATAGAAACGACGCTGGGAGAACTCACCATCGGGGACGCGATCAACGTAATCGTGGACGCCCTCAAAATGCTGCCGTAATTAAAATATGAGCGCGGAAAGAAATTTCCGCGCTCTTTTTTGAAAAAACGGCAAATAAAGTTGACGGACAAGCCGAAAAGAAGTATAATATTAAATGCACAAAGTGCGCAAACCTTGCATATCTTTTTCAGATATGCCGAATAAGACCGGGAGGTGAAAACATGAAATACGAAATGCTCTATCTGATCGACTCCTCGATCGCGGAAGACGCGAGAGAAGCGTTGATCGCCAAATTTGAAGGGCTCGTCGCCAGCCTTGGCGGCAAGGTTCTTTCCACCGATAAGTGGGGCGTAAAGAAACTGGCTTACCCTATCGATTACAAGAGCGACGCTTTCTACGTTCTGATGACGTTCGAGGCTGACGGTTCTTCCATCAAAGAACTGGACAGAGTCTGCGGCATTACGGACGGCGTATTGAGAAGAATGATCACGAAAGCGAACTGATCGGAGAAAATCATGAACAAAGTTTTTTTAATTGGTAATTTGACGCGCGACCCCGAACTTTCGGAAACCGCGAGCGGCATCAGCGTTTGCCGTTTCGCCATTGCGGTCAACCGCAGATTCTCTTCCGCCGACGCGGAGAGACAGACCGACTTTTTTAACGTGACGGCATGGCGCGGTCAGGCGGAAAACATCGCGAAGTTTACCAAAAAGGGAAGCAAAGTAGCGGTTGCGGGCAGTATTCAGATCCGCAACTACGAGGACAGCCAGGGACAGAAACGCACCGCGGTTGACGTTGTTGCGGACGAAGTGGAGTTTTTATCTGCGAGAAACGCGGATTCCGACGGCGGTTCGGATTTTTCCGCGCCCGCTCCCAAGAAAAAACCCACCCTGCAAGCGTTCGACGACGATTCGGATATCCCGTTTTAATGAATTAAGGAGTTATTATGGAAGAGAAGACCGTAAAAAAGCCTATGAGAAAGCCTGCGCGCAGGAAAGTTTGCGCTTTCTGTGCGGAAAAGGTCGAGGTGATCGATTATAAGGACGTGAACCGCCTGAAAAAATATGTGACCGAGGGCGGCAAGATCCTTCCCAGAAGAATGAGCGGCGTCTGCGCCATGCATCAGAGAGAACTCTCCAATGCCATCAAAAGAGCGCGCATCGTAGCCCTTCTCCCCTTCAAAGGCGAGTAAAAACACAAATAGTGAAAGCCCCGTATCTTCGGATACGGGGCTTTTTACGTCCTGTGAACGGGCACACACATGAATCGAAACGCACGTAATGATAAATCCGCCGTTTTCGGTGCAGAATCGTGCCCGTATGCGCCGCAAAGCATATGCAAAGCGGCGGCAGAAAACAAAACGCCCCCGCAGGCAATGCCTGGGGGGCGCCGTTCAGTGCGTTACAGCGACCTATTCGGAAACGCTGACCTTTACCTGCTTTCCGTCAAGAAATGTAAGGAGCAAGTCTGTTTCATTCTTTTCGATTTTTGCAACAAATTCGTCTTCGAACAAAACCTTTAAGTAATCGACAAATTCATTCAATTTCATTGTTATGTACCTCCTTGAAATTTTGTCGGTTGATTTGGACGTCAATGTTTTCATCCATGCATTTATTATATAACAAAATTTCCGTTTGGCACTGTCTATTAATGTTTGATAAACTCTTGTTTTGTCCCTTTTTGTCGAAAACTTCTCGCGGAGATCCATTATCTCCCATTCTTCGTCAAAACAAACAAAAATGCATCACGATATTTCAGTCTATGTAAACAAATTCTATGCGGATTTTGGCGAAACGCCCGAACAGGCGGGAAATCTGCCCCTCCATGCTGCGGGGCAGGATCACGCGAGTCAACTTTTTACAGCCCGCAAAGACTTTCCTTCCAACTTTCGGGATAAACCGCGCGATCGTGACTTCTCTGAGCGCCGCACAATTTGCGAATGCCTTAGAGCAGAGCGTATTTACGCCTTCAAGCCGCACGCGCACGAGTTGCGGACAGCACGAAAAGGCTTTTTTGCCGATCGTCGCCACTTCGGGGGCAAACGACACCCTGCCGACGAGCGCATCTTTATACGCGGCTTTCTTTGCGACGATCTTCACCTCGTCGGGCACGCGGGCGGCTTCGCCCGAATTGCGGGCGCGATAGCGCACGAGAACGCCGTCCCTGACCGTTGCGCCCGCAAGCAAAGCGCGCTCTTCTTCCGCGCCGTCGCTTTCGAAAGAATCGGACGCGGCGCGCCCCTCGGCAAAGCCGTAATTGGACGCCACGATGCCGACGCGTTGCTGTAAAGAGGAGAGCACCGTGTAAATGCCTTTGCCCTTTTCCGTCTTTTGTCCGAGATCGTAGATCTTACCGCAGTACGGGCAGACCGCTCTGCCGCCGCCTTCGGAAATTTTTAAATTCGCGCCGCACGTTTCGCACACGAGTTGCGTCTTTTTTTCCATATTCTTCGCCCCCCGATCAGCCGCCCAGGGTCTTTTTCATCTTGACGATCGCGTCGCTCCTGTTCTCGCCGCCCACTTTCAGGTAAATGGCGCTGATATAATTGCGCGCCGTACCCTCGGACAAATTCAGTGCCGAGGCGATCTGACGGTTGTTGAACCCCTCGTAGATCATGATGGCGATCTCCACTTCCCTATCGGAGAGATTATATTCCTTCTTTAAGCGTATTTCGCGGTCGGAAGTGACCATTTTAGCCGCGTCGGTGATCTTCTTGGCTATCTTTGCGGGGAGAATGGTATCGCCCGCGTAGGCGTTCTTTACGGCGCTTATCAGCGAATCCGCCGAAATATCTTTCAGAAGGTATCCGCTCGCGCCGCCCGCGATGGCACTTAATATATAATCGCTGTCGTCAAAGGTGGTGAGCATGATCACTTTTACTCCGGGATAACGTTTTTTGATCTCGCCCGTGGTGACGACGCCGTTCATGTTGGGCATGCGGATATCCAGAAGCACCACGTCTGGCACTTCTTTTTCCATCTTTTCGAGCGCCTCTACCCCGTCCGACGCCACGGCGATGACGTCGAGTTCTTCGTCGGTCGCAAGCACCGTCTTGATGCCTTCGGACAAGATCACCTGATCGTCCACGATCATCACTTTAATTTTCATCGGTTTTCTCCTTTTCCTCTTTCGCACCCGTCTTCAACGCCCCCGGAAGGCTCACGTTGATCTCGAACCCTTCGCCCGCTTCCGACACGAAATTGATCATGCCGCCCAGTTTTTCCGCTTTATTGCGCATGGCGGACAGCCCGAACCCCTCTTTAAAGGTATGCAGATCAGCGCCGCAGCCGTTGTCGGAGAGCAAAATTTCCACAAAATTCCCCATGTCTTTAAGTTCGAAAAAGAAAGCCGTGCTCCGTCCGTGTCTGAGGCCGTTGGAAATGCCCTCGCGAAGGAGATTCCCCACAAACCGCTCTGCGTCCTCGGTCATGGAAACGTCGTCTATCTTGCTGCGGATGGTCACGTCGGTGCCGTTGGTCGTTTCCCCCACGATGCTTTCCAGATATTCCTTGAAAGAAACGTTTTCGCGCCGCCCCGAAAGAAGGTGCACGGAAAGGCGCAGTTCTTCCAGACAATTTTTCGCCTGCACGTTGGCGGCGACGATGCGCTTTTTCGCCTCCTCGGGGTTTTTGTCCAACATCAGTTTTGCCGCTTCCGTCTGCATGATCACCGTCGTCAGCGAATGCCCCGCAGTGTCGTGGATATCCTTGGAAATGCGGTTGCGCTCTTCTAAGAGCGTCGCTTCCTCCAACTTATCGTAGGCGCGCAAAAGTTCGTTTTTGCTCTCTTCCAGTTCTTCCATGCTCTTTTCGATGAGTTTGTTCTTTCGGTACACCGTCATGGCGAAACTGAACATGATAAAGTGCAGTATGAGAATAATGAGGTCGGTAAAATACTGCGAAGAAGTGGCAAACGCCGATTCCAGCGTATTGCTGACGAGCGCCACTACCGCGTATTCGATGGTATATACGCCGATGTTGACGGCAAACATGATGATATTGTCGCGCAGCGTGGGGCTGGACAGGTAATATTCGGAGAGAACGAGCGCGTACACGAGATAGAGGTACGAAGTCGAGGTCTGCGGCGGTTTGCGCCAGGTGGCGAACAGCGTCAAAAGCACCAGCAGAATAGAGTCGAGCACATAAAAAGGGATTTTTTTGTAGAAATCGCGCACGAACAATGTCTGGATCGCCATCACGACGACGAGTACGACCGCGGTCGGCAGCGTCAGAAGAAAGAGCGCGCCGTCCATGTTCGCGAGCGCCACCGTGATGCACGTGACGACGAGCAAGATCAGAATGATGAACTGCAAGATGCGGATGACGCTCTTATCCGTTTTCAGGTCCTTTAACGTCATCTCACTTTCCGCCCAGAAAACCCAGCGCTTTTGAAATGCGTTCGAGCGAGCGCTCTTTGCCCAGGATCTCCGCCATTTCGCTCGCGCCGCCGGGCGTATTTTCCCGCCCCGTGAGCGCCACACGCACGCACCAGAGCACCTGTCCGTTTTTCATGCCGCGCGCAGCGGCAAGATCGCACAGCGCCGCGTAGATCGCCGCGTTTTCGAACGTTTCCAGCGAGGACAGTTTTTCCAGCGCGTCGGGCAAGACTTCACGCGCGATATTCTCGTCGGATTTCATCTTTTTATTGAAATACAGCGCGCTGTCGAAAGGACCGAATTCCTCGATAAAATCGATTTTGGAGGGTATATCGCTCATCACTTCGGTCCGCGTCTTTAAAATGTGCGCGAGTTTCAGACTGTCGTACTTGCCGTACGCCTTGGACTTTTGCAAAAAAGGCTCTGAGAGGGACAAAAACTCTTCGTCCGTCATCGCCTTGATATATTCGCCCGAGAGCCAGCGGAGTTTGGGTTCGTCGAAGATGGAGGGCGATTTATTGATGCCCGCGAGCGAAAAATTTTCTTCCAGTTCGCGCAGCGTCATCTTTTCCACGTTGGATTTGGGACTCCAGCCCAAGAGCGCGATATAGTTGACGATCGCCTCTTTCACGTATCCCTTGTCCACGAGGTCCTGATAACTCGCGTCGCCGTTGCGCTTGGAAAGTTTTTCGTGGCTGTTCTTCATGATAGGCGGCAGATGGATATACGCGGGGCGCTCCCAGCCGAACGCGTCGTACATCAGATTATATTTGGGCGTGGAAGAGAGATACTCGCTGCCGCGGATGACGTGCGTGATGCCCATGAGATGATCGTCCACCACGTTCGCGAAATTGTAGGTGGGCATGCCGTCGCTCTTTAAAAGCACGCCGTCCTCGATGTCCTTGAAATCCACCGAAACTTCGCCGTACACGAGGTCGGTATAACTGCCCGTGCCGCTCTCGGGAATGTTCTGGCGGATGACGTAAGGCACGCCCGCGGCGAGTTTTTCCCGTATTTCTTCCTTGGAAAGATGCAGGCAATGCTTGTCGTATCGCCCGATCCCGTTTTCGTCTTTCAGAGAATCGATGCGCTCCTTATCGCAGAAACAATAATACGCGCCGCCGAGTTCGACGAGTTTTTCCGCATACGCGCGGTAGATCGCGCCGCGCTCGCTCTGGATATAGGGACCGAAATCCCCGCCCACGTCGGGTCCTTCCGCATAGCGGATACCCGCGTCTTTCAAGGTATCGTAAATGATCTGCACGGCGCCATCGACGTAGCGCTTGCTGTCCGTATCTTCGAGGCGGAGAATAAAATCGCCCCCCTCTTTCATCGCGTACAGGTAGCCGTACAGCGCGGTCCGCAAATTGCCGATGTGCATATAGCCCGTGGGTGAGGGCGCGAATCTGGTTCTGACTTTTTTCATAATTTTCGGATGTCCTTATTTTTGATCAAATTTTCAAATTTAAACTCTTCGTAGATTTCTTTCATATTGGTCTGCATGAAATAACTGAAAATTTCGCCTTTCGCGTAGATGATATGATCGAACAAACTTACGTTGTGCATACTCAGCAGCGCCGACAACATGCCCGTAGCCCGATCGTCTTCCAAAGAAGGCTGTGCGCTGCCGCTCGGGTGATTGTGCGCGAAGATCACGCTGCGCGGCTTGACGGATACGAGCGTTTCGGCTATTTCCATCGGCGGTATGCCGACGCTGTCGATCTTATAGTCGGTGACGGTCTTGACGAGCATCAGACGGCGGGAAGCGTTCAACAGCAGCATTTCCACTTTTTCCGTGTCGCAGTCCTCGAACAATTCGCGGACGATCTCTTTCACGTCGTGCAGCCCCATGATCTTCGGCTTTTTTCGCACAACGCCGCCTTGACGGCGGAACGCCTCGCCGATGACGGCAAGACTGCGCGCGGCGGAAGATCCGATGCCGCGCACGGTGCAAAGTTGTTTTTCGGTTGCGCCGAGCACGCCGTTCAGATCGCCGAAAGCGCTTAAAAGATCGTGCGCGATCGCATTGGTATTGACGCGCGGCAACAAGGGAAACAACATGAGTTCGAGGATCTCGTGATCGGACAGCGCTTTCGTGTCGCGGCTGAATTTGTCGTATAGGCGCTGTCTGTGTCCTTCGTGCATCTTTTCCCCCGTTCCTCGTATATTTTTTCGGGTTTACGCCCATAAATGATGGAAAAACATTAAAAATTCCGTCGATATCATTTTACCATATTTTAAAAAAAGAGTATAATTATTTTAGCGGCAAAATCAAAAAAATTCGCAAATAATCCCCGCCGCGAACAGATAAGGACGTTATATGGAAAAATATCTGAACGATACCGTAAAAACCATACAGGAACTGATCCGCATAGACAGCACCAATCAGCCCGCCGAAGAGGGCATGCCCTTCGGCAAAGGCGCAGCCCGCGCCCTGCAAGCCTTTTTGTCGTGCGCGGCGGCGATGGGCTTTGAAACGCGCAATTACGACAATTACGTGGGAGAAGTACTTTTCGGCGAAGGGGAACCTTTCGCCATCCTCGCCCACCTCGACGTAGTGCCCGCAGGCAGCGGCTGGACGCACGCGCCGTTCGGCGGCGAGATCGAAAACGGCAAACTGTACGGCCGCGGCGCAATGGACGACAAAGGCCCTGCCGTCGTCTGCCTGTATGCGCTCAAAGCGCTCAAAGACGAAGGCTTTCAGCCCCGAAAGACGATCAAACTCATTGTGGGCTGCAACGAAGAATGCGGCTGGGGCTGTATCGACCACTACAAACAGTGCGCCGAGATGCCCAAAGTCGGGTTTACGCCCGACGCCGATTTTCCCGTCATCTATGCGGAAAAAGGCATTCTGCACGTTAAATTTTATTTTCCCGTGGAAAACGCACCCTTTACCGCCCTGTACGGCGGCAAAGGCGTCAATATGGTGTGCGACGAGGCGTTCGCCCAATGCGACAAAACGGAGGGCGCGGAGCGCTATTCCTTGCGCGTCGAGGACGGCTTGCTCGTATCCCGCGGCGTATCCGCGCACGGTTCCACGCCCGAAAAGGGGAAAAACGCGCTGGAACCGCTCTTCGCCTATTTCGCGCGCACCAATGAAGATATGCGGCGCGCCCACGAAATTCTGTTCGAGGACAAATTCGGGCTGAAAAACTTTTCCGACGAAACGGGACGGCTGACCATGTCGCCCGACGTTGCAAACTACGGCGACGGTATATTAAGCGTATGCGCGGATATCCGATACCCTTCCACCCTGCCCTTGCAGGCGGTTCTGGACGTTCTCGATAAGACGGGCGTGCGCTATGAAGAGATCCACCACCAGCGCGCGCTGTTCAATCCCAAAGACAGTTTTCTGATTCAGACTTTGCAGCGCGTATACAACGAAGCGACGGGCGAACGCGCCGAACCCATCGCCATCGGCGGAGGCACCTACGCGCGCGCGCTCGAATGCGGCGCGGGATTCGGCCCGCAGTTGTGCGGAGAACCCGTGACCATTCACCAGAAAGACGAATATATCTCGATCCCGCACGTGACCTTTCTTTTAAACCTGTATCGCCGCGCCGTCGAAGAACTGACCAAATAGCCAATGGAGAAATCTATGCAAAAATGGATGCGCCGTGACGCGCTGCAAGCCCTTTCCGTTTTTTATTTCATCGGTGAGAACGATGCGTTTCAGAATTTTTCCGCGCGAAATTCGGACGCGGAAATGAAAAAATACTGGCGGAAAGAAGTAAAGCACATTTTGAAGGAAAACAAATCGCTCATCCGCAAAAGTTTTTCTCCCGAGATCGCGCGCTATTTTTATACGCCGCACGGCTTTATCCGACGCTGCAAAATCGACGAAGAGATTTTCGAAGCGATCGCTGCCGAAAAGCGAGCTATGCGACAAAAGCTGGATGAGGCGATCGCGGCCGAGGGGCTTCTCCCTTTCGATGGCGAAAACTATCGGGATTTTCCCGCGCTGAAAGACCGCGCCCTGTTCGAAGACTATCACGACGACGACATGGCGCAGCCCTCTTTTGCCAAAGACGAGGTGCTTTTGACGATCAAAAAGAGCGCGGGCGACATCGAACTGCGGTTTTGCGGCGTTGCGGAATTTCACGCCGATCTCCGCCCTGCGGATGTCGTGCAATTTCTCGACCGTGAACTGTACCGCCGCGCGGACGGGCTGTACGAATACGATCTGGAATGTACTTCGGGAGAGGCGCGCATCGTCTTTCAAAGCGCGGACGCGCGCTGTGTCCGTCCCGTATCCACCGTGCCCTATATTCTCGGAAGCGTGGAAAGACACAGAAAAGTTTTCGCGGAACTGGCGAGAGAAGACAGGGACGTACTCGTATCTTCGGGAAGCGATCCCGAATTCCCCGACCTCTACTCCCTCTGCGGCAATTTCCTGCACGAAAAAAACGTCATGTTTTCACTGTCCGACGAAGATTCGCTGCTGCTCAGCATCGTGCGCCTGTCGGAAAAACTCAACGAACCGGAAGAATTCTCCGACGGACCGTGTGGATACGAAGGATTTTTCCGTTTGCCCCTCCCGCATACGGAAACGGAAACCTTGCTGAAAAAATACGCGCCCGAATGGCTCGCCCGCGAATATTCGCAGGCGCTCGGCGCCTTTGAAAAAAAGGACGAACAGACGATCGCAAACTTAAGTTCGCTCTGGCGCATAAAAAATATATTCGCCCTGCCCGAAGCCGTGCAGAAAAATTTTGCGGAGAGCCTCAACTCGCCTTTCGAGGAATATAAAAACGCGCTCGACCCCGATCGCTCGCAGAGCGTGTTCGTGCGCGTGATATACGATTACTGCACCGACAGAAAATAGAAAGAAAGACAAAAAGCCGACCTTTATAAGGTCGGCTTTTTTGTATATACGAAAAAATTATACGAGTTCGATGATGGCGACTTCGGCCGCATCGCCGCGGCGTTCGCCGAGCGTCATGATGCGGGTATAACCGCCCGCGCAATTCTTTTCGTCGTTGCGCTGCGCATATTTGGGAGCGATCTCGTTGAAGAGTTTTTCCACGAGCGGATGCGCGATCTCTTCCGTTCTCGCTTTGTACGCGGACTTGCTCTCGTTAAAGCCCTTAATCTCCTGCAAATCGTACAATTTGCTCATGATCTTGCGGCGCGCAGCGAGTTTCTTCGGGCCGTCCTTCACTACGGTGATCTCCACTTCTTTTTCCGTGGTCTTTTTGCCCTTCGTCTCTTTGACGAGTTTGGTCTGTTTGGTTTCGATCACGTCGTCATAGGTATTGATGGCGTCGGTGATGATCTTTTCAACGTAAGAACGCAACTCTTTCGCGCGCGCTTTCGTCGTTTCTATTTTACCGTACCAGAGAAGGTTGGACGCTTGGTTTCTCAAGATCGCCATTCTCTGCTCGGTCGTTCTGCCCATTTTTCCCGGCATAACTTAATCCTCCTTTTTTTCTAATGAAAGACCGTAAGATTCCAGTTTGAGAATGACTTCGTCCAAGGATTTCCTTCCGAGGTTGCGGACTTTCAGCATCTCTTCCTCGGTCTTTCTGGTTAAATCTTCTACTGTGTGAATGTTGGCTCTCTTCAGGCAGTTGTACGAACGTACGGACAAGTCCATATCTTCGATCGCCATCGCGAGGACTTGCTGCTGCTTATCGTCTTCGTTCTTGACGAGGATATCCATACCCTTGATGGAATCGCTCAAATTGACGAACAGGCAGATGTGGTCCTGCATGATCTTGGCGGCGAGCGAAACGATCTCCTTCGCGGAAAACGCGCCGTTCGTCCAGACTTCCATAACCAACCGATCGTAGTCGATACTCTGCCCCACGCGGGTGCTCTCGACGTTATAGTTTACCTTTTTGACGGGGGTATAGATGGAATCTACGGGAATATAACCGATGACCTGGTTCTTGTTGGAGCCTGCGCCCTTGTAACCTCTGCCTCTGCCGACGGTCACTTCCATATCGAGTTTTGCGCCCTCGTCCACCGTACAGATGTATTGGTCTTTATTGATGATCTCGACTTCCGCGTCCTGCTCGATGTCCGCGCCCGTAATGACGGCGGGACCCTCTTTGCAGACGTGCAGAACTTTCAGATAATCTTTTTCCGTTACCGCCGTTTTGATGGCGAGCGTCTTTAAGTTCAGAATGATTTCCGTGACGTCTTCGCGGATGCCGGGGATGGCGGAAAACTCGTGTTTGACCAGCCCGTCGGGGAAAAACCGGATTCCTTGCACTGCCGCACCGGGCAGCGCCGAAAGGAGTATCCTTCTCAGGCAGTTGCCTATCGTAAGACCGAAACCCTTTTCGAGGGGTTCGACGACGATTTTCGCATAGCTCTTCTCTTCGTTTTCCTCCACCTCGATTTTGGGCATATCCATTTCGATCATGGGAATTTTACCTCCTAAAAATTAAGGGTATTCCGATTACTTGGAATACAGCTCGACAATCATATGCTCGGCAATCTGGCTGTCGATGTCCTCCCTGACGGGGAGCGCTAAAATCTTTCCTTCCAGTTTTTCGGGGTCAAATTCCAACCATTTGGGCATATTGCCGACTTTCATGGTCTTGATTTGCTCGAAATATTTGGTGTTTTTTCTGTTTTCTTTCACGGCAATCACGTCGCCCGCTTTCACGATATAAGACGGGATATTCACCGTTCTGCCGTTCACCGAAAAATGAGCGTGGTTGACCAACTGTCTTGCCTGCGCACGGCTCGCGCCGATGCCCATTCTGTAAATAACGTTGTCGAGGCGGCGCTCCAACAGGGAGAGCATGTTTTCACCGGTAATGCCCTTCATGCGGTCCGCGGTCTCGTAATATTGTCTGAACTGTCCTTCCTGCACGCCGTAAATTCTCTTGGTCTTCTGCTTTTCGCGAAGTTGCAAGCCGTATTCGGAGACTTTCTTTCTGCCCTGACCGTGCTGTCCGGGGGCAAACGAACTCCTTCTCTTATGACTGCCGGGCAGTTTGTCGCCCGTGGCCTGCACAAAAGGACATTTGGAAGAATAGCATCTCTCGCCCTTTAAGTAAAGAGCGGCGCCTTCTCTTCTGCAAAGTTTACATTTCGCTTCTCTGTACGTTGCCATTTATTTTTCTCCTTTTTTATACTCTGCGGCGTTTGGGAGGTCTGCATCCGTTGTGAGGGATGGGAGAAACGTCGGTGATCATGGTGATTTCCAGATCGCATGCGCTCAGCGCGCGGATGGCGGATTCTCTGCCTGCGCCGGGGCCCTTCACGAAAACTTCGACGCTGCGAAGGCCGTGTTCTTTTGCCGCTTTCGCCGCCGTTTCGCTCGCCTGCTGCGCCGCAAACGGGGTACCCTTTCTGGAACCTTTGAAACCGAGGCTACCCGCGCTCGACCAGGAGATCGCGTTGCCGCTCATATCGGTAATGGTAACCAAAGTATTGTTGAACGAGGACTGGATGTGAACTTGACCTTTATCAACTTTTTTAAGCTCTTTGCGCCTTCTGGTTGCCGTAGCTTTTTTCGTAGCTGCTGCCATTTATGTTGTCCTCCTTCGATTATTTCTTCTTCTTCGCAACGGTACGACGGGGACCTTTCCTCGTTCTCGCGTTTCTCTTGGAACTCTGGCCTCTCACGGGCAATCCCTTTCTGTGGCGGATTCCGCGATAGCAGCCGATCTCCATCAGTCTTTTGATATTCAGGTTCACTTCTCCGCGAAGTTCGCCCTCCACTCTTAAATTATGGTCGATATATTCTCTCAGTTTCGAGACGTCGTTTTCATCAAGATCTTTCACTCTCGTGTCGGGATTGATGCCCGTAGCCTCGAGGATCTGATGCGACGTAGTTAAACCTATACCGTATATATAGGTAAGTCCGATTTCAACCCGCTTCTCTCTGGGTAAATCTACACCGGCAATACGTGCCATATGTCGTTTGACCTCCGTTTGATTTTGTAATGTTTCGAATTTTTCGTATATATTTCATTCCGGCGCGCGCATACGGCGTGGAATGACGCCTGCCGCACCCGAGATTGTTTTCGTGTTAGCCTTGTCTTTGTTTGTGGCTCTTGTTCTTGGAACAAATAACCATAACTTTGCCGTTTCTCTTGATAACTTTGCATTTGTCGCACATAGGCTTCACTGACGGTCTTACTTTCATTTTCGTTCCTCCGATGATTATTTAAAATTGGAAATTTGCTGTTTTTACGGCCCGCAAACGGGTGCTTTTACGATTTACTGCGCCAGGTGATCCTGCCTTTGGTCAGATCGTACGGGCTCATTTCCAGCTTTACGGTGTCGCCTTCGATGATACGGATGTAGTTCATACGAAGTTTTCCCGAAATATACGCCGTGATAATGTGACCGTTGGAAAGTTGTACTTTGAACGTTGCGTTCGGAAGTGCTTCCACGATTTTGCCCTCGGCTTCGATTACGTCGTCTTTGGACATAATATTCCCTCCGCTAAATATTGTTTTCGCCGCCCGTTTTCAATCGTTTGAGCGCGGCTCTGATCTCGCTGTTCGCATCCTTGCCTTCGCCCGCTCTCTTTACGATCTCGGGGAAAAAGAACGGCATCAGCCTGACGTGCTTGCTGTTTTTATGTTTGGGGTTGGATAGTTTCCTGTATTTCCCGTCCGCCAAAGAAAGCCTTTCGCCTTCCGCCGCGACGATGATATACAGTCTCCCCTTGTCTCTGCCGGAAAGGCTCTCGGCCGCTCCGCCTATGACAGGGTCTTTTACTTTCATGTGCGTTCTCCCGTTTGTCCGGCTATAACGTGAGAATCTCCACGCCGTCCTCCCGGATCACTACCGTGTTTTCGTAGTGTGCCGAAGGCTGTTTGTCGCGCGTTTCCACCGTCCAGCCGTCGGAAAGAAAATCCACCTGATAGCCGCCCATGTTGATCATGGGTTCGATGCAGAGCACCGTGCCCGCCTTTAACCGTACGCCCGTGCCCGCTTTCCCGAAATTGGGAACGGCCGGATCTTCGTGCATTTCTTTGCCGATCCCGTGTCCTACGAGCGCGCGCACCACCGAATATCCGTTGGACTCGGCGTGCTTTTGCACCGCCGCGCCGATATCGTAGAGCGGCGTGCCCGCTTTCAGGTTTTCGACCGCCTTGAAAAAACACTCTTCGGTCACGCGGACCAGACGGCGCTTTTCCTCGCTGACGTCGCCGACCAGAAAGGTACGCGCAGCGTCGGCGTGATATCCGTTTTTATACGCGCAGAAATCGAGACTGACGATATCCCCGTCGCGGATGATCCGCTCCCCGGGAATGCCGTGCACGACCTGTTCGTTGACGGAAACGCAGACGGACGCGGGATAGCCGCAGTACCCGAGGCACGAAGGGATCGCGCCCCGCGAGCGGATATAGTCGTCCGCGAGCGCGTTCACATCCGCCGTCGTCATGCCCGCTTTCAGTTGGTTTCCCAGATAATCGAGCGCGTCGCGCATGATGCGGCAGGGTTCGCGCATCAGATCGATCTCTTGTTCCGTTTTGACGAAAATCATGACCGTTACCGCTTATTTCAGCGCGGCGACGATTCTGGCGAAAACTTCGTCGATGGCGCCGACGCCGTCGATATTCAAAAGAACGTTCCGCTCGGAATAATACGCGATGAGCGGCGCGGTCTGTTCGCTGTACACTTTCAGACGATTGCCCACCGTTTCCTCGTTGTCGTCCTTTCTCTGATACAGTTCGCCGCCGCAGCGTTCGCAAACCGTCTTGCCGCCGAGAAAATCCACGTGGTAACTTTCGCCGCAATCCTTGCAGACGCGCCTGCCGCACAGACGCGCCATCAGAAGGGACAGATCGACGTCGATATTCAGCACTGCGTCCGCTTTGGAGAAACTTTCCAGCGTTTCCGCCTGAAAGAGATTGCGGGGAAATCCGTCCAGAAGATATCCGTTTTTACAGTCGTCCGCTTCCAGCCTGCCCTTTACGATCTCGCACGTCACCTCATCGGGGACGAGTTTACCGTTGTCCGTATAGGATTTCGCGAGAAGACCTACGGGCGTCTGCCTTTTGATGTTATCACGGAAGATATCCCCCGTGGAAATGTGGGGCAAACGGTATTTTTCCGAAATTTTCGTAGCCTGTGTGCCCTTTCCCGCGCCGGGTGCGCCGAGAAGAATGATGTTCATACCGCCTCCGAATGGAATTTAAGTCCCGCACGCGGCGCTGTCCGCGTGCGGAAAGTCATATTTTACTTCAAGAACCCTTTGTAGTTCTTCATCATCAACTGCGATTGCAGTTGTTTGTCGAATTCCAGCGCGACGGATACCACGATGAGGATACCTGTCGTTGAGAATACGTTTACGAGGTCCTGGCTCGCAAAGAAACTGACGACGAACGAGGGTACGAAAGCGACCAGCGAAAGGAAGATCGCGCCGAATAACGTGATGCGGTTGGATATCTTTTTCAGATAGTCCGCAGTCGGTTTTCCGGGACGGATGCCAGGGATGAACCCGCCGTTTTGCTGGATGCTCTTGGAAATGTCTTCGGGATTGAATTGCAACTGCGCATAGAAGAAGGAAAACGCGAATATGAGCAGGCAAAGAATGATGACGTACAGCCAACTGAGCGTGCCGCCCGAACCGCTGATGTTCGCCTGATACCACTTATAGGAGCCGCTGTCGGGCCAGAACAAGCCCATGATGAGGTCGGGGAAGGAAATGATCGCGAACGCGAAGATGAGGGGCATAACGCCGCTTCCCGAGATCTTGATGGGGATGACCGTGGACTGGCCGCCGTACATTTTACGGCCCTTGACCTGCTTCGCGTACTGCACGGGGATACGGCGTTCCGCCAGATCTACCGTGACGATGAGCGTGAAGATGATGACCGTGAGGGCGCAGAAAATGATGACCTGCAAAATGGGGTCGAAATCGAACGTCGCGCCGAATGCACTGGAAACTTTATTGATGATCGCGGTGCCTGCCGAAGAAACGATACCGATGAAGATGATCATGGAGATACCGTTGCCGACGCCGTATTCGGTGATGCGCTCGCCCAGCCACATCGTGATCGACGCGCCCGCCGTGTAGACGATGACCATAAAGACGTAGGCGAGCCATTGCTGATCGAAGAAGTATTCGCTTTTGATCGCGTTCTGCTGCGAGCCGAAGTTGATGATGATGCCGATAGCCTGCACGATAGCCAGAAGCAGCGTGAGGTAACGGGTATATTGGGAAATCTTTTTCTTGCCGTCTTCGCCCTGTTTGGACAGCCGTTCGAGCGCGGGGATACCCACGCAGAGCAACTGCATGATAATGGACGCGTTGATGTACGGCCCGATGCCGAGCGCGAAGAGCGTACCGCTGGAAAGCGCGCCGCCCGTGACGCTGTTCATAAGATTCAAAAAGTTATTGTTCGTGACCGCGTCGGAAAAAAGAGCGCTGTCCAGTCCCGGAACGGGAATGTAGCAGCCGATTCGGTAAACGAGCAAAATCAGCAAGGTGATGAAGATCTTTTTTCTGATTTCTTTTACTTTAAAAGCGTTTTTTAAAGTTTCGAACATCTTGTCCTCCCTAATTTGGGTATCAAAGCCTTAATCGTGGTAAGGCTACCGTTTCCGCGCCCGCGGGGCGCAGAAGATCAAAGGGTTTCCGCCTTACCGCCCGCCTTCTCGATCGCTTCCTTTGCGGAGGCGGAGAATTTAGCCGCTTTCACGGTGATCGCCGCGCCGAGTTCGCCCGAACCGAGAACTTTGAGACCGCAGTTATCTTTCACCTGTTTGGCGAGTTTGTTCGCCATTACGTATTCGTAATCGACGACGGTGCCTGCCTCTACCGACGCGAGCGCGCCGAGGTTGATGATCACGTATTCTTTTTTAAACCGGTTATTGAAGCCGCGTTTGGGAAGTCTTCTGTGGATGGGGGTCTGACCGCCTTCGAAGCCGGGCCTTACGCCGCCGCCCGAACGCGCCCACTGACCTTTATGTCCCTTGCCGCTCGTCTTGCCCAAGCCGGATCCGATACCTCTGCCCAATCTCTTTGCGGGGGTATTGGAACCGATTGCGGGTTGTATCGTATCTATTCTCATAATGACTCCTTACACTTCTTCGACTTTCACGAGATGCGCCACTTTTTTGATCTGTCCCTGAAAAGCGGGGGTGTTCTCGTGTATTTTAAAGGAACGTATTTTTTTGAGCCCCAGCGCCGCGATCGTGCCTTTCACGCTTTCGGTGCTGCCGATGGTGCTCTTTACCAATGTAACTTTCACTTGTGCCATGAAAAATACCTCCTTAACCCAGGATCTCTTCGGGCGTCTTGCCGCGGAGCGCGGCGATCTGCTCGACCGTTTTCAGATCCGCAAGGCCCGCGATGGTAGCCTTGACGCAGTTGATGGGGTTCTGCGTGCCGTGAGATTTCGTACGGATGTCTTTGATCCCGCAGGCTTCCATGACGGCGCGGACGGGGCCGCCCGCGATCACGCCGGTACCTTCGGCGGCAGGCATCATGTAAACGGCGCCCCTGCCGAACTTGCCCAGCACTTCGTGAGGAATGCTCGCAGCGACCATGGGAACGGCGATCATGTTTCTTTTCGCCTGCGCGGTCGCCTTTTCGATGGCTTCGGGAACTTCGTTCGCTTTTCCCGAGCCCACGCCGACTTTGCCTTTGCCGTCGCCGACAACGACCAACGCCGCGAAACGCATATTTCTTCCGCCCTTTACGACTTTGGTAACGCGGTTGACTTGAATGAGTTTTTTGATCAGCCCGTCGTTCTCTTCCTGTCTTCTCTGAGGTCTGTTATTATCTCTTGCCATTTAACTGTACTCCTAATCAGAATTTAAGTCCGGCTTCTCTGGCGCCGTCGGCAACACTCTTCACGCGTCCCGTGTAGATGTATCCGCCCCTGTCGAAAACGACTTCGGAAACGCCCGCTTCCAACGCCTTTTTTGCGGCGGTCATGCCTACGACTTTGGCGGCGTCCGTCTTGTTCATGTCTTTGATCTGCTCTTTCACAGCCTTTTCCATGGTAGACGCGCTGATCAGCGTTACGCCCTTTACGTCGTCGATCACCTGAACGTAAATGTGATTCAGACTTCTGTATACGTTGAACCGAGGACGTTCGGAAGTACCGAACACCTTTTTACGGACACGCGCGTGTCTTTGCAGTCTGTCTGCGTTTTTATCTAATTTAGAAATCATATTTTACGCTCCTTTACTTGCCCGCCGTCTTTCCTTCCTTACGTTCGATCACTTCGTCCTTATAGCGGATTCCGTAGCCGTGGTAAGGCTCGGGCTCTCTGATAGCCCTGATATTCGCGGCGATCTGACCTACTTTCACCTTATCGATACCCGAAACGGTGATCTCGGTCTGGGTAGGGCAATCCAGTTTGATGCCCTCGACTTCCGCAAACTCGATGGGATGCGAATACCCGACGTTGAGCACGACTTTATTGCCCTGTTTGGCAACTTTGTAGCCGACGCCGTTGATGACGAGCCCCTTGGTGTAGCCCGCCGTCACGCCGTTGACCATATTCTGCAACAGCGCTCTGTACAAACCGTGTTTCGCTCTCAGTTCTTTGCTGTCGTCCGCTCTCGAAACGGTCGCGTGACCTGCCTCGATGCTGACGGTAATTTTGGGATCGATTTCCTGCGTGAGCGCGCCCTTGGGGCCCTTGACGGCGAGGACGTTATCCTTGACTTCGACCGTGACGCCCGCGGGAATCGCTACGGGAGCTCTTCCTACTCTCGACATAAGCCTGCCTCCTTACCAGATGAAGCAGAGCACTTCGCCGCCCACGTTGGCAGCCTTCGCCTGCTTATCTGTCATGATTCCCTTGGAAGTGGAAACGATAGCGGTTCCTAAGCCTCCCAACACTTTGGGCATTTTTTCCGCGCCGGAATAATGTCTCAGGCCGGGTTTGGATACCCTTTTAAGGCCCGAAATGACCGACTTGTTGCCCTCGCTGTATTTCAAAGTGATGACGATTTTCCCCGAAAGGTTATCGTCTACGTATTTTACGTCTTTCACGTATCCCTCTTTGAGAAGGATGTCCGCGATCGCCCGCTTCATGTTGGAGCCGGGCATTTCCACCGTTTCGTGTTTCGCGGTGAGCGCGTTTCTGATTCTTGTGAGCATATCTGCAATCGGATCTGTCATGATGTGCCTCCTTACCAGCTCGCCTTTTTAACGCCGGGGATCTGACCCTTGTACGCTAAATTGCGGAAACATATACGGCAGATCCCATACTTGCGGAGTACCGCGTGGGGACGGCCGCAGATGCTGCATCTCGTATATGCGCGCGAAGAGAATTTGGGCGTTCTCTGCTGTTTGTTGATCATTGATTTTTTAGCCATGTTCTCGTTCTCCTTATTTCTTGAAGGGCATACCCATTGCCCCGAGAAGTTCTCTCGCCTCTTCGTCCGTCTTGGCGGTCGTCACGAAGCAGATATCGAACCCGCGGATCTTTTCTACCTGATCGTAGGAGATCTCGGGGAAGATGAGCTGCTCTTTGACGCCGCAGGCATAGTTGCCTCTGCCGTCGAAGGAGTTCGGATTCACGCCGCGGAAATCTCTCACTCTGGGGAGCGCGATGGAAACGAATTTATCGTAGAACTCGTACATTCTGTCGGAACGGAGCGTGACTTTCAAACCGATGTTCATGCCCTCTCTGACCTTGAAGTTCGCAACCGATTTTGTCGCCTTGGTGATCACGGGTTTCTGTCCCGCGATGGTTTTCAGTTCGTCATGCGCGAGTTGAACGCTCTTCGCGTTGTCTTTCACGTCGCCGAGGCCCGAATTGATGACGATTTTCACGAGTTTGGGAACTTCGTTCACATTTTTATAGTTGAACTTTTTGACAAGATAAGGCACTACTTCTTTTTCGTAGTTCTCCTTGACTCTGTTCTTATAAACTTTTTCTGCCATTTACGTTATCCTCCGCTCCTCAATCCTTGTTCTCTTCGGAAACCGTCTCTTCTTTCTTGGCGGTTCTCTTTCTGGTTCTCTTCTTGGGAGCTTCCTCGGTCTTGGCGGCTGCTTTCGCCTGCTTTTTATACGTCTTGTCGAGCACGGAGCCGCACTTGCACACTCTGACTTTTTTCATTTTTCCGTCCACTTCGAGCATGGTGTGCTTCACGCGCGTCGCCTTGCCGCACTTATCGCAGACGACCATCACGTTGGAAACGTCGATGGCGCCCTCTCTCTCGACAATGGAACTCACTTCCGTGGCTTTTCTCGCCTTTTTATGCTTTTTCTGGAGGTTCACGCCCTGCACCGTAACTCTGCCCGCTTTGGGAGAAGTGGAAACGACCTTGCCGATCTTGCCCTTATCCTTGCCGGCGATCACCAGTACGTTATCGTTTAATTTTACGTTCATGATGTCCTCCTTACAGCACTTCGGGAGCGAGGGAGATGATTCTCATATAGTCTTTCTCTCTCAATTCCCGCGCGATGGGTCCGAAGATACGGGTCCCTCTCGGCTGTTTCTGATTGTCTATGATAACGGCGGCGTTGTCATCGAATCTGATGTACGTACCGTCCGCTCTTCTGATGCCTTTGCTGGTTCTGACGATGACCGCTTTGACGACTTCGCCCTTTTTGACGGCGCCGCCGGGAACTGCCGTTTTCACGCTTGCGATGACGACGTCGCCGATGTTGCCGCTCTTTCGAAACGATCCGCCCAAAACCCTGATGCACATCAGCTCTTTGGCACCCGAATTGTCTGCCGCTTTAAGCCTTGTCTGTGGTTGTATCATTTGGCTTTATCTCCTTATATTATTACTTCGCCTTCTCGATGATTTCGGCAACTCTCCAGCATTTGTCTTTACTGAGTTTTCTCGTCTCTACGATCCTGACCTTGTCGCCGACGCCGCAATCGTTCGCTTCGTCGTGGGCTTTCACCTTTTTCGTGGTGGTAATGGTCTTTTTATAGAGAGGATGTTTTCTTTTATCGACGATGGCAACGACGACCGTCTTATCCATCTTGTCGGACACTACGAGCCCGACTCTTTCTTTTCTTAAATTTCTTTCCATGATTACGACCCTTTTTAACCCTTCGACTGTAATTCTCTCTCGCGAATGACGGTATTCACCCTCGCGATGTCCTTTTTGACGGATGCGATCGTCATAGGATTGTCAAGTTGACCCGATGCGTGACGGAAACGAAGGTTGAAAAGTTCGCTTTTCAGTTCGCCGAGTTTGGAACTGAGTTCTTCGTTCGTCATGTTGTGAAGTTCTTTTCCTTTCATTAACCTTCACCGCCTTCCTTAATAATTTCTTCGCCTTCGGGCATCTCCCCCGTCACGGGATTGACTTGGCCCTTGACCATAAATTTCGTCTTAATGGGGAGTTTATGTCCCGCAAGGCGCATGGCTTCTCTCGCCACGTCCTCGGGAACGCCCGCCATTTCGAAGAGCACTCTGCCGGGTTTCACCACGGCGACCCAGTATTCTACGGCGCCTTTACCGGAACCCATACGGGACTCGGCGGGATGGCGCGTGATCGGCTGGTGCGGGAAGATATCGATCCATACCTGTCCGCCGCGCTTGATGAATCTGGTCATTGCGATACGCGCGGCTTCGATCTGACGGGAAGTGATCCTGGAACCTTCTTCCGCGACCAGCCCGAATTCGCCGTACGCGACTTTATTGCCCTTGTGGGCCTTACCGCACACCTTGATGCGGTGCTGTCTTCTTCTTTTCACTCTCTTCGGGATTAACATTATGCCTCGCCTCCTTCGTTCGCCTTCACGGCTTTGAGGATTTCGCCCTTGTAGATCCAGACCTTGACGCCGATGGCGCCGAAGGTGGTGTGCGCTTCCGCAAAACCGTAATCGATGTCGGCGCGCAGCGTCTGCAAGGGAATGGACCCTTCGTGATACTGCTCGCAACGCGCGATCTCGGCGCCGTCCAATCTGCCGCTGACCATCATTTTAACGCCCTTCACGCCCGAACGCATGGCGCGGCCGATGGCCTGTTTCATCGCTCTTCTGAAAGACATTCTCTTTTCCAACTGCTGCGCGACGCCTTCCGCGACGAGTTGCGCGTCGGAATCGGGTTTTCTGACCTCGGTCACGTTGATGACGATATTTTTGCCGTCCGTGATCTTGGAAAGATCCTTTTTGATCACTTCGATCTCGGAGCCGGCTTTTCCGATCAGAACGCCGGGCCTGCCCGTGAAAACGGTGACGACGATGCGGTTGGCAGCCCTCTCGATGAGGATCTTGCTGATCGCAGCGCTGTAATATTTGTTTTTAATGAATTTACGGATCTCGTAATCTTCTTTGAGATATTTGCCGAAATCCTTCTTATCGGCATACCATGAAGTATCCCAACCTTTGATGACGCCGACTCTCAAACCGTGCGGATTAACTTTTTGTCCCATTCCGAATTCTCCTTACTTACTCTTTACGTCAAGCACAACCGTGATATGGCTGGTTCTTTTGAGTATGGCGTGCGCCCTGCCCTTGGAAACGGGGTTCATTCTCTTTAAAGTGGGCCCCTGGTCGGCATAAGCCTCCGCCACGATCAGATCGCCCCTGTCCATGCCGAAATTGTGTTCGGCGTTCGCCGCGGCGGACAGCACGACTTTTTTCACGGGTTCGGCGGAAATGACGGTCGCGTACTCCAAAAGCGCCACGGCCTCGTTCACGCTCTTGCCGCGGATCAAGGCGAGAGCTCTTCTTACCTTGTAAGGCGACATACGGATATGTCTTGCGGTCGCATAGGGACGTTTGTCCTTGTTTTCCGCGATTCTCTTGGTCTTTTCACGTGTATTGGTTGCCATTTGGTTGTGCCTCCTTACTTCTTACCGGTCGTCTTCGCACCGGCATGCCCCTTAAAGGTTCTGGTCGGGGCAAACTCGCCGAGTTTGCAGCCCACCATGTCTTCGGTAATATAGACGGGGACGTGCTTTTTGCCGTCGTGCACGGCTATGGTATGCCCTACCATCTGCGGGAATATCGTAGATGCCCTGGACCATGTTTTCAAAACCTTTTTCTCGTTCGCCGCGTTGAGCGCTTCTATTCTACCCAGAAGACGGCTTTCAACGTAAGGGCCTTTCTTAACGCTTCTGCTCATTTTCGATATTCCTCCTAATTGATCCTTTTCAGAATGAACTTATCGTTGACATTCTTTTTCTTTCTCGTCTTATAGCCGAGAGCGGGTTTACCCCAAGGCGTAACGGGGCCGGGACGTCCCACGGGGCTTTTGCCCTCGCCGCCGCCGTGCGGGTGATCGTTCGGGTTCATGACGGAGCCTCTCACGGTAGGTTTGATGCCCATATGTCTGGTCTTGCCCGCTTTTCCGACGCGCACGATCTCGTGCTCGACGTTGCCCACCTGCCCGATGGTCGCGCGGCAGCGGATGGAAACCAATCTCATTTCGCCGCTGGGCATTTTCAAGGTCGCGTAGGCGCCCTCTTTCGCCATCAACTGCGCGGAGATACCTGCGGCTCTCGCCACCTGGCCGCCGCGGCCGGGTTTCAGTTCGATGTTGTGCACCATGGTGCCGACGGGAATGTTCTCGAAAGGCAGGCAGTTGCCGGCCTTGATGTCCGCGCCCGCGCCGCTCACCACTTCGTCCCCCACGTTGAGACCAACGGGCGCGAGAATGTATCTCTTTTCGCCGTCGGCGTATTGCAGGAGAGCGATGTTCGCGCTGCGGTTGGGGTCGTACTGAATGCTCTTGACCTTTGCGGGAATATCGTCTTTATTTCTCTTGAAATCGATGATGCGGTACTTTCTTCTGTTGCCGCCGCCGATATGTCTTACCGTGATCTTACCGGTGTTGTTGCGGCCGCCCGTCTTTCTCATGTCCTCGACAAGGCTTCTCTCGGGCTTGACCTCGGTAATCTCTTCGTAGGACGACACCGTCATGAAACGGCGCGCGGAAGACGTCGGTTTATATCTCTTTATAGCCATTTTGAATTTCCTCCGAATTGATTGGTTACGACAGCGAACTGAAATACTCGATGGGTTTGCTGTCCTTGGTAAGCTGTACGATCGCTTTCTTATAGGCGGAGGTCATTCCCTGACTTCTTCCCATTCTCTTTAACTTTCCGCTTACGTTGGCTGTGTTTACGCTTTCTACTTTGACTCCGAACAACTTTTCGACCGCCATTTTGATCTCGGTCTTGTTCGCGCCTTTCGCGACCTTGAAGGTATATTTCTTATCGGCGATGCCGTCGTAACCTTTCTCGGTGAGTATGGGCTTAATGATGATTTCTTCGGCGTTCATTATGCTCCGTAAACCTCCTCAATTTTCTCTACGGCGCCCTTGGTCAGAACGACTTTCGCGTTCGCGACCACGTCGTACGTATTGATCTGCGCGACGGGCAGGGTGCTCAATTTTGCGATGTTGCGGCTCGCGAGGATCGCGTTCGCATCGTTTGTATCCATGACCACGAGGGTACGTTTGTCCAATTTGAGAGCGTCGAGGAATTTCGCAACTTCTTTGGTCTTGGGAGCGCTGACGGTGAATTCGTCCACGACGATGAGTTCGCCGTCCGCCACTTTTTTGGAAAGCGCGGAGAACAGTGCGCCGCGTCTGGCTTCCACGTTCATCTTTTTGGAGAAATCGCGGCTCTTGGGAGCGAACACGACGCCGCCCTTGATCCACTGCGGCGCGCGGATGGAGCCCTGACGCGCTCTGCCCGTTCCTTTCTGTCTCCAGGGTTTCGCGCCGCCGCCGCGGACTTCCGTCCTCGTGAGCGTGCTCTTCGTGCCCTGTCTTTCGTTCGCAAGGCGGGCAACGACCGCCTGATGAATCAAAGGCTCGTTGTACTCCGCGTTGAATACTTTGTCGCTTAACTGCATTTCGCCCGCAACCGAGCCGTCCATTTTATATATCTTTACGCTAGGCATGTTTTTCTCTCTCCTTATTTGGCTTTGACGCTGTCGCAAACGGTTACGACGCTGCCCTTAGCCCCCGGAATCGCGCCTTTGATCAAAAGTGCGTTTCTCGCGGCGTCTACCTTGACGATCTCAAGGTTCTGCACCGTGACTCTTTCGTGACCGTACTGGCCGGGCATATGCATGAGTTTGAACACTCTGGCGGGATTGATCGAACCTAAAGAACCGACCTCTCTGTGAACGGGGCCTACGCCGTGCGTTTCCTTTAAGCGGTGCTGGTTCCATCTCTTGATGACGCCCGTAAATCCGTGGCCCTTGGAGGTGCCCGCAACGTCGACCCTGTCGCCGTTTTTGAAAACTTCGACCGTAACTTCCTTGCCGACCTCATACGAGGACAAGTCGTTCAAACGGAATTCTTTCAACACTTTCTGCGGTTTCACACCCGCTTTCTTGAACTGTCCGAGCTCGGGTTTGTTCACCCTCTTTTCGCTCGTCTCGTCAAAGCCCAGTTTCAAAGCGGCATAGCCGTCCTTTTCCACCGTTTTGATCTGCACTACGGGGCACGGGCCAGCCTCTACTACCGTCACGGGAATCACTTTTCCTTCGGCGGTAAATATCTGGGTCATCCCTACCTTACGACCGATGATTGCTTTATTCATTGATAAAGTTCACTCCTTAAAATTTTTTATCTCAATACCTTTCTTCAAAGTATTATTTGCCGGGTTGTCCTATATATATAATAATGTAAGAGATTACAGTTTGATCTTGATGTCTACGCCCGCGGGGAGATGGACGCTGTCCAAGAGCCTTGCGTTGGGGGTATAAATGTCGATGATTCTCTTATGGGTGCGGATCTCGAACTGCTCGCGGCTGTCCTTGTACTTATGGGGCGAGCGGAGAATGGTAACCACTTCTTTTTCCGTGGGCAGCGGAATGGGTCCGCTGATCTTCGCGCCGCTCTTGCTCATCGTGTCCACGATACGCTGCGCCGCCAAATCGACGAGTTCGTGGTCGTATGCTGCGAGTTTGATTCTGATTTTTTGTCCTGCCATGTTTGATTTCCTCCGTTTTTATACTAACTTTGTATCAACTGCGCCGTGTGTGTCGAAGTAATTCAAAAAATAAAAAACCATTCGATATAAAATATTGAATGGCTGTCCTCCGGTTAGTCGCAAGGGTTATACCCTCACATTTGTCAACGTAAATTATCTTTGAAAAAAGGCGCGATTGTGCTGTTTTTATCCTCGCGACCTTAAATCAATTAAAGTAACTTTACGTCTCTACCCTATTACACAGCTTAACTATAATACCATATCCGTCAAGATATGTCAATCAAAATTTCATATGTTTTTAAGAAAAACAGGGAAAAAACGGGCTTTTATGCCTGTTTCTCCCTGTTTTTTATCGCTTAGCACATGGAAAAGAGTTGCGCGATGGGCGCGGCGATGAAAACCGCGCCCCGCACTTTCTTTTTTAAGCAAAGATTTAAGATACCTTAAATCAACATTTGTATACATTTATTTTTAATCATTTCTGTTATCCCGCTCTCTTCTTTGGTCAAAAGCAACCGACCATACGGAAACGCATAACTGTTATATTCTTCATCGTCCAAGGCCACAAATTTTTCTATTTGCGGATGTTTTTTAATATACGCCAAAATTTCATCACCCCGATCTTGCAGCGAAGGAGTTTTGCCGAGAAAATCTTCGCGGGTTATCCCGTAAGGCTTAAATTGTTTAAACATTAAACGTATGCTTTCAGGAAACAATCTCCAAGAACTGGAAAGCACGATTTTACATCCTGTGATATCAATAATTTCTTTCAACCTCCGACAACAATCTGCATCGAAAAAATCGTCATTGCCTTTACCCCAATTCAGTCCTGTCGCCTCGTTATGTAAACAAACTACTCCGTCTATATCTAAAAATAACGCTTTCATGTTTTACTCCGTAATGTCAAAAATCAAATAAATTTGTTTGATCGCAAACCTTAGTCCAAACACGTCTGTTAGAGGTACTCTTATCCGAAAGCCTATATACTCCCCTAAAAATGAAAACCCCTTTTTCCCTACGTTTTTCAAATAATGCCCTGTAACGATTATCGGGCAGACCTTCGTGCGCTTTAAAAATTTTTTTATTCCCTACAAACTGTTCAATGACGGTCCCGTCTTCCAGTTCCCGATTGAGCCAACCTGCTTGCGTTACCTGATTGAAAGTATGCATTAAAAGCGCATAAGAGTCTGTAAGACCATATATACATTTCATATATCCGCGCATATTTTTACCTAGCAACAAATTCAAAAGTTGTGCATTCGTAGAAACGGTAAACACGTCGCCACGATGAATAACTCCTTTTTTGTTCAACTGCTTTACTGTTTCAGCAATTACTTTTTCAGCACAAGTTATAAAATCTTCTTCATCGCTGATATCAAAATTGAATTGTTTCCATTCTCCTTGCTTGCCGCTGCCCAAGTAAAACAGTCCTTTTTCAGCATCAAGCAAAATTTTTATATTGTCCCTCATACCTTGTCGAACAACGCAAACAGTTTCTCCTATCTTTTGCGTTTCAAAAGGTTCGCCGTTTTCAATTCGTAATTCATCGAAAATTTCCCATGCTTTTTTGTTTGTCATTTATTTTCTCCTTTTTGTTTAATTTCTGTAATTTTATAACCAAGAAGACGCGCCTGTTCAATAAAATATGGTATATTAACAATACCCCACTGCGAACAGACGACCATTTCTCCGTCACAGAGGTGAAGAATCTCGGTTTCATCCGTAAAAAATCGTAAATTATAATCCCCGCGAATTTTTGCTTTTTCGATATTGACGACAACGCCTATAGAACCCTGTAAACGCTTCGGAAATGCTTGCATTAACTCTTCTCGCGTAAGCGGAGAATTTCTATTCACATAATCACGAACGATCGCTAAAACTAAGTGATTTTTCAAATAGACCGAGTCGTCGTACAAATAACGGGTTTTATCCCGCATTCTCACCTTGTTAACTGTATCCTTGTTTCCCTCCGATTTATCCGAAGATTCTTCTCTTTTCAAAATAAAATCATCAATACCCAATGATTTCGATGAAATCTGTTCATTCAGCCAAGCAACTTCTTTTTCGAGTTTAATGATCCTCTCCTGCATTTCCAAAACAATATTGGTCAAATCCAATTGCGCACCTCCTTAAATATTATTATACTCGTAAAATATTATTTGTCAACTGTTTTTTTAATTTAATTATATTTATCTGAAAAATCTTGCTTAAACGAGCCTATACATGAAAAGGGACAGCAACGCCGTCCCTTTTCATTTTTATTTTAACATTGGTAAAACAACTGCGCGATGGGCGCGTCAATGAAAACCGCGCCCCGCACGGGGATCTCGCCGCGGTTCACGACCACGATATTCTCGCCGCGGAAATACTGCACGAGTCCCGCCGCGGGATACACGTTGAGCGAAGTGCCGCCGATGATCAGATTGTCCGCCGCGCGGATAAGACCGACGGCGCGCTCCGTCGTGCGGGAGTCGAGAGGCTCCTCGTAGAGCACCACATCGGGCTTGATAACGCCGCCGCAGACGCAGCGCGGCACGCCTTTGCTCTTTACGATCTTCTGAACGGGATATCCCATGCCGCACGCCTCGCAATGGTTGCGGTGCACGCTTCCGTGCAATTCGAGCACGGTTTTGCTGCCCGCTTTTTGGTGCAGCCCGTCGATATTTTGGGTGATGACGCCCGCAAGTTTCCCCTCGCTTTCGAGCGCCGCAATCTTATAGTGCGCCGCGTTGGGCCGCGCGTCCAAAAACAACATCTTTTCCCGATAAAAATCGAAAAATTCTTCTGTATGCCGCAGAAAAAAGGTATGCGACAAGATCGTTTCGGGCGGATACTTGAACTTTTGTCTGTACAGTCCGTCCTCAGAGCGGAAATCGGGGATCCCGCTCTCCGTACTCACTCCCGCGCCGCCGAAAAATACCGCGCGCCTGGAACTTTCGAAAATTTTTTTCAGTTTCAAAACGTCTTCCTGACGGATCTCGTGCATTTTATCACCTGTATTTGTTCAATTTATTTTTTCCGACGCCTTCGGGAACAAAACCGTCCAGAGCGTCCGCCGCGTCGCCTTCCGTAATGATTAAAAGGACCACGAACAGAACGACGAAAAACGCCGCGCAGAAGGACAGGTTCATTTTATGGCGGAAATCGCCGCCCGTCCATAAATATAAGCCCTCGCCCGCCATGACGATAAAAAGAAAGAGCATCGCGAACGCGCCCTCGCGGAACATCAACGCATGCGAGGAAGCGTTCCAATTACAAAAGCAATAGACAGCAAAAGCGAGCACGCACAAACCGACGAGCGAAGAGAGAACATTCTGCACGATAAATGCCTTACCGTTCCCCCAATCGGCAAAAAGGAACGCGCCGTTGAGCAATATAGCGCCCAGACAAAAGAGCAGGATCGGATAGTTGCCGAAAAAGTTGTTTCCGACGCGGCAGAAATATGCGGCGACCGAAAGGCCCGCCGCCAGCGAAAAGATTACGGGAAAGAGAAATAAGCCGTCTTCCCTACCCTTTTCCGAACAGACCAGACAGCCGATAAAGGCGCACGCACCCAAAAGGACCGCAAGCGTAATATTCAGCCAGCGCGGAAAGTACAGTCCGACGAAATACGCCGCATACAGTGCCGCCATGCCCGCAGACTGTTCGAGCGCGAGCAACGCCATGTTTTTATGAAATCGCATCGTCCCCCCCAACAAAAAAGCGCGATGATATCGCGCTTTCCGTTCGATTATTCTTCGACGCCTTCGTTCAATTTTTCCAAAAGTTCCTGAAGGTCCTGTCCGTGCACGCTGACCGCCTCGCCGATCGTTTCGCCGTGCGCCATCGCGCAGCCCAGACAATGCATACCGTAGGACATGAGGATGCGCGGAGATTCGGGATTGATATTGATGCAATCCGCGATCAAGGTATTTTCCGTGATTTTAGCCATCTTTCTATCTCCTTATTTTTCGATTGATTCGGAATGTTCTTCCTCTTATATTATAACACCAAATTTGCGGTTTTACAATTCATTTTATCCACATTTCCGAAAAACCGTCTTGTTCCCGAACGATTAAGCCATATTTTTTACAAAGCGCTGTGCATAACCTTGTGGATAAGTGTGGAAAACTGCTGTTTATCCACACTTATCCACCATTAAAAAGTCTTGTCAATGAAAAGGTCGTGATTAAAATCACAGCGATCGAAAAAGTTATCCACAATTTCTACACACCAGTCCACATTTTATCCATATTTTTACAAATTACGCCCCGATTATTGTATTTTCAACGGACCAAATCGAAAACGTTATCAACAATAACCCAAACATCTGTTCATAACCCTTGAAAATTTTTAGCATTTTTAGTAAGATATCGGAAAAACCATTGACAAATTTTTTTATTTTGATATAATTATATGGTATTCAAAATCTTATGCACCTTTAGCTCAACTGGATAGAGCGTCGGTCTACGGAACCGAAGGCTAGGGATTCGAACTCCTTAAGGTGCGCCAAAAAGAACGTAAGTCAAATATTCGACTTACGTTCTTTTTATTATTGTTATCTATCGGCATTTTATAGAGAGTTGCTCTATCATTTTCGCTGCACGATTTTTAATGATAGACATTGCCGTAATCAAATATTTTTCAACGTATTCTATGTAATACAGTTTTTCAAAATCTGTCCATTCCTGTTTTTTCCTTAAACAATACACATACGGCGAAAAAATATCTTGTGGCCTATCATCGGCAAAATAATCTTCTAACCAACATAACTCACTAAGATACTTTAACCCGCCGTTTGTTTGCAGCCAAGAAAAGAAAAATTCGTTTCGGTCGATTAACGCAATCAAATGTTTATCGCCATTGGTAGAAGTCAAGCAGGTACCTAAGCGGCTCAAAAATAAATCAAAATAATCCTTATAAGCTATTCCTCGATAAGTATTCAGCGTATAAGCCCGCTTTTTATCCGTTTCAGCAATATTGGGCAAAAGAATAAAGTTTCCTATTGAGTGATAGGCGGCATGAAATTTATTTGCCAATACACGTAAACTTTCAGAAGCATTGCTTCTTTCTATTCCAACACAGGAGTGTTGCTCTGGAAAATAAGAACCAAAAACCGTATTAAATGTATTTAACGTATCACCTCGATACTTTTGTCCTGTACCAATGTCGGACACAGTCAAATCAGGAAATATCTCACCCCATAGTATAAAACATATTGCTCGTGTTAAGTTTGTATCATCACAATCAAAACCGCGACTATTACAACCAAATCGTTTGTCTTGGCGTAGAGAAGCAAAGTCAAAGTCATAAAAGGCATAAATATTGCCTTTTAGATATTCGTCTATAAAATCATTGATAAAATTTTTACAAAGAATAACGCCATCCGATTGTTTCATATCGCCTCACAAATATCGCCAATTCACGTCCTGTTTGTTTAATAAATATCATTTGCTATTATTCCTCGTCTTCTATTATATATTTGGTATATGCCAAAATAATATCATTAAATAATGCAATTTTTTCTTCAATACTTATGGCTTCATTTTTGAAATATTCAATAATTCTTGTATTTAATTCAAAGTCAGGATCTGTTGCGCTTACTCCAAAATATCCAAAATCGACACCATAATATTGAGCAAACAATTGTAAATCTGGCATACTCGGAACCCTGCGTCCAACTTCATAATTTGATATTGTTGCTCGCACTAATCCTAAGTCTTCCGCAACCTTTTCTTGTGTATAATGCTTATTTTTACGCAATAACTTTAATTTTTCACCGATACTTCCGCGAGGTCTATTTCCACCATAGCAAATTCCTCCGCCCCTATGGTTATAGCCTTTCTCTTGATTTTGAGTATCATATGTTTTAACAAAAACTTTCTCTGCTTCTTTAGCTTCTTCTAATGTAAGATTTGTAGAAACTATTTCATGTTTGAAACCTTCTTCCCATCCATATTTACGAATATCTGTATATAATTCAAAATTAGTTCTATATCCATCACCACCCTTCCAGCGCAATTGAGGATCTTTATCTGTGATACCTATATATCGTTTATTGTTTGCGATACAAGTCAATATATATAACGTATAAAGTGTTTCAGTTTTATTATTCGTGTCAGTTGCCATCATTTTTCTCCGAGTATGTTTTTTTGTTATTATACTACAATACGATAATTTTTCCAAATATTTCAGAGGGAAAACAACCTTTTGGCACCGTGGCGTGTGCTTGGCATAGACAAGTATTTGCGCCAAAAAAGTATAATCCGAACTTTTTACTCATCAAAAGTGATTGGTTCGGATTTACTTATTATTTAGAGAATTTGCGCAAATATAAAGGACATTCTATTTTAATCAATGCAAATATCAACCTGTTTTCAGTTGTCTTGTAGAAATATCTGGATTTTATATCTCCATTGAAGTATCCCTGTGCAGGCGGTTGTGATGATTATACGATTAAAGTTACGATCAAAAAAGGAGAAAGCAATTTAGTAAACAAAGACGGCGGCGATAAAACGTTGACCGTGAATTGCAACAACGGTAACGTTGACATCGATTTTATGAAGTAAAGCAACAGGGCTTGCGGTGCGCAAAAAGCGGTCAAAATCAATCGATTTTGACCGCTTTTACTTTAAATATCTTTTTTGCCGAGCACGCTGAAACGGTTGAGCCATACGAGATTTTTTTCAATGAACGAATATACGGCGCCGCAGTCCTCGCACTGATAAAAATATTTTTTATTTTCGACCATGGGACTCCCGCAGACAAGGCACATCCTGTCGTAGATCCCGGGTTCCGTTTCAAAAGTGAATACCGTACAGCGCACGATGGATTCAAGGTCTTTGAGGGAATTTTTATTGCCAGGCACCACGCAGGCGGCGCAATCGCTGTAATCGGTGCGATACAGACTGACGGTAAAGTGTTCCTCCTCAGAGGGCGGCTGAGAAACGTCGGTATGAAAATTTATCGCCGTAGTCTGCTGCGTTCTGGTCTTTTTACATTGCACGACGATCTCCGCCTTTTTTACGGAAGCGGAAACGATCACTTTGAAAAGATCGTTTTCCAACTCGTAACCTTGCAGCGAAAAATCCTCGTCTATGCGTCCGATACCGACGTCATTTACGATCTGAAAACCGAAACGTACATAAATGCCGATCATTGCGAGCGATATGAACGCCGCATAGACCGATTTGATCTGATCTTCGGAAAGCAGACTGCCCGCGCCGCATTCGTCCAAAAAACGCCAAAGACAAAAACAGGCGTTGTAATTTTTATTATGCACGAAAAGATTCGTCGCCTCGGGCTGTCCCGCAAACGCGGGACAGCCCGACATGATCTTATAAAAAGCGCTGCTGCGCAGTTGGGAAAATTTCGCACGAAGATAGTAAAGTTTTTTGTAATCCTCGAAAGAACGGCCGTCGCTCGTTGTAAAAAGGTCTTTATCCATCAGTTTCACGAGGTCGATCTTACTCAACGCGGCGCTTTGGAAATACGACTGATAGAGATTTTTCACCCCGCTTTTCGCACGTTCCATCGGCGCGTCGAGAAAACGCACCACGCGGTCGATCAGCGATTTTACCATTCTGTTTTCATAAATGTCGTATTCGTCCTCGTTGGTCTTGGCGTAAACGAATTCGGGGCGGAGCCTGCCGTCCTTTTTTTTCCATAGTTTAGGATCCTTCACCGTAGAGCGTATCCCGTGCGGAGTGAGCCCCGCCGCCAACTCGGTGCGGACCTGTTTATATTCGCTTTTCAGCACCACATAGGGGGAGGAAACGATCTCGCAGATATTCGGCAGACATTTCCCCACCCTGTCGGCGAGCATATCCGCGTCGACGTCGTCCGCATCGGGCATATAAAAGGCAAAACGCCCCTCTTTTTCCAGCCGCAAAAGTTCGCTCACCGTCCTCTTGCCGCCGTTTTCGAATTGTTTATTGAACTTTTCAAGCGCAACGAAAGACATCAGATCAATTTCCTTTTAAGACGTGCGATCGTTTCGAGCGTGGAAGAAAATTCCGTTTTGCCGTATTCGTCGAGCACGAGTTTTTCCAGTTTGACGAGATTTGCCTTGATACCGTCGTCGAATTTGCCTTCGAGTTTTCTCAAAACTTTGCGCGAAAACATCAGATCGAGCGCCTTGGCCGACGTGCCTCCGCACGCAACGTACACGGGTACGAACCGGACGATCTGGTTCAGTATACGGTTGCCGAAATTGATGTCGAAAGCATCCAGCACGAAATCGGTGAGGACGGAAAACTTTTCATATTCCGCGCGCTTTAAATTATAGGCGGGGTCGGCGAACGCCTCCGCGAACAGCGCTTGCAATTTATCCGCGCCGAGGTGGATCTGCGGCACGCGGCGTTTTAAAACGTTCGCTTCCTTTCTCTGCGAAAAGTCGATGACGATCGCGCGGTCGTATACCTTATCGGTCACGGTAAAGGTGGAATCGTCCTTGTTCGCCGTACCCACGAACCACACGTTTTGCGGAATGGCGACCGAACAGCCGTCCACCAGTTTTTTGGGCAGCGCGCCGCCCGTGGAAACAGGCATAAGTTCTATCTTCCATTGACTTTCATCGAGTTCCAGCACGGACAGGAAATCCGCAAAATAATATTCTATGCGCGAAAGGTTCATCTCGTCGAGCACCATGAGATGGATCTCGTCCGTTTGGTAATTCGCCTCGTACAGCGCGCGGAGAAAGGGCGTTTCTTTAAACTTTCCCACGAAGTCGTTATAATACCCGAACACGTCGCTGCGGTCTTTCCATGAGGCCTGCACGGACGTAAAGCAGACGTTGGCGCCGCAGTATTCCGCAAAATATTTGGGCAGCGAAGTCTTGCCCGTACCCGAAAGCCCTTCTAAAATCATAAAGCGCGAACACGCCAGTCCGCCGACAAAAGCGCGCAGCGTTTCCATGGTATAAAACATTCCCTTGCTTTCGAGATAGGCGTTGAAACCCGAACAGAGTTCGTGCAGTTTCACCTCCGCCGAGGGCGCGGGAGCATACGGTTCGAGCAAAAATCTTTTGTCGATGGAGACGAGGTCGGGGAACACCGCCGTTTCGGGGTCGAGTTTTCCGGCTTCCCTTTTATCCTCTTTGCTCGCCTGTTTTTTAGGGTTTTCCGCCTTTTCCTTTTTGACGATCTTCACCGTCGTCGTCTGCACGACGTGCTTTTTCGTAGCCGTGATATAGGCGTAATCAAAGAGGTAACAAAGCCCCGTGCCGCCGAGCAGAACGAGCAGCGACAGAAGGACGTTTTTCCCCTCTATCGTGAAAAAGGGTACCCCGCGGAGCGACGCGTACAGTACGATCAGCAACGCCAAACCCGCCGCCGCGGGTATAAACGTGAAAAGCCAGTCTTTTTTCCGCATATCGGTATTTTCGCCGATTTCGTCCGAACGGAAATTCAGGACGAGGACGGCCGCCGCCCATTGCACCGCAGTCAGCACGGCGAGAAGCAGTATGAGATACCAGGTAGCGCGCTGCACTTCGAGCACCTCGAAAACGCTCAGTAAAAAGAGCACAAAACATGAAATAGCGATGAATATCATCGATTTAAGACCCTGTTCACAGGTCGTTTTGGAGATTTTTTTCATAATCGATCCTCCTTGCTGCATTTATTTATTCGGCGATATTTGCGATCAATCGTCGTATAATCCCATAAGTTCGGCGATATCCGTAACGCCTTTGAGTACGAGTTTTTTACAACTGTCCCAAAGCCCGACCATGCCCTCTTCTTCGGAGATCTTCCTCAGTTGTTCGAGCGGCTTGCCCGCAGTCACGGCAGATCTGAGCCGTTCGCTCATATACATGATCTCGTGCACGGCGACGCGCCCTTTATAGCCCGTGCCCGCGCAGAACTGGCATCCCTGCGGGCGGAAGACGGAAACGGGCTCCTCTATCCCTAAAATCTTCATTTCGGTCTCGTTGGTCTTGCCTCGCTTTTTGCAGGCGGGGCAAAGCCTTTTCACAAGCCGCTGCGCGATGACGCCCACCAGCGCGTCCGCCACGAGGTAATCGGTCACTTTCATATCTTCCAGGCGGATGATGGCGCCGGGCGCGTCGTTGGTGTGCAACGTGGAAAAGACCAGATGCCCCGTGATCGCGGCGCGGACGGCGATCTCCGCCGTGTCCTCGTCGCGGATCTCCCCGACCATGATGATATCGGGATCCTGTCGGAGAATACTGCGCAGCGTGGAGGCGAAAGTTAAATTCGCCTTGGCGTTGACCTGCACCTGGTTCACCCCGTGCATGGTATATTCCACGGGATCTTCTATGGTGATGACGTTGACCGTCGGTTTATTTATCTCTTTTAAAAACGAATACAGCGTCGTCGATTTTCCGCATCCCGTCGGCCCCGTCAGCAGGACGATGCCGTAGGAATGCGCCAGAATTTTATCGATGACGACGTTTTCCTCGTTCGTGAATCCGAGTTCGGTGCGCGTGAAGTTGAACGACGTTTTGTCGAGAATACGGATAACGAACTTTTCGCCGTAGACGGTGGGCAGCGTGGATACGCGGAAGTCGTATTCCGTGCCGTTGATACTCATGCCGATACGGCCGTCCTGCGGGATACGCCTCTCCGCGATATTGATGCCCGACATGATCTTGAGCCGCGCGCAGATGGCCGAATACGATTCTATCGGGAACTCCACGCGGAGTTGCAGATCGCCGTCGATACGGTAGCGCACTTTGACCGTGCGCTCGAAAGGCTCTATATGGATATCCGACGCCTTGAAGGGAATGGCTTCCCGTATGATCGAATCGACCAACCGCACGGACGGATTGTTGATGACGTCGTCCACGCTGTCCACTACGGTTATACCGCCGGTCATCACGCGGTCGATCACGTCGCGGTCGCCCGCGTCCTGCAAATCTCCCAGCGCTTTCGTGGTGGAGATGACCGCCACGATAGAGTCGATATAGATATCTATCTGCGTGGGCGGCACGAGGATAAAATCCATGTCACAGGTGAACTCCACCGCGATGACAGATTGCGCGTGCGTGTCGAGCGGACGGCCGACCGCCAGGAGCAACACGCCGTTGCGGTTGAGCGACACGGGCAGAAATTTATGTTTTTTCATGAAAGAATACTCGAATTTTTCGATGAGCGATTTATCGATGTCGAGCATATCCACTTCCGTATAGGGCAGGCAGTAGAATTCCCCCAGTACGGGCAGCGCCTCTACCTCGGTGCAATAGGCCTTTGCCTGCATATAACTTTCGATCGGCACGCCTAAACGGGTGCATTCGTCGTAAATGGACTTGATCTGCTTGCGCTTGATGATCTTTTTGTAGGCGTAATACTGTAAAAGTTCATAATTGATGTCCATAAATCACACTCCGAAACCCTGCATGACTTGTAGCAAAGGCGAATAGATGGCATAAAACAGCACGCCGACCGCGCCGCCTATGATGACGAGGATGATCGGCTGCAATACGGTCATGATGGAGGAAAGCGCCGTTTCCGCCTGGTTGTCAAAGAACGGACAGGAACGGATCAGCACCTCGGCAAGCGAGCCTGTGCGCTCGCCTACGGCGATCATCTGTATGATAAGGGGCGGGAATAATTTGTAGGAATCGAGTGCCACCGTCAGGCTCATGCCCTGGCGCACGTCCTCTATCGCCGCTTTGAACCGCTTTTCGACGTATCTGTTCCCGAGAACGATCTGAACCGTTTCCATCGATTCCACAACGTCCATGCCTCCGTCGATGAGCAGACCGAACGCGCGCGCGAAACGCGCGGTGACGAGGTCGGTCGTGATCTTGCCGATGACGGGCGCTTTCAGTTTGAACGTATCGAAAACGTCTTTGCCTTTTTTCGTGCGCAGCAGCAAAAATATGGTCAGCACGGCGCCCAATACGATCAACACGATCTTTTTCCAGTTCTCCTGAAACGCGACGCTCATATTATACAGCGCCATCGTGAGCGCGGGCATCTCTATATCCAGCGAGGAAAGCGCGTCCATAAAAGTCGGTATGATGAATGCGACCATGAGCACGATGATGCCGACCGCCATAAAAATGAGTATGATCGGATAGATCATGGCGCTTTTCGTCTTTTTTTTGATGCGGGCGTCCGTTTCGAAATAGTCCGCAAGCGTGACGAGTATTTTATCGAGCGCGCCCGATATTTCGCCCACATAGATCATGGACCGCAGAAACTGCGGAAATATCTTTTTGTGTTTTTCGAGCGACTGCGACAAGAGCAAGCCGCTCTTTACGTCCTCGAATACGAATTCCAGCGTTTTTTTCAACAGCCCCGAATAGGACTGCGCCTTCAATATCCCCAGCGCATCCACGATGGGAATGCCCGTCGTCACCATAATGGCGAACTGACGGCAAAACGTGGCAAGTTCGTTCGCGCTGACCTTACCGCTCGCGGAAAAAAAGGTGCTTGCGGTCGTTTTTTTGATCGGGGACGCCTTGACGAGATACAGGCTCTGCTCCGCAAGACGGCGGGCGAGTTGCTGTTCGTCCTCTGCGAGGAACACTCCCGTAAATTTTTTCTTATCCAGATTGATCGCCGTATATTTATACTTTTTCAAGAATGACCTTCCTTTACAAAAAGAGTGACAAATACAGGTTCAGGACAGCGTCGCCCGCAAACAGAGCGAACGCAACGCCCGCGACGAGATAAGGCGCGAACGCGAATTCCTCCGCGCCGTCATAGAGAGAACACGCCCTGCGGAAAACGAACTTTTTCGCCCCGATCGCGACAAGCGCGCAAAGCACGCCGAAACCGATGGCAACGAAAGAATTTTTCCATCCGAGCAGCAGCCCCGCGCCCGCCATCAACTTGACGTCTCCGAATCCCAGCCCTTCGCGCCCGAACATAGGGAAAGAGATCAGATAAAAAAACAGAAAAAATCCTCCGCTCACCGCCGCGCCGATCAGTTTATCCCGCCAGTCCGTTACGGGGTCGGCAAAGAGCGCCGCAAGGGCGCACAGCGCGAGCGCGACTTGCAGGCTGTCGGGAATGAACATATTTTCCCCGTCGCAACACGCCGCCGAAAGCAATACGGAGAGCGCCAGCGCGCACGACGCCGTATACGCGACGCCCCGCGGATAAAACACCAGCGCGGCGGCGCACCACAGCGCGCAGTTCGCCGTTTCCACCAGAATATAGCGGGGAGATACGGCCGCGCCGCAGTATCGGCACTTTCCTCTCAGAAAGAGATAGGAAAATACGGGAATATTGTCGTACCAGGCGAGTTTATGTCCGCAAGACGTGCAATGCGAGGCGGGTTTTGCCAGATTCATGCCCCGCGGCAGGCGGTAGACGACCACGTTCAGAAAACTTCCGATCATCAGACCGAGCACCGCAAAAAGGACAAACGTCACCCAGAAATAAAACCTTTCCATATCACAGCACGCCGTAGCGGTAGACGACCACTTTGAGCGCGCCGTCTACACGCGCCAACTCCACCACCAGTTCTATCTTTTTCAGCGACTTTACGATCAGCGAGTCGCCGCTGACGATCCATTGAAAATTTTCTTCGTTATCGGAAAACGCGTCGAGATCGGGCGTTTCGCCCGCGAGGCGGGCGTCGATAAAACTCTGCCCGATGTCGTCGAGCAGCGCTTTGCGCTCAATATATTCGCGGTACGCGCCCGCCCTCTCGGACGTGAGCGAAACCGTTGTGAGCACGAGCACGATGAACGCCGCCACGAGCGCCATCATCACGAGCACGTATTCTATCGTCAGTCCCCTTTTGCCGCCTATCATTTCAATATTGCTCCGTATAAAGATACGCCGCCTTTTCGGAACCGGCGAGATAACCCTCGATCGTGACGTAATACACGTTCGAGCGCAGATTTATCCTGCACAGCACGCGCGAGAGAGCGGCGAACGCCTCGTATTCGAAGGCGTACGTGGCGCCCGCGCGGTCCGCGCCGTAATAATAGGCGCTGAGGCCGTTTTTCGGCGTGCCGTCGTCGCGGAACCCCGTATTCGCCGCGGGCGCAGAGATCTTCCATTCGCCCCCGAGAAGCGTTTCGTTCGCGAACGGCTCCGAAATATCCGCGCCGAAAGAAAAGGACACCGCATCGTTGAAGCCTTCCAAAAACGCGTCCTTTTCTTCCTCGTTTTCCCCTTTGCCGAACTGTCTTAAAGTATGTTCGAAACACTTGCGGAAAGTTTCCGCCGAAGAAAAGATCTGCATATTCGTATCCGAATTATTTTCGGCATTTATGCCCACGTAGCACACCATAAACGCCGTGACGGACACCAGCACGATGAGCGCCATCGACACGATGACCTCCGTGAGAGAATACCCTTTTTTCCGACGCATATCCATTAAAAATTCTGCCTCTTGTTATATATGCCAGTATAGAGCGCGCCCACGAGATCGAGGTTGCCGCCGACGTTTTCGTTGCCGAGATCGCCGAGGTACTCGAACGGAAGTTCGCTCTTTTCCTCCTCCGCGTTCGCCCTGTCGATCAGAAAAGCATACTCTGCGGGAAGATTGACCGCCACGCACTCCATTTTCGGCAGATATTCCTGCCGCTTTAACTGCGCGTTATACAAAAGCGCCCATTTGATAAACATACGGAAATTTTCGTACATGATCCCCTCGGGTTCTTCGGGTACGGGGCGCAGCATGAATTTCGGCAGACGCTTGGGCATTTTGCGCGCGAACACCTTTTTCTTCCGCGCTTCGAGCATTTCTTTCATCAGCCGTTCGCGCCGTTCTTCCTCGGCCTGTTCCTCGTCGAACTCGTCCGCCTCTTCTTCCTTTTCGGCGACGATGCTTTCCACTGCGGAGGCGAGCGGATTCACCTGCGGCCTCGATCCCGCCGTTTCGGCCAGCACTTCGGAAACGGCTGCGTCCGTTTCGTTCAGATTCATGCCCGCGATCAGTTGTTCGGTGACGCTGTCCGCAACGTCCGCCAGATCTTCCGGGATCTCGTCCACGGTAAGCGACTTCATTTTCGCGCGTTCCTTCGCGTTGATGATGGCAAGATCTGCCACGTCGTGGTCGTACTGCATATTTTCCTGCAATACCTTGTCGTCTTTCAGATGCACGAGGCCGAGCATGAAATGCGCATAACCCGCGGTTTTGCCTTTGACGCAGATCGCCACGCGTGTATATTCCGCCTTGATGTCCAACAGGATAAAGGAACGCTTGCGGAAATTCGGCCTGAACTGCATGACCGAATTGAGCATACAGTTCGCCGAATACGAAACCGTTTTGGAATACAAGCGGTTGATCGCCATGCAGCGGAAAAGATTCGTCAGATAATTTTTGCGGACGATCGTGAGAAAGAACGTGACGTATTGGCGGTTTCCGCCCGCAAGGTAATGATTGAACTGCAGATCCTTGTAATTTTTGTATTCGTTCTGCAAATGCGCCGTGAGCGCGGCGAGCAGTTTCGATTGTTTCATGGAGGGCAGCGAAACGTCGTCCATAGCCACGGCGTTATCGGGCAGGACGAGGTAACACATCAGTTGGCGGGAAGTGGGCAGCGTCTTGAAATATTCTTCGAAAATACTTTTGAACTCCGTCAGAAACTCTTCCGATAAAAAATGGCTCGCATAGGGAAATTCCTGCACGACGGCGTTTTGAAAATCCAGACCGAAAAGGCGCAGGATACGCACCTGTTTATACACGCAGTCGAACCCCACCACGATATGCAGCGCGCGCTTGGAGGGCGGCTTCTGTTTCAGGTCCGACAAAGAAAAATCCGTTAAAGAAATTTTCATGGTATCACCTTATGAATAGACGATGTCGCAAGCATACATCGCGGGCTTGACGATCGTATTTATGGTAAAGCGGAGCGACTTTTCGCCCTCGCCAAGCGTGAATACAGGCATTTCGGGATACACGGTGAAATAGACGGCGGAGATATGCGAACATTTCACGCGGCCGGTTATCACATCTTCCCCGACGACCGTGACAGACGGGTAGGTAAAGACGAAAGTTTTTATGCCGTCGTCGGAAACTTCTTCCGTCACGGAGTACGATTCGCCCGTTTCACGATCCGACGCGAGCAGCAGCCTGTTCCCGTCGCGTTCGAGAGAAAGCGTATAATTTTCGGCATCGAACGCGGAAAACCAAAAATCGATCTCCTTGCGCAGAGCGAGTTGTTCGCGCACCCGCTGGGTGGAGGCGCTGTTTTTCTCGCTGAACGCCGACATATACGTGATGAAAGTTATGACGAGCGACGCGACCAGCGCGAACAGTACGATAGAAATGACCAGTTCGTACAGCGTAAACGCCCGCGAATATTTTTTTGATAACGATCTCATATCGCATTTTCCCGTAATGTCCCCGTTCATAAAAAAATCGGACGCGCCGAATTTACCAAAAGAGGGACGTCTTATTCAGAGTCCCTCTTTCATTCAAAGACCGTTTCCGACTTTTTGAGCGCGGTGCTTCCCAAAAGTCTTATGACTTTGTTAAGCGGCCGTAACCTTCAAATCGCCGCCTTGTTGACTGATATAGCCACAGGTATACGAATACGTTGCGCCCTGTAACTGCAGAACTGGAGATTCCCCCGCCTCATACGTGAAATAACCGGAATAACGCGTATTGTTGAGAGTAATTGCGTAAAAATACAGATTCTGCGCATTATGTTTTCCCTCTTCCGCATCAAACATAGTCTTCGTGATTGTTTTATTTCCTTCGTCCGAGTCGCCGAATTGAATGGTAATCGTCGATTCGAAAGTACCTGTAAAAGTAATGCCTACAGTCGCTTTCAACTTCGAAATATCTCCAGTATCGTTTTTAATGACCGCGAGATTATCAACATCGCCGATCTGCTGCAAAGCGCTGTTGAGATACACGAACGCATAGCCGTCGGACACGAAGACCATGCCCGTGGCGTCGTCGTTATCGGGATCATCGTCGCCGCCGACGAGCGCGAGATAATCGGTGAGTGCGTTTCTGCACGTCTGCATCGCCGAGGAAACTTTTGCGTTATTGACAACGTGCGTAAACGTGGGGATCAGTACCGCGGCGAGGATCGCGATGACTGCGATCACGATCACGAGTTCTGTGATCGTAAATGCCTTTTTCATTTTTTTTAACATATCCTTTTCTCCTTAAATTGTTTTTATATGGCCGTTCACCGCAAAAACAGCCGTTTTTCCGCCGCGCAGCAACGGTGCGGCGGCTTTATGGCTTGTTATGCGGCGAAAGAAACTTCGCCGGGTTTGTTGACCGCTCCGATGTTTACTTTTTTGCCGTTCAAAGTAAAACCGTTGCCCGTTTCGCGCAAGTCGTTTTTATCCGTGGCAGAAGAGCACATCAACAGGACTTTCGCACCGTTTTCTTCCACATAATAATATCGGGCGAGATTGCTCCCTGACGCGAGATCTTCCAAATCTACCAGATTACTGTTTGTATCGTAAAATTTAACCGAAGTCGTCACGTTTTCCGCCGTAACGCCGTCCACGGTAAGAGTGTGGTTTCCTGCGGGCGAGTGTGCGAAAAGCCCAGTGTACAGAGCGCCGCCGTCTCTTCTCTCTACCGTGATATCCACGTTTTTCACGGAACTGTCTTTGATGGAAATATTCGCGCCCACACCGAAGTAGCCGACGAACGCCGAAGCCCTGCGCTGGCCGTAAATGGAAATATCGGAAATATGGCAGTCCTCAATGAGAACGGTATTGTTATCCGACGCATTCTGCGTAGCGCCGTAGCATCTGCCGACGATGGCGGCAACGCCGTCGTAGCCGGAGAACGAACCTTTTTCGCCTTCCACAGAGGAGCCGTCCACCGTGATATTTTTAAAGGTCACGTTGCCCTGCGTATAGCCCGCGATGATGCCCGCCATATCGGAAATGGCAGCGACTTTCTGTCCGCCGATCGTTTCGGTCGCGCCGTTGAGGTTCACATTGACGTCCTTTACGGTGAGGTTGGATACGGTGACCGTTTCGCCGGGTTTCGCATAGAGCGTGCCGAACAGGCCGTACGTAAAGCAGTAGGCAGGACCGGAATATCCGTTATCCGCCGCAGTCTGCCATTCGGAACCCGACGCAACGAAGTCGTTTTCCTTCACTTCGAAATTTTTGATGGTCATGCCGCCGAAATCGGTCGAAAACGAAGAGGGCGTGTTGTTGGCGATGGACGCTTCCTTGATCTCTTTGCGGTACGTAAGGCCGATCGCCGTCGTCTGTACGCCCGACATATCGACTTCGACGTCTTCCACGTCGGCAAATTTGACCGTCTTTTTGGCGAGTTTTTCCGCCTGGTCGTCCGCGTTTGCCATGGTCGCGAGCGTCGCCAGCGATGAGCGGACGGCCTGCTGCACCTTGACGGAATCGGTGGCGCCCGACGTGATCTCGCCGATATCGATCGTCGCGGAGTTGGAGGTCTTCAACTGTTCGGTGATGCTCGCCTCTATTTTCGCCGAGTGGCTGTAACCTTGCTGCTGGTTTTTGAGCGAGGCGATAATGCTGTTTGCCCACGCCTGATTGCCGATATTCTGCTTGATGTCCGCAGCGTCGTACGAGCCGGAAGTGATAAATTCTGTAATATCGCCGCCGCAGGTCACGTAAAAGTCATAATATAACTGCGCCACGTAGTTATACTCGCCGTTCGTGCAGAGGGCGTAGCCGAGCGTGGACGTGTTACCCAGGCTGTCGAGCACGAAAACACCGTTGCCCAAACCGATGGAGGACGTGAACGTGACCATAAGATTGTCGGTATCTTCCGAAATAAGCATGACCGAGTTGGCGTTGGGATACCACACTATGTAAGCGTTTTCCTGTTTGAGCGCCGTGGCGAGCAGGAAGGGATTGCTTTCATCCGTCAGACCGTAATCTTTCAGAACGAGCATAAGACCCTCGTAATCTTCGGGAGCCATGCCCGTTTCGCCTTTGTATGCGGAAAGCGCGACGTTGATTTCCTTGACATACTGTTCGTCATGCGATTTCTTGCTGTTCTTGATCACACTTGAAAACGTGGGAATCAGGACTGCCGCAAGGATCGCGATAACGGCGATCACGATGACAAGTTCCGTGATGGTGAAAGCGCGGCGCGTTTTGTTTTTCACGCCGGACTTTCCGAAACGATTGTTTTCCATAAACATTTCTCCTTGTCTTTTATAATGTTTTGTTTGCCGCGGCACGCATTTCTTGGTTGCGTTTGCGGCGCAATTCCTTTTTCTTTTCCTTGCGGTACTGCTGTTCCTCCGCAAGATGTTCCAACGTGATATCCGCCGTCTGCTTGGCGAGCCGCAGATCGGTATCGTCCTCCAGACGGATGACCACGGGTTTTATCTTGATATCCTTGATCCCCTCCGCGCGCACCAGACGATTGAGTTCGCTGTTCGTCAGCATGAAATTCAGTTCCACGACGCCGCGTTTGATCGTTACCGAAAGCATTTTGTCCGTTTTGTTCTTCACTGTGACCCCGACGGAAGATTCGCTCTTGCGGCAATCGGGTTTGGAGAGGATATACGCCATAAACTCGTCGTAACGGGCGCGCGCGTTTTCTTCGAGCGCGTTGTACTTATCCGCAAAGGTGAGGTTTTTGCTCTTTTGGAAAATGATGCTGTTTTCCGTGATCTCACCGTAACGGCTGACGAGTTCTTCCAGCACTTCCTCGGTTTCCGACACAGGCACGACGGGCGCGGTTTCCGTATCCGACGCGGGCGACGCCGCGGCGGCCAATTCGGAATACGGCACGTCTTCGAGGATCTCCACTTTTCCGTCTACCACTTTCAAAACGAGGTCGTCGCTTTCCAGCCGCATACCGCGGCCGTCCTCTATTTTCTGCGCGATCGCCCTTTTCCGCTTATAGTCCATGCGCGAATCGATCGCCATCATGATCACTCCCACGATGAGCAGGAACACAAAAATGCAACTGATAACGACGTAAAATAAATCCATATTCATAAATTTACCCCTCCTTATCCTCTGCGATCAGTTCCACGTTTTCGGTGTTGACGTCCTTGCACTCGATGCGGACAGTCTTGCCTTCCTGCACGATATCGAGAAGATATTTGTCGTTATCACGGATTTTTTCGAGTTCCTGCCTGTACTTTTTCATCTCCTTTGCCATCGTCACCGCTTTGTAAACGAGCGCGGCGGCGATGCCCGCGACGAACAAAGTACAGATCACGACGATCAAAACTTCCATAAACCACCCTCCGTTTTTTATTTCGTTTTATACAATTTTCAATTTTTATTTTCCGCGTGAGGCTTATAAATATGATTTCTGCGTTTTTCATAGAAAAACGCAGAAAAGGGCGCCCTTTTCTTTCCGCAAAATGTGTATATGGCGTATATATGGAATAAATATTACCAATTTTTTACAATTTCAGATATCACAATCTTATCATAAATCTGATACAAAGTCAATAATTCTATAAAATATTTTCGCTTTTTTCTCAGAAATTTGTCGAATATATTGCAGATTTCCGTTCAAAACTCGATGCCGCGGCGTGCAGCGATCCCCGATTCGAAAGGGTGTTTGAATTTTTTCATTTCCGTGACGTAATCCGCCGCTTCCATGAGCGCTTGGGAGGGGTCTCTTCCCGTGAGCACGACTTCCAGCCCCGCAGGGCGGGCTTTCAGAAAACCCAGAAGTTGCTTTTCGTCGATCGCGCCGTGATTGCAGGCGGAAACCGCCTCGTCCAGCACCAGTAGATCAAAGTTCTCCTCCGCTGCGCGGCGCAGCGCTCTTTCGAACAGGGCGGAATACGCGCTGCGGCACAGAGAAAATTCTGCCTGCCCCATATTGACAACGCGGCCGAAATAGCGCGGCTCGTGCATGGTTTCCACGTTCGCAAGAGAACGCAAAGATACGTTTTCCGCAGAACTACCGTCCTTGAAAAACTGTACGAACAGTACCTTTTTTCCGCTGCCCGCGGCGCGCGCGCACAGCCCGATCGCAGCCGTCGTCTTGCCTTTTCCGTCGCCGCAGTAAACGTGTACGAGTCCCGTTTCCGAAATAGTTTTATCAGACGCCATGTTCGATGATCTCCATTACCTTTTTCATATCCACGCTCCCGCGGAACAGCCGAGCCAGTTCGTCGTAATTTTTTTCCTTGACCGCCCGCGCGTCTTCGTCCTCGACGGGCGCACCGCCCAGAGCCTGTACAATTTTCGCGGCGGTTCCCGCTTCGTCGAAAATGCCGTGCACATAAGTGCCGTACACGCAGCCGCTGTTTACGATTGCCGCGTGTTCGCCCGACTGCCCCATATGGATCTCGTAGCCCGTATAATTTTGCCCGTTCAGGCAGGAAAACACGCCCGAAAGCCCGCCGATCACGCCTTTCGTTTCGCGCAGGCACTTTTCGCGGCCGAACACCGTTTCCAGGGGAAGAAGCCCAAGTCCCTCCTCCTCGCCGCCGCATTCGCAGCCGAAAGGGTCGGCGACTTTTTTGCCCAGCATCTGAAATCCGCCGCATACGCCGAACACGGGCACGCCTCGGTGCGCCGCCGCTACGACTTGCTCCGCAAGTCCGCTCGATTTTAAAAACCGCAGATCCTCTATGGTGCTCTTTGTGCCGGGGAGAACGACCAGATCGGGCGCGCCGAACTCGCAAACGCGGGAAACATAGCGGACCGAACACCCTTTCGATCGCTCAAACGGCGCAAAATCGGTAAAGTTTGAAAGTTTCGGGAGGCGCAGGACGGCAACGTCGATCCCCTCGCCCTTCCCCTTTGCCTGCAAGCGTTCGGAAAGGCTGTCTTCGTCGTCGATGTCCAATGAAAAGTAAGGCACTACGCCCAGAACGGGTTTTGAGGATAACGTTTCAAGCAGTTTCGCGCCCTCCGAAAAGAGGGTAACGTCGCCGCGGAATTTGTTGACGAGAAGTCCTTTGACAAGCGCGCGTTCCCGATCGGACAGCAGCGAAACCGTGCCGCAAAGTTGGGCAAAGATGCCGCCGCGGTCGATATCCCCCACCAACAGCACGGGTGCGTTCAAACGCGAAGCGAGCCCCATATTCACGATATCGTTGTCGTTTAAATTGAGTTCGACGGGACTGCCCGCGCCCTCGATGACGATGACGTCGTTTTCCGCCGCAAGTCCCTCGTATGCCTCCATAACGGCGGGCATCAGCGTTTTTTTATACGCAAAATAGTCGCGCGCGGACATATTTCCGACGGACTTGCCGAGTACGACGACCTGTGAGCCTACGTCCGTCGTCGGCTTTAACAGAACGGGATTCATGCGCACGTCCGCCTCTTTGCCCGCCGCTTCCGCCTGCACGACCTGCGCGCGGCCCATCTCGAATCCTTCTTTCGTGACGAAAGAATTGAGCGCCATGTTCTGCGACTTGAAAGGAGCGACGCGCAGTCCCTCCTGTTTCAGCACTCTGCAAAGCGCCGCCGCCGTAAGGCTCTTGCCCGCGTTGGACATAGTGCCCTGGATCATGATAGGTTTGGCTTTCATCACTCTTTCTCCTTCAAAAGCGCTCGGCGCAGCGCCTCGTTTTCCGCGTGCGTCCGCACGCCGATGCGATAGTATCGTTTTCCCGCCGCGGGCGTCAGCCCCGCAAAATCGCCGCAGTCGCGTATGGCAATGCCGCGCTCTTTCAGCCGCGCGGCGAGATCCTCCTCTCCCTCGAACAAAAGAAAATTTGCCCGCGAGGGGAAGGGCGCGTATCCCGCGCGGCGCAGCGCGTCTTCCAGAAACGCGCGCTCGGTACGCACCGTTTCGCGCAGCAATCCGAAATACCGCCGATCCACAGCCGCCGCGGCGCCCGCCGCCTGCGCGAGCGAGGACACGTTCCAGGGCTGTGATTTTTCGGAAATTCGTTGCAGTTCTTCCGACGCCCCCATCAGATACCCCAACCGCACGCCGGCGAGCGCGCAACTTTTGGTGAGCGCCTGCAAAACAAGTACGTTTGGCAGTGCAAATAATTCCGTCAAAGAAAATTCGGGGTCATCCACGAAATCGTAAAAACAGGCGTCCAGAAACAGCCGTGCGCCGCTCGCCGCGCACGCGTCTGCGAGGGAAAATACCTCACCGCGCGAGGGCATGGCGCCGTCGGGATTGTTCGGCGCGCATACGAACACAGTCTTTGCGCCGCCGCAAACCGCCCGTTCCGCCGCCGCAAAGTCGAAAACATAACCGACCTCTCCGCCGAACGCGCGCACGGCGTTGGCATATTCGGAAAACGTGGGGGCCAAAACCGCTGCCCGTTCGCCCGCATGCGACGCCGCATAGGCGTAGATAAGTTCCGCCGCGCCGTTACCGGCGAGAATATTTTCTGCGGGGACGGACTCTTTTACGGAGAGAGCGGCGCGAAGCGCCGCGCAGTACGGGTCGGGATAGCGGTCGGCGCGCCGCAGGGCGGAAACGCAGGCGTCGAACACTGTCCCGCTCATGCCGAGCGGGCTGATATTCACGGAAAAATCAATTTCCGCCTGCGGATCTCCGCCGTGTTTATCTTGCAAAAAGCGCATATACGTACTCCTAAATCGCTAAAAACAGAACGGGCGCGGCGATCGCCGCAAAGACGACGAGCGCGGCAAACGCCGTACAGTACATCAAACGGTTGGCGCGCACGATGTCGAAGGGTTCGATCTCGCGCAGCGCGTCGCCGATGTACGGTTTTTCGTGCAGAACGCCGTGATAGACGGCGTCCCCCGCCAGCCGAAGCCCCAAAGCGCCCGCGCACACCGATTCCGTCTGCGCGGAGTTGGGCGACGCGTGCTTACGCCTGTCCCTCCGCCAGATTTTCCACGCGTTGCGGGGGCGATACCGTAAGACGACCGACGCCAAAAGCATGAACAGCGCCGAAAGGCGCGCGGGGATATAGTTGAACACGTCGTCGGTGCGGGCCGCGGCCTTTCCGAAATACAGATAGCCGTTCTCTTTATAGCCGACCATCGAGTCCATCGTATTGACCGCCTTATACAGAAATCCGCCGACCGCGCCGCCCAGAAACAGGAACAGCAGCGGCGCGACGACGCCGTCGGACGTGTTTTCCGCGACCGTTTCCACCGCCGCGCGGGCGATCCCCTTTTCGTCGAGCGTGCCCGTATCTCTGCCTACGATCATCGAAACGGCAAAGCGCGCGCCCTCCACGTCCCCTTCCTTGAATTTTTTGTACACTTTCATGCTCTCCTTACGCAGGCTGTGCGCCGCAAGGACGAGCCAGCAAAACAGTGAGGAGAGAGCAAGATAGGCATAGGGGCTGAGCCAAAAGCACAGCGCCGAAAGTCCCGCAGGCACGCCCGCCGAAACGATGCACACGCAAACGACCATGCACGCGCCGCCCGCGGTTTCGCCTGCGGGCGTTTTGGGGAAAATTTTCCGAAAAGCGCGTTCGCAAAGGGAAATGAACTTGCCGATGGCGATGATCGGGTGCGGAAAGCGGCGCGGATCGCCGACGAAAAGATCGATGACAAAGCCTATCAGAACCGAATAAAAAGTAAACCGCAATAAAGTTACTGCCATAACGCGCCCCCGACGGCGAGCGTTCTGCCGTTCCAGACGGCGGCGACTCCCTGTCCGTTTCCGATATGCCAATCGTAAAAATCTTTTTTCGGCAAAGCGAGGGCGGAAAGGATCGCCATGATCGTGCCGCCGTGCACGACGAGCGCGGCGCTCTGCCCGTTGCGGAGAGTGTTCGCGAAATCGCCGAAAGCCTCGACGCAGCGCGCGCGGAAGGCGAGCGGTTGCTCTCCGTGCGGAAAAGGAAGCGTTCCGTTCGAGTCTATCCATTCCTGATAGTCGGCATTGTCCGAAAGTTCCGCGTAATTTTTCCCCTCGAAATCCCCGAAATCGCATTCGCGAAAACCGTTGACGACGAATTGCTTTGCGTGCGGGTATAAAATTTTCGCACTTTCAACGCAGCGGACAAGCGGCGATACGGCGACGATTTCCGCGAAAGGCGCGTCTTTTTCCGCAAGTTCCGCCCGTCCGAGCGCGGAGAGCGGTTCGTCGGTGCGGCCGATATAACGTTTTTGTTCGTTGCCTGCCGTTTTGCCGTGGCGGATAAAATACAGGTCGTTCATTTGATCCTCTGCCCTATGCCCGCGATGACGCGGTACACCCGTTCCGCACGCGCGGCAAGCGCGCACAACGTTTTGCCCACCTCGTCGCGGTATTCCCGCTCGGCGCGATCGACGGGCACGACGCCCAGCCCCACTTCGTCGCAGCATACGATCCGATCCTCCGACGCGAGCCATTCTTCCAAAGCGGAGAGCGCCGCGCCGCCGCGCTCTCTGACGAGTTCTTCCAGATGCACGAGCGCGCGCGCGGAAGGATACGCGTCAATTTGCGAGGCGGAAACGATTTCCGCGTCCGACAGACCGAATTGTGTTCGGATAAATTCAATTTTCCCCTGCGACCTGCCGCCGATGACAAGCGTCAGCATAGATAAAACCCTCCTATCGCGGCGGCGAGAAGCATGACCAGTTCGATGACTTGCAAAAGCCAGCCCGCGAGGTCGCCCGACATACCGCCGAACGTTTTGAAAATGACGGCGATGCACAGAAGATACGCCGCGATGCCGCACCCGATCACGATCGCGCCGAGCACGGGAGAAAGCAGGATACAGCCCGCCGCCGCGGCGACCAGCCATAAAGCGCACACGACGCTCACCGCCGCGCGGCTGCCCGAATTTTTAAACGTGGAGGCAAGCCCTTCCTTTGCCGAACGGAAATTCATGATGGAAAGAGCGCTCAAAGCCCGTTCTAACGGATAGGCGAGCGCAAAAACCGCATACGTTTGGAGCGTGAGCGTGCCCGCCGCCGCAAAGTACGCGACGAAATAGACGACGCACCAGATGATCGCGAAAGCGCCCGCGTGCGAATCCTTCAATATTTCCAGTTTCCTCTCGCGCGGCTGACGGGAAGAGACGGCGTCCAACGTGTCGCAGAATCCGTCCAGATGGATGCCGCCCGTAACGAGCACGGGCAATACAGTGACGCACGCCGCAACGAGCAGGGGCGGAAAGGCGAGAAAGTCGAAAAGATAGTACAGACCGTAGCCGATCCCGCCGATCAATGCGCCGACGAGCGGAAAAAAGCAAAACGCATAGCGCATATTGCGCTCGTTCCATTCCGCCTGCGGCACGGGTATTTTGGAATACATGGACAGGGCGATGAGCAGCCCGTTCAAGATCGATCTCATTCCAGCGCTCCCTTGTGCACGACGGGCAGAGAATACACGCTCTCCGCAAATATCTGCGCCCGCCGTGCGAGTTCTTGATTCAGAATCCCCAGATTTTCAATATATTTCGCCGTTTCCGCGTCGTATTGCGCGCCGTCGGAGAAAATCTCGTTCGTAACGACGACGAGATCGTTCTCGCGCGCGAGCGCGTCTATCTCCGATAAAATCACGCCGACGGGGTCGGGTTCGTTTTCTCCGAACATGGCGTTTGCGAGTCGGTTGGAAAGGCATTCGAGCAGGATGACGCCGCCCGCGATCCCGCGCGGCAGGCGGTCGGGACACTCGATCGTTTCAAAGCCCTTGCCCTCGCGCTGGCGGCGGTGCTTTTCGACGCGCGCCCTGCCCTCTTCCCCCCACACGCGCATGGTGGCGAAGTAATACAGTTTTCCGCCCTCGGCGCGGCGGCAGGCGAACGCTTCCGCCATTTCAGACTTGCCGCTGCCGCTCCCGCCCGTAAACAGCGCGATCACAGCGGCTTGTACTCCTCGATGCCCGCGTCGGAAAAGGCGAGCATACCGCCGTAGACGGCATACGCCATATCCAGAAGCGGCATGAGCGCGACCGCGCCCGTGCCTTCGCCGAGCGCCATATTCGCGCAGATGGGCGCCCGTATGCCCAGTTTTTCGAACACGAATTTTGCCGCGGGCTCGCCCGACATATGGCTCGCGATCATATAATCTTTGCTCGCGGGGCAGATATTCGCCGCGCACAGCGCCGCGACCGCCGAGATGACGCCGTCGATCAAGACGGGGATCCCCGCTTCGGCGCCGCCGATGAACGCGCCGCACATGCCCGCGATATCCAGCCCGCCGACTTTGGACAGCACGTCGACCGCGTCGCCGCTATCGGGGTTCAGGCGCGCGAGCGACTGCTCGATGACCTCGATCTTCCTCCGTAAGCCCGCGTCGGACAGCCCCGCGCCCTTGCCCGTGAGATAACGGGGCTCGGCGCCGAGCAGGGCGCAAGCCACCGCGCTCGCCGTGGTGGTGTTGCCGATGCCCATTTCGCCCGTGGCGATCATCGAATAGCCCTTCGCGTGCAGTTCTTTCACGAGCGAAGCGCCCGTCATGATCGCCTTTTCGCAATCCTCGCGCGACATGGCGCGCGTGCGGTAAAAATTGCCCGTTCCGCGCAAAACGTGCACGTCGCGCACGCCCTCGACGGGGCGGAGCATTCCGATATCGACGGGGAACACGTCCGCGCGCGCGACTTTCGCCATCTTGCACACCGTGGCGTTGCCCGACGCCATATTTCCCGCAACGGCCGCGGTCACCTCGCTGCCCGTCTGCGTAACGCCCTCCTCGACCACGCCGTTATCCGCGCAGAACACGAGCACGCAGCGCTTGTTGCCGATATGCGCCGCGGGCATACCCTCGATCTGCGCGATCGTATCTTCAAACATTCCCATACCTTTGAGCGGCTTGGCGATGGAATCCCAACGCTTATACGCGCGGCTGCGCGCCTCTTCGCTATATACTGCCGTTTTAAATTCCATTTTGTTCTCTCCTTGCCAATTTATATTCCCGCACCACTTTTTGAAGGACGGCGGACGGAGATTCCCCTTCCGTTTCAGGCGATAAGATCAGAACGACGCCCATACCGCGGCGCTTGGCGGACGCGATCTTCGCATCCGTACCGCCCCGCTGTCCCGCCTGTTTTGTCACGAGCCATTCGCACGGATAACGCTCCATCAAAAAATCGTTCTCTTTTTCGTTGAAAGGCCCCTGCATGGCAATGATCTGCGCGGGCGTCAGCCCGATCGCCTCGCATTCCCGCAAAGATTCCGACCGCGGCAGCACGCGCGCGACGATCCGATCCGCCAATTCTGCGAACGCGGCGAGCGAACGGCTGCCCGTCGTGAGAAAAATACGCCCGTTTCGCGCGGAAAGGTATGCCGCCGCTTCCGACGCGCTGCGCACGCAAACGGCGTCGCTGTCGGGCGCGGGCAAACCGCGCAGTACGCGGAAACATTTCACGTTCGCCGCGGACGCGGCGTCGCGGATATTTTGCGTGACCGCGCGGGCGTGCGGATGGGTCGCGTCGATCACGCAGTCAAACTTTTCTCTTTCGAAAAAGCGCTCCATTTCGGAGCAATCCATCTCGCCGGCACAGACGCGCGCACGCGGGGAAGCGCTCAGACTTCCGCCGTATCCGGTCGCCGTGCATACAATCAGTTCCGCCTCGTACCGCGCGAGCGAGAACGCGAGTTCTCTTCCCTCGCTCGTGCCCGAAAACAGACATATTTTCTTCATTCTATCTCCTGATCGCGTAAACGAGCGCATTGACGATGGCTGCGGCGACGTTCGAGCCGCCTTTTCTGCCCCTTGCGACGATATAGGGAAGCCCCGATGCGAGCAGGCGCTCCTTGCTTTCCACGACGTGCACGAACCCGACGGGAGCGCCCACGACGAGCGCGGGGCTTACTTTGCCCGCTTCGGCGAGATCCAAAAGCGACATGAGCGCGGTAGGCGCGTTGCCGATGACGAAAATGCACGGCTTTTCAAGCCCCGCCGCGTGTTCCATGGCGACTTTCGAACGGGTGACGCCCCGCCTTTCCGCCTCGCGCGCGACCGTCTCGTTTCCGACAAAGCAGTGTACATTCCCGCCGAACGAAGCCAAAATTTTCTTATTGATGCCCGATTTTGCCATTTCGGTATCGGTGACGATATCGCACCCGCCCGAAATCGCGTCCCGCGCGCACTTTACGGCGTTCTCGGAAAAGACGAGGTTTTCCGCATAGTCGAAATCGGCGGTGGCGTGGATGACGCGCTTGACGATATCCTCCGTTCCCGCCGCCAAAGGTACGGTCAGTTCGCTTGCGATGATCTCGAAACTTTTGCGCTCGATCTCCATCGGCTTCATTTCCTGCATTTCTTTGCCTCCAGACAATTTTCGTAAAACGTCGCCGCACACTCCAAATTGCTGTAAAAATGAACGTGCGCAAAGCCTGCGGCGATCGTTTTTGCCGCTGCCGTGCAACGGTATTCGCTCCCCTTGCGGCGTGCGGTAAACGCTTCGCCGTTTTCGGTGCAATCGTAATAATGGAACTCGTGACCGCGCAGGCGCGCGCCCTTTTTCGCGATGAGGCAGTCCTCGTTCGCCTCCAACTCGACGTAGCCGAATCGTACGGGCTTATGTTTGTTTACGCTCTCGCCGTGCAACACGCCCGCCATCGCATATCCGTCCAGCAGGCGGTTCAGATACAGAAAACCGCCGCACTCGGCAAAGATCGGCACGCCGCGCGCGTGCGCCGCGCGCACGCTTTCGCGCATGGACGCATTGGCGGAAAGTTTTTCCGCGTACAACTCGGGATAACCGCCGCCGAAATACAGGCAGTCGGCTTCCGCGGGCGGCGCGGCGTCCTCCAAAGGGGAGAAAAACGACAGTTCCGCGCCCATTTTTTCGAAAAGCCCGAGGTTTTCGGAATAATAAAAGCAAAACGCGGCGTCCTTTGCGACGGCGATATGGATTTTGGGGAAACGCGGCAGGACAGGCGGATCGTATTCGAGCGCGGGCGCCGACGCCGCGAGAGCCGTAAGCCCCTCTATATCCACGGAATCCTGTGCGATTTTTGCAAGTTTCATCTGCATTTCGCGCAGATTTTCAACTTCTGCCGCCGTGACCAATCCCAGATGGCGGCTCTTGAATGCGAGTTCTTCGGGCAATACGGGAAAGTAGCCGTACAGTTTCGCGCCGCACTCCTCGTTCCAGATTTTTTTTATTCCCTCGTATACACCGCGCGAAACGCGGTTGAGAATAAAGCCCCTGACGTTGCTGTCCTTGCGAAAACGCAGAAAGCCCTGCATCTGCGCGGCGATGGAAAGAGAACTGCCCCTGCCGTCCGCGACGAGCACGGCGGGAGCGTGCAAGCGTCTGCCGACGTCGTACGCGCTGTGTTCGTCGGTAAAGCCCAGGCCGTCGTAATAGCCCATCGCCCCCTCGATCAAGTTGAGATCCCGCGCGGAATCGGCAAACACCGCGGAAAGATATTCTCCGCAGAAATAACTGTCCAGATTTCCGCTTTCGGCGCCGATAACGGCGCGGTGGAACATGGGGTCGATATAATCGGGACCGCATTTGAACGCCGCAACGTTTTCGCCGCGGTCTTTAAGCGCCTGCAACAGCGCGCAAAAAATCGTCGTTTTGCCGCAGCCGCTGTTGGTGCCCGAAAGCAGCAGGCGCGGAAAATCACCCTTCATTTTGCGCCTCCGAGCCCGTTAAGGGAACTTGCGAAACTTCCGTATAGACGGGAATATTTTTCTCTTTCGCAATGGAAATCAGCGCTTTCGCCGCATCGTTCGCCGCGCCGAATTGCTCGCAGACGACAAGGAGCGCGCCCGCACGGAGCATGACCTGCGCGGCGCGGGCCGCGTCCGATTCCGTCAGAACGGAAAACGCGGGCGCGGACACGATTTCCGCGGCGAGGGAGCGGGCGATCTGAAAGTCCACGTCGTTTTCGCATAATATCCCTGCGGAAAAGGGAATATTCTTCCTTTGCAGGGCGCGGAACACGGGAATGCCGCTGCCGCCGCCCGCGAGCACGAACACGCGGGGCGCGCCCGTCGGCTTTTCCAGTTCCACGCTGCCGAACAAGAGATTATAATCGCCTCGAGAGATATCGTACAAATCGCGCACGGTATCGCCGCGGAAAATTTCCTCGGGCGTGCCGACGGCGGAGATCTTGTCCCCGTCCACGCACACGATCTTGTCGGAAATTTTGGCGGCAAGGTCGATCTCGTGCAGGGATAAAAGCACGCTCATGCCGCGCTCGGCGGAAAGTCTGCGCAAAATGCTCAACAATTCGATCTTATAGCGGATATCCAAAAAGGAAGTCGGCTCGTCGAGCACCATGATCTGCGGCTGCTGACAGATGGCGCGCGCGAGCAGAATGCGCTGGCGCTGTCCGTCGGAGATCGCGTCGAAGGGAAGCTCCGCGATCGGTTCCCCGCCGACCAGCGCGAGGCTCTCGCGCACGATGCGCTTGTCCTCTTCGGTAAGTTTGCCGAAAAAACCCGTATACGGATAACGCCCCGCCTCCACGATCTCGCCGCAGGTCATGCGGTCCGTTTTTAACCGTTCGGTGAGAACGACGGAAAAACGGGTCGCAAAACTTTTAGGGGAAAGCGCGGCGGAGTCTTCGCCGTCCACGTACACCGCGCCGCCCAAACTTTCCAGTTGGCGGGTGATACTCTTTAAAACGGTGGATTTGCCCGCGCCGTTGGGTCCGATGAGAGAAACGACCTCGCCCGCGCCGATCTCGATACAGATACCGCCGATCAATACCTTTTTGTTGTATCCTACGCACAGATTTCGGGTGGAAAGGCGGTTCATACGCTCTTCCTCCTGCTCTTTAGGAGCATGGCGATGACGACGGGCGCGCCGAATATTGCCGTAACCGTTCCGATGGCGAGTTCCGTCGGCGCGAAAATCGTACGCGCGATGAGATCGCACACGAGGCAGAACACGGCGCCGAGCAGGAACGTTCCGGGCAAAACGACGGCGGGCTTCGAGGAATTAAAGAGCAGTTTCGTCAGGTGCGGCACCGCGATGCCGACGAACGAAACGGGTCCCGCGAACGCGACCACGCACGCCGACAACAGGCTGGAAAGCAGGATAATGAGCAGGCGGAACAGTTTGACGTTCATGCCCATGCTCTGCGCGTAACCCTCCCCCAACTGAAAGGCGGTGATGGGTTTGACGAGCAGCAGCGTACCCGCGAAACACGCGAGCACAAAGCAGGCAATGACGAGCACGTCGCTCCAATCTTTGCCCGAAAAACTGCCCATCGACCAGAACGTGAGGTTTACGATCTCTTCTTCCTGCGCGAAGGTGATGATAAGGTCGGTGACCGCCGAGCAGGCGTAACCGATCATGATGCCGATGATGAGCAAAACCGCCATGTTTTTGGTCTTGCCCGCGCACAGGAGCACGACGCCCATGGATACGAGCGAACCGACGAACGAAACCGCGACCATGCCCACGCCCGTAAGACCGCCGATAAAGTTAGTGGCGACGACGGTAAAAAAAGCGAGCACCATCTTTGCGCCCGAGGAGATGCCGAGTTCGAACGGGCTGCAGATGGGGTTGTGGAAATACGTCTGGATCAAATACCCCGAAACGCCGAGCGCGCCGCCCAAAAGCGCGGCGGCGCACAGGCGCGGGAGTCGGACGCTCCACACGATGGTGTGCGCCCCCTGCCCCGCGAATTGATTCGTAAATAAAATTTTAAAAACGTCGCCGACGGAGATATTCGCGCTGCCGATCCATACGTTGAGTATGACGGCGAGAAACAGGGCGATGCCCAGCGCGGCAAAACATATCTCCGTCCGCAGCAATTTTTTGCTTTTTTCCTTCATTTTTTATTTCAGCCTGTTCACGTACGTAAGCGTATCGGACACGTTTTCCCCGTACAGCATTTTGTAAATATCGGCGACCATCTCGCCCATCTTGTCCATCTTCTGATAGAAATCGTTGGAGGTACGCCACACGTTCCCCTCTTTATACGCCTTGAAATCCTTGAACCAATCGCCGAGACGCGCGTCGATCAGCCCCTGCAGACTTTCGTCCTTTACGCCCGAAGCGCCGCTCGTCCAGTTATACAGAACGTAATCCGCCTGCGAACACTCTTGGATAAACCATTCCTGCGTCATTTTCGTATTGCCCGACTTTCCGGGGCCGATCTCCGCGACCTGCTTTCCTCCGCCCAGATTGACCAATTCCGTCACGTAATCGGCGGCGTTCCGCACGTAGAAGGTGTCTTTCGTCGAAGTCGTATAGAAGATAAGCACCGTTTTACGCTCCGCTTCGGGCACGTTGATTTTCGAAGTCGTTTCGTTGAGGATCTCGACCTGTCCGTTGAAAACAGCGTCGGATTTATCGCGCATATCGAAAATCTCTCCGTAGATCTTGATCCATTCTGTACGTCCGAGCGGGTGGCTCTCGTAAGAAGACTGGTCGCGCATGATGCGCAGATTGCAAGTCTTTGTCAGTTGGTCGTACACGTCGGGAACGGAATCGAGCATCGTCGAAAAAACCGCGAACGTTACGTGTTTTTCCGCGCCGATGGAAATGATCTGCTCGTAGTCGGGCTTGCTGTATTTGCCGACTTCCTTTACGGTGCCTTTATCGATCGCGTCTTTGATCTCCTGGATCCGCCACGTCGTATCGGCGGTCGTCATCGGGACTTTCGAAAGCGCATCCATGGCGTTGATGAGCGCCATCGTGCTCGCGGAGGAGACCATAATGTTCTGCCTGTCCCGAAAGGTCATGATATTGACGCCCGCGGGCGCGCCCGAAACCTTGTCCACACCCTCGGGAAGGAGCAGCCAGGAAGTATCCAATTTCTTTTCCTTATCGAACACTTCTATTTTCGAATACGCTTTTTCGTTTTCGTCCTTCAAGTGCTCGATGGAAAACAGTTCCGCAAAAGTGTTTTCTTCCTTACCCGTACTCGTAAGTTGCGAATACGCGACCGTGATACCCTGCTGTTCGTTCTCCTTTTTGTCGCACGCGGCAAAAAGGAGCGTGCTCATTGCCAGAACGGCGAGGAGCACAAGTGCCAGACTTCTCTTCATTTCTACCTCTCCTTAAAAGGATATTTTTATAAATAAACCGAGAAGATGGCAACAAAAATGCGCCCGCAAAAACGGTATGCGGACGCAGACTTTCCCGATCGAGATTTGAGAAAGATATGTCGGCCGCATTCTTCATTTGCCCAAGAATGTTTCCCGTAACGCTTTAAGCAGGTTTCCTGGCTTGCGGTCTTTTTTCAAAGATGTGCGCGCCTTCTCAAACGATTCCGTTCAATGGCGTATGCGCAGCGTTTCACCGTTCACAGTAATGGCTGTTGCATCGGTCTTTCACCGATTTCCCTTTTACCCTTGCTCTCGCAAGGCACTCAACGCGCTTGTTTATTTACGGGTATAGTTTAATACTTTTTCCCCCGCCCGTCAAGTCAATTTTTTAAGAAAAACCGAAAGCCGCGAATGATGACAAATCAACTCTCTTTTTTAGCAAAATCGTGCTACATTTTTATTCCGCGCCGTATTTGCGCAGGCGAGCTACGATCTCGTTTTTCCTGTCGATGGAATAACCGAACTGCATTTTGACGAGATCGTCGGGCCGTTCGATGACTTGCAAAATTTCGTCGAGATGAAAGTCCAGATCGTAATACGCCTGGATCTTTCTTTTCGCCTTCGAGATCTTCGCATAAACTTCGCTCCAATCGCGGGTGCGCGGTTCCCCCTCGCCGGGGACCCATTGTATTCCTTTGATGGTATCGACGGTCAGCAGACTGTCCAGATGTTTCAGTTCGCCGATCCCGTCCAGATGATACCAGGCGTTCGAAAGGCGGGCGGAAGTCTTTTCAAGTTCGGGCTTTACGAATTCGTCGAACATGTCGTTCCCGATCATAAAGGAAAAATCGCTCTGCAACATATACGACGGCTTTTCGTAATATATGGAACTCCAATCGCTGTACCCTTGCGAGCCCTTCAAAAGTTCGCAAAGTTCGAGATAAAAGCGGTGCCAAAGGTCTGCAATTTCGTTTACGAGACGTTTGACTTGCTCGGGCTCGTCGTACAGATCGTATAAAAGATTGTCGGACTGGCGGAAAGACGCTAAAATATCCATGATCCCGCCCAGATCAGGGAACCCGATCACGACGTTGCCCTGCCAGCGTTTCATGCCCTCGATAAAAATTTCACGGATACGGTCCAGCCAGATATTGTCGGCGTCGTACTCAAAATGCATTTCGTTTAAAGGCTTTACTTCTTTGGGTCTGAACCATACCGTCTGAGAATCGTTCAGAAGATCCGCACCCAGAAACGCCGCGACGATACCGGGACCGAACTGCATGGTCTGCATCAGGGGAAAACTGTCCCCGACGTATTCGTAACCGCTCAGTTCGTAATCGTATCTGTCGACGATCTGTTTGGGCGTGATGCGAAGATCGTTGCAGTTGGCAAAGGAAAGCAGCGGATTTTTCGGCATTTCGCGCCCCGCGTCCCGCCCCCAAAATACGCACGGCAAAATCGGTCTTCCCAATTCCCCTTTCCACCAGCGCCTGTAATTTGTCTTTACATTTTCCCACTGCGCGTCGCTGAAATCTATCATATAATTCTCCTGTTTCGGCCCGCTCACGTCAGACCGTTTTTTATATTATTTTATGTTCCGTTATACCTGTTCCTTCAACAAAAAAGAATAGACCGTATATCCGTTTTCGCGGGCAGGCGCCGTATCGAGATGCGCGACGTTCCTCTTCCAGCCGACCTGCGTCGATTCGGGACAGACGAGTTCCGCCCTGCGAACACCGTCCGCATCTTTGTAAATACTGACGCGAATTTCCCCGTTCGCGGCGGGAACGACTGCCCGAACGTCGTTCAGCCCCGCACATACGGGAGAAAATTCGATGCTTTGATAGCCGTATTCTACGGGACGGACGCCCGCGAAGTAAGTAAAGAACAGATACGGCAGCCCCGCGCTCCAACCGTGACATTCGCTGTTCCAGGTATCCCTGTCGTCGGGCGGGTCGTTCAGGCGCGTGCGCATAAATGTTCCAAAGTTCCCGTCGATGATCTCCCAGAAAGTATCGGCGCCGTTTTGCAGCATGGTGCCCCAGACGCTTTGCAGCAGCGGCAACGCTTGTTCGGTTTGGCCGTTTTTCAAAAGCGCTTCGAGCACCAGCGTGTTAACGAAGGGCCACACGTGGTCGTTATGAACGAAATTCTGCCCGTCGGGCTCTTCTTTCGGGTAATACAGCAGCATACCGTACGGCGTCTTGAATTTTTCGCAAAGCGCCGACAAAACTTTTTTGCGGTCCTGTTGCTCGCACACGCCGAACAGCACGGCAAGCGCCGCCGCGTCCGAAGAAAAGCGCCCGGGGGTTCCCATGATATCGTAATATAACTTCTTTTTCCGATCGAACGACTCTTCGTTGATCTTATTTTTCAGCCGCGCCGCCAAAGCCTCGCAATTCTGCGCAGACGCAAGATCCTTACCCAAATTCTTTTCCATACGCGCCGCCGCCTTGAGTGCGGCATATAAAACGCAGTTGCTGCTCGTGATCTTACCGTGACGGCTGGAAGTCCATGCCCAAGTCTGCATTTTCCCCAGATCCAGGCAGCCGTCCTCTAAGATCGTGAGGATAAATCGGAGGATCGCGCGCACTTTTTCCAGATGTTCCAAATAAAAATCCGTATCGCCGCTGACTTTGAGATAGTCTTCCAACACGATCAGAAACCAGCAGTTGTACTCGTAAAACACCTGCATGGAAATACTGCTCGCGGGAATAAATCCGTCTTCTCGGATCTGGTCCAAAATCACGTCGAACGTATTGCGGATCACCTCTTTATTGCGAAACAACGCCCATACGTTGCGTATTTCGGGATACAGATCCCCCACCCAGACCTCGCGGTCGCGCCGCGCGCCGTCGACGATGACGTAATCGGAATACTTTCCGTGCCAGTTCAGGGCGAATTCACGGTTCTTCTCTCCCTGCAAGTCAAAGGTCGAATTGCCCTGCGTGTGCGGAAATACGCAACAGCGCAGCGTGTGTTCGCACACGGAAAACATTTTTTCGAACAGTTTTGAATCACAGGAAAAATCGCCGTATTTTTCGAGAGGCAACATCTTGTCTTGAAAAGAAAGATCGACGCTTTCGAGCGGCACACCGTGCGCGGTTACGAGAAGGTAGCGCGCCGTGACCAGTTTTTTCGATCGGCAGATCGCTTTGCCTTCGAAAATACTCATATCGCATTTACAACGAAAGTTGATAAAATCGGGATACGGCCCGTATGCGCACGAAACCGAAGCGCCCGCCGACGCGGGATAGGTGAACGTGAGCACGCCGTTTCCGAGTTGTTCCAGATCGAAAAGCGCCTGATCTTCTGTCTTGCGAATAATTTTCATACTTTTAACCCTTTACCGAGCCGATGACCATGCCGGTGACGAAATATTTTTGGAGAAACGGGTATACCAGGAGCAGCGGCAGCATCGTGACGAAGATCTGCGCGGATTTCATGTTTCTCCCGATATTGACCATGCTTTCGTCGATATTCGAGGGCGCTTTATTCGTGAGAATGACCTGCAGATAAGTCTGCAACGGATAGTTTGCGATATCGTTGTTGTACAAAAGGCCGTCGAACCAGGAATTCCAATGCGTTACGAAAGCGAGCAGCGTGACGGTTGCGATGGAAGGCAGACAGACGGGCAATACGATGCGCACAAGGCATTGCAGATAATTCGCCCCGTCAACCTTGGCGGCCTCTTCGATCTCTCGGGGGAGGGAACGCATGAAATTCATCATCAGTATGACGCTGAAAATGGGAACCGACGTCGGAAGGACGAGCGCCCAGATGGTATCGAATAGGTTGAGGTCGTTGATGAACAGATAATACGGCACCATGCCAGCGGAAAAGATCATGACGAACAGGAGCAATCCGATATAGACGGGCCGCCCCGTAAATTCCTCTTTGTTTTTGGAGAGCGGATAAGCGAGCAGCACGATCAGAAGGATATTGATGGCAGTGCCCAGCACCGCCCTGTACACGCTGACGCCGAACGAACGAAAAAACGTATTGCCCTGGATGAGATATTTATAACTGTCCGTATTGAAGCCGACAGGGATCAACCCGACCATATTATTATCGGAGGCGACTTTGGAACTGAGCGAAACGGCGAGCAGATGCAGTATGGGAAGGATACAACTGAGCGCCAGAAGCGTCAAAAAGATATAGTTGAACACAGCGAAAATGCGCTGTCCCTTGGTGATCCTCATAATTTCGCTCCTTTAAAACACGCGATAACCCGAGCACTTATGCGCCAGGAACCAGCCCGTCACGATAAACGCCCCCGAAATGAGCGACTTGAAAAGCCCCAGCGCGGTGGCGATACCGTACTGTCTGCTCCCGAAGGTTATATCGTACACGAGCGTATCGATGATCTCCGCGTCGTCCCGCACAAGATTGTTGATCATCATGAATATCTGATCGAACCCCGCGTTCAGGATAGAACCGAGATTGAGCACGCCCATTAAGATGACCATGGGCAGGATCGCAGGCAGCGTAATGTGTATCGTCTGTTTCCAGCGGTTCGCGCCGTCCACTTCCGCCGCCTCGTATAAATTTTTATCGACGCCCGTCAAAGCGGCGAGAAAAACGATGGTATTGTAACCGAAATTCTTCCACACGTCCGTTCCCACCAGCATGGTCACGAACGCCCCTCCGTCTTCCAGCCACTTGACGTCGGAAATGCCGACGGCGTTGAGAATATTGTTGACGGCGCCGTCCGCGCTGAACAGATCGAGAAAGATACCGCCGAGGACCGCCCAACTCAAAAAGTAAGGCAGATAGATGATGGTCTGCACCGACTTTTTAAAGGGAACGGCGCGCACTTCGTTTAAAAGCAGCGCGACAACGATGGGAAAGGGAAACCCGATGAGTATCTTTAAAACGGCGATTTTAAAGGTATTCCAGAACGCGGGCCAGAACATGGGCAGGGAAAACATATTCTCGAAATTCTGCCAGCCCAGCCAGGGCGAACCGTAGATCCCCTTCGTGGCGATATATTTTTTCCATGCGAGCACGATGCCGCCCATAGGTATGTAGGCAAATACGAGCACCATTACCATGGGAAGGAGCGCGATCAGGTGCAGTTGATAACTTTTTTTGAAACCGCGACGCAATTCTGTCGCCCAGCCTCTCTTTTGGGCGCCTTCGCTCGCTACTCTTTTCACTTTTTCTCCTCCAAAACGAAATTCAAAGTATTCCCGTCTCCTGCGGGGTTCGTAATTTTCAGACGATGATTTTTGAAAGAAACCGTCCATTCGTCCGCATCCCCCAAAAATCCGCCGATCGCCTCGTAAAAGCGGCGGGAACAAAAATCAGAGATCCGCACGCATTCCTCGGCGCAGTTTTCGCCCAGCCATGCGGGCACGACGACGCGCGTCCCCTTTTTTGCGTATTCGCCGACGAGGCGCAGCGTTTCGCCGCGGCACCGCTCTCCGCACACGATGATGAGCGAGGGCTCGCCGAGCGTTTCTCTCTGCACGAGATCGTCAAAGACGAGAACGCTGTGCATGGGATAAAACAGTTTATGGAAAGACGTTTGCTTTTCTTTTCCCACGCCCTCGGCGAGTGGCAGAGTACCGCACGTCTTTTCGTTGCGCGAATAAGCCGCCGTCGGGAACGACTGAAATTCGGTATTCCAGAAAGTCGTGCCCGCAGGAGAAACCGCGCCGTGCGACAAAGCGTGCATGACCTGAAAAAAACTGTTCTTTCTTTCGTTCATGGGGAATTCGGAAAAACCGTAACTCCCCGCGCCGTCGAAAGTGCCGTTTGCGGAAAAGACGCCGTCGTCCGCGTGGATCACGGCGATCTCGCACTGTACGTCGCTGTGCGAATAGGGAGGCGTTTTCCCCCGATAGCGCTCTAAAAAGAGGCTGTAAGCCTCGCCGAACGGCGTAATCTCGAACGAATCGCCGCGGGAGATCGCCAGCGGGTCGCAGTTTTCCACGAACAGGAGTTCGGGCGACATATACCACGAGAGAACCAAAGCGTTGTAAAATTCTTGCACGCCGTGCGCGGGAAACCCCCAGAGCCTCGTGAACCATTCTCCCACGTCGAATCCCCACAGATCGACGGTGACGCACATCTTTCTCTTATATTGTTTGCACGCGCCCATGGCGACCGCGAACATGACGCTCTGATACTCTTCTTTCAGCGCTTTGGGGGATAAATGCATGCCGCCTCGCGCCAGAAGGTGCATCATCGAGGGAAAGACGCATTCGCCGTACACGTCCGTACCGTATCCGTCGACGAGTCGCTTTACATTGTTTACAATCGCCTCCTCGCACTCCTCTTCCGTCTTGCAGGGTGTCGTCAGCCACTGGTGCAGGCGGGCGTCCTTGCGGTAGACGGAAGGATGCAGTTGCAAGTGCTCCGTTTCGTCGTACAGCAAGCCGAGAAAGTTTTCCGACCGCTTCGCGCGCCGCACGAGTTTTTGCGGCACGTCGTAGCGGTTGGTCCCCTCGCAATGCGGGCCGTTGATGTTTCCGAACTCGTTGCCGAGCATATATTGCAAGCCGCATTTCTCCATATCCCGCACGAAATCTTCCGTAAGTTCGTCCTGCGGCATTGCGTGCTGCATGAGAAAATCCACGCCGAACGTTTCCTGCAACAGTCTTATGAACGCCTGTTTCGTCGGGGCGGGATCCTGCGAGGCGAAAAACTGCCCCTCTCCCGTACGCATGAGCGTTCGGGACGCATCGGGATACCATGGATCGTCCCATCCCATAACGGAATTCTGCAAGCCGAATTTCATATCCACCTCCGTGTTTGCGGGATCGGTCTCCCGATCCCGCACGTTAAAACGTCAATTTTTCTTCTTTTTGCGCACGATCAGCACGACGGCGACGCCCGCGCCGAGAACCGCCGCGCAGCCGACCACGATCAGTACGACGCCCAACGCAGTGAGTTTTTGACCGACGTATACGCGTTCGGTGATCGTTTTTTGCACTTTCTCCGTGGAATGGGTCAACTCCTGCTGATAATCCATCGTCGGATCGCCGTTTTTCTCCACCCACCGGATCTGATCCTGTACGCGCTGCTCGTCGGGATCGCCGAATTCGATCATCGGATTATCCGCCCCTAAAATCAGATCTGCGCCGTTGACCTTTTTCAAAGAAAGCACGCCCGGCGCGCTCTCGCTGCCCGTGCCGAATATACCGACAAACGTACCGTTATCGGGGAAATTGAAAGAGGAGAACGATCCCGCGATCTGCGTTCCGTTGACGTATAACGTCTTGGTCGCGTTGTCGAATTCGATCAGGAATCCGCCGTCGGCGGCAAATTTGCCGATGATCGTGGTCGGCGCGGCGGAGAGCGAATTCCATGCCGCGTTGTAGACGGAAACGGTGGAGCCGCCGTCCGTTATACGGATCGACAAAGCGGAAGTGATCGCGCCGCCCGGCAGGTTTCCCGCGCGCGTCGCGAGAGAGATTCGGACGCCGCCGTCCTTGGTAATGTTTTCGTTACAGGAAAAATATAGACTCAGATAACTTTTCGAAGAGTTCTGATTGAGCGCGCTGGCGGTGTACGACATCGGAATCTCGTACCACATACCCGCTTCGGTGCTGCGGAAGGTGAAATCCACGGATTTTTCGGACGCCGCGACGCTGACGCCCGCGCTCATCCATTCGTCCAACTGAAAGTCGTCGACGATGGTCTCGCCTTCGGCATACTCACGCTCGTAATTGGGCACCGCGATGTAATATTTCAAATCTTCTCCGCCCAGCGCCGTGACCGTGATATAAGTGCCTGCGCCGCCCGCAAGCCCCACGGAAAGTTTTGCGTTCAAGAACCGAAACGCCGCGCTCTTTAGATCGCCTTCCGCCGCGGCGCCGTTGCAAGACGCATGTTTTTCGTTTGCGGAAAAGGCGATCTCATACACGCCGTCCGCCGCTTTGGCAACTTTCGTACGGGCGAGCACTGCCTGTTCGGCGTTCAAAACTTCAAAGAGCATTCCGTCCGATTCGGCGGTAAGCCGCAAAAGGATCGTCAGATCGCGTTTATCTTCCGTCTGCCCGCTCAGCCGCACGGCCGCCGACGTCGCATTTTCCTCCATGCGGAGCGAAATTCTGAAATCTTTGACGTTATGCTTTACGGTATTGATAGAGAGGTCGGCGGCGTTGCCGTAGACCGCGTACTGCAGTTCGCCCTCTTTCGTCGCTGCGATCCGCAACCCGTCCGCGGCGTTCGAAATTTCCGCGGCGTCGGACCTCCAGTTTTCAGAATAGTCCACGTTGGGCGCCGCCGTATACGCGGGCAGTTCTTTGCCGTTGACGGACGTGAGCACGACCATACTGTTTTCGTACTGTTGCGCATCCTCGAAAATACCGAACGCGATCTGCGCGTTGGAACTCTTAAAATGCGTAAAATCTTTATAACCGTTTGGATAGATCGCCGACGACTGCACGGGGATCTCCACTCCGTTGATCTTCAGAGTGCGCGTCGCGTCATAATCCCATTCCAGAACGTACAGTCCCCTGTTCCTGACGTCGACGGGCACGTCGGAAACCGAGCCGAGCACAGGGAAACCGTTATCGGTATAACTGTACACGGTCGCGCCGTACGTGGTGAGCGAACCGAAATCTGTGATGCGGACCGCCAGCATCTGCCCGCCCGCGGCTTTCAGCACAAAGTCGACCCCGTCGATCTTATCGGGCGTGACGGCGTGCAGTTCGACGCGAAGATCGGAAATGCTGTCAAAGCCCTGTAAGGTGCTTTTTCCGTAATCAGAATAGATATATTTCTGCCAGCCCTTATCGGCGCCGCGCACCGCGACGCCGCCCTTGACGCAGGTCGGCACCGCGCCCTCGTTGCGCCAGTACAGTTCGTAATCGGGCTCTTTCGTTTCGTCCCAGTAATCCCATTCGGAAATATCCGCATCGATCTCGTCGCCCTGAAAGACTTCGCCGTTGATCTCCTTGACCAAAAGCCCCATCGTGCGGTCGGTTACCGTGACGTTTTCGAACTTGAAGAACAGATTCGAATAATCGTTGACGCTGCCGTCGCTTGCAGTCGAAAATCTGATCTCTGTCGATTCGGCGAGCACGGTGTCGTTCGTATTGTTCTTTACGGTCACGGTATCCCCGTCGATGAGAACAGAAATATCCAGTTCGCTCTGGTCGGGCGAAGTCACCCACACGTTTCCGCCGCCTGCGGAGATATTTTTATCCTGAAACAGGATCTGCCCCCAGCCGTTGCCGAATTCGCGGATCACCAGATCGCCGCCCACCGCCTGTAACACGATATTTCTGTTGTTGTTCCATTCGCTGCCGCCGACGACGTCCGCTTTCAGACGGAACGAATTCATCTGAACGGGCGTATTATAGCCGATCGTATCGCTCCAGACGGCGTTGACGCCCGCTTTGTTGCCGATGAGAACGCCGTACGGCTGCCCGCGCATCACGAGTTTTTCGGTTGCATAGTTGCTGAATATGCCCGTAGGGTCGAAATCATCTCTCGGCACGGCAGGCTCCTCGGGGATCGCGCCGCTGATATAAATGCCCTGCTCATCCCCGCTCGTCTGAAAATTCGCATAATACAGCGAGCCCGCGGTGCCGTACTGAATGGAAAATTTAGTCAGGTTCGAAGCGTCGCCCGTAACTTTCAGCGTAACGGAGAGATCGTCGTAGGAGAGCGCGGCGGAAACGATCGTCGCGTCCGCGAGATTCACGCCGCTCAATTTTACGCTGTCGGATGTAATGACGCCCGCCTCGCCAGCGTAGTTGGTCCAGTTTCCGAGGTCGGCTTTCCGACCGCTCTCGGTCACGGAGGTGATCTCCACCCCCGCAGCCGCTCCGCTGCCCGTAAATACGTGCAGCGCGATATACGCATTGCCCGGCAGTACTTCGAACGCGCCCTCGTACAGCGAAGTAAACTCTTTGCCGTTCAAAGCAAAGCCCTTTCCCGCCGAATAACTTAAGGTGAGTTCAGCCGTACCCTCCAGAAAACCTGCGGGGAACGGTTCGTTTTCCGTAAGCGCCCCGTCCTTCGCGTGCGCCTCGAATAAGGGCAGCACGCCGCACAGCAATAAGGATATTGCCAACAGACAGCCGAGCAGGAATATTCCCGTTTTTTTCATGCGGATCGTCATGCGCTCAGTCCCCCTTTCTTCCCGTTTCGGGATAGACGTAATCTACATTGGTATCGAAACTGCTGATCACCTGCAGTTCGCCGATCTCTACCCGCCAGACACCGCTCGTGCCCGCGACCGCGTTGGCGCCGTCCACGACGATTCGCACGTACCGCGCGTTCACCTCGATATCCGCAAAGACGAAATCGTTGGTCGCGCGGGCGGTCGTCGGCTTGAAATCTATGATCTTATCCACGCCGCCGCGCACATAGCCGCCCTCGCTGCTGAGCGCGCGTATCTTGCGCTGCGTCCACGTTTCTCCGTCTTCCGACGTATACACGGTAAAGGATTTCGGGAGAAGATATCCGTATTCGGCGTTGTTCCACACACTCGCATCGAAACTGAGATTCTGCACGCCGTACATGCGCACTGCCGTAAGCGTGGTCACCGCGCCCAGATCGACCTGAAAGGCGAGATCGACCGACGATGAAGCCAAATCGATCGTGGAAAAACCGCGGTGGTAATCGTACATGGCGGAAAGTTCTCCGTCCGCCAGATATTTCGCGCTGTTGCCGCCGCTTTCGCTGACCAGTTCATCGCTCTTTACGAAATTCCCGCCGTCCATTTTCCCGATCTGCCACTCTTTGCCGTACGATTCCACGCCGTTCGCGGCAGGATCCGCGTCTTTGCCCGCTTTGAGCGTCGTACCGTCGGGGGCGTATATCCGATTGCTGTCCATGTCCATGACGATACCGTAATACGTGACGTCGCGCGCCGTGTCGTACGTGCCGACCTTGTGTCCGTTCATCATGCTCTTGTCGCCCGCGACCTCGTACCCCGTCAGAAAGCCCTGCCCGTCGTAACTTTCGACGAATTTGCTGTTTCTGATGACGCCGAAATTCGCCTGCACATAGACGTTTCCGTCGCCGCCCGCGACGATGTTCGGCGTAGGATAATCTTTGATCGCCTTGGAATGGTCGTTATACAGTCCCTTTCCCGTCAGCGTTTCCTTACTGAAGATCCCGTTGTTTTCCATGACGACGTTATCCACCACGCAGCCGCGGTTGACGCCGCCCCAGCCGTTGTTTCCGCCGTAAAACAGAATGGCGGGGCCTTCGTTATCGTGTATGTAACTGTCTTTCAAAGTGACGTTGATATTGCCCGATTCGAAATCGAATCCCTCTCCGTCGGGACCGCCGTTGAGTAAAGTCCCCGAAAATTCGCTGTTCTGCACGACGAATTCTTCGCACATGGAGAGTTGGCACGCCGCGACGCCCCAGTACATTCCTTTGACGCCCGTGCCCGTGATCACGGCGTTGTCGATAAGGCCGTCGTACGCGCCGTACATCATGATGCCGCCGCTTCGGATGCTGTCTGCGATCTTTACGTTTTTCACCGTGACCGCACTGAGCGAGCGCGTATGGAACACGTCTAAATGCCCGCTGTTGGCGTTGGTCTGGTTAAAGAATCCCGCCTGTGCGTGCAAACCCTTGGAAACGTCGCCGAGATCTACGAGCGCGTTGTCGATGCCCGTATCGCAGCGCGTAAATTCGCAGTCGGAAATGCGGATATCTTCGATATACGTATTCAGCGTATCGCCTTCCCCTGCATAGGGCGACTGGATATTTTTGCCGTCCGCGCGCGTGCCCCACGTGCCGTATTTCTGTCCCCCCTTCACGAGATTGAAACCGTAGGCGGTAAAATGTATGCCCGCGCCGAAACTCATGTCGGGATACTTGATCAGCCCGCTCTGCGAAGTCACTTCGGGCGCCTGAATGTCGGTAAAGACGCAGTTCTGCACGTAAATGCCCTTCAATGCGTCGAAACGGTAGGTCTGCATATCGATATTCCGCAGATCGGAAACCACGTAGATCCCCGCGACGGAATGCGCGAACGCAACGTCCGCGATTTTATAATAGTCGTTGTTGTAAATCTTGATGCCGTAACCCGCTCCCAAACCCGCGTTGATGACGGGCAGTTCCCCTTCCCCGTAAGAGGAAATGAGGATCGGTTTTTCCTTGGTTCCGTCGCCCACGGGCTGCAGAGATTCGCCCGTCCAGGTATCGCCGCGTTTCAACAGCAGTTCGCTCCCCGCCACGAATTGCATGCGGTTCGCGCGGTTGAGCGTTTTCCACGCCGTTTCGGGGGACAGCCCGTCGTTCGCGTCGTCGCCCGAAGAGGAACTCACGTAATACTTGACCGCCCGGGCACGTTCGTAGCCCTGATTGTGATAATCGTCGAAATACGCGTCCATTTCCGAAAGACACAGGCTGAATTTATGCTCCGCCGCCCCCAGTTCGGTCGCGACCAGACGGATATAGCGCGCCGACTGCGCCGCGATGCGGAACACCGCAGTTTCCGCAGGGACGGGATAATCGCTTCTCGCTGCGACGATCGTCCAGTTGCTCATATCGTTGGACAACTCTATGTAGAACGATTTGGGAAAGCCCGTCGTACCGCCGTCTTTGTCCTTTGCGGGGGAAATCTGGATACGGTCGATGAACTTGCTCTTCTGCATATCCGCCGTAACTATGACCTTTTGCGCCGCGTCGGCGTACGCCGAAGACTGATAGACGGTGCTTTCGTCAAGATCGTTGAGATGAAACAGCGTATTGTCGGGATCGTCGTTCGAAGAGAAACGCGTTCCGCGGTTATGCCCGTTCCTGCTCTCGACCGCGCGCACGGAATCGGTATAATCGAAGTTCTTTTCCAGTCTGTCATATGCGGCGATCTGCACGTTGTATTTATCCATCTCATCCTCCACGATTTTGTCCCGATCCTCGTACAGCGCGGTACAGGCGGAAAATCCGAACGTCGCCAGAAACAGCAGCAATAAAATGAATATCGTCTTTTTTCTCATTTCCCTTACCCGTTGATCTCCTTCAGAATTTTATCCCCGCCGTTCTTGTGCCAGTCGGAGGTGAATTTCGTAAACGCCTGGTCGATCTGCGAAAGGTCGTATTCGCAGATCATCTTCGTCATCGCCACGTTTTCGATCTGCAAATTCAGAATGTTATTGAACAGGACCATAGATTCCGTCGGCGCACTCATGAACGCGTTTACCGTGGTCGACTTGTACTCTTTACAGGCAAGCACGCCGCCTTCGGGCCCGTAGATCATGCGCCACACCCAACTGTTGAGCCGATCCGTCTGCGTTTCGGCCTTTTTGGTGATCAGATCGTAATAATACTTTTCCTGCCCTACGAGTTCCGACACCTTGGACGCATCCTCTAACGCCGCCGTGATTTTCGTCGCCATGGTCGCATTTTTCGTCGGATCGTCCAAAATGACGGGGAGCCAGTTGTAGATCATGCGCGACGCGTACTTTTCACTCTCGCTCAGTTGTCTGTACGCGACGCTGTAAGGGTGATAATATCCCGTTCCTTCTTCTTCGCTCGATTCCAGATTGGAACCTTCGACCAGATAATTCATCAAAATGATCATCGCTTCGGGATTCGGATAGTTCACGTTGACTACATAGTAGCGCTCGGGCGCCGCGTCATTGATGGGTGATATTTCCACGCCGTCTACGCTCGGGATCGGGCAGGCGATCCAGTCGGCTTCGGAAAGCCCCGGATTCGTGCCGCCCTCCTTGAGCCCGATCACGCCCTGAATCTGGGTGGCGAGCGGCGCCCAATACGCGTCGATGAACACGCCGTATTTTCCCTGTCCGCCTTCCGCGGCGATCGAAGCGCTGTCCTGCGTCGCCCAGTCGCGGCGCAGAATGCCGTCCGCCTGATATTTGTTCAACGTTGTCACACCGTCCTTCATCTCTTTATCCAGACTGCCGTAGCGCAGGCTGCCGTCCTGATTTTTCAGATAAATGCCGGGATAGGCGCCGTGCGCGTTCATGATCCCGCGATAGGGGCTCGCTCCCGAAAATTCCTTGTACAGCGCGAGCGGATAGGTGCCTTTGACGCCCGTCTGCTGTTCGATCTTCGACTGATTTTCTTTAAAAGAATAGAGAAGATCTTCCAATTCTTCGTACGTCTGCGGCTGCAAGCCGCCCTCTGCGTTCGTCCAGCCGCAAATTTCCACCCAGTCTTTTCGGATCCACAGAATGGGGATACCTTCGATATCCGATTTTGGCTCGGGGATCCCATATAGTTTCCCGTCCACCGTTCCGAGATTTTTATACAGTCCGTCGTTAGATTCGATCAGCCGTTTTAAGGTCGGCGACGCCAACTTTTCGTAAACTTCGGTCAGATCCGCGAGTTGTCCCGCCTCGACTGCGCTGTCGAAACAGGTCGCGTCCATCGCAGTCACGTCGGGCAGTTCGTCGCTCGCCTGCAACATCGCCACTTTGTCGAAAAACGATTGCCCATAGGCGGTCGTAAAAGTGGGTTTGAGCCGAATGTTCGTAAATTCCGCGACCAGATCGTACATTTCGTTGTCCGAAGGCGTCTGCCCGACGGGGAACTGTTTTTCGTCGGAAACCCATTGTCCGACGTTCATCGTAAGCGGTTCGGAATACTTATGAAAATAGGACGTCACGTCGTCGTCCACGCCGGGATTCTTGTTTTCGCCGCATCCGACCATTCCCGATAAAGCCAAAAGCAACGCCGTCAGCAAAATCACAATTTTTTTCACGATTTACCTCCAAATCATAATCTTTCTATTTTAAATGCAGAAATCATTCGCTGCATTTTAAAATTCCGTTATCGTTATTCCATTAAAAATATAGCATGCCCGCGCGCCTATTTCAAGGCGGTCAAAACAATAAATTTTCTCAAATTTGTATTATAATAATACAGGCTTGACAGTACAATTCCGATATGATATACTGTCGACATGGGTGCGATGAAAAGCAAATCGGAACAACTGGAAGAATATCTGCTTTCGGAGATACGGAACCGCGTATATAAGGCGGGCGACAAATTACCTTCGGAAACCAGATTGCAGCAGAAATTCGGGATCAGCAGAGTCACGATCCGGAACTCTTTGAAAAAACTGACGGACCAGGGATATATTTATTCCGTAAAAGGGTGCGGTTGGTTCGTCAGCGGATCGATCAGCGAACGTTTGTATCAATCGCCGCAAAACGACGCCTTGAAAAAGATCGGGATCGTATTTCCGCATAAGATAGAATTTTTCAAAAGTTTATATACGTTTCTGCAGACCGAATGCAAGAGCAACGGTTTTCAATGGGAATTTTTCTTTAACACTTCCATTCAGAGCGAAAAAAACGCCTTCGATTTTTTCGTAAAAGAAAAATTCGACGCCGTGATCCTGTCGCCGAACCGTGAATATTTTGACAATACATACAAAAACTTTGAAATTCTGTATCGGAACAAAATGCCCTTTATCATGATCGGAAAACCGCCGAATAATATTTTTTGCAACGCCGTATATTACGACGATATTGCGGGGTGTATTTCTCTCGTAAGAGAATTATATTACCGAAAATGTAAAAATATCATTCACGTGACCTCATTGTACTGCGACCAGGAAGCCGTGCGCGAACGCCGCGAAGGTTATATTTACGGCATGAAAAAATTTTACCCGAACAGTCCGCATCTGATCCTGAACGTGAATATCTCCAATTTCAAGCAGGATTTCAGCGGTTTTATCGAAAATTTCGAGGGAAGGCTCGGTATCATCCTGCACGACAATGCCGAATATCCCTCCATTCACGCCATTTTGCAAAGTTACGCGCAGGAAAAAGATATCGTTTTAGTGGGATTCAACGCCCCGCCCGAGATGAAAGGCAAAGAAAAAATTTCCAGCATCGAACACAATATTTCGCAGTTGGCGCAAAAATCCGTAGACCTTTTGTCCTATAATTTTTTCAATAAAACTTCCGCGGAAGAAATCCGCCATGTGGTTTTGAAACCGCAGATATTCATACGATGAATCGGAAGGAGGCAAATCATGATCTTAAATACGGGCGCGAGGACGGACACCGTCAACTATTATGCCGAATGGCTTTTAAACAGATTCCGTGAGGGTTATGTTCTGGCGAGAAATCCCCTGTTTCCGAACAAAGTCACGCGCTATGAATTGTGTCCCGATAAGATAGACGCGGTGTTGTTCTGTTCAAAAAATTATGCGCCTATTCTGACTCGCCTCAGAGAAATTACCGACGCATACCGAACGTATTTCCACTATACCATTACCGCCTACGGCAGAGACGTGGAGCCGAACGTGCCCGATATCCGAACGAGCATGCAAACACTGATCGAACTATCGAAAATCGTTGGCAGAAAAAAGATCGCGTGGCGGTACGATCCCGTACTGCTGACGGAAAAATATACGATCGCGCGGCATCTGGAAACGTTTGCGTATATGGCGGAAACGCTGGCGCCGTATATCGACCGCTGCATTTTCAGTTTTGTCGAAATGTACAAAAAACTGACGGTCAATATGCCCGAACTCATCGCCTTGACCGAGTCCGACAAGGAACGGCTCGCCGAGGGACTGGGCGGCATTGCGAAAAAGTTTGGAATCCGCATACAGACGTGCGGTACCAACGGAGATTATTCGTGCTACGGCATACGTTCTTCGGGCTGCGCCACTTTGGAAATTCTCGCAAACGCCAACGGCTGCGAATTTCGGGAACGCAAGCATAAGGGCCTGCGCGAGGGTTGTCACTGCATCGAAAGCCGCGATATCGGCGCTTACGATACTTGTCTCAACGGCTGTAAATACTGCTACGCAAACAAAGATATGGCAAAGGTCAGAGAAAACTTCAAACGCCACGACCCGCGCTCACCCCTCCTGCTCGGCAATCTTTTGCCCACGGACGAGGTGACGCAGGGCGCGCAGAAAAGTTTTTTGAAATCCTCCTTCGTGCAAAGTTCCCTGTTCGAATCAGATTAGAGCGGCGCTTTCGAAATCGCCGCGCAGAACGATCTCGGGCGGCATTTTTTACCGTAACCTGATATCTGTAACCTTTGGTAACAGATAAATTGAAATATTTGTGCCTTTACTATTTTTTATATACAAAACAGCGAAAAATTATTACTTTTTAGCCAAGTCCTACAAAAAAGAGCCGACCCGTTCGGGTCGGCTCTCATAAAGAAGTTGAAAATTCAGTTTTCGGCGAGCGCTTTTTCCAGCGTTTTTTTATCGGGAAACGCGTCGACGGCGCCGCGGGAGAGCGTGGTGAGCGCGCCGCATACGTTGCCGCGGCGAAGCACGCGAGAAAGATCCGTTTCGCCCTCGTCCAGCGCGCTCAAAACACCCGCGAAAAAGGCGTCGCCCGCGCCCGTTGTATCTACGGGCCGCACGCGCAGCGTTTCCGCGCGCACGATCCCGCCCCGAAACGCCGCAGCGCTTCCCTTGCCGCCCAGCGTCAAAAAGACCGTCTTTCCGCCGGAGGACGCTTTTAAAAGCGCCTCTTCCTGCGTCGATTCGGGATAAAAGAGCGTCAACTCGTCTTCGGAAAACTTGACGATATCCGCGTTTTCGATATATTTTCGGTAAACATCCGCCGCCTCCGCCGCGCCTGCAAAGAGATCTTCGCGGTAATTTACGTCAAAACTCACTTTTTTACCATGCGCGCGGGCGCGTAAGATCTGTTCGTCGGCGAAAGCGCGGCCCTCCTCCTTCGAGAGGGGCACGGAGCCGATATGCACGATATCCGCGATTTTCGCGATCTTTTCCGCCGCCGCGGACTGCAATATATAATCGGCGGTGTTTTTTCGGTAAAAGGAAAAGCGGCGCTCCCCGCCCTTGTCCAGTTCCACAAAAGCAAGCGTGGTGTTGCGTTCGTTGTCCTTCCTGATTTCCAGAAAATCGAAATTCTGCCGTTCGGCGAACGAGATGAGGAAATCGCCGACGAGGTCGTCGCCCACGCTGCCGTAAAATCCGCATGCGGCGCCCAGTTTTTTCAGCCCGCACGCAACGTTGAAGGGCGCGCCGCCTGCAAACCTGTCGTACGAAAAGATCCCGTCATGCTCTCTTCCGATGAGATCCGCCAATATTTCTCCTACGCAAATGATCATTTTTCTTCTCCTCCCTCGTTTTGTGCGGATATTATATCACGTTTCCCCGCAAAAGTCACCCGATAAAAAGACCCGTCCAGATCGGGCAGGTCTTTCAGTTTAAACTCTTTCTGTATTTCGCGGGCGTGACGCCGACGTATTTTTTAAAAATTTTGATGAAATAATTGCTGTCGTTATACCCCACGCGCTCGGACGTGGATTCCACCGAAACACCCTCCATTAAGAGCGCTTTTGCCTTTTCCACACGCACTTTGGCGAGATAATCGCTGAACGTGACCCCCATTTCGCGGCGGAACAGATGGCTCAGGTAATAGGTGCTAACGAACACTTCCTGCGCAAGGCTGTCGAGGTTGATGTCCTCGGCGTAATGCGCGTTGATAAAGCGGATCGCTTTTGCGAGATGCTCGCTCGTATTCTTCTTGCCGCGGCTCTTATACACCACGTCGAGAAAATCGTCCAGAATTTCCACCGTACCGCGGCACAAATCGGGAAAATCCGTATTGTCCAGCAAAAGTTTGGAATTCTTTTTGATGATATCCGTCAGCGAGGCAAGGGGAGCGCCCGCCTCGACGGCGCTGCGCGATAAAAAGGCACAGAATTCGTACAGTTTCGCCTTGATGATCTCCAGATCGCCGCTCGCGAAAGAAAAAATTTCGTTTAAAAAGCGGTTGATGATGTTTTTCGCCTTATTCCGATCCCCCAACTGTACGTAAGCGATGAGTTCCTTTTCCAGTTCGATGGGATATTTGTTATAGCGCGGCTGGCTCGACTCGCGGATCTGCATTTCGCGCGCCGCCTTCATCCGTTCGAGGTTGAGGCGCGAAAGTTCCAGCCGCTGTTCGAGATATTTTTTCTCCTCGATGACCATGTAGTTGACGAGCGTCATCAGCATTTCCGAAACGCTGGTCATGTTTTCGCAGGCGACCTGTCTGATCTTGGAAAAATCGAAGTCCGCATCGAGGTTTACGCCGAGTTCCGCGCACTTTTCGCGGAATTCATCCTCGAAAAACTCGTCGTTTTCCCACAAAATGACGGGCCCCGACGTGATATAGCCGATCGCTTCTCCCTCCACCACCACGGGGGTGATGCACATGATCAGCCCGCACGGCGTTTCATAGATATAGCCGCTGCCCAGTTCCTGCGCTTTTTTGCCGCTGTACACGATCTTTTCGCGGCAGGAATGGTTGTCCTTGATGAGATTGCAGATAGAATCGTTTTTCCGTACGCAAAGTTGCTCTTCACCGTTTAAATCGTAAAGAGCGACGTCCAAACCGCTCGTATTCGCATAATTGCGGAACAGTTTTTCAAGTTCTTTGAAGTTAAGGATATTTTTCAGATTCGCATTTTTTAAATTCATTTGCAATTCAAGAATACTACGGAAAAATACGTGACGGTATTCTCGCCATTAGTATAATTGATTTTTGCGGTTTTGGCAAGGGATACCACGTTGATTCCGCACGCTTCCACAGAAGATTTTGCCTTTTCGGGAAAACGGCAGGGTTCGGGATAGGCGCATTTCTTGCATACGTTGCACCCGCCCGCGCCTAAAACGCGCGCATTTTCGGGAAGACAGGGACGGATGAGATCCTCGACTTCGTCGTGCACGAGCCGCGCGGCGAACATTCCCTCGATATCGAAACTGTCCTCCACCTCGTGTCTGGTCGTGAACACGAACGCATAGCGGTACGCCGTATATCTGGATTTCAGTTCTTCGAGCGTGCCCACGTGGGGCGGGCACATCCAGGACTTGTTATAATTGCCGCAGTAATTGGCGCGGCAGGCTGCGACCACCTCTTCGGAAAATTCGATATCTTTCACCTCGACCACCGCCCATTGGTGGATACGTCCGTTTGCCGCTTGCAGGATCTTGTCAATCGTCGTACGCATCGCTCTCTCCGAAATTCATATTGGAAATATACTCGTCCATAAACGCCGCGTCCGCCGAAAGGTCGATGTATTCCGCGCCCCGCGCGAGTTCCTGCGCGCGTTCCAGATTTTTTGCGGCGCAAAGACACATTTTCGTTCCCGCAAGCGCGGAATTACCGATCACTTCGATCTTGTCTTTCAATTCTTCGGGCAAAAGCCCCACTTCGACGGCGTTGTCGCGGTCGAGATAAAAGCCGAGCCCGCCCGCAATGTACAGGCGGTCGACTTTTTCGAAATCCAACCCCGCGCGTTGCAGCAAAACGCGGATGCCCGCGTAGATCGCGCTCTTTGCGAGTTGGAAATTGCGCACGTCTTTCTGCGATATGTACACGTTTTCCGAAAGATAAAAGCGCTCTTCGTCGCCCGTGAAAGCGCCCGTCCCGTCTATGACGTTTTCGCGCAGCATCAAAGCGATCGCGTCCACCAGCCCCGCGCCGCAGATACCGACGGCGGGCGCGCCGCCGATGGTCGTGTATTCGAGTTTTCCGTCCTTGCGGCATACGCTGTCGATCGCGCCCGACACGCCGCCCGTGCCGCATTCGATGTTGGCGCCCTCGAAACAGGGGCCCGCCGCCGTGGAGGTAGAAAGAAATTTGCCGTCAACGTGCAAAAGCATTTCTCCGTTCGTGCCGATATCCACCAAAAGATCGTTGCCAGCGGAAAGGTTTGCCGCGAGCCCGCCCGCAACGATATCCGCGCCGAGATACGCCGCAACAGATGGCAAAAGGACGATTTCTTCGACGGGTAAGGACAATTCCGCGCCCGAAAGGCGCACGATATCGAGAAATTCGGCGGTAAAGGGATACTGCCCGATGCCTTTAACGCTCTTTTGCAAAAACAGATGCAGCATGGTCGTATTGCCGCACACGGCGAGCCGTTTTAAGGTCGGCAACGAATATTTCTGCATGAATGTATGCAGCATATCGCGCGTCTGATCCAAGACGCACCGTTGCAATGCCGCGGCGTTGCCCTCATTCGCGCTGACGATGCGGCTGATGACGTCCGCTCCGTAGGCGCCCTGGCTGTTCAAAACGCCCGAAGTTTCGATCTCCGCGCCCGTTTTCAGATCGACGAGCGAAAAAGCCATCGTCGTGGTGCCGATGTCCAGCGCGACGCCGAACCCCTCTTCCCCGTCCGCCGCGGACAGCGCCGCGCGCGCGTAGGTGAGCCCGCCGCCCTCGGTTTCGAAAACTTCCACCGCGCAGTCGTTCCCGACGGTCGCCAGACAGGAAAGGACGAAATCTTCCCGTTGGTTCTCGAACGCGCCCTGCAAAACTTTCACTTTACACTTGCCGCAACTGCCGCGGCCGCCGCAGCGCGCCGTGATATGATAGCCGTGTCTTTGCAAAAGCGCGAGAAGATTTTCCCCTTTTTCGCACTCCAATTCGCGCGTATTGCCGCCCGAGAGAACTTTTACGATCATTTTTTTGCCTCCGTCAGATGAAAAAAGGCAGTTTTAAAACTGCCTTTTCCGCTATTGAACGATCAATCGAAATAAGAACGCGCTTTTTCCGCCGCGCTCGCCGCGTCGGGAGTATAGGCATCGGCGCCGATCTCGTCCGCAAAGGCCTGCGTTACGGGCGCGCCGCCCACCATCACTTTTACCTTATCGCGGATGCCTGCGGCTTTGAGCGCCTCGATGACGTCTTTCTGGTACATCATCGTGGTCGTCAGAAGCGAAGACAGGCAGACGATGTCCGCATTGTTGTCTTTGACGGCCTGTACCACCTTTTCCGCGTCGCAGTCCACGCCGAGGTCGATAACGCGAAGGCCCGTGCCCTCGATCATCATCTTGACGAGGTTTTTGCCGATATCGTGCAAGTCGCCCTTGACCGTGCAGATGACCGCCGTGCCGACGGGCTCCACGCCCGTTTCCGCCAAAGCGGGTTTCAGAACGGTGAGCGCCGCGTTCATCGCTCTTGCCGCGATGAGAACTTCGGGAACGAACACTTCGTTATTCTTGAATTTTTCTCCGATGATGCCCATGCCGACGATCAGACCCTGGGTGAGAATGTCTTTGGGCGTTACGCCGTTTGCCAACTCTTCCGTTACGAGAGCCGCCAAGTCCTTTGCTTTACCGCGCTGTAAAAGCGTGGACATTTCCTCAAATCTTGCCATAATTCCTCCGAATTTTTAAAGGTTACATGAATTATAGCACAAGCGCGATCAAAAAATAAGCGATTGTTTTGCCGAAAATAAGTAATATATTGCGATTTCACCCCGATTTCCGAGAAAAAAACAGTAAAATCTTGCTATTGGACGATTTGCCGTCCGCCGCGTCGCGCCGACCGCTTTTCGTTATGCCTCTATAATACAATAAAAATCCAAATAAGCAAAGTGAAATTCTTGTTGAAAAACAGTAAAATTATGTTATAATGGTCGTATGTTAGATAAATTCATAATTTCTTGCACCCGAAAACTGATCGGGAGTTCGGATAAAAAACGCAAAAAGACGCAGAAACCTCTGGACGGCGTGGACGTCGCGCGCGATATCATGACCGAAAACGAGCCTGTTTTTTACGACGTTTACCGCGACTGCGCGCGGCAAGGGGCGCTTCCCGTCATCTTCGACATTCACGGGGGCGGCTGGGTGTACGGCGACAAGGCGCTCAACGACGTGTACATAACCCATCTCGCCAGGCGCGGATACGCCGTCGTCAGCCCCGAATATCGGCTTCTCGCGGACGGCGCCGATCTGAAAGCGCAAATCAAAGACCTTTCCGACTGCATGGCGGACGCCTATAAAAGGAGGGAAGAACTCGGGTTGGATTTTTCGCGCGCATACCTCGCGGGCGATTCGGCGGGAGGACATCTCGCGACGCTCCTTTGGTCGATCGCGCACAGCGAACGGTTGCAGGCGCTGTACGGCGTGCAGGCGCCGCCCTTTTCCGTGCGCGCGATCGGGCTTTCGCATCCCGTGCCCGATCCTGCCGCAAAACTCGGCGGCGTGATGGGCGCGAACCTCAGAATGCTGCAAAAACATTTTTCAAAAGATCCCGAGATCCTACAAAATATGAGCATCTGCCGCTTCGCGAAGGAGATACCTCTGCCGAAAATTTTTCTGATCAGTTGCGGAAAAGACGCGCTATCTCCCCTGTCCGTGGATTTCGCGCATTGGCTGGAAGAAAACGGCGCGGAGTACGTTTTCAAATTTTACGATAAGAAAGATCATCCGAAACTCAGCCATGTTTTCGACGTGGCGTTCCCCCACTACGAAGAATCGCAGCAGGCGATCTCGGAAATGCTCGACTTTTTCGAAAAAGCATGAAAAAAGCGCCCGATCTCAGATCGGGCGCTTTCGCATACCTCACGCCTATACCGCGAAAGCGGGGCGGGCGTTTTATTTTTTCAAGCCTTCGTCTGCGGCCGCAAGGCCGAGGCGGAACGCCTTTTCATTGATGCCGATCAGGTTCGGCTTTGCGGCAAATTTTTCGTGCAGGCAGGCGAGAATACTGCGCTCGGAAACCGCGCCTGTCAGCGCGCAGAGCGCGCCCGTCATTACCATGTTGGCGGAACGCACGTCGCCCGCCTCGTGCGCCAGATCGTTTGCCATCAGCACGAGAGAACGCATGTCGTCGCGCCCCGAAAAACCGTCGGAAAGGTTGCCGTTGATGAGGATCAGCCCGTTCGGGACTACGTTTTTGGCAAAACGGTGCAGGCTGGGCGCGTTCATCGCGATGAGCACGTCGGGCTTGGTGCATAAGGGCGAGGCAATGGGCGTGCGGGAAATGATGACCGCGCAGTTTGCCGTACCGCCGCGCATTTCAGGCCCGTAAGCGGGAAGATAAGAAACTTCCTTGCCCTCAATCAGCCCGCTCTCCGTCCAAAAGCGTCCCATGCTCAAAATGCCCTGACCGCCCATGCCCGCAAAGAGAAATTTTTTCATGCTTCCTCCTTCGACTTATCCCGATATACGCCGAGCGGGAAAGTACGGGACGTCTGTTCTTTCATGAATTCCAACGCGCCGACAGGCGTCATGTGCCAGTTCGTCGGGCAGGATACGAGCACTTCCACAAACGAATAGCCCTTGCCTTCCTTCTGGAATTGCAAGGCTTTTTTGATGGCTTTTTTCGCCGCAAGAACGTGCTTTACGTCGTGCGTGGAAACGCGCTCGATATAATAGGGCGCGTCGAGCGTCGCCAAAAGTTCGCATACGCGGATGGGATACCCGTTGACGGCCGCGTCGCGCCCGCTCTGGCAGGTAGTCGCCTTTTGCCCGAGCAGCGTGGTGGGCGCCATCTGTCCGCCCGTCATACCGTAAATACTGTTGTTGATAAAGATGATGGTGATATGCTCGCCGCGCGCCGCCGCATGGACCGTTTCCGCCATGCCGATGCTCGCAAGGTCGCCGTCGCCCTGATACACGAACACCATTTTGTCGGGATGGCAGCGCTTGACGCCCGTCGCCACCGCGGGGGCGCGGCCGTGCGCCGCTTCCAGCATATCGCAGTTGAAATAGTCGTACGCGAACACCGCGCACCCCACGGGCGCGATGCCGATACATTGTTCCTGTACGCCCAATTCTTCGAGGCTTTCCGCCACCAGCCTGTGCACGATGCCGTGCGTACAGCCGGGACAGTAATGCAAGGGCACGTCGGTCAGCATTTTCGTCTTTTCGAATACTTTCATTTACGCACTCCTTCCGCCGTTTCCAGCGCCTCTTTCGCGGCGTCCACGATCTCCTCTTCCGTCATGACGTTGCCGCCCTGCCGCCCGAAGAAATACACGGGTTTCTTGCCGCCGACGGCGAGTTCCACGTCCTCCACCATCTGCCCGAGCGAAAGTTCCACCGTGAGAAACGCCTTGGCGGTATTTGCCGCGGCGCGGTATGCCTCCGCGGGGAAAGGAAAGAGGGTGATCGGGCGGATGAGTCCTGCCTTGACGCCCGCTTTTCGCAGCGCGTCCACCGCGCTCTTTGCGATGCGACCGACCGTGCCGTACGCGGTCAGAACGATTTCCGCGTCCTCACAAAGATACGTTTCGCAGCGCGTTTCGTTCTGCGCGATCTCGGCATACGTTTTTTGCATAGCCTGCACGTGCGGTTCGAGCGTGTCGGGGTCTATCAGAAGGGAATTGAGTATGCGGCGCTTTTCGCCGAACGCGCCGTCCGTCGCCCAATCTTTTTCGGGAATATCGGAAAGTGCGCGCATGGGGGGCAATTCGACGGGCTCCATCAACTGGCCGATCATGCCGTCGCCGAGGATCATGGCGGGCACGCGGTACTTGTCCGACAGATCGAACGCGAGATAGGTGAGGTCGCACGCCTCCTGCACGGACGCGGGCGCGAGCACGATGAGGCGATAATCGCCGTGGCCGCCGCCCTTGACCGCCTGAAAATAGTCGCCCTGCGCGGGCAGAATGCCGCCCAGCCCGGGACCCGCGCGCATGATATTGACGATGACGCAGGGAATTTTCGCGCAGGCGATGTAGGAGATGCCTTCCTGTTTCAAACTGATGCCGGGGCTGGACGAACTCGTCATCGAGCGCACGCCCGAGCCTGCGGCGCCGTACACCATATTGATGGCGGCGATTTCGCTTTCCGCCTGTACGAACACGCCCCCGATCTCGGGCATTTTGACCGACATATATTCGGGAACTTCGTTCTGCGGCGTGATGGGATAACCGAAAAACGCGCGGCAGCCGTTGCGGATCGCGCCTTCGCAGATCGCCTCGGTGCCGTGTAATAAAATTTTAGCCATGAATCCTCCGTTTATTTTTGAAATCGTACCGCCTATTTATCCACCTCGATGGCGCAATCGGGGCACATCGTCGCGCAGAACGCGCAGCCGATGCAGTCCTCCATGCGGACGGCTTCCGCCACGGGATAGCCGTTGGCGTTGAGTTTATGTTCGCTGAGTTCCAAAACTTTTTTGGGACAGCTGAACACGCAAAGGCCGCAGCCCTTGCAGACTTTTTCGTTGATGGTAACAAATGCCATATTTAACTCCTTTCTCCTCGTTTACAGTAAAACAAAACCTGCTGGATATATCCGCCGACGTCGCCGAACAGTTCGCGAAAGAACGCCGCGATCTTCCCTCGGTCTTTCAAGGCGCCGTGAAAATCTTCGCGGTACACTTTTTCCACCCAGGTATCCACGGGAAACGCCCCGGTATCGTGATAGGCGAACAGCGCGATGCAGTCCGCCACTTTCGGGCCGACGCCGCACAGCGCCGTCAGTTGCGCGCGAAGGGCGTCGCCGTGCTTTTCCCGCGCCCCGCGGAGCGCGCCCGCAGCGATCGCTTTCGCGGACACAAAAAGATATTTCGCGCGGTAGCCCGCGCCGAGATCCGCAAAAAAACGCTCGTCCTTTTCCGCCAGGACAGACGCTTTCGGAAAGGTAAAAAAGCGTTCGCCCAGAAAGATCTTCTCTTCGCCCGCGCGCTCCGCGATGCGCTCCAAGATGCCCTTGATGCGGGGAATGTGGTTATTTTGCGACACGAGAAAGGAAAAAGTCGTTTCCTCTTCGTCCTGGTTGAGGATGCGCAGTCCCCGCCCTTTTCGGTAGGCGGCGCAGACGGTTTCGATGCCGTAACTTTCCGCGCGGCGGCAGATCTCGCCGTAATCGCGCGACAGATCGAAATAATGATGAAAATAGTCGCGGTCGGCATCTTCGCATTCCACAAAAGTTTCGTTCCCGCGGGCGTAAACGTAGCAGGCCCTGTCCGCCGCGCAGACGAAATATCCCTCCCGCCAGGGGCGGAAACGGAACGTCTGACCGCAGCCGAGGGTGCTTTGCGGTTCGAAATATTCTCTTTCGTAGGTGATTTTTTGCATATCTTCCCTATATTATATCACTTTTTGCGCCCGTTGGCAAAGAAAAATAATTTCCATATCTTATACAAAACGGATAAAGAAAAAAATTTTTGGCAAAAATCAGTCGGAAAGACAAAGGATATAGGCGGGGTCTACTTCCAACGCCGCGCAAAGGTTTGCGAACGTATCCAATGCAGGCAATTTTTGTCCTTTGACATAACAAGATATCTGTTGATGTTTAACTCCTATTCGCCGAGCCAATTCGCTCTGCGTCAACCCGCTTTGCTGAATCGCCTCAATAATCCTTTCACGAACTTGATCAAGTGTAATCATAAAACTACCTCCGTTATAAAAATTATATCATCTAACAGGTGCAAAATACTTGACTTGCACCCATTAGATGCAGTATACTTAAAAAAAGGAGAGGTTCTTATGAATTTAGATCTGGAAAAAGGCTACGAACAAGAGGTAGTGCTGTTTTTAAAAATGTGCAAAAAAGAGGACGGAAACTTTTTAAATCTTCCCCTTAAAAAACGGAAGATAGAAGACGCGGTGCGCCTACTGTGCATCACGACGGCTTTGAGCCTGCGCGGGCCGTTCTTTTCCGTGATCAACGCAGAGGAAAAACGTTTTGACGAACTTATTTCCCATTGGGAACGAATCCGCTACGACGAAGAGAAAGTGACCGCGTGGCTCGACGACTTCATCGCCGCCGTCGAAGATCCCCTGCTGAAACAAGTCGCCCAAGAAATATGGAACGAAAAAAAAGCGCGCTTTCAAAATGCGCGTTTCGATGCAATGTCATTGTTATAGACGGCAAAACGATTTCTTCACCCAATTTTTACATAGTCTTTTTCCCCCATTCGGCAAAAAATTGTTTGCCAAGCGGGCGTTTTGGGTGTATAGTATATGCTGTCTATGAGTATTAAAAGAAAAATCAAAAAATCCAAATTCATCATCGCGTGCACTTATCTGTGCTTTTACGCCGCCTATGCCGCGTACGCGATATTCTATTATACGAGTTATAAAAATCTGCTCGGGATCCTGCTCGTCACCCTCATATCCGTCGCGCTCTTTCTCTCTGCGGTGACGACTTTTTTGAGTTACCGCGTCAACCTGCTCAACGAAAAGCCTTCGCCTTTCCGTCACTTTCTGAAAATCGCAAAATATACCGCGCAACTCATCACTTCCGTCATCACCATCGTAATGGTCCTCTCCGCCGTACAGAATACCAACGTATTTTCGCTCATCATGGCCATCGTTTCCGTGCCGACGCTGATATTCAGCATTCTCGTAAACGTGCTCGCCAATCTGTGGGAACGCAAATGCAAATACGGATTCGGAAAAAAACATTTTATCCCCCAGCCCCTTTTAGACGACGAGGGCAACGAGATCAATTTGCAGGATATCGACCTGAAAGAAGAAGAACGCTCGCTGACCATGAAATATTTTCACAAGAACGATAAAACAAAAACAGGTTAAAAAAACCGCCCGCGGCGATTTGCCGCGGGCGGTCGTTTGTTACTGCGCTTTGTAAACGCTGACTTGCTTTTTGTCTTTGCCCAATCTCTCGAACTTCACGACGCCGTCGGTCAAAGCGAACAAAGTATCGTCTTTACCGATACCGACGTTGTTGCCGGGATGGAATTTGGTGCCTCTCTGGCGGACGAGAATATTTCCCGCAAGCACGGACTGGCCGTCCGAACGCTTTACGCCGAGACGTTTTGCCTCGCTGTCTCTGCCGTTGTGAGAGGAGCCCGTTCCCTTTTTATGAGCAAATAAATTGATGAAAATCATTTATTTATCCTCCAAAATTTTTGTTACAGCGAGATCTTTTCGATCTTGACTGCGGTGAAAGGCTGTCTGTGGCCCTGCTTTTTACGCTCGTTCTTCTTCGCCTTATACTTGAAAACGATGATCTTTTTGAACTTGTCCTGCGCCTGCACGGTGCCGCTGACCTTTGCGTTCGCAACGTCTGCCCCGTACTTCACGCCGTTCTCGTCGGAAACCATGACGACGTTGAACTCCACGCTGTCGCCCACATTCGCGTTCAGTTTTTCCAGGCGAACGACTTCGCCTTCGCTCACGCGGTACTGCTTATTTCCGTTTTCGATAATTGCGTACAAAATACTTTTACCTCCTCTTTCCAGTCTCGCCGTATGCCAAGGCGGCGCGTACCCGCGCGCTTATAAGGCCCGCTCCGAGCGGCTCAGGATATAATTTATCATACGCGCGTTTTTTTGTCAAGCGTTTTTGTTTTGCGCGGGCGAATATTTCCCGAAAAGGAACACAAACTGACAGTAAACCAATCGGCGGAGGTATTTATTATGGCTGATATCAAGAGCGACAGCGAAATGCTGGCGGAAATTTATCGCAACACGCATTACGCGCTGCAATCCATTTCGGACGTTCTGCCTGAAACGGAAGACGAAAAAATGCAGGAACTTTTAAAGAAAATGCACGACGAATACGAACTGATCTCCGGCAAAGCGGCGCTTCTCGCCAAGGAAAAGGATCTGGAACTCAAAGAACCCAATCCTTTGAAAAAGGCGATGATGTGGAGTTCTATCAAGATGAGCACCTTCAAAGATAACTCCCGCGGCCACATTGCGGAAATGATGACGCAGGGCACGGTAATGGGCACCACAGCCCTTCTGCGCTCGCTCAACGACAGCAAGGACAACCTGAGCGACGAAGTCAGATCCTTGTGCAAAGAACTTCTGCATATGGAAGAATCGTACGAAGAACAGTTTAAAAAATATTTGTAAAAGGAAGGCGGGCGCATATTTTTGCGCCCGCCTCTTTTTATTCCACCGTCACGCTCTTGGCGAGATTGCGCGGTTTGTCGGGATCGTGCCCCCGCAATTGGCACATTCTGAGGGCAAAATACTGCAAGGGTATGACGGAAACGGCGCCCGCGAGTTCTTCACGCACGGCGGGGATCTTGCAGCAAAACTGCGCCGCGCTCTCCTTCAAAACGCTTTCGAACGGCGAAAAGAGCGCCACGTATCCGCCGCGAGCGATGACTTCCGCCACGGCGTTTTCCGTCTTTTTCGCCAGCGATTTCTGCGTGACGATGGCGATGACGGGAAAGCCCTTTTCGACGAGCGCGAGCGTGCCGTGTTTGAGTTCGCCCGCGGGATACCCCTCGCTGAACACGTAGGCGATCTCTTTGACCTTCAAGGCGCCCTCGACGGCGGTAACGAAGTCCGCGTCGCGCCCCAGAAAATACATCGCCGATTTTTCTTTGAGCCGCGACGCGAGCGCGTCCACTTCGGGAAAACAGGAAAACGCTTCGCGCGCCGCGAACGACAGCGCGGGCAGATCGTAATAAAAGGAGGGATATACGCCCGTTTTTTTGCAGCAAGCCTCGGCGGCGAGCGTGAAGAGGCACATGAGTTGACAGTTGTAACTTTTTGTCGCGGCGACCGCGATCTCGGCGTTGGCGCGCATGGGCACGTTGGTATCCGACAGCGCCGCGATGGTCGAATGACGCACGTTCGTGACCGAAACGACGTACGCGCCCGCGGCTTTCGCGCGTTTGACCGCCTCCGCGGTATCGGCGGTCTCTCCGCTCTGGCTGACCGCGACGAGAACGTCGTCTTTTTGAATCAGCCGCGTCTTATAGCGGAATTCGCTCGCCCGTTCGCAGATAACGGGCACACCGAGGCATTTTTCCGCGACGAAACGAAAGGAGAGGGTGGAGTGGAACGCAGTGCCGCAGGCGACCGCGAAGATGCGCTCCGCCGCCGCGAGTTTTCGCGCGCAGGCGGTGAAATCCATGCCTTTCAGGGCGGCGTACGTATCCGACAGGGCGCGGGGGATATCCGCGATCTCCTCTTCCATATAACTTGTAAACGCGCCCCTTTCGCGCACGGCGGAGCCGCCGTCGGAGGGCGTGAACGTCTTGTCGACCGCGTTCAGGTTAAAATCGTAAAACAGCACGCGCTGTCCGACAAGACAGATGAGTTCCCCGTCCGACGCGGGGCAGATCGAGCCGCACACGCCCGAAAGGGCGGGGATATCGCTGCACACGTACACGCCGTCCGCGCCCGTGCCCGCGACGAGCGGGCTTTTGCATTTGGCGCAGACGACGGTATCGGGAAAATCTTCGCATAAAACGGCGATGGCATAGGAGCCTTCCAGCCGCGCGCACCCGTCGCGCACCGCGCGCAGAAAATCCCCCGTATAGGCGCGCGAAATGAGTTTTACGATCACTTCGCTGTCCGTTTCGGAAAGAAAGACCTCTCCCGCCGCGACCAATTCTTCTTTCAGCGCGGCGAAGTTTTCCACGATGCCGTTATGCACGAGCGCGAATTTGCCCGCCGCGTGCGGATGGGCGTTTTCGTCCGACGGCGCGCCGTGCGTCGCCCAGCGCGTGTGCCCGATGCCCGCGCCGCCTTTCAGATATGCGTCCGCAAGCGCATCCGCACCGCCCTTTTTCTTGCGTATGCCGATGGCGTTCTGATCGAGTACCGCCACGCCCACGGAGTCGTAGCCGCGGTATTCCAGCCGTTTGAGCCCGTCGTACACGCGGGGCCAGCAATCGCCCCCGCGCTGCACGCATCCGATGATTCCGCACATATTTTTACTCCTTCAACTGCGCGATCGCGCGGCGTACGCGCTCCGCCGCGCCCTTCGCGTCCTGCAAGTTTTCCGCCTCCGCAAAGATGCGGATGACGGGCTCGGTGCCTGACGCGCGCACGACCAGCCTGCCCTTATTCAGGCGGTTGGCGCATTCCCGCACCACGTTGCTCACGCCCTCGTCGCCGAGCACGCGCACCTTGTCTTTGACGCGCACGCTCACGTTGTATTGGGGATATAGCCGAATATCCGAAAGCGCGGAAAGGGGCGTATCCGTCAGAAGTTCGGCAAGTTTTAAAGAAGTTAAAATGCCGTCGCCCGTGGTGGCGTATTCGGATAAGATCACGTGTCCCGACTGCTCGCCGCCCACCGCCGCGCCGTGCGCGCGCATATATTCCGCGACGTACTTATCGCCGATATCCGTGCGCGCGAGCGTGATCCCGCGCGCCGCCAGCCAGACTTCCGCGCCCGTATTGGTGTGCACCGTGCCCACTGCCAGACCGCCCGTCAGTTTCCCCTGTTTTTTCAGTTTGTCGGCAAATATACAGATGATGCGGTCGCCGTCCACAACGTTGCCCTTTTCGTCCACCGCGATCAATCGGTCGGCGTCGCCGTCGTAGCAAAAGCCCGCGTCGGCGCGGAGGCGCGCGACCAATTCCGAAAGGTGTTCGGGATAGAGCGCGCCGCAGTTGTCGTTGACGGAAAGGCCGTCCGTCTTGATATTGCACGCGGTCACTTTTGCGCCCAGCCGCTCGAACGCGGCGGGCGCAAAGGCGGAAGCCGCGCCGTTGGCGCAGTCGAGCACGAAATGCAATCCTTCCAGCCCCCGCGAACACGCGCCGCCGAGGTGACGAAGGTATTCTTCGCCCGCCTCGTGCACGTATTCGTAGCGCCCTACCGACAGAGAGGGCGCGAACAGGCGGTCGATAAAATATTTTTCCAGGCGGCGTTCGAGTTTTTCGTCGAATTTGCACCCCGCGCCGTCGAACACCTTGATGCCGTTGAATTCGGGCGGATTGTGCGAGGCGCTGATCATCACGCCGCAATCGGCGGCGTGGCGCTTTGTGAGATACGCGCACGCGGCGGTGGGAAGAACGCCGCCGTCGAGGACGTTTCCGCCGCCCACCGTCACGCCCGCCGCAATGGCGAGCATGAGCATATCCGAGGAAACGCGGTTATCGCGCGCGATAAAAACGGTCGGCTTTGCGTACAGTCTGCAAAGCGCGTTTCCGAGCGCGAACGCCGTGCGGGAAGTCAGACTTTCGTTGACGACGCCGCGGATCCCGTCCGTTCCGAATCTGTCGCTCATTTTTCTTCTCCTCCCAAATAACGTTTCGCGCCGCCTGCGCGGATCTGCTGGCGCACGCGGCCGATCACGAAATCGCCCTTGCCCGCGCCCTCCGTGACCGTGGTTCCCGCCGCGACGAACGCGCCGTCCGCGATCTCCACGGGCGCGATGAGGTTGACGTTGCTGCCTATAAAGCAGTTGTTGCCGACGCGCGTGCGGTGTTTGTTCTTGCCGTCGTAATTGCAGAACACGACGCCGCAGCCGATATTGCAGTTTTCGCCCACGTCCGCGTCGCCCACGTAGGCGAGGTGGCTCACTTTGGTACCCGCGCCCACGACGGAATTTTTGATCTCCACGAAATCTCCCACGCGGCAGTTATCGCCTACGTTTGCGCCCTTTCTGAGGTGGGCGAACGGACCCACCGTACAGTTTTTGCCGACGCGCGCGCCGCGCAGCACGCTCTTTTCGATCTCGGAACCCGCGCCGACAAAGGCGTCCTCCAATATATTTTCGGGGCGCAGGACCGCGCCCGCCTCGATGACCGTGCGGCCGTATATGTAGTTATCGGGATAGATGATTGCGCCGTCGCCGATCGTCGCTTCCTCCGAAACGAATACCCGATCGGGCGCGAGAAACCGAACGTTGGGGAATTTATTTTGCAAATGCCTGCCCTCCCGCAAAAAGAAAATCATTACATTCTATGCGAACGGGCGGATTTTTGCTTTTCCGCGGCGCAGGCAACATAAAAAAACCGCATTCCTTTGCAGGAATGCGGTTTTCTTTCAATTCAATATAAAAGTTGCGCGTTGTCGGGCAAGGTCAAAACGGTGTTGTTGTCGCCGCGCACGGTAAAGTATTCTTCATGAAAGGTCTTGTGCGGGATCATGTAGATGCGTTTCGAACGCCATTCGCCCGCGACGGCGCCAGAAAAATAATGTTTTCCGACGATCATGGCAAAAATACCCGCGTTGAGTTCGACGATCGCGTTTTCGTAGCCGCGCGCGAACAGATCTTTGATGGCGATCTTGATGCGGTAGGCGAGATAGGAGTCGGACAGAACGCTGCCGCTCCCCTTGCAGTAGGGGCAGGGTTTCGTGATGAGGGACAAATTGTCCTTTTTTTCCTTTTTACGCGTGAACTGCACGAGCCCCAAAGCGCTCATGCCCACAACGTTGCACTTTGCTCTGTCCTCTTTGAGGGCGTTTTCCAGTTCCGAAATGACAGCCGCGCGGTGCTCCTCGCTCTGCATATCAATAAAATCCACGACCACGATGCCGCCGATATTGCGAAGGCGCACCTGCCGCGCGATCTCGCGCGCCGCCAATATATTTGTGGCGAACACCGTGTCTTCGAGGTTGTTTTCGCCCGTAAAACTTCCCGTGTTCACGTCGATCGCGGTGAGCGCCTCCGTCTTGTCGAAACACAGGTACGCGCCGCTTTTCAGTTCCACGCGGCTCTTGACCAGTTTATATATCTCCTCTTCCAGCCCGAACTGCGCAAACATTTCCCGCGCGCCAGTATAGCGCACCAATTTGTTTTTCTGGCTGATCGTCTTCAACAGCCTTTCGACTTTTTTGTAAGAGGCTTCGTCCGCTACATAAATCTTGTCGATGCCGTCCACATCTACGTCGCGCAGAAGTTTGATATGCGCGTCCGCGGCGCGGTAAACGAGGTCGCCCACTTCCGCGTTTTTATATGTTTCCAGCGCGGAAAGATAGATCTCCCGCAAATATTTCGCTTCGTTTTTCAGCTGGCGGAAATTCGCCGCGCGCGAGTGGGTGCGCATGATCAGCCCGCCGCCCTCGAAAGCGAGTTTTTTCGCGCATTCCAGAAGGCGTTCGCGCTCCTCTTCCTCGCAGATCTTGCGCGAAACGCCCAAAAAGGGCGTGGCGGGAAGATAAATGAGGTTTTTCCCCACAAAGGATACGTTCATGCTCAGCCGCGCGCCCTTGGTCCCCATGGGGGACTTGGTCACCTGCACCATCACTTCGTCGCCGATCTTCACGTTCAGACGCGAGTCGGAATTTGCGGCGGCGGCCTCTGCGGGCATATCGCCCGCGTACAGATAGCCGTTTTTCGCCTGCCCGAAACAGACGAACGCCGCCTGCATTCCGTTGAGCACGTTCACGACCCTTCCCTTGTAAATGTTGCCCGAAATTTCGCTCTGGTCCCCCGCATCGAGATGAAACTCGACGAGTTCGTCCCCTTCGGTCAGCGCCGCGAAACAGTCGTCGCCGAAGTAGTCAAAGTACATATTCCTCTTCATCTATCAAAAATCCCCGCGCGCCGCGCGCGCCGTTAAAATTAAACAAAACAAAAGGTGCGTATCCGTATCGAGCATTGCCGTCTATTATTTTAACACACAAATACACGCTTTGCAAGAGCAAAATAAAAAAAGCGCGAAAAATCGGCGCTTTTTTTGATCAGACAGGACTTTTCAGGCACTCCGAGAGGGGCGCGTAGAGGTCGGCGCGTTCCAGAAGTTCCACGATCTCGTTTTCGTCGAGGATCTCCAGAAGTTCGCCGCCGTCCGAATAGACGCACAGTTCCAGGACCCTGCCCCGTTCCATATATCCGATGATTTTTTTGACCTGACAACTTTCCAACACGGCCACCCGTTTGATCTCCGCCCCCCGCGCGAGCGTCCGCGTGACGTCATAGCGGATCCTGTCGTAGCGGCAACCGTTGCCGCCGAACGCGCCCGCTATGATGAACGAGGCGAAAAAGAGCATAGAAAAATTGACTTCGATAAAACAGCCGTACACGAACAACCCCAAAAAGGCGGCGCCGATGACGAGGCTGACGGCGCGGCACAACTTGCGCGCGAAAGTTTCCCCCTTTTTTTTGGCGAGCGCGCAGAAAAGCACCCTGCCCCCGTCGAGGGGATAGGCGGGCAGTACGTTGACGGCCGCAATCCCGAGCGAGGCGAACGCCGCCGTGTCCGTGTAGGGATAGGCGTCGGGAAACAGCCACCACAGCGCGATAAAGCCGAGCGCCGCCGCGGCGTTGGCGAGCGGACCCGCGAGCGCGACGAAAATTTCGTCTTTGAAAGAGATGCCTTCCAGATCGCCGCGGATGATCGCGCCGTACGGCATTAAAACGATGCGGCGTAAGCGGTACCCCACCCGTGCCGCGGCGGCGGCGTGCGCGAATTCGTGCATGACAGCCGTCAGCGTGTACGTCAGAAACAGAAAAAACCGTCCGGTCAGCGCGTAAAAAACGCCGAACAGGAGAAAGAGCGGATGTATCGTGAAATAAAACCGCTCTTTATGGCTTACACGTTCCAAATAATATCGTTTGCCTCGTTGACCGTATAGGATTTGATCAGATTCCCGTTGTCGAACATGGAAACGGAAACGGGGGACGCGCCCTTCGTATAGCCCACGGGAATAGTGGAAAACACCTTGTCGCCCGCGGCGAAATACGCCGTGGAAAGATTGGAAATTTCCGTGGAGAATGACTTGGTATGCTCGATCTTCACCGTGTACAGACCGTCTTTTTCCGTGACGGAAACGATCTTGCCGTCGCAGGGCGTATAGACGCTGCATTCGCCCGTGAAGGAGAGCACGCCCGTATCGGACACGGTGCAGGTGATGTCATCGTCGGAAACGACCGAGCCCATGGTCAACTGCGAATAGATACGGTCGTCGTCCACCGACTGCGATTGGTCGGTCGGATTCAAAAGTCCCGCGAAAAAGGTATTGATGGCGCTCTCTTTCCAGAAAATGTTGGTAAGAAAGATGGTCGCGGCGAGCGCCAGCACGGCGACGAACTGCGCGAGCAAAATTTTACTGTCGAAAAATTTGCCCTTAACTTTGACGGGCGCGGCGTCGGGCTCTTCGAGGTCGTATTCCTCGGAAAGATCCTCGCTCGCGGCGTACCGCGTTTCAGAGAGCACTTCTTCGCTTTTTTCTTCGGAAAAGTCCCCCTCGCTCACGCGCTCGTTGACGGCTTTGACGACCTGGTCTTTCAGATCGTCCGTCTCGGCGCGCTTCTTCTTGCTTTTTTTTCTGACTACGTTGACGGTGCTGACGGGTATTTCCAGCATTTCCGCATAGTCGATCCGTTCACTCATAATAATTCCTCCCGAACGAAAGATATATTTTACTGTATGCGCCTGAAAATAAATTAAGAACAAATCTTCAAACTATTTGCACGTTTTCGACCTTTTTAGTATAATGTATATATAGTGCGACTTTTTTCGCACGGGGAGTTTTTACAATGATCCTTTCGAAACTGTTTCAAAATAAAAAAGCGGTCTATTCCTTCGAGATATTTCCGCCCAAGCCTACGGCGGAACTTTCCGCCGTGCAAAATACCATACGCGAACTTTCCGCCCTTTCGCCCGATTACATTTCCGTAACCTGCTCGGCGGGCGGCTCGAACAACGCGGGCACGGCGGGCATCGCCAAACTCGTGAAAGAGTGCGGCGTGGAGCCGCTGGCGCACGTGACCTGCCTGCATTCGGACAAAGCCGCCGTGGAAGCGGCGCTTGCGGAACTTTCCCGAAACGGCGTGCAAAACATACTCGCTCTGCGCGGCGACCGCATCGAGGGGCGCCCTCTCTCGCCCGATTTCCGCTACGCGAGCGATCTCGTTTCCTTTATCCGCGCGCAGGGCTATGCGTTCGATATCGCGGCGGCGTGCTATCCCGAAGGGCATCCCGAGAGCGAAAACGTGCGCGAGGATATCCGCAATTTGAAAATCAAAGTGGACGCGGGCGTGAGCCATCTCAATACGCAACTCTTTTTCGACAACGAGGACTTTTTCCGCTTTATGGAATTGTGCGGCGTGGCGGGCATCGACGTGCCAGTACAGGCGGGCGTGATGCCGCTCGTGAAAAAAAATCACGTCGACCGCATCGTGGCGCTTTCGGGCGGCAAGATCCCCGCGAAGATCTCGCGCATGATCTCCCGCTTTTACGACAAACCCGAAGCGCTGATGGAGGCGGGTATCGCCTATGCCACCGAACAGATCATCGATCTTTTGACTTCGGGCGCGGCGGGCGTGCACCTGTACGTGATGAACAATACCTATGTGGCGCGCAAAATAACCGAGAATATCGGGTATATCCTCGGCGAACTCAACCAACAATAATTATATGGAAATACGGCAAACCGAACTTCTCCGTTACCTCGGCTGGAAGGGACAGGAATTCGACGAAACCCTGCAAAACAAACTCGAAGAGGCGGCGAAACGCTGCATGGAACTCGCGCGGCCGCGCTGCGTGGTGAAAAAATTCGCAATCGGCCCCGATATGCGCATCGCGGGAGATTTCGCTTTGGAGGGACAAGACGTCGCCGCGCATCTTGCGGGCTGTACGGAACTGTATCTGTTCGCCGCGACCGTAGGCGCGGACGCGGAGCGGGAAATCTCGCGCCTGTTCGCGGCGGGAAAGGCGAACGACGCCCTGCTTTTAGACAGCGCCGCGACCTGCGCCGTAGAAAGTTATGCGGACGAGATCTGCGAGGATCTGCAAGCGGGCGAAACATTCGCCCTGACCGAACGCTTTTCCTGCGGATACGGGGATTTTCCCCTTTCCGCCCAGCCGAAGATCCTGCGGCTTCTTTCCGCCGACACCAAGATCGGCCTGTGCTCGGACGAAAGTTTTCTCTTGTCCCCGCAGAAATCGGTGACGGCGCTCATCGGCGTGACAAAGCAAAGCGCGCCCGAAAAAAAACACGGGTGCGGCAATAAGTGCGGAAACTGCAAGCACGGCGGCTGCGCTTACAGAAAGGAATGATCCATGCGATTTAAAGATTTTTTACAAGAGAATATCGTCGTGTTCGACGGCGCTTTCGGCACCATGCTGCAAAGAGAAACGAGCGTCGGCACCCTTCCCGAACTCGTCAATATCGAAAGGCCCGATCTCGTTTTAAAGATCCACCGCCAATACGCCGCCGCGGGCGCGGACGTGATCTCGGCGGATACCTTCGGCGCGAACGCCTACAAAGCGGGAAGTTATGAACTTTCCGGAAAACTCATCCGCGCGGGCGTGAAACTGGCGCGCGAGGCTGCGAAGGACAAGTTCGTCGCGCTCGATTTAGGCCCCGTGGGAAAACTCATGGAGCCTGCGGGTCCCATGACCTTCGACGAGGCGTACGATATTTTCGCGCACGCCGTCGAGGCGGGAAAAGAGGGCGCTGATTTGATCCTCCTCGAAACCATGACCGATCTTTACGAACTGAAAGCCGCCCTTCTGGCGGCGAGGGAGCACAGCGATCTCCCCGTGATCGCCTCGATGACCTTCGAACAGAACCTGCGCACCTTTATGGGCTGCGACGCGGTTTGCTACGCGCTGACCGCCTCGCCGCTCGCGGACGCGATCGGCGTGAACTGCTCGCTCGGTCCCGCACAACTTCTGCCCGTCGCGGAAAAGATTCTGGAGTTTACCGACAAGCCCGTTATCATGCAGGCAAACGCGGGACTTCCCGACGCGGCGGGAAATTACAACGTGAGCGCGGACGAATTTGCGCGCGCGTGTGAAGGGTTTATCGAAAAGGGCGTGCGCATCGTGGGCGGCTGCTGCGGCACCACGCCCGAATATATCCGTAAACTGCGAGAGATCGCGGACGCTGCCAAACCGCAGCCGACGCCGTTCAGACGCGTATCCGCGGTGTGTTCGGCGAGAAAGCGCGTCGTCGTCGACGGCGTGAAGGTGATCGGAGAGCGCATCAATCCCACGGGCAAAAAGGCGATGAAAGCGGCGCTACTTACGGGCGACACGGATTTCATTTCCCGCCAGGCGCTCGAACAGGCGGAGGCGGGCGCGGAAATTCTGGACGTGAACGCGGGGCTGCCCGAGATCGACGAAACAAAGACGCTCGTCAAAATCGTCAGGCATTTGCAGACGGTGACCGACCTTCCCCTCCAGATCGATTGCGGCAAGGCGGACGCCATAGAAAAGGCGCTCCGTTATTATTGCGGCAAGGCGATCGTAAACTCCGTCAACGGCGAGGATAAGGTGATGGACGCGATCCTCCCCCACGTCGCGCGCTACGGCGCCGCCGTCGTGGGGCTGACCATAGACGAAAAAGGGATCCCGAAAACGTGCGCGGAGCGCGTCGCCATCGCGGAAAAGATCATCGCGCGCGCCAAAGAATACGGCATCCCCGAAGAGGACGTGTACATCGACTGTCTTACCCTGACCGTGAGCGCCGAACAGGCGCAGGCGAAAGAAACGCTGGCGGCGATCGCCGAGATCAAGCGCCGCCATAACGTAAAGACGGTGCTGGGGGTGAGCAACATTTCCTTCGGGCTCCCCGCCCGCCCCGTCGTCAACCACGCGTTCCTTCTCGCCGCCCTGTACGCGGGGCTGGATCTGCCCATTTTAAACCCGAACGTCGCCGAAAACAGGCAGGCGGTCGCGGCGTTCAACGTGCTGACGGGACGGGATACCAACTGCGCCGCCTTTACGCAAATGTTCGCAGCCGCTCCCGAACCCGCGCAAAAGAGCGCGCCCCTTTCGGACGGCAAGGCGGAGCGGGATATATTTTACTGTATCGAAAAGGGCCTGCCCCGCGCCCGCGCGGCAACGGCGGAACTTTTAAAGGAACGCGAACCGCTTGCCGTCATCAACGAATTTCTGATCCCCGCGCTCAATAAAGTGGGAGATCTGTTCGAGAGCGGGAAATTGTTCCTGCCCCAACTCATCGCCGCGGCGGAGAGCGCAAAGGGATGTTTCGAAGAGGTGAAACTGCACTTCAAAGGGGGCGAAAGCGCAAATCGGGGAACCATCGTGCTCGCCACCGTACAGGGCGACGTGCACGACATCGGCAAAAACATCGTCAAGACGGTTTTGGAAAATTACGGCTACGCCATTCTCGATCTGGGTAAAAACGTGCCCTGCGAACTGGTCGCGGAAACCTGCCGCAAGCAAAACGTGCGCCTTTGCGGACTTTCCGCGCTGATGACGACGACCGTGCCCAATATGGAAGAAACGATCCGACTGCTCCGCGCGGCGTGCCCGCGCTGTAAGGTGATGGTCGGCGGCGCGGTGCTCAGCGAAGAGTACGCGAAAAAGATCGGCGCCGACTTTTACGCCAAGGACGCCAACGCGAGCGTAAAGATCGCCGAAGAGGTGTTCGGAAAATGAAAAGGACCGCGAAGGATAATTCTTCGCGGTCCTTTTATTCTGCGATAAAATGAATCGGGCACAGTTTCTTTGCAGAAACTGTGCCCGACCCATTATATGATAAGGGGGAAAATGATGAGCTATAGAAGGTAACCACACGGAAGGCATTCCGTCTTTCGTTTGATTACACGTATATTTTAATCGATTTTACCCAAAAAGTCCAGCAAAAAAAAACTTTTTTTAAAATTTTTCGGTTCTTTATTTTATTAACATTTTTTGTTTGAATTAATCATTTTTTCGACAAATATTTCTATATTATGGCTTTTTTGTCTATATTTAACATTATTAATTGTTTTTTCGGTTATCAAAAATGATAAGAAACAGAAATATTTATGCAAATTAACATTTTCTGCCGGCTAAAAAAAACGGCATAGGAAACAGCCGAACACGAGCGCGATGAAGTTGGCGCATAGGGCGATGGCGATGGGGACGGCGAGTTTTTTTTCCCTGACCGAAGCAAAGTATACCGCCGCCACGTAAAAGACCGTTTCGCTCGAACCGTACGCGACGCAGGCACAGCGGGCGATATAACTGTCCGCGCCGTATTTTTGAAAAATTTCCGAAAGGAGCGCGGTGGCGCCGCTGCCCGAAAACGGCTTGACCAGCGCGAGTTTTCCGATTTCCTCCGGCACGCCGACCAGCCGAAAGACGGGCGCGAGCAGACTTTGCAGTCCGTCGGAAAGCCCGCTCGCCTCAAACAACTGACTGAGGATCAATACTGCGGCGACGAACGGAAACAGCGACACGACGAGCGGGATCGCCCCCTTTACGCCCTCGGCGAAACTGTCGTACACCTTCACTTTGCGGATCGCCGCGACGATGAACACCACGACGAAGAGCGCGGGGATCAGATAGACGAACAGATTCATGTCTTGTTTCTCCCGTACACGAGTTTGACCGCGAGGATCCCGAGGATCAGCGCCGCGGCGCCCGAAACGAGCACGGGCAGCAAAATATCATAGGGCGCGGCGGAATTGTACTGCGCGCGCAGGGCGATGACCGTCGTGGGCAGAAGTTGAATGCTCGCGGTATTCACGACAAAGAGCATGGACTTGCAGTATGCGGGGCTGCCGATGCCGTCCAGCCGTTCCATGGCGGAAACGCCCGCGGGCGTGGCAGCGCCGCCCATGCCCAGCATGTTTGCCGTCACGTTGACGGTGATCAGCCCCAGCGCCGTTTCATCGCTCACGCGGAACAATCGGGACATGGCGGGCTTGACCAATTTGGAAAAGCCGTTCAAAATCCCGCAATGCTCGCACACCTTCAAAAAGCCGAGCCATACAGCGTACACCGAAACGAGCGCGACCGACAGCGTGACCGCGTTCCCCGCCCCTTCCAAAAGAGCCGGAAGAAAGGCGTCGGGAGATCTGACCGCCACGGCGACGGCAGAAAGTATAAACATCGCTAAAAATAAAATATTCAAGGAAAAACCACCCCGCTCATTGAATTTTATGCGCAAAAGCGGGAGGATATGCCCGAAAAAAATTTTACTTTGCGGCGTAAATGCGATATAATACAGGAGAATAATCAAAACGGAGTCAGTTATGAGCGAGAAAAAACCTTATTATATTACGACCGCGATCGCGTACACCTCCTCCAAGCCGCACATCGGCAACACGTACGAGATCGTGCTGACCGACTGCCTCGCGCGCTTCAAACGCAAAGAGGGATACGACGTGCGCTTTCAGACGGGCACGGACGAGCACGGACAGAAGATCGAGGACAAGGCGAAAGAGCAGAACGTCACGCCCAAACAATTCGTGGACAAAGTGGCGGGGCAGATCCGCGAGATCTGGGACCTGATGAACGTTTCCTACGACCGCTTTATCCGCACCACAGACGTCGACCATGAAACGCAGGTGCAGAAGATCTTTAAAAAACTGTACGATCAGGGCGATATTTATAAGAGCGAATACGAAGGGCTGTACTGCACGCCCTGCGAATCCTTCTGGACGCCCTCGCAACTCGTAGACGGCAAGTGCCCCGACTGCGGGCGCGAAGTCAAGCCCGCCAAGGAAGAGGCGTATTTCTTCAAAATGAGCAAGTACGCGCCCAAACTCATCGAATATATCGAGAGCCACCCCGATTTCATTCAGCCCGCTTCGCGCAAGAACGAAATGATGAACAACTTTTTAAAGCCCGGCTTGCAGGATCTGTGCGTTTCGCGCTCCACTTTCCGCTGGGGCATTCCCGTTTCCTTCGACAGCCGCCACGTCGTGTACGTTTGGCTGGACGCGCTGACCAACTATATCACGGGACTCGGTTACGACGCCGACGGCAACAGCGGCGAACTGTTCGAAAAATACTGGCCCGCCGACGCGCATATCATCGGCAAGGATATCATCCGCTTTCACACCATCTACTGGCCCATCTTTCTGATGGCGCTCGATCTTCCCCTTCCCAAACACGTTTTCGGGCACCCGTGGCTTTTGATGGACGGATTGAAGATGAGCAAATCCCGCGGCAACGTCATTTACGCCGACGAACTCGTAAAGGTGTTCGGCGTGGACGCGGTGCGCTATTTCGTACTCAATGATATGCCCTACGACAACGACGGCAATATCACCTGGGAACTCGTCAACGAGCGCGTGAATTCCGACCTCGCCAACAATCTGGGCAATCTCGTCAGCCGCACGGCGGCAATGAGCGGCAAATATTTCGGCGGCGTATTGCACGACGCGGGCGAAAGCGAGCCTTTGGACGAGCAACTGAAAAGCGCGGCGGTTTCCCTCTACAAAAAAGTCGCCGCGAAAATGGACGAATTCAAGGTTTCCGACGCGCTGGACGAAATCTTTTCTCTCCTGCGCCGCTGCAACAAATACATCGACGAAACGGCTCCTTGGGTTTTGGCAAAGGACGAGAGCAAACAGGCGCGCCTTGCCACCGTTTTATATAATCTTTCCGAATGTATCGTCATCGCCGCCTCGCTGCTCTCGCCCTTCTTGCCTGAAACCGCGGAAAAGATCGCCAAAATATTCGGCTGTTCCCTGCGCAATTTCGACAGGCTCGATACGTTCGGGCTTTTGCCCGACGGCACGAAAGTGATCGCGGACGCGGAAAAACTGTTCATGCGCCGGGATTATAAGGACGTGGAGGCGAAATACGCGGCGATGCACCCCGAAACCGAGCAAAAGAGCGCGCCCGAACAAAAGAAAAAGAACGAACCCGCATACCCCGCGGAAATTTCCATCGACGATTTCGCCAAAGTAAAAATGCAGATCGCGGAGGTGATCGCCTGCGAAAAGGTGGAAAAATCCGACAAACTGTTAAAATCTACCGTAAAGATCGGCGCGGAAACGCGCACGGTGGTGAGCGGCATCGCGAAATTCTATACCCCCGAAGAGATGATAGGCAAGAAAGTGGTGATGATCACCAACTTGAAGCCCGCAAAACTGCGCGGCATCGTCAGCGAGGGCATGATCCTCTGCGCCGAAAACGAGCGGGGAGAACTGCGGCTTCTCGCTCCCGAAAAGGATATCGAGGACGGCAGCGGCATTTTTTAAGGAAAAACTATGTATATCGACACGCACGCCCATCTCAATTACGAAAACAAATACGGCGACGAGCGCGCGCTGATGGAAAACATCCGCGACGCGGGCGTGGACGAAGTGATCGCAGTAGGCTGGGATCTCGCGTCGTCGCGCCTCGCAAAGGCTGTTGCGACTCGATACGAGGGCGTATATTTCGCCGCGGGCATTCATCCCTCGGATACCGCGAAAGCGGCGGAGAGCGACTATGACGGCGTCGAGGCGCTACTTTCGGACGAAAAGGCGGTCGCCGTGGGCGAGATCGGGCTGGATTACCATTACGACGGCACGGACGAGGCGGCGCAAAAGGCCGCGTTCGTGCGGCAGATGGAGATCGCGCACGCGCACGGGCTGCCCTTTGTCATTCACAGCCGCGACGCGGCGGAAGACACCCTTTCCCTCTTGAAACAAAACCGCGGCAAACTTTTATACGGCGCGGTCATGCACTGCTTTTCGGGCAGCGCGGAAACGGCGAAAGAACTGTTGAAACTGGGGCTGTATATTTCCTTTGCGGGGCCCGTCACCTTCAAAAACGCGAAGAAACTGGCGGAAACGGCGAAAATCGTGCCTTCCGACAGGATCTTGGCGGAAACAGACTGCCCCTATCTCGCGCCCGAACCTTACCGCGGCACGCTGAACACGCCCGCGAACGTTGCGCTCGTGACGAAAAAACTGGCGGAACTGCGCGGCGAAAGCGTAGAAAAGACCGCGGCGGACATCAAACGGAACGCGCACGCGCTCTTTTATAAAATGAACCGAGGCTGAAACATGAACACCTACACTTACGAACTGGACGGCAATCTGTACGTCAATCTGACCAACAAATGCACCAACGACTGCGCGTTTTGCGTGCGGAACGAAAAGGCGAGTTATTACGGATACAAACTCTGGCTGGATAAAGAGCCGACCGCCGAAGAGGTCATAGCGCAGATCCCCGACGTGAAAAAATACCGCGAGATCGTCTTTTGCGGTTTCGGGGAACCGACCATACGCCTTGCCGAACTTCTGCGCGTGGCGGATTACGTCAAGGGCCGCGGCGGCGTGACGCGACTGAACACCAACGGACAGGGAAATCTCATTCATAAATGCGATATTACCGCGCAACTTGCTGGGAAAGTGGATAAGATCAACGTGAGCCTCAACGAAGCGGACGAGGATTCGTACGAAACGCTGTGCAAACCCGCTTTCGGGAAAGCCGCGTTCGGCGCCTTGCAGGACTTTGCGCGCGGGTGCAAAAAGAACGGCATCGACGTATGGTTTTCCGTCGTGGACTGCATCGGCGAAGAAAAGATCGCCAAGTGCCGAATGATCGCCGAATCCTGCGGCGTTCCTCTCCGCGTGCGGGAAATGATCACGGACAGTTAAAAAAACATATGACGAAAAGCCGAAAAATGTCTTTTCGGCTTTTCTTTATCATTGGTGCGGGGAGATACGTCCCCGTTCGGCAAAACTCTTATTTTCCGAAAATTCATAGCGTCTCGGACAAAAAGTCTTACCGCTCGTTTCGGATTTATGGAGTTTACAGTACCAGTATGCGGCGCGAACCGCCCCGCTATGCGCAAAATCGGGAGGGAATCCTTGGAAAATCTCGCAACAATCCTACGCAAACACGGTTTTTCCTTTAAAAAGCAGTTCGGACAGAATTTCATTTCCGACACGAATCTTTTGGAAAACATCGTCGCCCTCGCAGGCATCGGCAAAACGGATACGGTCGTGGAAATAGGCTGCGGCGCGGGCACCCTGACGCGCGCGCTCGCCGCGGCAGCCGGAAAAGTCATCGGGTTCGAGATCGACGAAAAGTTAAAGCCCGTGCTCGCGGAAACGCTTGCGGATCGCGACAATACAGAGATCCGCTTTGCGGATTTCATGCGCGCGGACCTAAAGTCTTTCGAAAAGGAAACGGGTCCCTATTCGGTGGTGGCGAATCTGCCCTACTACATCACCTCCCCCCTCGTGATGCGCTTTGTCGAGGAGGCGGAAAAAGTGCAAAAACTGGTCGTCATGGTGCAGGACGACGTGGCGCGGCGCTTTTGCGCGCGCGAGGATACTCCCGATTACGGCGCGATCACGGCGGCGATCGCCCTGCGCGCGGACGCCGAGATCGTCAAATACGTGCCGCGGAAAATGTTTTATCCCGTGCCCAACGTGGACAGCGCCGTCGTAAAACTCACGTTTCGCGAAAACCGCATTCCCGTAAAGGATCGGAAAATGTACCGCGACGCGGTGCGCTGCGCCTTTCTTTCGCGGCGCAAGACGCTGGAAAACAATCTGATCTCCTATTTTTCCCTTTCCCGCGAAAAGGCGAAAGAAATCCTGCGGCGCGCGGACGTGCCCGAGATGGCGCGCGGCGAAACGCTCTCGCCCGTAAGACTTGCCAATTTAGCCGACGCCCTATCGGATTACGGCGTACAGAAAAAATAAATTTTCGGCCGCGGAAATTTTCCGCGGTTTTTTCATATTCAAAAAGTTGACCGTTCGGTCTGTTTTTGATATAATCGACCGCGTAGTCAACTTTTAAAGGAGCGAAGAAATGCAGCAAAAAGAAAAGAACGAATTGAGCCGCGAAAAAATTCTTTCGGCGGCGATCGCGGAATTCGGGAAAAAGGGGTACGACGGCGGCAGCGTCAACGACATGTGCGCGGAAAATAAGATCAGCAAAGGGCTGATCTACCATTATTTCGGCAGCAAAGAGGCGCTGTTCTGCGCGTGTCTTAGGCGCTGTTTCGGGAAAATGGAAGCGTGCCTGCGCGCGGCGCTTCCCGAAGATAAGGGCCTGAAAGCGGGATTACGCGCGTTTACCGGCGCGCGCAGGGCGTTTTTCGACGAGAACGCGCCCGAACGGGCGCTGTTTTTCCAGACGCTGCTCAACCCGCCCAAAGCGCTTTATGACAAAGTGAAAGAAGCAAAGCGCTCTCTGGACGATTTTACCGTGCAATATTTCGGCAGACTCCTCCAAAACGCACGCCTTCGGAAAGGCGTTACGGGCGAGGATGCTTTGGGGTATCTCGTTTCTTTCGAGGAGATGTTTCATCTTTCCATGCGGCAAAAAGAGGAAGAGCCTGAAAATGTTGCGGGAAAGCACGAAGAACTTTTGGAAAAGTGGCTGGAAATCCTCTTTTACGGCGTGATCGAAAAGGAGCAATAATGGAAATATTTTTATCCGTTCTGCGCGTTCTCGCCGCCATCGTTATCGCTTTCGGCGTGGGAAAACTGGTCACGCTTATAAAACTGCCCGCCATTCTCGGCTGGCTGATCGCGGGCATGGCGCTGGGGCCGTTCGCGCTGAAACTGGTCGACGCACCCATACTGGACGCCGTATGGTACGAGAGCGCGATACATATTCTCGAATGCGCCGTAGGGCTTCTGATCGGCACAGAACTTGTGTGGAAAAAAATAAAAAAGACGGGAAAGCAGACGGTCATTACCACCTTTACCCAGTCGATCGGCACGTTTTTGCTGGTGACGCTGGTATTCGATATCATCTTTTTCTTTACGGACGTGCCCCTGTATCTCGGCTTTATTTTCGGCGGGATCGCCCTCGCCACGGCGCCCGCGCCCGCAATTTCCATCGTGCGCGAATTCAAGACCGCAGGCCCCGTTACGGATACGCTCCTTCCCATGGCGGCGCTCGACGACATGATCGGCGTCGTCGTGTTCTTCACCGTCGTTTCCGTCGTGTCCTCCCGCCTGTCCGCGGCGGCGGTGCCCGTGTACGCGGTCGTGCTCTCCGTCGTACTCCCGCTCGTCATCGGCGTGCTTTTCGGCCTTTTGGCGGGGCTTTTATTCAAATCCGCCAAAAAACGCGCGGGACTGATGCTCGTGCTCATAAGTACCCTGCTCCTTTCGGCGGGCGCGGGGTTCGCCGCCGACTATCTTCTGATGCCCGCCCCCATGCTCAATTATATGCTCATCGGCATGGCGTTTTCCGCCGTGTTCTCCAATATGGTTTCCGAAGAAAAACTGCACGAGATCACCGCGGGATTTTCGCCCGTTCTGGCATTTTCCATGATCGCGGTCATTCTGAATCTGGGCATGCCGCTGGATTTCCGTCTGATCCTCGGCGCGGGCGTGTTTACCGCCGTATATATCCTCGCGCGCGCGGCGGGGAAATACCTCGGCGCGTTTGCGGGCGCCGCCATGACGCGCTCGCCCAAGACCGTGCGCAATTTCCTGGGACTGACGCTCTTGCCGCATTCGGGCGTTTCGCTCGTGTTTACGGGCATCGCCGCCTCCATGCTCGCGGTCCCCGCGCCCGAGTGCGCGGCGCTCATTCAGGGCACCATCGCGGCGGCCGCCATCATCAACGAGATCATCGCCGTGATCGTCGCAAAAAAAGCCTTTCAATGGGCGGGCGAACTCAATAAAAAGACAACGTAAAAAGACGCGGATATTTCCGCGTCTTTCTCATTTCCGGACAATGCGCCGTTTTCCCGAAACCGCATCGAGAACGATGCGTATGATGACCGTATGCGCGAGCGCGCGCGGTTCGAAACTTTCGTTTTCGAAAACGCGGTCGGTGTAGTGCGACAAAAGCACGCGCAGCGCGTGCAGACGCGAGGGCTCGTCCGTCACGATCTCCGCCCTGCCGCTGCCGCAGACGCTCTCGTAATCGGCGGTATAACTGCACGGCGAATCCGCCCCGTACACGCCGAATTGCCGAAAGGCGCAAATACTTGCGCGCGGATCTTTTTTCAGAAGTTCCAGTTTTTTTCCGCCGTCGGCGCAGTGCAGGTACAAGACGATTTTCCCGTCTTTTCGTTCGGCGCCGAAATTTACGGGCACGACGTAAGGCGCGTCTTCGCCGCAAAGGGCAAGGCTCAGCGCGTCGCAGCGGAGGAGCGTTTCGAACACGTCGTCCGCGCCCGCGATCGCCCGTTCCGCCCTACGCACGGACAGACTGTTTGGAACGGTAATCTTCGATCGCCGCCTTGATCGCCTGTTCCGCCAGCACCGAGCAGTGTATCTTTTGCGGCGGCAGCCCGCCCAGCGTTTCAATGACTTTTTTGTTGGTGACGGAAAGCGCCTCTTCCACCGTCATGCCCTTGATCATTTCCGTCGCGGTCGATGAGGTTGCGATCGCCGCCGCGCAGCCGAACGTGCGGAATTTCGCGTCGGTAATGACGCCGTTTTCCACTTTGATGGAAACCTCCATGATGTCGCCGCACGCCTCGCTGCCGATCATGCCCTTGCCGTCGGCGTTTTCGATCTCGCCCACGTTTTTGGGGTTTTGAAAGGCGTTCATGACTTTATCCGTATATTGCATAATGTTATTCTCCTTTTTCGAACACTTCGTTTTTCATATCTTTGGGAAACAGCGGCGAAAGATTTCTGAGTTTCACCACGATCTCTTTAAGTTTGTCCACCGTGTAATCCACGTCTTCCGCGGTATTCTCCCTGCCGAAGGAAAAGCGGAGAGAGCCGTGCGCCAGCCCCTCGCTCATTCCCGTTGCGAGCAACACGTGCGAGGGCTCCAACGAACCCGAGGAGCACGCCGAACCGCTCGAAACCGCAATGCCCGCCAGATCGAGGCTGAACAGAAGCGATTCCCCTTCCACATAGCGGAAAGAAAAATTGGCGTTGGAAGGCAGCCTGTTTTTCGGATGCCCGTTGAGTTTGACGAAAGGTATTTCCTTCTGGACGCGGGCGATAAAGCGATCGCGCAAAGAAGAGATATACGCGGCGTTTTCATCCAGTTTTGCGACGGCGAGGCGCAGCGCCTCCGCCATGCCGACGACGCCGGGCACGTTGGTCGTGCCGCCGCGCATGCCGCGCTCCTGATGCCCGCCCGTCAGTATCTTGCCCGTTTTCACGCCCGAACGGATATACAGCGCGCCGACGCCCTTGGGGCCGTAAAATTTGTGCCCCGAAATGCTCATCATGTCGACGCGCGGCGCGTTCACGTCGAGCGGGATCGCCCCCGCCGCCTGCACCGCGTCGGTAAAAAACAGGATTTTATGTTTTTGCGCGATCTCGGAGATCTCTGCGAGCGGCTGCAACGTACCGATCTCGTTGTTTGCCGCCATCACGCCGATAAAAACCGTTTCGGGGCGTATACTTTCTTCCAGTTTCGCTACGTCCACCGTACCGAATTCGTCCACGGGAGCGAGCGTCACCTCGAATCCTTCCTTTTCCAGTTCTCTGGCGGTGGTAAGCATGGCGGGGTGCTCGACGGCGCTGACGATCAGATGATTCCCGCGCGCGCGGTTTGCGTGCGCCGCCCCGCGGATCGCCCAGTTGTCAGCCTCGGTACCGCCCGAAGTGAAATATATTTCGTTGGGTTTCGCGCCGATGAGCGAAGCGATGGTGTCCCGCGCCTCGTCCACGCCTCTGACCGCCTCGCGGCCGAAGGAATGCTGGGAATTCGCGTTGCCGAATATGTCCGAAAAATACGGCGCCATTTTCGAAAGGACCGCGGCGTCCAGTCCCGTCGTCGCCGCGTGATCTAAGTAGATACGTTTCATATGTTCAGTCTTCCTTTTCTTTTTTCATATGCGCGCATTTACAAACGCCTCCGCCCTCGAAATCTTCGACGAGCGAACCGAGCGTGATGGAATCGAGCACGCCGTTGATGCCCTCGTACAGCCGTTTCCAGACCGAACCCGAGGCGCATTTGTCGCACGACGCGTTGATACAGTCCACGATGTCGAGATCGTCCTCCAGAACGCGCACGATATCGCCCACGGTGATCTTTGCGGGATTCCGCGCGAGACGGTATCCTCCGCTCACGCCGCGCTCCGCAGCCACGATCCGCGCGCCCGAAAGCATGCGGAGAATGCGTTCGAGATATTTGCCCGATACGCCGATCTCCTTTTCCAGAGCGCTCGCGCTGAAACTGCGTTTTTCGTAATTCAGCGCTAATATATAACAGGCTTTCAGCCCGTATTGCGATTTTGAAGACAATTTCATCGGTTTTTCCCTAAAAAAATAAATTGCAACCGTTTTGGTTGCAATTATTATATACCATAAATATGCGCAATGTCAATGAAAAAATACGGCTGAAATAAAATTATTTTCGCCAATCGGAAAAGACGCAGCCGCAATAATTCTGGCGGTACAGAGAATACGTTTCGGCAAGTTCTACCGAACGCAGATAGCCGTTTTCTTTTTTAAAATCCGAATGCAGAAAGGGCACGCCGCAACGCGCGGCGTATTCGTCGCCCAGTTCGTTGATCCATTCGGCGTTTTTGTGGGGCGATACCGAGAGCGTGGTGCAGAAATAATCGAATTTTTCTTCTTTTGCGCGCCTTGCGGTGTAGCCGAGGCGCAAGGCGTAACACGCGCGGCAGCGCGCGCCGCCCTCTCGCTCCTTTTCCAACCCGCACGCCGCGGCGAAAAAGTCGGCGGGTTCGTACTCCGCGGTCAGAATGTCCGCCCAACCCGTTTCGCGCAAAAGCCGTTCCTGCTCGCTTTTGCGCTTTTCGTATTCGGCCGCATCGGTGATATTCGGATTATAAAAGAGCACGCTGACCTTGAAAACGTCTTTGAGCGTTTCCAGACAGCGCGTCGAGCACGGGCCGCAACAACTGTGCAGCAAGAGCCGCGCGCCCGTTCCCGCGCGCGACATCTCCTCTTTCATCATTTTGTTATAGTCGATTTTGTTCATGTCAATCCTCGAAATCGAACGCTTCGAGTTTGCTGACGAGTTCGGGACGCACGTCGCCGTGGCGGACGAAGAACATTGTCACGCCCGCAAGCACGATGAATACGAGCGCATACGGAAACAGGAGCATCATTCCCTCGGCCTTGTCGTTGAATATCCCGCCGCCGAAATCCATCAAAAGTCCCGAAATAAAGGGCGTGAAGGACTGCGCAATCATGGACGCGGTATAATAATACCCCGTGTATTTGCCCACGTTGCCCGCGCGGCTCATTTCCACCGCCATGGGATAGGAATTGACGCTGATCGTCGCCCAACCGATGCCGCAGAGAGCGAAGAAGAAACACAAAATATAAAAATCGCCGTTGGCGAAATAATTGCCGCCCGAAAAATCCATATGGAAACCGAAAAACGTGGTGCCGAATCCCGTCGCGCCCAGAAAGGCGATCAGCATAAAGCCGAGCCCCACGTAAATGGTCTTTTTGCGGCCGATCTTATTGGCGAGGATCCCGACGGGCACGTAGGCAATGATCGCCGCGGCGCTCGCCACCATCATGGGAATGGAAAAACCGCCGCCCTCGATCTTCCAGACCACTTCGGCATACACCGAAAAGGAGGAAGTGACGGCGTTATATCCCATAAACCAGAACACCACCGAAAGGAGAAGAAAAATCATGCTCTTTCTCTCGGCTTTGGTGAGTTTGCGGCCGACCGTATTCATTTCTCCGCGGTTGTCGTCCTCCAGTCCCAGTTTGATCTCGTCTTCTTCGCGGCGCTCAACGAGTTTCTTTTCACGCACGAACACGATAAACAAAACGAGCGCGAGCATCATGATGACGGCGGCGGCGATAAACGAATATATGTACGAAGAAACGCTTTCCTTGACGAGAACGCTCATCAGCCCGAGCGCGATGATCCCGCCGACCGCGCCCATCAGATTGATGATGGCGTTCGCTTTGCTGCGCAAGGGTTTGACGGTGATGTCGGGCATCAGCGACACGGCGGGCGAGCGGTAGGTGCTCATAAATACGAGATTGAATCCGAGGCAGACGATAAACGGAACGAGCATGGCAAAATCCGCGCAGACGCCCACCGCCACGATGGTAGCCGCGGAAAGGACGGTGCCGCAGACGATATACGGCGTGCGCCTGCCCCAGCGCGTCTTGGTCTTATCGGACAGATGCCCGAAGAGCGGCAGCATAAAGAGCGCCACGACGTTATCCGCCGCCATGACGAGGCCGCGTTCGGTGTTGTTGAAATTGAAAATGTTTTCGAGCACTTTCGGGATCATGCTGTCGTACACCTGCCAGAACAGGGTGATGGAAAAGAACGCAAAGCCGACGAGAACGGTCGATTTGTAATTGAGTTTCATAAACTCCCCTTTTCTTAGTATTGATTTCATTATACCAGTAAAAGGCGCGCTTTTCAATGGATTTTACAAATAAATACGCAATTAAAATTTTTTTCCGAAACCACATAAAAACGCTTGATTTCGCCCACGATATTTGATAAAATATTTCGGTAATAAGGACGCGCTCCTATTATATTGGGGTATAGCCAAGCGGTAAGGCAATGGACTCTGACTCCATCATTCGTTGGTTCAAATCCAGCTACCCCAGCCAAAAAACACGGTTTCGGCCGTGTTTTTTTAATACATACTTAAAACCCCGATGAAATTTTCATCGGGGTTTATTTGTTATGATTTCGCCTTGCCCAACGATTCGCGGAACAGCGCGCGGCACGACATGGTGACGGAAGTAGATTCCCCTCCCGCGACCGCATTCCGTATTTCGAGCATCATTCGGCGGCCGATCTCGTTGCGGGGCACGTCGATGGTCGCGATCTGCGGGTAGACGAGTTCGGAAATTGCGATCCCGTCACAGCCGATCACCGAAATATCGTCGGGAACGTGCAGACCGGCCCGTGAAAATTCGCTCATCATACCCAGCGCACACATATCGTTTATGGCAAAATAGGCGGACGCCTCACAATGATGCGCCAACGCAAAACGCGCCGTATTCACGCCGTTCTGCTCCGAGGACGTCTTGGGAAAATCCCCGTAGATCAACTGATACGGATGCTTTTCGAATCCCAATTCTTCATACGCGCACATATATGTATTGACGCGCTCATCCTGCCGGGCCACCTCTTCGGGAAAACCCACGGCATAGGAGAGTTTGCGGTGACCGTATTCTTTTGCTTTTAGCATCAATTCTTTCAGCGCGGGACGCGCGTCGAAATTGACCTGAGAACTGACGAGCGGATCGAAACAGACCAGATGCGCGCCTTGTTTCATTAAAGCCGTCTGCAATTCCTGCGTGTAGGGAATATTGGAAAGATTGATCACGCCCGCAAAGCGACGCCCCATCAAGTCCTTATATTTATGCCAGATATCCCCTTTGATGAAAAAGATGCTCACATTGTAGCCGTGCACCGCGGCTTCTTCTTCGATCCCCTGTAAAACGTCGATAAAATACGGGTTGTTGATTTCGCTGATGATGACGCCGACCTGCATACTGTTATTCATTTTCAGGCCCTTGGCGATGAGATTGGGATGGTAATTGAGTTCCTTTGCAGCCTTTTTGACCCGTTCGACGATTTCAGGACGGGCTTCCTTGGAATGATTGAGTACATTGGATACGGTCGTGACCGAAACGCCGGCGTGTTCCGCAACGTCCTTTCTCGTACACATTCTTCCGCCCATAGCGTATCCTCCTGTTTTCATTACATTTTGATCCCCGCGGACATATCGCCGCCGATCGAATATTTCAAGCCGACCATCGTGGTTATGACCAGAGGCGCGCCTGCCATCAGATAGAGCGCATACTCCACGCCGAGTTGCCCCGACGCTTCCACCGCGCGCCCCACCAACTGTTTCAAAACGGGCATCAGCGGACTGATTTCCTGTGTTTCTATAAGCAGCAACCCCCAGATATAATCGTTATAACTCGCACTGAAAATATTGATGGAATGCAACCCGATGATGGGCAGCGCTAACGGAAAAGCGATCTGAAAACACATACGGAATTCGCTTGCGCCGTCGATGCGGCCGCTCTCGAACAGTTCCTGCGGCTGCTGCTCCAAAAATGTGCGGAACAGTAAGATCGTGCCAACCTGGTGCCCCGATACCGCGGGCAAAATGAGCCCCAGCCAGTTATTTTTCAGCCCCAGATTGATGATGGTAAGATAGGTCGGCGTCATTGTGAGCACCATGGGAACCATCATCAGCGACATCAAAAGAGCAAACAATACGTTGGTTCCGGGAAATTTTATGCGGGCAAACACATACGAGGTCGCAACTGCGAGCACCACCGCGGCAAACGTGATGATCAGGGATATCACGATAGAGTTGAGCATGTTCGGCAGCGCCTGAAAAAACGCCGAACTGTAGTTGGAAAACATGGGCGTTTTGGGAAAAGTCCAGAATTCATCGCCATGGAATTCCTGCGTGGTCTTCAAAGAAAACACGAAAGTCATAAACAGCGGCAAAAGCGCCATGATGACCATCAGGAATATATACAGCACGATCAGGCTCTGCACTATTATACTATCCGAACCCTTTCTTTTACAAGCCTTTTTAAAAGATTGCGCTAAAGTCATATTTTTCGCCCCCGTCAATAGATCGATTCCGTCTTGATACGCATATTGGCAAGCGTGACGATAAATATGAGCACGAACAGCAATAAACTCATAGCCGCGGCGACGCCGTAATCGAAATATTTGTTGATCTGATAATAAATTTCCAACGCGGGGATCATCGTTCCGTATTCACCGCCGGTGGTCAAATAACTGCGCCCGAAATCCTGGATCGAGGCGATAAAGGTCGTTACGAAAATATATTTGAGTTGCGGCGTCAAAAGCGGTACGTCTATCACGAACATACGCCGCACTTTATTGCAGCCGTCCAGTTTCGCCGCTTCGATCAGTGAATCGGGGATACCCCGCAAGGCGCTGAACAGCAGAATATAGGAACCTAAAAACGGGAATCCGTAAAAAATCAACGCGTTCCGCGCAGTTTCCTCGTTTCCCAGCCAGTTAAAATCAAACTGAGAAAAGCCCAGGCTCTGCAAAAACATATTGATCAGTCCGTTGGAACCGTAAATGCCGCTCGTCCATATGTAAATGAGCGCCACGCCGGGCAAAATCCCGGGCAGAACGGTGAGCACCCGCGCAACGTAACCGAGTTTTTGCATGCGCAGGATAAACATGAATTCCGCCAGGATAAAGCAAGGGATCAGCGCCTTTATCAGGTCCGTCACCAAAAATACGAGCATATTGCCCGCGCTCGCGAAAAACGCGGCGTTGCGGAACACGGACAGAAAATTTTCGAAAAACACGAATTCGGTCTTTACGCCCGGCACGTATTTGGTAAAAGCCAGGATAAAGCCCCATACGACGGGAAAGAACCCGAATATCGCCAGCAAACCGAAGGGGATACACAAATAGAGATAGGTCTTTTTGTACGTCCACAGCGCTTTGCCCAAACGGCGGAAAAAATTCTCGGTCTTATAGCGGGTCGCGGGAAACGCGAGCAGCACCGCGATCAGTTCCGCCACGACACCCGCCGCCGAAAGCGCGCCGAATACGGGAAGCAAAATTTTAAAGGTATGGTTGGCGACGATACGGCTGAAATCGTAGGCGGAAATATTGTCCGATTTGTCGATCAGAAACACGCCCTGTTCCGCGACCATGATCTTGGAGACTTGAATGCCCGTATCGACCTTGTAAACGCGGTTTCCGTCGAAATAGGAAATATCGTTGCGGTTGGACAGCGCGACGATCCGTCCGCCGTCCGACGATACGGAAACGAACCGCTCTCCGCCGCCGACACGGGATAAAACCTTTCCCGCTCCGTCGTATTCCACGAATTTTCCGTCCTTGGTAACGGCGAGATAATTTTCGCCCGAGGCGATCATATAGATCAATTCTTCGTTCGTAACGGTAAAGATCTCTTCGGGGGAAGCGGACACGTTTTCGGTATCGAAACGATAAGGCGTCGCGTCGACGCCGAGCGCGAAAACCATGCCCGAATCCGTCATTTCTATATTGGAAAATTCCGGCAGATCGTTCGCGCTCTTTTTTGCGCTGCCTAAATCGGTCGAGTTCCCGCTGCGCGAAAATACGACCATTTGGTTTTTCGTCTTCAGTTTGGTATAGATCACGGCGTGTTCCGCATCGGCGGCAATGGCGACAGGCTCGTAGGAAAGGCCGACTTTTCCGAGAAAAGCACCCTCTTCGTCCAAGACAAAAAACTCTTTCGTTTCCGCCGTCACACACAATAATTCGCCGCCGTCCGCCACGATGTCGCGCAGGGCGCCCTCCGATTCCAGGCGGTATTCCCACAGCGTTTCATCTTCGTAGGTTTTACAGATGACGCGGCCGTCGCGGGTACCGACGATCTGTTTATCCGCCGTCGTTTCGATCACCGTCGGCGTGAAGCCGTGCGCTGTCAACGTCATGGCCGAACGGTCGTTCAAGTTGACGGCGGATACAATTGTCATAATCAGCATAATAACGACGGCAACCGATACCGCCGTTACTATGCCGAACCGTTTGGTCCGAATTTTCATTCTTTCGTTTAATCCTCTTTTTTACGCAATGTCAAAGTAATAGCAACCGCGGCTAACAATACTATGCCTCCGGAAATTGCCGAACTTACGGCAATGCTCGAGCCGCAGCCCTTCTTCTCATCTTCGCCGGGTTTTTCTTCATTTCCGGGTTCATCGCCGCCGGGATTGCCTCCGTTTCCGGAGAGTTTGAGTTCCACTGCTGCGGAAAGTTCGCTGTCACCGAACGTGGTGCCGTTGCCCTCCGCTTTCACCTGAATGCTGTGCGTTTCCCCGTCGGAGAAATAATCGGTAAAGTCGAATTCCGTAGCGCTCACGATCTCCGCCGCTTCGCCGTCCACGTACACGATGTACTGCTTTGCGCCTTCCACGGCGTTCCAAACCACTTTATTTCCTTCGACTTTCAGAACGGGGGCATCCAGCGCGTCGAGGAAATACTCTTTCGCCCATGCGGGGATATCCTTTCTCTCTTCGTTAAAGGCGCCGAAAGCGATCAGCGAACCGGTCGTATCGGAAACGTGTTCTTCGCTCGCACGGGTATCGAAAGCGATCTCGATCGTCGCGTTGTCAAAGCGGGTCAAATTGCCGACGTCGCTGAGCATAAGTCCGTTTTCGCGGCTCTCTTTATGATTGAACATGGTCAATACTGTATCGTCCAGAAGTTTGATCGACCAAACCTGCTCTTTATCCAGTTTTACGCTTCCCTTCGGGGTATCGTTCGCAACAGGCTGACCGCCGTCGGGCATGAACACCTGCTGGAACAGTTCTACCGTTACCAGGCTGCCCGTGGAAACGAGGTCGCCCGTATTGTACGCGCGGATATGCGTTTCGATGCGCACGCCCGCCTGTTTGACATAGATTACGAATTCAACGAAATCCGAAGGCGTAAGCGCGGAGTAGTCGAAAATATCGCCGAATTTTACGGAAACCGTAAAGCCCTCGGACAGATCGACGTTTTCCTGTTTCGTGAGGAGCGTATACCCTTTCATGGAAACGCTGCCGTCTTCGTTCAGCACGGGAGCCTGCTCCAGCGCCTTGGAAACAGTCCAATCACCTAAGGAAAGTTCTGCCGTCACGTACACGACGGCGGTGCCGCCGTCCGTGGCGATCTCGATAATATTGACGAAACTGCCGCCCGTCAAATGATCGGTGCCCTCTCCGACCGCCATCGTTTTTACGACGGATCCGGGGATCGTTACCGTACCCTTGCCGCTGTCGTCGACCGCAAATACCGCTTCGCTTTCCGAAAGTTCGCGCCCGTTCAAAAGCACGTAACGATCGGCGCCGTCTTTAAGATCGACCTTCACGACGATATCTTCCGCCGCGTTCAGATCCACGCTTATTTCGTCTTCCTGCCCTTCGCCGAGAACGGGAGCCTGCTGCGCGATCGCTTCTACCGTTATGATGACGCTCGCCGACCCGTTTTCGGTGACGACGGTCAGTTCATACTCGCCCGCGTGCAGCCGATTGAGCATTTCGGCGGAAAGGGTGACGATATCGCCTTCCAGAACGTCTGTCAGCGTTTCGCCGTTCAGATGTATGCTGCGCACGGCGTCTTCGCCGACCAACTCCACCTTGACGGTAATATCTTCGAACTGTCCGATTTTTGCTTTCAGCGCGGTCTGCGGAGTCAGACTGACCGCCGAGCGTACGTTCACGCGCAGAACGAGCGTCGTGCCCACGTTCGTCGTGATCTTGAAGGTTTGCACACCGTTGTTCAAGGTTTCCAAAAGCGTGGATTTCAGGGTCAGCGTCCCTTCCGACAGGGTGTAATCGGCGGAAGCGAGCGCGCGCCCCGAGGCGTCCTCGATTTTGGCGAATTCTACGTTTGCGGGATAGCGGACGGTAAAGGTAACGTCATTTCCCGAATCTTTCACGTAAACTTCCTCCGCACTGTCTGTCGTAGGCATCTGCGCGAAATTGCTGAGTTTGTATTCGCCCTTTATTTTATATGTCGCAGACGCTTCGTCCGCCATCACGGTGATCTGTACGCGGGTAAGATCCCCGAGAACGGGCGCGAGGTCGGCCGCCGTATAATTGACGATGGTCGAGCCGTTGACCTTATAGCAATAGCCGCCGTTTCCGTTATCTCCGAAATAAATCTTACGGGTCAGCCAGCCGTTCTCCACCGTATCCTTGTTTGCATATGCCGTAGGAGCCGGCTGCGCGTTGATACCCTGCGCCTGCGCGTGCTCGCGGGTTCCGTTATCGAACAGTCCGAGCGTGGCGCCGCCGGAGAAATAAAAGCCTTCGTAATTGCGGTTCGCCACCGATTTTACAGTGGTCAATTGATTCATGCCGAAACCGCGCACGCTGATAAACGTATTTTTATCGGGTTTAAAGCCTTCGGGAATAGACATCGTAAATTCGATGTTTTCTTTCGTCAGATCGAAACTGCGGCCGTAGATAAATCTCGTTCTCGACATGCCGTTCGTTCCCTTGATCTCGGAATAATGCACGCCGTTTTCGATCACTTCCGACGCAGCCTTATCCGTGGCGAACCAGCCGCCCTTGACGGCATCGTACTCTTCCGCCATCGACTCGATGCCAATCTCGAATTCCGCCTGCTGATTGGTACGGCTGAAAGCGTATAAGTGCATGGCGGAGGTATCCATCGCAAATCCCTCGTAGCATTCCTCGAGCGCTTTGACATACTCCGCGGCCGAAGCGGGATTTTTATCGAAAATCGTGCCGCCGAACGGGTTGACCATGGAGCCGTTGAGCCAGAACATGGGCATGCCGTCCAGTTCCGCGCCGCTCAAAGAGAGCGTCGCGCCGTCCGTCCATGCGGAGGCAGCATCGAAATCGGAGTTCGCCGTGGTGTTATCGTAATACAGACTGTTCGTCGTGTAACTCAACGTTCCGTCTGCCGCGATCTTGAAATTGTTTACGTAATAAGTGAACAGGGCAAAATTGCCGTCCGCTTTCTTGCTGAAAATGAACACGTACGCCTTTTGCGCCGTTTCGCTGCCGGGCTGCGCGCTGAGAGCAAAGCCTATGCTGTTTTCATCTCCCTTGATCCAGTTTTCGCCCGTTGTACCGCTGAATTTGTTGACTTTGAACTGAAGATCGAAGCCGTTCGCCAAATCGAGGGTGTTCTGATACTCCGCGACAAATACGTTCCCCTCGCCCGAAGAGATGGTATTCCCGCTGATCGTAGTCGTTCCGTTCTTTGCCGTCCAGACCGCTTCGCCGCGCACAGCGGTAAAACCGATCAGGCACACTGCGCTCACGATCAGCAACAACGCCGCAACGACCAAAGCGCACAGTTTTTTTGTTTTAGTCATAAAATCCTCCTTATTATAATGTTCAATCCACGATCACGCGGACGGGTATCTGCGTACCGTTCCAATCCGCCGTGATCGTCGTTTCGCCCTTCGCTTTTGCCGTAACAAGTCCGTTTTCGCCGACAGAAATCACAGAAGTATCGTAATTTCCGTAGGTCACGCCCTGCTCGCGGAAATAGATCTCGTATTGAAACTGAAAACGATAGCGCACATATAACTTCAACTGGGAAGTATCGCCGATATGCAGACGAATTTCGGATCTCATCGCCCGTACGGAAGTTACGGAAATCTCGTCTTCGTCGGCAAACGCCTCCATGCCCGAAAGTCCGATCGCCGTCGTTTCGGTCGCTCCCGCGCCCACGATGCGTACGCCGTTCGCCGAAATCGTTTCGTCGAACACGATGGTCACGGGCACGATCGCCGTGGACGTGGAAGGCTCGGACAGAAAATGATAAGACCATTTCTCCGTATCCGTCCATTCGCCGCCCGCGGAGCGCACCTGCACCTTGAACGTTGCGGGATAAAAGCCCGCCTCGATCTGCGAATACAGATGAACGCCTTTGAGCGGCGCGTTCTTCCCGTCCGCCGTCTGCAACCCCATCCACTTTTCGCCGTTCGCCTGCGTGTTGTACACGGTATCCACGTCGCTGTCGGTCAAGGCATCAAGCCCCGCGGCGTTCGAGCCGATCGCCTCGGTAAAAGCGCCCTCGCCCACGTACACGATGAAATTATCGCTCAGCCTGTCGTCGCCGCCGTATTTCATGTAAACGTGCGTCATGCCCGTTTTTTTGGCTGTGACGAGCCCGCTTTCCGAAATATCGACGATCGACGTATCGTAGCCGTAAAACTCGATATTTGCGATCTCCGACGCGCTCAGAACGCGCGTTTCCATATTGTTATCCAGAAGTTTGATGCGCAGTTGATGCGCGGGTTTCCCCATACGGATACGCACGTACGGATCGGAAACGAATACCGACTGGGGCGCGCTGCCCGTAGTGGTAGCTTGCGAAGGCACTTTCTGCAGTCGGGTGATACCGCGGTCGGTTTCCACTTTTTCGCTCACTTTGAACGTGACTTTGCAGATTCTCGTAGCCCAGTTTACCACGGTGGCGTTTGAATTTTCGGCATGGGCGTAAGCGAAGTAGACGGGATCGCCTTTGCGGATATGTCCGTCGCTACGTTTGGAAAGGCCGCCGTTATGCGCGTATTTGGTAAAATTCGTGCTGGTATAAGAGACCTCTTCGTCCCACGTGATACCGTCGGCGGACTGGCGCACCGCAATGCGGCAGTTATCCATGTACCGCCTCGACACGTTGACGAAGATGAAACGGTCGTAAGCCTCTAAATAAGCGACGTCGCCGCTGTCCTCCGCCTCTCCGTCGCCCCGTTCAAAGGCGACGCCGCGGTATTCGAGTTTGGCGGGCCAGTTTTCGTCGTCCGCAGGAGCCGTAGCCACGCGAACGCTGTTATCCCCTTCCTCCCCCGCGGCATTGTTATCCCAGGTGTAGTACATGTAGATCACGCCGTCTTTCACTACAAAAGTGGGTTCACCCGCGCCGAATGCGTCCGATTTGGGGGTATCGGTCGCGGCCTCGTCGAAATAGACGACGGGTTGCGCCTCAGATGTGCTCCAGCCCTGACCGTTCCACTTTTCGTTGAAAGGACCGTAAACGTTTTTCGAACGGGCAACGAACACGTTGTTATCCCGCCCGTAAACGTTATAACACGACGTATAGCCGATATAGTAATATTCGCCGATCTTCACCGCGCCAGGATCGCACACGCTCCACGCGTCGTCGGTGCCGGGCGTGGGCGTCAGGGCGATCGTTTCATCCGACCAGGACGTGCCGCCGTTGTCACTGCTGCGGTAACGGATCCAGTCCCACTGCGTCTTAAAGCGGCCCGGAGAAGAAGTCCACATATGCAGCGTGCCTTCTTCGTCGAGGATCATGCTCGGCCCGTAGCGGTAGGAATTTTCCACCACGCGCGGATTCGGGCTGTGCACCAGTTTATCGGTATCGGGCAGGATTTTGAGCGACACGTGGTCGGTCAGTTTTTCGACGGGAGGATCCGGGGGATTATCGTCCCCCGAACCCGTATTCCCGCACCCGATCGCCGAAAACGACAGCGCGCAAACGAGAAGAGCGCAAAAGATCAATCTTGACAATCTTTTTATCATAGCGCCCTCTTACTTGGAAGGATTTTTCGAAGGCGTTGACAGACAGTCGTCGCGGTAATCCAGAAGTTCGAAATATTGTTTCTTGTACGCGTCCATTTTCTCATAGATCTGCGCGCCGAGGTCCTGCGCGGTCTTGATCTCTTTTTTGATAAAGAAATTCCAGTACAGTTCCTTGATATCGTCGTCCGCATGCGGCTCGTACATGCCGTTGTATGCTTTCAATCCCGAGGATACGAGGAAATACGGGTTATAATCGCTTTCGCCGTAATAATACATGCCGCCCGCCGCTTCGTGCAGGGCGTTCAGGGGGCCCATCAGCGACTCGGGGATCTCCACGTCCTTCACGAGCAGAGGCCCGTTGATGGAACCGTTGTTTTCCGCGATATTGTTCAGGCGGACTTCCTGTCCCTGTTTGGAAAATACGAACATCATGAAATCCATCGCAAGATCCGTCTGCGCCTTGTTTTTATTCACGACGCCGAAAAATCCGTTGGGACCGCCGAGCGAACGCGTATAATCGGCCGCGGGCGCCGCTTCGGGATCGTTCTTGTCGAACGCGGTCATCGCGGGCGCGTAAAAGATGCCTAAGACTTCCAGCACCTGATCCATCGTGTATCCCATCTGGTTGGCATAAGCGAGGAGAAAGTCGGAGGCGACCACGCACATTCCCGCGCGGTTGGTATACATATTGGTCAGCGCCGTCGCGTAGTTCTGCGACAGATCGTCGTTCAGATAATCGGGATTTCCCAAAAGCAGATTCAGATTATTGATCATATCCTGCCAGCGCGCGCCCTTGGGATTGTATTCGGTCCCTTCGTAATACGCGTTCAGCGCGCGCAGCGGGTTGGAAGTGTATGCAAATGGATTGTCGTTGTTGATCGCTCCCTGTTTCTTTTCGACGTCCGTGCCCTCGTAGTCTTCAAGCGCATAACTCAATTCCCAATCCGCGTCGACGTCGGGATCGTAGGTATAATCGCCGTCTGCGGAATGAGCGATTTCGGCAAAATCGCGGAAATATTGATCGGAATAAATGCGGATCAGCCAACTCAGCGGCATACCCATCGAGGATTTACTGCCGCCGAAAGACATCGGCACGTATGTTTCACCCTTGGAGGGGGATTCCGTCTTGGAAAGTTTGTCGCACGCCGCGATCAGTTCGTTCCAGGTCTGCGGAACTTCCGTGATCCCGGCTTTGGCGAACGCATATTTGCTGTACACGATGAATACCTGCGTGGTATCGAATGAGAGCATATACAGTTCGTCGTCGGCGCCGTAGGTGGCGTACGCCGCCTGTTCCAGCGTATCGCGCCAGATCTGATTATTCGCATACGGATTTTTTTTGGCGAGATACGGCATATAGTCTGCAAAACAGGTCTTCAGATATTGCCCTGCCTCGTTGGCAACGACGATATCCGCCGAAACGTTCTGCGCCCCTGCCGTCAGCGACTGTAAAAGTTTGGTCGTATAATCCTCGGAAGAGGTATTCGTTTCGATCTTTACGTCCACTTTTTCGTTGCCGGGCAAACTTTCGTACGCATATTCCATCGCTTCCCAGGCATATTGCGTGGATGCGTTGGCGGGAATGGATACCGTGACCGTGCCGCTCTTCTCCGCGGAAGTGTTTCCGCCCGGATTGTTATCGTCGCCGTTCCCGGAACCGCCGCCGCAGGCAGCCATGCCGAATAAAAGCATCAATGATAAGACCATCAACACGATTTTTTTCAAAACAGTCTTCATAGAAATATCTCCTTATTTATTGCACCGTCACTTTGCAGGTGATCTTCTGACCGAAAAACTCCAAAGTGACCGTCGTTTCCCCTGCTTTTTTTGCCGTCGCCATTCCGTTGCCGTCGATTGCAATGACAGAGGTATCGTAATCCGAATAGCGCACGAACTGCGGGCCGTAATATTCCTGACAAAAACCGATGTTCCAGACCGCTTCGAGCATGATCTGCGCGCGCGGTTTCTCCGACAGATCGAGCACATACTCGCTCTTCAGCGTGGAAAGTTCCGTCTTTGCCATATCGCCCGTCAAAGGTAAAAACTCGCCCAACTCAAACGCCATATCCGCGTTGCTTTTATCCACGATGCGCAAAGCGTCGCCTGTCACGGGTTCGCTGAACCGAAGCACGACGGGCGTTACCGAAGACGCTTTATTCACAACGAAGCGCAGCCCCGTCATGCCGGGAACGTCCTTCCATTCGCCGTTCGCGCGGTACTGCAGATCGAATACCGACGGGAAACCCTGCCCCTGGTATTTGGGGAAGATCGCCGCGCCCGTGATTTTTGCGCTCTTTCCTTCCACGCCGAACCATCGGTCGGAATTTCCCGCCGCAATGCTCGCCGTCGCAAAGGTCCCGCCGTTGTTGATCGCGGAAAGGTTCGAAGCCCCCGCAGAGGCGATCGCACGTGTGAAAGGATTGTCGCATACGGTAATGCGAATCAGCGCGTACGCACTCTCGTTTCCGCCATACACGGCTTTGACATACGTTATGCCCGCCTTTTTCGGCTGAATGACTCCGCCCGCCGTAACGGTGAGGATATCCTCGTTCTGTACCGTGTATTCGAGTTTATCACTGCCCGTGATCTCCTCTTCGCGGTAATCGTTATTGATCGAGAAAAGGCTGATCTTCTGCGTAGTGTCCGTCAGGTTCAGATACAGCGCGGGTTCGCGGGAATGAATAGTTTCGATCGCGCTGCCGCCGTGCGTCTTCTTTTCCGAATCGGGCTTCAGACTGTTGGAAAATCCGTCCTGCGCGTCCTCCGTGCCGGGTTTGACGGCGGTCATCGTCACCTTGTGCATGCGCGTATACCAGTTTGCCCAGACGTTCGGCCCGGTCGCATAGCCGTATGCGATATAAATGGGATCGCCCGCTTTGATATGCCCCTGCTCGTCGCCCGAAATGCCCATGTTATGGCAATACTGCGCAATGTTCTTTTTAATGACCGTGCTGTGCTCAAAGGTCAGGCCGTCCTTTGATTCGTAAAACGCGATAAAACTGTCTTTGGAAAAGCGTTTCGCCGTGTTGACGGCAATGAACATATCGTGCTCTTCCACATATTTTATATCCGAACTGTCCTCGTCCGAATAGACCTTATCGAAGGCTACGCCGTGCTCCTGCAAAGTCGCGGGCCAGTTTTCGTTGTTTGCTTCGGCAAGGGCCACGCGGGTCTGCGAGATCGTCGTTCCGTCCGCTTCGGCGTCCCACCAGTTATAGTACATATAGATCTGATTGTCCTTGACGACAAAACTCGGCTCGCCGATCCCGAATTTCGTAGGATCGCCGTCATAGACCATCGCGGGACGCGATTCGTAAACGCTCCAGCCGTTTCCCGTCCACTTTTCGATAAACGGTCCTTGCGGCGTTTTACTGCGCGCGATAAAGATCGCGTTGCTTACGCCGCCCGCCTCGTACGTGGAAGTATATCCGGCATAATAATAGTCGCCCATTTTGAAAACCCCGGGATCGCACGTGCTGACGGAATCCATTTGCCCGGGTGTCGGCTTGACCGCGACCACCTCGTCGCCCCAGGTCTTACCGCCGTCCGCAGAGTATCTGTAACGCCCCCAATCCCATTCCGCATAGGAATTGCCAGGGGACGCCGTATACATGCCGATCCCGCCGTTTTCATCTAACAAAAGGCAGGGCCCGTAACGGTAAACGCCGTTGATATTCGTCGGCGTAGGTTTGTGGATGACCCAACCCGAATCCGCGTTAAAGCGAAGCGTCACTTCTGTCTGCCCGGGTTGCGGCGGTTCCGGTTTGTTGCCGTTTCCACCGTCGTCGCCCGTACCGCCGCAGCCGGCAAACAGCAGAAGCGTTACGGATAACACAAAACAACTCAAGAATCTCTTCATGTCCACTCCTTTCATTCCGTGAAGTCCATTTTTTTACTTTGGTCTTTGACCAAAGTAAAAAAAGGGATATCCCTTTTTGAAATTATTAAGTTTCTCGAATAACTTTTGTCGTTTCAAAAGGTTTCTCGAGAAACTTTCCTGTTTTATTAAATCATAAATTAAAGCATTTGTCAATATGTTTTTTAAAAATTTTCAAAAAAAAATTCCGCGGCGAAATCTAACGTGCAGATCGGCGACTATAAAAAGAGGTCGGTTTTTTCTTAGTCCTATTCACGTTATTTCGTTTTATAGTATTCCTCGAAGATCAGCGGCAGTTATTCACTATATTAAGTGTATTATACGATGAATAATCAACGGTAATTCGGGCGAAAATTTTTCCGAATACGACACTAAAAAAAGTGTAACACTTGTCTTTTTACGGAGAATGATATAAAAATACTGGCATGAATACTTTTGGTGATAACTTAAAAAGATTTCGGGAAGTAAACGGGTTCAGCCAACAGGAGTTGGCTGAAAAATTAGGCACGACGCAACAGCGCATCAGCGAATGGGAACGCAACAAAGTGGAGCCGGGTCTTTATAATCTATTGCGCCTGAGCAAGGCGCTCGGCGTGGGATTGGACGAACTGACGGAAGATTTGGAAATATAATACACAAAGCGGCGCTTGAAAAGCGCCGCTTTTTAGGTTTCCGCGATTGACTTTACATGATTTATATAGTATAATTGTTCGGAAGTCCATACAAAGGCAAGAAAACAAGGAGAAAAAAGATACATGCACATTTTCAACACGGTGATCGACATTATCAATAACGTATTTTTGGTATTGTGCGGAATCGCCTTTGCTGTTCAAATCATATACGTGCTGTTTTTCTGGATCAAACCCAGAAAATACCCCAAAGCGGAAAAACAGCACCGTTTCGGCATCATCATCCCCGCCCGAAACGAAGAGGAAGTCATCGGCGATACCATACGGACGCTCTTTAAACAGAATTATCCGCGGGAACTGTTCGACGTGTTCGTGGTCGCGCACAACTGCACGGACAACACGGCGCAGCGCGCGCGGGAAGCGGGCGCCATCGTTTTCGAACACAACGACGACGATCCCAAGCATAAGCGCGTGAGTTACGCTTTGCAGCACGGCTTCCGCAAGATCATCGCCGAATACGACAATTACGACGCGTTTATCCACTTTGACGCGGACAATACCATGAACGAGGACTATATCGCGCGCATGAACGACGCGCTCGATTCGGGCGTGAAGATCGCCCGTTGCTATGAAAACAGCAAAAACCTCGGACAGAATATGTGGACGGGCGTTTCGGGGCTTTACTATATCCGCGACAGCCGCATCGCCTGTCACGTGCGTTCGGGACTGCATACCGACCAGATGCTGACGGGCGCGGGCATGATGGTAAGCGCGGAGATCATCAAGCGGCACGACGGCTGGAAATGTATGGGCGTGAGCGACGATGCGGAATTTACGCTGCAAGCCATGCTCGAAGGCGAGCGCACCTATTACGTGCCCGAAGCGATGGTGTACGAAGACCAGCCCTCCTCTTTGAAAGACACCGTGAACCGCAACAAGCGCATGGGCAACGGACTGTTCAAACTGTTCTTTTCCCACGGCTTCCGCTGTCTGGGGAAATTCTTCACCACTTTCCGTTTCGGATACCTGGATATGTTTTTAACGCTCCTGTTTATCCCCATCGCCGTGGTGGCGTGCACGTGGTTCCCCCTTTATTACGGCTATAAAATAATCTTCGCCGCGGTGGTGGCGGATACCGCCTTTCTCATCGAGATCGGAAAACTGATCGGCTACATTCTGCTGTTCGCGTTCTATCTGCCGTTTACGCTGCAATCCTTGCTGGCGGCGGGGCTCGACCGCAAAAAACTGGACGTTCCCTTTAAAAAATTGTGGCCCGCGATCCTGCTTTCGCCCGTGTTCATGATCATCTACGCGATCTCCATCTGCCTCGGCGTGTTCTCGCGCCCCAAGTGGAAAAAGATCAAGCGCAACGTGGTTTCCGCGGACGCGGCGCCGACGGAAGAAATTTTGTCGGAACCTGCCGCAGAGATCGCCCCGTCGGAAACAGCCGATGAACAAAAAGAAGAATGATACAAACGCCCCGCGTCAAGACGCGGGGCGTTCTTTTTTTCAAAGATCGTAAGTATAAATATAATCGTCCATCACAAACCCGCCGCCGATATCGGAAGCGGCCTCTTCGGTGCGCGCGAACCCGAACCGCTCGTATGCGGCGATCGCTCTCTTGTTGTGCTTGTTCACGGTGAGATAAATGCGTGCAAGGCGCAGATTTTCCGCGATCATTCTCACGCAAGCCAGCGTTTTCTGCCCGATCCCCTTGCCGATGAATGCGGGATCGAGATACAATTTGGAGAGAAACAGCGCGTCCTCTTCCTCTTTCACGCCCGTATACCCCGCGATCTTGCCGCCGCATTCCACAAAATAATAGGTATAGCCGTGCGCGGATACCTGTTCTGTAAGCGCGGGAACGCTCTGAAATTTTTCCAGCATGTATCCGACCTGCGCGCTGCCGATCTCGGGGATATCATCGTAGGCGGCGTGCCACAGGCGCGAGGCGAGCGTTGCGAGCCGCGCGTAATCTGCGGGAAGCACTTCTCTTAAAATCAACTTTGTATCCATAAATTCAGTATAAACCAACGCAAAAAAAAAGTCAAACGCGCAAATGGCGTATTCTTCGACAAAAATTCTGCTTTTTCGCGCTTCTATCCGCCGCGCTCTCACAATAAGTTAATGGAGGAAGTAAAAGTGAGGTGGCTTATGGAAACTTATTTGAGCGAAACCATCGGAAAACCCGTCGTATTGATCAGCGGGGAAGTTGCGGGGTATGTGATCGGCGCGCGGCTGTCCAAAAAACTGGATGCGGTGCGCGCGCTCGTCTGTGCAGACGAGGACGAGGAAGAGTTTATACTGCCTGCGGCCTCGATCCGCGCATCGGGCGACGGCGGCGTGATGATCCGAGGACTGGGCGGAAAACCGCCCAAAGAAACCGTTCCCGCGCCCGTAGGCATGCGCGTTCTTTCCGAACAGGGCGACTTACTGGGGATCGTGCAGGACTTTGTGTGCGAGGGAAAGATTGTGAGATCGGTGCTCCTCTCCTCGGGCGAAACGTGCCCGCCCGAAAAGATACACGGGGTCGGCGAGTGTCTGATACTGGGCGATGCGCCCAAAAAGACCGCCGCGAAAAAGCTTTCGGCTCCCCTATCCGAAACGCCCGAAACAGTCGGAAAAAGCGAAGAAACTTGCGAAAAGGAAGTTGCGGCGAGCGCGCAGGCGGGCAGCAATCTTCTGACGGGCAAGCGGGTGCCGCGCGACATTTCCGACGTGCGCGGCAACGTCATCATCCGCAAAGGCAGCGTGATCACGCCCGAAGTTTTAAAGAGCGCGATCTTTCACAACAAACTTTTCGAACTGACCGTGACCGTTCTCAACGCAGACTGAAAAAGCGGTGCGCAAGATCTTCTTGCGCACCGCTTTTCTTTATAAATCGTATTTCGCCATCATTTTCAAAAGCGACGCCAAAATGTCGTTGAGCGTCTGCGCCTCTTCGGAGGAGAGGGCGTTTTTGCTCTTATAGACGGTCAGAAGATCCTCGTACTTCTGCACTTCCAGCCTGTCCCCCGCGCCCAAAGATACGCATTTGAGCCGTTCGACGACGGAAAAGATGTGATCGAGCCGCACGTCGGAGGCGTAGGAATCGTATTCGTCGCCCGCGTATTCGGGTTCGGTGAAACAGCGCACCTTTTTCAGTTCCGAGCCCCTTTGCGCGCCGACTGCGGGCGGGAACTGTTCGCTCATGTCCACGTATTCGGCGACGCGCGGTTTTGCGGCGGGCTTTGGTCCGCTCTTCTTTTTGGGAAACAGCGACAGCGCGCCGTACAGCACCAGATACGCCGCTTTTGCGGCCAAAGCGACGCCCACGTATAAAATAGCGCGTTCGGCTTCTTCGGGCGCGTAAGCGCAGACTGCGAGCGCGGCAAAGGTGAAAACGCACACGTCGGAAAAGGCGACAAACGCCGCCTTGCCGCGGCCGCGCGCTTCGGCGTTGGAAAAATAAACGATCACGTAGCCCGCGAACAGCGCCAGGGGAGATACGAGCAGCAAAAGCGCCCACGCGTCCTGAAATCCTTTGCCCGCTTCGGCGGCTATTTCTGCGATCCTCTCTAAAATATCGGTAGACATAACATTCAACTCCGTTTTTTGCTAACGGATGAATTATAGCCAAAATTTTTAAAAATAATTCAAAATAATTTGCCGAATCTTGTCTCTTTTTCAATGCAGCGGCACGTGAACGCACGAAAGACGATCGAGATTGACGATATGCGCCGAAATTTTTTCGATTTTCGCAATTTTTCCGACCGCCGCGGCGTAAATTTCCAACTGGCGGGCGTAGTCGCGCACCAGCCTTTCGTCGGAGTGCGTAGAATATTTGTAGTCGATGATCAGCGCCTCGTCCCCCCTGACGGCAAGAAGGTCGATGGCGCCCTGTACGAGCACTTCGTCCTCGCTGTCCGTTGCAAAGAGCGCGTTTGCGGGCAGGGACAGCAAAAATTCCTGCTCTCGGTACAGGGTAAAGCCGCGCAGATTTCCGAACAGGGGAAAGGCGAGAATGCGCGCCATCTTCTGTCTGTTCAGTTTTGCCGCAAGTTCGGGGCGCGTCTTTTCAAAGAGGGCGAATATGCGTTCCGCCTCCCGTTCGGGCGGCGCGAAAAAGTTCGCCCGTTCTAAAAAGGCGTGATAGGCGATGCCCGTTTCCTTGTCCGTCTTCGAGCCGCCCGTATCCTCGGGGAATAGTTCTTTTTCCGCGTAAAAGCGCTCGCCCTGCCGCTTTAAAATGGCGCTTGCGGAACTCTTGACGGGAATTTCGAGGCTGCTTGCGTACGGATAAGGCGCGCGGTAGCGCAAGGCGATCTCGCGTTCGGCTGCCTCGTCGGTGGAAGAGATAAGGAGCGGCCGCTCCCCCGTTGCCACGAAATCCGCAGATTCCAACTGCAAAAAGCGGTCGCGGAATTTTTCGAAGGGAATGAAGTCGGAAAATTTCGACGCGCGCCCGACGCGGGCAAAGTCGAATTCTCCCTCCTCGCGGAAAATGAAGTGCATACAATACTGCGCGCGCGTCGCCGCCACGTAGAGAAGGCGCATTTCGTCCTCCGCGCGCCGCGCGGTCATACGCTCGCGGAAGAGGGCGCGCAAAATCGTGTCGTAGGCGGTGAAATTCTGTTCGTTGTAAGAAAGGGGTGCAAAGCCCCACTCTTCGTCGGTCAGAATTTTTTCCTTGAAATCCCTGTCGTCGAATCGATTGTCCATGCCCGCCACGATGACGACGGGAAATTCGAGCCCCTTGGAGGCGTGCATGGTCATCACCCGCACGGCGTTTTCGCCGCCCGCCTCGGAAAAGCCGACCTGATAACGGTTATTTTTCAGGCGGCGCAAGACGTCGGACACGCTCAGCGCGCCGCATTCGGATAAAAAGCGGTCGATACGCTTGACGCGCTCTTCCCCGTTTTCCGCGCGCAACTGTTCGATCTCCTCGCCCGACTCGGACAGGATACCCGCCAGAAGTTCCGCCGCGCTCCGCACGTTGGCGAGCAGGCGCAGTCTTTGCGTCTGCGCATAAAACGCGCGCAGTTTTTCGCCCGTCCGATTCTGCGCGGCTTCGGCGTATTCGCGGCAGGCTTCGACGAAACTTTTTTGCGACCCCGCCGCCAGTCGGATATCCGCAAGTTCTTCGTCCGTCAGTTTTCCGAGCGCGCTTTTGAGCGCGGCGGCGAGCGGAATATCCTGTTCTGCGCAGTCGAGATAGCGCAGAATCTCGATCAGGCGCTTGATCTCGGGGTACTCGCAGATGTTGTATTCGGCGGCGCTCGCCACGGGAATGCCGCGGCGGACGAGTTCCGCGATGATCTTCGCCGCGCGCCCCGTCTTGCTGCGCGAAAGCACGACGATGTCTTTATAATCATTCTGCACGAATTCGCCCGAGTCCGCGTCGAAGTGTTTTTTGTGCAGTTCCGCGGCGATGACGCTCGCGATATACGCGCCCTCGGCGTCGGTCTTTTCCTCGCCGCCGTTCAGATGGCCGATGACCGAATACACGTCGCGCTCTTCGGGCGCTTTTTCTTCCTCTTCGGGAATGAAATCCAGCCACACTTCGCCCGAATTTTTCGGGAAACGGTCGCTCGCGGTCATGACCGAGGTATTCTTGTAATCGACGGCGCCCGTGCGCTTGGTCATGACTTCGGAAAAGATCAGATTGACCGCGTCCAGAACGCGCGGCGCGCTGCGGAAATTACCGTTTAAAACGAGCGCCTTTCCGCACGCGGACAGACGTTCGAACTTTTCCCCGAAAAAGCGGGCGCTGCAACCGCGGAACCCGTAGATCGACTGCTTGACGTCGCCGACCATGAACATATTTTCCCCCTGCAAGGTGCGTAAGATGCTTTCCTGACAGGGATTCACGTCCTGATATTCGTCCACGAAAACGTGCGTATAGCGCGATTTCAACTCTTTTTCCACCATCTCGTGCGACAAGAGCGCGAGCGTGCGGTGTTCGAGATCGGAAAAGTCCAGTTTGCCCGCGCGCTTTTTAACGGCGGCGTACGCGTCGTCGAAGGCGAGCAGAAGTTCGCACAGCGCCGCCGCGATCTCCCCCGAGCGAAAGTATCGCGCGAGGTCTTCCCCTTCGTTTTCGTACCCCTTCAATTCGATCAGGATCTCTTTGAATGCATTTTTCGCGCCGTCGATGTGCGCGTCGAGTCTGAGCGCGGGCGCGTTTTCCGCCTTTTTGAGCGGCCCGTTGGGGGGCTTGGAGGAAAGTTTGCTTTCCTTTGCCAGAGCCGCCGCGGCGTACAGATCTTCCGCTCTTTCCAATTGCAGGCACAGCGCCTGAATTTCCGCCAGAAACGAGAGATATTTGGGACTCATTTCGCTGCCTGAAACGAAATATTCGGTTTCCTCCGCCAGCGACTGCACGCGCGCGCGCAACTGCGTTAAACGGACTTTCAACCCCGAAAAGAGGGTATCCGCGATCGAATGAAACGTTTCTTCGGTAAAGCGCGCGGGCATATTTTCCAGCCGCGCGCGGTAATCGGCGTGCACGCGCATCTTTTCGTAGAGGGGCAAAAATAATTCCGTGAGCCGCTTTAAACCCTTGCTGCCCGCGTACAGCCGCAATAACAGTTGGAATTTTTCGCTCTTTTGTTCCAAAAGCGCGTCCGTCGCGATCTCCGCCGCGCGGTTTTTCATTTCCGAAGCGTCCGCGTCGTCGGCGATCTGAAAATCGCCGTTTTCGTCGGTGACGTAAAAGTAACGGCGGATCAGGTTTGCGCAGAACGAATGCAGCGTGCAGATATCCGACGCGCCGATCTCGCTCAACTCGTATTTGAGGCGCGATTTCACGCCCTCGTCCGTCTCCTCGTTGATGCGCCCGACGATCGCGCGTTTCAGTTTTTCCTTCATTTCGGCGGCGGCAAGGTTGGTAAAAGTGACGGCGAGCACGCCCGAGATCTGCGCCTTTCCTTCCAGAATGAGAGAGATGATCTTCTCGATCATCACGAAAGTTTTTCCGCTGCCCGCGGACGCCGAAACGAGCGTTTCGCCCTCTGCCTCCACGGCGGCGCGCTGTTCGGCCGTCAGTATTTTTGCGCTCATAACTCGCCCCTCCTCTTCTTTACGATCTTCGCGATCTCGGCGCACTTGACGGCGCTCTCTTTGCGCGCCTTTTTCGCGTCCGCGCCGCATACACCGCCGTAGGGGCAGTATTCGCACACCCCGCCGTAGGGCGAGGGCGCGATGCAGCCCTTTTCGATCTCCCGCGCGCAGCCGAGCGCCGCTAGGCGGGAATAGTCGATAAACGCCTCAAAATCGTCGCCGTTCATCTGCTTGTCGCTGTTTCTTCCGAGCGCGGCGTTGACGAAACGGCTCTTGCCGCCCTTTTCCAGGGCGACGTCGCTCATTTTCACAGCCTCTTCGTCGGCGAGCGAAAATCCCTGCATGCGGAAGGGATAGTCCTCCCCCTGCCGCGCGAAGGAGATGCGCGCGGGGAAATAGTACGCGCCTGCAGGCTTGGCGTAGGCGCTCACCGCGCTCATGTACAGTTGCAACTGCAATCTGCGTCCCGTATAATAACTGTCCGCGTCCGCCTCGATGAGCGAACCCGTCTTATAATCGACGACGCGCACATAGTCGCCGCCACGGTCGATACGGTCGATCTTTCCCGAAAGGCGCAGATCGCGTTCGCCGGACAAGAGCGTGATGCCCGCAAAATCCGCATCGCGGCCGCCGAACTTCTTTTCCGCGCCCCAGACGGTAAACGCGGAACAGGCGATCTGCCGATATAATTCGGCAGCCACGACGCCCGCCTCGTTTTCCAGCGCACCCGCGGTGAATTTGCCCGCGTTGGTGTCTTTCAGATAGCAAAACGGCGCTTCGGAAAGCAATTTTTCCGCCTGCCCGCGGGCGAACGCAACGCACGCCTGTTCGCTGTCGAACGTGCGGAAAGACTCCGCCGTCCGCTGCAAGACGGCGTGCATGAAATCGCCCGTATCCAGTGGCCGCACCGCGCCCTCAATGCGCGGCATGAGGCGCAGTCCGCGCTCGGAAAAATTCTTGTAAGGACAGGAAAAATAGCCCTCGATGAGCGTGGGCGAGATCTCGTGCCGCCCGCGGAACATAACTTCCGCGGCGTTGGGGATAAAATCCCCTTTCGTCTGCGCGTTCAAAAGAGAATCGACGTCCTCGCCTTTGTTTTTCAGCGCGAAATACAGTCCGTTGTGCGCGGAGAACTCCGCCGCGCCCCGCCTGTATTGATCGGCGCGCAGCAAAAGTTCTTTGAGCGCGGGTACCCGCTCGATGGCGGCAAACGAGAGATAGCGCGCGTAGGCGGCGCCGTTTTCCCGTTCCCAACGCTCGAATCTGCCGCGCGTAAACGTAGCGACGGGCGCGCCGCCCTTTCTTGCGAGCGCCGCGAAAACCGTATCGAAAATTTCGCTCTTTTTGCATTCCTTTCCGCCCTGCGATAAAGGATACGTAAGATACAGCCGCTCGGTAAACGAACACAGAGCGAGCGCGGCGCTCTCCCGCGCGCGTGCGTTCACTTCGCGTATCTTGGGCTGGATCTCCACTTTCAGCGTGCGCAGGCGGTCGATATCCCGATCGGAAATGAGGGCGGTATCCGCGCCCGACGCGGGCACGTCCGAGGTGAGCGCGGCGGCAAACAGCACTTTCCCCGCGCTCTTCTTGCTTTCGGAGAGCGAGCCGACGAATACCGCGTCTGTAAACTGCGGAATGAGGGAAATTTCCAAACTTTTCAGGCTTTCGGACAAGAGGGAAGAAAACTCTTCGGCGGAAAGCCGCACGCCGCGCGTAAGCATCTCCGCCTCGTCGAGAACGCGGTTAAGGCTCTCCGCCCCCTTGGAAAAATATGCCGAATCCTCCGCATACCCCGCCTCTGCGAGTTGTTTCGATATTTCTTCCTGCACCTTTTCCGCGTCCGCAAGGGCGAGAAGAGAACGAATCGCAGCGCAGTACGCCTGTCCCTCCGCGCGCGCCGCCGTAAAGGAAAGCATGCGCGAAGCGCGCTCGTACAGCGGGGAAAGCGCGGCGAAATCCTCTTTCGATAAGGCGCCTTCCTTTAAGGGACGGCGCAGACCGCCCCTGTAATTTGCGAATTGCAGAAGATAATTTTTATATTTGTCGCGCAGGGACGCGTTCTTTTCGAAAAACACGTTGCCCACGAAACTTTCCGCGTCGTCTGCGGAAAAACCGTCGTAGATGAGTTTGCAATAATCGAGCGCGAAACGGCAGAGCGGATGGAACAGAACGCTCTTTTTCACGTCGGCAAAGTACGGGATCTTGTACTCGGAAAACGTCTTTTCCAGTTTGACCGCGTAGGCGGCGACGTCGGGAAGCAGCAAGGAAATATCGCGGTAACGGAGGGAGCGGCCGTATACTTCCTTCTTGATCATCGAGGCGACGAAGGAGAGTTCGTCCTCCTCGTTCGCAGCCTCGTACACGGTCACGGCGTCACAGGCAAGGCGCGGTTTTTTATAACATTCGGGATCGAAAAAAGACTCGCGCAGTTTTTCCGCCGCAGGGCAACTTTCGCCCGCAAGCACGATCTTTTCCACTTTCGCGCCGCATTCGGCGCAATATTTTTCAAAGGCGAGCGCCGCTTCGTTGGTGTAGATCTGTTCGTTTCCGCCGATAAAAATACCCGTGACCGCGTCCGCGCTCCCGATCGCCGCGCGGATGCCCGCCGCCGCCTGTTTGGTAAAGGAGGAAAAACCGACGAAAAACACGTTCGCGCCGCGCACCTTTTCGCTCTTTTCCATCGCCGACGGCAAGAGCGCCAGAACGCCGCTCTCGTCGAGATAGCCGCCCGACAGAAAATCCAGGTATTCGCGGTAGACAAGGGCGATATCTTTGAGTTTTTCCGCCAAGATCTCGTCCGCTTCGGGGATCGCCTCTTCCAGCATTTCGGGCGTGACGAGCGCCGCGCGCAACTGCGCGATGGTCTCGTACAGCCGCTCGGCGCAGCCTGCGGGATTCTTTTTGAAACAGCGGAGTCTGTCGCGGCAGCGCGCTGCGATGGCGCCCACCGTGATGACGGAGCCTTGTTTGGTGAGCACCCGCCCCGAGTACTCCCCTTTCAGAAAGCGCGCGAACGTAGTGACGGAGGTCGCGAAAGAGCCGCCCGTGCGGGCGATCGCGGCGCGTTCGGCTTCCAGCGTGAGCCTGTCCTCCGCAAATATGAGATTGTTGCGCCCGTCCTCGCAAACGGCACCCGTAAGGGCGTTTAAAAGTTCGCGGACGTTGGGCGCGAGTATCATTCTGACGATCATAGTCTTCCTCGTGCGTAAAAGGCCGCTCTCTCGCGGCGATGTTTATTCCATTATACCATAAATTCTTTTGAATTTTAAGGAAATTTCATGATTTTGTTTTTACAAACGCGACAAATTATGGTATACTGTTATCTGTTCAATCCAACAATACGCTTTATGGAGCACTTTTTTATGAAAAAGAAATTGACGGTACTTTCCATTCTGATTGCGGCGGTCCTCGTTGTATCCGCCTGCACAGGCATGGTCTCCACGACATTGACGGCCAACTGGCACACGCGCGATATCGAATACGACCCCGCTTTTTACGAGGAACTCACCTATGACGTTGCCTATAACGGCGACGAGGCGACCACGACCGTGTACGATATGAAAGATTTCAAGGGCACGTACGTCATGAAAATTTCCGCGGGCGAAAGTTATCTCACCGAGGACGGAAAAACGGTCAATAATTTGTATAAGATGGAAACCGACCTCAGCCTTTCAGGCACATTCGCACAGAAGAGCGGAAAAGACGTATTCGCTTTTTCCGATCTTTCGGTCGTTTCCACCGTCTATTTCCACCGCATCGGCGAAGGCTATAACCTGCAGCCCGTACACAGCGAAACGAAATATCTCGTGTACGCGCCGGGACAGGGCAGCCTGAACGCGGTAGACGTCCGTATTGCCAAATACGACGTCGTCATCGACTACAACGATAACTGTTCCGCTGCGAAATACAGCAAGAAAGACCGCAGCGGAGAACTAGACGTTTCCATTCCCGACGAATGGAAGAACAACGTGCGCATCGAAAAAGCCAACGACGTCGAAAATCAGAGTTTTTCCAAGTTACAGAATAGTTACTCTTTCTTCGACAACGCGCAGTTATATTTTGCAGCGCGCGGCATGGCTTTCGCGCAAAACTCTTCCTTTACGGTGAACACCATCGTCCCCAACGCCAATAAGACGGCGAAACTGCAATTCTCCTGCTCTTCCGTTTCCTCCCGCAAATATGCGTTTACGATGGACGGCAAGGAAGTGAACGAAGATATTTCTTCCGCAGAAGTGAGCATGGGCCTGAGCGAGGGCAATTCATCGGGCAGTTCCGTCAAACTTTATCTTGCGACCAAGGCGGAAGGACTTTCCAACACTTACCGCAACCTGCCGTTGCAGATCGAAGAACCCTACTCTTTCGGGCTGGGAAAAATGGTGTATTCTTTGAAAAACGTTTCCACCGTCCGCCCCGCATAAAAAACGAAATTTAACCCCCGCCGCAGTTTTGCGGCGGGGGTTTTTAAAGTTTTCGACCCGTTATTAAAATAGAATAAGTGATATTCATCCACCTTAAATGTACTGTTTTAACGCCTCTACGGAAGCTTGGTCAGGAACGGTAAAGGTATCGGCGACAAATGCGCAATTTTGATCCGAGCGGTCGCGCTTTAACAAAAGGTAGTCTCCCAGCATATGCACCGTTCGGTTTTGACGCCGTTCGGAAAAAGCCGTAAATCGTTCTTCGATATGTACTTCTTCCTCAATGTTTTCAAATTCGAGCATCCCGTTCTTCAATTCTCCCGCCGAACAACGAACCTTACAATGCGAAGGTACATAAATACAAAGGTGAGAAATTCTATGGTGAGGCTTGATGTCGAGGATTCGACCTTCATTATGCTCCGTAACGCTTAAAGACAATTCCTCACTTTCCATTTCAAAAGGTAAAAGAACATATGATGTACCGTTCCTCTTTATGATGCCGTACTCACAGAGTTCATAAAAGCATTCTGCTATACGCATTGTACAGCAAAAAAAAGCCTCATAAATGTAGCTGTGCAGACAATCGTTCTTTTCATTCAAACAAGTTTCACACCCGGCTCCGCCGTTCGGCCTTTGCGATACGCGCAAAGCATTCAAATAACAGCGATTGGCAAATTCTATATATCTCCTCTCTCCCGTTATTTCAAACAGCTGCATGGCAAATATCAAGGAATCTACGACGGCACAGGTTTCCGTCCAATAAGGCTTGCCGAACCAGTTAAAATTTGCATAATTAAGCGTCATTCCGTAGTTGAAGTACAGCTCGAAATTGCGTTTCGCCAGGTCCAAAAGCTCTTGCTCGCCCGTCAACCGATAAAAGCGAAGAACCCCGCGGGAACCCGATAGGGTTGCGTGCGTCTGACAGTTATATCTCACATAATCAATTTGAGAAAATTTTGAAATCATAGCTCGGATGACGGGTAGCAACGCCTTATTTCCTGTGATTTCATAAGTATGAGTAATACCGTCCAACAAAATAAACGCGCAGCCCACATCGCTGGAAAGCCGCCATCCTTCGGTCACGATCTTCTGTAAATGGCCGCCTACATCCCCCTCCTCGCGCTTGACCGTAGGATAACGCAGATAAGACGGTGCAAGTTTTGTCAAATACCTCTCTGAGATACGGTTCAGCCTTGCGAGTACCTCCTCTCTCCCAACGATCTCATACACAGCACACAAGCCCCGCAAAAACCAACTGTTGCCAGAAAGCTGTTGCTCGTTTACTGAATTTTCGTCAAACAATTCGCCGAAATAACCGTCTTCATTGGTGTGTTCATCGAGAGAATCTAAAATATCATCAAGCTGATGCAGGATATTCTGTTTTTCCCTCTCGCCGTCTTCTGCCCGATAAAGCGATGCGAGCGCAAGAATCGTTCTGCCTTGCCAATCACCCGGCCAATCCCCTCCCTCGAGAAAAATCTGAGGGGCACAATATTCGGGCGCCGACAACCGTTCTCTGTTTTTGCGTATTCTGTTTTTTAACTGTCCGTAAACTTTTTTCATTCTGTTTATTATGCCGTTCCGCAGAATCCTCTGCGGAACGGCCCACCTTTTTATTTAATTTCGATCAATTCAATCGTTACCGAAGCTACATATACATTGGCGGAAGCGCCGCCCGCTACATACAGGCTGAAGAAATCGATCAAACCTTCATTGGTGATCGAAACGGTTTGCAGTCCTGTTTTTTCGGTCAATACGGGGAATTTTTGATTATCGAAGTTTGCCATCAGGCTACCCGTTACCGTTTCGACGTACATCGTAAACGTAATTTTGTAGATGCATCCCGTTTCGCAAATTTTATTCAGACGGAACATTTCGCCTGTCTTATTGTCCGATTTATTGAACTGCAAGGCGCTATCGGTAAAACCTTCCTTTTCGGATAACTTGGTTCCGTCGGAAAGAGTTATTTCCGACGGAACAACGTTGGATACGTTGTTGAAATCGCCCGGCTTGTCTTTCGCGGTAAGTGTCCACGTATGCCCCACGGCATAGCCGTTCGGCGTTTTCTGCGCCGTTTCGTGAGCAGATCTGCTGATGGTCACATCTCCAATGAATACAGTATTCTGATTTCCGCTGTATAGACCTAGATTTATATTTTTTGCATTTCCCTGCACCTTAAGCGTCCAGGTATGCACACCTGCCTTACACTGATCGCCTGATAGTTGTCCCAAAGAATTTCCGCCAACCTGCATGTTCGCATCCGTACTCTGCCACCAATGCCAGCCGCTGATATCCGCGGGCAGATACACTTTCAGCGTGAGGGTGTAATCGTAAGCAGGATCGATACAGAGATCTTTCACAGAGAGGAAACCTGTCTGTTGTCCCGTAGTGAATACAACCGTAGAACCATTAAATCCATTTTCAGGAGTGATATTTTTGAACTGCTCCTCCGTAAGATATTTACCGCCGACGAGCTTATCTTTTTGCAAATAGATCGCTCCGGAAGAACCGATCACATCGGAATAGTTGTCGTCGTCACCTGTAAAGGTATGACCGCTACCGTCGAGATCGTCCGCCGTGATCGTTTTGGCGGGCTGTGTGCGGATAACGGTGGCGTCTTCTACTACTTCGCGCGTCAAGCTGATGTTATCCATCGCCAGGCGCAGGCCGTTGTATTGGAAAGAGGTATTGCCTGTATATGTGAAGAATCCCATATACCAAGGCTTGCTTGTATCAAATACCTTGATCGCAGAATATTCGATATGCGTGACATCTCCGTTCGTTTTTACCTCATAAGGAATACCCTGAGCCTCAGTCTGGCCTTCCTGTACAAAGAAGAGATAAATTTTGTTATCGGGAAGATTTCCTTCGATGACCTTCACGTCCAAGCTGACCGTCCATTTGCCGGTCTTGATATAATCTTGTACCGCACCAAAATAAAATTTAGTATCCGAAGTAGCAACGCAGTTTTCGTAATCGAGAATAAGCGAATTGCCCGCGATCGCATCTTCTCCGCCACTGATCGAGGCGGGAACGATGGTATCATAAGTCAGACCTTTGGCAAACGAGCCGTTATAGCCCTCTTCAAAGTTTTCGGTAAACTTTACGTTATCTTTTGCCAGATTGGAAATATCATTTTCCCCTTCCGAAAGTACGGTTTCAGCCTTTGCAGGCGTTACTGTAACGTCGATGAACTGTTCGTCGTAATTTTCTGCTTTATCTTCGACATAATAAGAAATTTTATGCTCACCCGCAACTTGGGCTTTAAATGTATAGTTTCCGTTCTCCCCTTTCTTCAGCTCAACGCCGCGCGGAGAAGTCGCCATACCTACTTCGACAGCGGAAGTCAAATCGCCGTCGGTATCATCGGATGCAGTTACGGTTGGCAATGTCAAGCTCTCTCCCACCTTAACGATACGCTCTTTTTCTTTATCCTGGATGGTAATTACCGGAGCCGTAGTATCGGCAGGTTTTTCAGCTTCTTTCACCGTAACAACAACGCTCTTTTCCGCTGAGCCCGCTTCATTTACCGCTTTGACTGTCAGTGTGTAGATCCCTGTTTCTGTCGCAGTAAATTCCCGGCTCGTCTCGTTATATCGGCCGCTTTCTTTACCGCTTTTTTCCGTTACGGTCACCGTGACGGTTTCGGCATGATCAACGGTATATTCAAGCACATACTTTTCGCCGATCCCGATGGTCTGTTCTTTGCTGGTGATCGTCAAGGTCGGCTTTTCAGCCGACCCTTTGTCGCCGCAGGCGACAAAAGAAAACACAAAAACAAAGCACAGGATTGCAGAGAGCAACATCTTAATTTTGGTTCTCATAATTTTCTCCTCTCAATTTTATTTTTGCCCGTTCTTAAAATTGAACTGAGGCATTTTTTCTGTTTTAGTTTTATAGTTTTCAACAAAGTGCGGCACATTTCCCACCTGAAGGCGTTTACGGTTGAGCTCGTCGCGGTCCGCGTCTGCAAATATAAACGCCATGGCGACGGGCTTACCTTCATCAATACAGGTCTTCATTCCGTCTGCCAACGTAAACGGTATAAAAATCTCACCGCTATAACCGTCGGAAACTGTTTTGACAGCAACCCGCATCTGCGCTTTTCCGTCGATAAACTTATCCGAAGTACGACTGTTGCCGAAAGTAAAACCTCCTGCCCAGGTAGGAGCGAATGCCATTTGCAAAACATCTCCTTTGTTGCGATATAATTGCATATCCGCGTTGGGCATATCAATGACGGTGCTCATGAAAATTTCCACACAGTCTCCGTTCCAGAAATCGAGCACGGAAGCATAATCAGGCTTATTATCACGCACCTTAAAGCCGAAATAAAGTCCTTCGTCCGTCCATGCAATGCGTGCGACTTCCACCCCGAAAACATCGGCATAATCAGCAGGATTGATCTCATCGCCTGTTGCAAGAGACGAACCGTTCATTTCGATTGCCGTTCCGACGTCATTCCAATCTGAAATATCACCATCAATTTTAATAACATCCTTATCCAGCTTGAAAACGTCGATTTGCGGTACTTCTCCGTCATATTCCTTATAGCGTAGATTATAGTTATCCTTTAAGACGATCGTCTTTGTATCGGTCGTGCCTGCGGTATTGATCCCGACAAAGGTTTCCGAACCGAGCGTATTATAGTTATAATTATTCACCAACTCGATTTCGTTTACGTTTTCCAATTCTACCGCGCATTCTGTCATCTCTGAGGCAGATACGCGCCCCGTATTGTAAAACAAATTACTGGAAATCGCACTATCCGGAGCACCTACGCCGCGCAGTGATATACCCGCGTTGCCTGAATTGGAAATAAAATTATTTTCAATCGAAATGCCGCTGACAGTGCCCGAAGGAGCAACGATCCCTCCCTCCGCGATGGCAAATACAGCAATGCTTCCGCGGAGAGCATTGTAAAGCAGATAGCCATTATTGATGAGCTTGTTGTTGCGTACAGCAATATCCGAAGGCATTGTAGCTTCGTTGAAAATATCCAGACTGGAATGGATCATGATCGCTCCCTGCCCTACGTTTTCAAAGGTATTGTTTTCAACAACGGAGCCTGGTATCTGCACCAAGATACCGCGGTTACGCTTATTGCGCACGATATTATCGGAAAAGGTAAAGCGGGGCACTGCGGAAACATTCGTAACGACACACTTTGTCCAATCCACATCGCCTTTTATACGTTCCTTGACCGTAACCACATAGCTGGCGCCCTCCGCCACCGCTGACTCGACAGTAAAGCTGCCGCGTTCGGCAAAATCAGTCTGTGCATAGACCTTTAACGTTTCGCCGGCTTTCGGCAAGGCGATAGCGCCGGTCTTTTTGGAAATCGTCAGCGTACGGGCAACAGGATCGACCGTATTCAGCGAGTAATAATAACCCGATTTGATGTTGAGCGCGTCATCATGGGTGTTTTCAATGATGCTGTTTGTAATCTTTACTTCTCCGAGACAAGCTTGGAGATGATACCCGTCTGCCGTCGCCGTCATGATACGGTCATCTTTCAAAGCGACGTCAAAGCGGTTCGCATAAAAATTTTCGACGCCGCTCACGGTGATCGCCATACCTGGACAGGTGTAAACAGCGCAATTCTCTACATATACATCCTTACAATCGCTAAAATTTATGCCATTTTTTCCGTACATGGCAAAACCTAAAGCGACAATATCGCCGTTTCTGGGTTTCGTAAAGGAACTGCGATACGACTCTTTAAATTTTACCGTCACAGTCGCAGGAGCTGAAAAGGTAACGCTTTCGAAAACATTTTCATCCCTTATCAGGAACGCGCCGCCTTCCTTCGGAGCAGAGGTATACTGATCGTATTCGATATAAGAATACAGCGTTCCCCCGAGCGCCTGGCTGGATGAAAGCGCAGCCAGGCTCGCCTGCTGAGTTTCAGGTACGGTCATCGTAACGGTAAGAGCGTCTTTGTCGGAAGCTTTTACTGTACCTGCAAGCGCGGGAAGCACCGAATAATCCAAACGCACATTTTCCAAATGCAGATCGGTACAGTCTGTAAAAGATAAGCCTCCCAGCCATGAAGAACCCGTATTGATGGTCAAAACAGTATTCTCGCCCCCTTGGATATATAACCCGTCAAAACCGGCGACAGAAAGAGTATAGGTGGTATCGGCAAGGCCCGAACTGTTACGGTCGATATTTAAATCACGATCGGGTAATTTAATCTTGACCTTACCGCCATTCTTCTGAAAGTCTTTCGCATCGTTTATTACGGCAGTCAGCGCCTCTGTATCCGATTTCCCTTTTGAGATGTAATCTTCAACATCAAATATGGCATCCTCGCTGAATTGCGAATCGGCGGGGATCTCGTACATGCCTTTCGACCTTCCCTCCTTTCGTACGCCAACATTGGCCGGATCAGAAAGACCGTAACTGTCCGTCAAGTTTTCTACTGTATACTCGTCCTCCGACAATGATTTGACATAATCGGCAATTTCCATTTTTTGTACCGGCGGTTTCGGCGTAGGCGGGTCTTCTTCCTGTTTATCTCTTCCGCACGCAACGAATGAAAATGCAAGCGCAGTCACTAATCCAAAACAGATGACGGTCCGCAACCATTTTCTATTTAACTTCATACCTTTCCCTCCAGAATGTATTCGATATTACCGGTTGCCTCAGTCCCCTCCGCTGCCGATTTATACAGAAGCGCAAAGCCCTCGATGGCAGACGGCAAATATGCAAAATTATCGCAGACATACGCGTTCCTGTCGGTGACCAAAGAAATCATTGCGCGTTGTGCATCATTCACGGCACTGCGGCAGATATCATAGGCAAGATTATTTTTTGCGACACAGTCGCCTGTCCCGCAGAAATATACGGCACCTGCCGCCGAACGGCTGAAATAGTTATTTTCAACTTCAATCGCTCGTACGGTATTTGCGAGTACTGTTCCGCCGTTTCGGAACGCAGATACATCCGCCGACAGTCCGTGTGCCGTATTATTATCGAAAAATTTGCAATTTCTCACAGTAATTGAACGGGGGATAATCGCCTCGGCAAAAATGTCGAAAGATGCGTTCATCATAATCGGACCATGTAATACATTATAGAAAGCACAGTTCACGATTTCTGAATTCCGGACTTGCGCCAAAATTCCGCGGTTGCGCTTATTTCGGATGATACAATTTTCAACTTTCAATGCAGGGACACGAGTAGTATTACCTACCAAGCAACCCGAAATATCCTCACGGATACGCTTATCCACCGTCAGATCATAAGAAAGGCCCAAAGCAGTAACCTTGACGACCGTATACGTTTCTATCAGTTCCATACTTTGCGGGTCGTAAATTTCAATCACATCCCCTTCCATGATGGGATAATTTGTCGTAGCGGAAGAAGCTCCGCAGACCAATGTATTTCCTGCGTATGAACTTACCGTATTGTAAAAGGAACAAATATTCATCGCGTCGTCGTGTGACGCCTCGTATAGACTGTTCGTAACGATCATATCGCCATAACATCCGTTCGCGTGCAGACCATCAGCCGTAGACGTCATCAGACGTTCGGAGCCTTCCCGCAGCCGCAAATTGGTTCTGTTCATGTACAGATCTTTAACGTTATAGGTCACGAAAGTCATGCCCAAAGAAGCGTAAACGTCATTGCTTTCCATATAGACTTTCTCGCATGACTGAAACATAAACATGCCATATTCGTACATCGTGTAGGACACGGAAACTTTCGTTCCTTCGTCCGGCGCGCGGTATCCGCTGTCGGCGCTGAACGCAATCGTCAACGTGTGCGCTGCCGGATCGTAGGAACCACCGACAAGGTTTTCCACCCTGTCGCCCGTGGAATTGTAACGGAGCATACCATCTTTATCGGGAATATATGCGCCATAAGTTTCATCCCACACATATTCCATATAGCTGCCATACTTCACTTTTCCGCCGTTGAAACGGCTGTCGGACATATCAAATTCTTCACCGAGTTTCAAAGTGACCGATCGTTTTGCCTCGTCGGTAGATATGACAGTTCCCGTGACCGTAGATGCAGGGTGATAATCGAATTCAAATCCGTTTATATGGAAATTCTTGCAGTTTCGGATATCCATAGCGCTCGTCCACTCGGTCATCCGCCATTCGGCATCCTCTCCCACCACGTACAGATCCTCGATGTCGGCAAAGTTTACCGTTGCATGGAACAGATAGACGCCTTGCGGGAAGCGCAGAAACTTAAGCCCTTCCACGTTCTTGATTTGCTTCAGAAGAATATTGAGCGCGGGAGCGTTGTCCTTATTTTCGGGAAATATTCCGTACTCACGTACATCGTATACGGCGACAAAATCCTCTTCGTCAGGAACGGGATACAGCACTTCGTTTTCAAACCGATCCCGATCTACGCCCACGGCATTTGCATCGGATAAGCCCATAAATTCCTTTTCCTTGCTGTCGGCCGGAAACGAACGGTTGTAAATATCCCTCTCCAGCGCATCGATCACCTGTTCTTTTTCCAAAAGCGTCACTTCCTTTTGCGGCGGGTCTTCTTTTTGTGTATCCTTACTTTCACAGCCGAACAATGATAAAAACAAAGTAAGGCTTATCAGTACCGCGAATAATTTTTTAAAAAACGATTTCATTTTCTTTCCCCCTGCAAATTATTTTTTATTGCGGGCAAAGGCATCGTTATAGCATCGAATCAACTCTTCGCTGCGGTAACTCTTCAAATCGGACTGAAAAGAGTTCCAGTCTGAGTCTTTGAACGGGTCGTTATCTCCCATGACAAAGAGGCACTCCGCATTTTTCAGATACACATCCAACGAAGCATTGATCGTTTCGATCTTGTTATATTCTTCCTCTATCATTTTCAAATCGTCAGGAACGATCTGTTTCAAGTAGGGAGCATAACGTTCGGACATGCGGTTAAGCGCTGTGATGATATCGTCATTCATTTTGCCGACGAAATCATACTTCCAATAAAGCGCGGAAGCGGTACCCACATTGGGAGTAATCGTCGCACGGTAATCCTCCTGCGATCCAGTCCAATCATCGGGCACTAAAAATGTCCAAGACGTCTTATCTTCATCGTCCCATTTCCAATCCACCCCTTCTTCGCCATACGCGATCAGCTGGCAGCCGATATCCGAATACATGATATCAAGCAACCGTGCGACCTCTCGAACCTTTGAAGTTCCGGTGGGGATAACGGCACCTGTGGGCGAAAAATTAGCAAAGCCCCATTGGATGGGATCTCCGGTATAATAGTCACTCGTCAAAGGCCCGAACATTTCATACTCGTCCTCGTAATCATAACCGACCGTGATATACGCAGCGGCGGAACAGAAAGAACCAAGGCGGTGCTCCAATCCCTTCTGTGCGAGTTGCGCGTCCGTCTTTATCGAAAATGTAGATTTATCCAATAAGCCTTCCGAGAACATGATATTCATCGTCTGTAAATACTTACGGTATGCCTCGGTGGAGGGAACATAAGTCATCTTTGAGCCGTCCGACTCCTGCTCGGCGCCGCCGTACACATATCCGTAGGAAGCTAAAATAAAGTTCCTCAGGTATTCCAATTCTTTGGCAGATACAGGCACCTCATCATTTGGATCGCCGTTACGGTTTACGTCATATTTTTTGAACAAGCGCAGGATATCGACGTATTCCTCCACCGTTTTAATATCGGTCGCATCCGGAATTTCGGCCGCTGTTTTAAAAGATGTCACGTTGGAAGGTATTTCAACATCGTCTTCACGTAAATTTTCGATCCACTGCTGATTGATATACATTTTAAATGTCAAATCGCGGGGTACATCGTTCACGCAAAGAGTAGAATACATCATACCGTCACTGAAAGTCGCGACCTTGCGCGCGGAATACGGAGAATCAATATTAAAATTTTCATCCAGCAACTTTTTGTAGGTGGGCATATAGTTGTCGATCAGGCTCCCGACCTCAATACCGTTTACGACCAGATCGCTATCGTTGAACGGAACGACAGCGCCGTACTGCGAATAGATGACTTGTTCGGATACGGGATTATTGAAAAGGAATAAATCCGGCAAACTTTTCTTATCTTCCCATGCGGCGCTGCGCAGCTGAGAGTATGCTGCCGTATCCGCTTCCGTAAATATAAATCGAAGATTGGTCATTTCCTCGAGTTTCTGAAACATTTTCAAGTTTTTAAAGGACGGATTCAGGGCGCTTTTGGGAACGAAAATTTTGATTGTTATCGGCTCAGCCACGATCTGATAGGGATTTTCTGCCGTTCCGTTCGGTAAAAAATTATTAGGATCGTAATTTTCCGATCTACCGCACGCCGTAAGGCCAAGTACTGCGGATAGCGAAACAGCTAGTGCCAGAAGAACTGTAACTAATTTTTTCATAAAACTTGTCTCCTTTATTGTTTAACCTTTTACGCCGCCGATCATAATACCCTTTTCAAAATACTTTTCAAAAAACGGATAGATAAGAAGGATTGGTGCGCTCGCCACCACGATCGTAACATATTTGAGCGTTTCCGCCATCATTGCCTGCTCTCCGCCGCCGATCCCTCCAACGCTGCTTTCGCTACTGACGAGGATCCCCTGCAGCACACGCTGTAGCGGAAACAGCTTTTCGTCGGTTAAATACATGAGAGAATTAAAATAACTGTTCCAATATCCTACGATCGCATACAATGTCATAACTGCAAGGATAGGTTTGCACAAAGGTATTACGACAGACAAGAATATGCGCAAATTCCCACAGCCGTCGATTTGCGCAGCCTCCTGCAATTCGTTAGGGATCGTCGAAGTAATGTAAGTCCGTATAATGATTATATTAAAAACGCCTACGCAGCCGGGAATAATCATCGCCCATATAGTATTCAGCATTCCCAGGGCTTTGACAACCAAAAAAGTCGGAATAAGTCCACCCTGGATAAACATTGTCAACACGAAAAACATGCTGAAAAACGTACGCCCCCGAAAATCCTTCCGCGAAAGAGGATATGCAGCGGTAAACTGAAGCACAAGCTGAATAACCGTGCCGATCGCCGTATACAACAGCGTGTTCGCATAACCGCGCCAAATGCTAGTTTCCTGCAAAACTTTTTCATAATTATCGAACGTCCAGCCGCGAGGCCAAATGCCGACACTGCCTTTATTGACAAAGTCTGAGGAGGAAAAAGAATTAGCCAGCACATGCAACAGCGGAAAGAGCGTGATCAATGCATAAATTCCCATGATCACCATGATCGCAATATTAAAAATTTTGTCTTTCCCTCTATTTTCAACCATATGAATCCTCCTTTACCATAGTGATGTTGCACTAACTTTTCTAGATATGAAGTTCGCTGTTATCAAAAGAATAATATTGATGACCGAATTGAAAAGTCCGATCGCTGTTGCATAACTGTACTGCGGTATCTTTGCCATGAGCGATACGCGATAAACATAGGTCGAAATGATCTCCGAGGTCGTGAGATTCGCACTTGTCTGCATGAGATAGACCTTTTCAAAGCCGACACTCAGCATATTCCCAAGGCTCATGATAAACATGATGATCGCCATGGGTAAGATCACAGGTACATTGACGTACCAAATTCGCTTCAGACGCCCTGCGCCATCCAGAACCGCTGCCTCGTGTAAACTCTGATCAACATTGGCAAGTGTGCCGATATATATGATCGCCCACCAGCCAAGTCCCTGCCAAAGCCCGCTGACGACGTATATCGTAGGGAACCAAAAGGCTGATTCCATCAGATTAATCGCCTCTATGCCGAATATAGCACCTATGGAATTTAGGATGCCGCTTTCCACATCGCAGAAGGAAAACAACATGCCTACTACGACTACAGTCGAAATAAAATATGGTGCATAAGAGATCGTCTGCACCGTTTTTTTAAAAATTTTACTACGTATTTCATTGATAAAAAGCGCCAAGATGATGGGCAGCACTGTATTTAAGACGATCGAGTAGACACTCAGTATCAGCGTATTTCGCATAATGAGCCAAAAGTTCGGGAGTTTTATAAACGTAATAAAATGCTCGAATCCCATCATTCCCGCCCAGGGACTTCCAAAAATCCCCTGATAGGAATTGTAATCTTTAAATGCTATGAATAATCCGAATATCGGCATATAATGTAACAGGATGACATAAATGACCGCCGGCATAATCAAAAGATATAGCGACAAATTCTTTTTTCCCGACAAAATATTTTTTTTCGAAATTCTGTTCTTTTTTAAACGAAGGGACCTTATCATTCGGTTATCCTCTTGCGAAAAATTTTGATTTTATTATAAAGGGCATATAGTGATTAATCAATACAATATATTTTGTCAAAAATACACTTTTTTTACTTTTATCCAAATAATCACGATAATTTCGCATTTTTATTTTAAATTTTTTTCTCTACGATGTTTTTTATTTACGAAAGCAAAAAAATATAGTATACTGTCTCCATGAAAAAAGACAAACCTTTCATGAAAAATAATGTATTTTTTGCGTATATCAGTCACCCTGTAGAATTCAGTATATTTCCCTTCATTTTGGGCTACGAACGTTGTTCACAAAATAAGGACAGCATCGGTCCGCAAAAAAAGCCCTGTCATTTACTGCATTTTATAATCCGAGGCAGCGGCTACCTCTCTTTGGGAGGAATTGATTATACCATTCGAAACAATCAACTGTTTTATATCCCGCCCGAATGCACGGCGATCTATCGCCCCGATAAGAGTGATCCTTGGGAATATATGTGGATCGAGTTTAATGGTTATAATTGCAAATATTTCTGTGACAAGGCGCATCTTTCGGAACAATCGCCCATCTACACGCCATTGCATCCCGAAAAATTCTACGAATTGTTTTCAGAATTATTGAAACAAAATATGGCTGGCTCGCCACAAAGCAACTCCCCGCGCAGCATAGCGGCTCTTTTAAATCTGTTTGCCCTTTTGTGTGAAGACAGTAGCGGCGGACCACCCGAGGATATCTCCCCCGAACAAGCAAAGCTGCAGCCGGTGCTTGACTTCATTCACGCCAATTTCTGCACGCCAGACATTTCGTTGCGCGCTATCTCCGAGCAGATGTTTTTCAACGAATCCTATTTGTGTCGTATTTTCAAGCAGTCAGTCGGTATTTCCCCGCAAAAATATATCATCAATCTGCGCATGCAAAAGGCACGGGAAATGTTAATGCATTCCACATTCAGTATTTCTAATATTTCCCTATCGGTCGGATATAAAAGCCCCTATTATTTCTCGCAAGAATTTAAGCGTATGTTCAATTTAACTCCTTCGCAATACAGACGAAATTCCTACCGAAACGCAGACTATACACAATAAAAAAGACAGCCCCATTTTAAGGCTGTCCTTTTTTTAATTATTTATTTACTTCATCAAGGGAGCAGGCAATTCCGAAATTATTTCCCTTTATACCGAATAGACTGACACACTTTTAGGAAAAACCTATGGAAACTCCGCTTGCGCCGTTTTTTACTTTTCATAGACGCTGCGTTTCAAAATACCTATGTACGGCAGATTTCTGTACCGCTCGGCATAGTCGAGCCCGTAGCCGATCACGAATTCGTCCTCGATGTCGAACCCCTTAAAATCCGCCTCGATGGGCACGACGCGGCGCGCGTACTTATCGAGCAGCGCGCAGATCTTGACAGACGCGGGCTTTCTCGAATAGAGCATGCGTTTCAGGTACGAGAGCGTGTAGCCCGAATCGATGATATCCTCGACGATGACGACGTCGCGCCCTTCGATCTTGCGGTCAAGGTCTTTGATGAGTTTGACTTCGCCCGAGGATTTGGCACCCGCGCCGTAGGAAGAGATGGCCATAAAATCCATTTCGACGGGAATGCTCATCGCGCGAAGAAGGTCCGCGTAAAACATTACGCTGCCCTTTAAAATGGAAACCATGAGGGGGCGCTTGCCCTCATATTCCTTGTCGAGTTTTACGGCAAGTTCCTGAATGCGCTTTTTGATCTGTTCTTCCGAAATCAGAATACTGTCAACGTCGGGATGCATGTTCTTTTCTCCTTATTGTAAAATGATCGTATAAATTCTGCCGCTGTCGCGGTCGATTTTGACTTTCGCGGAGATCTCCACGCCGCAGACGGCGTACACTTCGCTCCCACGGGCGATCAGAGGAATGAAATCCCGTTCGCGCAGGGGTATTTTTTTATCGATGAAATAATCTTTGAGTTTTTTCGTGCCGCCGCCGAACTTTTCGAAATAGTCTCCCTCCCGCCGCGCGCGCACGACGCAGCCCGCGGGAAGTTTCGCCCCGTCGAAGCGCAGACCGCCGCGCAATTCGCCGCGCACGATCGAAAGTTTTTTTCCGCCGAAGGAAAATTCGCCCGCGGCAAACGGATATTCCGCCGTTTCCTTTTCGCGGGGACGGTATACGGCGATCTTATCGTATTCGCGCGCTGCCGCGAGGGAAAACGGCAGATGCACCGCCGCCCCGTTTTTCGCGCCGCGAAGGGCGTAGATATCCTCGCAATTCTGTTGGGTATAATCTTTCTCTCCGCCAAGATAATGGAACGCCAGCACGCAGGCGCGCAAAAAGAGCGGCCGCGGCAGATCGTGCGGAAAGGTGAAAAGCCCTTCTTCCCTGCGGCAGGGACGTTCGGCGAGTTCGTATAAATATTCGTCGTCCTCGCGCGCGAGGCGGGAAAAGGAATACACGCGCTCACAGCAGGCGGGAAAAATTTCTTTGACAGCGGGAAGTACGTTCGCGCGTAAAAAATTGCGCGTATATCGGGTATCCGCGTTGGTCTCGTCCTCGACGAACGGGATCTCATTTTCCGCAAGGTATGCCGAAATTTCTTCCTTGCCGATACCGAGCATGGGGCGGACGATCTTCCCCTGACGCGCGGCGATGCCTCCCGCGCCTTTAAGCGCGCTGCCGCGGAACAGGTTGAAAAGCACCGTTTCCGCATTATCGTCGGCATGATGCGCCGTGCACACGAGATCGACGCCCTTTTTCAAAACTTCCGCAAAAAACGCATAGCGCAGGGCGCGGGCGCCCTCTTCCAGCCCCGTCTTGTGCTCCGCCGCGTACAGCGGGCAGTTTACGCTCTTTTCGTATAAAATTACGCGCCTCTTTTCGCAATACGCGCGGACGAACGCCGCGTCCTTTTTCGACTGCTCGCCGCGGATACCGTGTTCCAGGTGCGCGGCGCACACGTCGACGGAATATTCCGCCGCATGGCGCAGTAAATAATCGAACAGCGCCATGCTGTCGCCCCCGCCCGAAAGGGCGACGCAAATCTTTTTGCCGCGAAAGGGTCCGAGATCGATTTTCATACGATCAGTATAATATAAATCGCGGAATAAATCAATCAAAATCGCGGCGGCGAGCCTTGGGAAGAGTGAGTTGATAACTCAGCGAAAGCAATTTGCAAAATTCTTCCTCGGGAAGACCGCCTTCCAGCATAAGAGAGATCCAGTGCGTCTTATTCATATGATAGCCCGCCGAAATTTCGGGATAGGTGTCCCGCAGCATGGAGGCAAGCAGCGGATCGCACTTGACGTTGAGAACGCGCGTTTCCCCTTCTCCGTCCAATTTCAGCGCGCGCCGCGGCGCGTTCAAAAGGGCGCCGAACCACTTGCCTTGCGCGCCGTGACGGAAGATCACGATGGTTTCGTCCGCAAAGGGACGGTCGCAGACCGCGCCCGCCAGATCGCAGACCATTTGCATAATTTTCTGTTCCTGCATAGTAATTCTATTATACATTGCCGCCGCGCCGCGCGCAATCCTTTTGCGCTACAAATTTTTGCGAAACGTCGAAAAGAATAAACTTCGTAGTTTAACGCTTGCTATTTTACGGGACGTATGATAGAATAAACGCATAAATTTTTCTCGGAGGTTTTATAGTGGGAAAGAAAAAAAGTCTGAAAACGTACATTCCCGGCGCGATCGCGTTGGTTTTGGGGATCGCGGCTTTCTGCATGATGTTTCTCGACGCGGTAAAATATTCCGCGGATGCGATCGTTACGACGGTGAGTTATAAATACTCGGGCGCGCAACTCGCGTTCGGCTATAAGGAAACGGTTTTAAACCAAGACATTACCATTCTGAGCTTTAACTTTATGGTGTTTTTAGCGTTCGTTCTTCCTTTGGCGGGCGGTATTCTGGGGCTTTTAAGCGGAAAGAGTTTCATTTTGAAGATCATCGCCACCGCCTGCTTTGTCGTCGGCGCGGTATTCCTGTTCTCGACGGCAGGTTTCGCGACCATCGGCATGAGCGACTCTCAGGCAGAAGTGGTAAAGCACGCGGACGCGGCTCTGTGCGCAGGTCCGATCGTAGGCGGAGTTATCAGTGTTCTCGGCGCCGTCGTATGCTTCTTCAAAAAGTCGATCGCCAAAATGTTTGGTTGATATAAGTTTTGTACATAAGATGAAAAAACGGAGCGTATCGCCTTGCGGTGCGCTCCGTTTTTTATTAAAATACCGCCCGCTCGATGACGCCGCCGCCCAGACAGCGGCCGCCGCCGTATAAGACCGCATACTGCCCTTCCGTCACCGCGCGCTGACGCTCGGCGAATTCGATGAACAGATCCCCGCTCTCCCGCACGTGCACGCGGACGGACTGTTCGCTTTGGCGGTAGCGGAATTTCGCCGTACATTCGAAAGTTTGTTTTTCGGGCGGCGCGGGGATCCAGTTCACGCCCGAAACTTCGCACGCCGCCGAATACAGGCGGCTCTCGTCCCCGTGCGCCACGTATAAAATATTGTTTTTCAAATCTTTTTCCACGACGAACCAGCGGCCGCCCCCGTCCTCTCTCTGCCCGCCGATATCCAGGCCCTTGCGCTGACCGAGCGTGTAATACATGAGTCCCAGATGTTCGCCCAGCACTTTGCCGTCGTACGTCATCATTTTGCCCCGTTTTGCGGGAAGATAACTTTTTAAAAAATTGCGGAAATTGCGCTCGCCGATAAAGCAGATGCCCGTACTGTCCTTTTTGTGCGCGGTCGAAAGCCCAGCCCTCTCCGCGACGGCGCGCACCTCGCTCTTTTGCATCTTTCCGAGCGGAAACAAGACGTTTTGAAACTGCGGCTGCGTGACCTGGTTGAGAAAGTACGTCTGGTCTTTTCCCGTATCCGCCGCCTTCAGAAGAAAACTTTTGTCCCCTTCGTGCGCAATATCGCAATAATGTCCCGTGGCGATATAATCGGCGCCCAGCGCGAGCGCGTGCTCCTTGAACGGACCGAATTTGATCTCGCGGTTGCACAGAACGTCGGGATTGGGCGTTCTGCCTCGCTCATACTCCTTTAAAAAATAAGAGAACACTCTTTCGCGGTATTCTTTCGAAAAATTGACCGTATAGTACGGAATGCCGATCAGGTTGCTCACGCGCCGCACGTCCTCGTAATCCTGCTCGGCGGTGCAACAGCCGTTTTCGTCGTCCTCTTCCCAGTTGACCATAAAAAGTCCGATGACGTTGTAGCCCTGCTCCTTCAATAAAAGCGCCGCGACCGAACTGTCCACGCCGCCGCTCATTCCCACGACGACCGTCTTTTTTTCCATCATAAAAACCTCTCTTCCGTCAAATTATACCCGCGTACGAACCTTTTGTCAATCGTTTGCGATATTGCAGCGGCGTGGCGCCCGTATGCTTTTTGAACGCCTCGGAAAAGGCGGAAAAACTCTGAAATCCGCTGCGCTCGAACACTTCTTTCACCGACAACGTGCTCTCCCGCAAGAGTTTCGCGCTCGTTTCGACCCGCACGCGGCAAAGGTAATCGGAAAACCGCATGCCCCACACTTCGTGAAAAAGTTTGGAAAAATAGGCGGGACTGTACGAACAGAATCCTGCGCATTCGCAAAGCGACAGAGGGCGCGTACAATTCTCGCGTATATACTGCGAAACGGGCTGCGTCTTCGCGAGAAATCTTCGGTTCACCGACTGTTTTTTCTTGGGATGATACCGATACAGAATGGTCAGGATCTGCATCAGTTTGGTCTTGATCATCATTTTGTAGCCGTCCTCTTTTCTGTCGCGCTCGACGCCGATCTGACGGATGAGCGAAACGATCTCGTCGCTGTACGCGCGGGAAGCGGGAATGTGGTTTTCGAATACTTCGCCGCTGTTGAAAAAACTTTCGATATAGGAAAAATCCGTGTCGCTCGCGCCGTTCCACACGAGATCGGGCAGAAAACCCAGAACGGCGATGCTCGCCCGCTCTTTTGTGCCGCGCACCGAGTGCGGCTCGACGTTGTTGACGAGCACGATATCCCCGGCGCCCGCGCGCACCTTCGTGCCGTCCTCGAACGAATATTCGATGGCGCCGTTCCACACCAGCGTGATCTCGATATAATTGTGATAATGATAATAGGAAAAAGCCGTATTCTCGTCGTAATGAAAACGGTAAAACAGGAAAGGAAAATCCCGGTCCATCTGAATGTTTTCCAAAAGTTGTTCCATGATTCCATTATATCATATTTTACGAAAAAATTACGGAATTTTTTGATTTTATTTTTTATTCTTTGAATAATTTACATTTTTCGCGCGCAATGCTATACTGTTTGCGAAAGCATCGGGAGGAAAATCATTATGAAAGCAAGCGAACGGTTTTATAATTTAATGAAGGGAAAACCCATCGACCGCCTGCCCGCGATCGAGTGGGCGCCCTGGTGGAATCTGACCGTCGACCGTTGGAGAGGCGAAGGACTGCCCGCAAGCGCGCAGTCGGTATACGACATTCAGAATTATTTCGGGCTTGACAAATGCTGCCAGACGGGATTCGGCGAGCGCTCCGCCGCAACGCCCCTTCCGCCCGTGTACGGGCACGGCATCATGAAAAACGAGGCGGATTACGAGCGCCTGCTGCCCACGCTCTACCCCGAGATCCGTCTGCCCGACGAGTACGTCGCATGGCTGAAAAAAACGCACGACGACGGCGATACGCTGCATTTCTTTACCGTGGACGGATTCTTCTGGTATCCCCGCGAAATGTTCGGCATCGAAGACCATCTGTACAGTTTTTACGACGAGGGCGACCTCTACAAGCGTATGTGCTCCGACTATGCGGCATGGCTGAAAAAAACTTTCGAATATATCGCCGAAACGTTCCGCTTCGACTTTATGAGTTTTGCCGAGGACATGAGTTACAACAACGGCCCGATGCTCTCCAAGGAAACGTTCGACGAGTTCCTCGCCCCCTTTTATAAGGAGGTGATCCCCATTTTAAAGCAGATGGACGTGCCCGTTTTCATCGACAGCGACGGCGATATCACTCTGGCGGTCGACTGGTACGCAGGCGTCGGTGCGGACGGTATGTTCCCCCTCGAACGGCAGGCGGGCGTAGACGTTTCGCTCTATATCGAAAAACAGCCGCACATGGCGTTTTTGGGACATTTCGATAAAATGTGCATGAAGTTCGGCGAAGAGGCGATGAGAAAGGAATTCGAAAGGCTTCTGCCCTCCATGCAGAAAGGCAAAGTCATTCCTTCGTGCGACCACCAGACGCCGCCCGACGTCAGTCTGGAAAACTACAAAATTTACGTGCGTCTTTTGAAAGAATACACGGCGAAAGTTACGAAAAATTAAAGAAAAGCCATCGGAAGATTTCCGATGGCTTTTCTTTAATACTGTTTTAAGAAGACGAGCGCCGTTTCGACGCAGCCGTCCACGCCGATGACGGAACTGTCCATACAGAGGTTATGATTTTCCGCCATGCCCCATTTTTGGTCGGTGTAATACTCGTAATATTTTTTGCGCTTTTTGTCCGTCGCTTTGACGTGTTCTTCCATTTTCTCGGGGGAAATGCCCGTATCCATGGAAAGTTTGCGTTCGACGCGCTTTTTAAGGTCGGCGTGCACGTAAATTTTGACGCTGTCCTCGACGATGACGTCCGAGCAGCGGCCGATGATGACGCACGGCCCTTTCGCGGCAAGTTGCTTGATGAGATTGGACTGCGCGATATAGATCTGATCGGTCATCGGCATCTGATAGTAGGAATAAAGGCTTCTCGAAAAAATTCCAGGCGCGCTTTCCTCGTAGTGGCGCATAAATTCTTCGGAAAGATTGCTGTTTTGCGCTGCCATGGAAATCAGATCTTTATCGTAAAAGGGTAATTTCAGTTCGTGCGCGAGTTTGATGCCGAATTCGCGTCCGCCGCTGCCGAACTGTCTGCTAATCGTAATAACCTTATTCATAATCTGCCTCCGAAAACACATAGTATCCCGCCGGAACGAAGGGCGCGGCGGCGTGTTTACCCACTTCTATTAAACACCATAAATTCCGCTTTGTCAATAAATTTCTCAAAATTTATCTTCTTGCGCGCAACCCGTAAAAAATTTTTGAATTTTTTTGAAAATCCATGCAAAAATAATTGAAATATTTTCCGATATCCATTATAATATATAGGTAATAAATACGGGGATGTAGCTCACCCGGTAGAGCGATACGTTCGCAACGTATAGGTAGTCGGTTCGAGTCCGATCATCTCCACCACGTTTAACCTAAATTGAACATCTCAAAAAGGTGTTTGGTTTAGGTTTTTTCTTTTGCCGCGGAAAGCCGTTTAATCGCGTTTAAGGCTCGAAATCGGCAATTTACGGCGCACAATGCTTTCGGTCGAGTAAATCTCCGTAACGGTGAGCGGCGGCGGTTTATGCCGCGAAAGGCTCTTGACGCGAGTCGGAGCGTGTTAGGCTGTTTCCGCCGAAGGCAAACCAAAACCCCGTACCCTGTTTGGGTGCGGGGTTGCATGGTTTCGCCCGTATTTGCCCTCAAACACGCTCCGAGAGAGGCTCGTGTCAAGAGCACCGTGGAATAAATAGCCGCCGCTTATACGGTCATGATCACTCGTATCGCGCGCATGGCGGGATTAGGTTTATTCTGTATGATATACGGCATGAAAGCAATTTCATCGTAAAAAGAAAAGCCCTGACTGTTTCCGTCGGGGCTTGTTTGTATGGGGCTATTGTAGTAAACTATCATTTTGTCGTTATACAATACGATTTGCTTTATAAGCAGGTTTATCAGCATTTGCGGCTCTTTCAGTAAAGCCTGTTCGTAATATTTCCGTATCTTATCTTCGGATAGGGTTATCTTTGTTTTGCTCTGTTCTATCAATATATTTCTTTCGAGTTCCGTAAGTTTGTTTTCGAGTTCGTGCAAACGCTTATTTGTCGTAGCGGAGATAATACCCTGTTCGATAGCGGACATCAAGTTGTTCAATGCCGTTTCCGTCTGACGCTTTTCCGAAAGCAATGTTTTGAGTATCGGGCTTTCTTTGTTCTGCATTTCCTGTATCTGCATAAGCCCGTCAACGACCTTGTTCATTGTATCGGGCTTGGAGAGTTCGCGCAGGATAGTTTCAAGTACAAAGTTTTCCAAAAACTCTTTGCGTAATGCCGTTTTTTCACAACCGTTGCGATACTTTTTTCTGCCGTGGCATTTGTAGTAGTGTATCACTTCACCGTTTGAGGAAGTACCGCTTTCCGCGCTTATCGGGTGTCCGCAATATCCGCATTTCAGTTTATGGCGCAATAGGTATGTTACCTGTACGCTCCTTTTGCCGTACTTGTTCTTTTGTACTTTTGCCCGTACTTTATCGAAAATTTCAATCGGTACGATTTGCGGATAGATATTGTCGTATTCTTCGCCTTTATTGCGGTAAATGCCGAGATACTTTTCATTTTTCAGTATATGGTACACGGTATTGGGCGCAAACGGTTTTCCGTTATGGTAAACGCCGCGCTCCGTCAAGGCTTTGATAATCGTAGGCACATACACGCCGAGGGCATATTGCGAAAATATGTAACGGACAATATCGGCTTTTTCGGCATCATCAACGATTTTGCGGGCAACCACTTTGTACCCGTAAGGCACGCCCCCGCCGCAGTAAAAGCCTTTCTTACGGCTCTCGTTCAACCCGCGCAATATCTTTTGGGAGAGTTCTTCGGAATAATATTCGGCAAGCCCGATATACATATTTTCAAGTAAAATGCCGTCAAGGTTCTTGGTGCCGTCTATATTTTCCGAGGTGCGTTGCGTAGCGGAAATAAGCGTTTTACGGTTCTTTTTCAAGCGTTGTTTATTGACGGCTATCTCAATGGAATTTCTGCCGAAANTTTCGACGGAAACGGACGAAACGGAAACGCAAAGTCTTTCCCTTATCTGTCCGTGTGTTGTCTTTCCGTCAAGGGTTGCCGCAGGCAATGTATTTTACCCTTGACGGAAAGGGTGTTTTCGTTTACGCTCCGACGGACGAAAGACAAAAAGGATTGTTTTCCATTTCTTCTTTGCTCAATTCTTTTATTTCTGCCAATACCGCGGAGAAAAAGGCATTTGTTTCGCAATCTGATAAAGGCGCTATATACAAGTCATTCCCCGCGATATAAGTTAAATCCTGTCGTTTCATATTCTTTCCCTGTCCGTAAAATCTTTATGGACAGATTATATCAAAAACGAATTCAAATTGGTACGGACTGTTCCCGTACAAAAACCATTATCAATCGGATTGTTTTCATTAAATATCGTTTTTTTTCGTACTCTTCCCGCAGATATACGGTTGGGGAAAAGAGAAAAGCCCTCGGACAAAATTCCGAGGGCTTTCAAAAGACTTTTATTCCTTTACTTGTATAAAAGACAAGCGCACGTATTACTGCCATTTGCGAAAAAAAGGGGGGAACAGCAGAATAAAAAAGTATGCGCGACGGTATGCGCGGGAGTGACCGCCGAGCGGTTTAGCGGCGCCACCCCGCGCCGCCGCGCTTTTTTTGTGCGTTCCGCTGTTGCGTTGTTGCTTTGTTTGGGGCGCGTGCTTGTCTTAGGCGCCCGCGAGCGCAGCGAGCGGGTGACGAGGCGGCTCTGCCGCCTCGTCAGCGTAGCCGCCGTACTTGTATCAAGACAAGCACGCGTCCCATCGTCACTTACCTACCTTATCTCGGACTTTTCCCGCGATTTCCGTTTGCTGTGAACATGAAAAAAAAGACGCTCGAAAGCGTCTTTTTCAGTACTGATTTTTATTAAATTATTTGAACCGAAATTCATTATTTGGGGTTATGATTTCCTGTATATCCGTTCCTCGGAATGTCAAGTACCATACTGTATAACGTTCATATTCGTTTCTGTTTTCCATTAAAAAATGTATTTCAAATTTTTTGTCTGTGCGGTACAACTCGGCGGCAATCACCATGCTCCAACCGCTGTTGGGGATATCCGCGTTCCATGCAAACAGTTTTTCTTCCTCCCTTTCGAGTATTTCTCCGTTTTTGATAAGCAATTTTTCGCCGTTGTCAAACAGTAAATAGATATCTTCGTTTTCAAAAATGATATCTGTTAAAAACAATTCCGTGTATTCGCTTACCCCGAGCCTTTTTGTCAGATATTTTTCCGCTTTTTCCGTTTCGCGTTCTGCTTGTTTCAGTACACCTTTACATTGCCGTTTCAATTCTCCGCAATAGGGTTTTAATAATCTTTTTACTTCCTCGCTTACATATCCGAACGCAAAAACACCGATATCTGCAACCTTATCCAATATCGTCGGCGGCATATGCTGCAATAATTCTATCTTTTGCCGCAAGCCTTCTTCGAATTTACGGGCGGCATGGTTTTCATCGAACACAAACGGCGCGCCTGCCGCTATCCGCTTTTCGCAAGTTTTTGCATAATACCTGTATATACATTTTCTGAGTTTTCGTTCCTCTTCGGTTATCCCTTGCTCGTTCATTCTTTGTTCGCACAATTCTAAATCCTTGCAGGGATCCGAATAGATTTCGTCAGATTTTTCAATCTCGATAAATTTTAAATAGCGATTTCGATAAAGGTTGTTGTAATAAACGATATTTTGAGTTTGAGCCTGTTTAGACTTCTTTGTGACGCTGTTTATATATGATAATTTGTATTGTATCAGCCATTCTTTCGTTAAATATTTCATTTTGCACTCCTTTCCTTGTATTCTATATATTTTCGAATGTCAATAAATTGTTCAAGAATATGTTCATAATTGTTACATAGTTGACTATAATTCTATTATATGGATTGTGGGTCAATTAGTCAAGGAATTTTATGAGATAAACTATAAGTATGAAATTCGAAGATTTTAGCATAAATTTAGCAAAAGAAAGAATGGCTGCAAATTTATCCGCTTATGAATTAAGTTTAAGAATTGGTAGAGATGCAAGTTATATTCATAAAGTAGAAAACGGTAAAATTAATATAAGTTTGAAAATGATATTGAAGATTTGTGAGGTTTTAGAAATTGAACCCGTTGAACTATTTAAGCCCCCAAGTAGCAATTAAAAAAATCTATCGAAAATTCGATAGATTTTTTTTCGTTCAATTTACGATATAGGCACTCCACCACGTTGGACCCAGTCGAACTTTTTTGTTGACACAAAAGAGTTTTGGCTGGTTTTTCCTTTATTCAGATAAAAAGAGGGGATAGGTCAACTAACCTATCCCCTCTTTTTTATATATTTTCTCGCTGAAAGATATAACAAATTTTCTGCTTTAAAACTTATATATCTCCTACCATCAGAGCCGGGCAAGGTCAATCCTTGCTCGGCTCTTTTTTGCTTTCATAGACATTTTTTTATGCTTTCAAAAGAATGAGTTTTCGGGGAGAAACAAGAGGCGCGACAACTTCTTTTTTCTTCTCCGATTTTTTTTGTTTTCGTTGTGGCTATCGTAGCACGGTTCCTCGCGGAAGTAAACGGCGGAAAAATTCCCGCTTAAAACTTTCAATTTCCTTTTCCCCACGCGGCAATTTTTCCTTCCTCCGTTGACTTCCGCACTATATCTTACAGAACGTATGTCTTTGACCGTCCCTTGCTCCTTTGCCACCGCCGAAAACGGCAAAAAATAAAAATTCGGAGGTAAAAACGAATGAAAAAAGTTGTTTACAGCATTTCCAAATTCAATAAGTTTGGAAGCAACAAAATGTCCGGTGTAGGATTTATCACCGACAAAGACCTGGTTATCGCCTGCGTCAGCCAGAAAGGCAATCCGTATATCCGCGTGTTTGAAGATTGCGTAAAAAACTGCCATGCGATACAAGGACGCGACGGCGAGTTCAAAGGTCCGCATTACGAGATCCGCGAAGTGGAATTTGAGAAAAACGGAAGTTACGAAACGCGCGAAATCGAAGTCGAGTATTCCGTTTGGTATAAGTTGGTCGATTGAGGAGGTACGACATGAAAAACAAATTTTATCTCAAAGAGTTTCAGTTCTTCGACGGAGAAGATACCGTCATATTCAATATCGTGGCCGTAGACGCTGATAAGATCACCGTTGCCGTTACTAAATGCGGAAAGATTTCTATATCGGACTATGACTTGCGTACCGATGGAAACGGTCTGTATTTCGAGTACGGAGTTGCAGGTCAAGAGCATATTCACATTGAGGACTTCAAGGAGGCTGAATAATGGAAAACATTTGCGAGAGTTGCATTTTATACGGATTTTGTGACGGTAGGTGCGGAGATACAGATCCGCTCTTCTATTGGGAAGAAGAACAGAACGATACCCTTGAGGAGCGAGGGCGATATGACTACTATGACGAGGCAGAATAATGGAAACCCGTCGGTCAGGGTATGTTACCTATCCCCTCTATCGGCTCGAACTCAACAAAATTAAAGAATATAAGTTTTAAGGAGAAAAACATTATGAAATACGTTTACATGGTACAACTGGACCGGTCTGCAACGGATTCGGACAGCATTGAAACGGAATTATATGAAGATTATGACAAAGCCTATGACCGCTACAAGGATATCATCAGCGAACAACTGAAAAACTTTTGGAAAAACGAGGTCAATTTTGATACAGACGGAGATCCCGGCGAGGAATACGAATTTTTCGAGGAAGATAACAACTCGAACGAATCCGACGTTTACTGGCATTTATCCTTGAAATACGATTACTATATTCACACCTTCGTTGACCTTATCCGCACTCCGCTTTATACAAAACGCTCGGACGAACCGCAATATATAGTCCGATACAAAGAAAATGAATATTCCTTTCGCTCCGGTGTTGCCGCTTATATCTTCCATGCCGGAATCTTGAACGACATGGGAAAACGAAAAGCAGATATATTACTCGAATACGTCGATCCTGTCTATGATTGTTATATTTCAGACGTCAACAACACGAATCTCGGAAAACTTGCCGATTATATTGCAGAGAACTGGAAATCGCTGCGGAAAACCGACAGATACGCGATCCTTGAAAAATACTATTCGGAGGCAGACCTATGAAAAAACTTGACGAACTCAAATTTCTGCTCGTTTCCATTCTTGCCATAAACCAAACGAGCGAACATAGGGACAGTGACATATCCTCTATCCTCGATTATGCTTTCCGCAGGTTATACGGCTCGAACACGAACCTTTTAACCCTCGCCTGCGTCGGCAAAACCAAAGAACAAATCATGCCCGAAGTACAAACACTTCTCGGCTATACTCAATACAAAAATTATTTGGAGCAAATAAAATGAAAACAAAAAGTGAAACACTTACGGCGGAAGCCGTGGAACTGTTCGGGCAGAAAGCGCTCTTTACGAACGAACGCATTCCCCTATCCGATTTACCGAAAGAACTGCACCGATACGAACTGCGCGACGACGGCAACGGAAACTTTGCGACAGTTGAAAACAACGTCATTATAAACTTTGCAGGCACGCTTGTTACGAAATCCCCTCTCGATCTCGGAGAACACGGCTATTGCAAAATCCTTGACGACCAACCTGATCTGAACTTTTTGGGATATGAACAAACCCTCAAAGATTTTATGGAGGAAAATCAATGAAACCCTTTAAGACGCAAGCGCATATTCATTCTCTGAACGGAGAAATGGACGAGATCACCGTTTTGGAAGAAACGGGCAACAATGAATATCTTGTAGACTATCGCGGAGTGAAATGCTCCGCGATTTTTAATTGGTACAACTGTACCTATTACGCGGACGACGTGTACGGGAGGAAAAAGGATTGAAGACGATCTTTTATTATTACAACAGATATGCAGGGCTTGTATTCCGATACAGCGACGGAAACGGCGGACATATCGAACAATGTTATATGTTCTATTCCTTCCGCGATGCTCTGCAAAAATTCCGCAAAGAGTTTGGATTGCAACGAAAGCATATCCGGTTGGTAGATTTATATAAGGAGCCGCTCACATGCTCGACGAAATCCAAGAAATGATCTGGAACGCACTTATAAAAGAAAACGGTGAGACCGTAGCGCGGCTGTTTACAAACTTCTACGGCAACCAACTGCTCGACGAGGAATTTTTCGAGTTTTTGCAACAGGAAGATATTATTTGAATAAGGAGATCATTCATGAAAAATTTATACGAAGAATTAAAAAACAAACACCAACAAGAAATGAACGCCTTTCCCATCGGCGCATGTTTCAGTCAAAAACAATTTGAAGAAATGATGCAAAAATGGGGCTTGACCGTACACGACACGGATAAGATCTGTTCCATCGGCGGAGGCTACTATGTCCGAAAATCCGACTATAAAGAATTTATCGCCATGGGAAAACGTTTTGAAAAAGAACGTAAAGACGCTATCGTTGCGGATAAAACCGGCGACGGATATATCTATCAGATGTTCCTCTATGAGCTTGCCAATCATGAATACTGCATTACCTATGATTATGAAGATACATTTGACGCGCTCGGGCTTACCGTGGACGAGATCAACGCGGACAAACGGCTTTTACACGGCTTAAAAAAGGCTACGCGGGAATACCTTAAACATTGCGAGGATTATTGATATGCGAAACGAAGAAACAGTCTTTTTCGATAACACAGACGATTACTCCAAGTATGATAACGCGAAACGAGCCGTTTACGAATCTTACTATGAAAGCCAAGACTGGACAAGCATCGACGAGGTTCCTTCCGGTATGATTTGGGAAGAGATCGCCGCACAGAACGAGGCGGACTGGGAATATTTTACCTGCGCGTTGAAACGGGAAATAGCAAGGCACTGTTTCCTTATTACGGGAACGTGCGGCAGATGGAACGGCCCCTGCTGTTGCGGCAACTTTATCACGGACTGGAACGATTTCCGCTCTTTTATTCAACACCTCGATACTGTAAAAATATACGAGCGGAACGGACATTTATATGTGGAAGGCTTTCATCATGACGGACACGACTGCTACGAACTCAAACGCCTTACGGATAAAGGCACCGAATACGCAGACCGCCACGGCTTTGCCCATGATAAAACCCTGCATCAAAATATCATGAAAAACAACTTTTATTCCGCTTTGCCGCGCCTTGCCGGGGTAATATTCGGGAGAGTGTATGAAACAATATCCGCGTAATCCTTATGGGTATAAAGTCTGTTATCAGGAAAAAGGCTCTTCCGTTTATATCCGATATTTCCTGACCTATACCTACAAAGACGCCGTTACCGTCAAACAGGGTTATATCCGTTACCCGCCCTCAGAACGGGACACAGACAGAAAACTGGACGATCCGCGCTGGTTCATCTTTCCCGTTACACGAAAAGAAGTCCTGCGCGGGATCTGGCGGGAGTGCCCTTTTTAGGACGCTCCCGCTCTTTTTATTCAAAAAAACATAAGGAGGATTTTATGCCGAAATTAAATCTCGAAACGAAAGACAAGGCGCAGGAACTCATCAAAGCATATCTCGAAACGAATGCGAGCGACGTTCTTGCCCAAAAGATCAATGAAGGCGTCCGAATACATAAAGACGGAAAGACGCTCGTCAATAAAAAGACGTTGGACGGCTTTATGGTTTATGCGGCGGACGAGGCGAAAAAAACTGCCGATAAAGAAGCGAACTCCGCCTATATCGATGATTCCACGGTGTACGGCTGGGCTATCCACTACTTTGAAGAGGATACCGTCGAAGGCACGCTCTACAACGAGGACGGCGCGGAATACAAACCGCCGAAACCGGTTACGCCTGCAAAGCCCGCGACGACTTACACGCCGCCCGCTCCCAAACCCAAACCGCAGATGTCGCTCTTTGAACTCATCGAAGAACAGAAACCCGAAAACGCTCCGAACGTTCCCGAACAAAAAACGGAAGAAGTCACCAATGATACGCCTCCGGACGAGGAATTATCCGCAGAAGAACAACGGGAGATCCTCGAAGAAATCGCCGCAAACGACATTGAAAGCCCTGCCGTTCAACCACAAGGCTCTCCGTTCTATCAGCGCTATATGCAGATACAAAACAAATACCCCGATCATATCGTCGCATTCAAACGCGGCGAGTTTTATGAAGTTTTAGGCAAGAACGCGGAATGGTTTGCCAAAGAACTATCGCTGCCGCTTTCAGAACGGGACTGCGGATTTTTGGAGCGCGTGCCTATGGTCGGTGTTCCCATTCACGCCGTTGACATCTATATAGCCAAAGCCGTACAGAAAGGCCTGAAAATCGCTGTTGCCGATTCACTCGGTGAAGTCAAAGAACTGCCGAAACCCGCCGCAGAACAGTCCAAAGGCTCTTCGATCTATCAGCAATACATGAACGCCCAAAGCAAGTATCCCGATTATATCGTCGCATACCGTTTGGGCGATTTTTACGAGATATTCGGGGAAAAAGCCAAACAGTTCGCCTGCGAACTTGACCTTACCCTAACCGGCCGGGATTGCGGGCTTCCCGAACGCGTGCCCATGGTCGGGTTCCCCTGCCACGCCGCGAATACTTACTTTGCAAAAGCCGTAAACAAAGGCTTAAAAGTCGCTGTTTTCGATTCGCCCGGCGACAATTCCATTGAACTGTATGAGCCGAAACAGGCCTTGCCGACGGAACCCGAAAAGCATTGGATCGACGAGAGAACCTATATCGATAACGATGGCATCGTGCACGATATTGAAACTGAAACCGAAGAAACTGCGCCCGCTTTCGATATGTCCGCCTTTGACACGGAAGCACTTGCAAAGCTGGACGAATTGTTTGGAGAAATAATCGATTTGAGGTGATTTACTATGACAGAAAAAGATATTAAACCCATTCCGAAATATATCATGGACGAAATTTTTAAACGGGATATTAAAATCCACCCGTGGCAGGAAAGCATGGTACGATATTACGCTTATCTGACTATTTGGAAAAAAGAACTCGTGAAAGTGACCGTCGCGGTCACGACGCAGAAAAAGCAATGGTGCTGCAAGCAGGTCGCCGTTCACGGCATACATTCCAAAAAATGCTTTGTCAAAGATATGGAATACCTTTATTTCGGTTATGGCTACCGCGTCGGCTGGTTTGCGGAAGAATTGCAGTCCTATCAGAAAAAATTTGAGGACGGCAAGTGGTACATCGCCGATACCAAATACTACGATCCTTATGCCACTCTCATCAACCGGGGCGTTATCGCCAAGATCCCAGAGTATAAATACAGCGCGTATCAGCACTATTCGGGCAGGGATATTATTTCCTACCTGCGGATATATGAACGGTACCCGCAGACCGAATATCTGCTCAAAAACGGTTTGTGCGCCTATGCGGAGAATATAACCCTGCTCAAAAAATTCTCCAAAGACAAAACATTCTGCAAATGGTTCATCCGTCACAGAAATGAACTCGCTCTCCCGTATGGCAATACCTATAACATAACTACCATACGGGAGGCTTATAAAACCGGATGGCCGCTCAAGGAGGTCAATCATTTTCTGTTCGCCAAAAAGCAATTTGAACGGGAAGCAAGGTTTAAGCCTATCCGCACTCTTTTCCCGGATTGGAAACTCCAAACTTATTTTGACTATTCCAACAAACAAAACATTACCGATAACTTGTACCTGGATTATCTGAACGCCTGCAATTACCTCGGCGTGGATATGTCGAAAAAGCAAAACCTGCTCCCTGCCGATTTTCACAAATGGCACGATATCCGTATTCAACAGTATTCGGAAGCCAAAGCGATAGAAAAGGCAAAAAACAAACCGGAACTCATGAAAAAGTTTTCCGAGGTCGCGGAAAAGTATCTGCCGCTCCAGCATAACAAACGCAGCGCCTTTATCTGCGTGATACCCAGATCTTTAGCAGACCTGATCCACGAAGGCGAAATGCTCCATCATTGCGTAGGCAGAATGAATTACGACGAACGCTTTACACGGGAAGAATCGCTCATCTTCTTCGTCCGCACGAAAGAACACCCCGAGAAGCCGCTCGTCACGCTTGAATATTCCCTGCAAACACATAAGGTGCTGCAATGCCACGCAAACCGCAATGCGCAACCGGACGAAGATATCCTGCACTACGTCAATAAAGTCTGGCTGCCGTATGCCAACAAAACATTAAAACAGATCGCCGCTTAATAGGAGGTATCATCATGGCAAACTACTTTCGCATCACTGCATACAATCCAAACGAGGACGTCGGCATGATCGTCGATTCTAACGGCAAGTTCGAGAAACTCTGGCAGTTCTCCGCTTTGCTCGTTTCCAAAGGCTTCAAGATCCTCGCCGTGGGGAACGATTCCAAATTCACGGAAGGCAATATCCCCAAGACCGAAGAAAGCGACAAACTGCTCCTGCGCGCCTGTATGAAAGGTAACCCCGAACAGAACGGTTCCGTTATCGAGGTCAACGGCAAATCGTATGAGGTGATATCGTGACGCCTTTCTTTTTTTTCGATTTTACACTCGATAAATCGGCTATGCCGCCCGTTGTGACCGTTCCCGAATCACCCTGTCCGAAAGTTCCGTTTGAGCAAAATAACCTATGCCCCTATCCTATTCCTAAGACAGACGAAATCGTGAAGGATATCGAAAGAGCCGCTTATCAGGTAGATACTTTCAAATTCGTTTCCGACCTCTTCGAGTGCGGCGCCATTGCGATTTCAAATCAGGTCGATCATTTCAACCGCGACGAACGGGAAGAAAGGTATATGCAGATCATTAAGACCTATCAGCCCGACCAACAAAAAAGCCTTGCAGAGATTTTCGCGAAGATTTATGCTTTGCTTTCTTCCGTAGTCTACGACAACGGCGTGTTCAACGACTACCTCGGTGAGATCTTCATGCGCTGCAATCTCGGCAGCAAAGCCGCAGGACAGTTCTTTACTCCGTACAATGTTTCCTCTCTAATGGCAAGGTGCCTGTTGGATAGCGACCGCTTAAAGAAAAAAGCGGAAAAAGGCAAGATAATTAGCATTAACGATCCCGCTTGCGGCGGTGGCGGGATGCTGATTGCCGCGCTCGAAGTACTTCGCAGTTTCGGCATTAATTATGCCCGCGACTGTTTTATCGAGGCAAACGACATTGATATCCGCTGCGTGCATATGACCTATTTGCAACTTTCTCTCGCGGGCGCTCCCGCCATCGTCAGGCACCAAGATACATTTTCCAGAGATTGCCGGAGCGTCTGGTATACCCCTGCTTACCTTTTCCAATACCTGCGATTCCACAAATTCGATAACCCGTATGACAATTCCAAATTCCAACAAAGGAGGCAACAATTATGAAACGACTTGACAGCGCCGAACTGCGCGCGCTTTGTATCCGCAATAACTGGTTTACCTGCGGAGATATCCGACAATATACACGGTTTTTCCAAAGAAACGATGAGGGCGCTCAGCCCGAAGAACTTGCCGCTATACTTTGGATCTGCTCCGACGATATCCCTTATGAACAGATCTATTCGACGCTCTGCAAAGAGATGCAAATATCCGTACAGGAGGCAAAGCAATGACAAACCCTATCCGTTCCGGTTTCAAATTCGTGAACGAAGGCTTAGACTTCACCGTCATTCTCACAAACGGGACTGAAAAGAAAAACGTCGCCCTGCTCATGCAAGAAAACACCTTCTGCCCGTTTATTACCGTCCGCGACTTGTCCGAATTAAAAAGCGGCAATTTCGATTGGGCATGGGGGCATTACTTCAAGAGTTTTAACAAAGCGCTCAAAGACTACAACGAACGAAGAAAAGAATTGTTGCGTTCTGAAAAACGCTGACATAGGAGTTTTCTCATGAAATACAAATTTTTCCAAAACGTAGATTGCGTCGAAGAACTCAAAAAACAATACAAGGCGCTCGCTTTCAAATTTCACCCCGACAGGGGCGGCAACAAAGATGATATGCAGTGCATCAATTCAGAATACGACGATCTGTTGAAAATCTATCGCAACGTACATAAGACGGCGGAAGGCAAAACTTATACGAAACAGGAAGAAAAGCAAAATGAAGTCCCCGACCGTTTCAAAGAGATCATAAACGCGATCATCGGCTTTCACTGTAAAATCGAGATATGCGGTTCATGGATCTGGGTATTCAACGCGTACCCGTACCGGAAACAGTTGAAAGACCTCGGTTTCTTCTGGTGCAGTAAAAAGCAGGCTTGGGCTTGGGCGGAAGAACCGAATGACAACCGTCATAAACTCACGCTCGATGAGATACGTCGCTTACACGGCTCTACCGTGATCAAGGATCCGGAAGAAGAAAAGAAACTCAAAGCCGCAAATATTTAATTCTTCATCATTCCTGAAGGGGAGCCACAAGGCTCCCCTTTGTTTATGTTCGATTTACTTTCAACTTTCTGCAAACAATTCTTTTTCAAAGATATTCTTTACTCGTATTCAATCAGTCCAATTCATAAAAATATGTATTGTTCGTCCAAACTACTTGATTTTCCGAATTTACAATTTGTCGTATATTTTCAATCGGTATGAATCCTACGTTCCGTTGTAGAATATCAGAACTCATCTGTAAAAATTTAGGATTGTTATACTCTTTTGCCTCGAAATCTGACTCATTATGTATATCTATGGGATTGCTTGCCATCAAGACCACCTTGCCGCCTTGATCAAGTACATATTTCACTTCCGGCAAAAAAACATTGTATAATGTTTTAAATCTTTCCATACTCAATGGAGAATCCGAGATATTACCCGTGTTTCGAATATCAAATTCAACACGCATAAATATGATATCTCCTTGCTGCAAATTCACATCATATACTGTTTTTCGATCTGAGTATTGACCGTTCTTAATATAAATGGAATACATTGGAGCATCATAGGGAGGTCTTCTCATCTCCTGCGAATAAAACTTATATATTTGAGTGCGTCCGTAACCCTCTGTGTCATGCAAAAATATCAGCGACGTATTTTTTTCATTCGCCAATCTTTCATTTTCCAATACAGTCGTTTTAATTGTATTGTTGAGTGTTTCAATTACCTCACTATCTGCTTCCAACAAATCTTCTGTTGAACATAATATAGGATATCCATAAATTTCCAACGTTTGTGCTTGCCCGATCTTATCAATATACGAAGGAGGTAAAATCGTAAGCGGAATTTCATCAGCAGGTATTTCATCGATCTCCCGGATACCTTTGATTGTCTGCATATCTTTTGACGCTGTTATAATTACTTCAGGAAGAATTAATCTGCAACCAACTTTTTCAGCCTTGTTTAATATATCTCTTGCCAAATCAACCAACATATTATCTACATATCCTAATCCTATATCAAGCCCTATAGACTTTAAAAAAGTACATGTAGACTTTCCTGCCACATAAATAATATCTTTATTGCTTAAATTTTTAGCAATAAATTCTAATTCTTCCCGAATAGATGTTCCGACATTACCGCTCATTACGATTTGCGGACGATATTGGTTTTCAAATCCCTCCAATCCTTTAAGATCATTCCGCAGTCTCCCTCCCATCAATAGAGCATTTTGTGTTTTAAAATATTCAGTTAATTCATTGATGCTGAATCCGTCTGCATCAATGCTGTTATAAGCATTCTGGACATAGTATGTACCGACCTGTTTAATTCCGTCCAGATACGCTTCTGCGGAATTATACACCCATTCAGCATGAAGAACGATATCTTCATATGTATCCCATATTTTCGAATTATAAAATCCTGGCGCGTTTCCATCTTTTTGAAACCAACCGAAAAACGCATGGTCTTTCATCTTAAGCCGGGGAAAATATACATTAGAACCATAGTATACTTCTTCTTTCTGCACTATTTTACCTTGATCCATAAACATAACTTGCAACAATAATGAATCGATAGAAACATCATATTCAGCAAACTTAATCCTGTATTTAATTCGATTTATATACGGAACAAATAGGGAGATCGAATCGTTTAAAAACGCATTCTCTTGCAAAGTTGGCATAGTAACGTCATCAAAATAAACTTCGCTTAAATTTATACAATTTGCAAAAGCCTGTTCACCTATTTTCGGAGAACTTTTAAAACGTATTATATTCAATTTGCTATTATTTTCAAAAGCATATGCATTTATTTCAGTAATAGATTCCGGCAATTCGATAGCATGAGAAGTGTTCCCCGCCGCTATAACTATTGATCCGTGATATAAAACATTATCGACAGCGCGGAAATCCTTATTGTTTTCATTGACCGTAATATTCAACTCTGTACAATAACGAAACACCTCGCTTCCCACTGTATTCAAGTCTTTAGACAAAGATACACTCGGAATAGAGACACACCCCAAGAAAGCCTTATCCCCGATGCTTAATATATGATCCAACACCAAATTTGTCTTCAATTTCCCACAATTTATAAATGCTTCGTTTCCAATTTCTTGCACATTTTCCAATGAGGGTATGGTAACCAATTCACTGCAATTCATAAACGCTTCTTTATAAATATATTTAACGTTGTCCATTTCAGGTAAATTTATAAGAGATTTGCAGTTCTTAAAAGCCGCGGCTCCAATAGTCTCTAAATTTGGCATTGATGTCACATATTCTAACGAACTGCAATTTTCGAACGCACTTGCCCCTAAACTCTCAAGACAATCCATCGCCAATAAATTTGTTAAGGCACTGCAATTAACAAAGGCACTATATTCAATTTCTTGAAGTTTTGGCATAGCGGGTATAGATTGTAACGCACTGCAATTCATAAACGCTTCTTTATAAATATATTCAATATTGTCCATTTTGGGGAGATTTGTTAACGCTATGCAATTCTTAAAAGCGGCATCCCCAATCCAATTTATATTTGGCATCGCCTTAATAGTTGTTAATGAAAAACATTCAGCAAAAGCCTCTGCCCCGATCAATTCAAGTCTTTCCATTTCAGAAAGTACTGTTAACGACTTACAATTCTTAAAAGCCTCCCCGCTAATCGATAGTACTTGGGGCATTTGAGCGATGACCTCAAGGTCTGTACAATTTTTAAACGCCGCATTTCCGATTGTTTCCAGTTTGGGCATGGACGCTATATGTTGCAACGAACTACAATTTTCAAACGCTCCTTCGCCTATATTCTTTAAATGATTCATCGTCGGCAATTCTGTTAATTTACTGCAATCTTTAAATGCTCTTACTCCGATATGTTCTAAATTATCCATTGCCGATACAGAGGTTAGATTGGTGCAATTTTCAAAAGCCCTATCGCCTATATTTTCTATTCTTGAAGGTATTAATACTTGCGTTATTTTTGTTTGATTTGCAAAAGTAGAATCTCCTATTTCTACAATTGTTTTGCCCTCAATACTGTCAGGTATAAGAATGGAATCCGTAAGTTGTTTACCTAATGCTATTCCAGTTAATTTTACAGTATTACTAGATATTTCTTCGACAGTAAATGTTGAGACCTCACCTACTGCAGTCTCAGCATTTAAACATCTTCCATTTATTGTAGTAGAACTTGGCGTTGTCAAAGAAACAATATTCGCACTTTCCTTTATGATGGTTTTCAATTCTTGTGGCGTTAAATCAGGATTCGCCGAAAGCATCAAAGCAGCAACACCCGCGACATGAGGAGTCGCCATTGATGTGCCGCTCATCGTTCTATAGCCAGGTCTACCAGAATCGTGTTGATTAGTTAATTCTGTCGGCCACGTACTTAAAATGTTACCTCCAGGTGCATATATATCAACCGTGTTTACGCCCCAATTTGAAAAAGAGCTTAGATTACCGTTACTGTCTAAAGATCCTACTGAAAGAAAATTATCTGGATGAAATTGAGCCCGCGGAAAGCCATCTGGGTTATTATCATTATTTCGAGAATTATTACCTGCCGCGTTTATGTATAACCCTGTATAATTAGTAACAGCAGTCTCAAAAGCAGTAAGTGAAGCTGTACTACCTAAGAAATTTTGTGTACCATTACTACAACTTAATATCGGTATATTTTCAGTTGCTGCATAATTTATTGCTGAAACTACATGTGAAGCAAATGTATTTTCTGCTGCCGGAGTTCCTGCTACTTGACTTATTTTAAGTGACACAAGCTGGATATTTTGACCAACACCTGTAATCCCCATGCTATTATTTCCCTGTGCTCCAATAATTCCTGCACAATGCGTACCATGACCATTTGTATCTGTAACACTTTCTGGTATATATGGAGCAGGCAAAGTAAAATCTCTGCTTAAACAAATATTGACTCTACCCTGTAAATCTGGATGATTAGCTTGTATTCCTGAATCGATAACTCCGACCATAACTGAATTAGATCCTTTAACCATGTTCCAAGCTTGGGGCGCATTGATCCCTTTTTCACCATTAAGGCCCCATTGCTTTCCTTCAACAAAGTAAGTATCATTTGGAGTGGAAGTGAAAGTAAATGCATAATCAGGTTCTGCGGTTATAATATCTGTTCTATGACGTAATCTCTCAATAGCATTCAATACATTTTCCTTGCCTGAGTTTTTTAATGTTAAGCAAAGAATGGTTTTAAACTCTTCAGCGTTAATTTTTGATTTAGAAACGTGTTTCACGTTTTTTGTTTGATATGTTTCACCATATTTACGTCTAGTTAAGTCAGCATTCACAACATTCTCAGAAGTTGCTGTTAAGTTTTCTACTGAAATAATATCTATTTCAGGAAAATCATCAATATCCCAATTTTTAAAACGAAGTGTCTCTTGTCTGTTTAAAACCACTAAAATTTTATCGTCAGCAAAATTTTCTTGTATACTGGACTTGCCAAATACCACATATTCATTTGTTGTATTTTTTTCAAATTTATTTTCATTACTATCAGCATATAACGATTTTCCTTGAGAAAACAATAAAGATAAAATCATTATAGCTGTTATAAATAGCAAAATAATTAACAATCTACTTCTTACATTTTTGCTCGTGTTCATCTCATTCCCTCCATAACATTTTTAATATTTATCCATATTAGTAGTAAAATAGATTTTCTTAACTCCAACAATAAGATTTTTTTGCACCTCAAGTACAACTACGTGATCCGTTATGGCAGCTTGCATCCCCTCGTTTCCTTTTATATCTATCATAACGGAATTACCGCGCCTATTTACCTCAATCTTCTCAATATTCCCCCCACCTGAACGTGTTTTAAAAGTCACAAAAAATAATGATTGTTCTTCAAAAAAAACCTCATCATATTTTTTATCTAATTTTATATTGCTATCAGAAATATCGTTCAGCGAGTTAATAATTGTTACAATTTCCTTATCATAATGGTTTGGCCATGCATTTCCAATTTGAAAATCAATCATTAAACTTTTCTCACATCCGGTAAAAATCATTAAACTCAAAATTGCAGACACCACCATAACCAAGATATTTTTATAATTTTTCATACATATTATCCTTGTAAAGTTTTATTCTCGTAGACAAACAAATTTTTCTGGACTATTTTTATAATTTGATCGTCTTCTGCGGCTGTCAAAGAAAAACGTTCGATCGCAGGCTTCCATATTGTTTCGCAATTACTGTTAAATAAATCGCTCTGCCGAATGTCGTCCAAATGTAGCGAATCCGCATAATCTTGCAAATGGCACTTGTTTACAACCCCATCACGGTCGCGATCGAAATAAAAGTAATCATCTTTTGTATATTCATCCATCTCACTTTGGGCAACCGCTGCTTGTTCTTCCGCCTGTACTAAACTAAACAGCCCAAACAATAATGCACTGCAACAAACGAATGTTAAGATGAAACCAAAAACTTTTTTCATAAAGTAATTTCCTCTTCATATAATTTCTATATCTACTATCACAGAGTAATTCAGCATAAAGTAACGCGATAGTTGATAATTATCGTTATTATCTCTGTTAAATTGATAATGTAATCTATATCTCCCTTTTTGAATCGGCAGGCACATTGCTTGACTACCTTTCATAACAGCTACCGATACGTTGCTTCGCCATCTTAAATCTTCATTTTTGGGAAATAACGGAGTACCGAATCTTTCACCGTTTTTCAACGAAATTGCGTTAAATATTTTCGGTTCGCCATCATACTCAAAGGAATAGGTTCTATCTGCAATATCACCTTTCCCTATCTCATTCATATCGTCGTCCACCAAAATAATTTCATACACATCTTCTTTTTCGGTTTTACAGCCGACAAACATATTTATTGTACTGAACGCCAATATTACAACCAAAATAATTATCGTAATTTTTTTCATGTTTTCCTCCTTAAACTAAGTTTTGAAGATTTAATTTTACATTATTATTCCCTCCTTGTAAATTACTTCTATAATATATACTTGATATCTTAACTGAAGTTTCCAATAAAATGAATTTTAATTCTCAAACTTGTTTGAAATTTTACCAAAGCGATGTCCATAATGCCCGTGCTTATTTAATACAAGATTAATATTTTAAACATTCCCAAAGGGGGGCCACAAGGTTCCCCCTTTTTATGTCCCGGAACACACTTAAATCGTGGGAAAAGTCCAAGTTAAGGTAGGTATGTGACGATGGGACGTGTGCTTGTGTATGAAAAAAAATAATACTTTTGACATGATGGCTTTATAGCGAAAAAATTTTAAATCTGCAACCGTTGACTTACGCGAGGAGTTATGCTTGACAAAACTCGGATTTCCACGATTTTACTTTGCTGTGAACATGATAAAAAAGACGCCCGAAAGAGTCTTTTTAAAATAGAGTTTTGCTCTTTTATTAATTATTCTAAGCCAAAATTCATTCTGCGGGGCTATAATTTCCTGTATGTTGGCTGTACATTTATCCGACTCAAGTTTAAAAATGATATTAAAAATTTGCGAGGTTTTAGAAATTGAACCCTTAGAATTATTTAAACCCCAAGAGTAGTAAAAACGCTATCCAAAATTCGATAGCATTTTTTTGTTCAATTTAGAAATAGGCACTCCACCATGTTGGAATCAGTCGAACTTTTGTTGACATAAAAAAGTTTTGGCTGGTTTATTTATTTGTTTCTGGTTTAATATCGTCTTTTAATAGCCGAATTGATATGACATTCTGCCTGCAGGCATACAATCGCCCTGGGAATAAAAGTTCATTACATTTTTGCCGAAATCGTCCGCAACTTTTACTTCCATAAGACAGTTTTCTTTGGTAAGACCGAGTGCGGAAAGCGGGACTTTTATTAACATTACATTGCCTTGAATCGCTGTTTGCGCTTGCCCGACCGATTTATATTCGCCGTTTTTATCGGCAGCCAGAACGGTATTTTCTTCTCTGTTGACAACATAAGAATAACCGTAATTGTCGGTATATCGATAATTTGCCGGCTTAATGAAGAGGTTCATCCATGAGTCGTCCCCCTCTTCGCGCGGGGGGATCTCATCTACCGCTTCAATTCGGAAATATGCGTTGGTCTCATCGACGCAAATGGACAGGCTTTTAAAATCGACGCGAGCCGCTGCGCTGCGGAGTGTAACTTTTCCGTCGAAGCGAGGCCATTCGCGTACACCCGATTCGCCGGTGAAATCTTCGTAAACCGCGGCGTTTTTCCATTCGGAAAAATCGTTCATGGAAGGCGTTCCCTCGGGAATATTATAATGAACGGCTTCCTTCCCCGTCCAATCCCGCAAATAAGAAATCGTTTGCATGTAGGGCGTATCCAAAAGTTTGTTTTCCAACGAAGGTTCGATGTCGCGAGAATATTCATCGTTGAATGTATCGCACATAAAATAACTGCCGTGCGTACCGCCGCCCGCAGAATAAATTTTCTGCGCAGACCATTCGTTCCAGCCCGTTATCGTGACAAAGCGAAGCCGATCATCGTTGGCGGCAACTGTTTTCCACTGGTTTTCATAATTCGCCCCTTTGCCGAAATTCTCGTGATCGTTTCCGTTTCCATTCGTCCATCCCCGTCCGCGCGAACCGTTTTTGTCGGAAAAACGTACGGTGACATGCTGCGCCACGGATACGTTCATCAAATCGATATGAAGAGGCTGCGGATATTCGTATTCCATCCAAGAAAGTCCGTTCTCTCGGTAAGTATAGGTGCCGTTTTCGTTCACGGGCCATTGCGTATCGCGAAAATAAAAGTACTGTGCAAGCGGATCGTTCGCGGATTCCAGATTTTCGCGTGCTTCAGGCGAAATCGCTACCATCGGTTTGTTTTCGGGTTTCGGACGAAACCACACGTCGTCGTATTTATCCTCGGTATAGAAGGTCGAATAAACGTCGCGCAGATTGGTCAAACCCGCGTCGGGCGCAGAATTGGAGAGCATATAGACGATCTGCGGCGCTTTCCAGCCCTCGGAACGATATTCCGCGATAATGTCGAACAGTTTTCTGGCTACTTCGTTATACGTGATCGTATTGGAACAGTCCAGAATCAAGAAATCGATATCTGCCGCGACAAACATTTCCATGTGCTTTCGCATGACAAACGTATCGCCCGCGGAATAATATCCGAGAGCGGGCTCTCCCCAAATATGGGAGGCTCCGCCAGGCGAATTTACCGAATCCTTTCCGAACTCCTCTTCGCCGTATTTTTCGATGATTTCGGTTACGTTATAGATTCCCTTCACGTCGTTTCCGCTGCCTGTATTCAAAAAGTAGAATATGCCCGCGTAGCGCGTTTTATCTTCTTTACGCCCGTCAGAAGCGCCGAAAGAACGGCCGTACATATCTGTGCCGACGGTATGATTGACCGCGTATTCTTTCGCGCTCAACGAGCGCGTATCTTCCTGACGGGGCCCCCCGTAAAATTGATAGTCTTCATTGACGAACGACTCCTCCCCGGAACACGCGCAAAGCGCTAAAACAGCCACAGCGCACAGTAAACAAAACAATTTTTTTAGTTTCACCTGTTTCCTCCTTTCAATATCCGAACGACCAACTTAAACCTCCGATCGGCGCGCTGTCTCCCGAATTATAGAAACTCAGCACATCGAGCGGATCGCCGACGTTATCGCTCACCTTGAATTCGATCGAACAGCGATCGCGCGAAAGGCGCAAAAGTTTTAAAGGAACGCTGACATACATCTGATTTCCGACGACGGCGGTTTCCGCTTTTCCCTCTTCGCTGTAAACTCCGTATTGCACCGACATAACACGGCCGTTTTCGCGGATCACGTAGTTATATCCCCATGCCGCGCTTTCGGCGCTCTCTGTACGGATATGGATATTCATCCAACCGGTATCCCCTGCTTGATAAGGCGAGATATTCTTTGTCGCTGCGATCCTGAAATACAGATTTTCGCCGTCTCGCGCAACATCGACGGCGGATATATCGTTTCGCGCGGTCCGGTCCGTCAAACGTTCGCCCGTATATGCGCCGTCGAAACGCGGTGCATCGCGATAGATTGCTTCGCCCGTAAAATCAGCATACTTTGCCGCATCTTTCCAACTTTCGTCCGCAACATCGCTTGGCGATAACGCGGGGATTTCGTATCGCCGCGCCCGTTCGTATTTCCATTCGCGGACTTTGCGAAGATTCTGCAAATAAAAGTTGTCTTTCATTCCCGAAGAATACGTCGGTTCGATATCACGCGAGAATTCGTCGTTAAATTGATCGATCATCACATATCCGTTGATCGGATCCATGTCGGGACGATACATTTTTTGCGCGCCCCACTCGTTCCAGCCCGTAACGAAAACATATTGTATTTCGTTATCTTTAGCAATCGCGTTATTCCACTGATGTTCCAGATTCGCGCCCGCGGCAAAATTTTCATGGTCGTTTCCGTTTTCCAGCGTCCAGCCGCGGCCGCGCGCAGAAATCGAATCGGACATCTTCGATCCTACATGCTGCGCGACGGAAACGCTGATCCAGTTTCCCATTACTTTGGGATCGACGTCGAAATCCATCCAGGGCACGCTGTTATCCGTGAAAGATATGTCTGTCGGCCAGTAAGAATTTTTGATTTGAAAAAATCGGGCAAGTTCTCGCTCCTCTTGCGTGGCTTCCGGAGATTCTTCCAGATACACCTGCGTTTTTTCCAAACAAATGACCATCGGTTTCCCTTCGGGAGCAAACCAGATATCCCGATACTTATCCTGCGCGTAATAGGTATTGTAAACGGTTTTTAACTGCTTGATATCGTTTTCCATTTTACCGCCGCCGTTCAACTGATAGACGATCTGCGGCGCATTCCAGCCTTGGGAACGATATTCCGCTATCAAAGAAAACAGGACGTCGGTGACTTTTTCAAACAGTGGGCCGTTGGAGCAGTCCAACACGAGAAAATCGATCCCCGAAAAGACGAACATTTCGATTTGTCTTCGCATCACCCATTCGTCGGGCGCGCCGTAATATCCCCAGACCGGTTCGCCCCAGACATGGCACATGCCCGAAGGCGAAATATCCGTATCAGAATTAAAAAAATCGCGGCCGTATCGGTTCAGAATCTTCGTCACGTCGTAGATCCCCTTCATATCGGATGCCTGATTATGAATGAGAAAATAGAACAGTCCGACATACCGCTTCTTGTCCGATTTGACGGAATCGGAAGGATCGCTGAAGCGTCCGAGCGCGTCCCTTCCCACGGTGTTGAGGATTGAATACTCCTGGACCGTCAGATTTCTCTCGTCGACGATCCGCCTGTTTGAAGAACAGGCGGTCATCGCGAGAATCATCAGCGCAAGTACGCAAGCCAAAGTCGCTTTGCTTTTCATTTTTGTTCTCTTTTACGGAAAATCATCAGCGCGCAGGAAGAGAGAAGCAATAAGGAAATCAACGCAACCCCGCCCGCGTCGTAAACGCCGCCGCACCCTTTTTCGGGTTTGCCACCGTCCGTGCCGTTATTGCCGACGTTGACTTCGAAGGTCACCGAACCGTCGTTGAAATTCACGGTCACCGCCGCTTTGCCCTCTTCGGAAAAATCATAATTGCATACCGTTCTGTCAGTGATCGCAATGTCTTCTTCGCCTCCGTCCCGATAGATTGCGTGAAGAATCAATCCCGCGGGATCAAAGTCTTCGCCGACTGCATACTGCGTCTTATCCGGCATCGTCTTTACGGTAAGCGCATCGGAAGTCGTATTGCCATTCGCATCCTCCTTAAAAGGGCGAAGCCACGAAGTACCCACAATATTCATTTCGATCTCCACCGTTTCACGCAAGATCGCGTCGGGGATCATCGTGTAGGATGCAACGTTATTTTCCCAGCCGGCCTGATCTCCCCAGTTATTGGTCAGGTATTCCACGTAATACAATCCCCTTTCCAAACGCACCGCCGCCACGCATTCGCGCGTAAATTCGAGCGAAGGTTCCTGCCCGCCGTAATACGTATCCAAATGAAGCGCGAGCGATTCGCCAAATTGCGAAACGCGGGCGATGTACGGCATACCGTTTTTATCCTTGATCTTCATCAATTCGCCGACCGAATACCATTTGCCGACCTCTAATCGACCGCCCTCGTATACTTCGGAAACTTTCAGGAACATCTTTTCTTTCACGTTGGTGGCGTCGTCCGTCTTATATAAACTCCAAAAGCCCGTTTTTACCGATATATTTTCAAAATTGAAACGGACGGACAGCGTTCCCGCCTGATCGCTGATCTGAATGGGGCTGCCGCTGTAGAAGGTCATTTTTTTATCGGGATTCTTGTCAGTGACGGTGATTTCGAATGAAGTTTGAAAATCACGATAGTTGATTTTGACCGTATATTTCCCGGCGACCGTCATATCGTAGCCGCTGATTTCCAGTTCGCTGTTTTCAATCGTCCATCCCGCGTCGGCGTCCGATTCATATGCCTTTACGATAAGTCCCGTAAGATCGGGCACAAGCATCTCACCCAAACCGTAATCGAGTTTAGCAGGTTCGTATTCGACCGCAATGTGATGGATTTCAGGCGTTACTTCGATCTTGATAGAAACCGTTTTTCCGCCCCAACTCACATCGATACTTTTATCGCCGTTGTCGAGGGGCGCGCCGTCGTATAGCACCATGCTCGCCGTGCCGTTCACTTCAAACGTCTTTCCGTCTTTCGTCGCCAGTAATACCATACCTGCGGGCTCGAACGTCTCTCCCGGAAGATACGCTTTTTTATTCGGCTGTGTTTTTACGGCAAGCGTATCGACGGTTTCAAAATAATAGGAAAATTTATCGCAGGAAGTCGGACTTGCAGACCCGTGATAAAGTTGCTCGATCTGCAAAACGATATCTTCTTTCACACCTGTTTCACCCGGCATGATGGCGCTTTCTCCGCCAGCGGTCCAGTTCTGATCACCGTACTGCGCAGCCCATTGCATACCTGCCTTTAATTTGACCGCTTTCACATCGAGGGGAGTGAATTCATTGGTCGGATTTTCCCCGTAAAACGTATCGAAATATAAGATCAGTGTTTTTTCGCGCTGCGCGACGCGTGCAATATAAGGCTGTTGATTGGCGTCCTTCATTTCCGTCAATTCACCTACCGTATACCATTTGTATTCGGAATCCCCTTTCAGTTTTGCATAAAGTTCGATATGCGTGTCCTGATTGGTCTTTTTATCGGTTCCGTACAGATAAGTATCGGTTTTTTGCCCCGCAAGTTTGATTTCCAGGGTGTGCCCTACCTCGATCCCGTTTATATTCGTGGTTTCCGATACGTTATGATACGGCCAGACCGCAGTATCGAATTCGATATAATTCGTCAAAACGGGCGCGCTTACGGTTACTTTCAGGCCCGCTGTCTTATCAAGATAATTGACCGTGACCGTTTGTTCGCCGACTTTAGTCGCGTCGTAGCCGCTCACGGTAAAGTCTGCCGCGTCCAGTTTTCTTCCGTTCTCTTCCGTCTCCGTAGGATAGGCGGTGACTTCCATGCCCGATATATCGAACGATTCCCCTGTCAGATAAGCCGTTTTGGTCGGCATTTTCGTAATCGCGATATGATCGAGAGGCAAATCTGCGACCGTTACAGGAATTTCCACGCTCTTGCCGCCGTAAGTTACGGTTACGGTCTGATCACCCGTTTCGGTAAACGTTTTATTTTCCACGCTGACCATCGAGGCATTTAACGGTATATCCTGCGCAACGCCGCCGACCGTGGCCGTCAAAAGCAAACCGCTCGCATCGAAAGTTTCTCCGATGGAATAATTCACTTTCGCGGGCTGCGTTTTGACTGCCAAAGTATCGGCCTCTCCCAATTCATGATAAAACATGAAAACGTCGTTATTGCTTCCTTTTGAGTATTCTTTAAATTGTACTACAATATCTTCGTTCACTCCGGTTCGGACGGAAGGTTCTCCGGCGCCGCCATTGGGATAATCATTCCATTGATCCCCGTTCAGATCAGATTTTTTGACAAGCCACTGCATGCCTTTTGAAAACTTTACGGCTTTTACGTCCAACGGAGAAAATTCCGTAGAGGTATTTTGATTCCACACGCTCTCGAAACGGATAATCAGTATCTCTGCTCTTTGATGCATTTCACTGATATACTTTTTACCCGTCGCGTCTTTGGTTTCATTTAGTTCTTTCAGAGTAGTCCATGTATAATCTTTATCGCCTTTGAGTTTCGTGTATAAAGAAATATGTGTATAATAATTTCCCCCTACCTCTGCATGTTGGAAATATCCGTCTTTTTCTGCTGTTTTCATCGTGATCTGGATAGATTCACCGCATGCTTCTCCCGCTGAGTTCATAAAACCGCTATCACCCCACATATTGGCTCTTCCGGGATTTTCAACATCGACGGTAAGCGATTCGGGAAAGATCTTTTCCTCCGCTTGCTCTGCGGCGAAAGCAATCACGCCGACAGAAACGGAAATGAGGAGCAGCACCGATAAAAGCAATAATCCTATTTTTTTCATAATTTCCTCCTTTTATGCTTTGACTGCACCCATTTGGATGCCGTCCACAAGTTTACGTTGATACAGCAAAAACAACAGCGCGGGCGGAATGGACATAAATACCCCCGCCGCCATGCGCACATTGGCGGACTCCATGGCTACGTTTGTGGTAATGCTGTCGTAATAGATGGCAACCGCCAGCGTATAACTATTTGAATCGCGCAGATAAACCAAGGGTCCGTAAAAATCCGACCAGTTGCTGCCGAAAGCCCCAACCGCCACATATAACAGAATGGGCAGACAGAGCGGGATCATGATGTAAAAATATCTGCGCAAGTATCCTGCCCCGTCGATTTTCGCCGCCTCTTCGATTTCGTTGGATACGCCGCGCATAAACTGCATCATCAAAAAAATGTTGATCGCGCCGCCGCCGAACAGAGCGGGAATCGTAAGCGGTAAAACGCTTTCCGTCCAGCCGAGATTTGAAAAAAGAACGTACAAGGGCACCTGCGTGACCGCTCCGGGGATCATGATCGTCGAAAGCACGAGCATGAAGACGATCTTTCTTCCGCGGAATTTGATTTTTGCAAATCCATACGCGCAGAGCGATGCGGAAAACGGCACGGCTATGATATTAAAGACTACGACTTTGAGCGTGTTGAGCGTATATAACAGATAATTTTGCTGTGAAAACATCTTGACATACGCCGAAACCGTCCAGACCGAGGGGAAAAATTTGATTTCCGAACCCATGATCTCTTTGCTCGTCATGAAACTGCGGTTGATCATGAATATATAGGGAAAAATCAGAAATACGGCGACCGCGACCAATAAAGTATATAGGACGACTTTATTTACGATCTTGCGGACAAGCAGTTTATTATGGAGGATCTGTCCTTCTCTGTCCATATCACATATCCTCCGCGTATTGTACCCAGCCGCCGGTTTTAAAAACAAACATCGTGAGTGCGAAAGTAACGATAAAGAGCACCCAACCGAGAGCACAGGCATACCCCATCATTCCGATACGGGTAAAGGCTTCGTTATAAATTTTCACGGCGATAAAGTACAGAGAATTATCGGGACCTGTTCCGCCGGAACCGCTCGCGATGATAAATGTGTTAAAGCATTGCAGACTGCCGATGATGCCCGTAACGAGATTATAAAAGATCATCGGGGTTGACATCGGAATGGTGATAAACAATAACTGTTTGAAACGGCTTGCACCGTCCAGCCGCGCCGCTTCGTACAGGCCTTGCGGAATATTTTTGAATGATGCGAGCCAGACCACCATACTTCCGCCCGTACTCCAGACGGTCGTCAGGATCAATGTGGGCAGCGCGCTTTTTGCGCTTTCGAAAAACATGGAATGTAACCCGAATACGCCTATGATCTGATTGAATATTCCGTAAGCGGGAGAAAAAATGTCCTTCCAAAGAACTCCTGCCGCAACGGCGGGGATAATCACAGGAAGATAAAACAACACGCGGAAAACCGAAATCCCCGGTACTTTACTGTTAGCCAGAAGCGCTAAGGCATACCCGAGCAGTAATCCGAGCGGTACGGTGATCGCGGCATAAATAAAAGTATTGGCGAACACCTTTCCGATCTCGTAATCCTGCTGAAACATATAGAGGAAATTGTCGAACCCGGCAAATTCCATTTTTAAAAATCCGTCGTAATTGAAAAAACTGTATACGAGAGACTGGATCGCGGGTATGAATGTAAATACGACCACGCCGATCACGACGAGAGATACGAAGCAATAACCCGCTATATCCGTTTTGATTTGACTTTTATTAGTAATCGACAACTTCATACCCTATCTCCACACGCGCCTTAATGCGTCAGCCAGTATTCCAGTTGCTGTTCGGCAAGATCGATCGAATAGTCCAAAGTTCTGCCCGTATCGATGTAGTTGCCGATCATCGTCTGTATCACTTTTTGCAGATCGTCCGCACGTTCCGCGTGCGCCAAAATAAAATCGGTGGGACAGATCGCGCCGTTCTCGCTCGCCCAGGTAAAAGCGCCCATATTATAATTTTCGTAACCTTTTCCCCAATGGTTTTCGGGATCTTTCGCGTCAGACATATCCTTGCGGATCGGCGGGTAATTCGTTCCGCAATCGGCTATGATGTTCTGTCCCTCGCGGCTCAGCATAAATTTTAAAAACTGCCATGCAATATCGCGCCGCGCCTGCTCGGTGATGGTGGACGAAACGCAGTATCCGGATACGCCCGAACCGATCATGGGATTTTCTTCGTCTATGATCGGAAAAGTTACGACGTTATAATCGCTCTCTTTGAATCCGGAACCATATGCACCCTGCAAATTACGGACTTGGATCGAAGCGGCCTGCGAATGAAACATGAATATTCCCTCGCCGCCCTGAAAGTTTGCCTGCGTGCCGGTAAACTTCGAGGTGATCTTTTGATCCACAAGATCTTTCATCAGATTCAGGGCGTCGCGCGTTCCCTGACTGTCAATGATGACTTCGTTATTCTCCCCGTAATATCCGCCGCCGCAAGATAAAATGATGGGATTAAACACCGCTTCCCAATTCAGATAGCCGTCCAACAACGTTCTTTCCGAGTTTTTCCATGCGTTCGAAGCGCGTACTTGCCGGCACACGGTAAGAAAGTCTTCCCAGGTCCAACCGTTTTTGATGAGCGAATTTTCGGAATCGACGTCTACGCCCGCTTCCCGCAAAAGCCGCGCGTTATAGTGGCAGACGACCTGATCCGCCGCGCGGGGAATCATCCATTGATCCCCGTCGAAATCACTTTGCCCGAGTTTAAAAAAAGATTCGTAATAATCGCCCATGGAAAAACTTTCCGCCGCTTCCTCCGCCTCGATATACGGATCTAAACTGAGCGTTACGCCCGAGTTGCCCAGACTGAGCATTTCAAAACTCGAAGTCTGGAAAATATCGGGCATCTTTTTCCCTTGAAAGAATCCCATCATCGTTCCGATCACATTGCCGGAAATGGGCTGCACTTCGATTTTTACTTTTGGAAAGTACTTATTAAAACCTTCTCCCAACTTGCGGATGATATTCATCTCATCGTTACTCGCTTGGCAGGCGACGACCAAAGTCAGTTCAGTCTGCTTATCCGGCGTGATGGAAAACGTATAATCATTTCCCTTTATCGTGTCGGGTTTGTTCAAACATCCGGTAGCCGTAACGACCACGAGCGATACGGCAAGGACAGCGCCCAAAATTTTACGAATAAGTTTCATGTTTTCCTCCTGTTTTTGAAAAATTTATTTCAGATGGCGATCCGGGTTTGTTCGGTCGTAAAGACATGTATCATATTGCCGCTCGAAAGGTATCTTTCGAATACGCGATACGTACCGGCCGTCCAACCGAGCATTTTCGATTCGTTATACTCGTGCACGAAAGCCTTCTGCCCCGAAATACAGTCGTATTTTTCCCAAAGACAGCCCGTTTCCTTCCAACAACTGTCTACCAGCGCGATGTATTTTTCAGCCTGCCGTTTCGCTTCCTTTTTCAATCCCACACGATCGAGCGCCATGACCGAAAAACATTCCAATGGCGGCCATATGTTGGGATAACACCATTGATATTTTCCGAATTCATCCGTTTTTGCCGTGGCAGGAATCCCGTATCGGGAATCCAACGACTTCAAGATCTGCGCGGCTTTTGCACTGTCCTGTGAAACGCCGCACAGAAACGGCATCAACAGAGCCGTGCTGACAAACGGCGAACATTCTCCGTACACAAAATTGTAATCATAAAAAACGCCGTTTACGGTACAGTATTTGCGCATAAGTTCCAAGCGTTTGTCCGCCGCTTCCCGATAAGTATTTTTACGATCCAGCAAAGAAGCGAAAAAGGCAAGGATCCGTTCGTTCGCATACAAAAGGCTGTTCAGATCGACAGGCGCGTAATGTTCGATGTGCGAACCGAAACGGGGCGTAAAATCCCAACCGCTCTCCGCCTCGGAAAGTAAATTCGAGCCTAAAATCTCATCGCTTTCTTTTTGTTCGCAATCTTCGCCCAAACGCGTGTGCATTACGATTTTATAAAAATCGCTGTGGGTAACGGGTTCCGCGTTATTGCCGTAACGATTCAACCCGCAGGGCGTCATGCGCTCACGCATCCAAAAGGAATATTCCTTTTCCATTGCGGGAAACGCGCCGCGGATAAAATTCAAATCGCCGCTCTCCTGCCAATAAGCGTGACACATCGGAATAAATAAAGGGACCTGCGAACGGTTATCCCCCCCTTCCGTCGCTACATTGGGCATATATCCGTATTCATCTATCAGAAAAATCATATTTTTTATATTGTTGAGCGCCTGTTCTTTCATACCGTCGCAAAGCAGCCCTAAATTGATAAAATATGTATCCCAATAAAAGAAATTTTCAAAACCCACGTCGCTGGTCTGCTCGCAGGAAGGAGAATTGAACGGATAAGGGATTCCCTTCGGTTCTCCCGGGCGGACACTGTTTTTCCAGTTGCCTCTGATGTATTCGTTAACTGTCATAAAAACCTCTCTTCGTATTGACTTTCTATCCTGTTTCTGCTATCATTATACTTGATAAAAAATCATATTTCAATACATATTTCGTCAGATATGCGACAAATATTGCTGTATTGCGAGGTTGATATGTACGAAACCTTTGAAAAATACCGAGAATCGATCGAAAGATTGTATATCAGTGAAAATAAAAATTTTTGTCAGCCGCACTTTCACAGGCATGTGGAGATCTTGTATGTACTGGAAAGCGGCTTGCTTGTCACCGTAAACGGCAAGAGTAAATTGATGCAGGAAGGAGAGGTGGCCGTGATCGACAGTTTCGATACACACAGTTATACGAATCCGCAACAGTTGCGCTCTATTTCCATCGTAATACCCGTTTCCCTCTGTCCTGCTTATAAAGAACGCACCAAGCGTATGAAACTCGCCGCAAACTTTCTGACCGATACCGAAGCGTGTGACGAAATGCTCTGCCTGATCCGGCTCATGCAAAAGCATACCTATAATATCGATGAACCGCTTTATTTGACCACCCATTATTCCCATGCGGACGAAGCGTTTATTCTCGGGTGCCTTGCAACGATCATGGGCATCGTACTTCGGAGTATTCCCTTTGTGAAACGTAACGACGAAAAAGATGAAAACCTTACTAAAAATATTTTAATTTATCTCGACGAACATTACAGCGAAGATCTGTCCCTCGACAGTTTAGCCGATCATTTCGGCTACAGCAAATATTATTTTTCGAGGATCTGTCAAAAAATTTTAGATTCTTCTCTCACTAAGTATCTGAATAAAATACGGATTTTAAAAATTTTGGAAGATAAAAATAATAAAACGCTCACGGAACTTGCCACGAAACACGGTTTTACGAATATGCGCACCTTTCAACGCGCATTCAAAGACGTAACGGGCATTACCGCCAGCGCTTACAAAGCGAATAAATTTATTTTATAATCAATTCGTATAGTTCGTGGTTATACAGAAATAAACAGACAACCCCCGCATTCAGTCGAATGCGGGGGTTAAATTATTTCTTTTTTGTTATGAAACAGCAAACTGCCGCGAAACATAAAACAGAAACCGACAGGGCATCGCCCTGTAAAAAGGAGCCGCAGCCTGCGGGATTTTCCTGTGCGCGTACGACGATCGGTTCGGAGAGCAAAGAAAACCATTTACCCTCATAGAGAAGAACGATGACGCCCTCCCCTTCCGTTATGAAATAACGATCGCCGTCTTTTTGAATATTCGGCGAAACGTACAGAGCGGTCACCTCGACATCTGCTTGCTCCTGCCCGTTCCACAAAATCAGATCGGCCGTCAAAGCAAAGCGCTCATCGGGCGCGGCCGCGATCTCCGTTTCGTTAGGCCGCAGCGTATATGGCTGCTTTTCCATCCAGTTGCAAAAATCAGTCGTGTAAGTCGCATAGCCGATATTTTTAATCTCACGGAAAAAAGCCGCTTCCATATTCAAAGTCCAAGCGTTCACCTTGATCCCGTAACGATTCAGATTTTTTACTCCCTCATCCGTCATGCGCTCCCAGTTGGGCGACAGCGACGCATTGAGAGGATTTATGATGTCCATCACGTCCTGTTCGAAAGTTTCGCTCGTTACGTTGTATTCATAACCGTTAGTGAGAAAACTCACGGAAAGATCGGGGGCTGCAGCCGCGGCATAGGAGAGTTGCGCCGCATCAAAGGAAATAAAGTTTACCCTCTGCTCCATACCGTATTTTTTGATGGCATATACGGCCGCATCGACGCATTCGGGCTTTGCCGATTTTATCTCCAGAAGGAAAAACAGATCGTCGTCCTTGAACTCTTCAAAATAGTCGTCAAGCGTGGGGATCTCATCCAGATACTGCGCCGAATCTCCAAGCCCTCCGTCGACCTTATAGCGACGGATCTCGTCGAGCGTCATCGATTCGATATTGCCCGTGCCGTTCGTCATTCTGTCGAGGGAAGGATCGTGACTGATGACGACGTAGCCATCCGAAGAGAGATACAAGTCGATCTCCACGAAATCGGGGCGGTATTGGTCGTATGCCGCGCGCGCCGCCTCCACGGTATTTTCGTAATAGTTCCCGTACAGCCCGCGCACCGCCTGCGAATTTCCGCGATGAGAAACGACGAAGGGGCGGGGCGCATAGATAGCGGGATCTTCGCCTTCAGGCGCAAGCGCCTGAAGGATCGCAGATGTCTGCGCACACAAAACGCCGTCTGCACCCGCCGAAAGCGCAGCGATGCACTGCTCTTCCCCTTCCGCCTCTGTATATACGTTGATGAAAAGTTTGCGTACGGTCTGTATTTCCTCCGCGCCCAGTTGCGCATAGGAGACGAGTGCGGATTTAGCCGCATTGCCGTTGACCTCCGCCTGGATCTCTGCGACCGTCGCGCTCCTTCCGCGGAAGTCCACGATGCCGTTGGCGGTCGTACAGGACGCGCGCACGCTCTTCACCAGCGCAGGCCGATCGGAAACGACGAACGCGTAGGGAGCACTTTCCGTCAGGACGGTGACCGCCGCAGCGGCGGCAGCCTCGTCCGATACATAGAGGGCAGGGATCGCATTTCCGAACGAGGAAAGACGGAAATCCGCTTTTTCGTTGCCGACAGATAATTTGCCGTCGCCGTCGATCTTGACGAGCGCGATATCGACATCGCTTTCGGGCAGCGCCTGCCACTGCGCCTCGTTTCGTATCTCCTGCAAAACCTGCACGTTATTGACGAACCCCGCCTGTGCCCCGCTTTCCTCGGCAAATGCCGAAACTGCACCGCAGACCATCGCCGCCAGCAAAATTCCCGCCAGCCAACCATAAACTTTTTTCATCGCATATTTACCCTTTCCCGTATTCAATAACCGTACGTATAAGAAAGCCTGCCGATGGGTGCAGAATCGCCCGTCGTATAATAGGACGCGGCGTCGCTCGCCTTTTTCACGTTATCGGTCACTTTGAACTGCATACAAAAATTTTTTGCGCTCAGCCCGATGTCGGATAATTTCACGCGCACCTGCATGACGTTGCCCTGTACGTATACGTCGCAGTTGGAAAAAGATTCCCATTTTCCGTCGGCCGTATAGCGGCTCACGCTGCCCGAATTGCCGTTCACATTCTTGTTGAGTGCATACTGATAGCCCATAAAATGATTGTTTCCGCCGCCTGTCTGCAAGAGAATGTTCATCCAGCCGGTATCGCCGCTCTCGTAAGCGGTTATATCCGCGACCGTTTCCACGCGGAAATACGCATATTTGGAATCGTGCAGCACACGGACGGAGGCGATGTCGTTACGATCGGTATCGTCGATATAATTGAAAGCACCGCCGAACGCGGGGTGATCGCGCCCGATGCACTCTCCCGTAAAATCCAGATAAGCGGCGGCGGACTCCCACGCGCTTTCGTCGAAGGAGGAAACATCCACGGTCTTTTGCTCGTACTTATAATGTTTTGCTTCGCTGTACTTCCATTTGCGGATATTCTGGATGGTCTGCATATAATAGTTGTCCCCGTAGCCCCCTTTCATGGGCTCGAGATCTCTCGAATACTCGTAATCGAACTGATCGACCATGAAATATCGGTCGGAAGAATCACTCAGTTTGAGGGCAATCCATTCGTTCCAGCCCGTGAGGTTCACGAAACGGATCCTTTCGTTGTTTTCGCCTGAAAGCACGCGCTCCCACTGCGACGCGTAATTCGCCCCCTCCGCCACCTTGGACGGATCGTTTTTCATGGTCGAAAGATCAAACCCGCGCCCTCTGTTGGCTGTTCGCTCGCTCATCTTGACGGAAGTATGCTGCGCGACGGATACATTGACGGCGTCCGTATGCAGGGGCTGCGGATATTCGAATTCGATCCATGGCCAGCCCTCACGCAAAAAACTTTCGGTCGGCCATTGCCGCAGTCTGAAATCGAAAAACTCGGAGATCGCCTTTTCCGTGGCGTCGTTTTGATCCCAGGTGGTCGAAGCCATCACCGTGATGAGCGGTTTCCCGTCGGGCGCGAACCACAAATCGCTGTATTTTCCCACGGAATAAATATTTTCGTACAGTTGCTTGATACAATTTTTGTCGTTCGCGGCGATGTAGTACATGAACTTGGGCACGTCCCAGCCTGCGTCGTAATATTCCTGCAAAACTTCGAACAGAACGCTCGTCACACCGTCGTACAGCGCGCCGTTGGTCGTATCGAAATAGAGATAATCCACGCCCGCCATGGTGAGCATTTCCACCTGCTTACGGATCACCCATTCGTCGTCGGACTGATAATAACCCCAGATGGGTTCGTCCCAAAAATGATACTTATCCAGCGGAGAGTCGGCATTATTCGTATAATAAAACGCATCGAGATCCTTTCCTTCGTCGGTGATCTCGCTGATATCGTAAATACCGTTCTGCTCGCCAGAATGCTGCCCCAACCACAGAAAATAGAACATCCCCACGTACAACTCGTCGTTTTCGCTGTCCGCGGAAAAAAACGTTCTGCCGAGCGCGTCCGTACCCGAAAGATTGAGCGCCGTATATTCCTGCGCGGTGAGTGTGCGGGAATCTGCAACGCGCGTCACGGAATCCGCCCCCTTGCAGCCGGAAAGCGCGCTCAGCGCGAGCGCTGCGGTCATCACAAAACTTGCGATCTTTAACAATTTATTCACTGTTTTCTCCTCAATATCCGTAAGTATAGGAAAGCCTGCCGATGGGTGCGGCATCCCCCGTCGTGAAGAACGACAGCGGATCTTCCTCATTCTTGATATTGTCCGTTACCTTGAATCGTATGGAAAAATCCGATGCGTTCAGCCCCAGATCCGACAGTTTTACGCGCACCTGCACGGTATTGCCGCTTACACGGATATTTCCCTCCGATATCTTTTTCCACGCGCCGTTTTCATAGCGGCACACGCTCGTCCGATCGCCTTCTACCGTGCGGTTGATCGCGTATCGGTAGCCCATGAACGATTCTCCTGTTTCGCCCGACTGTATAAGGATATTCATCCAACCCGTATCGCCGCTCTGATAAGCGGTAACATTCTCATCCGTCTGCACACGAAAATAAACGTATTTAGAATCGTGCAGCACACGGACGGAGGCGATGTCGTTGCGATCGGACGTATCCGTATAAGAAAACGAGCCGTCAAAAGCCGGATGATTGCGCTCTGTGCACTCGCCCGTAAAGTCCAGATAAACGGCGGCGGACTCCCACGCGCTCTCCTCAAAGGAAGTAATATCCACGCTCTTCTCGGCGTATTCGTAGTGTTTCGCCTCGCTGTATTTCCATTTGCGGACGTTCTGAATGGTCTGCATATAATAATTGTCGCCGTAGCCGTTTTTGACGGGCTCCATATCGCGGTTGTATTCCTGATTGAACCCGTCCACCATATAGGCGCGGTTTTGGTTCTGATCCCAGGATTTTTCCGCGACCCATTCGTTCCACTGCGTGAGCATCACGTACTTGATCCTATCATGATTGTCGCCCGAAAGCACGCGCTCCCACTGCGACGCGTAATTCGCCCCCTCCGCCACCTTGGAGGGATCGTTTTTCATGGTCGAAAGGTCAAACCCCTTGCCGCGGTTGTCCGAGGTATCGGAAAATTTCAGATTGGTGTGCTGTGCGGAAGACACGCTGACCATGTCCGTATGGATGGGCTGGGGATATTCGAACTCGATCCACGACCAGCCTTGGCGCAAGAAACTTTCCGTCGGCCACTGGCGGTAACGGAATTCAAACAGTTCGGATATTGCTTTTTCCGTCACGTCGTCCGTATCCCACACAGTCGAATACATCTGCGTGATAAGCGGCTTGCCCGCAGGCGCGAACCACAGATCGCGGTATAGTCCCTGCGAATAATAAGTTTCATACAGCGTTCTGATACAGCCTTTGTCGTTCGCGGCGACGTAAAACATGAATTTGGGCACATCCCAGCCCGCGTCGTAGTATTCCTGCAAGACTTTTAAAATGACGTTGACCGTATCCAGATAGAGCACTGCGTTGGTCGTATCGAAACAGAGGAAGTCGACGCCCGCCATGGTCAGCATCTCCACCTGCTTGCGGATCACCCACTCGTCGTCCGAGCGATAGTACCCCCATACGGGCTCGCCCCAGAAATGCGCCGCACCTACAGGCGAAGAATCGTTGTTCGCGGTATAGAATGCATCCATATCTTTGCCGTAATTTGTGATTTTCGACACATCGTAAATGCCCGAATGATTGGCATGGTAACCGAGCGTGAGATAGAAGAACATTCCCACGTACAGTTCCTTATTCTCTTCGTCCGCCGGCAAAAACGTTCTGCCGAGCGCGTCCGTTCCCGAAAGGTTCAAGAGCGTATATTCCTGCGCGGAAAGTTCGCGCGTATCCTTCTCGCGGACGACGGAACTCTTTTTGCCGCAGGCGACAAGACACATGAGCGCCAGCGCAGCCGCAAGCAACAGAGCAACGGATTTTTTTATTTTCATTTGCGCCCTCCGTAACCGAATACATACCCCATCCTGCCCATGGGGGCGGAATCGCCCGTGGAATAGTAGGAAAGCACGTCGTTCACTTTTTTTATATTGTCCGTCACCTTGAACTCCATCTGATAATCGTTCGCATCAAGCCCCAGATCGGACAGTTTCACGCGTACCTGCATGACGTTGCCCCGCACATATACGTCGCCCGTGCCGATATCCTTGTACGTTTTCCCGTCGTATTTCTGTACGCTCGTTTTGTTCCCGTCCACATTGCGGTTGATGAAATATTCATAGCCGAAAATACCCGCAGAACCGTCCGACCCCGTCTTGATCATTAGATTCATCCATTTCGTATCGTTTTCGGCGCGCTGCGTGATCTCGTCCTTCGTTTCTACGCGGAAATACAGATATGTCGCGTCGCGGCACACCGACGTGCGCACGATGTCGTTGCGGGCGGAATCGTCCACGTACGAGAACGAGCCGTCGAAAGAATACCAATCGCGCGGGATTGCATCGCCCTCGAAATCGCGGTAGACCGTCTTGACGTCCCTCCACTGCGCCGTGTCGAACGACGAAACGTCGATGGTCACCGATGGATTTTTATAAGCGACGCCGTCAGAATACTTCCACTTGCGGATATTCTGTATCATCTGCATATAAACATTGTCGCCGAAACCGTTGACGCACGGCTCGATATCGCGGGAATATTCCTCGTCGAACTGATCGACCGTCTGGATGCGGCCGTTGTAGATCATTTTCTCGGCGACCCATTCGTTCCAGCCTGTGATGAACACGTACTGTACGCTGTCCCCCGCCCCGTAAACGGTATCCCACTGTTGCTTGAAATTGATGCCTTCGCGGAAATGTTCGTCGTCGTTCTTTCCCGTCGCGAAGTCGTAGCCTCTGCCCCAGTTCTTCTCGCGGTCGCTGAATGCGACGGTGTTCGCGTGCTGGGCGACGGAAACGTTCATCCAGCCGTTATGAACGGGCTGCGGATACGTGAATTCGATCCACGGGATGCCGTTATCGTTGAACGCTTCGGTGGGCCATTGGCGCAGGCGGAATTCAAACGTTTCCGAAATGGTCTTTTCGAGTTGGTCGTTTTCGTTCCAAACGGTATTCCACCCTTTGGTGATGAGCGGCTTGCCGTTGGGCGCAAACCATAGATCCGCAAACCTTTCCTGCGTGTACCAGCGCTCGTAGACCTTTTTGATAACTTCCTTGTCGTCCATCGTCTCGGCGCTCTGCTGGTTGCAGTAGAACCACACTTTGGGTACGCTCCAACCCTGCTCCTGAAAGCGCAGCAAAATTTCCAGCAAGGTATCCACGGTATTTTCGTAGAGCACCATATTCGAAACGTCCAATGCGATGAAATCCAGCCCCGCCATGGTGAGCATCTCCACCTGTTTGGTGATCACCCACGGATCGTCCGAACGGTAATATCCCCATATGGGTTCGCCCCAGAAATGCGCCGCGCCGACGGGAGAATCCTCCGTGTTCGAGAAAAACGCGTCGATATCCCTGCCGTAATCGGTGATTTTGGAAATATCGTAAATGCCGCTGTGGTTGGAGTGATAGCCGAGTGTGAGAAAGAAAAATATCCCCACATAGCGGGAACGATTCTCTGTATCGCACGCCGTAAACGAACGATCGTAATCGTCCGAGGCGCCGAGATTGAGCGCCGTATATTCAAATTCATTCAGATCGCGGACGTCGTCCTTTTTGTCGCTTTCGTCCACGGCGTTTGCCGAACATCCGAAAAGACCGATTGCCATAAGCATTGCGATGAGAAAGGCAAGCACGCGCACAATTTTATCCGCGCTTTTTCTCATTGTGACCTCCCTTAGATAATTATTTTTGTAATAAGCGTGCCCCGCGCCCGCAAAACGGGTGCGGGGCACATTCGTCTAAACCGCCTTCGTCAAGCGCCGACGCGCCGCATTAAGCCTTTTTCTTTCTGATCGCGATTGCCGCGCCCGCAAGGATCAGGACGGAAAGCCCGAGTGCGGTACCCGCGCCGATCATCGAGCCGCAGCCCTTTTCGGGCGTTTCGGGATCGTCGGGCGTAGGCGTGGGATCGGGGTTATCCTCCTTCGCCTTGATCGTCACCGTAAAGGTGAGTCGCACGTTATTCACCGTCACATAGCATTCGCACGTGCCGGCCACTTCGCTGTCAAAGCCCTGGATCGCCGCGTCGTTGAAGGTGAGGATCTCGGAGCCGCCGTCCACGTACTTGGCAGTCACCTGCAATCCTTCCGCAGAATAGTCGTCGCCCACTTCAAATTCCGTGATGCCCGCCGCGGTGATCTTTGCCGCGTCGTCCGTTACGTTGTTGAAAAGGGCATCGAGCGTCGCTCTCGTATAATCGGCTTCCTCGATCGCCAAAACGGCGTTCGTCATCTGTTCGGCCGTGGTCGCGGTGCCGTCCGCCTCCTTGGTGGCGAGCGGACGCATCCATCTCGTCAAAGAACTGGTCGCGGGATAGCGCACCAGCAGAACGCTTTCTTTCAGATACCCTCCGGGCACGGGGAAATAGTCGGCGCTGTCTTTCTGAGAAGTGCCCAGCCCCCACGAATCTTTTGGAGCAGTCACATACGCAAAGCCGGGTTTAAGTTCGATGGTGCGGATGGTATCGTAGGTGAGATACCCTTTGGGCATACCCGTTTCGCTGTCGACAAATTCGGCGGGGATCTTATCCTCCGTTACTTCACTCTTATTGGTATACACGTCAAACAGAAGCGTATCGCCGTAGGCGAGGATCTTACGGATCTTGTATTCGCTGGCGAGCTGCGTATAACTGACGCCGTTGATATAAATAAAGTCTCCGATTTGCACCTTTTTGCCGTCCTTGTCCAGCCAGGTCGCCAGTTGCACGTTTTCGATCGCCTTTCTGGAAACCGTGCTTCCGGGAACGGAAACCTTAAAGCCGAGGCGGTTATTGACCGTCGCCTGGAAAATAGGATAGTTCGACGTGTCGATTTTCAGTTCGATGGGAATATCCTTCTGATTTTCGACCGTATATTCAAAAACAAAATTTTCGAGGTTCAGATAATTGATGAGCCCCTTGCAGGTGCCTTCATAGACGATGGGCGCATTGATGTTCTCGTCGGTGAGCACAACCTCGCCGCTCGTCCCGTCGGAATACGGCACGTTTTTGAGCGTCAGCCCCGTCACCTGATCCGTGCCCATTACGTAACTCGATTTCAGTCCGTCCACTTCGATCTGAGAAACTTTTTCCAGATCGATCTGCAAAGGATTATAATCCACTTCCAATTCGTACGTATATCCCTGCACGGATACGGCAACTTTGACTTTACCGGCAGTATCGCCGTTGAAGTCATACGCGCCCACGATGACTTTATCCGCGGACACAATTCCCGTACGGTTTTTGCCGCTCGCATCCTTATCCTGATAGGTCACATTGAAAGAAAGCCCTTCCTTATTGAACGTATCTCCCTTGAAGTACAGCGTCTTTTCAGGACCGGAAGCCATCGTGACCGAGGAAGGGTCGATCTCCCCTTCGTCCGTCTGTTTCAGTTGGCGCACGAACTGATCGTTTGCTTTATCGAAATACATCGTGTAATCCTGATCGGTCCCCGTGCCCACTTTGTTGCCATCCTTGTTGTACCACTGGAAGCCCTGGCGGATGGTGACCGTGTCGACGTCGTCGACCGAGAGGATCTCGCCCGCGTCCATATGAAAGCGAAGACAGATCAGTCCTTCTCCGTAATAGCCGAATACGACGCGCGTGACCGCCGTGCCGCTCTTACCGATCGAGATCTCCGGCTCAGGATTCTCCTCCGTGGTCATCAGTTCCTGCATGGTCTTTCCGTTAATGAGGATATGGTCGCACACGTCCTGCAGTATGACGAGTTTCGTCGCATCGTCGCAGCCGATCGGCGACCACTCGTTAGAAATGCTGTACTCCGCCAGCCCCTGCCAGACGCCTTCTTTACCCCGTCCGAAATTGGTGGTAAACCAAAGCGACAAGCCGCCGTCCTTTGCCTTTCTATCCGTTCCGGCATAACCGTCTATCGGTATCAGATATGTATTGTCTGCCGTCTGCTCCTCCGCAGCCGATGCCCTGTGCACGGTCGTGACCGCGCAGATCAGCGAAACTGCCAGCAGCACGCCGAGTAACCAGACGACTGCCGATCTCACCTTTGTCATGTTGTTTCCTCCCGATTTAATAATTTTTATAGAAAACAGCCATAGCCGTTTATCCCTTGATCGCTCCCATCTGTATACCTTCGATCAGCGTCTTCTGATAGAAGAAGAAAATGATCGCGGGCACGAGGGAAATAAAAGTACAGATCGCCATACGCACGTTGGGCATATCCATGCCCTCCGCAAGCGACGTGGAATCATAGTAGATCGCGACCGCGAGCGTCCATTGCGAGCGTTCCTTCAAGTAGACGAGCGGGCCGGTAAAATCGCCCCATACGCTGTTGAACGTGCCGATAATGATATAGATGAGTATGGGCACGCACAGCGGAATGGTAATGAGCAGATAGCGCTGAAATACGTTCGCGCCGTCTATTTTTGCGGCGTTTTCGATCTCATACGGAATATTGCGCATAAACTGCACCATCAGAAAAATATTCATCGCGCCGCCGCCGAACAGGGTTGGAATGGTCAGAGGCAATGCCGATTCCGTCCAGCCCATGCTCGCAAAGAGCACGTACTGGGGGACCGTGAGCACCGAGCCCGGGATCATGACCGACGCCATCATCACGGCAAAAATTATATTTTTGCTTTTCCAGCGGATGCGGGAAAAGGAATAGGCGCACAGCGAGCCCGAAAGCGGCACGGCGATCATGTTAAAGAGCGCGATCTTCATGGTATTCCACAGATAGTGAAGATACGAATATCCCTGCTGCGTGTACGGATTGTCCGAACTGTTGGTAAACATGGAAATAAAATTTTCGAAAGTGACGCCCGAATGCGGAAAGAAATAGACGGGGTTGGTATTCACCGCATCTCCGTAGTTCATGATCGAACGCATTACCATATATAAAAACGGGAATATAAGATAGACGCCGACCAGCACGAGCGCGATGAGATACAGACAGCGGAATACGTACCAGCGCGCGCCGCGCTTCTTTTTGCGGATTTCCGATATCGATTGCAGTACTTCTTCCTGTCTCATATCAGTCGTCCTCCGAATAATGTACCCATTTGTTCGTCATAAAAGCCACCGCGGTCAGAATGAGAATGATTACAAACAGCACGATGCCGACCGCCGAGGCATAGCCGAGTTGCGTATTCGTTCCGACGAACGCCGTTCTGTAAATTTTGACCGCGAACATATAGAGCGAATTATCGATTCCTCTGCCGCCCGTATTCGACGCGACGATAAAGGTATTGAACATTTGCAGCGAGCCGATGATGCCGTTGATGAGGTTGTAGAAGATCATGGGCGTGCTCATGGGGATGGTCACGTAAAAGACCTTCTGCATATAGTCCGCGCCGTCGAGCGTCGCAGCCTCGTACAGTTGGGTGGGCACGTTTTTGAACGCCGCCAGCCATATGACCATACTGCCGCCCGCCGACCAGGTGGTCGTCCAGATGAACGTCGCCATCGAAGAGGACGCCTCGTCGAAAAAGGTCCCCGTCGGCAAGCCCAGCGAAGAAAGAATCTGGTTCATGATGCCGCCGTTCACGGCAAAGAGGTCCTGCCATAAAAGTGCCGACGCGACGCCCGGAATCACGCAGGGCAGATAAAAGATCGTGCGGAATACGCGCACGCCTTTCATGGAAGTGTTCACGAGCAGCGCGATCACGTAACCCAATACCATCGAGAGCGGCACGTTGATGATCGCGAATGTGAACGTGTTGCGGAACAGGTACGGCATATCCCTGTCGAGCGTAAAGAAGGTGACAAAGTTTTTCAGCCCCACGAATTCCATTTCGGTAAATCCGTTGTAGTTGAAAAAAGCATACACGAATCCCTGCACGGCGGGAATAAACGTGAAGATGATCAGCCCCAGGATTACGGGCAACGCAAACAGATAACCGAAGAATTCTTCGCGCACGGCGGGTTTTTCCCAAAAGCGCTTGGAAGAGGATGGTTTTTTCCCGTTCGCCCGTACGGCGCTTTCTTCGGATCCGGGGGCGGCGAGCGGCACGCCCGCCGCGTTCCCCTCCGCCGATTCGTTCAAAGTAAATTTCATCGATCCGCTCCTCAGAACATCAGATAGTATTCGATGTCGTCGTGGCAATTCTGCATGACGACCTGCAAACTTTTCTGACCGTCGCAATAGGAGGAGATCATCGTCTGTACCGCTTCCATGATGTCGCTCGCATATTCGGGTTCATGCGCAAGGAAGTAATCGGTCGCGCAGGTGTATTCCAGTCCCCAGATATAAGCCTCCATGTTATAATCCGCGTAGGCGGCAGCCCAGGGTGCTTCGGTATTCTGCATATCCTTGCGGATGGAAGGATAATTGATGCCCGCGTCGGACATAGCGGACTGCCCCGCCGCGCTGATAACGTCGAGCAGGAACAAAACCGCAAGTTCGCGGTTGGCACTGTTTCTGTACACGCTGTAACCCGCGATGCCCGCGCCGATCTTGGGCGTGTTGTTATATTCGATGAGCGGGAATGTGTAGATGTCGAACACTTCCGAAAAATCCTCCACGTTCGCGTATTGGTCGAGCGCCTGCAATTTGTTCAGCGTGATCGCCATGGCCTGCGAATGGATGAGGAATACTCCCTTTCCGCCCGTAAATCCGGCGCTGCCGCCCGAGAAAGGCGCGGAAAAGCCCTGTTCTATCAAAAATTTGATCATATCCATGGCTTTCTGCCAGTTGGCCTCATCGGTATTGAAAGAGCCGTCCTCGTTGAAATAGGTCACGCCCATCGCTTCAAAAATCGGGTTGTAATTTGCTTCCCAATTCAGATATGCGTCCACAAGATAATTGCCCTTAGCGGCGGTCAGTCCCTGCGCATCGTAATATCTGCGGCACCAGTACAGAACATAGAGGTAATCCTCCCAGGTCCAGCCGTTGTACATGCGCGCGGAAAGGTCGACCGCGGCGCTCGGATCCTTGATATAATCTTCGGTGATCCACTGCGACTGCCCCACCGCGCCCGCCAAAAAGTCGGCGTCGGTCACACGCTGTGCCGTGCACCATGCCTGCGCCTTTTTGATGATCTCCACGTTGGTATGTACCACGACTCTGTCCGCGCTGCGCGGGATCATGAGTTGTTCGTCCTTAAAACTGTTTTTGCCCAGCGTCCAGTATTCTGCCACATAGTCGTTCACATCGAACAACCCCTGTTTGGTCGCCGCGTTCAGATAGGGATCGAGGTTGAGCATGATCTCGTTTTTGGAAAGCGCGAGCATATTGAAGGAGGTTGAAAACCAGATATCCGGCATGGTACCGGGCGCTGCCGCCTCCGCGTTGTAGTAGGACATGAGCGTGGACGTCAACTCGCCGCTCATGCGGTCAATGTCGATCGTCACGTTCGGATATTTTTTTTGGAACACCTCCGCAACGGAACGGATGAGCGCTTCTTCGTTATCGTACGACTGGATGGATATTTTCAGCCTGGCTGTGGTATTTTCGTCGAATTGCGAATAATCGATATCATCCTCGTTCTGTTCAGGCAATTTTTCCACGCCGCGGTTACATGCCGCCAGCATGACGACCGAACAGGAAAAAACCAAAGCAAACAACAAACATATGATTTTTTTCATGTAAATTCCTCCGTTTCTCCTTTAAGAATTTTTGTGCCGCACTGCGGCACAAAAAAAGGGCATGCCCTTTTTTTCTTTTAATTTATGAGCGGCCCTTATTTACGCAGGCAGGGCCCTACCGATTCGCCGAGTATCAACTTTGCGGGAAAAATAAATTCCCTTTCCGCCGTCGGCGCCTTATGCAAGATCCGTTCGATGACGCGTTTCGCCATCTCCTTGCCGTATTCCACATTGTCGTACCCGACCGTGGTCAAAGACGGCGTGAACAGTCTTCCGATCTGAATGCCGTCGTACCCGATAACGGATACGTCCTCGGGACATCTGAGCCCGAGTTCCTTCAGCGCCCGCATCACGCCGAGCGCGGCAATATCGTTGGAAACGAACACCGCCGTGATCTCAGGATGCGCGCGGAACAACTTTAATCCGTTTTCATAGCCCACAAGACTGGAATCTTTGGCATAATCGTCGTTGAAAACGACGTATTCGCTGCGATTTTCGAATCCGTATGTACGTAAATGGTCGAGATAGGCGATACCGCGCGGATCGTTTACCCAGCGCATAGAGTCGATCGTAGAAACATAACCCACGCGCGTATGCCCGTGATCGTGCAGAAGTTTCATGCACTCTTTGAGCGTTCCGCGCGAATCCAGATGAAACATCAGGCTGTCCTCGATGGGAAAATTCACAAGCAGCGTATTTTTCGCGAGCAGCATATCGAGGATCTTTTCGCTGAACGTCATCGTCATGAAATTCACGAGCACATCGAACCGCCTTCCGTTCAGAAATTCCAGTTTGCTCTGCTCGCAATCTTCGATGTTACAGACAGTCACGTGAAAACCGCTCGCCGATGCCTGCCGCTCGATCCCGTGCACGACCTCCATATGGTATGGATTTGTCAACTCGTTGAGCGCCACACCGATATGATTGGAACGCCCCAGGCTCAGATTCCGCGCTGTTTCGTCGGGAATATACCCCAACTCTTCCACCGCGCGGTATACCCGCTTTTCCGTTTCCGGCTGTACGATGCCCTTCTTGTTCAAAACGTTTGATACCGTTGCCACCGATACACCGGCGCGCGCAGCCACGTCTCTTCTCGTGATCATATCCTTCTGTTCCCTTATTTTTTTCCTGATTTTGTCAAATTATTTGTATTTACCCGCGTAAAACACTTATAATATAACATGCCTTTTAATATTTGTCAATAGGGTTCAGAAAAATTTTTTGTGAAAATTTATTTCTGCATGGCGCCGTTTGAAAACGGCGCCATGTTCGGCTCAGCAGCACACCTCGACGATATGCGTTCCCGAATCGGAAAAGGCGGGAACGGTATTCCCCTCGACAGGTTCGCCGTCGACGATAAGGCGCACCGTACCGCTCTGTTCGTTGCGATAGCGTATGACCAGGCGGTTGCCCCTGTACACGCGTTCCGCGCTCACGCTTTTCCACGAATCAGGGAGAACAGGCTCTATTTTCAATCCCTCATACGTGCGGCGCAATCCGAGGATACCTTCGTAATAACATTTGAGCCCCCAGGCGGAGGTGCCCGTCTGCCAGGAAAACCCGACCTGCATATCGACGGACGGATGTTTCAGATAGCAGTTGGTAAACACATACGGTTCGGTAGTGGTCAAGCGGCTCGGGTTGCTTTCGCCGTCCGGAAGGATCTTCAAAAAGGTTCCCACCGCCTGTTCGGCGCGATGCAACTTGCAGTCTGCCATGATCTTGAAACAGCCCGCATGATTGTAGATGCCGCCGTTTTCGTACACGCCGGGCAGCATGCCGCTCATGCGCCCTACACGCTCGTCATAGGCCGCATACGGCGGCGAACACAGAGGAATGCCCTCTTTCGTCTCCATGCCGTCGATCGCACCGAGAACGGAAGCAAGCCGCTCGGCGGGGACGATATCCGCCAAAATCGCCCAGGACTGCGGATTGACGTAGATCTTGCCGCCGTTCTCGTCGCTTCTGTCGCCCACGACGCCGTATTTGGAAAAGGCGCGCACATAATATTCGCCGTTGTACGACGTTTCGTTCACAGTCTTTGCAAGCGCAGTTTTCCGGAGTTCCAATACCTCGGCAAACGGGATATCTCCGATAAAGCGGGCGAGCGCGGCAAGTTCGCCGTACGCCCAACAGATGCCCATACCCATAAATACCGATTCCGCCTTTTCATCGGGAATGTTCAGCGCATCGTTCCAGTCCGCGTGATGAATGCGCGGCAGACCGTGCTCGCCGTAATTTTCAGGGAGGTCGTACCAAGCGACCGCCTTTTTCAGATGCTCATATACGGAATCTTTACCGCCGTCGAGATACGCGATCTGTTTATGCAGGTATTTCGTGTCGCCCGTTTCCTTCACGTATTCGCAGACGGCAAGGATGAGCCACATGGAAGGGTCGGAATAGATATTCGGTTCCAGATAGGGATACCAGGTCAATACGGCGTGGCCGTCCGAATACTGATGCGCCACGCACTCGTCGATGACCGCCTTCGCGCTCTTCACGTCGTAGTTCAGCATCGCCATACCAAGTTGGGCGTTGTCGCGCACCGCTTTTTTGCCGAGCGAACAGAAACGCACCTGTTTTTCCGCCCAAAAATTCATGACGCCTTCAATCCTCTTTTCGGGGCATCCTGTGCGGAGCGTATAGCCGGAAAGGCTCGATCTGCTCTTTTTTATAATCAGCGGTGCCTGTTCGAATATTTCTTTGCACGCCGAGATCAACTCTTGTTTACCGTCGCACAATCCGATGATATAATGAAAAGTCTTTTCCTCTTTGGGCGCGAGCACGATTTTATTTTGCAGGATGCCGCCCCGCGTGCGAACCGTTGCCGTCGAGCCAGTACAGTCGCCGCCCGACTGCAAGATTTTCGGTTTCGTGATGTTGCCGAGCGTCCCTATAAATTTTTCATAATTGCCGTCATAGGCAAATACGGGCAATTCGGAGGCAATGAAACCGTTGCAGCGTTTATGCGGCTTATACGGATTCAGCAAACCGTTGTACACCGCGTTCGCTTCCGCCAGATATTCCGTTGCAGAGGTCGTCACCGCGCTGTAATATACGGGCTGCGCATACCCGTTCAGATCGAACGCGGTCGTTGCAAATACGCTCAGATCACGAGGTCTTGCCGTCTTATTTTTCAAAGTCACCTGTCGGATCTCGTACGTATCCGAGGGCGCCACAGCATAGGTGATCCTGCAATCGATGCCTTCATACGCCGAAGAAATTTCCGTAAACTTCTGCCCGTGCACACAGCGGTAACGCTTTACGGGGACCATCGTCGGATATCCCGCCACGTCCCAGTATTTTTTTGTCTTTTCGTCGCGAATATAAATGAAACTCGATTGGGGCGCGTTGACAGTCACCTGGACCGCCTCGCGATTCAAAAATTTTGAATTGGTATCACCCAAATGCGATACATACAAAATATAAGAGCATTCATTGAAAAGGAAATTGCCCCAGTCCTTTCCCTTTTCCCGTTCCTCGATCGTATATGTACCCTTTTTTACATCAAAACCTTCCATTGTACCACCGTTTTTCAAATATTTTTTAATTTACCCGAGTAAATTTATTTTATTCTATCATACAATTTTTTATTTGTAAATAGATTTTCAAAATATTTTTATAATTCCTGCAGCAAAACCAATGCCGTGGAACCTTTTTCCACTTGAATATCCGCAAGCGTTTTTATTCTCCGAAAAGCATTTCAGCCAGTTTGAGCGCTGCCAACCATTGCATATCCCTTGTCGGATGGTTGAGATAATTCGCCAGAAGTACTGTGATATCCACGCCGTTTTTCCGCATATTTTTCCAGACCGAATAACAGTCGCAGACGGGAACGCGTTCCTCTTTCGCCGCTGCCGTCGCGGCAGCCACGTATCTGTCGAGAACGCCGTCCGCCGTGCGAGAGGCCAAATCTTTTGCGATCTCACGCAAAAAATCCGAGTTCAGGTGCGCGCTGACGTAGCCGCACATAGGATTGGGCGTGAGATACACGACTTCCGCGCCCGCCTCTTTGCCTTGTCTGAAAATCTTTTTCATGCTCGCAACGTATTCTTCCAGTCCGCGATCGCCCGCGCCGCAATCGTTGAGCGCAAAATTGACCACGAGAAGGTCGGGGCGGAACTGCAGAACGTCGCGCTCCAACCGCGCCGCGGCCTGCATTGCCGTGCCGCCGCTCACGCCCGCATTGACGATATTCAGTTGCGCGCGCGGGTACAGCATGCCCGCGATGTGCGCAAATTTTGCGGCGTACGACTGCTCGCGCTCGAATATCGTCTGAATGTTTCCGTCTTCGTCGCGGTAACATTCAAAACATCCGTGCGTGACGCTGTCGCCCAAAAAAGCGGCCGTGACGGGCGGCGCGTTCAATATATCGTCGTTTTTGGCAGCCAATAATCGTGCAAATTTCATAGCGTTTTTTTCCTTTTCTTTTTATTATATCATAAAAAATCTATTTGTCGCTATTCCGCGCGCATATTTTTAAACCCTTGACGGGCAGACACGGTTATGATATAATCTTTATACAATATAAGGAGAGTTTTATGGACGATAAAAAACACAGACAAACGAAAACGATTTTAAAAATACTCGGCGTGATATTCGCGACGGGCGGGCTGATCTGCGCGATCATAGGCTTTGCGGACTTTTTCCGCGCGTTCGGCGGCGAGGGTATGCCGAAACTGTTCTTTTTATGCTTTATCGGTTTTCCCATGCTCTTTGTCGGGATCGTCTGCCTGACTTTCGGTTTCAGAAAAGAGATCACGCGCTACGTTAAAAACGAATCGGTGCCCGTGATCAACGAGGCGGGCGAAGAGTTGCAACCCGCGGTGCGCGCGGTCACGCGCGCCGTGAAAGAGGGGCTGACCGAGGAGAACGGCGTGCGCTGCGACTGCGGAGCCGTGAACGGCAAAGGCAGCAAATTCTGCAAAGAATGCGGAAAACCGCTCGCTGCGATATGCCCCGCGTGCGGCGAAGAAAACGCTGCGGGCAGTAAATTCTGCAATCACTGCGGCAAACAACTGTAAGATAAAAAACCGCGCTCTGGCGAGCGCGGTTTTCTCTATTCTTTTTTAAATCAGAAACGGCGTTTTATTGACGCGATGGACGAGGATCTCGTCGACGACGGCGTTGCCGCGGTTGGCAAGGAAAAACAGGACGATCTCCGCGATCTCTTCGGGCAAGATCATTCCTTCGGGCGAAAGGTCGGGACGGGCGACTTTGACCATGTCCGTATAGACGCCCCCGGGACTGATCGCGTGCACGCGGATCCCCTCCCCGTATACTTCCGCCGCAAGCGACTTCGTAAACCCCAGCACCGCGTGTTTGGAAGCGGCGTAAGCGCTCTGCAACGGGTATCCCGCGTGCCCCACAACCGACGATATGTTGATGACGCTCGCGGATTTCGAGCGGCGCAGGTACGGCAGAGCCGCCTGCGTGAGAAAATACGGCACTTTCACGTTGATGCGCATAATGCGTTCGAAGACCTCTTCGCCCGTTTCTTCGAATTTCGCATTGTACGCCATGCCCGCGTTGTTGACGAGAATGTCCACGCCGCCCGCCTCGGCAACGATCTTTTCGACCCCTGCGCGTAAAAATCCTTCCGCCGTCAGATCTCCCCCGACGACGATACATTTCGCTCCCGCCTCTTCGACCATTTCGGCGGTCGTTTTCAGTTTTTGCCCGTCGTTCCCGCCCAGAAGCGCCACGACGGCCTTTTCTTTTGCGAGCCGCACGGCAACGGCGCGGCCGATCCCGCCGCCCCCGCCCGTGACGACAGCCACTTTATTTTTTAAGTCGTTCATCTCTTTTCTCCTTACAAAATTTGTTCTGTCCGCGCGATGATATCGTTCTGCGTCTGCGGCGAAAGCACGGTGAAAAACGCCGAATAGCCCGCCACGCGCACGATGAGGTCGCGGTAGTTTTCGGGATGTTTCTGCGCATCGAGCAGCGTTTCGCGCGACACGACGTTATATTGCACGTGAAATCCGTGCAGCGTGTCGAAAAAGGTACGCAATAGAAAACTCAGTTTTTTGCAGTCCTTGGGTTCGGCGAGCATCTGCGGATTGACTTTCTGATTGAGCAGTACGCCGCCCGCGATCTTCTGCGTTCTCAATTTGGAAACCGATTTGAACACGCTCGTGGGGCCGTGCGTATCCATGGAATGGGTGGGAGAACAGCCCTCCGCCAGCGGCTCGCCCGCGTGCCTTCCGTCGGGCGTTGCGCACGTACCCGCGCCCTGCGGCACGTTCGCAGCGACCGAAGAAGTCCCCGCATAGAAATGCCCGCCGATCGGGCCCCTGCCGTAACGCGTATTTTTATATTTTTTGATCTCGTCCAAATACGTGTCGTACCCGCGCACGACGAGTTCGTCCACAAAATCGTCGTCGTTGCCGTATTTCGGAACGTTCAAAAGTATCTGACGGATCTCTTCGCCGCGTTCGCCCGCAAAATCGTGCATCAGCGCGTCCCACAATTCTTCGCGCGTCAGCGAACGGTCTTCGAATACGCATTTTTTGATCGCCGCGAGAGAATCGCCGAGATTCGCCACCCCTACTTGCAACTGGCTGACGATATCGTACACCGCGCCGCCCTCTTTGAGGTGTTTGCCGCGGCCGATACAATCGTCGACCAGCGCCGAACAGAGCACGTCGGGCACTTCCTGTTCGATGACCATGTCCGCGCAGTTGTCGAGGATGATCCCCTGACGGATCAACTGGCGCGCCGTATTATCCCACGCGGCGAAAACCTCTTCGAAAGTCTGCATATCGGTAAATTTGCCGACGCCTTTTGCCACGCGCTTTCCCGTCGTGACGTCCACGCCGTCGTTGAGCGCGATCATCAGCGTTTTGGGAAAGTTCAGATAACTCATGCCCGTACAGCGATATCCCCATTTTCCCGGCACGCCTACCTCGACGCAGCCGATGGCGCTGTAATTCACGGCGTCCTCCCGCGCGACGCCCTGTCCGATGAGCGCGGGAATGATGATCTCGTCGTTATTGAATGCGGGCATACCGAACCCGAGGCGGATCATCCGAATGCAATCCTGCATGAAATCTTCTTCCAATCCCGCAAAATAGCGGACGGTCAGATTGGGCTGCGGAAGGCGCGTTCTGCCGATCGAGATCAGGGTAAGGCGCGTCAGTTCGTTAACCGCGCTCTTGCCGTCCGACGTCTGCCCGCCGATGGTCAGATTCTGATACATGGGGCTGCCCGCAGCAAAGCGCGTGTGTCCCCAACTGCGGATCTTATTGATGGTCAGCGTCTTTAACCACAGGTTTTCCAGAAGTTCGAGCGCCTCTTCTTGCGGCATGCCCTCTTCCGCGCTCTTTTTGTAATAGGGATATAGAAATTGGTCGAAGCGCCCGAATGAGAGCGAGTGTCCGTTGGATTCGATCTGCAAAACGAGATGGACGAACCAGAGGCTTTGCAGCGCCTCGTAAAAATTCCTCGCGCCGCGCATGGGCACGCGCATGCAGATTTCGGCAATGCGCAGCAACTCTTTTGCGCGCGCGGGCGGCGCCGAACGCGCCTCCTCTTCCGCCAGTTTGCTATAACGGTGCGCGAAGTTCTCCACCGCGCCGACGGCGATCAGGATCGCGCGATAAAAATAGGAAGTCTTTAAACAATTATAGTCCGTATAGTCGAGCCGATCGAGTTTTTCCCGAACGCGCGACCGGATGCCTTCCAACCCGTACTTTAAGACGCTTGCATAATCGACCGCGAGGTGCGCGTCGCCCGAAGTGATGTTTCCCTCGTTGCGGATAATGCCGATATCGTAGATCGTGCGGGCGCTTTCGGGATACGCGGCGTAGCCCTTATCCTGCAAAGTGCAGCCTTTCCAATAGGGATAGATCTCGCGCAGCGTCTGTTTGTTTTCCTCGCTGATCGTGAATCGGTCGCCCTCGCGTTTTTCGAATTCGTCCAACTCTTGCACCACCCAATCCATCGCATATTCGGGAAAGACGGGCGCCGCCCGATTTTCGCTCGCCTGGTTTCCGACGATCAGCGTCTGCGGCTCTATGTAGATGCTCATGTTTTCCAGCACTTCTTTGAGCATATAAGCGCGTTTCAAAATGATCTGATCGCTCTCGTGCTCGCGGTAAGCCTTCGTCGCGAGCCGCGCCCGCTCCGCGCATACCTTGGGTTCGATCTTTAAAAGTTCGTCGCGGAAACTTTTGATCCGCGGCGTCATGTCGCCGAAATCATTCACAATTCAACCTCCGATGGCGGCGTCGAAACCGCTCTTTTCAAATAATTTCAAATAATCTTTCAGATCCTCTTTGTGCAGTTGCGGTACGCCGCGGTAGGCGTAATCCAGACCGAGATTTTCGTATTTCTTTTCCCCGAACTGATGAAAGGGCAAAAGTTGCACCCTTCGCACGCCCAGCGTTTGGAACAATTCGCAAAATGCCTGCGCGTCCTCGGTTTTATCGTTATATGCGGGAATGACGGGGATTCGCACGCAGCAGGCTTTTCCCGAACGCGCGAGCCAAGTTATGTTGCGCAGGATCGGCGCGTTGGAAACGCCCGTTCCCGCGACGTGCTTCGCCTCGTCATAGTGTTTGCAGTCGATAAAGACGAAATCCGCCAGATCGCACAGCGCGGCGAAATCTCTTTGCGGAACGCAACCCGCCGTTTCCAACGCTATGTGTATTTTTTCTTTGCGCAGCGCCGTACACAGTTTTTCGGCAAACCCCAACTGTAAAAAAACTTCTCCGCCCGTCAACGTTACGCCTCCGCCGCTCTTGTCGTAAAAGGCTTTGTCTTTCAAAACTTCCCCGACGACTTCCCCGACCGTCATTTTGCGGGCGCTGTTCTCCCCCGAATGCGACGAAGGCCGCGATTCGGGATTCGCGCACCACAGGCACCGCAGATTGCAGCCGCTGAAAAACACGTTGGTTCGTATGCCGTCGCCGTCGTGCAGGCAAAATTTCTGAATATCGAATATGTAACCGATTTCTTCGCCTTCCTTCATGCTCTTTCCCTTTCATTTCATTTGCTTTTTTCGCCGATTCATTGTATGATATTGTAAATTGTTTGTCAATATGCGGCGCTGAATCCATTTGATTGACAAGATTAAACAGAAAAACGAGGACACAATGAACAACTTTGAACAAGACCTTTTGCCGTCCCACCGCCAAAAACGGATATTGGAGATCCTGCGAGAAAAAAAGGCGGTCAGCGTGGCATATCTTTCCAGAACGATGTACATAAACGAGGCGACCGTACGGCGCGATCTGAACGCGCTTTCCAAGAGCGGAGCCGTCACGCGCACCTACGGCGGCGCCGTACTCAACGAGGGGCTTGACAGCGAGATCCCCTTTTTTATCCGCGAAACTTCGAATGCCGAGGCAAAGCGGCAGATCGGCGAAACCGCCGCGGACTTCGTGCGCGACGGCGATACCGTGTTTCTGGACTCCTCCTCGACAACTGCGTTCATGATCCCCTATTTCAAGGGAAAGAAAAACGTGAAATTCGTGACGAACGGCGCGAAGACGACGCTGCTGCTCTCCAAGACGTCCGACTGCGAGATCTATTGCATCGGCGGAAAACTGCGCGAAAACAGCCTCTCCTTTATCGGGGAAACCGCCGCGGAGGCACTGCAAAACTATCATTTCGACGCGTCTTTTTTCTCCTGCCGCGGCATCGATCTCACGGGCGGACTGACCGATTCCAATATCAGCGAGGCGAAGATCCGCAAGATCATGATCCGGAATTCCAAAAAAAATTATCTGCTCGCGGACGGCAGTAAATTCGGAACGGTCTCTTTTTATACCGTATGCGATTTTGCCGACATAGACTGCCTGATCACAGACATCGTCCCCGAACAAAAATGGCTGGAACTCTTCCGCAAAAACGAAATCGCATTATACCACTGAGAAGTGCGCGTTTTTTTCGTTCTGTCCGTGAAATTTTCGTAAAGGCTTGCTTTTTTCGCGGGATATGGTATAATCGTATCCGTGAGAGAAAAACTAAGGTAGTATAAGGATAACGAATGAAAATGGAATACGTATGGATGGTCGTGTGTCCCTTGATCGGGATCGCTATCATTTCTTTCTTGTCAAGAAAACTGTCCGCACGCACCGCGTTTATCGTGACTGCGCTCCTCTTTATCGCGATGGCGGCGAGCGGCATCGCAAAACAGATCATCGCGATCGCGACGGGGTACGATTTGTGGTATCTGCCCCTGCATTTTTCATCGACTTTCTATATCACCGTCGGCGTAAGCGTGTTCGCGCACGGGAAAGCCGAGCACGCGGCGCAGACCATTTTGTTCGTCGGCGGCATCATCATGTGCGCCATGATCCTCGTCAGGCCCGCCGCGATCCTGGGCAATCTATCGGGCGTGTTCACTTCGCATATCCATGCCCACGGATATTTCTACCATATGCTCGTGGTGCTCCAATTCGGCATCATGCTCGCGCGCGGCAACTACCGTCCCAAACGCCACGATCCCCTCTTCTTTGCGGGCGGAGTGGCTCTCTGGGGTGCGGTCGCAATTCCCTGCGCGTTTGTTTTCAACGCCAATTATATGGGCATTCTGCACGCCTATATTCCCTTTTTGGAACAGTTCCGCATAAAATTCGGATATGCGCCCTATCTCATCGTATACTATCTCGGCGCAGTGCTTTTGGCGACGCTGCTCATCTACGGATACGGATTTTTGCAAAAAAAACTCGCAAAAAAGGCGTAAAAAGGCAACTCTACCGACAGTAGAGCGCCTTTTTGAAACGGTAGAACGCCGTGCAAAAACATTAGAACGGAAAACACGGAAGAGATATTGATTTTTCCCGGAATATCGCATACAATAGTAGACAAGATAAAAAACAGCGCCCGCGCATGGTTTGCGGGCCTTTCGAGGTTAGTATGCAGGATTTCATTTTGTGCTGCGGTTCGACCGCCGATCTTTCACACGAGCATTTGAAGAAGAGAAACATCGAGTATCTTCCCTTCCATTATTTCCTGGACGAGAAGGAATACGCGGACGATCTGGGACAGACGCTGCCCTACACCGAGTTTTACGCGGCGATGGCGCGAGGCGTGATGACGAGAACTTCGCAGATCAACGCCGACGAGTACGAAACTTTTTTCACCCCTTACTTAGAGAACGGAAAAGATATTTTATACGTTGCGCTCTCCTCGGGCATTTCGGGCGCGTATAATTCGGCGCTCATCGCGCAAAAGTCGCTTTCGGAAAAGTACCCCGAACGGAAAATTCTCGTCGTGGATTCGCTCGGCGCCTCCTCGGGCTACGGGCTTTTGATGGACACGCTCGCCGACCTTCGCGACGCGGGCAAGAGCGCGGAAGAAACGGCGGCATGGGCGGAAGAGCATAAACTGGAAGTCAATCACTGGTTTTTCTCCACCGACCTCACGTTTTACGTGCGCGGCGGTCGCATTTCCAAGGCGATGGGCTGGTTCGGCACCATTTTCCACATCTGCCCCCTACTCAATATGGACGATAAGGGAAGGCTGATCCCCAGAAGAAAGATCCGCACCAAAGTCAAGGTCATTTCCGAGATCGTAAAGACGATGGAAGAATACGCGGAAGGCGGAAACGCTTACGACGGCAAGTGCTATATTTCGCACGCGGCGTGCCTGACCGACGCGCTCGCGGTAAAGACGCTGATCGAAGAAAAGTTCCCCGCCCTCAAAGATAAGGTGGAGATCTACGACGTGGGCACGACCATCGGCGCGCACACGGGCCCCGGAACGGTAGCGCTTTTCTTTATGGGCAAAAAGCGCGCAGACTGAAAATAAAAAATCACCCCGCCCCGCGGAAATTTCCGCGGGGCGGGGTTTTTCATACTCTGACTGCAAGGTCAATCGCGATAACCGTTGGGATTTTTGCTCTGCCAGTTCCATTGATCGCGGCACATCTCCTCGATGCCGAATTGCGCCTTCCAGCCGAGATATTTCTCCGCTTTGTCGGGGCAGGCGTAGCAGGCGGCGATATCGCCGCTGCGGCGGCCGCAGATTTCGTAAGGCAGTTTTTTGCCGCACGCCTTTTCGAACGCATGGATCATATCCAGCACGCTGTACCCGACGCCCGTGCCGAGATTGAAGATATGCACGCCGCTCTTTACGCACTTTTCGATGGCGGCGACGTGCCCCGCGGCGAGGTCGACTACGTGAATATAGTCGCGCACGCCCGTACCGTCGGGCGTGGGATAATCGTTTCCGAACACGTTGATCTTTTTCAGTTTTCCGCTCGCCACCTGCGCCACGTAAGGCATCAGGTTGTTGGGGATCCCCTTTGGATCTTCGCCGATCCTGCCGCTCTTATGCGCGCCGACGGGATTAAAATAGCGAAGGAGAATGACGTTCCACGTCGGGTCGGACTTATACAGATCGGTCAGGATTCCTTCCAGATAATATTTGGTGGAACCGTAAGGGTTGGTCGTGCCGCCCGTTTTGCACGATTCGTCCAATGGTAGTTTTTCGGGCGTACCGTACACCGTTGCCGAGGAGGAAAAAACGATCTTTTTCACGTTGTATTTTTTCATCGTTTCCAGAAGGACGAGCGTGCCGTATATATTGTTGTCGTAATAATCGAGGGGGATCTCGCAACTTTCGCCCACTGCTTTGAGTCCCGCGAAATGAATGACCGAATCGAATTTGTTTTCGCTGAAAATCCGATCCATCGCCGCGCGGTCGCGCACGTCCGCCAGATAAAAATCGAAATCTTTGCCCGTGATCTCCCGCACGCGGGCGAGCGCCTCTTCGCAGGAATTGCACAGATTATCCACAACCGCGACCCGATAGCCGCGCTCTAAAAGTTCCACAAGGGTGTGGCTGCCGATAAAGCCCGCACCGCCCGTCAATAAAATTCGTTCCATATATAGTACCCTCCGAATTCAATTAAAATGTTCCACGACGACGCCGTCCTCGACGCTCGTCCGGTAAAAACTCGCGGCATAGCCGATCCTATGTAAGTAGCGTTCTCCGACGTGCTGCTCGAACGCCTTGACCCGATCTTTTTCGACGATGGCGATGATGCAGCCGCCGAATCCCGCGCCGATCATGCGCGCGCCGATGCAGCCCTCTTCGCTCCGAGAAAGTTCCGCCAGCGTATCGAGTTCTTTTCCCGTCACCTCATAATTTTTCGAAAGGCTTTCGTGCGAGGCGTCGATCAGTTTTCCGAGCGTTCGGATATCTCCCTCTTTCAGGCACGCGGCGGCTCTCCGCACGCGGTCGCATTCCCCCGCGACGTGCGCGGCGCGCGCGTAGATCTTCCCCGAAAGGCAATGCGACGCTTCCAGCATGGCGGGCGTCACCTCCGCAAGGCAGGAGATCTGAGGATACTCCCCTTTCAAAAGGCGCAGCGCCTCTTCCACCTCGGCGCGGCGCTCGTTGTATTTGCTTTCCACGAGATTGTGCGGCTTATTGCAGTTCGCCACGACGATGGCGTAATCTTTCAGTTTCAGCGGCACATACTCGTATTCGAGCGTCTTGCAGTCCAAAAGCACGGCACAGTCCTTTTTCCCCATGGCGGAGGCAAACTGGTCCATGATGCCGCAGTTGACGCCACAGTACTCGTTTTCCGCGCGGCGGCAAAGTTTTGCGATCTCCACCAAATCATAGGGGATTTTTGCGATCTCGCACAGCGCGATTGCGGTCGCGACCTCTATCGCCGCGCTGGAGGAAAGCCCCGAACCGAACGGCACCGTGCAGGAAAACAGCATATCGCAACCGACGAGGGGATATCCGTTCTCTTTGAGGATATACGCCACGCCCGCCTGATAATTGCCCCAGGACAGCGTTTTGTATTCCCCGAGCGAATTCAGTTTCAGATCTTGCCGTATTTGCAAATCGTCGGCATAGACGCGTATTTCGTCCGTACCGTTCGCGCGCGCGAGCACGGTGCATTTTAAATTGAGGGATGCGGGAAACACTTTCCCGCCGCAGTAATCGACGTGTTCGCCGATCAGATTGATGCGCCCCGCGGCACTCGCCCGTAATGACGGCGCCGCGCCGAACACGCGGGCGAACAGTTCTTTTTGTTCCATAATCGTGACCCTTTCTTTTTTTCTATTATAAACCATTTCGCGCCGTTTGAAAAGAAATTTATTGACCGAATATTGACATTTATTGTTTTGCGGGATATAATGTAAGAAAAAAAGAGGGATTTTTCGGAATTATGTTGGCAAAGCAGGAAACGCGGCGATATGCGGGCGGCGCGCGCGTATGGGCGGGAAAATATCAGAATTCGCACAACGTTCTGCACTGGCACTACGCCTGCGAACTCTTATACGTGGAGCGCGGCGATATCGAAGTGTTCTGCGGGGAAGAAAGTTATCTGCTGCACGAGGGGCAGGCCTTTTTCATCGACAGCGGCGAAGTGCATTACATGCACGCGAAAAACCAAACGGTGCTCATCGTGATGACGTTCGAAAACGAAATCGTAAAACCCGTTTGCGAGATGCGCCGTCTTCTATGTCCCCTGCTCTGCGGCGATTATAAAATACCCGAAACGTACGCGCGCATATCCGAGGAACTCAGAGAAAAACGCCCTTTTTACAACGCGGCGGCGGAAAACGAGATCCTCGCGCTGGCGATACGCATTTTTCGCGGCGAACGCACCGCGGAACGCAAAATGAGCAGCGGCACCGTGCAGTCGTTCAAAGACCTTTTGGCGGACATCAACGAGCGCTACGCCTTTTATACCTTTACCGACGCGGCAAATTTTATGGGGTTCAGCGAGGCGTACTTTTCAAAATTTTTCAAAAAAATAGCGGGCATGACTTTTTCGCAGTACCTCAACCGCGTCAAAGTCGAAGAGGCGGTACGCCTTTTGCGGGAAAACAAGGGACTGCCCGTCACCGAGATCGCCTTCCGATGCGGATTCAATACCATCCGCAATTTCAACCGCATTTTCAAGAAAGTGACGGGCTGCACGCCCAGATCCCTGCCCAAAACCTACGTTCCCGACGAAAAATTCATCTATTCGGTGAGCGGCGATTTCGACCCCACCTCGCGGGAAACGACCCTTTTGACAGAACATTGAAACGCGTTCGCAAAAATTTTGCGAACGCGTCTTTTTATTTCAGTTTCAGACCGTCCGAAAAGGCTTTTCCCGCCCTTTCGCCCAGTTTCAGATAATCGTGATTGACGGGGTCATAGGTAACGGGAGAAAATTTCGAAAGGTCAATCTTGCCGTTTTCGCCCAGAATTTGCTCGTCCGCGCACACGTTGACGATCCTGCCGACGAGTCGTTCCTCCTTTTCATCGTAACTTTCCATCACGCATTCCAACGCCATGGGCAGTTCGTCGATGAGCGGCGCGTCTACGAACGCGCTCTTTTGCGTGTGAAAGCCCGCGCGCGCCACTTTATCGGGCACTTTGTTCCCCGACACGACGCCCACGTAGTCGCACGCGACGACCTGTTCTGCTGTCGCCATGCTGACGGTAAAGGCGCGGCGGGAAAGAATGTTTTTCACCGTCTTATGATCGGCGCTGAGCGTCAAAGAGATTTTGTCGGTATCCGCGATCGCGCCCCAGGCGGCGTTCATGGCGTCGGGAACGCCGTCCTCGCCGTAACTCGCAACGATGAGCACGGGCATCGGATACAGATAGGGTTTGGCTCCGAAATTTTTCTTCATGTTTATATCCTCCTTATAATTTTATTCCATGGAAACGGCGATCTTCATGACGCCGTCTTCTCTTTTTTCAAACAGTTCGTACGCGCGGTCCAGATCGCGGAAAGAAAACCTGTGCGTAATCAAAGGGCGCGTGTCGATTTTTCCTTCGGATATGAGGCGCAGTATTTCCGCGCAGTCGCATCCGTCCACACCGCCCGTGCGGAAAGTGAGATTTTTGCCGTACATTTCGGGAAGCGGCAGACTCTGCGCCTTTTCGTACAGCGCGACAATGGTGACGTTCGCGTTGGGGCGCGCTAATTCCCACGCCATGCGGAAACTTTTTTCTGTGCCCGCCGCCTCAACGACGACGTCCGCGCCGCCGCGGGCGCACGAACCCAAAATAAAATCTTTCGCATCTTCGGGACGCACGGCAAAAATATGCGGATAATGCCGTTTCAAAAATTCCAACCGCACGGGATCCTGTTCGCACATGATAATCCGATCGGGATGTTTTAGTTCCGCGCACAGCATCGTGCAGATGCCCGCGGGACCCGCGCCGAGAATCAGGACGGTATCCCCCCTCTCTATCTGCGAAATTTTCGTCGCCCAAAAACCCGTGGCGAGCACGTCGCCCACAAACAGAGCGCTTTCATAGTCGACGTTTGCGGGAATGACGGTCAGCCCCCGATCGGCAAACGGCACGCGTACATAGGGTGCGAGCCCGCCGTCGATGCGGCAGCCGAGCGCCCAGCCGCCGAGCGGATCGGTACAGTTGTTGACAAAGCCGCGACGGCAGAAGAAACATTCGCCGCAAAAGGTCTCTACGTTGACGCACACCCTGTCGCCCGCCTTTACGTTTCGCACGTCTTTTCCGACTTTTTCGACGACGCCGACCATCTCGTGCCCTACGGTCACGCCGCGTACTGCGCGCGGCACGTGCCCTCCCTTGATGTGCAGATCGCTCGTGCACACGCTCGCAAGCATGACTTTGACGATCGCGTCGCGCGTGCCCACGATCTGCGGCACGGGTTTCTTCGTAAACCCGAATTTGTTTTGATCGAGATAAGAATAGGCCAGCATATTATTGTTTTCCTATTAAAAAAATCTTTTTTTCGCCCAAAAGAAAGGTCTTCCACACATCGTAAAGGCGGTTATCGGAAAGTTCCATGGCGAGGCGGCGGCTCTCTTCGAGCGTGACCGCGCGGAAACTATCCTCGAAAAGATCCGTATAGCGGTTGACGAGCCGCTCGGGATTGTCGTACAAAAATACGAGGTTATCCCCTAAAAAGGGGCGCACCACGCTCATCAGCGGCGCTTTGAGCACCGAGCGTTCGAAAACCTGCGCGACTTCTTTGAAGGCGTTCACGTCCCGTTTTTTCACGTGTACCAGCCAATAGAAAATAAGTTCGCCGCCCAAAACCGCGTAGTCTGCGTCCACCGAGTAAAAGGGAAATCCCTCGGCGGTCATAAACTCGTTGAACACCGCGTCCATGCCGTAGAACACGGCGTTTTTCAGATAGGGAGAAAGAAAGATCTCCTCTTCGGAAACGTCCTTGACGTGATAGGTGAACATCATTTGCAGATCGCGCCCGCGCCCCACTTTTTCCACGTCTTTCAAATAGCGCGGCGGCGCGGACACGGGCGGCAACGGCGAAAAAGGCGAAAGCGAAAAACTTTCGAACGCCTCTTTGACGAGTGACAGTTCGGTTTCTGAAAATCCGCCCGCCAAAAATATGTGCATAGCGTCGGTGAACAGTCCGTCGCGCGCCTTTTGCAACGTTTCGAGCGTTAAGGAGCGCAGCGCCTTGGGCGTGCCGAGCACGCTTTCGCGGTATCGCGCATCGTACCAGAGTTCGCGCAAAACGTCCTCCCGCGCGTAATCGTAAAAATCGTATTCGAAAATTTCGTTTTCGATGACGGGGAGCACCTTGTCGAAATCCTCGGCGGCGTGCCCCTTTTCGCGGAGCATGGAAACGAGCAGCGAAAGTTGCCGTGCAAACACTTCCCTTCTGCAATGAAAGGAAAAGCACATATGATTTTTCGCGGTGTACGCCAGGATCTCCGAGCCGCATTCGCTCATTCTGCGGTTGATCTCTTCCGCGCGCAATTCGCCCGCGCGTTCGAAAAACAAGTGCTCGACAAAATGATAGACGCCCGCCGTTTCGTGCGCGCAGAAGGGCAGTACGACGGCGAGGGATACGCTGTGCAGCCCCTCGTTCTGCGCGGCGAGCACCGCGGCGCCGTTGGATAAACGGAAACTGTTTTCGGTCATGATAAACTCCTTGTCATTGAAAAATTATACACCAAGCGGGCGTTTCTGTCAAGGCAAAAAAAGAAAGGCGCCCGCGCGGGACGCCTTCCAAATCATTTCGTTATGGTCACTTTTTTGAGCGCGCGCGGGCTGTCGGGATTGAGCCCCTTGCCGCAACTCACTTTGCAGGCGAGCATCTGCGCTGCCAAAGCGAAATAAAAGGCGGTCAGCCGCTCGTCTCCGCCGCCCGCGACGGGTATGATTTTCGCGGCCATGCCGCTGAACGCCCCTTCGTCGTCGGTGACGATAAAGAGATCCGCGCCCAGTTCGAGCATCTTTTGCGCGCATTTGACGTAATCTTCCCGATGCGTTTGTTCCGAACTTTCGTTTAAAGCGCGGCGGGAGGCGAACAGTACGATCTTCGTGCCCTTTCCCACCATCGCCATGGGGCCGTGGTAAAAATCCGAACTGTGATAGGCGCGCGCTTTGATATAGCACGTTTCCTGCAATTTCAGCCCCGCTTCGAACGCGAGCGCGGCGGAAATGCCGCGCGAGAGCAAAAAGCATTCTTCCGCGGAAATAAACTCCGCTGCCGCAGCGTCGGTCGCGGCGTCGATCGTGGGGACGTTGGACGAAAACGTATGCAAAAAAGCGGAAAAATCCTCCTTTTTCCCTGCGAGCGCACTCACGAGCAGCATGGAAAGATACAACTGCGCGCTGAACGTCTTTGTGGCGGCGACGCTCTTTTCTTCCTCGGCAAAACAGCAGAGATGGAATTTTGCGAGTTTGGCGAGCGGGCTGGATTCGTCGTTGGTGATCGCTACGGTGACCGCGCCGCAATCGTTGGCGCGCCGCACCACTTCCATCACGTCCGCCGCCTTGCCGCTCTGCGAACAGGCGACGACGAGCGAACGATCGAGGCGAAGCGCGGCATTGTATACCGTAACGACGCTGGGCGCGCCCGACGCGACGGGCAGTCCCAGAATGCTTTCGGCAAGGTATTTAAAGTACATCATCGCGTGGTCGGAAGTGCCGCGCGCCACCGTGTAGGCGTTGAGTGCGCCCTTTGCCGCCTTTGCGATCTCATCGAGAACGCCCGCGTTTTTCGCGGCGAGCGTCTGTAAGATCGCGGGCGCGGCGTTCAGTTCCTCCCACATTCTTGTGTTGCGGTAATCCATTTTCAGTCCTCCTTGGCGTAATACGCCGCTTTTTCGCGCACAGTGCGCTCGAATTTTTTGATATGAGCGGAAATAAAATCCGAAACTTTCAGTTTTTTGTCCAGAATGAGCGGCGTTAAGTCCATGGCGTAATTGAGCCCCTCGTGCGTATCGCAGGCGTGACTTTCGGAATAGGTGGCGTTGGCGCACCTTCTGCCCTCCGCCGCGATATCGTAGCGCTTGCCGCCGAGGATCTGGCTGTCGAACACCGCCGAAAGCGCGCGCGCGATGTTGGGGTGCGCGCTTGTGTCCAGATATATTTTATCTTCGTCGCAAAGCCAGTCCAGATCGCGCCAGACTTCACAGCCGAACACCCGCTCGGGCATCTCGTCTTTTTCCAGTTCGCGCAGCGCCGCGATGACTTTCATCGCCGTGCCCAGATGCGTGTCGTGCTTATCCGCGATATTGTGCGTGTATACGAAACGCGGATTTGCCGCGCGGAAAATGCGCGTCAATTCTTCCGCGATCTTCGTATCGTCCGGATCTTTGACCTGAGACGAGGGATAACCGAGCATAAACTGCGCGCCGTATTCGCCCACGAACGCCGCCTTTTTCTGCTCGGTGACGCGTATTTTTTTCATATCCTCGTCGGTATAGTCGGCGTAAAGCCCTTTGCGCGGACTGCCCGCGCCGTCGCTGACGACTACACCGCCGAACCACAGATCGGTTCTGCCGAAACAGTCGGCTATGGGCGCGTACGCCATAAATTCGATATCGTCCTGATGCGCCGCTACGGCAAGGTGCGTGACGCGTTCCAGCGCCGCGCTTTCCTTTTCGCCGTCGGGAATATACAGGACCGCCCGTTCGTTCAGTTGCATGACCTTTTCTCCTCGTCGTTTATTTTTTCCAACGCGTACAGCGCCGCGCCGCACAGGCCCGCGTCGTTGCCGAGCGCCGCCCGCCGCAAGATGAGTTTCGTATATGTTTCGCCGCCGTAAATTTTACCGCGCAGCGCGTTTTCCAGCGGGACAAAGAGCGCCTCCCCTTCCTGCGCCACGCCGCCGCCCAAAAGGATCGCCTCGGGACGCAGAAGATTGGCGATATTTGCGAGTCCCTCCGCCAGATCGTCCACGTATTTTGCGACGACTCGTTCCGCCGCGGCATCGCCGCGTTTCGCCGCCTCGAAGGCGGTCTTGCCGTCTACGTCCCGCAACGTCTTTGCCTCGGCCCAGAGCGCGCTTTCGGGATATTGACGCATGACGCGGCGGGTCTCTTCGATGAGCGCCGTGGCGGAAGCGTACTTTTCGAAACAGCCGCGGCGGCCGCATGCGCAGAGTTTTCCGTTTTTGCGGATGGTCGTGTGCCCGAGTTCCGCGCCCGCACCGTGAAAGCCCTCGACGAGTTTGCCTTCGACGACGATACCGCTGCCGATGCCCGTGCCCAATGTGACCAGCACCACCGACGAGAACCCGCCGCCCGCGCCCCACTTGCTTTCGCCCAGCGCCGCCGCGTTCGCGTCGTTGAGCGCGAACGCGGGCTTTTGCGTCAATTTCATAAGTTCCGCGGCAATGGGCACGTTTTCCCAGCCGAGGTTGCAGTTGGAAAGCACCGTACCCGCCGCGCTGTCCACGATGCCCGGCGAACCGACGCCGAGCGCGCGCACCTGCGAAAAAGGAATATGCGACTCTTCGGCAAGGACCTGCGCGAGATCGCGCATATCTTCGGCGATCGCCCTATATCCGCGCTCCGCACGGGTAGGGATCTTACGCTTTGCGTAAATTTTTCCGCGCGCGTCCAATATGCCCGCCTTGATAAAGGTACCGCCCAGATCGATACCGACGACTGTCTTTTCCATGTTCTACCCTATACGATATTGGCGGAAATGAGTTCCGCCCAATTGTTGTACATGAGCCCTTTCGTCCGCTCATAGCCGCCGAGCCGTTCCTCTTCCAATTCTTCGAGCGCGGAAATATCGCCCGATAGATAGCCCGTAAGGCGCGCCTTGCAGGCGAGGATCCTGCCGAGCAGCCCGCCGAGGCGCGCATCGTGCACTTCCATGCCGTTGGGCTTATTTTCCCGATACCACTGCGCGGAAAACGCCTTGTAAAATACGCGCACCTTTTTCTCGATACGTCCGAGATCTTTGACGAGCGCCGCCAACGTTTCCCGATCGTTTGCGCCGTACGCCGCGATGAGCCGCGCGCCGAAATCGTACTTTTCTAAGACCGCGTCCAAAAGGGTGTACGCCGTGTCGAAGAGATAGGCAAATTTTCCCGCGCGCGAGCGCGCCGCCGAAATCTTTTTCAGATTCGCGCGGAACACGCGCTTATATTCGGGCTTTGCCGCGCCGTCGAATATCCCCAAAAACAGATCGTTGTATAAAAATATTTTGCTGATATTCGCGAGATACCCTTCGGGCAAATCTTTATAGACCGCGTCCGGAAGATCGAGCGACAGAAAATCCTCGAAATCGCAGCCGACGATATTTTTGAAAGAAGTTTTGACGTCGCCGCCGTAGCGCCGCTCGGCAAAATAGACGACCGAAGGCAGCACGGAAAAAATCGACGCCTCGCCGCCGTTATCGCCCCAGGCGGTGACGGCAATATCGTCCACGCCGTGCCCGATGCAACTGTCCAGAGCCAGACGCGACGCGTTGAGCGAAAAGCGGTTTTGCGGCATAAAACCGCTCCAACGCCACGCGCCGCCCGCGAACGACATGGGATTGCCGATCTTGCGGTAACTCTCGATCATGCCGTCGTAGACTTTTCTGTCTGTCTGATAATAATCCCAATAGACCAGATTGACGTTTTTCGGAATGCTGTCGATCACCTCTTGCGGGATTTCCCGATCGAAACGGTAATATTCGCCGCCGAAAGCGAGGCGGAAGAACATATCGCCCCACATATAACAGGTAAAGCCGTACTTTTCCGCAATTTGCAAAACGCGCGTCAGATGGCGGTGAATGATATCGAAACGGTTTTGATAGCCGTGTCCGTCGAGATATTTCCCGAGCCCGACCATGTGCGCCTCGTCCATGCCGATATGCGCCACGCGCGCCGTGAACGAGCGGGAAAGTTGCGCGAACATATCGTCGATCAATTCGTACACCCGTTCGTCGTCGCACAAAAGAATGTCGTTGCAGTCGCGAAGATCGCAGAATTCGCCCCAGCGGAAAATCGCGGAAAGGTGCGCGAGCGTCTGGATGCAGGGCACGAGCGTCACGCCCAGCGCCTGCCCGTACGCGTCCAGATCTTTGAGTTCCGCCTCCGTATACGCGCCGCGAAGGTACCCGAACCGCGGGCGGTTTTCGATCTTGTATGTGTCCTCGGTGTACAGTTGCAGCCGATCGTACCCGCACGCCGCGAGTAAGCGGACGAGTTTTTTGACGGCGGGAACGGATAAAACCGCGTCGCGCGAGCAGTCCGCCATCAATGTGAGATGGGAAAACGCCGATCTCTGTTCGCAAGTTTCTCCCGCGAACGCCTTAATAAGCCCGCGGAAAAATTCGCTCTTCGTCGAAGCGCCGATCGTGACGGTATCCCCTTCTCTATGTACCGAAAGCCTATCGGACTGCCGATGCGATACGATCGTGCCCGCGCCCTCCTCGACGCCGTATTCGGCGGCAAGTTCGCGCGCGCCGAAACGCAGTTCTTCGCTCAGTTTCGTAAAGTCGAAGGTCATGATTATACTCCCCTTGGATTCTTCTCACTCATTATACAACAATCCGTGCAAATGTGTTTGCACGAAAAAAACAACGGATTTGCACAATCGGACACAAACGCGCTTGCATTTTTTTTCGCGGCGCGGTATAATGCGGATATGCAGTACCAACCCAACAAACTGCGCAGCGTGCTGTGCGTAAAAGAAATTTATACCATTCACTATTTTAAATATGCGCGCGGATTCGCGGCGAAGGGCGAGAGCCACGATTTTTGGGAAATGGTGTACATCGACGGCGGCGCGGCGGAGATCGTGGCGGGCGAGCGGCGTTTCGTTTTAAAACAGGGCGAGGCGGTATTCCATAAGCCGAACGAGTTCCACAACATTCTTACACACGATAAATTCGCCAATTCCGTCATCGTGTCCTTTGCCGGCACGGGGCGGGGACTGGACGCGCTCGAAGAGCGTATATTCACCTTGACCGACGCGGAAAAGGAACTTCTGAACGGGCTCGTGCTCGAAGGCAGCGAAAATTTTTCCGACCGCCTCGACGATATGTATTTGCAAAAGATGAATAAAAAGCCCGACGCGCCCTTCGGCGGCGAGCAGATCATTAAAAACACGCTCGAACTTCTCCTCATTTCCCTCATCCGCGGCACCGAGAGCGCCGCGCCCAACGTGATGATGGACGTACCGCAAAACAACGCGCTGTGCGCGAAGATCGTGCAGATATTGCAGGAAAACGTGTACGGCACGGTAACGCTCGACGAGATCGCGGCAAAGGTGTTCTTTTCGAAAACCTACGTAAAGCAGGTATTCGCGCGACAGATGCACGAGAGCGTGATGCAATACTACACGCGGCTGAAAATGGAGGAAGCGAAAAGGCTGTTATCGGAAAACAAACTTTCCGTGACGCAGATCGCTTATTTATTGCGATTTAACAGCATCCACTACTTTTCCCGCGCTTTCAAAAAATACGAAAACCTGTCCCCGACCGAATACGTGCGCTCGACCAAACTCGACAAACTCATTTAAGGAGAAATTTATGCTGCCGCAGGATGATTTTATTTTACTTTCCTATCTCAACGCGAAACTGCGCGACTTTTACCCGAATCTTTCCGCGCTCTGCGAAGATCTCGACCTTTCGCGCGAAGAGCTGGAAACCCGCCTATCCTCGCTCGGCTTTCGCTACGACGAAACGTGCAATCAATTTGTTTAAACAAAAAAAACGGACTGCTTTCGGCAGTCCGTTTTTTTACTTTTATCTTATTCCTGTTCGGGGAGAGCGATGAGTTCGCGCGCGGATTCGCCCTTGGATTTGAGGGTGAACACGACGAAATACGCGATGACGGCGAGCGCGACGGCGGCGGTGAGTATGATCTCGGGCACGTTCCAGATCGCGGAAAAGCCGCCCTGTCCCAGTTCGGATATAAGCATTCCGCAGAAATTGTAGACGCCGTGCACCAGCGCGCAGAAGATGACGCCCGCGCCCGCGAACATGGCGACGGCGAGCATCGCGCCGATCAGAAAGGAATAGCCCATCTGCAAGAACACCGCGCCGCTGAACCCGTTCAGGAGATTGACCGCGTGCAGCAATCCGAACATCGCCGCCGAGCCTAAGATCGCGATAAACCGTCCCTTGACGGAAGTACCCGTCTTTTGCAGAAGGAGCGGGAATACGATGCCGCGGAAGGTGACCTCTTCGAAAAAGCCCACGGCAAGGCACTCGAACAAAAACACCGCGATATACGCGCCGCCGTAGAGGAGGGAAGCGTCCCCGCGCGCGAGCGCGACGATAGGCAGATTGTTGACGGCGATGAGAACCGCGGGCAGAGCCAGAAGCACGCCCTTTACCGAGCGCGGCAGAAACGACGCGGAAAATCCCGTATGCACGGCGATCAACGCCATGACCGCGCCCATGACGACGCGCATGCCGCCCAATCCGAACAAGACCGCCATTTTTTCTTCCGCGAAAAACAGATCGCCCAGCCACTGCGTGGGAAATAAGATCAGCCCCAGCGCCAGAAGATAGATGATAAATGCCGACTGAACGGGCGTTTTGCGCAGATACAACATTCTTTTTTTCATAAAAACCGCCTGTAAACAACGCGCGGGAAAAGCCGTTCTCCGGCTTTTCCCGCGACTGTCAGTCCTGTGTAACGAAAGCCACGCCGAACGCGCCTTCACCCGTATGGATGGACAGAACGGGTCCCAGTTCGCGGCGATGGACGTGTATGTGCGCAAAGCGGTGCCCGATGAGCGCGGCAAGTTCGTCCGCCTGTTTCGTTTCTCCGCAGCGCGCCACGATGATGCGGCGGGTGTTATCGGGCAGAGCCTCGCACAAAATCTGCAATCTGTCGCGCGCGAGCCGCGCATTGCAGCGGAAAGTCAGTTTTTTATACAGATCGAAGATCGGCTTATAGTTGAAATTGATCTTTCCTTTCGCGGAGATCAGCCTTCCTCCCGCGCGCAGGTTATCCAGCGTTTCCACGGTAAAGACGATACGGATCTTTTTTTTCAGCGCTTCGAGATGTTCGACGGTATGTTCGAAATCGAAACCGCCGTTGATCATGTTCACGGCCTCGTCCACCAAAAGGTGCATCCCCATTCCCACTGTCTCCGAATCGAGCACATAGATCTTGCCGCCCACTTCGCCCGCGGCGAATTTCGCGGAGGAATAGGTGCCCGACAGCGCGGAACTCATCACGATACAGATGACCTCGTGCCCCGCGGACACGAGCGAATTGAACGCAGAGATGAAATGGCTGAGCGCGGGCTGCGCTGTCTTGCACTTTTCACCGCGGATGAGCGGCAAAAAGTTTCCGTTTTTGTCGGACGGACGCTCTTCGAAAAATTTGGCGCCGATCTGATAGTTGACGGGAACTACCTTCACGATGCCGCGGCTGGAAATTTCCGCCGAAGAGTAGCCGACCGTAGAGTCGGTTACGATTGCGATCATATTTTTCCTCCTTTGCGTGCTTTAAAACTTGCGGAAACGGCGATAGCGCTCTTCGATAAGTTCATCGGCAGGCACTTTTTTCTTTTGCTGAAAGAATCGGAAGATCTGTTCTTTCATATCTTCGAAAAACGTTTCGGGAAAGTCGTTCTCTTCGAATATTTTCTCCACCGCGCCGAGCGATACGAGATCGTCCGCCGTGAGTTTCAGACTTTCCGAAGCCTCTGCGACTTTTCCGCTGTCTTTCCACAAAATCGAGGCGCAGCCCTCGGGAGAAATAACGGAATAGGTGGAATTGGAAGTGATCCACACTTCGTCCGCGGCGCACAGGGAAAGCGCGCCGCCGCTGCCGCCCTCGCCGATGATGATCGAGAGCGTGGGCGTCTTTAAGCGGATCATTTCCAGAATGGAAGTCGCGATCGCCTCGCTCTGTCCGCGCTCTTCCGCGCCGATGCCGCAGTACGCGCCCGACGTATCCACAAAACAGAGCACGGGACGGCGGAATTTTTCCGCCTCTTTCATCAGCCGCACAGCCTTGCGGTAACCCTCGGGATGCGCGCAGCCGAAATTATGCGCGATCTTATCCGCCGTGCCGTCGCCCTTTTCGATGCCGATGACCGTGACTGGCATGCCCGAGATCGTGCCGATGCCGCCGATGATCGCCTTATCGTCGGAAAAGCGGCGATCTCCGTGCAGTTCGATGAAATTCTCCACGATACTGCCGATGTATTTCACCGCGGTGGGTCTGCCCTTTTCGCGGCTTTTGAGCACTTTTTCGTATGCGTTCATTCTATACCTCCGCCGCGTGCAGGCGTAAAAGTTCCGCCAACTTTTCTTTCATCTCTTTGCGCGCCACGATAAGATCCACAAAGCCCTTTTCCTGCAAAAACTCCGCGCGCTGAAACCCTTCGGGCAATTTCTGTCGGATGGTCTGTTCGATGACGCGCGGGCCGGCAAAACCGATGAGCGCGCCTTTTTCCGCTACAATGATATCCGATTCGAACGCGAAAGAAGCGGACACGCCGCCCGTCGTGGGATCGGTCAGAACGCTGATATACAAAAGCCCCGCTTCGCCGTGCTTGGCGACCGCGGCGCTCGTCTTTGCCATCTGCATGAGGGAAATGATGCCCTCCTGCATGCGCGCGCCGCCGCTCAGAACAAAGCCGACGACGGGAAGTTTTTGTTCCGTGGCGTATTCGAACAGCGAGGCGATTTTTTCGCCCACCGCGTGCCCCATGCTGCCCATCATAAAGCGGGGATCCATGGCAAACACCGCGGCTTTATGCCCGCCCGAAAAAGCGGTGCCGCACACGACCGCCTCTTTTTCAGAACTCGCCGCACGCGATTTTTCCAGTTTTTCGTCATATCCCGGGAATTGCAGCAGATTTTCGCCCGTCACTTCCGCGAAAAGTTCCTCAAATCCGTCGAAATTGAAGGATATGCGCTCGCGCGCGCCCATTTTATGGTAAAAGCCGCACTTCGGGCACATATATTGATTGGCTGCAAGTTCGTCGCACAGAATGATCTGCTTGCACTTTTCGCACTTTGTGGCGAGTTTTTCGGGAATCGCGGACGCAGTGGCCTCCCCGTCCCCTTCCAACTCGTTTTTCGGTTTTTTGAAGAAAAACTTTTTAATATCTTCGAATTTCACGTTACAAACTCCCTGTCTGCGGGTTTATTTAGTAGTTTTTCAGAAATTTATCCAGGAAATTGGTGCAGTACTCGCCGCTCTTGAATGCGGGCTCGGCGAGGATATCGCCCGAAAGTTCCGCATTGGTGCAGACTCCCTCGATGACCAGTTCGCACAGCGCCGCCTGCATTTTCCGTATCGCCTCGGTGCGGTCGCGCGCGAAGACGATAAGTTTGCCGATCATGCTGTCGTAATAGGGCGGGATCATATAATCCTGGTAAATGGCGGTATCGAAACGCACCCACGGTCCGCCCGGAATGTGCAAAAGGTTGATCCTGCCGCAGCAGGGACGGAAATTTTTGCGCACGTCCTCCGCGTTGATGCGGCACTCGATGGCGCAGCCGCGGAATCGGATATCTTCCTGTTTATACATGAACTCCACGCCCGCCGCGATGCGGATCTGCCACTTGACGATATCGATGCCCGTGACGTATTCGGTGACGGGGTGCTCGACTTGCAGGCGGGTGTTCATTTCCATAAAATAGAAATCGTTATTTTTATCGAGCAAAAACTCGATGGTGCCGAGGCTCGTGTAATTGACCGCTTTCGCCGCCAGCACGGCGCAGCGCATCATTTCGCGGCGCACGTCTTCTTTCAAAACGACGCAGGGGCTCTCCTCTATGAGTTTCTGGTTCTTGCGCTGCATGGAGCAGTCGCGCTCGCCCAAACACACCACGTTGCCCTGTTCGTCGGCGACGATCTGCATTTCCACGTGCTTGACGTCGGTCAGAAATTTTTCCAGATACACCTTGCCGTTGCCGAAAGCGGAGAGAGCCTCGTTGGACGCGAGCGCCACCGCGGTTTCGAAATCCTCTTCCCTTTCCACGATGCGGATCCCGCGGCCGCCGCCGCCCGCGCTCGCCTTGACGATGACGGGATAGCCTATTTTTGCAGCGAACGCCTTTGCCTCCGCAACGTCGGCGATCTCGTCGAGCCCGGGAACGACGGGCACGCCCGCCGCTTTCATGGTCCTTCTGGCCTCGTCCTTATCGCCCATTTTCGCGATGACGGAATAGTGCGGCCCGATGAACTTGACGTTGCATTTTTCGCAAAGTTCGGCAAAGCGCGCATTCTCGCTCAAAAGCCCGTAACCGGGATGGATCGCCTGGCAGCCCGTCGCGATCGCCACGTCGATGATCGCGGTCATATTCAAATAACTGTCTTTCAAAAGCGCGGGGCCGATACAGTAACTCTCGTCCGCCAGATTGACGTGCAGCGAGTTCGCGTCCGCCTCAGAGTATACCGCCACGGTGGAAATGCCCATTTCGTTGCAGGCACGGATGATGCGCACGGCGATCTCGCCACGATTCGCTATCAGAATTTTACTGAACATCTCTTACCCTTTTAAAATATCTTGAAAAGCACCTGCCCGAATTCGACCAAAGAGCCGTTTTCCGCGCAGATCTCCACAAGTTCGCCGTCCTCTTCCGCGACGACGTCGTTCATCAGTTTCATCGCCTCGATGATACAGAGCGTATCGCCCTTTTTCACCTTGTCGCCCACTTTGATGAACGGCTCGGAATCGGGCGAAGGCGAGGTGTAAAAGATGCCCACCATGGGCGATTTCACGTCGCGGTATTTATTGAAATCCTTGATCTCGCGCTCGGTATCCGAGGCTGCGGGCTCCGTTGCCGAAAACTGCGGGGCGGCATGGGCGGACGCGGGGACGGGTAAAATTTCGCCTTTCTTTTCCAGTTTGATGGAAAAGGCGTTCTCCCCTTCCTTTTCGTTTATTTCCATAAAAGTCAGACCGCTGTCGTTGAAAATATCCACGATGCCTTTCAACTTTTTATTATCCATGTTATACTCCTATGTGTACTAATCCCTGTATTTCCTGAATGCAAGACAGCCGTTATGGCCTCCGAATCCCAGAGAGGTAGACAGCGCGAATTCCAGCGGCGCCCGCACGGCGACGTTCGGCGTGACGTCGAGATCGCACTCGTCGTCCTTCACGCGGTAGTTGATCGTGGGCGGAATAACGCCTTCTTCGAGCGCTTTGACGGCGGCGATGGCCTCCACCGCGCCCGCGGCGCCGAGCATATGCCCCGTCATCGACTTTGTCGAAGAAACGTGCAGTTTATACGCGTTTTCGCCGAACGCCTTTTTGATGGCGGCGGTCTCCGTTTTATCGTTGAGCGGCGTTCCCGTGCCGTGCGCGTTGATATACAGTTTTTCGTCCGCGACCACGCCGCCCTCTTTCGCTGCCAGCATGATGGCGCGCGAGGAGGCGATCGCCTCGGGATTGGGCGCGGTCATGTGATAGGCGTCGTTGGTGCAGGCATAGCCCACGACTTCGGCATAGATCTTCGCGCCGCGCCGTTTTGCGCGTTCCAGTTCTTCCAGAACGAGCACGCCGCCGCCTTCGCCCATCACGAAACCGCCGCGTTCCTTGTCGAAAGGAATGGAAGCGCGGTCTTTATCTTCGCTCTGCGAGAGCGCCTGACAACTGATGAACCCGCCGAAACAGATCTCGTTGATCGCCGCCTCGCTGCCGCCTGCGATCATCGCGTCGGCATAGCCGTGACGGACGGCGCGAAACGCCTCGCCGATGCTGTTCGTGGACGTGGCGCACGCCGTGACGACCGCAATATTCGGCCCCTGCGCATTGTAGCGGATCGCCACCGTGCCCGAGGCGATGTTGGAGATCATCATCGGTACGAAATAGGGAGAAATGCGGTTCCAACCCTTTTCCATTCCCTTCGCGTGCTCTGCGACGAGGGTGTGAATGCCGCCGATCCCCGAACCGATATACACGCCCATGCGGTCGGGCTCCACGGTGCCCTCGATCTTGCTGTCTTCGACCGCCTGCACCGCCGCCGCCAAGGCGTACTGCGCGTACAGATCGGTCTTTCTGACGTCGCCCTTGGGCATATACAGCGCGGGGTCGAAGCCCTTGACCTCGCCCGCCAGTTTTGCCTTAAAGGAACCGATATCGAACGCGGTGACAAAATCGATGCCGTTCTTGCCCGCGATCATATTTTCCCAGGTTGATTTCACGTCGTTGCCGAGCGGCGTGACCGCTCCCAGCCCCGTTACGACAACTCTTCTTTCCATAAATCCTCCGTTATTGTTCACGAAAATCTTTTTGAACCCACAAAAGTATTTTCCGTGATTTGAAAGGCTCCGCCCTTCGGTATTGCGCAGTTGATTTTTGTGATCATTCACAAAAAATTACATGCACATGCCGCCGTCTACGCGCAGCACTTCGCCCGTGATATAGCGCGCGCGGTCGGAAACGAGAAAGAGCACCGCTTCCGCAATGTCTTCCGTTTCGCCCAGTTTCCCGAGGGGAATGAGTTTATACATCGCCTGTTTCTGCTCCTCGGAGAGCGCGTCGGTCATCGCCGTCTTGATAAAGCCGGGCGCGACCGCGTTGGCGGTGACGCCGCGCGGCGCAAATTCCTTGGCGACCGTCTTGGTCAGCCCGATGATGCCCGCTTTGGAAGCGGAATAATTCGCCTGCCCCGCGTTGCCCATGAGTCCGACGACCGAACTGATGGATACGATACGGCCGTAGCGCTTGCGCATCATATAGGGGGTGACGTGTTTGATCATGTTGAAACAACCTTTCAGGTTGATGTTGATGACGCGGTCCCAGTCCGCCTCTTCCATGCGGACGAGCAGTTTGTCCGCAGTGACGCCCGCGTTGTTGACGAGGATATCTATCTTGCCGAAATCCTTGAAAACTGCGTCCGCCGTCGCCTTTGCGGCGGCAAAATCCGAAACGTCGCAGCGATAATAGGCGACGCGCACGCCGCGTTCCGCGATCTTTGCGAGCGTTTCTTCCGCCGCGGACTTTTCGCCGTAGTCCACGACGGCGATATCCGTGCCTTCCGCCGCGAGCGCTAGCGCGATGGTCGCGCCGATGCCGCGGGCAGCGCCCGTGATGAGGGCGACTCTATTTTCAGTCTTTTCAGACATAATGTTCTCCTTTTAAAGTCAGCCGCGCTGCACGAGATTGGTCAGCACCTTTCCGGGCCCCACCTCGATGAATTCTTCGATACCCGCGGCGCGCATATTTTCCACCGTTGCGGCAAAGCGCACGGGGGAACACATCTGTTCGGACAGCGTGCCGACGAAATCTTCTGCGTACGGCAGCGCCGTGAGATTGGCGTACACGTCCATTCTCGGTTTTTGAAAGTTCAGCGCGGACAAAAATTCCGCGAATTTTTCCGCTTCGGGCGCAAGTTCGGGGCAATGGAACATACCGCTCACTTTGAGGGGGATCGCCCTTCCGCCCGCCTGTTTCACGCGCGCGGAAAATTCTTCCCGTTCGCTCATCGCGCAGGCGACGACCGTCTGTTTGCGGGAATTATAGTTGGCGGGATGGGTATTTTTGCCGTCGCAGAGCGCTTCGACCGCCCCGGGCTCCAACCCGACGACGGCGATCATACAACCCTGCACCCGCCCTGTGTATTCTTCCATCAACTGCGCGCGGCGCACGATGGCTTTGAGCGCGTCCTCTTCCGACAACGAGCCCGCAAAGCAAAGCGCGGGCACTTCGCCCACGGAAAATCCGCAGACCGCCTGCGGCGCGCCCGTTTCTTCCTCACGCGCGTACGCATACGCGAGATCCGCCAGAAACATGGCGGGCTGCGTCCAGAGCGTGCGGTTCAGATCTTCCTGCGGGCCGCAAAGCATCTTTTCGACGACGCCCGCGCACACGCTCTCCGCGCGCTCGAACAAATTTTTGACCTTGGGAAGGTCTTTCACGTCGGACGCCATGCCGACGACTTGGGCGCCCTGGCCCGCAAACAGATAGGCTAAACGTCCCACTTGACGCCCTCCATCAGTTTTTCCGCGCCCGCCATCACGTCGTCGACGATCTCTTTGGCGCTCTGTTCGCACTTCACGAGCCCCGCGATCTGTCCCGCGAGGAAACAGCCCTTTTCCGTGTCGCCCTCTTTGGCGGCAAAGCGCAGCGAACCCACGCCGAACTGTTCGAGTTCTTCGTCGGGAGTATTGCCGTCCGCCTCCAACTTGGCGTAAGCGTTGGTATAGGTGGTCTTGATCGAGCGGACGGGATGTCCCAGCCTTCTGCCCGTGACCATGGTGGAAATATCCTTGGCCGCCAGCACTTTCTGCTTATAATTCGGGTGCACGGTGCACTCTTTTGCTACCAGAAAACGGGTGCCCATCTGCACACCGCACGCGCCGAGCGCAAAGGCGGCGACCATGCCCCGGCCATCCGCGATTCCGCCCGCGGCGACGACGGGGATCTTCACCGCGTCTACCACCTGCGGCACGAGCGCCATGGTCGTAAGGTCGCCCACGTGCCCGCCGCTCTCGCCGCCCTCGGCGATCACCGCGTCAACGCCCGCGCGCTCGACGATCTTCGCCAGCGCCGTGGACGCCACGACGGGAAGAATGGTGATACCCGCCTCTTTCCACATTTTGACGAAACGCGAGGGATTGCCCGCGCCCGTGGTGACGACGGGGACTTTTTCCTCGGCGACCACTTTCGCGACTTCTTCGACGAAAGGGCTCATCAGCATGAGATTGACGCCGAAGGGCTTATCCGTCATCGCTTTACAGGCGCGTATTTCGCTGCGCACCCAGTCGGCGTTCGCGTTCATGGCGGAAATGATGCCGAGGCCGCCCGCGTTGGAAACGGCGCTCGCGAGCGACGCGTCCGCGATCCACGCCATGCCGCCCTGGATAACGGGGTGCTCGATATGAAGTAATTTCGTTAATTTTGTCTGCATAGTACCGCTTGCTTACTTGTTTGCGACGGCCTCGTCGATCTTTTTGACCAGTTCGCCCACGGTGGAGAGAGCCATATTGTCGCCCAAAGAAATATCGTACGCCTCTTCGATCTGCATGACGATATCCACTTTATCCAGAGAGTCGAAGTCCAGTTCGTCGAACGTGGTATCCATGTTCACGTCCAGTTCTTCGCCCTTGCATTCGCTGAGAATTTCCTTCAATTTCGCCAAAGTTTCCATTTTTTCAATCTCCTTTTTTAATCTTTATTCCATTTTATGAGTAAAGCGCCGCTCGTCAGTCCGCCTCCGAACGCGACGAACAGCAACTTGTCTCCTCTGTGAAAGGTGCCCTTTTTGGCAAATTCGTCCAAAAGCACCATGATCGAAGTCGCGCTCATGTTGCCGTATTCGGCAATGTTCATGAGCACTTTGCTCTTTTCTATTTTAAACTTTTTCTGACAGGCGTCCACGATGCGCACGTTCGCCTGATGCGGGAGGAACCAGTCCACTTCCGCAGGCTCGATGCCCGCCTTTTTACAGACGTTTTCGATCTCGTGACCCATGGCGTTGACCGCGAATTTATACACTTCCTGCCCGTCCATGTGCATGACCATCTTTTCCGCCTTGATCTCGTTGAAACGGCTTTCGCCCTCGAACGAGGGCATGCGGATGGACACGCTGTCGGGCTTTCCCGAAAGTATGCCCGCAAGACGCCCTTCGCCCTTTCCCACGACCATGGCGCCGCTGCCGTCGCCGAACAGTACGCAGGACGCGCGGTCGTTCCAGTCGACGAGTTTGGACATCGCCTCGGCGGATACGATGAGTATTTTATCCGCTTTGCCCGTGGAAATGAGAGAATCGGCAAGTTCCATGCAATACAGAACGCCCACGCACGCCGCGTTGACGTCGAACGCGGGCGCGGCGATGCCGAGTTTTTCCGCCACGCAGAACGCGAACGAGGGCGTGACGGTGTCGCCGCGCATGGTCGCCGCCAGCACGAACCCGATCTCCGAAGGAGAAGTTTTTGCATCTTCCAGGGCAATCTCCGCGGAACCGACGGCAAGATCGAGCAGCGTTTCGTCGGTCAGAACGTGCCTTTTCCGGATGCCCGTGCGCGTATAGATCCATTCGTCGGACGTATCGAGAAATTCTGTTAAATCATCGTTGGTGACAACTTTTCGGGGGACGCGGCTGCCCGTGCCCAGAATATCGAATGACATTTTATCTTCCTTCCAAACATGAAAAAACCCGCTTCGGGAAAAATTTCGTCGAAACAGTTTTTACGTACTTTTATCCTTATTTTTCGGGGGGAACCATTGCAAACGAGAATTCCGCGCAGGTGCAAAGTTTTCCGTTCGCCTTCAAATTCCCCTTGGCGAAACAGAAAATGCCCTTTCTCGCCGTAATGGAAACGGTCATGACGGCGGTGTCGCCGGGCAGAAGCGGGTGCTTGAATTTGACGTTGTTGAGCCCCGTGTACATGGGCGTGGCGCCCTCGTTGTCGCACAAAAGCGCGACGGAGGTCTGCGCGATCATTTCCAGTTGGATGACGCCCGGCACGATGGGATTGCCGGGAAAATGCCCCTGCAAAAAGAATTCGTCGCCGCGCACGGTGTACTTGCCCACGGCTTCGCCCCCTTCGTTTACGTTCACTTCATCCAAAAGGAGCATGGGTTCCCGATGCGGGAGGTGCTTTTTGATTTCCTCTCTGAACATAACTACTCTTCCTCTAAATCCTAAAATTAGCGCCGCCGCGTGCGGCCGCTTTCAATTTATTTTACCAAATGTTTTATAATAATGTCAAACGATTAACAATCCGCCCGCTTTTTTCACCCATTTTTCGGATTGTGTCGCCGAGGTGAAAATCAGTTCGGAAAGACTTCGGGCGGTTCCCTGTCCTCGGGAAAGAGCGCGCCGCCCACCACGGGCAGAACGAGCGGCGCGACGAACGCCGCGCCCGTGAGATTGGTGACCGCCGCCCTGAGATAGGGATACAGGATCGCGACCGCCTGCACGTTGAACGCGCGCCGTTCGAAGTCGCTTCCGACTTCCGCCTCGAATACGCCCGTCAGGCAGACTTTCAGATCGAAGGGCTTGGGCGAAGTTTCGCTGCTCTCTATTTTGACTTCCAACGTCACGAAATGCAATTTTTCGTTGTCGGGCGTCTTGCGCACGCGGCGGGAAAAAGAGGGCTTCAAGTCCAGTTTCGCGTCTTTGGGAATCTTCACGTTGTTTTGTTTGAAACTGAGTTCTTCCGCGCGGATCCCGCGCAGATTCAAAGAAATATGTTCCATGACTCACACCCCCGAATCTACAATATATGCCTATAAATTATACAATCAAACGCGGCGATTGTCAACGCGATTGCATAAATATTCCCTATTTTAATCATCACGGAATGCGTTTTTTGTCGTTTTATTCAAAAAAACCCGACCGAAGCGGACGCCGCGGTCGGGTTTTTCTTTCAGATTTACGATTCCTCGCACACCTCGAATCCCATGTTTGCAAACACTTTTTTTATTTTTTTCACGGCGCTGTTCTCCGAACCCCAGGACACGTTCAACCAGCCCGTCTTGCCGCCGCCCGATACGATATCCACGATCGTTTTGTTCGGTTCCTCTTTCACGATCATGGCGACCATCAGCGTGGAATTGGTTCGGAAATAGAACTCTTCCCCGATACACACCGTTATTTTTCCGTCGCCTTCGATGAATTCCCGCAGATACATTCCGTCTTCCGAACAAAAACAGGAAAACGGTTCCCCTTTTAAGATCTCTTGCAGATCGATATTCCGATCTGCGGTCAGCCTCACGCTTTTCATAAGACGTCCTCCTCTGTTTTTATGATTATAACATGAAACGGACGCAAAAGCAAGCGGCATGAAAAAAAGGAGCCGAAACTCCTTTTTTACTTTTATGATCTGTTACATCAAGGCTCTGCCCTGGTTGCTGCCGACTACGGTAAAGAGTTCGCACTCGGAACCGTTTACGGCGTCGATATAGACGTAATAGGTGCTGCCGCCGTATTCGCCCGAGAATTCGTACGCGAGCGTTTCCGTGTTATCCACGGGAATGAGGCACAGGCGTTCGGTTTCGGCTTCGAAACCGTTTTTGAGTTTCGCGCGCGCCTCTTTCATGGAAAGTTTGGCGGCGGGCAGTTTGCGTTCGGTGTGCGAACGGATATACGAGTTCGCTTCCAGTCCGATGACGGCGCCCTTCTCTTCGCAGACTTTGACTTTCACCAGATCGGAATAGCAGACCACGCCGTTCTGTTCGTACGCAAAGTTGATGGTGCACTCGGTGCCCGCTTCGCTGATCCAGACTTCCTGCATATCGTCGAATCCCGCTTTTTCAAGGAAGTTTTCGGCGATCTCGACGCAGGCTTCGACGTCGAAGTTGTGCGCTTCGCACTTTTCGTAACTGTCGAACATCGCCAGCACGCCGCCCTTTTTGGTCATCTGCGCGCTGAACATTCTGCCCGCGTTGTCCTTCATTTCGAAGTTATACAGTTCGATATTGCGCAGTTTGGTCTCGCCCGTCATATCGATTTCTTTCATATCGTGCTTTTCAAAGATAGCCGCGATCTTCTCTTTGGCTTCCTTTTCTGAGATCTCGCCCATTTTCGCGATGAGTTTGACGTCGCCGCTGTTGGCGGACTGCGCGAACGGACCGTCGTAGATCATCTTGGGCATCTGAATGGTGTCGTTTTCCATGGCCGCGAATCCCTTGTCGAACACTTCGCTGTGGCCGTCGAGGATCTTATTGATCTCTTTGCTGTCGAGGGAGTTCACCGTTTCGTTGAGTTTGTTTTTGAGGGCGTTGGTCGTTTCGTACATATACTGGATGACCTCTCCTTCCTCTTCGCTCAGTTTGCCGCCCTTGGCAAGTTTGTTGAGGAGCGAACGGGAATAGTCGCTGACGCGGTTGATAAACGAAGTGAGATTCTCCGTTTTTTCCACGCTGACGGGGAAAGATTCGAGGCAGTTTTCGCACAGTTCGCTCTCCACGACTACGTTGGTGAGCAATTTCTGCTGTTCGTATCTTCCGTTTGCGACGCGCGCCTTGGAAAGGTTCGTGTCCATATTGTCGACAAAACTCATCAGTTCGTAAAACGAACCGGTATAGCCGTTGGATACGTTGGAACGCACGTTTTGCAGGTTGAAATACCCTACGGTGACGACCGCGCCCAGCGCGAGCACCATGACGCTCAAAGATACCACCGCGGTGATCCAGCCGCCGAATCCCGGCGTGCGGTCGCGGCGGTCGCCGCGTTCCGCCCTGCGGGCTGCGCGCTCTTCTCTTTTACGTTCGCGTTCTTCCATCATATGCGCGTGCTGTTCCCTTCTGCGCTCTTCGCGCTCGGCGCGCATGGCGCGTTTCTGCTCTTTTCTCTCGCTTGCGGAAAGCGTTGCCCTTGCGGAAGCGCGTTCGCGGCGCTCCTCTAATTTTCTTTCGCGGGCAGCGATCTGTTCCGCGCGGCGCTCCTCCATCTCCGCTTTCCGCTTTTCGCGGGCGGCAAGGCGCTCTTCCGCCTTCTTTTCCTGCGCTAAGCGATGGGCTGCGCGGCGCTCTTCCATCTCCGCTTCGCGGCGCTCGTGCGCGGCGATGCGGTCCGCGGCCATATCCGCGCGGCGATGCTGCATTTCCGCCTGCTTTTCGCGCTTTTTGTTCTCGCGCTCCATCGCGGCTTCCAGACGGGCTTCCGCGCGTTCATTCTCGCGCTCGATGGCTGCGGCGTTCCTGCCGTGTTTCACCGACTTTTCCGAGCCGCTTTTGCGTTCAATTTTTTCCGACTTTTCCGAGCCGCTCTCTTTGTTGATATTCTCTACCTTTTCGGCGCCGCTGGAAATCTTATTATCTTTCTTCATCGCATCCTCCTTATCAAATGGCAAAGACGTGCTTGCCGATCACCGTAACCGTTTCGCGGGAGAAGATCCACGAACTCGTGGCAACCGCGGGGTTATAATAGTACAGACAACCGTACGAAGGGTCCCAGCCGTTCACGGCGTCTTTCGCCGCGTTCATCGCAGTCTGGTCGGGCGAAAGGTTGATCTGACCGTCGGAAACGGCGGTAAACGCGCCCTTCTGGTAGATAACGCCCGAAATGGTGTTGGGGAATTTGGGGCTCTTCACGCGGTTTAAAATGACCGCGCCGACCGCGACCTGACCCGTATAACTCTCGCCGCGCGCCTCCGCATAAATGCACCGCGCCAGAAGTTGCATATCCGCGTTGGAATAATTCCCGTTGGAAGACGACGAAGACGACGAACTGCCCGTGTTGATGCCGAGGGCCGCGAACGTCTGTTTGCCGACGATACCGTCGACGCTCAAACCGTTTTTACGCTGGAAATATTCGACCGCTTTTTTGGTCTGGGAACCGTAGATCCCGTCCACGGAGCCCGAATAGTAGCCCCAATTTTTTAACTTTTGTTGAACTTTTTTGACTTCGGAGCCCGTACTGCCCTTTTTGAGGACCGCCGCATCGATCGCAAAAGAATAACCGCTGCCGGTATTTGCGACGGCGCTTTGCGCCGCGAACAGAACGCCGAAGGTGCACGCCGCCGCAAAGACGAGCGTAAGCGCGCTCACTGCTAAGATTTTTTTCATTTCTCCTCCTTAAAAATCTATGCGGACGCGCCCGAATCGTGGGAAAAGAAGCCCGCAATGATATCGTAAATTGCCGAACGGTAACGTATATTCGCGCCTGTCGCCTCGCCAGCAAAGCATAAGGGGGGATAGATCACGCACCACCAGTTGGCGCCCGATGCCTCGCCGAGTTCCAGAATAAGCGCGTCGTACACGCCGCTTTCCAGCGTTACGTTCTCGTAAACGCGGGTGGGGAACTCTTCCCTCGTAAGTTTTGCCTTTGCGCAGTAAGAATAGCCGTGTTCGCGCAAGACCTCGTCTGCGACCTGTTCGATCTCGGAAAGTACTTCCTCGATCCTTTTCATCGCCTGCGCTTTGCTTTGGCAGGCAGCCGCGAGGGGCATGAGATAATCCACGACCGCGTCCTTGACTTCGTATTTGACCGATTGGTCGTACACGGCGTCGGAGTTGGCGCGGATATGCACGCGCAGAAATTCCGATTCCGTTCCCGCTGCGGGCGTTGCGCTCATACATACCGTCAGAATTATTATGAATAAAAACATAAAAACTATGCAAAATTTTTTCATTTCAAAACCTCCCCGCGCCGTTTCCCGGCGCCGCTTTTCTTTTATGAACATATTTTTCGCGGTTTATACGTTCACGGTAAGAAAAAAACGTCCGCAACTTGCGGGCGTTTTTTTATAAAACGAAATATACTGTCAAATACGATATGCCGAGAAGCACGAGAAGGAAGGAAAAATTGAAAAGCAGAAATTTTGCGAGATAGCGCCTTGTCCCTTTCGGATCGAGCGCACGGTAGGTATTGAGAGTGATCAGGCTCGCGAGCGAGGCGACAGGCGTTCCCAGACCGCCGAGATTGACCGCGATGAGCAGCCGTCGGAAATCTTCGGTAAAATGCGACAGGAGCACCGCGGACGGCACGTTGGAAATCGCCTGGCAGGACAAAACGCCGAAAAAGAGCGGATCGAGCGCCATCAGCGAACTGAAAAATTCCCGCACGGCGGGGATACGCGAGAGGTTTCCCGAAAACACGAAAAAAGCGCAAAACGTCAAAAGCAGAGCATAATCCACGCGCAACAGCGCTTTCCGATCCAAAACGAGTACGGCGGCAAACACGGCGAGCAGTCCCCAATAATAGGGAAAGAGGCGGAAAACGATGCACACGGAGAGAACGAACAGCAGAGAATAGGCGAGAACGCGCCATACGGGCGGCGACGCTTTGGGGCGCGTGCCCACTTCCACGCTCTCCTTCTTTACGAACAGGCACACACCGAAGATCAGTGCGAACGCGGCGGCAAAGGGCAACGCCATGATTTTGAAAAATTCCGCGGTGCCGATCTCGTAAAAAGAATACAGGTACAGATTCTGGGGATTGCCGAAAGGCGTGAGCATACCGCCGAGATTGGCGGCGATATTCTGCATAACGAAAGTAAACGCGAGGTGCTTTCTTTTGCCGCACGAATCGAGCACGAAAAAACCGAGCGGCAGAAAAGTGACGAGCGCCATGTCGTTCGCCATGATCATCGAGCCGAAATAGGTGACGGACACGAGCGCGAGCACGACGCCGCGCACGCTCTTGAAACGCCTGACGATCTTATCGGCGAGCCACACGAAAAATTTGATATTCTTGAACGCCCCTACCACAGCCAGCGTACAGAAGAGACACGAGAGCGTGCGCAGATCGAAGTAATCCAGATATCCCCTGTCGATGGGAACGAAAATACAGGTGATCCCCGCCGCCGCGAGCGCGATCCACAACACCGCGCTGTTTTTCATAATATGTAACAGCGTTGCCGCCGTCTTTTTTTTGACTTTTTCCATATCCGGAATATTATAGTTCCGCGCGCGCGTTTCGTCAATCGGAAATGCGGGCAAGGGAGGGAATTTTCGAAAAGTATCCCGAAAATGCCGCCGCCACAGGCAAAGGCTTTGCGATCGGTATTTTATAAAAGGAAAGAGAGAGCGTTTCGGCTCTCTCTTTTTTTAGTTCCATAAAGCGGAAATAATATTCATGGCGTACAGACGGATGAGAAAATCGTTGGGGTGATTGATATTGTTGGAACTCAGATCGACGTAATGTTTGCCGCGCTCGAACACGAGATATTCGTGCAGGGCATACATATTTACCGATACGACGGAAGCGTCGTTTTCCGCGATCTTGTCCATCGCCTCAGCGTACTGCCCCTGAATACCGAACGCGCCGCTTTGCGGATTGGGCATGAGGGAGGAAACCAATATAAATTCGCAGGAGGGATTGTACTTTCTGACGTTTGCCATGGCGGCGCGGATATTGCTCTCGAAGGTCGCCACGGGTACGGGCGCGACGCTGTTGTCTGTGCCCGTGCCTCCGTCGTTCGCGCCGAAGGATAAAATCACCAGATCGGGCATGGACTGCCCCACCGCGTATGCGCGGGAAGCGCCCCATTCGGACGCCATGCCGCCCATGGAATAGTTCTGAAAGTCGATATCGACGCTGAAAGTCTTTTCCACGTAGCGGCGGAAGAGCGACGAATAGATGGGCTGATAGGGCGCGATATTCAGTTTACCGCTGCTGTTGGCGCCTTCGGAAATGCTGTCGCCCAACACCGCCAGCCGCACGGGCGCGCGCTCTTTTAACAGGTTGCGCAAAGCCGGCAGTTTGCTTTCGTCCGCCGCGCTTACCGCTTCCTTCGAAAATTCATTCATATCGTATTCGTAGGTGACGCAGATCTGTTTTTCCACGAGATACGAAGTTTCCGTGTACATGAGGCTGGGAACGGACGACGAGGAGGCGGGAAACTCGTACAGCCCCTCCACGCCCTGCGGACGGGTCTTGTAAAACAGGTTTTCTTCATTGAGATAGGGACAGGCCGAGTTCTGCGTGAGAAAGATATTCCCCTCTGCGTCGATGGTGTAATCCTTATTTTCCGTATAAGTCGTTTCCAGCGTGTAACTGCGCACAGAGATAACCTTTTTCGGGCGGAAAGCGAGTTTGCCCGAGGGCATTTTATCGCCGCTTTTGAGCATTAAAACCGTCTCGTTATACATGACGCCGCTCTTCCAGGCGGGCGTCGTACCGTTTTCAAAAGTATCCACAAATGCCTCCCCTTTCGTCGGCTCGGGTTCGGGTTTGGGCGTCGGCGCAGTAGGGCCGCAGCCGCTCAGCATTCCCAAAAACAAACACGCGCACAGCGCGAGCGCCAGAGGGCGCGCTTTCTTTTTCACTTTCACGCGCGGCGCGGGCGCACAAAATCTTTTTTGCTTAATTCGTTTGGGCACGGACGCGCATCGGATCGCCAACAGCGCCGCGATCAGGGCGATGCCTCCGCCGAGAATAAAGAGCCCTGCGGCAATGCTTACGGCCGGCGCGGCAAGCGTCTTGACCGCAATGGGCTGATAGGCGACGAGTTTGACGGGCGAGGCAGTATCCGCGCCGCTCACCGCGTATACGCGGTACGTATAGCGGGTATCGGAAAGAAGTCCCGTATCCGTAAACGTACGGTTATCCGCGCCTTTCAGCACGAAAGATTTGTCGAATTTGCCTGCGCGCCAGCGCTCCACGAGATAGCCGTCTACCTGGAAGTTGCCGTCCGTGCGGTCGGGCGTTTCGGCGCTGAACGAAAGTTTTATGCTGTTTACCGTAACGTCCTTTTCCGAGGGCGCCCAGGGCGCCTGCGCCGTTTTTAACGTGGGCTGTTCGTTGACGATCTTTTTGCCGCCGATCTGTTTGAGATAGTGGCTCGCTTTGCCCGAAAGCACGCCGTCGTCCACGCCCGTGCCGTCTGCAAGGTACGCGGTGGTGTTGAGTGTGGAAACGTAAAACCCGCTGTTCTTCCCCTCCGCGTCGGTATAACCTTTTTCGATTTTTGCGACCGTTTCGTTGAGCGCGCTTTCAAATCCGTCCCCGAAACGCACGCCGTTGACGTAAACGTAATAGTTCCCGTCCACTTTCGCGGTCTTTACGACGATATCGCCGTCCGCAGCGGGAATATACGCCGCAGGCAGTTCCGCGCGCAGTACGGGGGTATACACGCCGTTCGGATAAGACGGCTCGTCCCATAAAAGGACGCTTGCGAAAAAGCCTTCCGCGTCGCTCCCGTAAGGGAACGTGATTTTGACATGAATGGAATTCCAGGCATAATAACTGGCAAATTTCTGCCCGTTGAGCGTCAAAGAGATGTTGGAATTGATTTTGGAAGTCGATCTCGGCATATCGCCCGCGGACAGGACGGCGGAAAACCCGTCAAACGAGGCGAATGGCGTAAGGTAGGTGACGTCCGCATTCACGCCGTACAGTTTATCGCGGCCGCTCAAACGCAGACCCTTTTCGCTCACTTCGAACATTGGATCCATATAGGGTTGGCTGAGATAGGTGAACGCGCGGTCGGCGTATTCGGGCATACCGAGATAGTAATTTTCCGCAAGCGAAAACTCGATTTTTTCCGCGGGGTCTTTTTCATACGAACTATCGCCCGCATAGGGATCATCGCGCGAGGGCGCGGCGAACGTTTTGCCGCCCGCGCCTTTGAGTCTGACCGCGGCGGAAGCACCGTCGCCCCCTTCCATGCAGATAAAAGCGTAGACCTGTTTGCCGAGCATCGCGTCGAGCGTCTTATTGAGAAAAGCCTGCGCGCTTTCGCTGCCCGACGGGTTCAGAAGCGTAGCGTTCGCTTCGAGGGGTAAAACGGCGCCGTTCGCGGAAACGGACCAGTTTCCGCCTTCTTTGACGAGAGTCAGTTCGCGCGCGCTTGCAAAGGGAACGGATTGCGTGACGCCCGCGACGGCGAACGCCGCATCGGTCAGGTTTTCGCCCACGCCTTTCATCATGACGGTGGAAGCGGACGCGCCGCTCATGGAAAAGCGCACGGTAAAACCGCCGATATTTTTAAATTTCGCAAGACTGCCGGGATCATTCATATCTATCCCAAGAAAGTCCCAGGGATCCAACCACGATTCGTCCACGTCGCCCGAAATAAAGCCGATATCCACGTTACAGCCCGCGTCCGCCTGCAAGATCTCCGCCTGTACGGAAAAATTTTCGGTGAGCGCGACGCCCTTTTTCACTGCCGCCTTGATTACGGGTTTATCCGCTTCGAACGCGCCGCGCAGTTCTACGCCGTCGGCGGTGATATTGACGCCCGTGAGTTCGCGGTTGACGTTGGAACGCGCGCCGCGCAAGATATCCGCGCCCGTGACGCAGATCGTATCCGAAGCAGGCTCCGCAAACGCGGGCGCTGCCGCAAGGCACGCGCAAAGGCACCCGACGAGCGCCAGAAGCAATAAAATTCTCTTTTTCATCTTCCCTTCCCCGAAATTTAATAATTCTTTACCAGACGCATGACGCGGCGGCTCCATTCTTCCAAACGCGCGGGCGCGCGCTGCACGGTGGTGAGATCTTTTAAGATAAATTCGACGGCGACGCCGTATTCGCGGCACGCCTGCAAGGTTTCTTTGATCTCCCGTTCGACGATGTCCCATTCGACGGAAGAAGTGCCCAGATAGGCGGGCGTGGGTTTGCGGCTCATGATATAACGATTGCCGATATTCTGCGCGGCGACGCGCGCGTCGGCAAAGGGGCTGACCGAAACTTTTTCCACGTTCGGGATCATGTTGACCATACCCATGCGGTCGTGGAGAGGTTCGCAGCAGCCGTAATAGCCCTTGCCGAACCGCGCGAAAATTTCGCGCGCGTAGGGAAGTTCGAATTCCTCGTGCATCTCTTTGGAAACGGAAGAAAATATCTGCGCGGTGCCGAACGTCCAGGAATTTTTCGCCGTGCCCTCTTCGCCCGCGCCCTTCCAGTCGCTGTATAAGAGCGAATAGCACAAAGATTCCTGCCGCCCCTCGACGAGGCGCAGTTTTTCCAGCCCGTCGATGATATGGTGCGTGACGTCGGTGATGCGGCGCATGATCGCGTGCAGAAATTCGGGGCGATCGTATAGGTCCATCAAGCAGTTTTCCACACCGTGCCAGGTTTCCAGAAGATCCCACGCGTTGAAGAGCACCGTGCGCCCCGTGTGACGTACGGGGATCACGCCGCCGAAAATATCCTCGTAAATTTCCGCGCATCGTTCGTATTCCGCGCGGTCGACGCGTACTTCCTGAAAACAAATCTTTTCGATGTCTTTTTCCTCTTCCAACAAATCGCAGAAGCGGTTGGATTGGGCGGAAGCGCTCTCCGTGGCGGCGGAAATACCGTAATCGCAGCCCAGGACCGGCACGGGGAGTTTGATATAATCGTCCAACACCAAATCGGTATCGAAATGTTTTTTGCTATACAGTTTGCGCAAAAAATGCGTTTCCAACGAACGGGCAAAGGCGCTTTCACAGCGGTTTTCCAACTCTTCGCATTGCATTTCCTGCCAGGGGATCTCGTCCACGATGACTTTGGGGCGCCCCGCTTTTTCGTCGTTGAACCGTACCCATTCGGCGCGCAGTTTCCGATTTTCCTCGCCCGCCGAAATTTCCCGATAGCGGGAAGCGAGGGTACGCAGTATTTCCTTATCCTTGTTCGGTATCATATTTTCTCCTTTTTAAGCGCGATCTCGAAAATCGCGGCGCTGTACGGCTCTCTCGCCGTGACGTCGAGCGATTTGCCGTTCAGCATCGCGCCGACGCCGCAGTCCCGTTCGGGATAGGCGCGAACGGTCTCCGTTTGTTCGCCAAGCCACTTTTTCAAAGGTATGCGGAAATTTGTCCCGTTCCCGCCGAACCGCCAGAAAAAGAGCACGAGTTTGGTCTTTTCATCGTCAATAAGGCCCAGCGCGGTAAATTCGCCGAGGTCGGAAATATCCGCAAAGCCGACGGGATAGACTGCGCTCGCGCGCGCCTTGAAAGGGCGCAAAGATTTGAAATAGCGCACGCCTTCCGCGATGAGCGCCGCGTTTTCCTCGTCGGCATAGTCGAGCCTTCCCGATAGGTACAGATTGCCCGCGATGCCGTTGACAAGATTGAATATCGTCTGCCGCCCGCCCTTTTGACGCGCCGCCTCCTCTTCCATGGCGCGCGCGTCCGCGCGAACGTCGAAAAGGTTGGGATAGGGATACGCCCAGATCCCCGCCTGCTCGGGCAAAATATTCGCGAGCGTGCCCTGCGCGATGGGCGGGTTCAAATAGTACAATTCCTGATCGGACGTGCTCTGCAAGCAAAAATGCTTGAGGGTGCCGTAGTCCGAACGCATGGCTCCGCTGCCGCAGTTTTCCAAATACAGATCGGGAAACGCGGATTTGAGCCCGTCGTAAAACGCCATTGCCGCGCGATGGTTTTTCGCGATGACGTCGGAGAGCGTCGTCCAGCGGATCGCCGCGTTGAAGTCGTTTTTGATATAGCGCACGCCCATATCGTAGAGCGCTTTGACCCGTTCAAAGAGATATGTACGCACGTCGGGATTGGAAAAATCAAAGAAATACCGCTCGCCGCCGCCCACTCTTTTGCCGTGTTCGCAAATGAAGTATTCGTCGGGGAAAGAGAACGCTTCGGCGTTTTCGCTGCAAAGTTCCAGTTCCGTCCACACGCCCGCGACGAGTCCCAACTTTTGAATTTCTTTCAGAACGCCGCGCAAGCCGAGTTTCGGGAAGCGGTCGGGACTCTCCTTCCAGTCGCCCAGCCCGCCGTAAAGGCTGTCGGATGGCGCATACCAGCCGCAGTCGATACAGTATCCCTCCGCGCCCAGCGCCGCCGCTTTTTTTGCCAGCGTAAGAATTTTATCTTCGGTCACGTCGCTCCAAAGGCAGTTCATGTAGTCGTTGAACATGAGCGGGGCGGTCTCCTTTTTATAGAGGACGCGGCGTGCGCGGGTGAGCGCCTCCGTCGCTTCGTCTATACCGCCCGCAACCGCGCCGAACAGCACGGCGGGCGCTTCGTACCGCTCTCCCGCCCGCAAAACGAGCGCGGCGCCGAGATCCGACGCGGAAATATGGCGGCTTTCCAGATACCAGCCCGCCTTCTGCGCGGCGTACGCCGCCGCGTGTCCCAGCCCGATATTCCAGTTGCCCTCGCATTCGGCGTTTATAAACCATATTTTCTTTTTGCGCGTATCTTCCAGATACAGGGAAGGAAAATATTTCGCCGTGGTGTAGCCCCCGTGCGAGGAGAGCACGAAACTCTTGCTCATAAAATGCGGGGAAACGTACGTCAGTCCCAATTCCCGCACAGACTGCGACCGATGGCGCACTTCCGCGTGCCACGCCGCTTCGAACCAGTGCGCGCGAAGGGGCGGCGCGCTCTCGCCGATGCCCCCGCCCATGCCGCTTAAAAAGGCGGAGGAAAAGGCATTGACGACGATCTCTTGCCCGCTTTCGTTGAAAAGGCGCGAACGGCAGACGAATACGCCCGTATTCCCTAAGGGGGAAATTTCCGTTACTTCGCGCAGTTTCAGTCCGTCGTGGAAATAGGAAAAGAGGGTCGCGCCCTCTTTTCTCTCTTTTCCCGCCAAGCGAAACTGTTCGGAAAGCAGGCAGTTAGCGGAGGTCAGTTCGGAAAACTGCCCCTCACTTTCGCCCGCCACGCACAGTTTAAAGGGAACGAATCCTACATATTCTTCTTTGGAAGATGCGGCAAAATCGACGAGTTTACCGTTTTCGTCCCATTTCAGTTTACATTTTCCGCTCGTGATATTCATAAAATCTCCGCTATTTGATGGTGATACGACTCCATTCGAGTTGGCGCGCATCGTACTGCGCGGCGGAGAACCAGTACCCGTCGACCGTGAGCGGAAGATCGTTCGCGCCGTAGGTCAAAAACATGGTCTCGTACCCCTGCCCCAACTCGTTTCCGATGAATCCCGGGTTGTGATTGATGGGATAGTCGAAATTCTGGGCGATCATTTTTTCGTTTGAGTAATCGAAATCCCAGTCCACGCCGTTGTCGGAAAAAGCGATGCGCACGCCCGCTTTCGCGCCCTGCATGAACTGATTTTCCTCCGCGTAATAGGTGGAAACCCATTTTTTGAGGGAGGGTATATATTTTACGTCCATGGTGGACATCGAACGGTTGATCTCGATGCCCTCCCCGAAATGAATGCCGTCCGTGCTCTTTTTGAGCACCAGACCGCACGGCTCCTGCGGATAACGATAATCGGGCGCCTGCGTGTAATAATACATCCAGAATTCGCCGTCCTTATACACGACACTGGGCGAGCCGCCGCCGTAGCCCAGCGTGCCGCCCGTATGGCAGTCGAGGGGTACGCCCGCGACCGTCCACGTCTTGCTGTCCGTCGAAGTGGCCACATAAATTTTGTTCCAGTGCGTGAAAGTACCGTCGTCCAGCCCGTTTTCCAGCGCCGAAAAGTACATATAGTACGTCCCGTCTACCTTGATGACGGAAGGGTCTCCGCCGTAACCGATCTGTTCGTCGTGTTTTTTCAGTTTGCCCGACGGATCGACGAGTTTATAGCCGGTGGAATCGTCCGTCGTAATGCGTTTGGGTTTGGAAAAACCCTCGGACAGGTCGGAACATTCCGTATAATACACGTTGTCGCTCGAATCGCACTCCGCCGTGCCCGCGCCGTACCAGATCTTGATTTTTTGATCCGAAGAATCATAAAACCCGCTCGCCGAATAGGCGCCCCATTTGGTGTAGAGCACATTGCCGAGATATTCGCTCGTCACGTCCATGCCCGTCACGTCCTCATGCCGCACGTTTACGGGCGCGGGCGCCTCCGCGCGGATGGAATACAGTTTCATCGTCACGGTTTCGTCCGAGGAGATATCCTTCATCTTCTGCTCGAAACGGATAAACTCGACGGCGTCTCTCTCTTTATCGGAAATATCGATCTTTACCGTCTGCCGTTTGCCGCTTTCGCCCGCATAATCGTACAGTTTCTGCAATTCGCCGCCGTGATTGAGCCAATAAACCGCGTATTCCACGTTCTTTTTCTGCGAAGAAACGCTGTCAAGGTCGATAAACAAAGTTTCGTAACCGGAAAGATCAAGATAGTTTTCGTATTCCTTGGGATATTTGCCGAATCCGATCTCCGCCCCCTCTTCGTCGAGCGCGGGAATGTACATGCGGTAATCGGCAATCGCCGCGCCCGCGCCCGTTTGGGTATCCGAGCCGTACACGGTGAAATAGTTGCAGTCGTCCTTGCTGTCCTCGCTCTTCCAGTCGGAAGTCGCCTTGTATTCGAGCGCCGCGCCCGAAACGCGGGGCGTATAGTCGTACACGGGCGCGCGGAACGCAAAACTGCGCGCGTGCCAGTCGGGGTTGCCGCTCTCGTTATAGCGTCCGTACGGCATTTCCGCGCCGTACTTGAAATTCGCGATCTCCAAACGCTGCGGCATTTTGTCGGTATAGCCCGCGATCTTGTCGAACTCGAGGGCTTTTCCGGGGGGCGTCTGCCCCCCGCAGCCCGCAAAACAGAAGGAGAGACCGAGCATCAGCGCGAGTGCCGCGACCGTCTTTTTCATAATTTTACCCCCTCTCCCGTCACGTACGTTTATTTCCGGAAATCAGATAGCAGACCAGCGCGGCAATGCCCGCTGCGCCGCCGATCCCGTATAAAACGACATAATTCCAATTGAAATCAGAAGTTTTTCCGCTGCCCTGCTGAACGGGAGGCGTTTCGGTATCCCCGCCGTCGTCGGGAGGAGTTTCGGGCTCGGCAAAGGCGTCCAACGCGCCGCTCATGTGCGTGAGCGTATAGGAAAGTTCGACGTCGTCCTTGTCGTTTTCCAGCGTGGCGCCGAATTGCAGATAGCCTTTGTTCTCATTGTATTGCGCGATATAGTCGGACATGGTATTGCCGTCTTTGAGTTCCTTTTCAAAGGTAGCGAAGAGTTCGCCGTCGATATACGCGCCGTAAACATCGCCGTCCTTTTTGAAGCCGAACTGCATCGTTCTATCTTCGCCGAGTTTGAATTCGGTCTTCTCCGCACCCGAAATGTCACCATAGCCCGCGGAACCCAGACCCCAGCGACCCGCCAATTCCACGCTGATCGTATCCTGCGCCTGCGGACGCACGATGAACGCAGCAGACTTCACGTCGTTGCCGTCTGTATTCCACCAGCGCGAATAGGTATTGACGAGGGATATCACGTAGTGCATGTTGTTATCTTCGGAATACAGAGCCTGGAACGTTTCGGGGAACTGTACGGTGACGGAAAGATCGTCGGTATCGAAGGCTATTTTGCAGCGGAACCCGAATTTCATGCCGATGCGATCCTTGTAACCTTTACCGGAAAAATGCAGCGTGTCCGCCTCCTGATCCCAGGTCATGGTAGCGAGCGACGCGGCGTTGGAAGATTCCTGCTCCCACCGATCGCCGCTGCCGTCCACCGTCTTTTCGGTTTCCTCTGCGTACGCAGCCGAAACGGGCGCGAACGCCAGAAGAAGGATCATCGCCAAAAGTGCGAGTTTTTTCATGTTACGCCTCCTTTTTCGAGAAGGTCACTCTCGAATAGCCGAGCATACGGCAGTCCATCTGCAAGCCCGCATCCATTCCGCGCAACGAAAAATCGTTGACGCCGTACGTTAAAAACATCGTTTCGAACCCATAGCCGTACTCGTTACCGATAAAGCCGGGGTTATGGCAGGTCTTTGCTGTGTAATCCTGGATAGGACGGGAAAGCGGTTCGTTGGTAAAAGAGAAATTCAGCCCGTCCTTGGAAAAGCCTATGCGCACGGAGTCGAACTCGTAGCCGCCCTGTTCCGCGCCCTCGGTGTAGTCGGTGCATACCCAAAGCCCCAGAGAAGGCATCCATTTCACGTCTGCCGCGCCGTAGGTGTTTTGCGTGGCGACCGCCTTGCCGAATTCGTAGGGAGTCGTGCCCGTTTTCAAAACGAAGCCCGTCGCCTCGTCGGGATAAGCGGTGCTGGGCGACTGGGTGTAATAATACAGATACCATATGCCGTCTTTATAGACGACGCTGGGCGATCCCGCGCCGTAGCCCAACCCCATTTTGACCACGTCCACCACCGCGCCGTACACGGTGAAGTTCACACCGTCCTTGCTGGTGGCCAAATATATCTTATTGGGAGGCGAAGGCGTGTTTTCCAGCCCGCTGAAAAACATATAATAGGTGCCGTCCACTTTGACGACCGAAGGATCGCCGCCGTAGCCGGGCGCCTTGTTCGCCGCCGTCAGTTTACCCGTGGGATCGTTCAGGATAAGGCGCGTCGGCTGCGACCAGCCCTTGTTCAAATCGGTCGTTTCCATATAATATACGTTGTCGCTGGCGATGTTTTCGGGAATGCCCGCGCCGTACCAGATCTTCCACTTGCCGTCGGAGGTATCGTAAAATCCGCTCGCGGAATAGGCGCCGTACAGGCTGTACCCGTAACTGCCCAAGTATTCGCTCTGCATGCCGAGCGTAACGCCCTCGTTCGCGCCCACGCCCGCAAGTTCCGCCTGATTTTCCGTCTTGGCAGTCGAATACAGTTCCAGATAATAGAGGCTGTTTTTCTGACAACTCTTTTCGCTGTTCGCCGCAATATCTTCGTTGTTCGTGCGGAATATGATACGCGAAAGATACGGCCTGTCTTCGGGCGCGATCGAGCCCATATTCAAAGTGATTTCCACCTTTTCGCCGCTCTTGCCTTCATAGGTGCCCAGTTCGTAGCGGACGGGCGCGAGGTCATCCTCGTCTTTGGCTTCCTTTCTTCTCGTATCCGCTATGACCGTCAGATTGACGGGCTTGCCCGCATTTTCCGCCTTGAATACGAGGCGCATTTTATCGTAAATGCTTGTATCTACGTAGTTGGTCTCGCCGTCGCTGCTGTTCATGGTCAGGCGATATTCCGCATCGGCATAGTAGTTGTCGCCCACGTCAGACTTGTCGTCGGCGGAGAGAACGTACCATACGTTCGCGCCGTCGCCGTCGTCCTCTTCGTACGCGTATTCGTATTTATACGAATTTTTACTGCTCAGAGAAACCGTACTGTAATTATGCTTGGGCGAAGAAGTGTTCCAGAAATGCGGGAAATTGGAATATACGCGGTCATACTTGCTTTCCAATCCGAAATCGAAAGTGGAAAGCACTTTGCGGTTGGTCAGTCCTTCGGTAAAGCCCTTGACCGCATCGGGTGCAGCGCTTTTGCTCGCGGTCGCGCCCGCATAGTAATATAAGGGATTGTGGCGCTCTTCCAACAGTCCCGAAACGCCGAAGATGCCCGTACCCGCGAGCACGGTAAAGGCAAAGACGAGGGTGAGGATCTGCGAGCAGAGACGGACTCCGTTCTTTTTCTCTTCCGTTTTATCCTTTTTCTTTTTTACGAAAAACAGGACGGCGAGTCCGCCGCATACGACGGCGCCCACGGGAATGAGGACGATATACGCGATCCCCCAGCCCGTGGCGGTACGCTTATCTGCGGGTTTCACCTCGATCTCCGTACTGTTCTCGCCTTCGACCGGTTCGAATTCCGGCCAATCGGTCTGACCTTCTATGGCGGCGCGCGGTACCGCGGTCTGCCCGTCGGCAAACGCCCCGACGGGCGCCGCAAGGCAGAACGCGAGCATCACGAGCAGCGCGAGAGAAAGTAATTTACGTTTCATTTTTTTCTCCTTATCTTTAAATTAACCTTTAAGACCGCCGAACGTCACGCCCTCGATGAGTTGACGCTGGAATATAAAGAAGATGATCGACGGGGGTATGACCATGAGTACGCCGACAGCCATCTGCTGGTTAGGATAATTCTTCATAGACAACCCGCCCATGAACTTATAGTAAATCCCGATGGCGAGCGTGTAATTTTCGGGCTTGCCCGCAAGGTAGATGAGCGGTCCCATAAAATCGTTCCACGTTCCCAAAAAGGTGTTGACGATAATAAAAGTAATGATGGGCATACATAGCGGCAGAATGATGCGCCAGTAGATGGTCCAAGAATTTGCACCGTCTATCTTGGCGGAGTTTTCGATGTCCTTGGGGATGCCCCGCATGAACTGACGTATGAGAAAGATATTCACCGCGCCGCCGCCGAAGATATTCGGAATGGTCAACGGGTACAGCGTCCCGATCCAGCCGAACGAATTGAAAATAACGTACAGCGGGATCTGAATGACGATGGAAGGCAGCATGATGGTCGCGAGCACGATAGCAAACACGAATTCGCTTCCCTGGAACTTGACGCGGGTGAACCCGTAGGCGCAAAGGGATGCCGAAAGCGGCACCGCGATGGCGTTGAACACGATGACGAACAGCGTGTTCTTGAAATACTGTAAAAGAGTGACGTCCAGAACGGCTTTATACGCCGTGAGCGTAAAACTCGACGGGAAAAAGCGGACGGGCAAACTGTACGATTCCTTGTCCCCCATAAAACTTTTGAAGAACATAAAGAAGAATGGAAACAAGAAAAACACTAACAGCAGAACGAGGAAAAAGTAACTGACGGATATTTTGACGCCCCGCTTGACCTTCGCTTTTTTCCGCCTCGTTTCCGCTTGTCCGGCGGTTACGATCTCTTCCATATTAAGAATCCTCCCCGTAAAACACCCACTTGCTCGTCTTGAACACGATGAGCGTAAACACGCCGATGATGAGGAACAGAATCCACGACAGCGCAGACGCATAGCCGATTTCGGGCGAAGTGGAAAACGCCGTGAAATAAATATTCATGACGAAGAATAAGAGCGAGTTGTTGGGGCCCGCCCTGCCGTTCGTGAGCACGAATACGTTCCCGAACGTCTGTAAAGAACCGATGATACCCATGATGAGATTGTAAAAGATCATGGGACTGCACATGGGCACGGTGATGCTGACCAGTTTTTGCCACCAGGAAGCGCCCTCTAAGTCGCACGCCTCGTACAATTCCGGCGATATGCCGTTCAAAGAGGCGATCCACAGGACCATGCCGCCGCCCAGACCGAACAAGTTTAAAAAGATGAGCGTGATCATGGCTGTATTTTCCGACGTAAGAAAGGGGAACGAACCCAGCCCGATATTGTTTAAAACGGAATTGGCAAGACCGTACTGCACGTCGGTGAAGTTTCTCCACAATAGGCCGTAGATGACCGTGGGAATGACCACGGGCAGATAGTACAGCGTGCGGAACACCTTGATCCCTTTAAGTTTCTGGTTTAAAAAGAGCGCCAGAAGAAAAGAAAGCACCATGGTGAGGGGAATGTTGATAAAACTGTATAAGAACGTGACGCCGACCGATTTGGAAAACGTTTCCCAATCGGCGGTGAAAGGACGCAGATAATTTTTAAAATTATTCCACTCCCTGTCCGTGATGCCGTCGTACTTGAAAAAACTGTCGAACAGCGACGTCACCATGGGCAACAGCGTAAATACGAGTATGCCGATGATGACGGGCGAAACGTATAACAGCCCCACCCAATTCTTTTTGAAATATCTTCCGACGGCGCACACTACTTTTTTGGGACCGCGCGGCTCTTTTTCGGTAGCCGCACTTTCTGCTACCTGCTCCGTATTCAAGAAAATCGCCTCCTTTACTCTTTGGCAGCGGTGCGCGGATCGTCCGATCCGCGCACGGCGCCCTGCCGACCGTTTAGTCGGAATTCAAAATTCTGTTGATATCTTTTTCGACTTTTGCGCACACTTCGTCGGGATCGCCCGCCGCTACCGTCCAGCCCATGTAATTGTCCAGAAGGTTGAGCATCGCCGAATCGATCTTGGCGTACAGGTCTACGTTGACGCCGTTGAGATAATCTTTGAGCGTATCCCTCTCGTCGAACTGAATGAACGCTTTATGATTGAAACGCGCCTGGATGTCCGGAATGGTGTTCCAGATGGCGTCCTCGTCGGTCGCGAGCGATTTCAGAACGGGAACGGCGTTGCCCGTCTTGGAGAACGCCTGCTGGCCGTCCTTGCTCATCATAAAGGCAAGGAACGCCCACGCCTCATTGGGGTGCTTGCTGCTGCGCGCGATGCCGTAGCCGCTCGTGCCCGCGCCGATATACCCTTTTTCACCGATGAACGGGAAAGACACCGCGTCGTAGTTGATGCCCGCCACCTGCAAATTGCTCATGATCGGGCGCACCGCAAAGTACATGACCGCTTTTTCGGCGTTGAAGATCTCTTCGGTCTTCTGCATGGGGTTGATGGTGTATCCTTTGTCCAAAAGGGTCTTCATTGCGGAAAGCCCCTCTTTCGCTTCGGGCGTATTGAATGCGGGCTTGCCGTCCACGGTCATCAGTTCGCCGCCGTAACTGCGGATAAAAGCATTGAATACGGGCGGCCAAGCGAGCATGGCGTCCACGGGATAGATATCCGAACTTAAAGAACTCTTTTTCAGCGCTTCGCACAGATCGAGGAATTCATCGTAAGTCCAGTCGTCGTTCGGGTACAGCGGATTGTCCTTTGTGATGCCCGCCTCCGCCAGAAGGTCTTTGTTGTAATAGCACACGACTTTGTTATAATCGCGCGGCATCATATACTGCGAGCCGTTCTGGTTTTTCTGCCCCAGTTTTATCATCGAGTCATAATACAGCGAGGTATCGAATTTCGCCGCGTCCATATGCGCGTCAAGATTCAAAAGCAGTTTTTTCTCCGCAAAATAGGAGATGGTGTCGTCACCCACGTACAGAATATCGGGGACGGTGCCGCTCTTGATACGGGACAGAAGCCCCTGCGTATAGTTGCCCGAAATGGGATCGAGCGTGATTTTGATATTGGGATACACTTCGTTAAACGCGTCGATGATCGCCTGCGCCGAAGTCTTCTCGCTCGCGTCGTCCAGAACACCCATTTTGAGGTTGGCGGCGGTGTCTTTGGGAAGATTTACATCGACGGGAACCGTCGAGCCGTCGAAATCCGTACGGCCGCAACCCGTCGCGAGCAACGTCGTGACCGCCAGTATGGCGACGAGCATTGCGCAGACGGCAATGCGGAGCACTTTCTGAAACCTACTTTTCATTGTTATCCACTCCTTGTATGATTTTTATTTTCCGTAAGCCGAAGGGCTTCGTAAGATATCGTTTTTCATAGCGGTCCAAATCGTTGAACACGCCCGCATCCACCCACGAAAGATCGTCGTAGTCCCGAATATGATGGGGCCCGAGCAGGGCGAACAGCGTATTGTAAAGTTTGATTTTCAGCCGCACGCGGCCGCTGATCCCGCGCGTATCGAAGGCGAGCGTTCCGCCCGCGGTCAGTTTGCGTCCGTTCGCCTCTACGCTCGCGTAGGCGCAGTCGCCTTCCAAAAGAAGCGTTTCCCGTCCGTTTAAATCGCATTCCGCTTCGTATTCGAGCGCGCCGCTGTAAAAGGGATAGCCCTCGGCAGCGGCGTCCCGCAAGGGCGATTCAGGCGCGGCGATCTCATAGCCGTGTTCTCCCGAAAGGACGGAAAAGTCGCCGATGATATACGCAGCCTCCGCCTCGGTAGGCGCGTAATTTTTTTCATGCACGGGGCGGTGACAGCAAACGTCTGTAATGTTGTTGATCTTGCGGGCGCGGAGTTCGACTTCGTTCCACCCCTTTTTAAGGACAACGCCCTCGCAGCGGGTGAAAGAGAGGTCTTTATACGCCTTTTCGTCGCAGCGCTGCGCTTCGCCGCGCGCACGCAAGGGTTTTACGGGTCTTTGATTGACCGCGATATACTGCGCGTTTTCCGCATTTTCCACGACGAGCTGCGCGCGTTCGGGCACGTCGCGCACATAGAACCGATAGCGCATGGTATAGGGCGCGCCTTCGGGCAGTTTGTAAAAATGATAGTGCCATATTGCTTCGAGCGGCGAATTTTCCAGCCGCACGCCCTCGCATTCGAAATCCGCGCGATCGAGAACGAGCGCGTTCTCATCGCACACGCGGGCGGCGTGCACTGGTATTTCCCGCGCCTCGAAGTCGGAAAACTCCACGCCGTCGCAACCGATCGCAGGCGGCGGACACACGGGAACGCCCCATTCTTTTAAAACTTCTATTGCTCCCGTAAACACGGCGAGACTGCCTTCCGCCAGCAAAGTCACCTGATTCTGACGGAGCGGATACGCCTTTCCGTGCGTCAGATCGAGCGCAAACGCGCCGTCGAGAAGTTCCGCGCGCAGAACCTGTTTTTCGTCGCCCGTATTGGCAAAGAGCAGGATATCCCCCCGCTCCGCCGTCCGTCGGCAGCAGATGATGTTTTCACCCGCATATATAGCCGCGCGGCAGTCGGAAACGAGTTCGACGAGCGGCGCGATCTCGTCAAAGCGTTCGTCGACGCGGACGCTCGCCCGTTTTTGAAAATCGCACCATTCGGGGCGCTGCCCCAGGCATAAGATCCTGCCGCCGAACCGATCCAACAGGCGCAGCGTGCTCTCGGAGAGGCTCTCCGCGTTGCAGAGAACGACGGTATCGTAAGAATAAGCCCCTACGCGCAGCGTGCTCTTGTCGGCGCTCGCATATTTTTCCAGCAGGCTCTCGTCGCCGTAATGAAAATCGACGCCCGCCGCCTGCAACGCCTCGGAAAGGCCAGCGAACAGTTCGTCGTAGGCGCGGAGTTTTTCGGGATTTTGCGCGTCCGCGGGATTATAATGCGCGAACACGCACGAGAGAGGCTGTATGATGAGGAGGCGCACCGCGCGCTTTCCGTAGGCCGCGATCTGACAAAGGCGCGCCGCATAGTCGGAAAACAGTTTTTCCTCGCAAAAATATGGCTGTTGATAGAATATATCGGGCGGATAATCGCGCTTGCGCTCGCCGCGCAGAGAGTAATGCGAAAGGTGCATATTCACGAAATCGATCCCGTTGACCGCCTGCCAATCCATGATCTTTTTGCGCTTGACATAGCCGCTTTCGTGTCCCAGCCCTGCGAAACATTCGCTGAGCGCGCGTTCTTTCCCGAGTTGTTCCGTTACGGAAGTGAGTTGTTTCAAAGTGACGAGTTGGGAATTTCGCCGCATCAGTTTATCCACGCCCGGCTGCTGCATATCCGCGTAATGGCGCATGACGCCGCCCGTCCACTGCGCCTGTTCCGCCATGGTTTCTTCCGCCATCAGATGCCCCGTAAAACACAGGTTGTTTCGTTCGCACCAGTCGGCGTACTGTTTGGTAAAACTCTCTTCGAACTGTTTTCCCGCGCAGTTATAGTAGTCGGAACGCGTCTTTTTGTAATTTCCGACGTCGAAAAACAACTCTTCGCAGCGCTCTTTGACGTCGTAGCCCTTTTCCCGCAAAATACGCTCGCGTAAATATTCGCTGTACGTGACGTGGGGCAAGGTATAGAACCAGTGGATCCCGTAACACGGCTCGTCGGTAAAAATACCGCGGATCCGCGTGCCGAACATCTCGCCCACGCACGCCTTGTATTTTTCATGTGTGCTTTCCAAAAACGCGCGCACCGCGCGGGGATTGAGCGTATCGATATAGCATTGCCCGTTGAAACGCACCATGCCCGCGGCGCACGTGCGGCGGGCGATCGTATATTTTTCGCCGCCGGATTCCACCGTTTTAAACGGTTCGTCCGAGGGAAGTAACTCCCCTTCTTTTGCGAGCACGAGCGCCTTTTCCTTGAAATCGTCGCTCATGGCGGGCACGATACCGCTCGCGTAGCCGCTCGGCCACATATCCTCGTCGTATAAATAGGCGTCCAGGCCGTACTCTCCGCTCTTTTTTGCGCACAGGCGGATACAATCCATCCACTCGTCGGAAAGATAGGGCGTGATCAATCCCACGCGCGAGTGCATGAAAAAGCCGCCGTACCCCGCCTTTTGCATCTTTTTCATCTGCGAAAGCAGTTCTTCCGCGTCGAGTTTATCGTTCCAACTCCAGAACGGAGCGGGGCGAAATTCATGCTTTCCCTCAGAAAATCCTTTCAGATCCGCCATATTCATAATCCTTTATCATGTTGATAACGAGAACGTCCCAATTGAGAAATCCGCCGTACATCATCGGTTCGCCCGTTTCGGGCACGTAAGATTCGCTCATCGCGCCGTGTTCGCGGATATCCTTGGCAAGGAGCGCAACCGTCTTTTCGGTCATCTCCCGCGCCAGATCTTCCCGCCCCGCCGCCAAAAGCGTGCGGTAAGTGCAGTAATTGGCGATGATCCATACCGCACCCAACCAGTTGGAAGGATTGCTTGATTTTTCGGTGTTATACATTTTTTCGTCGCGCGCGAGCGTGCGGATGCCGTAATCGCAACAAAAATTCCCATCGAGATAATGCCGCTCTATCATCGTTTTCGCCTGCGCTTCGTCGGCGATACCGCACATGACGGGCAGAAAACACGCCCAAAGGCGCACTTTCAGCGGCACGCTGTGCCAGAACGCGCCCACGCCGTGATGAAAAATTTCCGTTTTGCGCGTCTTTACGTCGATAAACGCCGAATAATACAGTCCGTCGCGCCGATCGTACAACTCGCGGCGTATGCTCTCTTTCAAACGCTCCGCTTTTTTAAGATATTGGGAATCATCTTCGCCGCGGGCTTTACAGATGTTTGCCATCGCAACGAATTCCGTATATAAAAAGCAGTTCAAATAAATGTCAGCCACGCTGTCCTCGGGCATGCCGAAGACCGTGGGATTGTTGTCGATACCGATCATCTGGTCGTTCCGCCAGAAAAACAGTCCGCTCTTTTCGTCGTACTGGTTTTGCTCGTAAAATCGCAGATAGCGAGCAAGCGGTTCGGTTTCGAACCAGAAAAAATCTTCGGAATAAACGCTGGCGTTATATACGCCTTTGCACAGGAACGGTTTGTGCTGATTGACCTTTTTGCCAGCGGCGTGTTCGTCTTTTAAAAGCGAAGAAAACAAACCGTCTGCGGTCGTGACCATGGCGATAAAGCCGTCTTTTTGCTGTAAGTCGAAAAAATTTAGGATATTGCCCTTCGCGTGACAAACCACGCGCTCTTTGGTGTGTTGATAATCGAAATCCCGATACTTTTTGAAATATTCGCAATATCCGAACAGAGCGCATGCGCTCCAATAGGAATCCCAGTCCCACAAATTATTTTCGTAACCTGCGCCTGGATCGATAAAGGGATGTTTGAATACGCCGTTGCCCTCTTTGAGCATTTTCAATGCGTTGCCGCGGATAAAACTTTTTACAACTTTGAAATCATCGTGCATAATTCTTTTTCCGTCGGGAGGAAACTCCCGACGGAAACCTCGGTTTAATAATTACTTTCTCTTTTTGCAGCACGCGATCACCGCGCCCGCCAAAAGTACGGCGGAAGCGCCGATCGCGGTCGCGCCCGCGACCGAGCCGCAACCCTTGCTTTCGTTTTTGTCGCCGTCGTCGGGTTTCTGGCCGCCCTCCGCCGCCGTTTTGACGCGCTTATTGCTGTTGGAAACCATCAGGCGATTGCCGTCCGCATCGACAGCGTATACCGTGTAGTAATAGTAGGTATCCGCCGAAAGATCGGTGTCCGTAAAGGTGAGCGTGTTCACATCACCCTGTACTTTGATCGTCTTTTCGGGCGCGGAAGCGTCGCCTTTGATGCGTTCGATCTCATAGCCCACGGGCACGAAATTGTGAGAATCCATCTCTCCGACGGGATATTCCGCCTTCGTCCAGGTCAGTTTCACACTCGAAGAAGACAGCGCCTCTGCGTCCAGCGTCATGGCGTTCGCGACCATTTCGGGCGATTTGTTGACGATTTTTTTGCCGCCGAGCGACACGATCGTCATTTCCTGCACGCCGTCTACGCCCTCGCTCCAGGCAGAACCGACGCCGTCCGTTTCGTAAGACGCATTGCAATAAAAATATTTCGCCTGCATTGCATTCAGTTGCGAAGTCAACGTCTTTTCCACGGCAGGTGTAGTCATGCGCGTGCCGTTCGCGTAAATGCGGTACGCGCCGTCTTTTTCGTTATACACGAAACGCACCGTGACTTCCGTTTCTTTGCCCTCCTGCGTTTTTGCGGGGACCGCGTGCGAACAGGAGGCGATCTGCGGATTGTCCTGCGTATTGTCCCAAACGATCACTTCGAGATTGGCGCCGTCCGCCGCGTTTTCGGTGGCATACGACCAACGGATATAAACGCTCTTCATTTCCGTAAAGTTTTTCAGCGTAGCCTCGCCGATATACATACCGTAAAAGGCGTGCGTGGCTCCCGAAGACGCGAGCACTTTTTCGGGCATTTTAAACGTGACGGCATAACCTGCCATATCGGGGATCATTTCTTTATAATTCATACCGATATCAAAGCCTGTCACTTCGTTGCGTCCCTGCAAAGCAAAGCCTTCGTCCGTCACTTTTACGTCGACAGTCGTCGCTTCGGGACAGGTGGAAGTCCACTTGTTTTTAGAAAATTCCAGATCGCCCGTAATTTCATCGCCCATCACGCCCTCGTCGGGATCGGTTTCTTTGCCCCATCTCCTCGTGCCGTAGCCCTTAACAGTGATGTCCGCAGAATAACCTTCCGTTTTTCCCTTGACGTCGCCGTAGGAGAGCCAGGGAGAGATCGCCGCGACTGCGGGCGAATCGTTCAAACTGTTTAAAGTGTTGTTCAGATGCTCCTGAAAGCCTTCCTGCGCGCTGCCCATGATGCGCCCGTTGATGAGAACGTTCCAGTTGTCGCCGACTTTCAAAAATTGAATGGTGTATTCGTTCGCGTCGTTTTCGCTCACTTTCACATTGCCGCTTGCGGTCATCAAAACGTTCGCATCCTCATACCCCGCGGTAGCGGTGCGCGTCATCAAAAGGAAAGTGGCGTTCATATCCGCGCTGAAACGGATACCTATACTGCCCGCGACCGCGGGCGTATCCGAAAAACTGTCCCAAAAAGTGTATCTGCCCGGCTCATGATAGGTGCCGACGCCGATATCCATGGAATAAGAAGCGCAGTTTTTCAAATCTGCTTTAAAAGAAATCACCAATCCGTCTAGCAAGCCCGAAAGACTCTCCTGCACGCCCGCCTTCAGATCCGACGGGATCTCCGTAGGTTCGTCGGTCGAGAATGTGACGCCCTTGTCCGTCATTTCATAGGTCGTACCGGCGATTGAATTGACGATAGAGCCGTTTTCATTGAGGGTGCCGAGAACGTCGGAACCCGTCTGGAAGACTTCAATTTTCATGGTCTGCCCCGCTGCGCCCGAGAAGTTGTCCTCCGCCGCCACTGCGATATGCGCCGACTGTATCGCGTCCAGCGCAGTATTGACCTCCGTCTGACCGTTCAGATCGATCTGATAATTGCCGTTGATCATTATCATCCAGCGATTGTCCGCCTCACGGTGGAACAGCACGCTCAACGTGCCCGAAGCACTGAGTTTGACATTGTTCGCAAAGGCGATGTTGTCAAAACCAGGGACGGCGGTCGCCTCGCTGTTTCTCTTGACGAACCAGGCGTCATACGTATCTGCCGCTGTAGGAAGGAACGCAACGCCATAATCCGCGCCGTCCGCAGCCATCAGGTCGCGATCCGCGGGCAGAACGCCGAGATAAATGCTCGCGCCATTCACGCCCGTCTCATATTTAGCATCCTTTACGCGCATACTGACAGCGAGTTCTTGGAGCGTATAGCCATTTTTGCTCGTGTTACTGAACGAATAACCTTCCGACGCAGCGTCCTGCATACGGATACCTCCATCCGTCGCGGAAATGGAGTCCTGTTCATATTCGCTCCAACCGTCGGTGTTCCAGGTCTCAACCTCGGTCTGTGAGGTCTCCTCAGCGCGCGCGGAAAATACCGTAGCGGACAGTTCGCCGAATACCAACCCAAAGGTGAGTACCAGACCCAGCAAAACCGATACAATGACATTCGTTTTGAATATCGCTTTGTTGCCTTTCATTTTCTCCTCCTGAAAATAAATATTCTACGGCTCACGCCGCATTTTTCTTATAACCGCTTTTTTGCGTTCGATGAGCGAACGCAAAAAAGGGATATCCCTTTTTTAGTATGATTAGATACGTGTAGTTCTATTTACTGAAACCAAATTCTTACAAACCGGTTATAAGATTAGACACGTGTAGTATTTTTTGGTAAATTTTTTAATCTCTGGGTTTTGCCGTGCTTTCGCGCACGCACAACTGCATTTTCACGAGCCGCCTTGAAAGTTGTCCGCCCTCGATCTCGCCGAGCAGACATTCTACGATCGCGCGGGCAAACTCGTTTCTGTCGAAAGACAGGCTCGTCAGCGGAGGGTTCGTAAAATTGGACGTAATATTGTTTTCGATGCCCACCACCGAAATATCCTGCGGTACGCGGAATCCGAATGCGCGCAGTTGCTGCAAAACGCCGTACGCCATCAAATCGGAATAGCAGATAACGGCGGTCGCGTCGGGGTACTTCCGCACGAGTTGCTGTGCCAGGAGCCTGCCTTCCTTGTCAGTCAGACTGTCCGCGCCGAATCCGTAGAGCACGGACGGCTCTTCTTCGCCCTGCTCCTTCATGAACTCGATGAACGCGTTGCGCTTTTCGTCGGGCACGTAATCTTTTTCAAATCCGTCCAGATAGACGATCTTTTTGTGCCCCAGCCCGATTAAATGTTTGACAGCCTGCTTTATCCCGCCCCCGTAGTTCACTTCCACGCGATTTACGCGCTTTTCGTCGGGCAAAAGATAATTTCCGCAGGCGATCGCGATATCGTTGTCCAGTAACTGTTCGATGTCTTCGACGCTCACTTTTCCGGGCACGCTGGCGAAATATACGCCGTCGATGCGTCGGCCGATCATCGTCTTGACATATTCTTTCAAGGGCAGTTGCCCGCTGCAAATATTGATAAAATACCCGCGCTTGACTGCTTCCCTCTCGATCGCCATGACGATCTCGCCGTACATGGAATTGGTCAGGTCGTTGGCTATGATCGTGAGAATTCGGCTGCGCTTTGTCACCATGCTGCGCGCCGCCATATCGGGCGCATATCCCAGTTCCTCCACCGCATCCATGACCTTTTGCGTCAACTTGGGCGACACATAACGCGAGGTGTTTAAAACATACGATACCGTCGATACGGATACGCCCGCTTTTTTCGCCACTGTTGCCCGAGTTATTTTCATCGTTTGATCCATCCTCACTATATGTCATTAGACACGTGTAGTTTTTACAGTTTAATGATAGCACACATTAATTTGCTTGTCAATACCTTTTTTCAATTTTGCGTAAAACAATTTTATTGTCATTTCGCATGGCGTGTGATATAATAAACAAGGTCGGAGGTAGAACATATGATGATTTCGGGGCTGCAAAAATTGACGCTGCTGGATTTTCCGCAAAAGGTGGCTTGCACCGTGTTTCTGGGCGGCTGCAATCTGCGCTGCCCGTTTTGTCAAAACGGCGAAATTCTGGACGGGCGCACCGCGGGCATGACGGAAGATGATTTTTTCGCATTTCTAAAAAAACGGCAGAAAATTCTGGACGGCGTGTGTGTGTCGGGCGGCGAGCCGCTTCTGCACGAGGGGATTTTTTCCTTTATCGAAAAAATCCGAGCGCTCGGATACGCCGTAAAACTGGACACAAACGGAACTTTTCCCGTACGCCTGAAACGGCTCGTGCAGGAAAAACTGATCGATTATGTGGCGATGGACATCAAGAATTCGCCAAAAAAATATGCGCGGACGGCGGGGGCGGCAGTCGATCTTGAAAATATCAGAGAAAGCGCGGCGTTTTTGATGGAATCGGACTTCGACTACGAATTCCGCACGACCGTCGTTGCAAAGTATCACCGCGCGGAGGATTTCATCGCCATCGGAGAGTGGCTGCGCGGCGCAAAGAAGTATTTTCTGCAAAACTTCGTCGACTCCGAATTTGTTCTCGAAAAGGGACTTACCGCCTATTCCGACGAAGATCTGCAGGCCTTCAAGCAATTGCTCCTGCCCTATATACCTACAACGAAAATCCGCGGCGAATAAAAAAGGACGGTTCGAAAGAACCGTCCTTTTTTATTTCGAATGACAGCCGTGCTCGCCGCAGGCGTGTCCTTCGCCGTGGCCGTGATCGTGGTGGTTGCAGCGCGCTTCCGGATCGTAGCCGAGCGTACCTAATAAATAACTTTGCACCGCATCGTCCGCGTTTCCCTGCACGCCGCCGTACAGGCGGATGCCCGCTTCCGATAAAGCCATCTGCGCACCGCCGCCGATGCCTCCGCATATGAGCGTATCCACGCCGTTATTCGCAAGCAATCCCGCCAAAGCGCCGTGCCCGCTGCCGTTCGCATCGAGCATGGATTCCTTTACGACGGTATTCTCCTCGATTTCGTAAACCTTAAAATGCTCGGTATGCCCGAAATGCTGAAAAATATTTCCGTCTTCATACGTTACCGCAATTTTCATACGAACCTCCGTTTTCCGATGATTTGCATTTTGTACTCTATGACAGAAACCTCGGCAGCCGCGCCCGCATTCCGATCGGTAATATTCGCAAATCACGTAGTCGCCGCCGCCGATTTGAAGGCACTTTCCGTTGACGAGCGCGTCCGCGATCTTTTTTCGCGCCGCATCGTACACGCCCTGCACGGTCGTGCGCGATACGCACATCTGCTCGGCACATTCCTCCTGCGTGTAGTTTTCCAGATCGATGAGCCGAATGCTTTCGTACTCGTCCACCGACAAGGATATCTGCCCGCGCGGGTTTTCCGGCCCGAAATCCCGTATATCCGGTTCGCGGCAGACGTATCGTTTTTTTTGCGGCCTCGGCATGTTTTTACCTCATTTCCGTCATATGTCGGAAACAGTATACCACGGCAGATGCCGTTTGTCAATGAAAACGATATCGATTACAGCGGAAACCGCTCTTCTATTTCGTAATCCAATCCGTTGCTTTCCGATTCCTCCCATAATTGTATGATTTCCAGACACTCGGCATATGCCGTTTTTTCGCCGTATGTAAAGCCGTCTTTTGCGGTTGATTTCAATTCTTCCAAACATTCTGTCAACATTTTTATCATATAAATCAAAGTTGCCCGCGCGGTGAGTTTTTTCATCATACTATTTCCTCGTTGATGATCTCTTCGTAATCGACCAACTGTAATTTGATACAACATTTATAAACTTTTTCTATAAATTTGCGTTTTTTGTCATAATATGCGTTCTTTTCCCAATGTACGTCGTGAATGATCGCGACGTCGCACCGCCCTTTTTTGATTCCGTCGATCATACAGAGAACGTCTTCATTTGTTTCCCGCTTGCTGATTTCTTCAATAATTTTGCAAACTTCTTTGGTTTCCTGTGTGATTTCTATTTTTTGCCTGCGTTTCCCCACATAAAAAATTGCCGAGTCTTTTCCCTCGGCGACAGCCCGCGCTACGTACGGATATCTCTTCACAATCTTCTGGACTCCCCTTTTCGTCATAATAATCACTTTTTCCCTTCCATACTCTATTATTATAACTGGCTGTTATCCGCATAAATTCCCAACTTTTTACGGTTTTACCGTAATATGCCATTTTTCATTACAAAATATATTTGTATTATAATATATAATTATATATTTTACAATATATTTTATAAATAAATTAAAAAACCCTCTCCGATATATTCGGAGAGGTTCGCTTACTGTAATATTCATAACTAAATTTGCGAAAAAGGCAATGTTTCCGCCAGCAATTCCATTTGGGCAAGGGGCGGTAATATTGCAATCGCGCCGTATTGCAGCGTCGTATAACCCGCGGCGACGTTGGCGAGCCTTGCCGAACGCACGACGTTTTCCGCAGTGAAGCCGCGCCTGTCCAATCCCGCCAAAAAAGCCGCGTAGAAAGCGTCGCCCGCGCCCGTGGTATCGACGGGCGTAATCTTTTGCGCCTCGATCAAATAAACCTTTTCGCGGAAACAGACGGCGCAGCCCCGCGCGCCCAGCGTGAGCGCGACCACTTTATCGGCTTTATCGCACAATTTTCGCAGATACCTCGCATACCAATGTTCCCCGCGCGCGCATTCAGCCGCGCCGCATAAAAAAACAAGTTCCTCTTCGCTGACCTTTACGATATCCGCGCGCCGTACATAATTCAAAAACATTTCGCGCGCAGCGTCGGTATATCCGAACAGATCGTCTCTGAAATTCACGTCGAAACTGATTTTTTTGCCTTGTTGCGCAGCGGCGGCAAACGCCCTTTCGCACACCGTTCGCCCTTGCGGTTCGCTGAGCATCAAAGATCCGATATGCACGATGTCGGCGCGCGAAAGGCTGCTTTCGAAATCGTCCTCGATGAGATAGTCGGCGGTCTGTTTTCTCGCGAAACAGAAACTGCGCTCGCCGCCGGCATCGATCTCGACGAATGCGAGCGTGGTGTTGTGGCTCGGATCTGTTTCAATATTCAGAAATTCAAAGTGTTTTTCGCGCGCGAATGCGCGCAAAAATTTTCCCGTCAGGTCGTCGCCCACGCGTCCGATAAATCCGCAGGCGCCGTCTACGGCCTTGACGCCGCATGCTACGTTAAAGGGCGCGCCGCCCGCGTGGCGGGTATATACGACGGCGCCGTCCCGCGCAGTACTGCCGATAAGGTCTGCCAAAATTTCGCCGATGCAGAGTACCATATACGTCCGCCTTATTTGCCGAAAGACCGTACGGTCCCGAACATGGTTATGATATTTTGCGGAGGCACATTCGCGAGAATGTTATGCACGTGCTGAAAAATGAATCCGCTCCCCTCGTAAAAAATACGCACGTTTTTTTCGACGTGTTCTGCGACCTGCTGCGGACTCGCGGACATACATACGTTGGAATCGCATCCGCCGCCCCAAAAGGCGATATTTTTTCCGTACGCCTCTTTCAGATGTTCGGGGCTCATGCCGCTGCAGTTGATCTGCACGGGGTTGATGCTGTCGATGCCCGCCGCGATGATATCGGGGAGCAGCCTGTCGATGCTGCCGCAGCAGTGCAAATTGGTGCGGAGGTTCGGATTATATCGCCGCACGGCGCTCCATAACTCTTTGTGGCGCGGCTGAAAAAATTCGCGGTACATGTCGGGCGAGAACTGCGGGCCGTTCTGTGTGCCCATATCGTCTCCGAAACCGATCACGTCCACATAGTCGCCTACGGCGTCTATGAATTTTTTCAGGTTCACGCGGTGCATTTCCATGAGCCTGTCTAAAAAGGTGTGCACGCGATCGGGGTTGAGCGCCATTTCGCACATGATATTGTCGATTTTGAAGGCAAACTGGCTCATTTCCACCAGATTGCCGCCGAAGATCGCGTAGATCGCTTTGTCCGTGCTCCCGCGCAGTTCTTTCGCGTCCTCGCGCATCTGCGCGAGCCCCGCCTCGTCAAAGCCCGCGGGCGCGGGCGGCACGCCGAGTTTCCACCACAGAATGTGTTCGAGATTGTATAAGATATCCTCGAACGTATCGTCGTCGGAGTCGGCGTAAGGGAAATACGTCTGTTCGAAATACAGACAGCCCTTTCTCTTGATACAGATCATTTTGCCGTTCGCGCCGTATACGGCGTCGCCGTCGCTCTGCCGCACCACGTCGATGAAGGCGGGGATCTTGCAGGGCGTGCCGTCTTCCAGCGTCCAGTCCTTCCAGTATGCGGGCCGTTTCAGATAGATCTGCCCCAACTGCACCACGTCGGTGGGGATCTTTTCGTACACGTCGTCCTCGATCAGCACCAACTGCTGTATAAAATCGTAGATATACAGTTTAGAAGGCGGCAATCCCAGCGCTTTTCTCAGTTCGATATAACTCTGCACGGAAATACCGCTCGAACGGTGACCGCCGAAATCCACGGGCACTCTGTCCGTGTCCTTATGATCCAGCGCGTTTAAAATGCGTTCTCTGCCTGTCATCACTTTATTCTCCAAATCGTACTTTCGTTTTTGGTTTCGACGGCTTTTACCTTTCCTTTGAATGTATAGCAGCCGACGAAATAATCGTCCAGATACACCTCGCAGAGGGTATTCCGATACAAGACTTTCACACGCTTTTCGGGAACGCAAATCTCCTTGCAGATGTCTTCCGCCACCACGCCGTTTTCGCAGATCCGCAGCCCGCAGGACGCGAAATCGAAATGAAATCTCACCTCTTCGGTTTCCGTTTGAAAAGCAATGTCGTCCGCAAGGTATTCGAGTACGAACCCGTTTTCCAAATCGTAATCGGAGATCTTCTCTCCTTTCATCGTTTCGTTGAGCGCCGCCCATTTGAGGCGCAGGGTATCTTCCTTGTCAAACTCTATGGCTTTGAGAGGCGCCGCCATCGTCGTATTGCGCCCGAATTCGTTGGTTTCGCGCAAAAGGACGTGATGATTGACGTACTTTTCGCCGTTTACGTCTACAATGCGCATAAAATACGCGTGCATAAAGGACTGATTGGAAAGGAGCGCGAAATTTTTTTTCTGCGGCTTATATTCTCCGTTCGCGCGCTCACTCACCATCACGCTCATGCCGTAAGGATACAGGTAAGTGCCCGTCAGCATATAATATTTCCCGTTGTGCACGCATACCGCGCCCGCTTCGATCCCGTCCCTGATATCGCGCCCGCCGAAAGAAAATTTCGGGGGCTTTTGCGCCGTCCAGCGCAGCCCGTCGCGGCTTACGGCATAGCCGCAGCCCGCGTATTCTTTGGGCGCGGCGGTGAAAAACCCCTCGTAGCCCTCTTTCGTACGGTGCGGATAAATGCAGTCCCAACGGCCGCCGTCCTCTTCATAACGGACGTAATAATTCTCGTCTACGGGAAAAACGAGATCTTCGCCCGCTTTTTCCCAATGGATCAGATCTTTGCTTGTCGCGAAAAAAATATTCTGATATCGTTTGCCCGTTCCCTCTTCTTCGCGCCATTCCGAATAATTGCAGATAAACGTGCCGTCCTTCTCGAACGCGGGGCTTTTCCACACGGCGCCCGTGCCGAGATAGATCACCATTTTATCCGACGCGGCGATGCATTGTCCGCAGTCGGTATAATGCACGCCGTCGTCGCTCACCGCCACGCCGAACCCTTCGCCGCCCGAATTGTTCGTAATGAGATAATAAAGATAGTATTTATTTTCGTAAAAATACATCCAGGTATCCCAGGTGATATTGTCTTTGCATTGAAAAATCATATCCTGCCTCTTACGCTTTTTTGCTGCGTATCCACTGGCTCAGCCCGCCGACGCGAAACTGCGCGCCCTCCGAAAAGAAAGCGACTTTCTTGTTGCTCGTGCCGTAAGTCCTGAACGACAGCGCGCCCGCGCCGTCGATATAGAGCGCGCCGACGGAGCCTTCCTGTATATACGTGAACGAATATTCCGTATTTTCTTCGAGGTCCATGCGGTATTCGCACTCGTTTACGGTTTTGCCGGGAAGGCGGTAACCGAGCGTTTTTGCCGCGGGATCGTATCCGACATAGCGGTACGCCGCCGCGTCGTCGCCGTACCCGAGCAGAATGCCGAACGGCTTTGCGCCCGTATATCGGAATTCCCCTTTTAAAAGATAACTTTCGTAGGAATCCGCCGCGTAGCGGTTGCCGACGGAAACGTCGATCTCGGCGCGGTCGAGATCGTTTTCGTAGCCGAAATAACGCTGCAAACCGTCGGGCGCCGTCAAAGTGATCGTGTCGTCGGCGTTAAACACCATTTTATGCGCCAAGAGGTGACCGCCCCAATAGAGTTTGGAATTGTCCGAAAGCGCGTCGCGCCGATATACCCAGCCGACCAGAAACGTGCCCGCATCCCCTTCCACGATCTTGGGAGCGTAAAAATGCTTTCCTTCCAGCCGTTTGGGCGCACCGTACCCCGAAAACTTTTCGTCGCTGACGGTGTACCAGACGGTATCCTCGGGCTGCGCCGAGTAGGTCATGAAATATTTGCCGTTCTGGTGCGTGATGTCGGCGCATTCCAGATTCCAGAATCCGTTGACGGGGTCCTCGAACACGACGCCGTTTAAAGTAATCTGCTTTAAATCGAGCGAAACGGTATATTTGATGATCTTGGGGACGCCGCCAGCGTTGGTTTCCACGGTCACGTCGAAACTTCTGGTTTTCTCGTCGTAATACGCCTGCGGGTCGCGGAAATCGCGCTGCGAATATTCGGAGGGAGGCGCGATCTCGAAATCTTTTATTTTAACGAAATTGTCCAGACTGCCGACCGACTTTGCGACCATCACCTTTTCCCACGGTTCGCCCTGCTGTTCCATATTGGGATTGTGCCCCGTATAAAAAAAGTAGTAATCTTTTTCCGCTTTGACGACGGAACCCGTGCCGATCCAATAATCCTGATCGTACAGATTGCCCGAACGCAATGCCTCGCCCTTATACTCGTAATCTATAAAATCCTTCGTATCCACTCTGAACACGCTGTGACGCAGGCTGCCGCCCTCGTCCTGCAGATAAAAGATCGAGTAGACGCCGTTTTCATAGTACGGCATGGGATCGCCCACATATCCGTTCGCCTGCGGCGGTTTCCAGAAATACCTGTAATCGGTATTCTTTTCCTGCCCGTATTCGTCTAGCCCCGACAGATCGGATACGTCTGGCACGAGTTGTTCCTTTGTTTCCTCTCCGCCCGTGCAGGCGCACAGTGCGGTCATAAGCAATACGCACATGATCAAACTCACGATTTTCTTCATCTTTCCTCCTATGCCCCGTCAAACGGAGGCGGCGCGCAAGATCTTTATTTTTTCCGAACGCATGATTTTATAACGTTCGCATTCGATGAACACCTGCGCGCTGAACACGTCGCGGTTGTCTACGAATACTTCCAAAGAACACCTGTCGGTAAAAATTTCCACGTGAAAGGTATCGCTTCGGTACTTTCCTTTGCGTACGGCGGTGATATGATTCTTTTGCCGCTGTTCCAGCGTAAAACGGCCGTTTTCGATTTTCAAAGAGATATAGTCGTCGCCGCAGCCGAACGTGAAGAGAGAACCGCCGTTCATCTCCGCTTCTATATACGCCGTCTTGCTCATTTCGCCGCCCTCCGCGACCGTAAACCGATTGCGGAAGATATCCTTTACTTCCCGAATGGGATATTGTAAAAGCCTGCCGTTTTCCAGTACCAGATCGCGCGGGAGAGTATAGACGCCGTTGGATACGAGGCGATTATTTTTGGAAAAGGAGTTGTTGTTCCACATATCCAGCCAGGCGAGCATGATGCGGCGGCCGTTTCCGTCCTCCAACGTCTGCGGGGCGTAAAAGTCCGTGCCTTCGTCCAGACTGTCGATATGCAGAAATTCGTACGCTTTTTTTTCGAAATCGACGTTCATGACCGCGTACAGGCTCGCTTTTCCGTCGATATTGGTCAGATCTTGGTTTTTCAGCGCGACGACGGAAAAGGTCAAAACCATTTCGCCGTTCAACCGAAAAAGATCGGGACATTCGACCATTTCGCCGAAATTCTCGTTTTCGATGGTGAATTCATATTTGAATTCGCTCATATCCCGCGAGGAATATACGAGCACCGCGCCCGCGCGCTCTTTGGTCTGCGCGCCCACCACTACGTAATAGGTGTCGCCGATGACGACGGGATTGGGATCGCGGAAGGAACACGACGTAAAACCTTCGGGCAGCAACTCTTCCCCGATCGCCGCACGCTCGGTCTTCGTAAAGCGCACGCCGTCCGAAGAATACGCGTGATATTGCGTCTGTCTGATCACGTTTTCCCGTTCGTAATGGCGGGTATAGAGCAAGTGCAGCAGATTTTTTTCCTTGTCGATGACCGCGCCGCCCGAAAAACAGCCGCTCTCGTCGGGCGCGTCGGGCGCAAGCGCCACGGGCAGATACTCGAAATCCACGAGATTTTTGCTGCGCGCGTGCCCCCAGTGCATAGGGCCCCATTCCAGTCCGTACGGATAGTATTGGTAAAAAATGTGAAAATACCCGTCGTAATACACTAAGCCGTTCGGATCGTTGATCCAGCCGACCTGCGCGGAAAAATGATAGCGGGGCTTATAATCTTTTGAGCCTTTGTTTAAGTTTTGGCGGATATATCTGTCCGCCGATTCTTTCAAGTAATCCATAGTCCGTCTCTAAAAAATCAGGTTTTTTCGCCGCCTTCCGGCGGGGAAAAAACCTGACCTATTCTGTTTTAAGTCAACTTCAAAATTTCAACGTTGGAAATTTCGATGAGATAATCCCCTTCGGTGTTGTAGCCCTGCCCGAAAGACCATACGAGTTCAAAATCCAGCGCCAGCGGAAATTCTCTGTCGGTAGTAAATTCAAACGTCTGCGCCTCGGTCGTAAGATTGCATACTTCGCTGACGGTCGGCTCGAATTTCGAGGTATCGAGTTGGTTTAAAATAAACCATGTCTTTCCCGCTTTATTGGCTTTGATCGTGAAGCGGATCTTATAGAGTGCGTCCTTTTCCAGCGTGATCTTGTTGACGAAGATCTTGTTGCCGTAATCCAGGGCGGACAATTCGTCGACACGGTAGAACATCGAACCGTCCTTTTCGTACATGGTGCCCATGCCCGACCCGATGTCCGATTCTCTGCCGTTGAAGCAATCCCATTCGCTCGCCTTGCTGTACGGGATAAATCTGTACAGCGCCTTGTCTTCCGATTTGTCGCCGACCAGTTCGGAAATTTCCCATTCGGTGACGGTGATCTCGTTGCTCGTCACGCCCGCAGAGGCGCCGCCCACATAGAATTTCATGCTGGTGTTTTCCACGTCTTTTTCGGCAAAGAAATCTTTGGTGTAGACGAATTCCTCGCCCGCCGCCAGGTTGATATTATCGTACAGTGCCCTTGCTTGATATTCGGTGACTTTATCCTCGATGCAGAATTCGCCCGACTGCGCGTTTTTCGCCGTCATTTTGAGGGTGAGGCGATATTTTTTACCTTTGACAATATTGACGGTCGTGTCCTGCTCGAGTTTATTCGTCCAGCCCGCTTCGCCGTAGCCCGTGATCGTCGCGACAGCCTTGCCGTTCGCAAAAGCCACGCTGCCGAGCGCCGTATTGCTCATCGACATACCCGGGTTTTCCGCGGTAAAATCCGTTTTGAACACGCTTTCGGGATATTCTTCGCCCACTCTTTCCACGACTTTTACATATAAGATATCTACGACGTAACTATCGGGATTGGAGACGTCGTTCATGGAATGTTTGCCCAACTCGAAAATGAGTTGTACGTTTTCATTTTCGCCTTCGGGCACGGTAAAGGTAAGTTTGTACTCCTGATATTTCGACCCCATTGCCACATTCCAGGCGCTAGAGCCGATGGGAGCCCATGCCGCCGTATCGCCGTCTTTGGTGTTATGATTTGCCAGCATATTGAACATGATATTCTGCGACGATTTCATGGTAAAGATCACGTCGTATTCGGTGCCCGCGACGGGTTTGAATTCCTGCCGCATGAGTTTGACGTCGCCAACCGCCGCGCCCGAATTTTTCACGTCGAGGCGCATGACGCCGTCCGTCAGCGCGAGCGTCGCGTCGCCCGTGCCGCTTTTGATCAGTTCCATGCCGAAATCGTCCACGTCGGAGGTGTCGGTATTTCCGAACTGATATTTTTTATAGGAGGTCTCTTCGGAAATCGATCTCGTTACCGTCAACGTCGTGTAGGCGTTCCCTTCGTTGCCCGCCTTGTCCTTGACGGAATAGACGAGTTCATACGTCCCCTGTTTCGTCGGCGTCGTCTTTCCGTTGACGAATTCGAGGGCGGGCGTGGACGTGATCACGATCTTCGCGGTCAGATCGCCGTCCTTATCGTCCGTGGCGGTCACACCCGCGAGCGCGTCGTATTCCTTGCCCTGCTCGACGGCGGCGGCGTCTTTTACGCCCAGGATTTCGGGGTTAACTTCATCTTTCGCGCCAGAACACGCCGTAAATACGCCGAGTACGAGCAGCATTGCCAAAATGGCTGCACAAATTTTTTTCACTGTGATTCTCCCTTATTGTTTAGTCGGCCACGGAACGTTCGTAGCCGCGTTGATAAATTGCGTACACTTCGTCGATATGAAGCGATTTCAGATCCGCTTTATACGTTTCCCATGCAGATTTTCCGACGCCGCCGTTGCGCAGCCAGTCGATCTGCTTTTTGTTGATATAGTCTGTGATATTCTGTTCGTACTGCGCCAGCGTGTTGATCTCTTCCAGCGTATAGATGGGGTTCGAGAACGTATCCACGTTGGACGGGACGAAAGGATCGATATACTTTTCAAGATTTTTCACCCTAAGTTTTGCGCGCGGTTCCATGTTCAGATAATTATCCCACGTTTCCTGGGAAAGGTATGAAATTCCCATCGGCGCGTTTTTCAGGCGGAATTCGTCCGCAGTCATGCCGTCGGGTATGGGTTTTTGCACCAGCATGCCGTTTTCGTCCAATTCCTCTTCGTATACGATGCCGACGGGACCGTATACGATCTGCGCGGAAACGTACGGATCGTAATATCTGTCATAATACGTGAAGAGCACTTCGGGATTGGGGCAGTTCGCGAACACGACCGCGAGGCACTTGGAAATTTCGGGACTGTTGGAAAGGCCGACCATCTGGTCGCCGTTCGGTCCGATGAGCGGGTTCAGATAGATATAATTTTCGGGATGCTCCACGACCGTTTCCGCCTCCCACCAATAGAACGCGCCCAGTTTTTCGACGCCCTTGCCGCTCGCCAGGAACGTTTCCTCGCTGTTTTCGAACACGTTCGTGGGGATCAGTTTGCGCTGCACCCAATCGGCGTAGTAGTTGACCGCCTGGTAATATTCGTCCAGAACCGCCATGTTCGTAACCTTTCCGTCGATGACCGTTCTGAAATCGACGTTGGCGGGGAACCCGAACGCGGCGTACAGATCCGCCTGGTTGCCCTGGAAATAGTTGTTGTAAACGAAATTGAGGGGGATCTCGTCGCTTTTTCCGTTGCCGTTCATGTCGCCCTTGAAGTATTCCAGAATTTGTCCCAACTGGTCGACGGTCAGATCGAGCCCGTCTTTGACGTCGGAAGCCTTCAAAAAGTTGATGGAACCGTCGTTGACGAGTTTTAAGAGCCAGTTTTTGTTCATAAAGAACAGATTGGGGTGCATGACGAGCCCCATTTCCTCGACGCGCGGCAGCGACCAAATTTTGCCGTCGGGCATGGTGATCGCTTTTTTCACGTCGGGGCGCTTTTCCAGGATCGCAGAGAGATTGGGCATATACTGGAGATAATCGCTGACAGCCAAAAAGGTCTTTCTGGTCGAATAGCGGATCATTTCCGCGTCCGAGAAATAGGCGTGATAGATAGAATCGGGCCAGTTTCTCTTATCCGACATGATCAGATTTTTTTGCTCCGCATACTGCCCCGCCGACAGGTTTTGCCATTGGATATCGACGTTCGTGCTGTCCTCCAGATCGTTGAGCACTTTCATGTCGTTATAGTCGTCGGCCTGCGGGTTTTTCTGCGAAATGATGTCGTATTTCTGCGCGCCCTTTTCCGCGATGATCGGTTTGCTCGTATCCTTATACTGATAGCCGAGTTCATCGAGACTCTGCGAAGGGCCGCCCCCTCCCGCGCATCCCGCGAACGGGACGAGCGCGAACAGCAGGCACAACATTGCTACTACAAGTTTTTTTTGCATAATTTCCTCCTTTATATTTTTCTTTTATTATCCTTTTAACGAACCGATCATGACGCCCTGCGAAAAATACTTCTGCACGAACGGATACAGGCAGAGTATAGGGACCGTAGAAACGATGATCGACGAGTATTTGATCTGATTCGCAAGTTTGATCTGTTCGACGATCGTATCGCTGCTGCCGCCGCCGATCGCGCCCGAGTTTTCGACGATGAGGATCTCGCGCAGCACCATTTGAAGAGGGAACAGATCCTGTTTGGTCGTGATAAAAATCAGGGCGTTGAAATAACTGTTCCAGTTGCCCACCGCGTAGAAGAGCAGCATGACGGCGATGATCGCCTGCGATATGGGCAAAACGATGCGTACAAAGGTCATAAATTCGTTGGCGCCGTCGATTCGCGCCGCTTCTAATATGGAATCGGGAATATTCGATTCGAAATACGCCTTCGTCATGAACACGTTCCATACGTTCAGTGCCGAAGGCACGATGAGCGCCCAGCGGGTATTGATCCAGCCCAACTGCGAAACGACCAGATAAAACGGGATCAGTCCGCCGCCGAAAAACATGGTGATGATGAACAGCCAGAGAAAAAACTTTTTGAATATCATATTGGGACGGCTCAGCCCGTAGCCCGCCGCCACCGTGATGGCTAGGCTGATTGCCGTGCTCGCCACCGTATTGATAATGGTGTTCAGATAGCCGTTCCAGATCTTATTATCCTGAAACAGCCTTTCAAAACCCGAAAACGTGATCTCGCGGGGGTAAAAGAGCACCTCTCCGTTCAATACGAGGTCGGGATCTGAAATGGAAGCGATGACCAGAAAGTACAGCGGATATACGACGATCAACGTCAAAAGCACTAAAATTGCCGTATTGACGATGTAATAAACCGTGTCGCTGTTGAGCCTGCGCCTTGCCTTTTCCGCGGTAACGGGTTTGTTATCCATACCTTCTGCCTCCTACCACAGCGTGTTGGCGCTGAATTTTTTCGCCAGAAAATTCGCAAAGCCCAATAATACGACGTTGATGACCGAACTGAACAGCCCGATGGCGGTCGCATAGCCCGGCTGCGTATAACCCGTAAGCCCCCGCTTATAGACGTACGTTGCCAAAATTTCCGAAGTTTCCAGATTGGCCTCGGTCTGCATCAAAAGCGCCTTTTCATGGCCCGAAGCCAAAAGCCCGCCGATCGCGAGGATCAAAAGGACCGATACCGTACCCGAGATGGCGGGGAAATCCACGCACAAAACGCGCTTGAAACGGCTCGCGCCGTCGATCTTCGCCGCCTCGTGCAGGGTCGGGTCCACGCCCGAAAGCGCCGCGATATAGATGATCGCCGACCAGCCGAACCCCTGCCATACGCCCGAGAGCGTATAAAGCGGCCGAAACGCGCCCGCTTCCAGGAAAAAAGAATACCGTTCCAGCCCCAGCGATTCCAGAACGTTGTTCACAAAGCCCGTCGTGCCGAAAAACAGATACAAGATACCTACCATAACCACGAGCGAAATGAAGTTCGGCGCGATAAAGATTGTCTGCATCACTTTGCTCATCGACTTATTGATAGACGAATTCAATAATAGCGCTACGATAATTGGCAAAGGGAATCCGATGATAAAGCCGAGTATGTTTAAAATAAAAGTGTTTGCAATCAGTTGCCAAAAATTCGTTGCGCCGAAAAACATGGAAAAATTTTGCCAACCGATCCATATCGTGTTTGCAGATAAAAAATCGTCTCCCGGAACGTAATCCTGAAACGCGATCAGAATGCCGTACATAGGCACGTAATTGAATAAGATCAGAAACGCGAGCGCGGGCAAGATAAATACCACGGGCACCCACGATTTTTTTTGTTTTATTCTGATTTCACTATGATTTTTACCGCCCGCCGCAACGATGTCGCCATCTTTGAATAACTCGTCGCTGCGCGCCGCGGCTTCCCGTTCGCTTTCTCCGCTTTTCACCATAGCACCTCCCTTTTTGTAGTTTTATTGTATCATAATTTATATGTTTGTCAATATTTGACCTTATTTTTGATTTTAATTCTATATTTGCACAATTTTTGAGTTGCGTATTTGTGTATTTGCATATTTTTATATCGTTTTTTCGTTATTAAATCTTGACCGCCGCAAACTAATTTGTGTATTTGCAATGTCATGCCGCGCGTTTTTTCAGAATAAAACTCTATTTTTATACATTTACACAAATCTTATTGACATTCTGCGCGATTCGATTTATAATCAAGACAAGAGAGAAAAAATCGAGGGAATTGAAAATGAGCGACACGATCAAAATTTCCGATATCGCAGAAAAATTGGGGATTTCGCGCAACACCGTATCCAAAGCGCTGAATGGGAAATACGTGCCCGAAAAGACCAAGATCGCGGTACTGAACGCCGCTTCCGAACTCGGATACAAAAATTTTCCCAAAATGCGCGATTCGTACGCGGCGCTGGCAAACAAAAAAATCCTTTTGCTTTCCACGAAGATGCTCATGAATATCCCCTTCCATATTTACGTTTTAAAGAGCATCGAGGCGGAACTTTCTAAACTGAACGTGAGCCTTTTGAGATATACGCTCTCGTCGAGCGCGCATTTCGAAAATCTGAAAAACTATATCAACAAGTTCAAAGTGGACGGCATCATGTGCATGGAATTTTTCGACGTGGACCTGATCCAACAGGTAAAGTCGCTGAATCTTCCCATTGTATTTATGGACACCGCTTTTTCCGACGTCGATTCCAATTACAATTACGACATCGTGATGATGGAAAATATCCATTCGGTCAAATCGTATTGTCTCAAACTCATCGACGAAGGCGGCTGCCGTTCGTTCGGGTTCGTCGGTTACTATAAAAACTGCCTGTCCTTTTACGAACGATACCTGGGCATGCGCGACGCTATGTTTTTAAGGGATATCCCCTACGATCCCGCCAACAATATCTTGGCTGATAACGCGCTTCCTTATAACAACATTGAAAAATTATCCGGATTAATTTCAAAAGCGACGCTCCCCGACTGTTTTATCTGCGCAAACGATTATATCGCCCTTCTGACTTTGGAGGCTTTGAAGGTACTCGACATATCCGTACCCGAAAAGATCAAAGTAGTCGGTTTCGAAAATTCATCGGGCAGCAAATACAGCACCCCGACGCTCTCCACCATCAACGTGGATAAAACCGCCCTCGGAAAAGAATTGGTGCAGACCTTGATCAATCAGATGCTCAGCCCCTCCAAACATCCCAAATTCTCCTACATAAACTGCAAACCCGTGCCCCGTGAGAGCACAAATTATATCTAACATAAAAGAGCCGCCCCGATGAACGAATCATCGGGGCGGCTCTTTTTAATTTTTATTCGTTTTATAAGGTCTTACGTTCCCTTCGGAAAGGAAACACAGTATTCCTCAAAAGCCCTTTGGGGGCTGAATTCATTGCATATAAAAAGAAGGAAAAAGAAAAGACCGAGTATTTTTACTCTGCTTTTTCCGTGATATTAATTTTTATCTTTATGTCCAACCGGCAATGTATTAGATTTTATATCAAGCCATCCCCAAGGATGCTGTAAATATAATAATTCTAATCGCTTTGTTTCCGTAAATAAAAATTCATCAAAATTTTTCCATGAACAAATGACTTTATCTGTTTCATTGTAAAGACAAAAAATATCCGATTCCTCTTTATTTGTATCGATTACTATTTCTGTTCCATCGTAACAATAACATCCGATAAACAGCCATTCCTTAGGCACGTGTTTATGGCGGCTCAAATTCTCTAAATACAAACTAGAAGGAGACTCCCATTCCGGATTACTACGCTCAACTTTTTGTAAGCCATACAACGATATTGCTCCATAATATAGACTAAGCCCGTTTGCATATTGTAAAAAAGAACGATACCAATCCGGAAATACAACTCTCGAAATTCTTTGTAAATCTTGCTCCATTTGTTGTATTTGTATTTCATTAATTGGGGCATATTTTTTGTGTACTACTTTATCCATTTGCTTATCTGCTTTCGGATTCAGCCACAACGCATCTCCTTCCTTTGTTTCTTTTTTGGGCAATTTGATTTTACCAAAAAAATATTCTAACACTTCCAAATTAACCTCCCAAAACTAATCATTGGTAAATAAAGTCATACGCCTCTTCTATAGTTTTTGTTTCAATCAATAAATAATTTTTACCGCGTTCATTATAATAAATGCGATATCCTTCGCTTGAATTTAACTTTTTTATTAAATAAACATCTCCCCAGCTAGGATTCTCGACTGCATAAGTTTGCTTAGGTTCAAGTCCGTTTTCTGTTAGTTTGTTATCTAACTCTTGTTTTGTCATAATAAACTCCTAAAAAGATACTTCTATTAAATAATCCCCTAAATTCTTTATTTAATCAAAAAATCTATATTGTATTCCTAACCCTGGTCATTTCTGCCTGAACCTGGATCCGTTTTATGATTTCAAGTTTACACAAAGATTTATTGATATAATCTGCTAACCATAAGCGAACCATATCTATCGATCAAAGTTCCCGGTAAATCGGATTATTCAGACAATAACTATATAACTATCTTCGTTTATCCCATTCTAACACATGACCTCGGTAATTGCAAGGATTTAAATCGAATCGTAATCCGAGATACTTTCTGATTGTCCATCCAATCACGTATACTGCATTATGATAAGAAAAAGGGAGAATCATCGTATGAATTCTCCCACTATTCTTTGAATTTGATTTTAAATTAAATATTATTTTCAAAAAAATGATTTAACATCAAAAAATTAATATACGCTTTTAATTCTGCCTGTTCATCAACTGTATTTCCTAACTGCTTTAATTCAAAAAGCAAATCATTAATTTGTAATATTTTATCCGCATAAAGACACTCTCTAAAATAAATTTTTATTATTTTTTTCAAGGGATGTAAAATTGTAAAGTTAATAATATGCTCTCGCAAATCTTCCTCAAATACAACTGTATAATTATCTTTATGGAATTTAACCATAACAAAACCAACATCTTTGTGTTCTTGTTTTTCCCAACTCTTAAACAGTTGTAAATAAGGTTTCAATTCTTTTAACATAACACCTTATCTCCTAATCAAAACAAAATATGCCACAAATATTTAGATACTTCATTTAACTCCATGCCATACCAAGCACCTGCTGAAGATGCTCCACCCAATCCAATATCCAAAATACTTTTGTTTAATCGCATAACTCTTCTTATCCATGCCTTATTATGAGCAATACTTAACGTATCGGCAAACTTATTACCAAATATTTTAGAAATCATCTTATAGCCTTTCATAGGAGTATACTTAGACAAGGCTAATTGATCTGCTACATAACCTACTCTTTCCATCCCTTTACCTATAACAACACCATTGGATCGAATTAAATTAATATTTTTTACAAATGAAAAGCTTGCACTCATAAATGCAAAAATTCCGCCCCAAAAGGCACCATCTGCTGCCCCATTGGCAAATCCTTGCCAAAAATCTCCTCCGTTAGTCGCTGTTATTGCTCCCTGTATTAAACCTCCACCTATTATGCTTATTCCCATTCCTACAAATACAGGAGTCAATGATCCGCCTGATAAAACAGTTAATGCTACGGCCCCAACAAATGCTAAACCACCTATCAGCCATTTTAGCCAATTCGGCATATTGCCTGCTTCATCGATTGCATTTACAGGATCATTAAAACAATAAGCATAGAGGTTTAATCCATTAATTATTTCAGGATTAATATAGGAAACATCGTCCGCATTGATAAAACGGCATATCGCAGGATCGTAATATCGGCTATTCAGGTAGTATAAGCCCGTTTCACGATCAAAATAATACCCGCGGTATCGGAAAGAATTGATATTGCCGATATGCTGGCTCACGTCTGTCGTGACTCCCCCGATCGTGAAATCGTGCGTCACGTCCATTCCCGTCATCCCGTCGATCACTCGATGGTTTCCCCACGCGTCATAGATATACGACGCTTTCAATGATCCTGCCTCGTCGAATATTCTTACTACGTCGCCCTGGATATTTTTCTGGAAATAATATTTCTTTCCGTTATGCTCTAATCCCGTTACTCCGGTATTGTCGTAATGATACCAAAGAACTTCGTTTCCGCGCTCTTCTTTATAAATTCGGCTGCCGTCCGTATAATATTTATGCGGTACGTTCCCGACTTGTTTTTCCTGGCGGATTCCTGAGGCATCGTATCTGTATTCGATTTCCCCGTATTTCGCCAACTGTCTTCCTCGCTCCCATTTTAACACATGGCCCCGATATTTGCAAGGGTTTCCTATAGAATCGTAATCCGAGATATTTTCTGATTGTCCATCATATCCCGTATACTGCATGAGGCGATCTTTATGAATCCCGATCCCGTCGTAACCGTATCTTGCTACGCGGACATTGTTTAAGTCGTCGCCTGTCGTATAAGCATATTCACGGATACTTTCGATGTTCCCGTTTCCGTCGTATACATATGTTTTTGTAAAGCCGAGTGCCTGATTGTCTTCCCGTATCAGCCTGTCCAATTCATCATATTGATAACGATATAATTTGCCGTTATCGGTAACTTGCGAGATATTTCCTCGCTTGTCGTAACTGTAAAACGCGCTGGCGCTGAAACTGTCTGAGTTATACTGGACGGTCGAAACAAAATTCGTAGTCCTATCCTCTTTACAAATATCTTTATTATAATTAGACTTTAAAAAACCAAACGATTCGCTGATTTTCCGATTACAGTAACCGGTATCTATACTCCGTTTACGGATCCTACCTAAATTATCATAATCGTAGGCGATATTGGCGCCCGTCGGCAGATTGATCGAGGAAAGACGATTATCGGGAACGATACTGCTGCCATACGAATCATAATAAAACGCATAGTTTTTTTGCTGTCCGAAGATAATGCTTTTGGATACCAGACGTTCTTGATTATCGTAATTATCTTTCAGTGTTCCCGTTTTGTATCCCGATATACTCACATAGTCCAATTTACCGTCGTCCTTGTAAACATTGCGGTACGTTACCTGTTTATCCGAACCCATTGCTTTATCGTGAACATACTCCGCCCTGTCGTGATCATCATATTCGACGCGGATGATCTCTTCGGACACTAAATTATTGTTACTATCATAACCCTCCCCGAAACGACAAATTAATGCCTGATTCTTATTATAAATAGATTTTTCACTGTAATCTTTATTCTTGCCTTGTTGATCTATTCCGTTATGAAAGGTCGTTTTGGAATAATCGAAAGTGGCTTCATCCGAGGATGTATAATCGCTTTGATTAAAGTATTCGTTTCCTACAAACTCTATACCGTTCACGATAGTTTTTGTAATCTCGCCAAATCCGTCGTATTCAAAATTATAAACATTGTTTTTGCAGGATATTTGCGTTAAAAGCCCTTTCGTATAATTATATAAGTTGGAAACGACTTCATTTTCGGTCGTTACGGACATACTGCGCAGACTGTCGTCATTGAAATAGTTGTAATTGATTTTAGTTCCGTCAGGCAACAACATATATTCCAGCCTGCCGAAAGCGTTATTAAAGTTTGTTTTCGTTTCAAAACCGCTTCCGCGAGAACCATTATCGCTGTAAAGCGTATTCCCTGAATTATTGTATTGCAGATCGTTGATCAGCGCATTTGTGGTATCGTAATCTCCGGTATTTCGCGTCTTTGTCGATATGAGATTACCATATCCGTTATAAGTATTTTCCGTAATAATTCCGCGATAAACATCTTTTTGACTTTTCTGCTTTGCACCTTGATACGTAAATTCCGTGTCAAAACGTCTGCCGTTTTCATCAATAATAGTAGCCTTGACAATATTATCGTTTAAATCGGTTTTTAATTCCGCAATCTGTCCGGAACCGTTTTCGATTTCGATCGTCTGCGTATTTCTCAAAATGAAATTGTCAAAAATATCGTATTCAACTCCATTTATGACGAATGCGATCCTTGCTAATTTATTTCCCCAAAAAAGTTCTCCAACAATTGCTTCTGAAGATATAAGTTCCCCGCCGATAAAGACACAACCTTTTCCGTCGGTGATTTTTTGGCGAATCATTTTTCCGATATCATCTTCGTTCAAAATGCATTTTCCGTCTTTATAGGTACTGACGGTTTCCCATTTTTGGATCGCCAGAAATCCTTCCGTCGTATATTTGATATGCGTTATTTTTGAAAAATCATAGTTGACATTATTGCGCTGCAAAAGATAATTATTCGTAATTTTCTGCTTTGCATACCTGCCCGGCACCAAACGGATGTTATCAAAATATACATCGTTCAAATTGTTTGTATATTCCGCCTGGATCGCAATATATTTGATTTTTTTATATCTGTTGTCCCTGCTTTTGCATACTCCTACCGCGGCGAGTTGCCATTCTTCTTCCGAATAGTTGAAACTCGTTGAACAGACCGGCTCTCTTGTATTATCCGTATATACGATTTGAGCATTCAGTCCGAATTTTGTATAATCCGTCAGTTCATTGACGGTGGGATCCTTTATGCTGCCGTTATCGGTAGATCCGTTTACATACGTTCTGATGTTGGTCGGTAGAGATCTGGCTTTTGCAAAACCGTACAGAATGAAACTATCTTCGTCGGAAGAGACCGCGACGTTCTGCGAAATATATTTTCTTTTATTCAGTTCTCCCTGAATTCTATAAGCGCCCGATCCCTCCACGGTTGCAATCGTTGTCACGTAATCGCAATTATTGAGATTATTCGCCGTCCAACAATAACTGTTCTGCTCGAAACCGCCGTTGATCACATAATTTTCGGCGTCGCGATTCGCCGCAACGGTAAACAAATTGCCGTTTTCGGAAGATACAAATTGTATATCGTTTACGACATTGTTTTTTTGACCGTTCAACGCAGTTCCTTGATCCACGTAAGAACAAATTGCGGTACCGGATTTATCAAAAATATGAACCAAACATTTACCGTCCTTGGATTTTAAAAACGTTTTATTTCCGACAAAATCTATTTCCAGTTTATTTCCGTACTTTTCGCTGATATTCGTAGTCGAGTTATTTGCGATTTTTCCTACGTTGGTACTTTCCTGTATCGTTATTTTATTATTGCCGTAAATATAATTGAGTCTGTAACCGATCTGATCGCGAACAGACGTCAAATCATAACTGCTGCCTGTTTCACCGTAAGTATACGTACTGAAAGTGCCGTCTTTATATTTAATCTTGGTCAGTCTTTTATTCGTGTATTCAAATTCCACACTTCGCTGCGACTCGGCGTAACTGATGGAAGATAACAGCGGATCAGATGCGGTAGCAGAGGCACCGTTATAATGAAAATACGCATACCTTTCGGCGCCGTCCTGCACGGAAGCGATCGTTTGATTTGTATTAAAAGAAATGCTTATAGAATTGCCGAAACTATCTTCTATCTTTTCCAATTGACAATATTTATTGAAATAAAGTTTGTTGCCGGTTTTATCTTTAAGAACTTTATCCACTTCGTCATAGATCAGATTTTTTCCGCTTTCATCCGTAATTTCTTTAGAACCTTCCGCATTCAATTTCGTTTCGACCAAGATATGCTCGTTCCCGAATTGGTCAATATAAACATACTTTGCTCGCGGACTGTACTCATCAACGTTACCGATAGAATTGCAAGGGAAAACATATTGATGAAGATTCGTTTTCCAACCGTAACCGAGCCCCAAGTTGCTGCTGAAATAACCGGAGGAAGATCTGATATTTAAATTTGAAGCAAACTTGCTGTTGTAGATATGCGAGATTTCCAACGGCATTTTTTCACCTGCAAGCCGCACGTCTTCGTGCACGAATTGCAAATTTTGAGTATATAAATCCAAAATGCCCGTACCCGCCCTGTTTACGGAATTTTTTTGTTGCTTATTGCCGACGATCGCCCGAGTATTCGTATAAACCATCGATAAAACGGGAACCGCACCCTGATTCGCCGGAGTATACTCTCCCCAGAAGCCGAGAAAGCCCGGTTCGAATTCATCCTTCAATTTGAGTACGATACCCTTATTCAACGCATCGGCGCCCCGTTGGGCAATTCGCGTTAAATCAATTTCGATGTTCTGATCCGGCGCATAATCACGATTATCCGTATAAAATTTAAAGTAACCCTCGATTTCGGTGCCGTATGACGGCCTGGAATCCCATGTAACCGATTCCGGCGACCAGTTCGATGTGATACGCCTGATCTCAAGCTCTTCCTGATAATAATCAAATACTTGCAAATTTAAAGATGCATTCAGAATTCTGCCGTAAGAAACAGAAGGAACATTGAATTTAATGTAGGACATGATTCTTTCGCTTCCGGTATAAGCGACGATTCTGTTATATGTAGAATCGAAATATTTTCCGCTATGTTCCCACAAAGTGACGCTTTGTATAAACGATTTATCGGACGTAAATATCGTAGGATCGATCGTGACCGGAAATTCTCTGTCCGCCGATTCCATCCAATTCTTATCCGGTATAATTTTAAAAATATAACGCCCCGTCTGTATTTCTTCCAATTCGCAGACGACGTCGTTGCTTATCTCCCCTTTAGCGTCGTACATATACGCGGCGGGCATTGTAAAGATGACCTCTCGTTCGAAAGAACCGCTTTCATTGACTTTCGTAACAAAAAATTCGATCGAGTTTTGATTCTTAGAAAGTTCCAGTTCTAAATTTTCCGCTTTCAACAAAAACGCATATTCATAACTGTCCGATTTTTCTTTGACGATAATATTTTCTTTAACTTTCGCACTCGAAACAATGTACTGCAGATCCGTACCCGATACCAAATTTTCATATTTGACTTCATTGACTAATTTTCTTGCAAAATCAGTATACGTTCCCCCTTTGTCAGAAGCGCAATTTATAACTTTCGCTTCTGTCAATAATCGATCGGAAAAATCGCCGAGCGCATTTTCGGAAGTCTTTTGACCTCTTCCCAAAAACTTCCAAACGATCTTATGCTCGCCTTTTTGGATTCTCATAAGATTATTGTCATTAGCCTCTTTCGACAGTTTGACTTTAACGTTTCCGCAATGATTTTCATACCCCGAAAAATCTTCCGCATCTGACAGATCCCGCTCTACAAACGTAAATGTATTGTCTATCTCTTTGTATGTATGATCTTGCTCGTCCAGGTAATGAACCGGTTCATTGTAAAATACGGCTTTACAAGTACCGTCGCTCATCTTAAAATGTTTTACGTTTTCCTCTCGCATCTCTACATATTCTTCCACGATTTCGGCTGCTTTTTCGGATTTATCGCCAAGAAAAAGCGCATCCTCACGTTTGTTAATTTCTTCAGAAGTCATGTATTCGTTGACCTCGGGTGCAACTCCGGGTTCAATCATTCTATTCGATGAGTCATCCGAAATCATCTGTTCTTCTGCATTATTCCTCGTGTTTGCTAATTTCCCTAAAATTATTTTCTTCATTTTTTATCCTCTTTTTTTTAAATTTATTTCTATCATTTGTGGCGTAAAATAATTGTCTCCCGTTGAAATCAAACGATAATTCTTATCGTTTTGTATCGGGATCATTACGATACCGGGATTTCTCGGCATATTTAAGCCGATCAGGTCTTTCACGATTTCCGTAATATCGCTCACCAGATACCATCCTTCATTTTTTGTGACCGTCAGTTTTTCCGAAGGTAAAATCCTGCTGTTCCAGGTTGAACCGAAACTGCACCAACTTTCCGTCATCTTGTAGACGCCAAACTCAGTGTCCGCAGAATTGTAGCAAGACGAATACAACCTGGCGCCCGATATAATCATCGAATTTAAATCAACGAACTGCATAACATCCAATCTCGAATACAGCCATTGTGTACCGCACGTCTCCGAATTCCCCAAGACCGCGACCGCGCCGAAAGAATTATTCTTGTCGGGATTTTTGCTTTCGATCGTTGTATCGAAAACACATTTATTGGCATATAAATCCACGGTAAATAATATCGTAGAACCCGGCCGTTTCTCGAATGTAACGGTAACGTTATCATCGCTCATTTCCGCGGTACAACACAGCGGTAATATTTCCGAACCCGATGTTTTTTCCGCCAGAGGAGCAACTGTCGCGTATGGCAGAAATTCATTTGCCATACATGCGACGAAATGACCGTTCTGCATGAGTTTATCCGAATTTTTGTCGATTCGAAACGAAAATTTTTCTTGTTGCGTTTCGATCGCCACGCCGTTATACGTCAAATACATTCGGTTTGATTCATCGCATAGGCATTCCCTTTCGTTCCCCCAAAAATCTCTCACCGTCAGATGAGTACGGATATTTTCTTGCGGCAGAAGGAAATCCAATTTGCAAAAATTGTTTTTTAAAGATACACGATTCCCGCTTATCGTTATACGGGCATTGATCCCTTTACCCCAAAATTCATTCCCGTTTTTTTGGTAACTTAAATTTATCAATCGATGCTCCCGCTCGTCATAAATCGGGCATGAAAAATAGTAAGCGCTCATGCCTTCCTTTTCATTACAAAGGATCCTGAACGGGTTCAGATTTTTCCGATCGATACACAGATCGGCATTTTTGATTTTCTTTATTTCCTGCAATGGCGAATATTTCATAATTTCCCCGATTCATCCGTTAATTGATCGTAAAAAAGTTTTCACCTTTTTCCAACCGGTTTTCATAGTTCAGATCATCTTCCATCACCTCCTTAAAATCAGACGGCAGATCGAGTGACCGAAAAACATTATTGTGTATATTTGCCCGAGATTGCTTTGAGTAAATACCGCAATTTTTTATATTTCGAAATTGATTGTCCGCTACGATCGTATCCGAACAATTTACCATCATGACCCCGACGCCGCTTTTACAGATATCGGGATTCATTAAAACTTCCAAAATATTTCCGCATATCGTAACGGCACTGCCGACCGTATAAATGATACGCGCGTTACGACTGGTGGAAGTTAAAATATTGTCAGATAAAATGATTTTGTGTCCCTCTATCCGCACCGTCGTGCCCTTGATGGTATGCGTAGAAAGAATTTTACAGCCGTTTACTTTGGCATATTCTCCTTTCAAAAGCAATCCGATGCAACTTCCGCCCCATTCGCCTACGAGATTGCTGTTAGATATCAAACTGTACATTCCCTCGTCGATCATTCCGCAGGCATGCGCTTGTTCCAACGAAACACCCGTATTATGGCCGCCGTTCGCCTTAACGTTATTATTAGAAAACCGACAAAACCGACCGTTATTATACAAACCTACGGCACACTGGTCAGAGCCGTTTCCGCAGTTTCTTACCTCGATATACGTATCCGAAATCTGTATAGAATTTGCAAAATAGTTATGGATACCGTACACTTCGCACGGCAGAAGCGATTCTTTGGGCTGAATATGTATTTTGATCCTCGAATCGTTCACGGAAAGATTATCGGCCTGCGTATCGAGCGGCGTATCTATACCGCCGTAATTGGCGAGCGCCGCAGTATTGATCTGTTTCTCCGCATATATTTCTATGTTGCATCTATCGACAAGCAAGGAATGCCCGAAGTTATAAAGCCCGTACAGGGTGTGCGTCGTTGCTTCTCCGATATAACGGATTTGCAGATCCAATCCGATGATCCTGACATTTCTTGCCGTTTGATATAAAGTCAGAAAAACTGTTTTACAAGTAAGCGTTTTCAGATCGTAGAATATTTTTGCTTTCGAAAAATCCAGTCTGAGATTCGGTTTCGTGACCATAATCAGACTTTCCACCGCATTTTTGCCGAGCATAAAAAAATGCTTGCTCGTATCCTCAAAACGGAAAACGCCTTCAAACGCGACGGTGTCGAATTCTACGCAGCCGTTGATGATTGTTTCAATTTCACTCACGGACAGTTTCTCTTCTGCCCGAATCTTTTTGATCATTTTATTCCTCCTTTTTTTATGGATAAGACGACTTCTTTTCCAAAGTAATCGCCGAAATATACATAAGCGGATTATCGGGTAGGATAATCTTTTTTATATACGTTTCACTTTCCAGTTCAATCGTCTTGCAGTACATGAAAACGGTTGCGGAATCATCGCATTCCGCATGAAAGCCTTTATAAGTTTTGTAAACGTCCCCGAACTCTGCATAATACCTGCGGTCTGCCGCCAACCGCTTGCGGTTTTCCGATTTGACGTTCCACTTTACGTCGGAAAATCCGATCGTATAAGGGCGGAATCCCCCGTCAGACTCGATCAGGATTCTATCCTGAAAAATTCCCCATGTATTAAATCCGAAAACATGCACCCTGTCGCAGCATCTCTCCGCACGGATTTTTTGCGCCGCACAGTTTATCAGATGATCTCCCTTGTCATTTTTCTCGAATAACGCCTGACGTCCGTCTTTTTTCGTTTCACCGAATAAATAATTGCGCTCCTCCACGATTAAATTATGAATTCCGATACATTCGCCAGGAACAAACGTTGTATTGTCTGGGTATACCATTTTTAAATTGAAATACGGCTTTAAATCGAGATACGTCATTCCCATAATTGCCGCCCCTTTCTGTAAAAATGCGACATAGTATCATGAACGGATTTTTCCAGACTCAGAATTTCTTCCAGACGCCCTTTTATTTTTGCGCCCAACTGTTTATCGTAGCGGCGCATCACAATCGACTTTTGCGTTACGCCTAAAACGATGGATATATTATCAATAATCCGATCGATCAGAGCGGAAAGTTGCTTATCCTTTAAACACCGATCCAAACAATGCTTCTGAATCCGTTTCCTGTGGGCATATTCGCCGTAGAATACCGGAAGGGGTGCGGCATTTTCAAAATACCCCGCCTCGCGATCGTATATTTCCGACAAATGCGCGATCAGTTTCTTTAATATAGAATAACTTGCAGTAATTTCCTCGCTATAATTTTTGCCGATCACGAGCGGCCGAACGCCCGTCTTCTTTTGTATTCGTTGAACGGCGACAACCATGCGTTGATTTTCTTTCCCGAAACTTCGGACTGCTCCGCGGAACGCCGTTTCAAGCAACTCGAAACCGATACGGCTCTCTCGGTAAATCTGGCTGTTCAGATACATATGTTCCATCGCGATAAATTCTTTTGCGCCCAGATCGAAACCGTATAAGAGCAGATAATGAATGGTCGGCAATTTTTGATAGACGTCTTTGCGGTACGGCAATAAAGAAGCATCGACCGCGACGATGACGGGACGGTCCCGCCTGAGATGATACAAAGTATCCCGTACGACGTTCGCGCTGTCTCTCTTTGCCGTTACACGAATCCCCGTATATTCTTCCATTTCTGACGGGGAAAACAGTTCTAAGTCTTTGACTGCATACCCTTCTGTCTTCGGGTCATACGAATACAGCGGGAGATAATTCATCATAATAAAATTTTTATCGATGCCAAAATGAGCGTAGGCCGCGATCAGTTGATGGTAATAACAACTTCGGAAAAGATAACCGTTAAAAGGTTCTACGTTTTCCAGTTTTCGATACTCTTTACTCTGCGTTTTCATTTTGACACTCCTTATCTTCAAATAAACGAATTTTATACTTGTCAGGCATCAACACGGGTCCGAGAGAAACGCCGCCCGCCGTCGTATAAAGATCGTTGGATTCAAAATAAGCCCCGTCTTTGTCGGTGCCGACCTTCTTTTTGACCGTTACCTCCTCGACAATACAATCCCGAAAATCTTTTTTGAATCTTCTTTGCCCATGTTCGTCAACCGACGTAAATCGCAGATCCACGTAAGCGGTCATCATCAAGCCTATGCTTGTCCGATATTCCAGTTTTCCGACCATATAATCGATGGTGCCCTCCCGAACCTCGACATTGTGACGAACGCCTTCTTTCAGATAATACACGTTATATCCTCCCTGCTTTTTTGTACCCTCGATAATAAATCTCTGACCGTACGATATCCGTATACGTTCAATTCTTCATCTTTGAACTCGAAACCGAATGCTTCCTCCAACCCGACGATGACGGCGATGAAGGAAAGGCTGTCGAGATTCAGATCTTTCAATTCCGTATCCAGTTCCGGCATTTCGCCGCCGTTACAATTTTGCCATACAATATTCCGCACCGTATTTTCCGCTTCCATATCCGTCATACCGATCTTCTCACTTTTCCGCTCGCCGTTTTCAAGAGGCTGCCGACGATCTCTATTTTCTGCGGCCGCGCAAACGAAGGTAATTTCGCAGCGCAAATTTCGAACGCTTCTTCTTTGGTGATTTCCGCGGCCATTTTCACGCACAGCCTCTTACCCAAAGCGCCGTCGTTTTCCGCATAGAACAGGCATTCCCGTACGCGTTCGTCTTGCTTTAAAAGCGTCTCCATCTCTTCGGGATATATATTTATACCGCTGCGGATGATCATGCCGTCGGCACGGCCGAGGATATAATAATATCCGTCTGCATCGCGCCTGGCAATATCTCCCGTATCCAACCAGCCACCGACGATTTTTTGTTTCGTCAGACTTTCGTTTCCCAGATATCCGCGCATAATCCCGGGCGATCGCACAAACAGTCTTCCTTCGCATTGTCGTTCCCCCTCTAAACGCAATTCGACGTTTTCGATCGGTTTTCCGATCGAGCCGTACTTCGAGGCGAACATCTTCGGAGGCAATGCCGCCACGCGCGGAGAGGCTTCCGTAAGCCCGTAAACAGAATAAATATCCGCTTCGGGGAAAGCCGCGGCGAACCGTTCCGCATGTGCGGCGCTGAGTATCTCGCCCGATACGACGATTTTTTGCAGGACGCGCGCGTCTTCATTGAGAAAGGACGGCAATAAAAGATGCAGTAATGTGGGAGTAGCGCCGAATACTGTGATGCCCTGCGCCGCGATATACCTGACGATCCTCCGCGGCATAAAACTTTCCCCGTACAGATGGATCTCCGCCCCTTTATACAGGCCGTATAAAAATTCCCCCGTGAGTACCGCGCAATGCATCAACGGCCGCGCGATCAGCATTTTGTCGGTTTCGTCGATCTCGAAATATCCGCCGATCGCTCGGAGATTGGAAATAACGTTTTCGTGCGAAAGCATAGCCCCCTTCGGTTTTCCCGTACTGCCCGACGTAAACAGGATAAGCGCGATATCGCTGTCCATATCGTTCGCATTATGCTTTTCGAGTTCGCTGAGAATATTTTGGCAATAGTTTTCGCCATACGCTTTATTCAGAGGTACGACGATATTTTCCCGACGCAATCCTTTCAGTATCGAGATCGCCTGTTCAGCAAGACTGCCTTCCAGAACGGGCAGAATTTTTCTTTGCTTTCCGCCCTGTTCGACGATCTCCGTAAGTTGTGCGTAAGATATTCTTTCACTGCCGCAAACCAGAGCGGTTTTTTGTTTGAAAAACTCAAACCGATTCTTTAAAAATTTCCAGATATTCAAATACTTTTCCATGCCAATTCCACCAAATCCGAAACCGTTATAAGTTTTGCCGGGTCAAGATCTCCCTCGTCAAACGTGATATCGAGACGCTCTTCCATGTCCACGATGACGGCAACCAACGAAAGCGAATCCAGACCGCAATCTTCTTTCAGCCTGTGGCTCATTTCTGCACGCGCTGTTTCGCAAATGTTTTGAAGCGATTCCTGAACGATCTTTTTTAGTTCAAACTTTTTCATTTTTCTCCTTTGACATCAATTCTTCTATCCACTGTTTTTCCAAAATACAAAGTTTTTCTACGGCAGTTTTAAAATCTGTCTTCCGATGCCTTAAACGGCTGGCTTCAATGATCCCCGTGATTTTGCCCGTTTCATATATCAGATCATTTAACGATTTACTTTGCAATATGCAGTTGATTCTCTGCCTTGAAATTTTAAAGATCAACAGAGCATCGCGCAATCGCCGCAGATCGTTTCCGATTCCGCCGACGTCAGTTTCCCGATAGGGAACGCCTGCGATACTTTCTTTCAATTTTCTGTATTGCTCGGCGGGATCGCCCTTAAAATCAGATAAAATTCTGACGCTGATTTTAAAATCCGATAATGCGTCTATATCCTTTATGAGAACTTTTGAAGGCGGATAACAATCGTAAAATTCTCCTTCATACCCGAGCAGAAAATGATCGTCCCGCCAGGGCCGCAAGCCCGCGTTTTTATATTCGGGTTTAACGCGGTACATATAATATTGAAAAGCCGTATTTTTCTTGCACGGCAAATTTGAAAACTCCGCCATCTTTTTACGGGCGGCGATGCTCTGCACCCGTTCCAAACCGGCGTAAGACGCAAAATTAGTCTGCACGTTTTCCGTAAAATCAGAAATCAACCTGTGCAAAGGAATATAACTTTCCATAAACACTTCGTTTCGGTCGACATTGTGACGTTCAAACAATGCCAACAGATAGATCTCCACACAGGAAATCCCCAACGCTCTGCGTATCCTTTCAATCATACTTCACCTCTGCGATGCGCTGAAACAATCTTTTTTTCCATCCATCCGCAGGCTGACAGTCTTCCAATAAAAAGCGAAGCCTGTCGGTATCCTCAACGCGATCCAGAAACTCTACCGTCCAAAAATATCTTTTGTTATTATTTTCGGGGTCGATTACCGTTTCGAGTTCCTGCGGCACCTCCGTTCCGATCCCGATCTCGGGAAATAACCGTTTGGCATGATACAGCGCATAATTGCATTCTTTCTCTATTCCCAGTTCCTCTGCCAAAGCCCTGAATCCGGGCACATCGATTTGCGGAAAAAGTTTGTATATATCCAAATATTTATAGAGTTCGATATCCTTGTTTCTTTGCACCATACTCAAAACCGTCGCTTCCTTATAAAGATGCATACACAAAAACATAAAACAGTAACTTGGCGTCAGACCCGTTAATCCGTTTTCCAAAAGCGTTGTATTGCGCAAAAAACGATCCACTGTCCCGATATCCGACGAGGGCAGCCAGTCGAGCGAAAAATTCAGATCTATTTCTATGAACGGTAACAACTTATCCCCCGTCAATTTAAGATACGGAGCGGTTTCCCCTCTGTTCATGCGCCGCGAAAGGATCTCTTTGCGGGAAAAACGTTCGAGTTTGCCGTTTCTGTACAGCCCCTGTGCAAATCCGAGAGATTCCAACAGTTTTCCTGCTCTCCCGACGTCTTGCGAAGATATCAATATATCGATATCGTTACTTCCCCGTTCGCCCCGTTCGTACAGCGTTCCGCTCAATGCGGTTCCCTTTAAAAAGGCGTGTGCGATATTTTCCCGAACGAGGGCACTCTCGATTTCTTTAGCCGCCCTGAACAGATGCTCCTGCCGATATGCCTGATATTCTTTTTGTATGCCGAAATGCCTTTTGACCTGTGGAGGAAGATTGTATTTTTCCAGTTTTCCCGCCAGATATCCCGATAGCCTGTGAAAATCGCAAAAGCCCATAAAATTGTACCAATCCATATTTTCAAGATCGAGGCTTTCCGTCCGTAAAAAATTCAGAATTATATTCATACGCGTTTCTCCTTGATTATTTTATCGTTCAAAACTTTTTCAACCCACTCATATGCCGTGTTCGGTGCCTGAGCGGTATCTAAAACGATAAATCCGTTCGAATGCGCCAGTTTTTTAAATTCTTCCGCTACGCGTTTCAATAAACGCTCGTCCAGATGTCTTGTCGCTTCGGCAGGTCTTGCCTTAATGCGTGATATCGCCAGTTCAGGCGGAACATACGCCAAAAATACCAGATCGGGTTTTAAAATGTGTTTTGCCGCCTGAAAAAACCATTTTTCATTTTTATATCCCCTCGCCGACATATTGGCAACGCTGGTATAAATATATCTGTCGCATACGACCGTCTTGCCCGCTCTGAGCGCTGTTTCGATTTCTTCAAAGCCGTGCTGCATTCTGTCGGAAAGCGTCAACAACTGCATGGCTCGATAGTCTACGTCCCGATTGTTTTTGCAGTACATCATTTTCTGAAACAACTTTGTTTTTCTCGACATATCCGTCGGCTGTTTTGTGACGATGACGTTTTCCGCGCCGTATATCGATACCAAATAATCTTTGGCCATAGCGATCATGGTCGTCTTCCCGGCACCGTCCGTCCCCTCGAACACGATCAATTTACCCGGATAGCGTCGTCTTTTAAGTTTTACTTTCATCCTTGTTAACCTCTGTTTGTTTTTTCAAAACGATCCGCGCGGCAGGTTTGTCAGCGGACGTTTCTTGTTCTGTTTCCGTCGCAACGGGCATATCCCCGTTTTTCGCCGTATTGTCCGTTACACGCTTTTCCCCGAAAAACTTTTCGCATATCGCATAAATCGAAAGGCTTAAACCGGCGGAAGTAAGCGCAAGTACGGGGGTGTGCGCATTCCAATAAACGCCGGGTTCAAAGACGAGTCCCGTTGCCAAAGCGGATACCGAAAATCCCAAGACGATCGGCAGCAACGTGATATATTTATTCAGATGAATACCCTTAGGTTCTAACTTCGTTGAAAGATGTTTGATCGGAATTTTAACGATACCCGTAAGAACGTTGATAATCAGCGCCAATACCACGGTATCGATTCCGTACGAATCGATAACTTCCAAAATTTCCTGCATAATTTCTCCTTTTTCGTAAAATAAAAAAGCCCGGACAAATAAATTCCCCCTCTCAGGGTCATTCTATTTGTCCGGGCTTTCGCGGCTCTTTGACCGCCTGTGCCTCGTCACAAATTTGAGTTTCTTTTCGTTGTTCTCCGAATTCTGTTCATCGGCACGAACTCATTTTAAAAAGTACTCGATATGTAATTTTTCATACGCTATTCAGCCGCCCGGGTTAAAGTTTTTATCGACGATTTCCACTTTTAACTTTGTTTCATCTTTGTCGATGGTCACTTCACTCTTGCATTTTTTGCATTTGATTTTAAGATCCCGACTCTTTTCGATCTCGCAGATTTTAGCGCCGCAAGTGGGACAAAATACATTAGCAGACATACTCCACCCCCTCTGAATTTTTTTGAAACACGATCGGCTGAACGCGTTTTTCTTTTAATATTTTCAGTTCCATCAACCTGTATTTGGCGGCAGTTCTGGACGTCGTGAATATCGAAGCGATCAGTCTGGGCAGATATTCACAGCATTCCCGATATACATCTCGCTCATAAGACGTAACGCAGTCTTTCTTGACACCGATCCCCCGCATTGCGTCGATCGCAACCATCCTCACGATCCTGCGGGGCAGTTTCATGCACGCAGAAAAATAATCGGCCTGCCATTCCGCCCAATCCTCATCCGTTGTTAGATTTTTAAATCTTGCAAACGTTTCACTCGTCCTGCAAACGATCGTTTTTCGATGATCAAAAAATCCCGAAACCGTTTCAGGCTGATGAAGGATACAATGTCCGCCCTCGTGAAAACCTGTAAATTCATATCTTCCGCGCTGCTCTTCCGCCAATAAAAGGTTATCTATCAGCACTGTCTTTCCGCGTAGAAATATTTCTTCGATATTATCGTTGTCTTTATCGTATACGATAAGTTTCCCGCCGTTATAAACCACCATTCCCAATATTGAACCGTTGTTTGATAAATTTTCGTATCGAAGATGACAGCCTAAATACTGCTCTAAAAATTCGTCGGCACTCAAAGCAATCGGATCTTTTAAGGCTTGCGGCTTAAAGTCCTGCAGAACTGCGTCTGCGATGGTTTCTATATCCCGTTTCGATAACATCAGCCGCGATCCCTTTCGATATCTCTGCAAATCAAAATCGACCATCAGTCCCTCTTATTCCTTTCTTTCATTGCATCAATAAAATTTTGCCACTCTTCCACGCCGGCGTTTACATCTTTTGCCGTTCTTAACGCCCGGATAATAATATCGTTTCCCTTAATATAATTCGGAATATCCTGCGCCAGGCTGTTGCGTTCCTCTGCAGCAAGATCATAGAGAAGCCGTTCCTCATCTACGGTCAAATCCAACGCATTGATGAGGTTATCCAAAACATCTTTTTCCGGTGCCGCCCTTTTACCGTATTCAATATCGCTCAGATACTGCGCGGTGAACCCTGCTCTTAAAGCAAGTTCGCGCATACTGAGCCCTTTGGCGATTCTCTGTTTCTGTAAACTTTCGCCGAACGTCATTTTTTCTCCTCCGATATTGACTTGCATTGACCGCTCTCTGTCAGCTATCTGCTTACAGATTACTAATACTATAACATACGAACATATGTTTGTCAAATGTTTTTTCCAATTTTTTACAGATAATTTTAAAATTTTATAAATTTATACTTATATCTTTCTGGCGATTGATAAAAGTACTCGGAGAATTTCTCCGAGTACTTTTATCAATCAAATTCCATTTACTGCCGAATATGAAAAATATGTTGAATTCGCCGTAGATCAACCATTTTCTCATTTTACATCCCCCGAGATCTTATCGTATTCCTCGTCGGATACGGGTTCGTACCATTCCGTACGTCCGTTTTCCGAAGGAACTTCGATTGCCAGATGCTGAAAATAACTGTCCTTCGCCGCGCCGTGCCAATGTTTTACGTTTGCGGGAATATTGACGACGTCACCCGCTTTTAACGCACGGGGCTGCCGTCCGTATTCCTGATACCAGCCTTTTCCTGCCGTAACGAGCAAAATCTGACCGCCGCCCTTATCTGCGCGGTGAATGTGCCAATTGTTTCTGCAACGGGGTTCAAAGGTTACGTTTCCGATTGCGACTTGTTCCGTTGAGAGCATATTGAGATAACTTTGGCCGATAAAATATTCAGCATAGGCTTCATTCTTTTCGCCTACGGGGAACACGCTTAGATTCTCCCGATCCATTTTGTTCTTAACTTTTGCCGCTTCTTCCACGCATCGGATTGTGTTGAGGGAACGGGGGTAGCCGATATACGGCAAACACTGCGAAACGACCTTGACTAAAAAACTTTTATCGTTTCCGATACGGATATTCGCTTTTGCGTGAGAGATAAGTTGCGACTCGCAACCGCCCTGTGCGGCAAGTAAGCAAAAGGTAATCATCTCGCGCTGTTTATAATCGAGCCCCGTTCTCGTATAATAATCGCCGAAGCAGTTTTCCACAAGCCATTTATTGATATGCCGCGTTTCGGGATTGCCCGATTGAGCAAAACCGCGCATACTTTCGCCGAATATATCGATTTGCGCCTGTTCCCCCTTCTCACGGCGGTTATTCGTCGTCGTGGTCGCTTGTCCTTCAAGGGGGAGGGAAACGCCCTGCGCGATCAAAATGTCGTTCGTCGCTTTCAGAAAAGGGAACGCCCTGCCGATGCCGACATAGGCAACCGACTGATAGACGATCTCCTTTATTTCAACGGGAGAAATCCCGAAGCGGAGAGCGGCGGGCAGCATTACCTTATATTCGTCTATGGCTTGACAGCCGATAAGCGCGGCGGCAATCGCAATAAAGCGCGTTTTGTCGTCAAGGTCATCGTTGTTTATTACTTCTCCAAAGGCAAAATTGTCAAACCGCTCGATAAATTCAGGATCGGTTTGCGCAAACTCCGATTGATAATGCGGAAATATTTTTTCGTGATAACGCCTTGCGTTTTCCGTTATATCCATAATTTAAATACTCCTTTTCGCCCATTCCGCGACTTGTTTTTCGGATTCAGCCGCTTTTGTGCCGCGAACGGAAAGTCCACGCATCACGGTCGCTCCCTTGCAGACTTTAACAAGGTCGCGTTCGCTCGATCCCATACCGCTGCCCTCGTTGGTGCAGAACGGCACGATCTTTTTACCTTTCAAGTCGTATTTTTCGAGCAAGGAAAACATCGGCATGGGCATAGTCCCCCACCAATTCGGATAACCAACGAAGATAACGTCGTATCCGTCCAACGCGGCGGGATAAAGTTTGAGTTCGGGGCGGGCGTTCGCGTGAAGTTCCTTTTGCGCTTCATCGCAACAGGCATAATAGTCCTTGGCGTATTCTTTTACGGTTTCCACCTCGAACAGATCGCCGCCGACGTTTTTTTGAACAAATTCCGCAACGATTTCCGTGTTGCCTTTCTTCAAATTTTGAATGCTTCCGTTCCAATAATTTTCGCCTTTGCGCGAATAGTAAACGGTTATAATTTTCGGCATAATCGTATCTCCTTTGCAAATTAAGCGATTAAATTAAGAGTGTTTACCCACTCGGTTACGGTTGAACGGGATGCGCCCGAAGAAAAGCGCATTCCCTCTTGCCAATTTCCCGTACCTGCCATTTGAGCAAGCAACGCTCCGCTCTGTCCCAATCCCGAACTTGCAGACGTCGCAAACGGAATTATGGTTTTTCCCGTAAAGTCGTTATTTTTTATAAAGTTATTTATGGGCCACGCCGCAATTCCCCACCAAATAGGGTAGCCGACGAACACCGTTTTGTAACTATCCCAATTATTTACGATTGCAGATACCAATTCGATGTTCCTTAAATTTTCGTTCTCATATTCGCGATAAACTCGGCTATTACGATCGGAATAATTCAAATCGGCGCTTGTATACGGATTTACGGGCGATAATTCAAACGTAACGCCGTTCGTCGCATCTGCAATGTATCCGGCTATCCTTTCGGTATTGTTGGTTGCTGAAAAATATACGATTAAAATATTCGACGTTTCGGACGGTCTCGAATTACCGTCACCGGGTACCGTGTTCTCGCCGTTATCGTTGCATGCGGTAAACGTAAAAGCGAATACCAGGCAGAACGCCAATAAAATTAAGATAAATGTTTTTTTCATAAGTTTTGTTCCTTACCACTTCTTTTTATCTTTGCTGTGATCGTGATTGCTCTTTCGTTGTTCAACCATCTGCACAAACCATTCCACCATATTGGGGTCGGTGTGAGAAAAAAACGAACTTTGTTTTTTATCAAGAGTTGCCATAATCGCCATTTCTTCGTCGGAAAGGGCAAAATCGAATACGTTAAAATTTTCTATCATCCTTTCGATATGAACAGACTTTGGAATCACTACGATGCCGCGCTGTAATTCCCAGCGCAAAATGATCTGCGCAACCGTTCTTTCGTACTTTGCGGCGATTTTTGCAATCGTCCCGTCGGTGAACAGTCCGCCGCGACCTTCTCCGAACGGCGCCCATGCTTCTATCTGCACGCCGTATTTCTGCATCCATTTCTGTGCTTCTGTCTGCTGATTGTGCGGATGCGTTTCCACTTGGTTCACCATCGGACGAATTCGGCTGAACGAACATAGATCAACCATTCTGTCTGGATAAAAGTTGGATATGCCGATAGATCTTAATTTCCCTTCTCCGTACAATTCTTCCAGAGCGCGCCATGCACCGTAATAGTCGCCGAAGGGTTGGTGCAGGAGCATAAGGTCGATATAATCGGTTTTGAGTTTGCGCAGCGATTCGTATACGGACGCTTTCGTCTGTTCATAGCCGTAATGTTCCACCCAGACCTTGCTCGTCAAAAAAATTTCTTCGCGCAGAATGCCCGATTTCGCGATAGCGGTGCCGACTTCTTCTTCGTTGAAATAACTCTGTGCCGTGTCGATATGACGGTATCCGACTTTGAGCGCGTCGAGAACGCAGCGTTCGCATTCGTCTTTCGATACCTGATACACGCCGTAGCCGAGTTGCGGCATCCTCACGCCATTCGATAAAGTTACATATTCCATAATCTAACTCCTTGATTATTTGTTTTTATGCTGCAAATTATATAGGATAAAATCTACCTTATCCAGAAGTTGTCCCGCGCAATGCATCTCGTTCAATAATTTATCCCGCGCTTTTCTTAAAATCTGAATTTTTCTTTTTACGTCGTTACATATACAAAATTCTGCGATTTGCTCTTTCCCAAGTCCCGCTTCGCGGAAAAGCGAGACTGCAGACAAAATTTCAATGGAATCATCGGTCAGTTCACTGTCGCTGCAAAGCGTTTCGTCAAATAATCCTTTATCTTTGTAAAACATAAGTTCGGTTTCGCTTAAAGCGCATTGTTCGCGCAGATCTTTCAGTTTCATGGTTTCTCCGCAAAAAAATATAAGTGCAGTACGACGTTTCTGCACTTATATTATAATTTTTCTATTTAAATATGTAAAATACTTGGTTTGTATCATTCACTATGCCCATAAAGCATAATAATTTCTTCAATAAACTTCTTGACAGCACGGTTCACAGGCTGATATTTTTTCCAGATAATAAATGTAGATTGACGTATTTCGGGATAAAACGGTTTGAAACACGTTCCCAAGCCGCTCGCTTCCGTAAGCGTGCTTTCGACGGTAAAAACGTACCCTAAATTCTGTCGGGCAAAGTGGGCTGCGTTGTTGACAAGATTGAAGGTGGCGATTACGTTCAGTTGATCGTAAGTTTCGCCCAAAGCATTGCGATAAAAGGATTGAACGGACGGCCGCTTATTCGCCACGATCGGCAATCCGATCAAATCGTCTATGGTTATGTAATCCTTTTGCGCCAACGGCGAATCCGTACTCATTAAGATACCGCATCTGTCGTCTATGCCTAAGCGAATAAAACTGTATTTATCGATGTCGCCCGGCTCTATCAAAAGCCCCACGTCAATCAGACCTCTGTCCAAGCCTTCCTTTACATGAGTGGCAATGTCGGATTGAATATCGAAAGTTACCGCAGGGTACTTCGCGCGGAAGGAAGTGATTAGTTTAGGAAAAATTTCGGAGGCTTTTGTTTCCGCTGCACCAATGGAAATAACCCCGCTTAAATCATATTCTTTTTGGCGAAATTCGCATTCCACTTTCTGTTCGAGCGCGATCATTTCTTCCGCGCGACGGCGCAGCAGTATGCCGTCCTCGGTTAAAACAATCTTTCTTTTGCCCCGCTCAAACAGTCTGACACCGAGTTCTTCTTCCAACTCGGCAAGTTGGCGGGAGAGCGTGGGCTGCGTAATGTACAATGCCTCGGCTGCCCTTGATATATTTTCCTCTCTTGCAAGCGTCAAAAAATACCTTAATACCCGAAGTTCCATAATCTTTTCCATGCACAATTTTTATTTATATCATTATAACATAACTTACTGCGGCTTACAAAAAATTCCCTATGAGAAATACGAAAACTGCTCCTTTTTTATTATCTAAAAAAGTATACAGTTCTCGGTTTTTAGTATTGATTCAAACAACGCCGTCGCTCCATTAAACTTTTATCGCCCGCACTCCGCTACGCCGTCGGGATAAATTTTTCCAAATAGCGGCGCAGGTTTTTGTCGCAGACGTATACGTAAGTCCCGCGAATGCCCCTCGTCATAAGTACAGCATAGGAATTTAAAATAAAAGTTCTCAGTTCGCCGTCCGAAACGCCCCGCTTTATCTTTTTATCGTAATAATTCTTTCTGTCAACCATTATTTTGTTTTCCTGCGCGTCGAAGTAAAGTTCGGGTCCGAAAACCACCGCCGTATAGTTCAAATCCAAACCTGCGAGGGAATATATGCTGCCCATTTCCCCTTTTGCTTTGTCGTTTTCCAGCCAGCCGCCCGACTGCCTGTTCCATTTTACACCGCAATCGTCTATAACGATATCGGGCGTTTCGGGGTTGGTTTTAGATACCCATTTCCAGCCGTAACCGCCCGAACAAATTCTGCACAGGCGGTATTTTTCTTCCTTTTCGCAAAGGACTTTTCTCATTTCGGCAAAGTCGGTAAAAAGTCTGAAATCGTAATTTTCAAAATTCTTTGATCTGTCGGTATTCTGAAATAAAACGTCGTAAACGTAAGGGGTATATTCCGCGCCCGCGCGTATCCTCATCTGCTCGTCGAGATCTATCGGTCGTATGCCTCTGAAGCGGTCGTAAACGCGCTTTTCAAAACTGTTTTCGGGTATATCTGAGGGGCTTACTATCTGCTTACCGTCGTAAAACAGAATAAGGCGGTCTGAAGCGGCAAGAAGCCAGTCAAGTTCGTCGTGCGAATTGTCTAACGAAAGCCTCTTGTTTCCCTCCTCGAACGCTCTTAAATAATAGCCTATGTTCTTGTTTCGGCGCAGCCTCTGCGCTTCGTCGCATATCAGTATGTCATAGCGACGTTTAGTGGCTTCTACTGGCGATATTACGTCCTCTTTGTTCAGTTCAGGCGTGCCTGAAAACACCTTTTTTATTTCTTTGCGGGTGGAAGGGTTGGCGTAAACCAGTCCCGTTTTTAATTTTCGGTATTCGGTATGCGTTTTAAGATAATAGAATAGTGATACGGCTACCGCCGTTTTGCCGCAGCCCGCGTCGCCTCTTATTAGTATGGGGCGGCTTCGGAATTTTTCGTTTGTAGGAAAAGTCTCCTTTGAATTTATGGCGTTTATTATGCTCTTAAGCGCCGCCTGCTGTTTTTCAGTGAGGCGCATCATGTCGGGGCAGTACTTGTACATGCCCTTATTCAGCACAGAATAAAAATGCTTTTCGTTTACCAGGCCTTTTTTTTCCAACTCGGGCCACAGCCTGTCGAACGAAAGTTCGAAGTCGTTTTTTCTTTTATAGTGCGTCCAATCGCCCATTTTGCGGTTTATCACTTCGAATTTCCCGTCCGCGTGCATAAGGCGGATAAGCAAATCTTCATAATGCTTGGCGGGCGTTTCCTCGAAGTCCTCGCCCGTAATCACGTGTATTCTGTCGAATGTAAACTTCCCGCACAAATCATACGGCGCCAGATGTTCCTTGTTCCTCCGCGCGATATCCTTTGTTTCGCCTATATAAACCTGCTTGCCGTTTTCAAGAATATACAGGCAGTGGTAGTCCCAAGGAAGGTTAAGATTTTTATAATCGGCAAAAGGATGAGTGAAAATTTCAAGTTTTATCATATGAGTTTTCTGCTTAAAAAATAAATATTCGTGCAAAAAAGACGGTTAAACAACATATTTTGGGGTATCGTTTCTTCTCTGCGGTCAGGTTTATATTTTAGCATTTTATATTGCAAAAGTCAAATTAGAAGTTACTAAACACGGTTAAAGTCGGTGATTACTTTAAAAGCATCAAAGGCTTTTTGGAAACCTTTCAACTTCTTTTAAGTAAGGTATAACGCTATGTAAAAACTATTAGACTTTAACTGCATTTCAATTTATTGCGAAAAAATTTATAACCGCAGGACATGACGGTGCCGCATAAACGGAACGGCAGCCAGTTTACGAGCGCGGGATAACTTCGGCGCAGATATGAGTACATTTTCTCGTCTTTTCTGCGCAAGTTTTCCCACAGTTCTTTCAAAGCGATCTTGCGTTCCGCTATGTTTTCTTTGCCTCCCGTCGTAAACATCATCGTCAGCGTCATCACCACGCCCAGATCGTGCTTCATATACTGCGACAAGCCGCTCTGCAATTTATTCAAATCACGGTAACTGTACGCGTTCAACATCTCTTTCATCACGCGGATCTGCTGACGGTATCGTTTCACGATGTTCTCACGGTTCACCGACTGGTCTTCCCTGCCGATATAATAGCGATACAGATCGATATTCATATAGTACAGTTTTTTCGTATACGGCAACGGTTTATAGGCGAAGATATTATCCACATAAAAAGTATGTTCGGGTAAAACGACCCCGCTTTCACGCAGTTTATCCGTGCGGTACAGCATAGAGTGCATCAACAACACGTTGGAATTACGGAACCGTTTCACCTCGTTCCAGCCGAACAGTCTTCCCTGCGGGAAATTCTCCGTGTAACGCCTCACGAACCTTGCGTTTTCCACCACTTTTTCGTATACGAAATTCGTCAGGTACAGATCTGCGGGCGTATCCTGTTCCAGATGCTCCCACAGCGTATCCAGCAACGTATGCAGGGCTGCGGTTTCGAGCCAGTCGTCCGAATCCACGACTTTGAAATATAAGCCCCGCGCGAGTTCCAGACCTTTGTTCACTCCCGAACCGTGTCCCCCGTTTTCCTGATTCACCGCCGTCACGTTCGGAAAGCGTTCCGCATATTCCCTTGCGATCTTTCCCGTTTCGTCCGTCGAGCCGTCGTTGACGATGATGATTTCCACGTCCTCGCCGCCGGTAAGAAGCGTATCTATACACCGTCGCATATATCCCGCCGAATTGTAACACGGAACGGCAAACGTGATCAGATACATTGTTTTCAGTCCTCCTTTTTCTTCTTTCCTTTGCTCAGAAACCGAAAAAGCCCTTTGCACGCATGGCCGTTGAACACCATGAGCATCGCCTCCATCTGCCTTCGGCTCATGCCTCCGAATTTTGCCATGCCGCGGATCGGCTGATGGATCACTCCCATCATCAGCGTGTTTGCCAGCGGACGCTTGCCGATCTTCCATAAGAACGCGTGCGCGAACCGTACTCCGCCTGAGAACCACCTGCCGATCCAGCGACGCGAAAACCGCAGATCTGCCACCGTGCTGTTTTCGTCGATCACCATGCGGCGCTTTTTATAGAACTTATAACCCGGATACGGAATTTCGCGTCCTAAAAGCCGCGCAAACTCTTCCTTGCCGACGTCGTTCGCTTTGCCGGAGTAATAACTCGGCAATTCCTCTTTTTGGTACGGCGTTTCCGCGCCCGTGCCCGAGATCTCGACGCTACCGCTTAGACGCAAGTCTTCGCTCGACGCGCCGATATACACTTCGTATCTGCCGCCTTCGGTCTCCCAGCGCGACGTTCCTACATTATAATAACGGAACGTATATTCATCGAACGGTATTTCGATCGTTTTGCTTTCTCCCGCTTTCAGAAACTGTTTGGCAAAACCTTTCAGTTCGATCGCGGGGCGGAACACTTGTGCGTCCTGCTTGCCGATATACATCTGCGCGATCTCCGCGCCGCCGCGTTCCCCGATGTTTTTTAGGGTAAACGATACGCCTTCTTGCGTAACGCGCAGATCGGCATACTCGAACTTAGTATAACTCAGTCCGAACCCGAACGGATACCGCACGGGTATTTTCGCCGTGGAAAAGTAACGATACCCGACGTACAGCCCCTCCCGGTATTCCACGCTCATCGCCTTGCCGGGAAAGCGCGATGATGAAGCACAGTCCTTCCACGCATACGGAAAACTCTCCGCGAGTTTGCCCGACGGGTTGATCTTTCCCGTCAGGATATCCAAGATCGCGCGCGCTCCCGCCTGGCCGCCCAAACACGCGTACAGGATCGCGTCCGACTGTTCCAGCGCACCGAATTCCACCGCGCTCCCGCCGACCAACACCGCAACCACTTTTTTGCCGAGACGCGTCAGTTCTGTCAGCACTTCCAACTGATTCTGCGGAAGTTTCATGTCGCGGCGGTCGATACCCTCCGCTTCGCTCACCTCGTCTAAGCCGACAAAATACAAGATCGTATCCGCAGACTCGGCGAGAGTCACCGCCTTTTTCCGTAACTTTTGGTTTTTCTTACCGTATCGCTCGTACCCTTGCGCATACCCGACATATTGCAGCGGATATTCTTTGATACAGCCGAGCACGCTATCGAGACGCGTCGGATTCACGACCGACGAGCCCGCGCCCTGATACCGCGGCTTACACGCAAAATCGCCTACCACGCATACCCTTTCTTTTTTCGTCAGCGGCAACGCACTTTTTTCGTTTTTCAGCAGCACCGCGCTTTCGCGCGCGCACTCCAAGGCAAATAAATGATGTTCCGACTCGTTGAATTGTTCGGGGGCGTCTTTCAGCGCGCCGTCCGTTTCGAATATAAGGTCCAAAAGCCGTACCAGGCTCTCGTTCACGATTTTTTCGTCCAGACGGCCTTCTTTGACCGCGCGCACGATATCCTCGTTCCCGTATCTGCAACAGGGCATTTCCAATTCGTTGCCCGCTTTTAATCCCGCCACGCGGTCGTTGCTGCCTGCCCAGTCGCTCACCACCACGCCGCCGTAACCCCATTCGTCCCGCAGGATCTCCCGCAACAGATGTTCGTTTTCGTTGGCGTGCGTGCCGTTGACTCGGTTGTACGACGACATGATCGTTTTCGGCTCGCCCTCTTTGACCGCAATCTCGAAACCGGTAAGATATATCTCCCGCAGGGTACGTTCGTCAACCACCGAATCGATGACCATGCGGCGCTCTTCCTGATTGTTCGCGGCAAAGTGTTTCGGGCACGCGGAGATGCCGTTTTTCTGTATGCCGCGGATATATGCCGCCGCCAACTTGCCCGCCTGGTAAGGGTCTTCCGAAAAGTATTCGAAATTTCTGCCGCACAGCGGATTTCGCTTGATATTCAGCCCTGGTCCCAGCAGCACGTTCACCCGCTGCGACGCGGCTTCCTCGCCGAGTCTTTCGCCCAAACGCTCGCCCAGCGCCGTATTCCAACTGTTCGCCATCGCAGACGCAGTGGGATAACAGGTCGCTGCGATGCTCGCGTTCAAACCCAGATGGTCGCTCGCCGACGCTTGCTTCCGCACGCCGTGCGGCCCGTCCGACAGAAACATCGACGGTATGCCGTATTTCTCGTATTCCGTCGTAGACCAGAAATCCCGCCCGGACAGAAACGACGCTTTTTCTTCGATCGTCATCTTTTTTATGATTTCGGATTTGTTCATTTCCGCTCGCCCCGCTCTTTATTTTTTTGCTTTCCTGCGGCGTTTTTCCTGATATTTCGCTTCCTCCGCAGCAAAGTCCAAACCTTTCTTTTCGCAATACGCTTTCAAGTCCGCGATGCGGGCCTCCTCCGCCATACGGTCCGCTTCCGCCTCTTCCCGACGAAGACGCTCTTCCGGCTCCACCCACTCGATGCCGGCCGCCTCGGCCTCGGACCTTTGTCGCGCTAGCACCGTTTCGCGGTCTTTGACGAGATATTTCTCCACGCCGAAAAAGAGCATGACCAGCGCCGCCAGCGCGTACGCGATCGTTTCTATCCAGATATACGATACAACCGATCCGATCGCGTCCCCGAACGCGCCCAACACACCGCTTATGATGCCCGTCGCCAGCGGCACCGACGCGATCATGATTGAACTGTATACCGACATCGCCAAACCGTCGCAGCGGAAGCCGTTTTTCGCCTCCATATGATCCAGACAGTCCGCAAGCATCGCCAGGATCATATATCCCGCGGGCGCGGATCCCAGACATTTTACCGCCACGCCCACCGCGACCATGATAAAATTATCGTAAAATATCCCCGCGAGCACGCCGCCCGCCGCGCCGAGCGTCATGCCCGTCAACACGACCGCCTTCTTCCCGAATTTGTTACACAACGGCGACACGAACAGGATCGCCGCGGCCATCGGCACCGCGCCGACTATGCCTAAGATCGACATCGCGAACGCAGGCTCTAATCCCGCGAACTTTATGTTATTCGTAAACGACATCATGGATCCGTTCTTGATTCCGCCCGATAACTGGAACAATAGATAGAATATGATCGCCGTAACGAAAAACCGGTCGCCAAATATCGCTTTCGCCTGCTTTCCCAGCGTCGGACCTTTCACTTTCTCCGTTTCGGCAAGACTCGTTATGCTTTCCTCAGTCACCCTCTCGCGCGTAAAATAGTACTGCAATATGCAACCCAGAAACGTGATTACTCCGATCGCGATAAACAAAACGAGATATCCGTTCGAGGAGGGCAATCCTTCCGCGGGACCGGGAAACCCGTTCGCAAAGGCCAAAATGATCATCGGCATCACGATAGAGCCCGCGCCCGACCCGCCCAACAGCGCCATGTTCACCAGCGACGCCAGAAAGCCGCGCTGTTTGCCGTTCCGCGTAGACATAGGAACCAATGCGCTGTTTGCCGTGTTGTACAGCGGAAACGCCACCGCATAGAACAGGTTGTACGCCACTGCCAGCCATACCATCTTGAATACCGCATTTTCTACGGGCTGGATAAACATCAGCACGCTCGCAACGGCTACCGTCACCGACGAGAGCAGTATGTACGGACGCGCTTTCCCCGCACGCGTGCGCGTCCGTTCTATGATCTGACCCGCGACAAGGTTCCCTGCCACGATCAGCACCGCGGAAAGGATCGGAAACAACGTCAGAAACGTTTCGATCCCCGTGTTCCCCGCCGCGAGTTCCTGCGCAAACAATACCTTGCGGAAATACTCCACGAGATACGTACCGAACAGGCAGTTCGCCAGCATCCCGCAAAACGGCCCGATCAGATAACCGATCATTGCCTCCACGGGTTTCACGTTCGCCGTCTTCACTTTCGTACGCAGTATGCCCTTTTCGAATATACTTTTTTCCGTCTTCATTTTTTCTCCTCGTACGCTCGGTTATATAATTTATGATTTAAATTATATCATGCAGACAAAATAAAAGGAAGATGCCTGCCACATATGGTCGATTTTTTAAAACAAAAGGTAATCACATCTTGCTTTTACTCGATATTTCGTCATTTTTAAAAAGGTCTTTTAACGCCTGTTTATCGATTTTACCCGAACCGGTAAGAGGAATGCTCGGAAGAATTATGATTTTTTCAGGCATTTCGAGTTTATTCAGGACGCTCGTTACAAGTTCCGTTATCCTTTCCACGGTCAATGAACAACCTTTTTCCAAGACGATCGCCGCGCAAGGAATCTCTCCGCAGTTTTCGTCCGACACTCCCACCACCGCCGCCATATAAACATGCGGAAGAGAACATATCTTCTTTTCGATCTCTACTGCGGATAAATTATTTCCGTTGCGTATAATGATCTCTTTTTTTCTCCCGCTGATATGTAAGATGCCTTTGCAGTCGAAATATCCCAGATCCCCTGTATGCATCCAACCCTCTTTGTCTATCACTTCGCGAGTTGCGCTTTCATCGTTATAATATCCCAACATCAGCGTCATTCCGCGCACGCATACTTCACCCTCCTGCCCCGTCGGCAGAATATTTCCTTCCTCATCCGTCAATCTTGCTTCGGTCATGGGATACAGCCGCCCCACTCCTGCAGAGCGCTCTTCTACCGAATCGGCGTATCTGCACGTGCTGATACCGACGCATTCGCTCATGCCGTAACCGGGCATCAGCCGTAATCCCAGTTGCCCCTCTATATATCTCATCTGCTCTGCGGTGAAAGGCGCTCCCGCCATCAAGCCAAGACGGAGCGACGATAAATCGTAGCGCGTATGCCGCCCGTCGCGCAACAATTCCATGAAAAATGTAGGGACGGCATAGATACAAGTTATTTTGAATTTTTCGATACACCAAAGCACCCGATCTATATTCGTATCCGTCGGAAACACGATACCATGTCCGCAAAAAGTTGCGCAGGCGGCGACCGCAAAGCCGAATACATGATTGAACGGAAGCAATGCGATCGCCCTGTCTTTTTCGCATTCTTCAAAAAGAGGCATGGCATCCACAGGGTTTGCAATACAGTTTTTATGGCTGAGCAATACAGCCTTTGCCTTTCCCGTCGAACCGGAAGTAAATATGATCATAAAAGGGTCGTCGGGTTTCGTTTGTTTTGCGGCGGCACGCACAAAATCTTTCCGTCCTAATAATTTTTGACGCAGATCCACATCGCTTTTACTATGTTCCCCGATCAGTTTCCAGGCTCCGCCGGCACTGATGTCTTCGGAAAAATCTTCATTCGTCAAGTAAAAATCCGGTCGGATATCCACACCTGTCTGCGCCACATAATCCCTCGCCTTTACATGAGGATCCGTCATAACGGTAACGGCTCCGAAACATCCCAGCGCGATCGTCAACAATATCGTATCGGGATTACGCGTCGCACGCAATGCGACCAAACTGCCTTTTTTTAATCCTTGCGACATAAAAAACGCCGCAAGACTTTCCACTGTTTCCAACGCCTCGCCGTACGTCGTCGTTCCCTGTTCCGTGACCATATACGGCCTGGCCGCATCTATTTCTGCATAAGAACGCAGATAGTCGTATAAATTTTTATTACATTGCTCCGACTTATGTTTCGGTATTCTCATTTTTTCTCCTTAAAACTGAAAATATTGAAATCCGCTCGCGTCTGTCTGTGAGAGAAGCGCAAGCCAACAAAAAGCGATACAAAATATTCCGAAGAACATCGCTCCTGTGGTTTCGGATATCAAAACTCTTTTCTCTCCAAGAAACAGCGCGTGATTGCATTCGGTCAATTTCGGCAACAGAATCATTACGGAAAGTGAAAGGAGCAGCAATAAAAGTTTTCCCGCATTCAGTCCGAGTTGTTCGGCGCATTCCGACCAGTAACCCGTTCCGAATCCGTTCGCCGTAAATATTCGATTGAACGCCGTAATGATCTCGCTTATACTCTGTGCGCGGAACAGTATCGCAGACAAACTGAACAATACCATAACGATACCCCAGCGCAGCAATGGCAAAATGCCCGAATCGGGACGGATATGCAGTTTTCCGCACAATTTTAAGGCGGGTTTTTTCAAAACACTTTCCGCGCAGACAAAGATCCCGGCCGTTAATCCCCATAATACGTACGTCCAATCCGCCCCGTGCCATAGACCGCACAGAAAAAAGACGACCAACGTATTGACGATCTTTCTCAATTTTCCTTTCCTGCTGCCTCCCAGCGGAATATATACATAATCCGTAAACCATTGGTTGAGCGTAATATGCCACCGACGGAAAAATTCCGTATAACTTTTTGAACGCAAAGGCTCGTTGAAATTACGCGTGAGTTTTACGCCCATCAGCCTTGCAGCCCCCATTGCTATCTCTGAATAACCCGCAAAATCATTATACATCTGGATGAGAAACAACCCAGAAGCGATAAAAACGGCGAGAGCATTGCTTGAAGCGAGATTTGCGTAAACCTTATCTACATATATCCCGCAAAAATCAGCGATCACACATTTTTGGACAAAACCCGAAACAAGAAACTTCAACCCTGTTTTCACGTTCTCCCCGTCTAAATTCTGCGGACTTTTCAACTGCGGAAGCAAATTTTCAGGCCGTTCGATCGGACCCGCCACCAACTGGGGAAAATATGAAACGAAGAGGGCAAAATATCCGAAATGCCTTTCCGCGCGGATTTTCCCCCGATAAACATCGATAACATACGAAAGTGTCTGAAACGTATAAAACGATATGCCGACGGGAAGTAAAATATTGAGGGAAATACCGACAATATCCGCGCCGAAAAAATTCAGCGCGCCGACAATACTTTGCAACAAAAAATCCGCATATTTAAAGAAAACGAGCAGACCGAGGCAAACAAAAAGCGTGATGCCGAGCATCAACTTTTTTATGCGGATATTCGACGCACGCTCCATACAGAGTCCCGAAACGTAAGAAACCGCCGTCGTTGTCAAAATCAAAAAAATCAGTTTTACGTTCCAGCACATATAAAAATAGTACGACGCGATCAGCAGCAGTATCCAACGGAATTTATGCGGCAGGCACCAATACAGGCATACGACCAAAGGCAAAAACAATAAAAAGGACAAGGAGTTGAAATTCATCGACCCTTTCCCCCTCTTTTCATGATCCTCACGAGATTCAGCAGAAAAAAGATCATGCTGACTGCCGCGCATTCCGAAAGACTCGCCCCCAAGACGAGCGCATATGCCAAAGCGCCTGCAACGATCGTGAAACTTATGCACATACCCGATTTTTCCGACTGGCGCCAGATAAGCGAAACAGCGGTGATTGCAAGCGCTGCCGCTATCAATGCAATCAACAGCGGAGATCGTAAAAACACGCTATTCATCATTCCCCTCCGATACCCGCAGCAAACAAATCGTCGATCAGCCGTTCCGTTCTCAACAGCACGCCGAGGTCGTTCAGGTGATAATCGGAATCATAAAAATATCGTCCGTCGAAAATGTAATCGGATATCTCCGAAATCACAAAGCAGCCATAGGGCGAGAGCAAGCGCACCAACTCGTCCTCAAAATTCGCCGCCTTTTCAAAAATTTGCGCAGATTCCGCCGAATGACGATTCATTGGCGCGTACGACACGCATACGCGCGCCCCCAGATCTTCGAACTTTTCATAGACGGAAGCCAAGCGGCTGATATTTTCTTCCGTCAGCAATCCCGTATCATATATGTAAGATTCGCTGTAAGCAACATCTCTTTCTACTTCCGTAGCCTCGTCGTACGGACGTTCTAAGGAGTAATCCCCGTATTTATTGAACAGCCCCGCATCGTCCGAATATTTACAGGGCGGCTGACCCGCTCGCAGGTTATTATACATCATATACGCCTCGAACACGCTGTCCGAATAGGAAAAGTCGACCGATGCCAGCAAATCGTAATTCCCCTCTACCATGGCGAATACGCGGCCGTCCAAACGCATGGAAGCCAAAAACTGATAAGGGCTCATTTGTTCGGGAGCATGGACTAATACGTCGCCTACGCCGATGTAAGGCAATATACATTCGAGTTGAAACAGCGCGTCGAATTCACCGTTGATGCCTAAATTGGCAACGACGTATTCGCCCCCGAAAGCCTCTTCCACCGCCGCACTGTCGAGCCCGTAAGCAAAACTGCATCCTGCAAAAAACAGCAATTTTCTTTTGTCTTTGTTTACGATCAAAATATCAATATTGTCCGCAAACCTCGCGTTATAATTGGATTTAAGCAAACATGGCGCCTTCGCCGCATTGACGTGATATGTTTTGATCTTCTGCGAAAATGATTTACTGCCCACCGCTTCGAGATTGTCGAAAAAGTAAATTTCTTCGAAGCGTGAATTTTTGAAAGCGTAATCGGATACTGTCTTGACCGTATCCGGCAGAATCAGCGTTTTTGCGGATATCTCGCCGCAGGGAATGTTTGTCGTAAAAGAATAGCCGATATCAGAGACCGTTTTTCCAGCGATTTCGGACGGAATTGCAAACGGCTCCTGATCTCCCGTCCCCTTATATCCTGTAAGACTTAAGGTACCGTCTGCCCGCACGCTGTACAAAAAATCGCTTTCCGGCTGACACTTGACCCACTCTCCGTACAAAACGGCCTTCTGACCTTGCGCAACCGTATATCGGCTGCCCAGCCCTACGTGCTCGCCCGAGCCGTCTGCCTTTGTATTCCAGCCTATAAGAGTGTATCCCTTTCGCGAAATCCCGCTCCCGTTGCGCGTATTCGGACGGATATGTTCGGAAAGTTCGTACTTTACAGTTTCACATTCCGACGTGCCGTCGTTATAAACAAATAATATTTCACATTCCGTTGCCGGATTTTCGGCGGGTTCTTTTTCCGTTTTTTTCGAAAACAAAGTTACCCTTGCGGGGCGCTCGATATTCCGCAGAGTCAACTCATATTCTCCGTCCCCCCTCTTATCTATGCTGAACGACGCATGATCGCAAGACAGAGGCTCGTATCCTTTCAACATTTTCAAACGCACGGTATAGTCGCCGCCGCGTTCGACCGTGCCGGAAGGATTTTCCGCCGTAAAAAATACGCTTTCGACGATACTGACCCTGACGAACATATCTTTTTTTTCGGAAGAGTCCGTACATCCCGTGAATAGTACCACGACTGCGGCCAACAACACAATGAACCGAAACAGAATTTTAACCGAATGATTCCGTTCCGTAGATATTTTCCGCATAGTGCCCCCAAAAATAATTGTTTTTAAATGCGCTCACTGACGATTCCGAAACATATATCGCCGAAGAAGTACCGTTCAGCAACCCGTAGCCGACCGTAATTTGCGACGGTTCGGTATGTTTCAATACGATTTTTTTCAAATTCGTGCAGCCTTTGAAACTGTTATCGGACACCGAACGGATATTTCCCTGAATCGTTATACTTTCAACGATTTCGTTCCCTGAAAATACCGAGGCCGAAAAAGATTTGACATACAATCCGTTTACTTGGTAGGGAACGATCAAATGTTTCTTCTGCGCCCCCTCCGGGGTAAGTCCCGTTACGGCATAATAATTTCCGTTTTGTTGGTAAGTGAAATATTCCGCACAACTGTTATCCCCCTCGCCCTCGATGTCTTCCTGCGGTTTTACGGGCTTTTGGGGTAATACGTATTCCGTTTTGGTCGTATTGCCGAGTTGATTTTTTAAGTCGTTTACGAGTTGAACGGTACGCACCGCCATGCCGCTGTCGTTCAGATGGTAATTGGAATCGAAAAACCATTCTTTATCCATAATATAATCTTCGATATCGCTGATCACGGGAAAATCAAAACGATCGCACACAAAGTCGTAAAATTCAGATATCCCCGCCAAACTGTTTTCGGTCACCGCGGCTCGGTTCATCGGCGGAAAAGAATAATACATCGAGGCGCCGCGTTTATGGATTTCCTTAAAAAACTCGTTTACATATGCGATAAATTCTTCCCGATATAAAGAAACGTCCAAAGAAATAGGGTTGTTCATGTCTACACTGTCCGCAAGCATATTGAACGGCCGCCCGAAATTTTTAAGGTCGCAGTGTTCGTCGAACGATGCCTGCGCATACACACCGCTCGGCTGCGCAGGCAGACCGCTTTGCCACAATCGGTACTTTTTCGAAGCGTAAGAAGCAAAACTGCCTACCAGATTCCCTTTCGTCTGCGCGGAAAATTCACCGAACATGCTCAAATCGGAATCGAGCGCCATCCATGCCTCTTCGGCGGAAAAATACAGAGAGAGCGACTGCGAATCTATTTCCGGCGTAAAAATGACGATATCTCCTTCGCCGATATAAGCATCGGCGATCTCCATCATCATTTTCGTTCCCAACGCACCGTATAATCCCATATTACATACAGTAAAGTCCAAGCCTGCTTGGCCGAGCAAGCGCTCGAAGAGCGCCGAATCGACGCCGAACGCAACATTCGAATTGCCTATGACCACGATTTTTTTATTCTCGGTTTCTTGCAGTCTTTCATACATTTTCGACAATTCGCCGTAATAGGTCTGCGCGTATTGCGGCGCCGTCGCTGTGCCTACGATAAAAATCGTCAAAAACGGAACAACGAGTAAAAATACAGCAAAGAAAGACGCCAGAACTACCGCGGTAAATCTTTTTAAACGTATATTTTCCATATCCCGCCCCTTTCCTATTCGTTCCGCTTTACAGATACGGAACAAAGCGCTCCTGTAAAACTAACAAGAGCGCCCTTTTAATGCTTATTCGATATCTATTTTCTTTTTGCGCTCTTTTATAAGGCTGATCGCATACATTGTACCGAAACCGGCCGCAAGGACCGCGCTGACGCTGATTACGGCTATGAGCGTATCTTTCCACCACCAACTTGCCGCCAAAACTTTTGTATCGGGACCGATACCGTTCATAGCAGCGCTGTAATTGCAAACGGAATACAGAATCCTGTGTGATGCCTCGCGCATTGCCAGACAATATGTCGCATTCTTCCGGAAGTCGTTCAAGGCTGTTTGCGAACCGCTTCCCAGGAAAACGTCTGTTCCGCCCGTCACGCCGTCCTGATAGGTCATATACGACGCTCCGTTGGAAGACGCCATATCGGTAATACAGTAACCGTCGAATCCCCATTCCTCGCGCATGATGTCCAATAATTCTTGATCCGCGCCTACCCAGTCGGTCCCCGCGCGGTTGAACCCGCTCATGACAGCGGCAGCATCGCCCATGCCTTCCGCAGAGGATAGCGCATATTCAAAGGGAAGCAGCATGATCTCGCGAGCCTCCTGCTCGTTCAGCCAGACGCCGATACCGTTTCTTGCCGCCTCTTCGTCGTTAAACGCATAATGTTTGACGTTCGCGATGATTCCTTTTGCCTGCATTCCCTGTATCTCATACACCGCCGCTATTGCGGTAAGATACGGGTCTTCGGAAAAATACTCATGCGATCTTCCGCCGAACGGCATTCTGTGAATATTGATGGCGTTGGCATATAAGCCGGACAAGCCGTGATACAGAGCGTCTTCCGCAAGGCAGTCGCCTACTTTTTCAATCAGTTCGTTATTAAAAGAGGAGGCCCATATCCCCTCGCTGGGGAACGACAGACTGCCCTGCGATTTACCGTAACCGGTGGGTCCGTCCGCCTCGCGCGTATCCGGCTTGCAGACGGATTCGACCATGACCGTAGCGTATTGCCCGTTGGAGATCAGGTACGACTGTTCTCCAAACGTCATCTGATCCAAAAGATCTTGCCATAACGCATTGTCATAATCTTTGCCCCTAAGCATCGCTAAGGTGAGGCCGTTATTTGCTCCGTAAGAGGGCATTTCCGCTTCGGGATCCGTTTCGATATCTTTATTGCTGCGCAGATCCTCTTTCATTTTTGCGGTAACGTTCAAGGATATACTCGCTTTCGGCATAGTGCCCTGCCAATCGTTTCGGGATACATAAGTCACTTTTGTGTTGCTGCCCTCGTATTTATTCAGATCGGCGTCATCGAGTTGATTTGTGATCGACGCTCCCGTTTCGGAGGAAACGGAATAAGTTTTATCGTCAAAAGCATTGACCGCGATCTTGCCCGCAAGAACTGAATTTCCCGCAGCGTCCATTCTCTGATCGGTATTTTCGGGAGTTTTCCCTTGTGCTGCGAGAATATTATTCGCAGCCTCATGCGCTCCGTTCGCAACGGTCAGATAATAATCGCCCTCGTCCACGATATACGTCTTGGCATAGTTCGCGTCATAACTTTTGAACAATTCCTTTTTCACGTTGATCGTGACGGGTTCGCTGCTCTCTCCGGGCGCGAGTTCCTCCGTCTTCGCGTAGCCGACAAGTTCGACCGCTGCCTTCTCCACTCCGTGTTCGATATCGTATTCCGAATAGGGCTTTTGCAGGTAGACCTGTACGGCTTCTTTTCCGGAATATGTATCGCCCGTGTTGGTCACCGTCACCGTAACGTCATAACTCTTTCCGTCCTCGTTTTCAGTTACGGAAAAATCGGAATAGGCAAATTCGGTGTATGATATTCCGTACCCGAACGGATACGCCACGTCGTCGGAATAGCGGTAATCGCCCGTATTCGACCTTCCCGTAACATAATCGGTGTATCTCGTTTCATAATACCGATATCCGACGTAAATACCTTCGCTGTATATGCCGTAATACATCTGGGTCGAATTAAGTCCCATCTCGCTGTAATTCGAATAGGTCTGCGCAAAAGATTTGCCGCTGTTGTAGGAAAGTTGCATCGCCGCAGGCGAAGAAAAATTATCTTTCGCGTAAGTATCGGATAGTTTGCCCGACGGAACGATCTTTCCCGTCAAGACTTTGGCAACCGCATTGATACCTGCCGAACCGACGTTTCCGACCCAAAGACAGGCATCCACATCGATCCCGTTTCGGCTGAGAAAATCGAGTTGAACGGTTGCCGAAGAATTGAGCAAAACAACGATCTTTTCGATTTTACCCTGGTTTTTCAACATTGTCAGCCCTTGCAGGACTGAAATCTCTTCCTCGCTCAAAGAAAGATAACTGCCGTCCTCGCCGTCGCTTCGCGTGGCGGAAATATCCGAACCTTCCCCGCTGCTGCGGGCGATCGTTACGATGACCGTGCCGTAATCTTCAAGACTGGTTTTTGCCGCGGAAGGAATTGCGTCGTACGATGTTTCGTTGATAAGATAAGTATCCCCGATCTTCTTTCTCGAAGAAGAGGTTTGATAGAAATTCCACATAGTCTGGTTCACTTCCAGTCCGACGTCTGTGAGCGCCTGTTTCAAATCTTTATAAGAGGCCGTATTCGACGCGGACGATCCCGATGAACCGTAGTTAAACTTGTTGGAACCGGACAACATACAGCTGACCTTTTCCTTTTCGGAGAGCGGCAACGCGTCGTTTTCGTTTTTCAAAAGAACGATGCCTTCGCCTTCGATCTGTTCTGCAACGCTCTGAAAATATTCGGTCAACTCCGCGTAATCCTTATCTTTATAATCGCTCTTGAAATACTGATATGCAGGGTCGTCGGAATAATCAATTTCCGAACCAGAAATATTCAGCGCGTCGTTGATCGCGGCACTCTGGCTCAGGGCAATCTCATATATTCCCGTGATTAAAACGAGGAGGCTGGCCATACATACGGCGAGGCATTCCCACAGTACCCTGTTGAACAAATTCTTCTTCATGCTTTTACCTCGCTTTGTTTTTTGTCCACGGGTGCAAAGCGTTCAAGCACGCGGATACAAGAGTCAAAATCGCCGCCGCGACAAAAAAGACTGCCGTCAAGATAAATCCGGCTGTGAAAGTGTTGCCGTCGATGCTCACTAATACGTTTGCAATGTACGTCACCTGCGAAAATACGAACATCAAAAAAGCGTACAGTTCGACCAGATATGCCACATACCTAACGGGCTTTGCCGCGGCGGATATCCATTTGTAAGGAATGATATCCGCCGCAAGGCTCACCACGGAAAGGGCTATTCCGACGATCAGACACACGATCGCCGAGCCGTTCAGTTCGGGATTGAATTCCGTAACGCCGTTCTGCCTGTAAAAAACGAGCGCCAAAACCGCAAAGACGATCGCAGGCACGGTCAAGTAAAAACCGATTCCCCTTTCCGCAAATATATGTTTTACTTTTCCCAAATTGTTTTTCATTCCGTCACCGTTATTTGTTTTCATAAACAGTCATTTTCAAAGCCGAAGAACTATTGATATAAATGCAGTCTACGATAGGGGCCATTGCGGCGACAGTGCCGTCCGGTCTGCCGTTTGCGTTGTTGACGTACAATCGGATCAAATTTTCGCCGCCCTTCAGATCAATATTGTTGATGACGACTGTAACATAACGATGATCAGAACCGCTGTCCCATACGCCGTCCATATAATCTTCGCCCCAATCCATTTCGATATCGCCGGTTTTATATGCGAGAACGGTGCCGTTCACCATCACCTGAAAAGAATCCTGGGTGAGCGTTACAGCCCTGTATTCGGAGGATATGCGCAGAGAAAGAGAAGCGCCCTTTTCCGCTTTATCCGAGGTAATTTCAAAATCGAGATAAGCGCCTTCATAATACAGACCGTGAACTGCCTTTCCGTTGCTGGCGGCGCTGTCGTTGCCGATCAGACCGGTCCCGCTGAAATTGCTGGAAAAACCGACGCCCTTTTTATTGCCTTCCGTATTGGCGGTCAGATCCGTGTCGGGATCCAGCCCGGTAAGTTGGGTATCCTCCGCTTCGAACGTATATTGTTTCATCCAGCGGGCATACAGGCTGAGATTGCCGCTGTATACGCTGTTGTTTACGAATTTTTCGGAATATTCCTTATCCAGATACCATGCCTCGAAAGTATATCCGCTGCGAGTGGGATTGGTCGGTTTCGTCAACCGCCCTCCGCTCACAAATATTTTGGACGAATAGATTCCGTTATCGGGAGCGCCTTCGTAATTCCAGTAGAATGTGGCCGTTGCGGACGTCGCTTCCGATTCGGAGGTCCATCCTGCATATATAGTCGTATCTGCAGTAATCGCTTGCGTTTCGAAATCGAAAGTTTTGCTCAAATCGGCATCTTCATACCAACCGTTAAATATATAATCGGTTTTGGTCGGATCATCGGGCTGCACAGCAAACGCCCCCTCTTCGACCTGTTGCGAAGCAATATCGCTTCCGCCGTTCGTTTCGAATTTTACCGTGTATTTTTTCACATCGTTGCCGCTGCACGCAACAAAACTCATGGCGAGCAATGCCGCCAGCAACGCACATAAGAATGTTTTACTAATCAGGCCTTTCAATACTCTGTTCATAGTAAGCCTCCTGTCAAATTTGTAAAATAACAGCATTCCCCCGATTACGGCTTACGCTATAATCGGGGTTTCCCGCTGTTCAAACGTTGAACTTTAATTTTTCTTTTTTCTGGATACTACCATACAAATCGTCGCGCCTAAGAGAACGACCGCGCCGACAAGCGCCGCGCCGCCGGTCACGGACGAACCGCAACCGCTGCTCGTATTCCCTTCCAGCGAGTTTTGCAGGTCTTTGATGGTGGATTCGAGATCGCTTATCTTGTCATTCAGATCTTCGATCGTGATGTCCGTATCACCGCCCGTCGTTTCACCTTTGACAACAATGACAAACGTAGTTTCTGCCGTTTTATCCTTATTGCCGCCGTCGCCTTTGCCACCGTCGCCTTTACCGCCGTCGCCTTTGTCGCCGCCTTCGGCAAACGGTGTTGCGGCAGGATTCGTACCGCTTTCCTCATTTTTCGCAGTAAGCACAACGGTGAAAGTATACGTTCCAGCCTTTTCGGGCGATCCCGTGATCGTTCCGTCCGCATTGAGCGTGAGCCCATCGGGCAGAGAACTTCCCTCCTTCAAAGAATAGGTGATAGAATTGTATTCCGCGCTCGTATAAACGTCGGAAGTAAACTCCGCGTAAAATTCTGTTCCCACGGCGGCCTCCGTAAAGTTGCTGCTTTCCGCCGTGATCTGAATTGCGGTATCTACCGTAAGTACGTAAGTCGCGCTCTTGTTGATCCACCCGTCGATCACATAATTTACCGTAAGATTAAACGTTCCCGATTCCTTCGGCGTACCACTGATCGTTCCCGTGTTTTCGTCGAACGTGAGCCCTTCGGGAAGCGCTCCCGTCAGACTGTATCTGACAGTGGAATCTTTATCAAGTTTGCTTTCGATCGAAACGCTTACGTTCGACACGCTGAGACTTTCCGTAGCCTCCAATTTACCGTTATCAAGTTCCAGATCGCCGTAGCCGTTGAACTGACCTGCAGAGTTTGCAACCTGATAGAGCACGTTATGCGCCATTTCTCTCACGCAATACCACTGCGTATAGGAGATTTCGTAATACGTTTTCCCGTCTTCGCCCTTTTGCACGATGTAAACGCCTTCCGTCTCTGCCGTTTTGCCGTCCGGGAGTGTTTCGCCCTGTTTATAGAAACCGCCGGTCGGCTGTTCGCCCGTCGTCGGATCCGTCTGTCCGGACAGATATTCGGTGTTCCCCGTCGTGAGAATGGTCTGCGCGCCTGCTCTGACCATAATATCGGGGTTCGTTCTCTGATTCCAGCCGATATAGCCGTCAGTTACGAAATAAGCATGACTGCCCCATTCGTTCTGATATAATTCGACCGAAAGATTCGTGTTATTGGTGTTCGCCTTCCCCGCCAATCTTCCGTAAGCGGTCATACCTGCCTGAGATCCGCCTTCCTGGAAAATCATCTGGAAGTTCTTCATGTAATTTTCTCTCATCGCCTGCTCGTCGCACCAGGTGAACAGACAGCCTCTATCCGTTTCCTGATCGTTCATGAGAGTATGTTTCGCATAGCAGATAATACCCTTAGACTGAACGCCCTGCGTGAGCGCGGCACCGATATACCCGCCGAGGATACCGTCCTGCGAGAAATATTCGTTATTGCGCCCAGAGAACGGAGAACGATGAATATCCGCGCCCGGAGCATACCAGCCCTGGAATCCCGTGATGAGCGCGATATTGCCGATGATTATGCCGCGTTTTTCCGCAAGTTCGGTGTTCCAGGTTGCGGCCTGCAAACTTTCCGCGCATGCCTGAAATTCCTGATTGATGCTGTTGGGGCCGTCTCTGTCGACGGTTACTTTCTTTCCGACGCTATCGATATTGACCGTACCGTAACCGCAGTACGTATTAACCTGACACAACTCATCGTAGGTGAGTTGGTTGAGGAACTCCGTCCATTTCTCGTCGTTATAGTCCGCGCCCGCCATATCGGAAAACTTGATCGTATTGACCGAAGACGAAGATGCGTAGAATTTAATTTTCTGCGCTCCTTTATCGCCGTTCGCACCCGCGTTCGTATACTCGCCCAAGGTGCCCTTCGCCTGCGACCAATCCGTGGGAACAGAGGTATGCGACCAGACATAGCCTTTATCATCGTCATTCTCATAGTACTTGTTGTACGTCTTCGTCGCATCGTTTGCGCCTGTATAAGTACTGCTGACCGCATAGTTATCCCAATACGACCAGTTATCGAGCACGTTATCCTTAAACGTAAGATCGGCTGCCGTGGGAGCCTTAGGGAAAGAAAGATCAAACCCGTTCACTGTGGATTTCACTTCGGAAGGTTTCGTGGGAACGGATACTCCCGTATAATTCACTATCGAGGCGGAAGCAACATTTTTGTCGTTCTTTACGACAACGGAAGGATCGGTAGCCGAAACGCTTGCGTTTCTCGTCATGGTCGTCATGCCGGACGCCTGGTCCTTCATCATGGCTTTCGTGCGGATATTGCCGAAATGGCTTTCATCCACAGCGGTATCTTTGTCCATACCCTCGCCGTTGTTGTTTACCCCGTCCGTAAACAGACTGGAAACCTGTAAGCCTGAATAATCGTCCTTTTCGAGGGCAATATCCTGTTCAAGCGTGAAGGACTCTTCCGCATAACATTCTGCACGTTCGACCCCTTCGCTGTCCGTAACATAATATTTGCCGTCTTTTTCAACCGTAGAGCAATCGTAGTGACTGTCTTCCATGATACGGAGAGTATATTCGCCGCTCTCCATTATGTAAGCACCTTTGGTCACTTTGTCGCTCTGCGCATAATAGGAGTACCACGACGCCATATCCTGCACGTTTACCGAGACGACGACCGTCTGCGATTCGCCGGGATCAAGAATGCCGGTCTTTGCAAATCCCACGAGGGACACAGACGCTTTTTCGACAACGCTATCCGTTTCGTAAGGCGCGCTGACATAGACTTGCACCGTTTTTTTACCCGCGACGCTGCCCGTGTTCGTTACCGTTACGGGCAAATATAACGTGTCGACCGCCGCAGCCTTCTGATAGGTCGACTGTAACTGGGAGGCGATCGTTTTTTGATCCGCCGCCGTCAGTTTATTTTTAAGCGCGGAATCGGTGTAAATTCCGTTGGATTTAAAAGAAAAAGTCGTATAGCTTAAACCGTAGCCGAACGCATAAGTGACGTTTTCTTCCCACCACTGCTGCGCGGCGTCCGCATCGATCTGATACATATCATGGTAATAAGTTTCATAATACTTATAACCTAAATAAATACCCTCTTCATAGTCGATGCCGTGGAATCCTTCGGTATCGCTGATAACGTCGGTTGTCGTGCCGTCGGCGCCCTCAGTGGTTCCTGCCGAAGAACCCGCTTCGTTCATGTATGTATTCGAACCTGCGCCCTTCGACCCCGTCTGATCGTTGTTACCGAAGTTGTACCAGGTAGGATCCGCAGTAAAGTCGGTATACCATTCGTCGACCAGTCCGCCGGAGGGATTGATGTCGCCTTTTAAAATCTTACCGAGTGCTGCGAGCCCGCCTTCTCCGGGTCTGTCGATATTGATGATCGCATCGATATTCTCGTCGTCCCGCAATTCCTCTATTTCCATGGCATTGGACGTATTGAGTACGACGACCACCTTATCAAATTTTTCCTCTACCATTTTAATAAGCGCGCGCTCGCTGTCGGTAAGCATGAGATAATGCTTATACGTCTTGCCGTCTTTCTCCGCAAGCGCTACGTGGGACGCGGTGTCCTTTTCGTCCAGAAGATTGGTACCGGCCTCCTCGCTCGTGACGCGCTTCGCATCGCTTCCTTCGCCGCCCGTTCTCGCAAGCACGACGACAGCCGCGTCGCTATACATACTGAACGAACTCGTTACTTTTCCGTTGAAAGCATATTCTTCCTGCCCTATAGTGGCGCTTTGGTTGTCGTAGAAATTTTTCAACGTCGGATTTACCTTAAATCCCGCATCCGCCAAAACATCCGCGACCTTGTCTCCGCCGGCCGATGCGGTCGACTGGCCGCCGGTGGGAGCCGCGCCGATAAGGCTGTCCGCACTAACGCCGAAAACGCTGATCCATTCGTTGCCGCGCATAGGAAGAGCTTTATTCTGATTCTTTAACAGAACATCGCCCTCCGCCGCGGTATCCTCAGTCAACTGCTCGGCAGCCGAAAGAGTTTCTTCCAAAGAATCATAATCCGCGTAGTACTTGGTCATGCCCTTAGCCCCCATAACTTCCGCCCCGACACTCAAGATCGGCGAGGAAAGGCACGACAGACCGAGGGCAAGCATTGTAGCGCAAGCAAACGCGCGAAACGCCCTTTTCTTGCCGACCCTGCTGATTTTTGCCATTAAGTTTCCCTCCTGTTTATAATTCGTTATCGGCTAACACTACCGTCCGCCTTTAACGACTTAATTATAAAATCAAAAAACCCGAATAGCAATAGCACACGCACAACCTGCATTTAATCGCCCACATTGCGCGCGATAAAGTACAAATCAGCATTTTATTTGAACAAATTGCAAAAAAACGGAAGTACCGCGTCTTATCGAACGCGGTACTTCCGTCTGCTCCTTTTACGACTCTCCGTTAAAAAGTACGGTGCCCATTTTTCGTAAATAATTGAGATAAATCGCTTTTAACTCCTGAACTTTGTCTCTGCTCACATTTATGTTCACCCCGCCCTTATAATTGACCAAAACCCCCGTTCTTTCTATTTTCTGTACATACTTTAAATTGACCAGGTATCCCTTATACATCCGCACGATATCGTAGTTTGCAAGTTTTTTCTCAAATTCTTCCATAGACATCCTGCATTCGATCTCTTCGTTATCCGCCATATAGATATATTGCTTATAACGGAAACTTTCGATATAGACGATGTCGCTTACCTTAAGTTTTCTTACAACGGAGTTATTGTTCGTCTTGATCCCGATATAAGCGTTTTTGTTCATTCGCGTATTGACATAAGAACGCAAAGTATCGATCAGATCGTTTGTAAAATTATTTTTCCGCACAAATCCGAACGGACGCACCGAAAAGGTATCGAACACCATTTCTTCGCGGTTTGAAACAAAAATAATATCCGGCGCTTCCTCCGCCTTTTTTATCGCTTTCGCAAGGTCGATGCCGTTTAGTTTGGGCATATCGATATCCAAAAACAGAGCATCGTACTTTCTTTGCCCGCCTTCGATGTTTTTATATAGCGCAACGGGAGAAACATATTTGTCAATGGACGCGCTCAGCCCGAATTTAGCAAGTAATTTGTCGATCCTGTTGCAAATGGCTTCGCAAATAATTTCGTCATCGTCGCATACCGCGAACGAAACCGCTTTATCCAACTTATTTAACCTCCATACTTGTGAAATCAAGCATCATTTCTGCGATAAACTCGTTATCCTCAACTTTATATTTTACGATGCCGTTATATTTTTCCACAATTCTTTTTACGATCCTGTGTCCGAACCCGTGATTATCGGCATCCTCTTTTTCAGTATTCATTTCAAGAAGACGGTCCCTGTCGTAGTCGTCCCTGATGTGGTTCTGAACGCTGACATATAAGAAACCGGCCTGCCGAGCAATCTTGCAATCCACGAGGTAATCTTTGCTATCTGCCCGCAATACCCCTTCTATAGCGTTATCCAACAAATTCACCAGAATTCTGCAAAGGTCGCTCTTTTCAAACGGAAGTTCCGAAGGAACATTGATTCTCGTTACAAGTTGAATGCCATAATTGTTCGCTTTGAGAATTTCCATATTGATGACGGAATTAATAAACTCGTTTCCGCAATCGATGAACGAACTGCCGCTTTCTTTCAAAAAACTTTCGTTCATAGATGAAAAATACCGTCCAAGCGCACCGTACTGCTTTTGTTCGAGCATCAGTTCAATCACTTTAAGTTGATTCTTAATATCATGCTTTATCTGCCGCATCTCCGAAATTGCCTGTTCAGAAACCGCCAGCATCTGTTTATCTGCCTCCAACAATTTATTTTTGACCTGTAATTCAATGACTTCTTTTCTACCCTTGCAATGAAAGTATATGATCATATAACTTGAAACAATCAAAATATAAATTACGGCGAGCGTAAATATAAAGAAAGTGTCTTGACTGATGCCTCCGATCTTTACATTTAAAATCGTTTTTCCAATGATGAGCGACGAAGAACAAATAGCGCCGAGCATGATCATTGCCACGGAAAACACCGGAATGTCACTATATCGCGTAAGCGTATAACGGCGGATAAGCAAACTGAATCCTATGATCAACAGATAAAAAAGAATATTTACGAACGACCAGTCCGTGCCCACGGGTAAAACATTCATAACGAGTCTTCCCAAATCGGTAACGGCAATCACCGACGTATAAAGGACAGCGCCCATGATCATACGGCTCATTATATATACGCGATTGAATAATAAGTAAATAATGATTACCAACAGCCAAGAAATATGGAAATTGATCCCGCCAAGAAATGTCCAAACCGAAGATAGTTCAAACAGTCCCCAATTTAATACTGTTCCGAGTGCAAACAGAGCGGCAAATTGCGCTGCCGCAAACGCGATCGAGCGAAACGTCTTTTGAAACGGATAAAATACGATCAAAAGCGAGAGGCTCACCGCTGCAATTTGTAAAATAAAAATGTAATCATATACAAAAGTAAAAAACATATCGATTAAATATCTCCGTTTGCGCTTAAGCGCAAACGGCAGGATCCTGCCGTAGTATTTTTTTACATTATAACACGCTGATGTTTGCATTGCAATGGCTTTTGACAAATTATAAATCAGACACTAACCGAATGTAAAAGCGTAAAAATCACATTTCCCTTTGCCTTCATAAGTAAAATACAACGCCGCAACGATGTTACCGCCCTTCCACTCCCCGCAAAAATTTTCGAGGCATTCTGTTGCAAAAACAGGAATTATACACACGGGTTTATCGTCTTCTTTTATGCGAACGACAAATCTACCGCGCGCATTTCCTTTGACAGTCACGGAAATCCGATCGATGCCTTTTAAATCGAAATATTTAAAACCAGCCGTTGTTCCGTTGCAAAAATTAGCAATATATTGATCGGGGTCGCTTTCTCTGTCTGTTCCTGTCTGTGTAAAATAAGGATATATACCTTTCTTCTTTTTAATAATATTGCGGTAAAAATGAACCCCGTTTCTTGAATATAGATTACAAGCAATCCGCGCCTCATATGTTCCCCGCCCCTCGAGCGGTTTTCCGTTCAATCCACAACTTGTCATTTCCACCTGCTGAATCGAACCGTCCTTTTCGATTTGAATCTCTTCTGCACACGCTTGCCTCGAAAAACATGCACGGTTAGTATGGCGATGATAAAATATAAAGCATGTATTGTTAATTTCTAATAAACTACCATGAATATTACCCATATGATTAGAGGCTGACAATACATTTTTATGGTTTTTCAATCCTATGTCTCCGTTACTGACAATTGTACCTCCATATTTCCAGTCGCCGTCAGGCTTATCGCTCGTTGCATAACACAATTCATGGCCGAGCCGTGAAGAATATATAAAATAATATTTATCCTTTATCTTTCTGACCGATGACGCTTCAAAAAAAGCATGCTCTGCCAATTTACTGCTTTTGTTCGATGTAACAGTTAATTTGGGTGATCTGATTGGAGTTTTCATGTCTCTCGGATCGAGTTCAATAACTGCCCCGCCTTTAATGTTCCTTTTCGATATACCCAACACGGGAAAAAACATTCCTGACCCGTAATACAACCATACCCGTCCATCCTCCACGTATACGGCTGGGTCAAAAGGGAGATATTCTTTTATCCAAGGATACAGATCCACTTCTCCGTGGTATCGGAATGGCCCCACAGGGGAATCAGCAACTGCTACACGGATTGACCAACTTTTGCGCGTAATTCCGGGAGCAAAGGCATAATAGAGATAGAACTTCCCATCCGGAGATCGGCATACATCTGGTGCATACATATTCCCTTTTTTACGAGGATCCTGCTTTTTACTCCAAATAACGCCTTCATATTTCCAATCAGACAAATCATCGACAGGTGCCGACCAACAAACATAATCGTTTTTGCAAAAACTGTTGCCATTAAATTTGTCGTGAGAACCATATAAATACACTCTGTTTCCGAATATATGCGGCTCTCCGTCCGGAATATATTCCCAACTCGGAAGAAACGGATTGAACGCTTGGTATTTCATTTCATCCCCCCGATCACACTATAGCACAGTATTGTATGCATTGCAAAGGATATTTACAAATCGTAGTTTTTTTTCAACAATCGTTGCTTTATTAATATTTGATTCACGTAAAAAAGTCGTGCCTAATTTGGGTTAAAAGAATGTTTAAATAATCCTTTCAAACTAAAAAGGAGATTATAGTTTGCCGTTAATACAGAGAGGCACTTACCAGACAGCAGCAAGCCGATTTCGTAAAAGCGATCGAAACCCAGCCCCTCCGCCCGTTGTTCGTATTTTTATTGCAGACAGGACTGCGGATCGGCGAGGCGCTTGCTCTGACGCACGAGGACATTGACCGCGAGAAAAAAACCGTGTCGGTCAATAAAGACGTTGTTTTTATCGCGGGCAAGCGTATCGAACAGGATACGCCCAAAAGCGCCGCGGGCGTGAGATCCGTTCCCATACCAGATGAAGCCTTAACATTGATCGCCAAAGCGAACGGAACGGAAAAGAGCGTGTTTCCCTTTACTTATGATTACGTCCGCTCGGCTCTGCGACGCATTTCCCTCTCGCTCGGGTTTAACGTATCCGCCCATATTCTGCGCCATACCTATGCCACACGGCTGGAAGAGGCGGGCGTTTCCTCGAAAGTAAAGCAGTATCTGCTCGGCCATTCCACAAGCCGCATGACACAAGATGTTTATACCCATATCCAAAGCGATTTTATAAACGAAAAAGCGGAGCAAATCCGCTCCGCTTTCGGTGAGTAAAGACCCGTTTGACTTGTATTTTGACTACTAAAACAGGCTTTTACTCCAAAAAAATATGTAGTTTTCGGGCAGATAATCGACACTTTGCCCGATTTTGGTGGACAGAAACCATACAAATCCGAACCTACAATTACAATTTTCGGACAAATGGTTTTGTTTTGCCGTAAATTTGCTTTAGACGTTATGAAGATCAAGCAATAATTTTATTTACACTTATTCGTAATTTTTTCGAAGTAGTAGGGATAACAGTTGTTTATAAATTGTAATCAACTGAAAATTAGATTGATTAAGTTGCGTTCAAACAAGGAAGACGCACCATTTTTGTAGATGCAAGTCAGCGCAGGAAGCAAAAATATTCTTGTAAAAGCAAGGTTCACAGTTTATGGTCATTTGTAAATTACTTTTCACTTTTTCAATTTTTTACATTAATCTTTTTCAATTTTAAAAAATAATAAAATTTTAATTTTTAAGGAAGATCTTGCCTTTCCTTAATAATTTCTTCATGTAACTGTTATTCCCTGATTGCGTCTACCGGTTGCATACGTATAATCCTACAAAGCGGAACGATCGATGAAACCAAAGAAATCAATAAACTTACCCCGAGCAATAATAAGATAAACCAACCGGTAAATCGTAACGGTTCGATCGGAGTAATAACTTCGGCGATAAAAATACTATTTAATTGTATAATCGTGATATAAGATAAGATACTCGCTAAGATCGCCGTCACTGTCGATAAGATAAGCGCTTCAAGGGCGAAAATTTTACAGACTCCGCCGGCAGTAGTTCCCAGCGCGCGCAAAATGCCAATCTCCCGCTTTCTATCCCTGACGTTGCTGCTTATAAAGTTGAACATCATCAGGACAGACACTCCAGCCAAAACGCCGCCGAACAGTAAACCCATCGTTTTGAAATAATAAAAATGTTCGTCGACAAGCTGCACATCTTTTGTGACTTCACCTCTAAAAAATCCCGTAATAAAAGGATCATCCGATTCGCTATTCGGCCGACTCTTATACTTTGACACAAACGCTTCTCCGCTGTTTCCGCTTGTGACGTTCACACTGAGACAATAGATATTGGCAGTCTTTTTCGCTTCGTATACACTTAAAATATCATTATCAGCAAGAACAGCATAGTTATCATGGCGATTTGAATAAAGCCTGACTGTTTCAGGAGTATCATGAAAAAACCCAACTACTTTTTTGGTGTATCCCGTCTCTCCTGTCGGCGAAATGTTCTTGAGCTGCAAGGATATTTCTGTCCGATCAAAAATTTTTTCCCGTAGGGGCAGTGACAATTCATATCCAGATTTGCCAAACGGATTTTCATAATAATATTCATCGTAATTGCAAATTGCTGCAGCATATTGTATCTTCACATCCTGCGTTGAAGCATGCTCGGTATCAAATCGTTGACAAAACGCAGGATCTTCATAATGTTTACCGACAGTTTCTTCCACATAATCATCAACGACCGAATCTAATTTCCCCTGAACTTCTGATGAAATACCCGGTCGTATATGATCCAACAGCGCCCAGGGAAGCACGATCTCATCCTTGCCGATATCTTGTTTATTCCCTTTTAAATATAAATTTATTTTATCGTTATCCGCCAAATCGGAAAAACCGGCTATATAATCGAACTCCCTAGTGTCATAAACCGTTTGATAGGCAAGCCCGTAACCATCGCGAGTGCTAAGCCCCGGATTCACAAAGCTCAATTGTTCAGGTAAAAAACCCTCCTTTACAAACCCACAGCTGCGTGTACTGTCTTCCATATAGATACAGTATAAATCAAACAAACTTCTCAATCCTGTACTATCTTTTTCCCTTTCGATCTCCATGATTTCTTGATAAGTATAATCTTTTAAAATATCAAATTTCGCATCGATTTTAGTATCTACGATGCCGACGATCTGTAAATAAGGGGCGCGAAAGTATTTGCCCAAAATATCGTCGAAATTCTTAACGATCCCCCAGTCCAGATTTTCGCCGCCGTACTCTGTCATCGCATAAAACATTCCCAGGGGAATGGCGACCTCGTCGTTTTTTTCGGGCAGCCGCCCTTCGACCAGCTCGTAGCCGTTACATATAATAGTGGAAAATTCCGTTAAATACCCCTGACGATTTTGAGAAGCATAAGCAGAATATAAATCTGGTTCATTTTCTTTGGTTACGACGATTCTTCCTGTTTCCGTACCGTCGACGCCGAAAACCGCGTTAAATTCAAGACCGGGATACGTTCCGCGGAGTTGCTGCATTTCGCTATAAGTGTACAAGCTATTTCTACTTAGTAACACCTCGGGATCGTATTTTTCCAGGGAATAAGCCATCGTTTCGTTCACGTCATACTGCGAGGACAAAAAGCTGATGCCCAGCAAAATAAATGAAAACGCACATAAAACAAGCGAGATGGCGCAACGCACAGGATTTTTTTTCATACCCTTTAACGCGAGACAAAATACTCTGGCGAGGTTTAATCCGCGTCGTTTCACTCTAACATCTTTTTTTATCGCCTTAACCGAAGACATAGGCGCTCTCGATTCTTGATCGGCGATTACTTTTCCATCCTTTAATTCGATAATTCGGTCGGCATATTGTCTTGCAAATTCCAGGTCATGCGAAACTACAACGATCAATCGGTCGCGGGCTATATCTTTGAGCAATCTGAACAGGCTTTCTCCCGTTTCGCTGTCCAATGCACCGGTCGGCTCGTCGGCAATTAAAATTTTCGGCTGTTTTACGAGCGCGCGCGCGATCGCCACCCGCTGTTTCTGCCCGCCCGACAATGTGGAAACGTTCCGCTTTTCAAAGCCGCTCAATTCCACGCGCGCAAGCTCGCGCTCCACCGCGCCGTAGTCTTTTTCACCCTGCAAATCGAGCGCCATACTCACGTTTTCTATTACATTCAATCCTTCAATTAAATTGTATTCCTGAAATACAAAGCCGACATATTCATTACGGTAACGGTCGTAATCCCCCGCCTTAAAAGCTTTTGTCGATTTTCCGTCGATCAACAACTCGCCCGCGGTGGGAACGTCCAAGCCGCCCAAAATGTTGAGCAGCGTGCTCTTCCCGCTTCCCGATTTGCCGACGATAAAAACCATGCCCCTTTCGGGGAGGGTCAAGGTGATGCCTTTTAACGCCTCTACCTCAACCCTTTTGCTTTGGTACGTTTTTTTAATGTCTTTTAATTCGAGCATTCGATCGTTCTCCCTCTGTTAAAAATTTATACATACTTGATAGCTATTCCGGTAGAACCTTTATAACCATCGCTTCCCTTGGAACCAGTCGCCCCATTACTCCCGTCGTTACCTGCATGTCCGAACCAAGGCGCTTTTGCACCAGAACCGCCTGTGCCGCCAGCCCCGCCGTTGCCGCCATAACCGCCATTACCACCTGTTCCGCCTGTAATGGTACAATTGCTATTCATACCAGTAATGCTTTTACACTCGACGCCCGCGCCGCCTGTTCCGCCTGTTCCGCCGCGTCCGCCCATACCGCCGCGTCCGCCATTGCCACCGTTACCGCTCGTTTGACCCCAGCCGCCGACAGCGTATCCGTCGCCGCCATTGCCGCCCGTACCTCCGTCGCCGCCATAACCGCCTCTACAGCCCTGACTGCCTACGATCTTTAATTTTCCGTCGGCAACTATATACAGATAATCGCATTTGACTCCGCAAATGCCTATATCCCCCGTTACGCCGGTTGCGCCAGTTCCTCCCTGTTTACCGTTTTCGCCGTTTTTGCTGCCCGAAGTTCCGTTCGCACCGTTCGTGCCATTTGAACCGCGCGTCCCTCTATTTCCGTTGTAATCAAAATTAAACGGCTCGCCGCCTTTCAAATTCAGCCCTGCGCCGAACTGCACTTCAAGCGTCAGATTCTTCGCTTTCACCGCCGGAGTCCCCATGGCTTGCATGGTACCAAAATAACCAACGCAGCCGTTTAAAGAGACCTCTCCCAAAACATTGATGGTTAAATCTTTTTCCGTAGCAGCAGGCGCACCGCTCCATTGTCCGGTAATCGAAACATTATATAAGTTGAAAGTCGTATCACCCAAAAATTCAAAACCATGAAAATTATAAGAATTGCCGTTTCCTTTTACGCAAACCACTTTCACACTTTCAGGTACAGTAACTGAAGACATTCGATAATTATCAGAATAATCCAACCCCGAAACATCTATATATAATACCTTTTTATTATTGGGGTCAAAGTTTTCGATCGATGTATTCGTTTGATAACGTATCACTAGTTGCGACATAATGACAGTGCTATCATCTGTCAGCGTAATAATGCATTTTATCGGTACATCTTTGAAGTAGTTCAATTTTAACAGGTCGAACGATATATCACCCTTATAATGCGGGTCTGAATTATATATCGTTTTGTCTAAAACCTTCCAATCGTCATTTTTTCCGCTGACTTCAATATTTTTAATATCGAACCTAGCCAATGTATTACCATCGGTATCGTTATGAAGTAATTCTCTTGTATAATAATCATATATTGGAATATTATACTCCAACTGATTATCATTTTGTATAAGCCCCACACTTAAATGATATGGATATTCTGTAGAAACAGTTAAATAGTAGTTTACAAAAGCATAATTTACCCGAAAAGTCACTTCTCTATGGAAGGGTAAATTTTTATAAGCATGCAGTATATCTTCCGTTATGACTATATTCCCTTTGATATTGGATTCATTGGAAATACAATCTATAATGAAATGATCTTTAACAAGCTCTCCATTGACAACGATTGACATAGAATAATCATATCCGGCGCGAATACCGTCTCGGACGGCGATTCCTGTTTTCACCTCATTAAACGCTAAATTGAGTTCTTCGACTTTTCGGATAGCAACCAGACTGACAAAATCTTCATTGACAATATCCTCATTACAATCATAGCGCAAAGATATAACATGATTTCCAGGTAAGGTTTCGATGATAAACCGTGCTACACTTCCTTCTTCCAAATCATCACATTTAATCAACTTACCGTCTACAGCCATTTGAAAATTTGTAAAAAGGTTTTTCTTTAAACGAATTTCAAATGCACAGTTTAGAGCTGCCGTAGGAATATTGAAAGCAAAGTTTTTTGTTTCTTTGCGCAAAAAATTTATCCCGTATATTTCGGATTCACGAAGTTGGTATCCTCCCTGCGTATATTCAATCGGATCTTCGTACTCCACAGAAACACCGACAAAACCACTGCCCGTAATATCTACAAAAACATAAAATACGTTTTTAGAACAATTGACGAATAACGTCGCATGTCCCGATACGTTTGTCGAATCAGTGTAATTTACCAGATCTGTGGTATAGCGAATTTTCGTAGAAATCGAATCTACGCCGAAAGTCTTTATAATAAATTTATTTTGACCATTGTTTTTTACTTGATAAAACGTATCTTGCATCATTACCCTTGCATGATTTACCTGTAATTCCACCGGATCAAAATAGTATTTTATAGTATAATTATTTCCGTTTCCTCCGATTAGTTTTAAATAATACACACCTTCGGAAAGCGCCGTAAATTCATTCCCGTTATTGATATGTATTGGGCTCAAACCCCAAGTAAATAAAAGAATTTGTGCATTTACAGCTTCAATTTTATACTTACCCTGCATAACTGTACTTAATTGATAAAACACATATTCGTCCGCATTAAATTTGCCGCTCGTAGGTGTATTCAAACCGATAGTTTGATAATCTTTTAGTTTTATTTCTAAATTACGATACCCTGATCTTAAATAGATTTTAACGTAATAAATGGTTCCTGCATTTAATTTAGTATTTTGTAAATCGTTCAAACTTGACGGTTCATCTACAACATAGATCGAGTTCGTATCCGCGGTAAAGGTGTATTTTGCGGTAGCGGTAGGTTGAAATGCATATAAATTATATTCCAAACTGTGATAAATTTGAATATTATTTGCTCCAAGAAATACACTATCCATCAGCAATCTTTTTGAAAATGTAACGCTTACGGGTCCCGAACCGATCAACTTTATACCGATAAAGTATAATCCTGTATGTTCAAATATATTATCGAGACTATTTCCAGTCAATTCCTCAATCAAACTTAAATCAGCATCATATATTTGAATATGAAGGGATGAAGATGAGGCCGAAATAAAATTTAGACCGTAATTTCCGACAATATCGATATAGGTTTTGAAAAATATTCGGTTCGCTCCGACGGTTTGTGAAATTGTCGAAATAGGCTTATAACTATGTTGAAAAGATATTGTATCGGTTGTTCCTATTTTGATAATTTTTATAAAATATTTTTGATCAACTTTTGTCAGAACTTCAAGACGGGTTCCATCAATTGAGTCTATAATTTCGAATTTTTCATTGTAAACGAACATTCTTTCGGAAGTTGTAATGAGAAATACCGAAACGTCATTTTTATTCGAATTAAACTTATACCACTTTTCGGCAGCGTTGCCAAATGACAGCGTAACGATATGCTCAGCTTGTATTTCATCCGGATCTAAATCTATTGACATTAAAAAACTGTGAAATTGCGCTTCGGAATGAATCCCGCCTGCTTCGATAAAATATATCTTTGTCTTATCTAACTTAATGCGTACAGACTGTTGTTTTTTGATATTCGTATACGAAGTTATTGTCGAACCATCATTAATTTTTAGTTCGATGGAGTATATTCCACAATTTTTAAATGTGTAATATTCGCTTTCATTAGGCGAAAACATAAATTTATCATAGGCATCTTTTATAGTATATAAGTCCACCTTTCCTTCCGCAACTAGCTTTACTTTCTGTTGACGCAAAAAATGATCGTACAGACTCGTAGAAGCGGCAACTTGCGTATCGCCATCCGATTCAACGACCTTCACAGCTATTTCTTTCGTCAGCCGCGTATACTCGGCTGAAACGTCGTTCAACGCCGAATGCGATATGGTAAAATACCCTGTAACATCATCTCCGATGCCGTACCAAACGCTTTTGTCTTGCGGCGTATTGATAATTAAAGCCGCGCTTTTCATAAGCGTAGGAGTGCCGTTTTTGTCAATATAATTCCTCAACTGATCGTCTCGGTTTTGATAATAACAAGTCGTCGTCAACTCTCCCGTTCCTACCTGTACCTGATGTCCATACTCCATATCGATCAGTTTTCCACCGAATTCAAAAACATCGGCTATATTACGGATCAACCCCAAGGTTTCACCGGCAGGGCCCAGGAGAACCTCCGCAACATCTAAACCAATATTTATCAATTCTTCTGTCGGAAACTCGCCATATTCCCTCGATTTCCCATTATATGTATAATCCATTGCTGTAAAATAAGAGCCGTTATCTTTATAAGGATCATATCCAACATCGTACCTATTTAAATTATTTTCATTATTTAAGGTCAATCCGTAGGAAATATCTTTAAGATAATATTTCTCCACCATATCGAACTGTATTGCTGAACTCGTGATATTGCTGGGATACGGGACGACCCTATCATCTGTTAAACTATAATTTAAAATATATCCGTTTTGGCAACTTAAAGTACTTTCACTCGCCTTTAAATAGGCAAATTTATATTGAAAAACCGGTGAAACAGATATAATTACCCTGTCTATGGTTTCCATCAAATTTGTGTTTGTCGAAATATCAAACACCAGAACAATTGAAACAAAATTATTTCCTAACGCAGCAGTATCAATATAGAAGCCATATTCTTTGCCTATATGCAAAGTTTTATTAACCTCTTTAAAGAGTTGCTTAGGAATGATACCTATGATTGGATCATCTGTCTCTTTGTTCTGTAAAACCAAGTTTTTATTCGCATCAAAAGTTGGTTTTATCTTTGTAGTGAATAATTTATCTGAATAATTTTGTATGGTATATCCGTTGTAACCGATAATTTGGTCGGAATCGGTATATATATCATAAGCAGCAGATTCTGAGCTTGCAGCATTTACTTTGGACATGCCAAAGAACACGAAACATAAACATAAAAGAATTGTTATCAAAACCCATAGTATTCGACTTTTAATCTTATTCATCATATTCCTCCGTAATTTTATTTAAGTTTAAAATTTTGTTGATGCCACATTGGAATCACCTCCTCGTATAAACTTGTCCACTGAATCTAAAATATTCCATTTTAATTATATACTGAAATAATTTCTTAAAGTTTCCCTTCAAACTATCGATATTAATTTCATCTTTATTCTCTGTGATATATATCACTTTTTATTCCCTCAGCCCAGACATGCCATATCATGTTTTCAATTTATAATATATGATGTCCCCGAGCGTAATCTATACCATAAAACCACCATTAAACTGGTATTAAAAACTCTGCATGAGTTTATGATAGATCAATGCTGTCAATTAAAAATTCTTTCTTCCCAAGGTATCTTTACTTATTAGGAAGGAATCATATCCAATGAAACACTTTGGATATTCTCGATTCAAAAAACCTCTTTTGCCTCGATTAAGATCACAAGTTTATTGTAAATAAATAACCGCTTTTCGAAAAACTTTCTAAACATGCAAACTTGCTTATAAAACAAACCGTATTGTATATCGATAAAATGATAGTTTATTACAGTCATCTTATACAAACAAGTCCGACGGTAAGAGTCAGGGCTTTTCATTTTACGACGAAACCGCTTTCATGCCGTATAGCATACGAAACAAACCTACACCCGCAATGTGTGCGATACGGGTGATCATGACCGTATAAGCGGCGGCTATTTATTCCACGGGGCTCTTGATGCGAGCCTCTCCCGGAGCGTATTTGAGGGCAAATACGGGCGAAACCATGCAACCCCGCACCCTAAACAGGGTACGGGGTTGCATGGTTTGCCTTCGACGGAAACAGCCTTACACGCTCAGACCGCGTCAAGAGCCTTTCGCGGCATAAACCGCCGCCGCTTATCGTTACGGGCATATACTCATCCGAAAGCATAACGCGCCGAAAATCGCTCGTTTTGCGCCATTTTTGTATTACCGTATGTATGAGTTAATCAAACTTTTTCCAAGATATAATCTTTTTTATTATGTGGAGCTGTTATTTGGGTGACTACTTTGCCTGAATCATTATATTGATGTTCCACATAGATCGGACCATACGGCGTAGGACAGGCGCCTCTTACCCAATTTAATCCATTCAAATGCGGATCGACCGATACTTTTTTGCGAGAAGCGAGTACTCGAATCCCTAAAACAGTTTCGGAAAGGTATGCAATCACTCCGCTTGACCAGCCATGACATAGACTATGGCGGAAGCCCCGATAGCAATGTTCTCCGCCATCGCCATGGATATCAAAGCTATTTCCTTCCGGCAAGCAATCGATTCCAGTCGAATTTTTTGCGTCCTCGAAATCAAAATTCTCCCAAAAGGTCGTAGCCCCGAGACGAAGCATTTCACCATAATATAAATTCAGGGAAGAAAGTGCTTGATCATATGCTTTTAGTTGCCCCATTGCCGTCAAAATTTGATACGACATGAACGTAGACAATCCTTTTACTTGACCATCTATCAATATATTTTCTAAGTTTACAGATTTTTCCCCCGAAATGATGCCTAATGCAGCCATGGATTTAGAAGATTGAAGCAAAAATGAAGCTCTTTTTAATTTACGAAGAACATCATTACAAATTCTATTATCTTCACCGAATTCACGCAGTAATTGCGCAGTCTTTTCCAAGGCTATGCGCAGCAAATAATTGACACCGGCAAGCTCTTCATGCTTTTTTATTTCACCGTCACCTTCGTTATAGTGAGACGGCCAGTCAACAAAATTATAACAAAACTCCGTATGCCCGTCTTCCCGAACGAATGCGTAGATTTGTTTCACGAGCGCTTTTATATAATCAATATTTTCGTAAACGAAATTTTTGTCGCCGTTGCGGAAATAATGATCACAAAGAATGATCAACCACCAAAAGGAATACATTGGAATTCCGTTCATCCACTCGGGCAAAGGTGTTTGTTCTCTTATGTATCGAAGCGAATTTTCTACTTCAGGCACCTTTTGATAAAGGCAATGCGCACTTTTCATTTCCGGATATAAATCGCCGATCCATACGAGTCGATCGCGTTTTATACCGTCCCATAAAAAACCGTTATGCAAGCATAACCGAAGCGTATACGCCGCAGTAGTCCAAATCCGATTGACTAACGGATCGTTGCATTCGAAAAAACCTACTTCTTCCCGTTCATCCATATCCAAATATGCAACGATACTTTTAAATTTAATTGAAACACTCTCACTCAATGTATCGATACGCAAAAAACGAAAACCCGTATTCCCGAAATTCATATCGGAAAAACTCTGTAATTCCACGACGAAATCCCGATTGGAATGATCATTTCCCGCATTCTTTTCACCAAGTTCCGCACAGGTTTCCGAAACGGATTCGCCGAACCGCAAACGGATTTTTTTATTCCCGTCCGCATGATAAGTTAAAAGCCTGATACCGCCCGACAATTCTTTACCGAAATCGAGAATGATATAAGTTTTTCCGATCATCGAAAATATCTTTGCCTCGGATAATCCGATTTGCAAAATACTTTCGTTCATAAGTACATAGGAATGATTTGTATTTTCTCCCTGTGCAACAATTCTTGTAGGATAAATATATTTCATACACATTATCAATATAGCTCGACCGTTATCGTATGTTCTTCATTGTCTGCAAATAACGGAACCTTTGTGCCGTCGACCGAATTCCCGTCGATTTTTAACCGCACTTTGTAACCGCCCCTGTTTTTATACCGAAAACGTAACCGATTCCCTCGAAATTCGCGATACGCCTCCACATTTTTCCACGTCGCAGGCAAGCAAGGCCGTATAACTAATCCGTCATAATCGGGATGAATCCCCAATATTCCTTCATAATATGCCATCAGTCCCCACGCAGAAGTACCCGTTTGCCAAGAAAAACCAACTTTCATATCTACCGACGGATGCTTTAAATAACAGTTGGTAAAAACATATGGTTCAGCCGTCGTTAGATAGCTGTCGTTCCGAATCCCTCCGGGAATAATTTTTTTAAGAGTTGCAACCGCCTGTTCGCCGCGTCCCGCTTTACAGTCCGCCATGACCTTAAAACAGCCCGCGTGGTTATATATCCCTCCGTTCTCGTAGACGCCGGGCAGCATGCCACTCATACGTCCGACGCTTTCGTCATAAGTTGCGTAACTTGGAGTACACATAGGAAGCCCGTCCTCCGTTTCCATTGCATCGATCGCTTTCAGCACGCTTTGTTTTCTATCCTCCGGACACATATCCGCAAGTATTGCCCAACTTTGCGGATTCACATAAATTTTTCCGCCGTTTTCACAGGTTTTATCTCCAACGATCCCGAATTTAGAAAAGGCTCTTACGTAATATTCTCCGTTATAAGCTACTTGATTGACCAATTCGACAAGCGCCTGTTTTGCATGAGATAATTCTTCCGCATAAGAAAAATCTGATATTGCACAGGAAAGCCGTACCATATCGTCATATGCTTTTCCGATAAGCATAGCCATCATGACCGACTCGGCTTGCTCGTCGGGTATATTGAGCGCGTCATTCCAGTCCGCATGATGAATTCGGGGAAACTTATGCGGCCCTAAATTTTGCGGATCCCGAAACCACTTGACAGCGCGTTGAAGATGTCCGTACACGCTGTCTTCGCCGCCGTCAAGATAAGGTACCGACTTTTCCAAATAGCCGAGATCTCCCGTCTCTTTTACATACGCGCAGACTGCGAAAATCAACCAGACAGAAGGATCCGAATAAATATTAGGTTCCAAATAGGGATACCAAGTCAACACGGCATGCCCGTCGGAATATTGATGGGCAACACATTCGTCGATCGTCTTTTTTGCGAGATCGATATTAAAATTAAGCATAGCCATCCCCAACTGCGCGTTGTCGCGTACGGCTTTTTTACCGAGCATGCAAAAGGATACTTGCTTTTCCGCCCAAAAATTATATATATGATTAAATTGCGGATCAGGACATTGGGTACGCAGTTTGCCGAAACGATTTTCCGACGTCATCGCATCGTCAATAATTCCACGACAGGCGGAAACCAACTCGTGCGTACGCGAAATCAGTTCTTCTTCCGAATCGATCAAACCCAGTACGTAATAAACGGTTTTACTTTCTCCCGGCAGCAAATGCAAGCGATTTTGTAATATTCCGCCGCGTTGACGGACCGTTGCGGTAGAATTGCCGCAATCCCATCCTCGTTCTAACACGAGCGGTTTGGTCTGCGTTCCCATCGTACCGATAAATTTTTCATAATTACCCTCATATGCAAATACGGGTTCACTGGACATAATATATCCTGACGACCGTTCATGAGGACGGTACGGATTCAGATTTTTATTAAAGACCGCATTTGCCTCTTCAATAAACTCTGTGGCTGAAGTTGTTACGGCACTATAATATACGGGTTGCGCATAACCGTTCAGATCAAATGCGGTCACGGCAAAAACATCGATCGTCCTTTCCCGTTTTGACGTATTCACGACATCCACCCGCCATATCTCCCTCGTATCGTGAGGTGCAACGGCGTATGTGATTGCCGCTTCTATATTTTGAAATCCCGAGGAAATTTTCGTATAGTTCTGCCCGTGTTCGCAACGGTATTTGCGAATTTTCTGTAAGGATGGATAACCCGCGATATTCCAATATTTTTTCGTTTCCGCATCGCGAAGATATAAGAATGAAGAAAGCGGACAATTCAGCGTAACCTGCACGGAATTTTTGTCCACATATCTGGAATAGGTTGCCCCGAAATGAGTCACACTCATAATCCAACTCAAATCATTAAAAAAATGGTTGCTCCAATCTTTTCCCGTTTCAGGATCGTACAGCGTGAAAACGCCTTTTTGCGTATTAAATTCGTATTTCATAATAACTCCGTACAAATATCGGCTCCGTACTCTCAAAAATACGGAGCCGACCTTCGTTTAATATCCAAACGTATAGTTCAGTCTGCCGATCGGAGCAGAATCCCCCGTATCGTAAAGATTCAGGTAATCTTCATACCCGCCTACGTTATCCGTAACTTTAAACTGAATTTCGTAGTTCGTTGCCGAGAGTCCCAAATTTTTTAGAGGAATCTGTAACATCAAGACATTTTTATCTACTGCATACTTCGCGGTACCATTATTTTTCAGGGAATTATTTTTGCCCGCTTTTAAAATGTTTGTCGTTCCGTCCGCCTTCGGCTGCGTATTGATCACGTAATCGTAACCGTAATATAAATTGCCGCCGTTCTGCGTTCTGATAAGCAAATTCATCCAAGACTCGTCGCCGTTTTGATAGGCCGTTATATCATCCGCCGTTTCGACACGGAAATAAATATTTTGGGAATCGCGCAAAACGCTAACTTTGGCAATATCGTTTCGATTGGTTTCGTTTACGTAATTATCCAACGTCACGCACATCGGTTTAAAATCTCGGCGAATACATTCTCCCGTAAAATCCAGAAACACGGAGGCATCTTTCCACGGTTCGCCGTTTTCGAAATCGGTAATATCGATGCTCTTTTTCGGATATATATAATGTTTTGCTTCGGTATAATTCGCCCGTCTGGAATTCATAATCGATTGAAGATAAAAATTATCTCCGTAACCGTTGCGGCAAGGTTCTATATCGCGCGAATATTCCTCGTCAAACTGATCCACGGTAAAATATACATTCCCGTCGTATAATTTACCGGCGACCCACTCATTCCACCCGGTCTGGAAAATGTATTTCACTTTATCTCCGTAACCGATCGCTGCGTCCCACTGCGATTGAAAATTTAATCCTTCCCTAAAACGACTGTGGTCGTTTTCTCCGGTCTCAAAATTGTAGCCGCGCCCCCATGAACCGACCGTATCTGAAAAGCGAACCGTAGGATGTTGCGCAATGGATACGCTGATCCAATCGCCGTGCCGAGGCTGGCCTTTCCCGCTGACCGCATCGTACTGCCACTCCATCCACGAGAGGCCGTTATCGTCAGGCAGACTATCCGGCCAAAAAACATGTTTGAATATAAAAGTTTCGCCGATCGCGTTTTCAATCGGATCATCCTCATCGAACGCCACAAAATCGGGTTTCGTAATAAACGGCTTTCCTTCGGGAGCAAACCACAATTCTTTATAACGTTCCTCACCTTCTTTATAAAATTTATCGTAAAGAAATTTAAGATCGGACTTATAGTTATTGTTATTTCCTAAATAGTACATGAACTTGGGTACGTTCCAGCCCTTTAAGCGATATTCCTCCATGATTTCCAAGAGAACGTCGACTACATTCTGATACAGAACGGCGTTGGTTGTATCGAAAACGATAAAATCTATACCGGCCATCGTTAGCATTTCTATCTGTTTACGCATCACCCATGGATCTTCCGAGTTGTAATATCCCCAAACAGGCTCACCCCAAAAATGCGCGCTCCCGAGCGGAGATCTTGCGCTATTTTCCTGAAAATTCTCGTACTTCGTACCGTATTGCGTAATTTTACTGATATCATAGTGCCCGTCATGTCCGGCATGCTGACCCAACGTTAAAAAGAAAAACATACCCACATATTTATCTTTTTTCGAATCGGCCGTCGAAACTTTACGCCCATAATCGTCCGTTGAAGACAAATTTAACACTGTATATTCGTTGGGGGATAAATCCCTATCATCATTGATTCTTAGAGACTCGTCATACCCCGCCCGCGTCGTATTGCAAGCTGCGCAGGCAGCCAGCAATACGGCGACTAGCAATATACACAAAAATCTTTTGGTTTTCAACTCACATCCCCCTATCCGTTTTATGTTTCCGACGGAACATCATAAAAAACATAGCTAAACCGATAGCCAGAGAAGAGCACGTAAGCGCGGTCGTTCCGATATTCGATCCGCAGCCGGCCGCTGTATCCGTAACATCTTCTACCGTTACTTTGAAAGTAACTTTGCCCCCGTTATATGAAACGGTGATCGTCTGTTCGCCCGCCTTGTTCATGTCGAAGCCCTCTATCCACGAATCAGCAACGGTAACCACCTCTTCGCCGCCGTCTTTATACTTTGCTTTTAAAGTAAGTCCCGTAATATCGAAGTACTCTCCTTTCTGATAAACGACTTTATCGGGCATCGTATTCACGGTAAGCGCATCATTTCCTTCCGCAAAAGGACGACGCCACCGCAACCCGGACATATTCTCTAAAATGACGTCTTCGCGAAGGAAGCAGCCTTCGATTTTTTCATAATCGAAATTATTGCCTCCCCAATTATCCGCCTCCGCCGTATAATATTGGAATCCCGCCTTGATTGTAATTTCTTTAATAAAGACGGGTTTCATATCGTCTGTGATCGCACCGTTCGAGCGTGCTTTTGCCGCGTCGAATGCTTCTTGATTAGGCTGTAATACTCCGTTCAATAAGATTATGACGCAGTTACTCCAAAACCTCACACCGCTGCAAAGCCCCTCTTTCATGAGTTCCGTAACACTCTTGCCGTCTATCAGTATATAATCCGCAATATTGTCGAACCTCTCCAAATTCGTGAGCGCTTTGGTATTGCCCGTATAACCGTTGAGATTTACATAAAATACTAAATCGTGGTGTGTAGTCGATTCGTAATTCGCGTAACCAGATACATTGATGCTGAGGTTCAGTTCGGGATTCAGATCTTTAAACTCCACTTCGAATTCGTCGGACTTTCCCGCATAATTTACCGTGACCGTCTGTTTACCCGCACGATAAGGATCGTATCCGGTGAAAGTAAGATATTCATCCGCAATTTTTTCAGGCGTCAGCAACTCGCCGCTGACTTCGTCTTTCCATATAGCGTTGACTTCGATACCGGAAAAATCAAGTTCACGGCCGAGATTCCCGACCAAATTATTCGGCTGTTTCGCGATTTCGATACTGTCTAAAACAGTTGATTTTACGGTGACAGAAACCGAAAACTCGTGGCCGCTGACGCGTACGATAATTTCTTTTTCACCTGCCGTTGCCGAAAAATCGGGATTTACGATCATATTTTCGGTTACTGGAATCGTAATCAAGTTATCGCGATCATCTTCATATTTTACTTTTAAAATGAGATCGTTCAGGCTTGCAGGTTCATTTACACGATACTCTGTTTTATTGGCAGTTAAAGTAACGGCATCCTCTGCGACAGTACCATTATCAGTTTTCAACTGGCGCACCCACTTACCTTGATTGTTGCCGGTGGAAGCATTATAAAGAATGACTCTGTTTTTCAATACGGCATTCTCCAAATACTTATAACCGTATCCCAAGCAATCTTCTTCCGTCTGAGGCTCGGGAATCGTATGCCCATCCGCCGCAGTGATCAATGTAAATCCGGGCAAAAATTCGACCGTTTCGATCTTATCGATCTTCCAGTTCGGATCATCGAGCGAAATTTCCAACGAAGCCGTCGTTCCGCTATAATTGATCGTAAGTCTTGCCGGAGTTTGGCTTCCGAATTCCGCACGCATTTCCGCAAGAGTTTTACCGTTGATCAATATTTTATCCCCGACATTTGTCATTTTATCGATTCCCCAAAGGATATTGGGAAGATTTTGCGGGTTGAATCCGACAAACTTGAACGGGATCAATGGGATAGAATATTCGGAATTACAGTAAGTTTCCGAATCAAAATCGATCTCGATGCCCGTTTGCGGATTTTTGTTTTCGACAGTTACCTCTACCGTAAACGCGACGCCTTCGTAAGAGCACTCTATAACCTGTTTGCCGATACGACCGTTATCCATTTTTCCGAGGATAAAAGAAGATGAATCGGAATAGTCGACTGTTGACAACGTCCCCTTATTCGTTTTAATTTCCAACTGCAAACCGGTCGCCTCAAACAATTCACCAATATCGTAGATCAATTTATTCGGCGATTTTAAAATTTTGACCGATTCTATCCATTCATCTGCAACTTTGATCCCCTCTAAAACAGTTTCACAGCCCATATAGTTTATTGTTACCGCCACATTATCGGAACTGCCCTTAAAAGACATATCGCCGTCGTTAAATGCGTCTGAATCGAAAGTAATATGCCCGTAAGCAATGCTATCCGCGGTAATTTTTACACTTTTCAAGCTCCCGTCGTTCAGCTTTACCGTCAGCTCTAATCCCTGATAATCGAATGTTTCTCCGGCTCTGTATTCCATTTTCGGATTGGACTTTATTTGAACAACATTACTCGCATATGCCCACTTCCCGTCCGCGATCTCGTATTTGGGCATAATTCCCCAAACCGCATCACCGCTCAACGGTCTAAACATTGAAAAATCCTTTCCTACGCGCAGAGTATTTTGAGCGCTCGTAATGCTTTCGGGAGGATCGCTCGCCCAGAAATTACCGCCGTCACCGGTGCCGACATACCACAGCACATCCGCGTCGACCGTTACGCCGACAAAATAATCCTGCGCTTCTTTGGCATCGATTACAAAAATGATACGATTTCCGTACACGCCTATATGCCGTATATATTGATCTGTATCGCCGGCTTTTGTTCCGTGCTCCTGTTTCCATTCATTGACCGTCTTGATTTTACCGTCTTTTCCAAGCAACCAAATCAAATCCCCGTTTGTTTTCCCGCTTTTAGCCGAGGGCAACGTTTCAAAACCTTTATAAACGGATCTTGCGTCAGCCGCCCCGTCCAGCGTTAAACTCACGTGCGGTTTTCCCGCCGGATCGTTGACATAACTCGCAGATACCCCGCCGGTAATCGCGCCGACTTCCGCATCGCTTTGCGCTGTCCATGTGGCTTTGGCGGAAGCTACATTGCGATATGCGGTAAAAGATGCATTCACGTCCTGATACGTTTGAGAATCTGCAATATCCGTCGGCGGAGTACCGTCCCAAAAATTTCCGCCGCCGTTTCCGATATACCAGCGCACACCCTCTTCTATCGTTACCTTGGTAAAATAATTCTGGGCTTCTTTGGTATCTGTAATGAAATGAAGAATATTGCCGTACACTGCGATATGACGGATATATTTATCTGTATCCCCGTCTTTTGTACCGACCGTCTTTTTCCATTCCGTAACGCTCTTTTCGGTACCGTTTTTACCCGTCAGCAAAATCAAATCCCCGTTCGTTTTGCCGTCGACAGCGCTGGGCAGCGTACAAAATCCGCCATAAGCCGTCTTTGCATCGGCAGCATTGACCAGTTCCAGTCGAAAACATCTGTTATTATCGACGTCATAGCCGATTCCATAACTTTGGCCGCCTTCCTTAAAGGTGATTCCTTCGGCGGCTGCCCTCGTAGCGTACGTTATTCCTAAAAACAGAAATAACATAGCGCTCAATAACAAAGCCCCAAATGTTAAGACCCAGGTTCGTTTTGAATTACTCATACATAATCTCCTTCTTCATATTTTTAGCCTTTGATCGCACCGATCATGATCCCATCGACCAATTTTCGTTGGTAGACGAGAAAGATGATTGCCGGAAGTATGGACATAAAAGTGCCTGCGGCCATTTTCAATCCCGCATTGCCCAACTCGCCGTTGATAAGAGAATCATAATATATGGCAATGGCTAGCGTGTACTTTTCGGGCTGCGTGAGATAAATCAGCGGGCCAAAAAAGTCGCTCCAAACGGAAGAAAACACACCAACCATGACATATAACAAAATCGGACCGCATAACGGAAGCACGATCGTTAAATAAATACGAAAAGTATTGGCTCCGTCTATTTTCGCGGCACTTTCGATTTCAGAGGGTATGTTGCGGATGAATTGACGCAATAAAAAAATGTTCATCGCGCCGCCGCCAAATACAGCAGGAATCATCATAGGCCACGGTGATTCCGTCAATCCTAATAACGAATACATCACGTAAATGGGAATCTGAATTACAGATCCTGGGATCATCATCGTTCCCAAAACCAAAGCAAAAATCAGTTCTTTACCCGGAAAACGCAATCTTGCAAAGGCATACGCGCAAATCGACGATGATAAGGGTACAAAAAACAAGTTAAACAACAAAATCTGTAAAGTATTCCATAGATACTTGAAATAATTCTGTTGGAAAAGTACGATCTTATAATTTGAAAAGGTAATCACCGACGGAAAAATTCGTGCATCGGCAATATCGGCTTCGCTCATTAACGAACGGCTTACCATCATGACGAAGGGAAACATTAAGAATAAAGCGATTGCCGTTAACAGAATGTAATGAAAAATACTAACGACTGTCCGCGTGACCTTCGCTGAACGTTGTGAAGAATACTGTTCTATATTTTCCATCGTCAATCCTCATAGTAGACCCATTTACTGGTCTTGAATACGATAAAAGTGAGTAGACCGATCACCGCAAACAACATCCAAGCAAACGCCGAAGAATATCCCAGACGGAATGCGCCGCCAAAAGAATCATGATATATTTTAACGGCAATAAAATAAAGCGAATCACCGACGCCCTTTCCGCTTGAGCCTCCGATTATCATCGTTGAACTGACTTGTAAGGCTCCGATAATGCCGGTAACGAGGTTGTAAAAAATCATTGGAGTTGAAAGAGGAATGGTAATTTGTATTGTACGCATAAAAGCGTTCGCCCCGTCGATCTTTGCCGATTCGTACAGGCTCACGGGTATATTTTTGAATGCCGCGAGCCAAATCACCATACCGCCGCCCACGCCCCAAAGAGTAGTCGCTATCAGCGTCGCCATTGACGTTTCCTGTTTGGAGAAAAAAGCCAAACGAGGAAGATTTACAGCCTCTAACAGTTTATTAAAAATACCCGTTGGACCTGCCTCGAATAAGTCTAGCCATAATAATCCCGACGCCACCCCCGGGATGATGACGGGCAGATAAAACAACATTCTGTACACCGTGATGCCTTTCATGCTGTTGTTAACGGTAAGCGCGACCAAATACCCCACGATCAGCGAAAGCGGCACGACGCATACGGCATAGATAAAAGTATTCTTTACGACAGTCCAAAAATCCGGATCGATCGTCAGAAGTACTTTAAAATTATTCAGCCCCACGAAATTCATCGTGTAAAAACCGTCGTAATTAAAAAAACTGTATACGAACGACTGAACGGCAGGTACATAAGTATAGATGATGATGCCCAAGATGACGGGAGCCGCAAACAGATAACCGATCATATATTCTTTCAGTTTTCTGTTTTTAGCGCTTTTATCGATCACAGGCGCTTTTTTGACTTTTGAAAACATTGCGTTAAGCCTCACATGGAAAGATAGGCTTTGATCTGATTCGCACACTTATCCATCGCCGTTTGATAAGTATAATTGGGATTATCCACGTAATTTAAAATCAAACCTTTGAGGCAGTTCATCAAATCCTTAGCGTACTCGGGTTTATGGACGGCAACGAATTCCGTCGCACAAGTATATTGATCACCCCATGTATAGGCTTCCAGATTTATATTTTCAAAACCTTTTCCCCATAAATTATTCGAATCTTTCGGATCTTTCATATCTATCCGAATAGGAGCGTAATTTGAATTACCCTTTTCCGTGATCAAATTTTGTCCCTCTTTCGATAACAGGATCTTTAAAAACTGCCATGCGTAATCTTTATTTTTTGAGTTGGCAAATATGGAATACCCCGAAATACCGCCGCCGATCTTTGGATTTTTTCCGATCAAAGGAAAGGTCGTAACGTCGTAATAATCATCGATATCCGCTCCTTCGGGCAAACTGTTCTGCATACCTTTGTAAATAATCGAAGCGGCCTGAGAATGAAACATCATCGCGGCTTTGCCTCCGACAAAATCGGCTGACGCCGTATTCAAAGGTGCGATCCAACGCTCGTCCTGCATCTCTTTCATGCAATCCAAAGCCGCTTTACCTTCCGGAGAATCGAGCGCAAAGTCGCCGTTTTCATTAAAGACCTTTGCCCCGAACGCTTCAAGTATCGGATTGTAGACGGCCTCCCAAGTGAGATAAGCATTGATCAGGTATTGATCCTTTCTTCCCGTAGCATCAAAATGTGCTCTCAGAGCGCGGCAAGTGTTTTTAAACTCTTCCCAAGTCCAACCGTTTTCAGGAATTTTCGTACCAGGCTGCGGCGTAAAAGGTAACTCCGATTCGGGCACATTTTTAAAACAATCCTCAAAAATTTGTTTATTGACGTGGGTAACGACTTTATCGGCTGTTCTGGGGATCATAAGTTGTCCCCCGTCAAAATCCTTTTGTCCCAAACGCCAAAACTCGGCATAATAATCGTTGACGTCAAAAGTCCCTTGGGCGGTTTCCGCATCAATATAGGCGTCCATATCCAACAACACGCGTTTATCGCTCAAAACGAGCATATCGAATGAAGTTGTCCAAAAAATATCCGGCATCGTTCCGGGTTTCACTTTTTCCGCGTTGAACCAGTTGGCGATCGTAGGTGCAACCTCTCCGCTAAAAGGTTTCAGTTCCACTTTTATATTCGGATATTCCTCATTAAAAAGTTCCGCGATACCAAGGATCATGTTTTGCTCTTCCTCGCTGACCGGAGTTGAGATTACCAGTTTTCCGGATGCTTGCTTGTCCGGATGAATATCTGCCTTATAATCCGTTTCCGGCGGTTTCATCGTGCAAGCCGCCGTAGCGAAGATGCAAACGAGAGATAAAACCAACATACAAAGTTTGCTAAAATGTTTCATTTTCACACTCCTGTATTCTTATTTTCCAACAATTAACTTAAAATCCAAAAATTAGCGCGGGCTAATTTTTGGGTAAAAACAAATCTTACAAATCCGACACTTTTGTAAGCGATTCACGGTATATGCAGAACGCCTGAGTGGCGATTTCCTCTCCGATTCCCCGTTCTTTTCGGTCGATACATTCTAATATCTTTTCCGCGATCTTCATGCCGAACTCGTATTTTTGACAAGAAACCGTAGTCAAGCTCGGGCAAGCATATTTTGCAAGACTAATATCGTCGCAACCGATTACCGAAATATCACTCGGAACAGTCAGTCCCGCTTCCCGAATCGCTCGCATGGCACCCAAAGCAGCCATGTCGTTTATCGCAAAAATCGCAGTAATATCATTTCTCACGGAAAGCAAATTCGTCGCCCCTAAATATCCTCTTTCTTCCGAACTCAAACGGTAATCGTCGTTGTAACTTATTAAATTTTCGTCCTCGCAAAAACCATATTGCCCGCGAAGATCAAACAGTTTTCCTCTAACATCGCAATGAAACCGAAAACGATCCATTCCCGTAACAAATCCTACATTTTTATGCCCAAGCTCTCGAAGTTTTTCCATAAAATTCAGATACGCGTTTCGCATATCGATATTCGTGCTCAATCCCTTGTCCGCCCCGAAATCTACGAGCAACGTATTTGAATTTGTAAGAATATCAATAAAACTGTCCGGATAGATATTGGTCGTGAAATTTATTAAAGCTGAAAGCTGCTTATTTTGTATAAAAGAAAACTTATCCCGTATTGCGTTATCCAATAGGAAAACCGTTACCATGTAATCTTTTCCGATCGCATAATTCTCTATCCCTCGAATGATTTCCATATGATGCGGATTCGTATATTCGAATACGGCTACACCGATATGCCTGGAATTTCCCGAAGATAAAGTTTTCGCGGCGTGGTTCGGAACGTATTTTAACTTTTTTGCAGCCTTTAAAACTTTCTCCCTTGTTACAACTTTAACGACATCCGGTTTATCGAAAACATTGGATACGGTTGCAGGAGATACTCCGGCTAATTTCGCTACGTCTTTTCTGTTTGCCATAATTTTTCGCCTTTTTTAGCGCGGGCTAATTAATTCATAAGTATTATATCATAAAAACGACGCTTGTCAATACCTATTTCAAATTTTTCGTAAACTTTTAAAAATTTTAGTTTCGCTATCGCCGCCAATATAAATTTCAAATAACCCGGGATCGCAACAAAAAGTGTTATCGCTATGATAATACGATAACATTTCCTCAGTAATTTTAAACGTTATTGTTTTTCTTTCCCTTCCGTTCAAATAAACTTTTTGAAATGCAGCTAATTCCTTTACGGGGCGCGAAATTTGCGCGCAAACATCGTGTACATATAATTGTACTGTTTCTTTCCCTGCCGTATCGCTTTGATTTTCTACGGTGATCGAGGCTTTGACAGGAACATCGGTTATCACGTCTGAATCCAAAATCAAGTTTTCATAAATAAATTTCGAATAAGATAGTCCGAATCCGAAAGGATAAAGCGGTTCGCTGCTACCGTCAATATAACGGCTGGTAAATTTGTTATCATCCGCTTCGCTTCTGGGGCGGCCGGTCGGTAAATGGTTATAATAAATCGGAATTTGTCCCATATCTCTCGGTAAGGTAACACATAATTTCCCTGAAGGATTTACCCGACCGCTCAATATTCCCGCCAAAGATTTACCTGCCGAATGCCCAAGATACCAAGCGTATACGATCGCATCGCTGTATTTTTCAGTTTCGGTCAATATCATAGGTCGTCCGCTACTTACTACGCAAACAGTCTTTTTATCATTTTCTTTGGCAATACGCAGCAACTCAGTATCTTCTTCTAAAATTCTGATATCTTGTTCCGAACACGCTTCGCCGCTGTTTTCCGCTGCTTCACCGACAAAAACGATGACAGTACCGCAATCATCAGAAATAAGTTCTTGGGCTGTCGATGCATAATGACAGTGAAAGCCTTCCTTTTCCAATCCCTGGGGGTAGGTAATCGTATCTGTTATAAAACGGCTGCTTTGCCAACAACCCAAAAGATTTGCGTCAAAACAGCGGCTACCTGTCACTATAATTTTTTCTCCCGGCTTCAAAGGCAATATATTTTCGTTTTTCAAAAGAACAATCGATTCGTCTGCAAGTTTTTCCGCAACTTGCAAATGATCGGGCGGTAATTCGCACGCGCCGGATTTACGCATAAACAGATAAGGATCTTCCATTATTCCGCATTCAAATTTTAACATTAAAATACGAAGAACTGCGGCGTCCAAAGTTTTTTCATCAATCAAACCGGCAGTTATCAATTCATTTAAAAACCTATCGTAACAATCGGAACACATTTCCACGTCGATTCCGCCCTGAAATGCAGCCAAAGCCGCTTCTCGTTCGTTTTCGGCAATCCCGTGGGCAATCAACTCATAAGGCGCACACCAATCAGAAATGACAACTCCTTCGAACGTAAATTCTTTCCGCAATATTTTACGTAGATATTTAGCATTTGCCGTCATCGGCACACTGTCAACGGTATGGAAACCCGCCATAACCAGCTTTGCCCCCGCATCTATACCAGCTTTAAACGGGCGCAAATACGTATTTCTCATGGTTCTTTCGCCTAATTCACAGGTATTGTAATCCCTTCCCGCTTCGGCGGCCCCGTAACCGGCAAAATGTTTCAAGGTTGCGGAAAGACACTCCGATCTGCCATTATCCTCCTGGAATCCTTTTACGTATGCTTTTGCAATCTCTCCTGCCAGATAGGCGTCTTCTCCCGCGCCCTCGGCAATCCTCCCCCAACGAGGGTCTCTCGCAATATCAAGCATCGGCGCATGCGTAACGTTAATTCCTGCTACCGTAGCTTCTGTAGCGCTGATCGCGGCTGAACGCCGGATCAATTCGGTATTAAAACTGCAAGCCGAAGCAATGGGCAACGGAAATATCGTATCGAATCCGTGAATAATATCCGAATGGACCAATAAAGGAACTTTTAAACGGCTTTCTTCTACCGCGACGCGTTGCGCCTCGCGGATATCGTCTATCATATTCCAGGCGGGCTGCAAAATCAAACCTATCCTTCCTTGGCGTATTTTATCGTAAGCGTCTTCATTGATAAGATTTTTTTCTTCCCCCAATCCCGAAGTATCCCCGATATTTTTCTGACAGAGCTGACCTATCTTTTCCTGTAATGTCATTTGAAAAAGTAATTGTTTGGCTTTTTCATAATATTCTTTTTTCAAAGCGGCTTTCCTCTTTTTTTGTATTTGGCTCGGGCTAATTGTAAATGATAAAAATATTTTTGTCAATTATTTTAATCAAAACTTTTAGAACTTATCTGTAATAAGTTGATTAAATTTATTCATTTTATCCAAAGATAATTTAACTAACATTTCGATCTATCAACAAAAACTCTTGACTCGATAAAAAAATTAATTCGTCAAGAATACATGATTCATTTTTTTGTTTTTTGTGTCCTTATTCTTCAATTTCTTCGTAGTAGTAGGAATAGTCTATCCCCTTCATAAAAATCTCTCTGTCGTCAATCTCGCAAGTCAAAGCGTTCTTTATAAGTAAAAATATATCGCTTCCGTCAATAGGACTTCTTTGCATTGCCTCCAAATAGTCTTTTTTATTTATTTTGCTCCAATCGGTACATTTACCGAGATTCTTTTTGAGCATCAAGTCCAGCCAAATCCGAGTGCTTCGGCCGTTACCCTCCCGAAAGGGATGAGCGACGTTCATTTCAATATATTTCTCCACGATATTTTCCAAGGTGAATTCAGGCATCTTCTCTATCTTCAAAAGATTTTCATGCAAATACATGGCAGGAGCAAATGCAAAGCCCCCTTTCGCTATGTTTACCGTGCGTATCTGACCGGAAAAATCATACAATCCGCCAAAGATATAAGAATGGATCTGCTGCAATCCCTTTACGGTGCCGACCTCTATATCTTTAATAATGCCAGACTCAAAAAGTTCATATGCCTTTTGCTTGCTCTTTTCATCGATCGTCGTTCCCATATCCGTCAGCCATTTTTTGAAAACGACGGTTTTTTTACTCGGAACAAGCGCTATCAGCGTATTTACCCCGTCTTCATCAACGACGTCCGTCTTATACTTTTTTCCGTCGCTTGCAGTCAATTTCAGTTGTCGACAAATTGTCGACAACTCAGGCTTACGTCTCTTCACTGCGTTCCAATAAGAACGGCTGTTTTTACTCTTTGTCAACGCTTCCGCAATATCGGCGGCACAAAACCACCATTTAGAGGATTGCTCGTCCCAAACGGCTCTTACGGGTATATCGTCAAAAAATCGTATAGATGTCTTTATCATCTTCTTGTCCTCGATTATAAAGCCTTGCACATGTTATATTATATACAAAACATTATACCACCAAACGGGAGCAAAGTAAAGATTAAATAAAACTGATTTTCTTTTATAAGAAGAATGTTTATATATCCTCTCTCTACCATCAGAGCCGGGCAAGGCCAATCCTTGCTCGGCTCTTTTTGTTTTCATAGACATTTTTTTATGCTTTCAAAAGAATGAGTTTTCGGGGAGGAACAAGAGGCGCGACAACTTCTTTTTTCTTCTCCGATTTTTTTTGTTTTCGTTGTGGCTATCGTAGCACGGTTCCTCGCGGAAGTAAACGGCGGAAAAATTCCCGCTTAAAACTTTCAATTTCCTTTTCCCCACGCGGCAATTTTTCCTTCCTCCGTTGACTTCCGCACTATATTTTACAGAACGTATGCCTTTGACCGTCCCTTGCTCCTTTGCCACTGCCGAAAACGGCAAAAATATAAATTCGGAGGTAAAAACGAATGAAAAAAGTTGTTTACAGCATTTCCAGATTTAATAAGTTTGGAAACAACAAAATGTCCGGTGTAGGATTTATCACCGACAAAGACTTGATCATCGCCTGCGTCAGTCAGAAAGGCAATCCGTATATCCGCGTGTTTGAAGATTGCGTAAAAAACTGCCATGCGATACAAGGACGCGACGGCGAGTTCAAAGGTTCGCATTACGAGATCCGCGAAGTGGAATTTGAGAAAAACGGAAGTTATGAAACACGCGAGATCGAAGTCGAATATTCCGTATGGTATAAGCGGGTCGATTAAGGAGGCATCCCATGAAAAACAAATTTTATCTCAAAGAGTTTCAGTTCTTCGACGGAGAAGATACCGTCGTATTCAATATCGTGGCGGTAGACGATGACAAGATCACCGTTGCCGTTACCAAATGCGGAAAGATATCCGTTATAGAATACGACCTTTTCGAAGATGAAAACGGTTTGTACTTCGAGTACGGTGTTGCAGGCCGAGAGCCTATTCACATCAATGACTTTGAAAATATGGAGAATAACTAATTATGAAAGCAATTAAAGAATTTCGTGGCAAATATTTCTTCCTCAGCAATTTTTATAACACAAAGATCGAATACTTCGATATGGTCTTTGAGAACAACGAAGCGGCGTTCCAGTCCATGAAATGCCCGGAGCGAATGGAAGAGTTTACGAAGCTCTCCGCAGCCGAAGCAAAACGGCTCGGCAGGCGTGTTCCGCTCTGCGACGACTGGGAAGAATCGAAGGAAACGATCATGTATGAAATCTGTCTTGCCAAATTCACGCAGCATAAAGACCTGGGAGATCAACTTCTCGCCACGGGCGATGCCGAACTTATTGAAGGCAATACCTGGTACGACACCGAGTGGGGCGTCTGTAACGGCATAGGCAAAAATAAACTCGGCAAGATCTTGATGCGCATTCGCGAAATCCTAAAAAACCGCGAACTACATCCCGATAAATATGACATACACTTTGACGTTTAAAAAAGGAGGTTTTTTGGGAAATGGACTTGCGCGATTCTCTGCTCATAGACATAGGTTATGGACTTGACAACGTGGATTTCCATGATAGTGCCGCCTGCGACGACAGTTATGAATATATCCGTACGAATTTCCTTATCGGTTGGGAAAACAAAGCCGCGGACGACGGCAGCATCAGCGAAACGGAAAAAGAAGAAATCCTGCATATCCTCGACAATGAAAGCGGGGATCTTTGGAATTGTTACTTAAAACTTATTGAGCATCTCGAAAAAAACTAAAGGAGGACAACAAAATGAAAACTTTCTCAATACCGTTTTACAAAGACATGGAATTTGCCTTCACGACGGATACCTATGCTATAAACGGAAACACCTGTATAGGAATTTGGTGCAAAGAGGGAGATTATATAGAACCTTTCGCCAATCTGACCGTCAACCTGGATCTGCCGCTTATAAAAAATACTGCTTTTATAGACGTGAACAATCTCGATAAAAGGCTTATCAGCTATCTGGAAAAAAACGGCTTTATCAAATGCTTGAAAGTAACCCGTCGGTCAGGGTATGTTACCTATCCCCTCTATCGGCTCGAACTCAACAAAATTAAAGAATATAAGTTTTAAGGAGAAAAACATTATGAAATACGTTTACATGGTACAACTGGACCGGTCTGCAACGGATTCGGACAGCATTGAAACGGAATTATATGAAGATTATGACAAAGCCTATGACCGCTACAAGGATATCATCAGCGAACAACTGAAAAACTTTTGGAAAAACGAGGTCAATTTTGATACAGACGGAGATCCCGGCGAGGAATACGAGTTTTTTGAGGAAGATAACAACTCGAACGAATCCGACGTTTACTGGCATTTATCCTTGAAATACGATTACTATATTCACACCTTCGTTGACCTTATCCGCACTCCGCTTTATACAAAACGCTCGGACGAACCGCAATATATAGTCCGATACAAAGAAAATGAATATTCCTTTCGCTCCGGTGTTGCCGCTTATATCTTCCATGCCGGAATCTTGAACGACATGGGAAAACGAAAAGCAGATATATTACTCGAATACGTCGATCTTGTCTATGATTGTTATATTTCAGACGTCAACAACACGAATCTCGGAAAACTTGCCGATTATATTGCAGAGAACTGGAAATCGCTGCGGAAAACCGACAGATACGCGATCCTTGAAAAATACTATTCGGAGGCAGACCTATGAAAAAACTTGACGAACTCAAATTTCTGCTCGTTTCCATTCTTGCCATAAACCAAACGAGCGAACATAGGGACAGTGACATATCCTCTATCCTCGATTATGCTTTCCGCAGGTTATACGGCTCGAACACGAACCTTTTAACCCTCGCCTGCGTCGGCAAAACCAAAGAACAAATCATGCCCGAAGTACAAACACTTCTCGGCTATACTCAATACAAAAATTATTTGGAGCAAATAAAATGAAAACAAAAAGTGAAACACTTACGGCGGAAGCCGTGGAACTGTTCGGGCAGAAAGCGCTCTTTACGAACGAACGCATTCCCCTATCCGATTTACCGAAAGAACTGCACCGATACGAACTGCGCGACGACGGCAACGGAAACTTTGCGACAGTTGAAAACAACGTCATTATAAACTTTGCAGGCACGCTTGTTACGAAATCCCCTCTCGATCTCGGAGAACACGGCTATTGCAAAATCCTTGACGACCAACCTGATCTGAACTTTTTGGGATATGAACAAACCCTCAAAGATTTTATGGAGGAAAATCAATGAAACCCTTTAAGACGCAAGCGCATATTCATTCTCTGAACGGAGAAATGGACGAGATCACCGTTTTGGAAGAAACGGGCAACAATGAATATCTTGTAGACTATCGCGGAGTGAAATGCTCCGCGATTTTTAATTGGTACAACTGTACCTATTACGCGGACGACGTGTACGGGAGGAAAAAGGATTGAAGACGATCTTTTATTATTACAACAGATATGCAGGGCTTGTATTCCGATACAGCGACGGAAACGGCGGACATATCGAACAATGTTATATGTTCTATTCCTTCCGCGATGCTCTGCAAAAATTCCGCAAAGAGTTTGGATTGCAACGAAAGCATATCCGGTTGGTAGATTTATATAAGGAGCCGCTCACATGCTCGACGAAATCCAAGAAATGATCTGGAACGCACTTATAAAAGAAAACGGTGAGACCGTAGCGCGGCTGTTTACAAACTTCTACGGCAACCAACTGCTCGACGAGGAATTTTTCGAGTTTTTGCAACAGGAAGATATTATTTGAATAAGGAGATCATTCATGAAAAATTTATACGAAGAATTAAAAAACAAACACCAACAAGAAATGAACGCCTTTCCCATCGGCGCATGTTTCAGTCAAAAACAATTTGAAGAAATGATGCAAAAATGGGGCTTGACCGTACACGACACGGATAAGATCTGTTCCATCGGCGGAGGCTACTATGTCCGAAAATCCGACTATAAAGAATTTATCGCCATGGGAAAACGTTTTGAAAAAGAACGTAAAGACGCTATCGTTGCGGATAAAACCGGCGACGGATATATCTATCAGATGTTCCTCTATGAGCTTGCCAATCATGAATACTGCATTACCTATGATTATGAAGATACATTTGACGCGCTCGGGCTTACCGTGGACGAGATCAACGCGGACAAACGGCTTTTACACGGCTTAAAAAAGGCTACGCGGGAATACCTTAAACATTGCGAGGATTATTGATATGCGAAACGAAGAAACAGTCTTTTTCGATAACACAGACGATTACTCCAAGTATGATAACGCGAAACGAGCCGTTTACGAATCTTACTATGAAAGCCAAGACTGGACAAGCATCGACGAGGTTCCTTCCGGTATGATTTGGGAAGAGATCGCCGCACAGAACGAGGCGGACTGGGAATATTTTACCTGCGCGTTGAAACGGGAAATAGCAAGGCACTGTTTCCTTATTACGGGAACGTGCGGCAGATGGAACGGCCCCTGCTGTTGCGGCAACTTTATCACGGACTGGAACGATTTCCGCTCTTTTATTCAACACCTCGATACTGTAAAAATATACGAGCGGAACGGACATTTATATGTGGAAGGCTTTCATCATGACGGACACGACTGCTACGAACTCAAACGCCTTACGGATAAAGGCACCGAATACGCAGACCGCCACGGCTTTGCCCATGATAAAACCCTGCATCAAAATATCATGAAAAACAACTTTTATTCCGCTTTGCCGCGCCTTGCCGGGGTAATATTCGGGAGAGTGTATGAAACAATATCCGCGTAATCCTTATGGGTATAAAGTCTGTTATCAGGAAAAAGGCTCTTCCGTTTATATCCGATATTTCCTGACCTATACCTACAAAGACGCCGTTACCGTCAAACAGGGTTATATCCGTTACCCGCCCTCAGAACGGGACACAGACAGAAAACTGGACGATCCGCGCTGGTTCATCTTTCCCGTTACACGAAAAGAAGTCCTGCGCGGGATCTGGCGGGAGTGCCCTTTTTAGGACGCTCCCGCTCTTTTTATTCAAAAAAACATAAGGAGGATTTTATGCCGAAATTAAATCTCGAAACGAAAGACAAGGCGCAGGAACTCATCAAAGCATATCTCGAAACGAATGCGAGCGACGTTCTTGCCCAAAAGATCAATGAAGGCGTCCGAATACATAAAGACGGAAAGACGCTCGTCAATAAAAAGACGTTGGACGGCTTTATGGTTTATGCGGCGGACGAGGCGAAAAAAACTGCCGATAAAGAAGCGAACTCCGCCTATATCGATGATTCCACGGTGTACGGCTGGGCTATCCACTACTTTGAAGAGGATACCGTCGAAGGCACGCTCTACAACGAGGACGGCGCGGAATACAAACCGCCGAAACCGGTTACGCCTGCAAAGCCCGCGACGACTTACACGCCGCCCGCTCCCAAACCCAAACCGCAGATGTCGCTCTTTGAACTCATCGAAGAACAGAAACCCGAAAACGCTCCGAACGTTCCCGAACAAAAAACGGAAGAAGTCACCAATGATACGCCTCCGGACGAGGAATTATCCGCAGAAGAACAACGGGAGATCCTCGAAGAAATCGCCGCAAACGACATTGAAAGCCCTGCCGTTCAACCACAAGGCTCTCCGTTCTATCAGCGCTATATGCAGATACAAAACAAATACCCCGATCATATCGTCGCATTCAAACGCGGCGAGTTTTATGAAGTTTTAGGCAAGAACGCGGAATGGTTTGCCAAAGAACTATCGCTGCCGCTTTCAGAACGGGACTGCGGATTTTTGGAGCGCGTGCCTATGGTCGGTGTTCCCATTCACGCCGTTGACATCTATATAGCCAAAGCCGTACAGAAAGGCCTGAAAATCGCTGTTGCCGATTCACTCGGTGAAGTCAAAGAACTGCCGAAACCCGCCGCAGAACAGTCCAAAGGCTCTTCGATCTATCAGCAATACATGAACGCCCAAAGCAAGTATCCCGATTATATCGTCGCATACCGTTTGGGCGATTTTTACGAGATATTCGGGGAAAAAGCCAAACAGTTCGCCTGCGAACTTGACCTTACCCTAACCGGCCGGGATTGCGGGCTTCCCGAACGCGTGCCCATGGTCGGGTTCCCCTGCCACGCCGCGAATACTTACTTTGTAAAAGCCGTAAACAAAGGCTTAAAAGTCGCTGTTTTCGATTCGCCCGGCGACAATTCCATTGAACTGTATGAGCCGAAACAGGCCTTGCCGACGGAACCCGAAAAGCATTGGATCGACGAGAAAACCTATATCGATGACGACGGCATCGTGCACGATATTGAAACTGAAACCGAAGAAACTGCGCCCGCTTTCGATATGTCCGCCTTTGACACGGAAGCACTTGCAATGCTGGACGAATTGTTTGGAGAAATAATCGATTTGAGGTGATTTACTATGACAGAAAAAGATATTAAACCCATTCCGAATTATATCATGGACGAAATTTTTAAACGGGATATTAAAATCCACCCGTGGCAGGAAAGCATGGTACGATATTACGCTTATCTGACTATTTGGAAAAAAGAACTCGTGAAAGTGACCGTCGCGGTCACAACACAGAAAAAGCAATGGTGCTGCAAACAAGTCGCGGTACACGGCGTAAATTCCTCAAAATGCTTCGTCAAAGACATGGAATACAATTATTTTGGTTACGGCTATCGCGTCGGCTGGTTCACGGAAGAATTGCAGCCCTATCAAAAACGCTTTGAAGACGGAAAGTGGTACACCGCCGATACCAAATATTATGATCCCTACGCCCCGCTCATCAACAGAGGCGTCATTGCAAAGATCCCCGAATACAGATATAGCGCATATCAGCATTATTCGGGCAGGGATATCATTTCGTACCTGCGGATCTATTCACGGTTTCCGCAGACCGAGTATATGCTCAAAAACGGATTATGCGCCTATGCGGAGAACATAACCCTGCTTAAAAAGTTCGCAAAAGACAAAAAGTTCTGCAAATGGTTCATCCGTCACAGAAAAGAACTCGCCCTCCCGTATGGAAATACATACAACATAACTACCATACGGGAGGCATATAAAACGGACAGTCCGCTCAAAGAGGTCAAGCATTTCCTGTTCCGTAAAAAGCAGTTTGAACGGGAAACAAGGTTTAACCCTATCCGCACTCTTTTCCCGGGTTGGAAACTCCAAACTTATTTTGATTATTCCAACAAACAAAACATTACCGATAACTTGTACCTGGATTATCTGAACGCCTGTAATTACCTCGGCGTAGATATGTCGAAAAAGCAAAACCTGCTCCCTGCCGATTTTTACAAATGGCACGACATTCGTATCCGGCAGTATTCGGAAGCCAAAGCAATAGCAGCGGCAAAAAACAAACAGGAACTCATGCAAAAGTTTTCCGAGGTCGCGGAAAAGTATCTGCCGCTCCAGCATAATAAACGCAGCGCGTTTATCTGCGTTATTGCCAGATCCCCGGCAGACCTTATCCGCGAAGGCGAAATGCTCGGACATTGCGTTGGCAGAATGGATTACGACGAGCGCTTTGTGCAGGAAAAATCGCTCATCTTCTTCGTCCGCACGAAGGAACACCCCGACCGGCCGCTTGTCACGCTTGAATATTCGCTGAAAACCTATAAAGTACTGCAATGCTATGCAGAACACAATACGCAACCGAACGACGATATTCTGCACTATGTCAACAAGGTCTGGCTGCCGTATGCCAACAAAACTTTAAAACAAATCGCCGCATAGGAGGTAAAACACTATGGCAAATTATTTCCGCATCACTGCATATCACCCCACCGAGGACGTCGGCATGATCGTCGATTCCAACGGCAAGTTCGAGAAACTCTGGCAGTTCTCCGCGTTCCTCGTTTCCAAAGGTTTCAAGATCCTCGCCGTGGGGAACGAAACAAAATTCTCGGAAGGCAATATCCCCAAGGCCGAAGAAAGCGACAAACTGTTCCTGCGCGCCTGTATGAAAGGTAACCCCGAACAGAACGGTTCCGTTATCGAGGTCAACGGCAAATCGTATGAGATGAAAACGTGACGAAACAGACGAAAAAGCAAATCTGCGAAAACAGCGCCACCATCGCTTATTATAGCGGATCAGGCGGATTGGAAGCAAAACATATCGAATACGGTATCAACGATTATATTTATCTCGTTGCCGGGACATGGTACGGTCAGCGCTCGTACCACCGTTTGAAGATCCATTACGGAGCAAAAACCTGTTACGTGCGCCTGTTCGGACGAAGATGCCTGCTTTCCGAATTTATCCGATCTTGAATGGTTTTTACGGCTCGCCCGTCCGGGCGGGCCGTTTCCTTTTTGATTGCGGTTTATTTTGCTTCCGGCGCTTCGGTTTATCACAAAGCGCCCGGCTTGTCAAGCGGAAGAAAATATCGCTTAAAACAAGCATTATTCCGTCTTGTACGCAATATTTTCTCTTTTCGCCCTATCCGCAATTCCGTTACTCGCTTGACAAGCCTTTGCGCGCTTTGTGATTTTTTTTCGTTGCGCCGAAAGGCAAAATAAAATAAATCCGTAAAGGAGAAAAAAATGTTTAAGACCTATGTAACAAATGAAGAACTGTTTAGCAAAGATAACGAATTGCGAATGTTGAACGGAAACATCTGCCGCCTATGCGTCTGCGATACCCAGGAAGAAGCATACCGGCAATTCTACTGGATAACGCAACGAGCAAATACTCTGCTGCGCCTGACCTTAAACCGCATAGAACGGCAAGACGCCGACAGAGATTATATTACGGAGGAAAATAATGAATACGACTAACAACTGCCCGTTCTGCGAATGGCTTAAAAAATTAAAAGACGATAACGAATATTATCACAACCTTTCCGTTTATAGGCCTGCACTTATAGACGTGGGATATTACAAACAAATCGACGACGAACACTGCTGCGGGCAAACAACGTACTTGTTCGACGAACTCAACTTCTGTCCCGTCTGCGGAAAGAATTTAAGGAAGGCGTAATTATGGCGCCTTTCTTTTTTTTCGATTTTACCCTCGATAAATCGGCTATGCCGCCCGTTGTGACCGTTCCCGAATCATTCTGTCCGAAAGTTCCGTTTGAGCAAAATAACCTATGCCCCTATCCTATTCCTAAGACAGACGAAATCGTGAAGGATATCGAAAAAGCCGCTTTTCAGGTAGATAATTTCAAATTCGTGTCCGACCTCTTCGAGTGCGGCGCTATCGCTATTTCCAACGCCGTTGACCTTGCGCAAAAGGATAAACGGGAAGAACGGTATTTGCAAATTATCCGCAGCTATAAACCCGCTCAACAGAAAAGCCTTGCGGAAATTTTTGCAAAGATTTACGCTTTACTCGCCTCCGTCGTCTATGATAACGGCAGTTTCAACGACAACCTCGGTGAGATATTCATGCGCTGCAATCTCGGCAACAAAATCGCAGGACAGTTCTTTACGCCGTATCATATTTCTGAATTTATGGCAAGAGCCTCTATGGGCGAAACGCTCATTCGGGAAAAGACCGATAAGAACGAAATCATAACGATCAACGATCCCTGCTGCGGCGGTGGCGGGATGCTTATGGCCGCATTAGAAGTTCTGCACGATTCAGGCGTCAACTACGCGCGAAACTGTTTCATGGAAGCCAACGACATCGATCTGCGTTGCGTACATATGGCCTATTTGCAACTTGCCCTTGCGGGCGTTCCCGCCATCGTCAGGCACCAAGATACATTTTCCAGAGATTGCCGGAGCGTCTGGTATACCCCTGCATACCTTTTCCAATACCTGCGATTCCACAAATTCGATAACCCGTATGACAATCCCAATTTCCAACAAAGGAGGCAACAATTATGAAACGGCTTGACAGCGCCGAACTGCGCGCGCTATGTATCCGCAACAACTGGTTTACCTGCGGAGATATCCGACAATATACTCGGTTTTTCCAAAGAAACGATGAGGGCGCTCAGCCCGAAGAACTTGCCGCTATACTTTGGATCTGCTCCGACGATATCCCTTATGAACAAATCTATTCGACGCTCTGCAAAGAGATGCAAATATCCGTACAAGAGGCAAAGCAATGAAAAACCCTATCCGTTCCGGTTTCAAATTCGTGAACGAAGGCTTAGACTTCATCGTCATTCTCACAAACGGGACTGAAAAGAATAACGTCGCCCTGCTCATGCAAGAAAACACCTTCTGCCCGTTTATTACCGTCCGCGACTTGTCCGAATTAAAAAGCGGCAATTTCGATTGGGCATGGGGGCATTACTTCAAGAGTTTCAACAAAGCGCTCAAAGACTACAACGAACGAAGAAAAGAATTGTTGCGTTCTGAAAAACGCTGACATATGAGTTTTCTCATGAAATACAAATTTTTCCAAAACGTAGATTGCGTCGAAGAACTCAAAAAACAATACAAGGCGCTCGCTTTCAAATTTCACCCCGACAGGGGCGGCAACAAAGATGATATGCAGTGCATTAATTCAGAATACGACGATCTGTTGAAAATCTATCGCAACGTACATAAGACGGCGGAAGGCAAAACTTATACAAAACAGGAAGAAAAGCAAAATGAAGTCCCCGACCGTTTCAAAGAGATCATAAACGCGATCATCGGCTTTCACTGTAAAATCGAGATCTGCGGTTCATGGATCTGGGTATTCAACGCATACCCGTACCGAAAACAGTTGAAAGAACTTGGTTTCTTCTGGTGCAGTAAAAAGCAGGCTTGGGCTTGGGCGGAAGAACCGAACGAGAACCGTCATAAACTCACGCTCGATGAGATACGTCGCTTACACGGCTCTACCGTGATCAAGGATCCGGCAGAAGAAAAGAAACTCAAAGCCGCAAATATTTAATTCTTCATCATTCCTGAAGGGGGGCCACAAGGCTCCCCTTTTTTTATGCCTCAGTCAGTTGTAAATTTGACCGAAAAAGGGCAAATGGCAATTAGGCGTGTGCTTGTATATACGTGGCTACGCCGCAGAGTCAAACCCGAAGTACGCCTCATACAAATCTCACCTCAACCGCAACTGAAAAATAGTGTCAAGATAATTTTGCGAATGTTGACTTGTGCGATGGATAGACAGTCGAAAAAGCAAAACTTCGGAGAATTTCACCTATACAAAATCCGAAGAAATCTTTTATTAAAATAAAACGAACCCCGGCTTACTGCCTTGGTTCGTTCTATTCCTTAAAGTATCGTAAAATTCTTTTATTTATTATTAGCTATCTTGATATAGTGTCCATAAAAATATGTTACAATTCTTGATTATCGGAATGATTTATTTAAGCGGCGGGTTTGTTTGCCTCGATCAATTCCTGTTTACGGGCTTCCAGTTCGGCGAGCGCGTTTTCAATATCTTCTTTATGCGCTTCTTCAAATTTCGCAAACGCTTTGTCCTTTGCCTCGTTCATGGCATCCTGCGTTTTCTGCGCGCTCTCGGTCAGAGCCGTTTTGATCTCTTCCGGGAATGTTTTTTCCAATTCAATCAAAACATTCTCCGCTGTTTTCATCGCCCCGAGAACGAGATCGAACGCCGCGTTCGCCGCACTTCCCGCTATATTCAACGCATCTTCCTTGAACATTAAAGCCGCCTCTTCTGCGTCCAAAGCAGCCTCCGCCGCTTCCTTGGCAGGGCCTTCGCTGAGCTGCGCCACTTCTTTGCGCTGGGCAAGCACTCTGTCTTTTTGTTCACGGACTTCCGCCAATGCTTTCTGATACTGTGACCCGACGTCGACGAAATTATCGTAACGCGCCTGTTCCACGGCCGCTATAGTTTCCTGATAAGAATCGAGCGCTTTAGAATATAAGTTTAAGAAAGACTCATAGGCGGAACCCAAGCCGTCGATCACGTCCTTGGTGGCCTGCCGCTCGGCAAAACGGAGATCGTATTCCTTTGCCACGTTATACGCTTCGCGCAGTTCTTCGGTGATCAGCTGCGCGGTTTCGATGCGGGAAATTTTCAGTGCGTTGATCAACTGTTCCTCGTTCATCTTCGCTACTTCCTCCTCGGTAACGGAAGGGTCTGCTTTCATTACGAGTTCACGCAATGCCTCGAGTTTCAGCTCTTCGCCCCGCTCCACGACGGCATAAATGCCGCTTTCTTCCAGAAAACCGTCGATTTCCGCTTTGACTTCTTCATATAATTCCTGTGCAGCCGCATCGTCGCCTGTAATGCTGATCGTTATCGCATCCCGTTCCGCCGTAAGTTCGCCCTTAACGAGATACCCCGCATCGGTAGAAATGCTTACCATCATTTCCACGGCTTCCTCCGCGGTTTTTCCTACAAAAGCCTCGCCCGCGATGATCAGGGAGCCGTCGTCGTTGAGCGCCGTAACGCTCAAAACTTTGTTGTCTGCATCGAGGATAAATTCGACGCTAGGATTGATATCCACTTGCATGCGAGCGGCGGCGTCTTTTTCGCTCCCGCCGCACCCTGTAAGCAGGACGCCCGTACCTACCGCCAAAGCAACGCTCAGCCCGCAGGCCGCGATCTTTTTCCAAAATTTCATTAACGTTTTACCTCCTTCGGTTGGTTTACGATCATTAAACAAATGAGAACCTCGTTTTATTGAAAAGAATTCCAAAAATCTTCAAAATTTTCAAATTTTCCGAAAAGTTCCTCCATTTTCGCCCTATACCCCTCGTAAGAAATCGTCGGGCGTTGTTTTTCCGCTTCGGCTCTGTTCTCATACAGCGACAGTTTCGTTTCCCTCTGCAGCATTTTCAAAGCGGTGTCCACATACGATCCCACCGAATCGGGCAGGTCGCCAATCCCCTCGAACAATGCGGAAACGATTTCTTCCATGGCATCGTCCGCCGAAATCAAACCGATAAATGCGCTCGGATCGAAAATCCCCGTAAAATACTCAATAACGGACAGCAAATCGTCGATCCCCCTGCGTAGTGCGAAAAGATCGAAATTTTCGTAAAAAGCATCGAGCGCAAGGAAAAGCAAATACTGCTCAGGCTCGTTCAAAGACTGACCGTAGCGTAGCTCGTAATCGGCTAGTTCATTCTCCATCCGAACAAGCAATGCGGCAAGGCTATCCGTTCGTTCGATATTCGTTTCCAAAAGCCAGTACGGAAGAGAAAGGGTATTATCCGGATGATCCATTATTTCCCGATTGAGCGCGTCGATTTTTTTCAGGTCCGCCTGCTTGCCGCTCACGGTACGGTATACGTATTCGGTCACTTCCTTCGTATATAGAAGCAAAGAATTGCGATAACTCGCTTCCACGCGTTCCAGAGGCGTTGCCGCCGCAAGACGTTCGGTCACCGTGAAAGGCGTTCCGAATCCCGCTTCCGCCATCTCGCGCGCGGTATCCTCTTTTCCGAAGGCAGAAAGCTCCGCCGTTCGCCCGAGCACGGGCACAAACGCGCCTTTTTCGCAGAAGTACCCGATAACGGAAGATTCCAGCACGGTCTGTAATTCTTTCGCCGAAGAATTTTTATCCGCCGCAACGGTAATGCGCACCGCATTTTCGCCCTCTCGCACCAATCCCGCCGCAAAGGCGCGCCCGGCAAGTTTTTGCGCGGCATCCTCCGCAGACATGCCGCACAGAGATTCTGCAAATTCGCTGTCGGAAAGAAGTATATCGCCGTTCCCGTTTTCGCTGTATACACTCAAAACCGAACCGTCCGCATCCGTATAGAGCCGAACGGCGGAGTTCATCTCCATCAAAACGACGCCGCCCGTATTCGGCATGAACAGCCCCGACATTACGACGGGCAAAAGAACCCCGAACAGCAACGCGCAGGCTGTTACCGCCGCCGTAATGCGGACAGTCCGTGTATGGTTGCTTTTCACTGCCGCAGGTTCGTTTTCCGCGGGGGCAAATTCGGAGGGGAGCGCGCGGACGAGTTCGTCAAGTTCTCTGTTGAGTTTTTTCTTCCAAGCAGCCATTCACATCTCCTCCTTTAAATATCGTTTCAGCTTTGCGACGGATATTTTATACTTGCTCGTTACGGTGCCGAGAGGCATTGCCAGCTTTTCAGCAATTTCGCGGTGTTTATACCCCCATAAAACGTGCAGTACCACAATCCGCCGTTCCGTATCGTCCAACGCGCGGTTCAGCGCATCGAACACGGTTCCGTCAGGCGAATTTTCTGTTAACAGTGGCTCAAAATTTTCTTCGGGAAGCCATTCCTCGCGTTTTGCACGGTTCAGATCGTTGAGCGCAATATTCTTTGCGATCTGCAAAAGCCACGCGCGCGCGTCCGAGCCCGCGCGGTATTGGGATATATTTTTCAGCGCTTTATAAAAAGTTTCCTGCATCGCCTCTTCCGTCCGAGCATAATTTCTGTAATATCCATAGAGAAAAGCAAATACCCCCTTTGCCGCTTCCTCATAAAACAGCGAATACGCCGCTTTGTCCCCGTTCTGCGTCCGCACAAGGCATTCGTTCATTTTTTTACGATCCACGTTCTCTCCTATTAGCGGCTCTTTCCGATATGTCTATTTATTAAACAATCCGCGCCCGCGTTTTATTGAGCCGAAATCATATAATTCAACGAAACGAAAAAGGCAACCTATCGATTGCCTTTTCACTCACTTTTATTCGATATCGTTTTATTATCGTTGCAAATATACCGTATTTATTATTGTTCTTCGTCTGTTTCAGTTATTGTTTCGCTTACAACAACGTTTTCCGCCTCGGCTGTTTTTTTCTCTTCGCCCGCCATCTCTTTAAGCAGGTTCCGCTGCTGATATTCAACGGAAAGGTGATTGATACGCGCATAACATATTAACTGCCCTATATAACACAATAATACAAGCCCGCCGAACGATATAGCAGTACTTATAATATTCAGTACGATCGCAGCGGCACCATTACTGAGCGCACCAAAGAGAATACACATAAGTATACCCAAGATGATAAAGACGGCTTTTAACACCTCTAAAATCTTAAGCAATGTCTTCGTCGGCGCAATCAACGCCTCCCATTCTTTTTCGTCTTTCTTTTCTTTTACGAATGAATCGGGAAGCTGTGTTTTGAATTCCATGCGATACCTCCAAAAAAATGAATACTTATTCCTGATGGAACTCTTATTCATAAATTTTATTAAAATATATTATATTACCTTTTCCTAAAACTTTCAAGTGTTTTATAAAGATAATTCCGTTTAGCACAAAATTCTTAAACTTTAACATGTTTTTATGGATACTTTTTGTTTAATTCATATCATATCTTTAAATAATTGACGAAGTTATAAAAGAGGCGAGAGAAGAGATGTATATGATATAAAACTTATCACTATTGAATGCCTACAAGACTGCAATTGTTTGTGATAAGTTAAATTCGCTATATTGGTCAATCCTAATACACTTGGGACAAGTAGTTGATAATATGGCTATTGATTGATTAACAACCTAAGTGCGCTGTTCGTTCATATATTTCGATGGGGGTATTCAAGTTATCTGTTTACGTTATTGTGTTGAAACACAATTTTATAGACACTCATAAGCTACGGGCATTAGCGCAAAAATAAGCGTATGAGTTCAGATAACCCATACGCTTGCCGTTATTTATTGAGTTTTTCATTGTTTTATCCGCAAGTTCGGCGTTATGACGGATAAAATCTTCACGGATAGCCTTCTCATCAAGCACAATTCGTTTTGCCATTTCCCGTATATCGTCGAGGACGATCTCTTCTAAGATTTTTGCCGAAATAAAATGCGAAAAACAGTACGCCTTACCATACCGTATATGATATCCGCAATCGAAGTGGTATAATCTGGTTCCTTTACGGCTGACCGATGTGCAAAGCTTCATCTTGTTTCCGCAATCTGCGCAGATGAGAAAACCCGACAGCGGATGCGTAAATCCGATTTTTGTTTTTCTGCCTGTTGCGACCGATTTTTTACGTTCCTGCACTTTGTCCCAAAGTTCTTGCGTAATGATGGGTTCATGGGTATTGTAAACAGCTGTCCACTCACTCTCATCCTTTCTAAAACGTTTGTGATTTTTATAGGACAGAGAAGTCCAACGTAACTGCGGCATATGCCCGATGTAGATGATTTTATTCAGCATTTCCCTTATCGTGACGGCTGTCCATAATCCCGTCACGTTTGGTTTCGGCTTTTGTCCGCTTTGAGTTTAAGCATAAGTTGTCGGACTCATTCCCGAAGCATACATTTCAAAGATACGTTTTACAATGGGTGCTGTTTCCTCATCAATGACGGGAGCGCGTTTTTTATCTGTCCCCATTCTATACTCGTAAGACGCTTTCTTGGCAGTATATATTCCCTCTTTCGCATTAGCTCTCTTCACCGCACGAATTTTCTTGTCTATGCCAAGCACACGTCACGGTGCCATTTCAGATTAAATATTTACTTGACTTTAGTCCATTTTGCTTTTCAATATGTTTTTTTCAAATTCTTCCGCCGACAATACGTGCACCGTTACCGACTTTTCCGTTTTGTTTCCGCTCAAGTCCTCTGATTGAAACGTTACGAGAAATTTTCCCGTATTTAACTTGCCTTCGTCATCCAGCGCCCCGTCCTGCCAGACCGTGACGACCGTCACCTCGTCGACGTTATCTGTGGCCGACGCCTTTATCAGCGGATAAGTTCCGGCAATCGTATAAATTTCCGACAATTCGCCGCTTGCAAACGATAAAACGGGCGGCTGCGTATCCTGCGGAAGAACCGTCACGGATATCTGACGTTGCGCCGTATTTCCCGCATTGTCGCTCGCACGCAACGTCAGAATATATTCTCCCACTCTCAACAATCCGCCATCATCGTACGGATTTTCGGACCAAACGAACTCGACTTCTTTTTCTTCACCGTCGTATTCATCATACGCAGAAGCCTCGATCGGTAAAGAATTCCCCCGGGATACACGAACGCTGTCACTACCGTTGTAAGTGATGATCGGCGCTTGCGTATCCACAACGCGCACGATTTGCACACAATCCAACCATGCGACACGCACAACAGAATCGTCCGTCCATCGAAATCCGAATTCAAATATCCCGAGACAACCTTCACTGTTTTGTAATGCCGACAAGTCGGCATTTACCATGCAGTCGCTCGATTTCCCGACCGAAAAATCAATCCAGCGCCCCTTTTCTTCCGATTCGAGCGTATCGTTGACAACCCAGGTTTTTGCAGCATCCGGCGTAATACGCACCGCCTTCGTTTCTTGCGGAACATAAAAACAAAATATGATTTTCTCTATTTGCGACACACGAATCCCATATGCCGAATAATCGAGCGTAACGCCTGCGTTTCCCGCTTTTTTTAAGGACATTACATAACCCGTATACCCGGTCGGCGCGCCTGCGTTTCCCGCGTCCTCTCCCGCGCCGACAAAGCGTTCGGTACCCGGCGTAAAATACGAAACGCCGCTCACATCGTTCTCGGTATAAGGGAACTCTTCTTTTTCGTCCTTCGCAAAAACCGAGAACGAAAACATCCCCAACAAACAAGCAAAACAACAAACAAAAACTCCGAAAAATTTTATCGCTTTTTTCATATATGCCCCCATTATGCCAACAGCAATGAGCGAATCGCCGAAATTTCGTCTTCGGACAACCCGACGCTCTTTACATAATTTTCACATCCTGTATACAAATCTCCCTCGCCGAAACTTTTCAGATACCCGATTGTAGATCTCAGCTTTCCGACCAAATGATTGATATTGGCTTGATTTCTGCCTGCGGAAGAGAAAAACGACATTTCATAATCGATATAGATATCCCGTTCGGAAACGCCGAGCAGACCGTATAATAGCAATGCGACCGTACCCGTTCTGTCTCTTCCGATAGAACAATGCATATAAATCGGATAATTTTGCTCGTTAGAAAATACGCGAAGCGCATCTGCAAGCGCCTTTTCGAACTGCGCTCCGCCGTCGTCAAGCCCCGTGCCGTCGCCCACGTAATATGGCGCAGAATAATTCAAATATGTAACTCCGTTCAAAACCGCTCCCATACTTTCAGAAGAATTGCGAAGATCGAGATCCGTACGAATTTTATAAACGTTTTTTGCCCGCTCTCTGCCCGTCTCGCTGATATCGTCCAACTTTGCGCCGCGGTAAACCTTGTCCTGTTTCACGAGCTTGCCGCCTAATCCGATTTTTCCACCCAAATCACGCGTATTCGATACGCCGTCGATAGAAACGGAGCGCGGCGCGTGGTCGACGGTAAAACTGAACATTTCAGAGCGAATAAACGCCGTACCCGCAGGCGCGGTTACGTCCCAAAAATATTTTTTCCCCAAATGAAAGTATTCGGCAGGCAACGAAAGCTGCGTTTCGTTGACAAGATAGGAATCGACTTTGCGCATATCTTCGTATTCGGAAATACGCACCGTATAATACGTCGCAATTTCTTTACACTTCCACGAAATGACGTCGGGCGCATTGGCAAAACAATCGACCGCTTCTTTATTGAAAAACTGCGAAGAAAACGGAACGTACTCCGCAATAAACGCTTTCACCTGCGGGTTTGCAAGCGTTGCCATTCCCCCGTTTTTCGGATTCACAGCCATAATTTCGGGCTCCGGTTCGGGCTCCGGTTCGGGCTCGGGCTCCGGCTCAATGATAGACGGCTTATCGCTTTCAGGATTCTTTCCTTCATTCGCACATGCTGCAAAAGACGTGGCAAACAAAAAAATCCCCATCAAAACACATATCATCCTTATAATTTTTTTCATGTTTATTTATCCGTTTGTTTTTTTTCACACCGAAAGAATATTGAGGCGGCGCTGCCGCCTCAATATTCTTTGATGCCGATTATTTTTGTCTGCGTTTCATCAGCATTACGACAGCATACGCCAACAGTCCGCAACAGGGCAATGCTGCACCGCCGACAATACCGCCTTTGCATCCGCTCCCCTGCGATACCTTTTCATATACTATTTTTATAGCCGTATTCTCCGAAACCGTCAGTTCCGTCGTTTCTTCTTCTCCGCAGTATACTTTGTAAGTATATCCCTCTTCGGCGTACTTGGAAAAATCCACTTTTGTCCCGTATTCCTGCGTCAGTTCTACGGACTGTTTGCCGTCGATTCCCTCGAAAGATATCGTCACCTTGTACGAGTTTTTCGTTGCATCGAACTTCGCAACCAAATTCAAATCACCCGTGACGACGCCGTTTTCAAAATCCCATTCGGCGTTCCCGTTGTACCAGCCGACGAATTCATACGTAAATTCCGCCGTATTCGCCTTTACGGGATCGGCGGGCTTTGGAATTTTTGCCCCGTATCCGATTTGTTTGCCGTCTTTTCCGTCAAACGTTACCGTAAATTTGTCGATCGCATATACGATTTTTAAATTCGCTTCGCCTTCTACGGTAAATTCGGATATTTTTTGCGAATCGTTAAATATTTCAAAAGAATAATGTTCTATATCGTACTTGGAAAAATCCACTTTTGTCCCGTATTCCTGCGTCAGTTCTACGGGCTGTTTGCCGTCGATTCCCTCGAAAGAAATCGTCACCTTGTACGAGTTTTTCGTTTCATTAAACTTCGCAACCAAATTCAGATCACTCGTGACGACGTCGTTTTCAAAATCCCATTCATCGTTCCCGTCGTACCAGCCGAGGAATTCATACGTAAATTCCGCCGTGTTATCCTTTACGGGATCGGCGGGCTTTGGAACTTTTGTCTCGTATTCGATTTGTTTGCCGTCTTTTCCGTCAAACGTTACCGTATATTTTCTCACTTCCTCCTTGAAAACCGCTTTCAAGGTAATCGGTTGAGTCACGGGATCGGCGAAATTCCATTTAACGCCTTCGTGATACCAACCATCAAACGGAAACGTCTGCGATGCGGTTTGCGGTTTTGTCGGCGGGACGGGCTCTTGCAGGCTCGTTCCGACTTTGACTTTCTGCCGATCTCCGTATGCGGTACCGTCTTCATTCAGATAATTCACGTAAACGTTCTGTTCCGTACCCCACGTATCGCCTTCACGGTAAATGGTAAGAGCTGGCAGCGAAACGTCTAAAAACCTCGTGTCCGCTTCGATACTGAGGACTCCGTTATAGGCGCAGCCTTCCGCCAAATCGTCCGTTCCCTTTTCTCCTTCCGGGATTTGAATCCACAAATGAGGCCCGTTAAAATAGCGGATATTCGCGCCTTCGATCTGCGAAAGCGGTTTGCCGTTAAACGTTATCGTTTCCGCAGCGGGTAAAAACGCCAGATTGATCGACTTTATAAAGCCTTTGGTCCCGTCTTCCTTATCAGAACGAGAAAGATTTTTATCGAACGTTAGCAAAACGCCTTTTCCGCCGCCGCAAGAATCGTCGCCGCTGCTGTCCTGCGAATTCCAGCTAATGGCGCTGAAATTCACTTTCTCCGCAGATTGCTCGCCTTCTTCCCACTTATACGTAGTCGGATCGAGATACAGTTTCATACCGGACGCAAAGCGCGCGCCCAAGAATTCCGTTCCCTCTTCAATGGTAATCGTACGATATGCAAACATATTCGGCGCGTAAACGAATAAGTTTACGCCGGAATGATAAATAAGGTACGCGCCTTCGATCTCTGAAATGGGTATGCCGCCCAATTTCACGCGATCGCCCACGCTTTCTTTGGCGAAATTATATTCTTTCATACCGTTTGACGCCTCCGAAAGATTCTCAGAAAATCCCAACAGTACGCCCTTTGCGCCACCTGCGATACCCGGTTCGCCGTAATTGCTTTTCCACCACTTTTCTTCCGTATAGGTCACGTCTACAAAGTCTTTCTCCTGATGCCAGCCACGGAACATCTGCGAATGATTGCAAAGGCGCACTTCAGGTAAAACGGCGTCAAAAATCTGCGTCCCTTCCCGAATTTCCAAAAAGGTTTTATTTTCGATGCCAGGCGCACTGATCCATAGATGCGTTCCGCTGAAATAACAAATCTGCGCCCCTTCAATCGTGTTCATCGGAATAGAATTGAGTAAAAAATTTCCTCCGATTTGTTCTGCGAGATTCACTTTCTGTTTACTGCCCCCGGCGATCGCCGTGTCGTTCGACAAATTTTTGTCGAACGTCAAAAGCATCCCTTTTGTGTCCGTACCGCCGTAAATGCCGCCGCTTTCATCCATATTCGGCCATGTAACAGTCTTGAAGATAACGTTCGGCTCGGCAGTCGCCGCACGCGCCACGTTCCCGTCAGACAGCAAAACAAAGCCCGCAAGACACGCCAGCGCCGCACCCAAAAGTACGAGTGCAAGTTTGTTTCTAAAAATCGCCTTCATCATTTTCCTCCTCTTTATTTCAGCGTGTATCAAACGTCGGCAGCCGCTACGACTTGCAAAGAACCGCCGCCTTCGCCGTACCCGCTTAATTTACCTGAATAAAACAACCTTCGCCCGCATTCAGGCGCAATTCCAACATCGCGGTATAGGTTTCGCTCCGCACTCCGGCCTGCATGCAAATGACGTTGCGCGGCGCGTCCAAACGAATTTTGACCGTTTTTTCCGATTCGAGCGTCGTTTCTCCGTAATTCACGAGAATCATGCCCGTAACCTTTTCTTTTTCGTAAACACCGCACAGACACGCGCCGTCCGCCGTTACTCTCTCTATACCGCGAGCACGCGGCGAAACGCGTGAAAGTTTTTCAAAACCTTTGTATTCGCCGAGAATCCACGTAAAATCATACTGCATTTCGGAAAGTCCGGGCAAAAAACCGAAAATCTCCGCGTTGAGTTTCTTGACTTTTGCATATAATTCGGTCGGCGCACCGCTGCGGTCTATCAGCGCCTCCTGCTCCTCCGAAAATTCCGAATCCACCGGCGGCGTGCCGTAACAAAAATAAGTAACCCCCCGCGCACCGTATGCAAGATATGTATAGACCTGTAAAGAAAGGTCGGCATAAGACGGGATACGGTTGTGCAGCCGCGCCGAATACGGCATCGCCTGTATGAAAGCATTGAACGGTACGCCGTTACGCTTTGCGGTCTCCGCAACAATCTCTATATTTTCCAACCATGTTTCGGCGATCAGATAACCGCATTCGGAAGAATCAAGCAACGGATAAAAGTCAAAAGACAGCCATTTCTCGCCGCACGTATTCTTTAATATTGTTACGTATTCCTCTACGTACCCCCGATAAGAATCCCCGAAACTCTCTTCACTTCCGTAAGTCGGCAAAAGATTGACAAAGCAATTTTGCCGCGGAAAGATATCGGAGTGAATGCGGCTGATCTTACGCAAAACGGAAAAATCGCCGCGCGACGGCTCGTCAAAGGCGATGTAGCCGCGAAAGGAAGGATGCGAACGAAAAGGTGCGATAATTTCTGCCGATTCGCGCGGAGTCATCCCTTTATCCGGCTGTATATAAGCGAAAATCCCGCAATCATCGCAAAATGAAAGTGCCCGTTCCCTCCAATCGCGCCGCAGCTCCGCCTCCTCGGGCAATTCATTGTTGACCAAAAAAATCGTATTCAATCCGCACTCGCGAAACAGGCGGAACTGCTCTTTAGAACAAGGCGGAGTATACCAACCGCCGATCAGATACTGATTACGCATAACCCATCAATACGGAACAACGAACATTCCCTCTCCGATGTCCAATTCCAGCTCCAGCACTCCTTCGGACAATTCCGCAATCTTTTTTTCTCCGCCCTCGTAAACGATACAATAGCGATATTGGTCGGAATCGAACGCGATACGCACGGTATCCGACCGCGCCGAACGTGTTTCGTTATAGTTGACCGCCATGATTGCTTCGCGGTTTTGTTCGTTCCGAAAATATCCGAACAGCGTATCGCACGAAGAATATACGGAGTTGATTGAATCGATCTCCGCAATGTCGAGACGTTCGGTCAAATTCTGAAAAGAGGTGTTAGACGTGCGCCGCTCTTTTTCTGTAATCGTTTTCCCCGCATCGTTTGTGAAAACGCCCTGCCAATCAAAAGACAAATACACGTGATCAAAATTTTTGACTTCAAGATTGGCTTTTTTCGCCGCCTTGTAAATCGCCGTAGGCTGTCCGTCGCGGTCAATCATCGCCACCTGCGGTTTCTGAAATTCCTCGCCGATTGCCGGAGTACCGTAACAAAACTCGGCAATCCCGTCAAATCCGAATGCCATAGCCGTATAGATCTGCATGCGGATATCTTCGTAAGAGGGCAAGACGTTATGGCTCGGCAGATACGGCATCGACTGAATAAAAAAGTTTGTCTTCAAGCTGTATTTGCGCCCTAAAATCGCTGTTGCTTCGAGGTCTCGCAACCAACCGGTATCCAGCTTTACAAGCGTTGCGTCATTCGATACCGGGGTAAAATCACCCGTTGCGTTTTCGTTTTTCTCTTCTTTTAAAGGATATCGATCGACGGAGATCCATTTTTCGCCCGTCGAAGATTTCGAAATGAGCTTATCATAACCGTATTGCAGATAATTTTCATAATTACCGCCGAAATCCGTGAGGACTTTTAAGGAAGACGACGGAAACAGATTGACAAAAAAGTTTTTACCGTTTGCCAACGACGAATATTTTGCAATGTATTTCGACAGTTCGTCGATTTGCTTTTTATCCGGTTCGTCAAAGGTCATTCCTTTCAGATTCGGGACGTCGTTATAATTTTCTATCAATTCGATGCGATCCACTGTATTCCCGCCGGCAAGATACGCACTGACACCGACGCCGGCAAGCGCAGACAACTGTGCTTTCGTCGTCTCTACATCATAAGCGTTTGCAAGCAAATACAGCGTATCGATGCCGCTTTCCTGTAAATACCGCATTTGCGTATCGTCGTAGGAAGACAGGCCTACCCACCCGCCGATTGTCAGACTTTTATCCTCCGCAAACACGGGCTCTTCGTGTTCCTCCGTTTCTGCGCCGCCGCAGGCGCTGAACAAAAACGCGAGCGCACCCGCCAACAGAAAAGAAACAATTGCCGATAATTTTTTCCTGTTCATCCTTTCAAACCTCCCGCGGACACGCTGTTCATAATTACCTTATTAAAACATGCGTATACGACAAGCGAAATCGTCGCCATAAACGCCATTCCCGCAAGTGCGACGGGTATGCGCAACTGATTTTCCATTTTTGAAAACATCTGATACACGCCGAGCGCGATCGTGGGGCGTTCGGGCAGGTAAATATACGCCGTCATGTAATCATTCCACGCGCCGATAAATGTAGTAATGGCAATGGTCACAAGCAAGGGCAACGCCTGCGGATAAAAAATGCGCAAAAATACCTGTAAATCGCTTGCTCCGTCCAAAAACGCGCTTTCCGCATAATCCCACGGTATCGCCGCGAAAAAGTTCCGAAAAAGTAAAAAACCGAATCCGAATCCTCCTGCACCCATCACGATAATCCCCAGGAAACTATTGGTCAGATGCAAAGTATCCTGCATCAGTTTGTAGGTCGTTGCAAGATTCCCGACCGTAGGAACGATGATCGCAAAAATAGAGGTGTTTAAAATAAACTTTTTGCCCTTAAATCGATACTTTGCAACAACATAACCCGTCAGCGCAGGAATTGTGATTGCAAGTAAAATCTGAATTGCAACGATTACAAAGGTGTTGACGACCGTATCGTAAATATAAACGGGATTACGCGCCGTACCTGCAATCTGTGTCGTAAAAAGATGTTTCCAATTTTCTCCCGTAAACTGCTTAAAATTAAAAATATCGAATGTATTGATATTAAAGTCGGCAGATTTTCGAAACGAGTTGAACAGCAGCCATACGTACATAAAAATGTAAGTAAGCGCAACCAACCACATCAGAATGAATAATACGATTCTGCCCGGCAGATCCTGCGGAGCGTACTTACGCAATTTTTTCATGTCAATATTCGATGTCGCCTCCAAATTTTTCAAGAAGGGTTTTGAATCCCAGTATCAAAGCTCCTCCCAATATGGCGACAACAACGCCGAATGCCGAAGTAAAACCGAACCGATTGCCGGCTGTAGAACGACTGACTATCACCCATCCGATTGTCCCGGCGCCTGTCGTTGCCGCCATATCTTCCCCGATCATGATTTGTGCCGGCATGAACCAACTGAAACATCCTCCTACGGTAGTTACGCTCATCGTAACAACCGTCGACCAAATCATCGGAAGAATAATACTGAAAAACTGACGCGTTTCGCTTGCCCCGTCCAATTCCGCGCTTTCCAGAACCTCGGCAGGCAAACGAGACATCGTGGAATTAAAGTAAATGATATTTCCCGTAATCCCCGCCCAAACGCTGAAAATCATGATTGCCCACCATGCCGTCTCCGCCGAAGTTAACATCCCCTCTTTGATGATGAACTCGTTTGAAAACCCGAAATGTGTCAAAACGGTAAAAATATTCGTATTGTAACTGCCTGTGCCTGAAAATAAGATTTTAAAAAACAGGCAAAGTATTACGACCGAAAGCACGCTGGGAATGTACAATAAAATCCGCAGCCCGCTACTCGTCCAAACTTTTTTATAAATCATATATGAAAAAGCGAGCGTAATGGGAAGATTGACAAAAAATGCCAACGCCATTAACGAGAGTACGTTTGTAAATACCCGAAAGGACATCATTCCCGATGATTTTCGGTTAAACAGATACAAAAAAACTTCTTTATACGAATCAAAATGATCGAAGTAGAGCGTTCCGTCCAGTCTTTCAGTGAAAAAGGAGGCATATACCGTACCAAAATTGACGTAGATAAAAAACACGGCAAAATGAAGCAACGGCCACAGTAAACTCAAATAGACAAACAGATTGCGCTTCAACAGTAATTTTTTGTTTTTCTTTTTGTTTCCCGTACCCGCAGGGCGATCCCCTGCGGGTATGCTTTCCCGAATAGTCTGCAAGTCAAACCTCCTTCTTAGCGTGTTTCTACGCAAGCAGTTTCATATAATCCGACCACCGCTCGTTATGTTTCGCGATCTCTTTATCGATAATCTCTTTTTTGAGATCGGCTTTCGATTTGATATCGAACTTTGCCATCGAAAGAAAAGGATTCGTATCCTGCATAAACAACCCGAGCGCGCCCGTCGTAAACACGTCTCCCGTGGAGAAAGTGTAAAAACGATTCGTGTTTTCCAGAAGGGCAGACATCTCGTTGCCGAAAGAATTGATCTCCACCAATTTTTCCGTCTTAAAGCAGAGTTCCTGATTTAACGATCTTTTCGCCGCGGCAAGTCCCTTTTCCGAAAGAGCGAAATCCAGGAAGTCTTTTGCTCCCGTTACATTGTACGCATCTGACGGAATAAAGAAAAATTCGCCGGGCAAATTCATCTGCATTGCTATTTTGGAAACGCCTTCTGCCTTCGGATATGCGGCAAAATGATAATCAATTTTTGTATCAGCAAGGTTTTCGCGCATTTCGGATTCAAACCACGTCCCCGTCATGACCACGACGCTATCACCGTTTAAAAACGAACGCTGAGAGTCGGTATGCGACTGCGACGCTCCGACCAAATTGCTCTCGGTTTCAGACTTTGCGCCTGTAAGGTCAAACGCCATTTCCAAGGCTTTCAGTACGGCAGGCGTATTCAAAAGTTCGCCGTTGTATGCATTGCGGTCATTCTGATCGAAATACTCTTCAAACCCCTCCGCGTCCAACTGATACCAGTAACTGTAAAACAGATTGTTCATATAATTTTTCGAATTCCCGACTGCAAGCGGCTTTACAATATTGCCTGTTCTGTTGTTGGTTATTTTTGCATTGTTCGTGGCGGTGCAAAGATCGAGAAGTCCCTGAAACGATTCGGGAAAACGACCTTTCACATATGCGCCATACGAATCAATCTGATTGAGATAGCCTTGATTATACACCATACCCCAGGCAGAATAAATATAGGGCAGTTCATACAGAGTACCGTTATATTTTCCGAGTTTTACGAAAGTGTCGTCTCGTACACGGTCGATGGCGGGCGTGCCGTATTTATCGCTCTCCAAAACGTCATCCAAACCGACAATGAGTTCTTTCTGCGCCCACTTCCGCCAGGACATCATGTCCCCGGACACGAAATACATATCGTCTTTTTCAGCCGTGGTATCCATTTTCGTCTGTAAATTCGTATAGAGTTCGGGATCGGCAGACACCGTAATTTCTACTCCGGTCTCTTCGTAATACGCATCCCCCACGGCTTGCAGCCATTCCGCGCCGAATCCTTTATCGACCACCGTGATATATACGGGATCCCCGATGTCACCGTCCCCCGGCTTTTTCCTCGGCGAACATCCTGCCAGAATCATGCCGCTCAATATGACGGCTACGGTAAGCGCCAATAATTCTTTCAATTTGATCTTCATTTGACCTTTTTTCTCCTAAAAATAATGATTGTAATTGCGCATATCAAAACCAAAACCGCTGCACCGATCAGAACGCCCGTTACAACCGCCGAGGTACAACCGCCTCCCTCAACGCCGTAAGACAGTTCCAATACGGGAGACTCAAATGTTCCGAATACGTTCGTTACGGTAAAGGAAAGGCTGACGCTTCCTTTTTTCTGAAACACGACGCGCCCGGTTTCCCGGTTAAACTCGATCTCCGCGCCGCTCGTCTTGATTTCGGAAACCTTTTCACCCGCCATCGAATACCAACTTGCCTTAACTGTTGCGCGCTCTTTTTCCAAGGTTACTTTTCCCGTTTCGCCATTCGATGTTTCAAGTTTTAAGCCCATCACTTCCTGTGCGCTCTTTGCATCCTGCTTCAGGGCGGAAAGTTCAAAACCGATATCCTTGCCCAAATCCTGCCATGCAAAATGCAGATAATTGCCGGTGGAAATATCCTCGGAGTAAAAATACATTTCCATCTGCGGCGTCTGCGCACTGCCGATGGTGACGGCAGCATAATAGCCCGCCTCAACGCCGTCGATATAGAAAGGCAGCAACGTCATTTTTACGTTCGTAATTTTTCCTTTTGCAAAAGCCCCTTTCGGATAATCCTTTGCCAAAAGCGTCGTCATGCCGGAACTTGTATTATCTTTATAAGAACCGAGGGTGATATTATCGTTGGAAAACCAAAAGAATACGCCGCTTTTCAACCACGCATCTTGCATGGTGCTATTGTCAGCCGCACGCAAAAGAAACATGATCGAATACGTATCCGTTGCGGGCTTTATCCCGAAATTGATTTCGTCCGTGCTGTCCATGGAAACGGCAGCCTGCGTCAACACTTTATTTTTGTTCTCTTCTTCGGCTTGAAAATTCAACGCCGCACTGTTCCCCGTCGGAAACAGGTCAGAGATATCGACCGAGTTTTTTTCCGTAGGAACGACCGGCTTCGGTACGTCCTCTTCAATTAAAAACACGATTTCGTTCATCCATATCGAAGTGTTCGTCGGGCATCCGACAGTCCGATCGGCAGTATCCCTTTCATTCCCGCCCCACATTATGTAGATATAGTCAATGGCGCCCGACGAATCGGCAAGCTTTCTGAGCTCATCTGCTCCGAGTTTGAAATTGGCGCGCGTTTCGGCGCCGACCGTTGTCAATTTTTTCACATATCCGACAGGATTCCCTCTTTCATCGGTAAAGGATGTCGTGCCGCTGCCATATAAATAAAAATCATGACGCCCCGCATTCCAATCAGCGAACAGCAAATCTATATTCATCTGCGCATAAAGGGATGCGTTAATCTTTCCCAACTTCACGGCGAACACGGCGTTTCTCAAAAGAAGAACATCGTTTTCAACTTTTGCGCCGGGAAAAGTTCCTTCATTCATGAAGTTAAAGGCAGGGTGTTCCACATAGCCGTACGGCTCGTTTTTTTCTCCATTGTCCTTTAAATAAAACCAAGTTACGTTCGGATCGGCGATCTGCTCCGGGTTCTCCGTCGCAACGACCTGTTTCCCCGTCTGTAAATACAACGATTCGAGCGTCTCCGTCAATTCGACGTAATTCAAATACACTGCAGTCGCGTATTTTTTTGCATCGCAATCCACGCGCAGCACAATATTACGAACATAGCCGTCCTTATCGGCTACCTTCTTGGGATCGATTCGCAGTATATCTACCGTATTACTGTTTTTGTTCCCGCGAAGAGTACCGGCAGGATTTGCGAATTCCGAATCCGAGGGAGCATACGCCGAAACGGAAACAAACGATGCCACAGTATCGGGATCGCCCGGAGTTTCCCATTGGTTGATCAGCAGATACACGTGAATAAATGCGTAATCGCTCGCGTTTACCCTTTCGGGCAATCGGATCGTAAACTCACGATTGTTCTGATTGATATCTTTTGCGGGAACATAAGAATCCAATGCGCCCGCATCTTTAAATAAATCTTTTGCTCCGTCCGTGACTATTTCGGCAGCGCCGAGAACTTGCACTTTTTCTGCACTTTCGTTAAAATCAAAACCGTATTTTTTGTAAAGCGACGATTCCTGTGCCAATGCGAAAGAAATTCCTGCCGTTGCAAACAAACAAGCGGCAAGAATTCCAAGCATGAACGAAACAAAACTTTTTTTCACTTCTCAAACCTCCCAAACGATTCCTTCGCAAGAGTGACACGAATCCCTGATTCCTTACTATTCTAACTTTGAAACAAAAAATTAGCAATACCATACCTTGCCTAAAATGCATTACTCATAAATTTTTTATTCAAGGAATTGTTTTTCCGATATTTACAAGACAAACAAAATCTGTTATAATGGAATCATGGAAAACATAGAAACAATGCGCGTTCCGAGCCTCGAGCATTTTGCGACGCATATTACCTCTCAGCAAGACGAATATCGGCATAACCATGAATTTTTTGAATTTTTTTACATTTTAGAAGGTACGATTCGCCACGAATGCAACGAAGAGATTTCTCAACTCGCGTTCGGAGACTGCTATATTTTGCGTCCGAATACGGATATACATTGCTTTCTGCGCGACGACAGCTGTTCGCATAGAGATATTTGCGTCGACGCAACCCGATTCCGCAATGCGTGCGATTATATTTCGCCGGATCTATATGCCTGTATTCTTTCCAACTGTGCGCCGATACGCATCAGCCTGTCCCTGCCGGAAATCAATTTTTTTGAACAGAAACTCAACGATATCAAATACGCGCCAGATGATGAACTTTGGAAAAAACCGTACTTGATCAAATGTTTTTTATCCGCTTTTTTAAGTACGTATTACAATATTCAAGCGCAGGTTCGCGCACCGTACCGCTTTGGTTCCGTACCTTACTGACAAAATTTTACCAGCCCGAACTGATAAAAAAATCCGTCCCCGAACTGATCGAAGACGTGAATTATAATCAAATTTATATTTGCCACACCTTTAAAAAATACACGGGAATGACGATGACGCAATTTTTGAACAAAAGACGCATGGAGCTTGCCAAAGTTTATCTGTGCTCAACAAAACTGACCATTATCTCCATAAGCGAAGAACTCGGCTATTCGTACCCCTACCGCTTTAACCAAGTTTTCAAGGAAACCTTCCATATGACACCAAAAGAATACCGTAAAAAATTTTCTCAACCCGACTAAATCCTATATAGACGAAAACCTTATGTTTGGCGAATATGTCATAAGTTCGTCGTATTTGCTGGAATCGGTCTGTTCTTTCTCGAAACAGTCAACGGGATCCATTGGCAGAGCCTTGTAATCCGTAAAGTCTATGTATTCGATTGCGCCGCGTCTGTCGGAGCGGTTGTGCAAAGTATCAAGCGATCTGCTTCGCGGGCAACAGGCAAGTTTAACGGTTAATTCTTTGCCGTGCTTGTCTTTACCGCAAATCTCGGATGCCCGTTCTTCCTGTGTATTGATACAGAAAGTAATTTTCATACATAATAGTACGCGTATGCCATTGTTGATGATTTTATTGAATATATTATTGAAGCACTTTCAAGAGGATTAACATTATCTAACACGGAATTGGATTTATTCGTTGAAAAACATAACTGGATGAAATATTTTAGTAATTTAAAAGATAAAATTTAATCATATGACATTTCATGCTTATTGAATTATTGATTAAAACCATTTAAATTACGCATAGTTTATTATGTTAAGCGCATGTCAATAACTTGCAAGTTTAATTTTTTAACTATTTTTTACCTGAGATTGAAAAACTGTCCATAAAAATACGTTACAGTCCTGAGACGAGAAACTTTTGTTTAATGAAAAGAGCCACCCGATAAACGAATGACTCTTAAACAATATTATGCTTTTGTAACCTCAACTTTGACGGTTAAATTTTTACAGCACCAATTATCCGATCCACGACCGTGGGCCCCGTATCTCAAAGAAAGAGTCCCGGAATTTAAATCGGATAATTTTAGCCCGACGTTAAATTTATAATGAGCATAATTCCCGTCCTTTTTTGTTCCGCCGTGTTCCAATTCCTGTTCCCACAAAGTTTTACTGCCATTACAAATATAAATTTCCTGATATCCGTCATCTAATTCTTTAATATCCATTTCAATATAGATATATAAGTTTGTAAACCCGGCACCGATCAGCGATGAATAATTGATGTTAAATTTCGATAACGATATGTCATCACTTTTATTATCTTCTTTCGCAGCGTCCGTAATCGTGAACTCTTCATTCCGGCGCACAATCGTTGTACTTTGGACGACATACCAAATCACGCTTAATTCGGCATCACCTGCCCCAAAAGCATATTCGCCACCGAAAGCATAATCAGTATATATATAAGGCCTTGAATTGAAATCAGGATAAAACCGCCAAACCCCACGATGCATGTATTTTTTAGGTGTAGGCAAATTTATCGTTTCTCCGATAACACCTTGCAAAGTTTTTGTATCGTTTCCATTTTTTAAGGTTAATGTATACAGTTTGCTCCAAGAAGCATATAAATTCAAATTCCCGATACAGTTATCTGTTGTTTCAATTTTCTCCCCCGCAAAATTTTCTGTTTTATACCACCCCATAAAACAATAGCCGTCTTTCGTCGGAATAGCAAATACAAAGCCACTTTCTACAGTATAAGAAGCCGAGAGCGTATCAAGTGTACCGCCGTTTAAATTATAATAAATTTTATATTCAATTGCTGTCTTATTTAAATAAACAGTGATATCTTCGGTAAACGGATATGCAAAATTCATCTCTCCTGCCGCATTGATTATACAATCTCCGTTACCTTCCGGTTGCGTATACCATCCTGATATCTTATATCCCTGTTCTTCCGGAACAAAAATCCCGGACGCGGATTCCCCATATCGAATCTTTACGGTTTCATCATATCCATCAAAATAAATAGTATATTCATTCGCCTGCATAACTGGATATAGTATCAACTCGGCATCCCGTTCAGAATTAGGAGTATAATCTTTTGCTACGGTGTCCTTAAAAATTTTTCCGTTCAACGACCATCCTTGAAACGTATAACCTGTTTTAGTATATGGTACGCTCCGTATATTTTCACCGATATAATATGAATGCTTTGCAATCGTTTGATTATCAGCACTATAGTTTAGAGTGTAACTTTCTGTTTGATATACAGCATAAACTTCGTATTCCCCGTTATTTACTAAGTTATGAAAACATGCTACTCCGCCCTTAGAATCTTTTAAATAACTGTATTTATATCCTGGACGATATAAAGCATTTATTGCCGCATTTCTGATTTCCGCATTCGTTGAATTTCTTAATGAAATCATTTTACAATTCGGACATAGATTTTCTTCATAAGCAATACTTTGCTCTATTTCTGATAATCCATCCTTAAACATCCATAATATCTTCTGATTTTGTTCTATGACAACTTGAATTTTATATACTTCTCTTGTCCAATCGGCTTTTACGATTATCGAATTTTCATACGTATAACTGGAAACGGCAGTTCCTTTATTCGTCGTAATTTGCTCGTCATCCATAAACCAACCGTTGAATATAAAACCCCGTGTATTTGCAACAGGCAACGTAAAAGTTTTACCATACTCTACTTCAAAAATGAATTTTTGCGTAACCGTTGTCCCTGATTTTAGTTCAACCACCCCGTTTTCAGAATCCACTTCATCATCCGCAAGATCTATCGTAATTTGGTATTTATCAAAAACCCATCTTGCATAAAAAGTTTTATTTCCGACTGAACCGACATAGACGGTGGTTACAGCTTGTCCGTCGAATCCAGCATTATCGTACCACCCTAAAAATATACAGCCATTCTTTTGGATAGAAGGGAGTTGGATACTATCTTCTATTGTGTAATTGATTGAAGCAAGGTTCGTCCCCCCGTTCCCGACAAAATCTATAGAATATTGAATCGGATCCCATTTTGCATATAGAGTAATATCGGCAAAATTCAGTTCATAAAAATTATTTACATTCACAGGGTCGCCTTCAAAGGATTGCGACGGCCACCACCCGGCAAAATCATATCCTGACCTTAATTCCAAGTCCGGAAATGTAATCGATGCATCATTTACGAGTACCTGGGTTGGAATAAACTGACCTGAATTGGACTCATAACCGACGTTTCTCTCTTTTTGAACTGCGACTGATACAGTTACATCCAAACTCGTGCCCGAAATTAATTTAAAGTATTTGTATCCTGATCCGTGTTCTACGACTAATTCTGTTTTTCCAGCCCCTATTGCATTGAACTTTGAATCGAGTTCGTAAAGTAAAATATTATTTTCTGAAATTTTCAGGCGAAAATAATAATTTTGATCGGAATGAATACGAAAATATTCTTCTGTTGTTTGGTCGAATTTTATATTATTCTGCCCGATTCCGACAACTTGCGGTACAAAATCAACTCGGAAAATGAAATTTCCTTTCCGTACAGGATCTTCAAACGAAATATTAAAATATCGCTTTTCTCCTTGTTTCAAATAAATCTCAATACTTGCATCATTGCCGATTTTTTTACCGTTCTGAACGACCAAATCGTCTTCATCGATCTCCGCCAAGTTCGTCAAATACGGCGCATTGACCGTAGAAAAACGGTAGTACCCGTTACGGGGAGCGTTGAATTGATATATATTTTTGCCTTGCGGGAGAATCGAAACAATATCCTGCGCTTGTAAAATCTTTTTTTCAGATACCGTGGGAAACGAATAGATTGATTCTTCCCGGGCTATCTCGTTCCCTTCTCTGTCCCTGATCGTTATATTGAATAAACGATCTATCCTCGCCTGCCAAGCAGGCAAAAATTCGCCTTGCTCATCCTGTGCGGAAGTATAACTTAGTTGATAATCGACCGTGAAACTTCCGCCCGGTTGAATATAAACAAAATCATTATCCGAATATTCTCCGTTGTCCGGAATGCACAGCATCGAAGTCCCGTATCTTGAAAGATATCCTTTATCGCGAATTTGACCTTCATTGGTAACGTAGTTCGGTACATAAGTAAACTCTCTTCCGATCGCTTCCTGCGAATCAAGCGTCAGAACTCCGGCTGTTACAAGAAATTCTGCCACGTTTTTGACCGTACCAATTACAGGATGTGATTTTAATAAAGCGTCAAACGCCACATCGAAGGCCGTTTTTAAAACCAACTTCGACTCGTCGCGAAATATATGGTCATTTGCATTGTAGATCATTGCATTATACGACGCGTCTGTCATTGTTATGAATCGGCCTTTATCCTGAATCGCCTTATAACCCGGATCCGACTCATTTAAATGTTGTTCATTGCGAATATTGATCGAATTTATAATATCGCTGACATAATATTTAGTACTTTCAGCATATCGGACATGGATATTCCCCGCCCCGATTACATATAACTGAGGGAGCGGCATAACCACGTCTAAATTTTCCGATTCGATCAAAAAACCGCCTTCATATCCCCCGTTTGTCAAGGCATAAACATATTCTCTTTGAAATAAGACCGTTATGTTAAAATAAGCATGATCTTTGGTGTCGGGCATATTTATGTCGTTGTATAAATCAAAAACGATCAGATTACTGTAACAATGCGTCTTGCGATTTAATGTTTCGATAAAAAAACCATACTCTTTTCCGATATGTAAAGTTTTATTCTCGTAGACAAACAAATTTTTCGGGACTATTTTTACAATTGGATCGTCTTCTGCGGCTGTCAAAGAAAAACGTTCGATCGCAGGCTTCCATATTGTTTCGCAATTACTATTAAATAAATCGCTCTGCCGGATATCTTCTAAATGCAGCGAATCCGCATAATCCTGCACCTGACATTCGTCTAAAACGCCGTCACGGTCGCGATCGAAATAAAAATAGTCATCTTTTGTATATTCATCCATCTCACTTTGGGCAACCGCTGCTTGTTCTTCCGCCTGTACAAAACTGAACAACCCAAACAATAATGTACTGCAACAAACGAGTGTTAAGATGAAACCAATTACTTTTTTCATATGTAATTTCCTCTTCATATAATTTCTATATCTACTCTCACAGTGTAATTCAACATAAAGTAACGCGATAGTTGATAATTATCATTATTATCTCTGTTAAATCGATAATGTAAAGTATATCTCCCCTTCTGAATCGGCAATGATAATGCTTGACTGCCTTTCATAACGCCTACCGATACGTTGCTTCGCCATCTTAATTCTTCATTTTTTGGAAATAACGGAGTTCCGAATCTTTCACCGTTTTTCAACGAAATTGCGTTAAATATTTTCGGTTCGCCATCATACTCAAAGGAATAGGTTCTATCTGCAATATCACCCTTCCCTATCTCATTCATATCGTCGTCCACCAGAATAATTTCATACACATCTTCTTTTTCGGTTTTACAGCCGACAAACATATTTATTGTACTGAACGCAAATATTACAACCAAAATAATTATCGTAATTTTTTTCATATTTTCCTCCTTAAACTAAGTTTTAATAATTTAATTTTACATTATTATTCCCTCCTTGTAAAGTACTCCTGTAATATATACTTGATATCTTAACTGAAGTTTCCAATAAAATGAATTTTAATTCTCAAACTTGTTTGAAATACTACCAAAGCGATGTCCATAATGCCCCGTGGCTTGTTTAATACAAGAATAATATTTCAAACATTCCCAAGGGGGGCATAAGGCTCCCTTTTTTTATGTCCCTGAACACACTAAATCGCGGGTAAAGTCCGAGTTAAGGTAGGTATGTGACGATGGGACGCGTGCTTGTCTTGATACAAGTACGGCGGCTACGCTGACGAGGCGGCAGAGCCGCCTCGTCACCCGCTCGCTGCGCTCGCGGGCGCCGAAGACAAGCACACGTCCCCGCAGCACAACCGAAATCAATACGAAAATACGAAGCGCGCCGGGCGGGGCGTTTGCGCTAAACCGCTTGCAAATGCCCCGCGCATTCCGTGCGCGCGCTTTTCGTTTTTACGACGTATTTTTTATCTTGCCTTGTTCTTTTAGCGCCTCTTGTCCTTGTCTTGTGTTTCGCCTCAATTCGCTTTCGGCATTTTTGCGATCGTTTCCTTGCTCACCTGTCCTATGTACTCTCCCTCGTCCCAACAGCCGAAATCGTCGAACAATAGCAATTTCTGATCTTCCATACCTACCGTGCATACGATATCCTCGTCCATTATATCCGTTATAAAATACTGCGGCATGCCTTTGGAATATACGATCTTTTCTTCGCTCTTTTCCATATACTTCATAATATATGCCAGCGCTTCCCCAACGCGGGCGTTATCCTCTATCTTTTCAAAATCATTCCGTCCGAACTTCTCCAAAAAATAAGTATTCTGATTCGTCGTCTGCCGACGGTGATTTTTAAAATTATAATCCTTTACCTGTATAAAATATCCCGGCATCATTCCTTGCGGTATATCGAATACGCCGTGGAAATGCAGACGTTTTTTTTCGGGAGATCGTTCCCATACCCCGATATACTTCCAACCCTTGCGGCTGCTCAGCAAACTCAGACAATTCCGCATCTTCTTTCGGAAACTGTACTCCGTATGCTTTTTATCGTCGAACGTAAAAGTGACAAAATAATCGAAATTTTGCAAATTCGCTTTCCGCGTCATTCGGATGCGGCGGGCGATCAGATTCTTTCTCTTACGTTCAAAATTCAATTCTACAAACAACCGAGCCTCTTCGTCGCTTTTGAAATACGCACGCATACCCGCATAAACAGCCTGACGTCTCCGACTTTTCGGCTCAAACAGATGTTTCTTATACAACGCCTCGAACAACTCTTTGCGCGGCGGAGAAACCTCCGTTTGCCCCTTTGCCGCCGTTTCTGACTTCGGCTTGGGAACTGCCTCGGTACTCTTTTCAACTACTTGCGCCTTGTTTTCGGCGTCAAACATATTCATCTGTACGCCGCCGTCAAACGGTGTAGTTTCCTCTTCCAACTCTTCCATCACGGGAACCTGCCGCTTTATTTTTACGCCTTTTTTCAAGCGTTTTTTCCGCGGCGTGTGCGGGATCGCTATATAGTGGCTCCCGTCGGAATATACTTTTGCCTTCGAATACGGCATTAAAATTATCTCCTTCATCGTTTTTTGTATGCCTATAAAGCCCAGAGGCAACCCTCTCGGCTTTATAGGCTTTTTTTATGCGCCGTTGTCCTTATACAGCGCGTTCATAAAATAACTGTTCTGACTTTTCAATTCCTCTACGCTCGCTTTTTCCGTCGCATACTCGATATAATCCATCAATCCGACCTTGCTTTTCTTTGCCATGTCATTAAAATAATCACTGAAACAATCCGTTGAAAACCTGTTCGCATAAATCTTTGCGTTCATTAAATAATACTTTTTATTCTCTGTCTTTCCGTCCATCGTGCCGCGCTCTTTCTCTATCTTCAATATGCAATACCCGTAACGGTTATAAACCCGCGCATTCCTTCTCCAAAGCCATGCCGTTACGCTTTTGAGGACGTGTACCAAAAGCGTGTTGTCGCCCCTGCGGAAACGGAAATCCTCGTACAGCCGCATAAATCGCCCAAACGCCCATTCAGATATCATTTCCTCTATCGAATACAGCGGCAGCGTAAGCCTCTGTTCTCCGGATGAAATAATATGTAACACCTCGCTCAAATCCCTTGCGTCCGCGCCCCAACTTTCCGGCCGTTGTTCGTCCGTGAATACCTTGATGAACGGGAAATGATCCACCGTTGCGCTATGCCTGCACATTTTCAGCCAGGCGTTGAACAGATCGTTTTTCTGGTTCGCCCCGTCCGTGCCTTTCTTCACTTCTTTCAGTTCCAGATTATTCCCGCGTTCCTTGCCGATCTCCGTTATATTTACTATCCCGAACTCGAAACTGCCCGCTTTCGGATTGTTTTCCATAACTTTCTTGCCCAGCCTCAACACGTCGAAATCCAATATGTGGGAATGCCTGTCCGTTTCCCTGTTCTGTTCGGGAAAGAAGTCCATAATCCATAGCGGGAAATTGCCGGTATCTATAAAGGCGTTGTCCGTACGTATGGAATAATTAGATATAATGAGACTGCTCTGGATCACATATATAAAATAAGCCTGCGCATACGTTTCCAATACGTCAAACAAACCGCTCGTTTTCAGTCCGTCGTTGTATTCGTAACCGTATCTGTCGGCGTCGTACCCGTAGAGTTGACGTTCCGCATTCCCATGGCTTTCAAACCTTTGCTGCTTTAACCTTATCCAGTCTTTTATAGAGGCAAGATTGTACACCGTGCCGTGTTCCATGCACTTTTGCAGTTCTTTTTCAAAGCATATCCACGGGAAATGCGGGAATTTCAAATCGTTGTCCTGCAAAATTTTCAAGGCTTTCTGGCGGAACATGACCTCTTGTGAGAGCGCCATATCTGTGATAAGCGTCGTTTTCTTTTTTCCCATCGAGCCGCACGCCATGCTCACGATCGGCAGTTCGTTGATGAAACCGCAGTTACGTGCCTCGAAATGCCGCAGCCTTCGTTTCGCAGTACGTTCCCGCATTTTCCCGAACCCGATCAACGCGGCTATGGCGATGCTCCACCACGGGAAATGTTTGATAATGACTTGCAGATCTATGAGCAGTTTATTGACCTGTATATAGACCGTTACAATATCGAAGGACACGACAAACCACAGATAATAGGCTATAAACTCCGTGACTATGGTTACAAGGTTCAGATGCAACGCCCATGCCGCCAGCCAGCAACCCAACACCGCTCTGTGTTCACGGATAAACTCTCGGAAAGAAACGACCGTCCTCTTCACGGGCTGGTATGCGTACTTTGTTACTGTTTTAAATACTTTGAGCGGAACGGTATCCCTGCCGTGCTTTCGGTTGCCTTTTTGATACAGTTTTCGTATCATAAACACGAACGCTGCAATGCACGGCAAAGCGAGCATGAGTACCTTTGCCGCCGTTCCCAAAAACGCGGCGACTGATTTCCCCCAACCCGCGAAAGTCTCCGCATTCAACAACAAAGAAAAATAATTCGCCGCGCCTTCTTTGAACTCTCCGAAATTCTTAGGCAAGACCGTCCCCCACGAAAACACTTCCGAATATCCGTTGACCGTAGCCGTGATACTGTGTTGTATTCTGAACAACTCGCAGAAATAATACGCTGCGGAATTACCCAAATCGCGCAGGCTTTCCCATAACCGCAGATATGAGTCCGAAAACACAAATACGCCGAGCAGCACCATGACTGCGGATATGGCGGCTGTAATGATGATATTCCTACGCATCGGCTTGTCCTCCTGTATAGATCAGATAACTGATAATCAATACGGTTATTATAATGATAACGACCGCCAATATCCTTTTTATCTTCTTTTTCATATTTCCTCCGCTTTCTTATTCATTTTTCCGTTTGTTCTTTTTTTCGTTACGTTTCTTTGCCGACTTACCGATACCCCGGAATACCGACGCGATCCCCTTAAATATGATCTGTATGAGCCATACGACGATTTTTAAGATCCAATACAGCACAGGTAATGCTATAAGCAATCCTATCGCCAACAATACATATTTCAGCCAATCGGGAAGATTATTCCCCATATCCCCCGGCGGCGTCAGACCATTGATGATATCTATAGGATCGGATACTGCGGGAATGACCATATACATGCCGTCTTTATGAAACGTAAGGTCTATTATATCGAAATCGAAAAATACGCTCTGCCTTGCGAAATACGCCTGTCCCTTTTTTACCGTGCCCCAAAGATCGCTTTTATAAATATCGACGGGGGCGGCATAATAGTCGCTTGCCGCAAACCGAAACATGACCAAATAACATTCTTCGTCTGTTTTATCCAGCGGATCTACCTTTACCGCGTCAGAATATGCGTCTTTGATCGTTTGTACGTCCTTGATATTGACCAGCAGCCGTTCGGATATTTCCTGATCCGTGCCTTTCAAATCATTCTCTTTGAGCACCTGTATCGGAGAGATCTCCCTGCCCGTTTCCGACGGGATTTTCCCGAATATTGTTTCCCAAAACCCGTACTCGTTCCAATTCTCCCAAAACGACGGATCGCCGTCTTTCCAACTGATCAATTTTTGCAGGTCGGTATCCGCATCGAAATCGTAATAACTGTATCCCTGCTGTATTTTCCCCTGTTCGTTGTCTATCTTACGGCTGTCGTCTATATCGCTTTCGAACAGATCCGCGCTGATGCTCCCGTCCTTTACGGGCAGCCTGCCGCTGTCGTAACTCTTGCCGTACGCTATGATATGATCATACAATAAGTTTCCGTTTACGGTCCCGGCGGTATCCGTTTTATAAGGATCGTACCCGTCAATATCGTCCGTAAGGAATAACAGCGTAAGCCTGTCGCAGATCTCTTCTATCCTTGAACTGACTGCCAGGTTCCAGCCCCATTTCGCTGATTCATACGTTTCGATGCCCCATGATGAGATCGTTTTCATTTCGTTTGCGAGCGCGTAACCGATATCGTCGTTCAATACAGGCTCGTTCATTGAGATCTCGCCCTTTTTGCTCTCCACGGTCTTACCGAGATATTGTTGTACCGCGTTATAAAACTCAGCGTTGCTCGTCACTACAAATTCCTTCGTCTTGTACTCCCACCATTCCGCTTTTATTCTCTGCAATTCACCGTATGTATCGAACAATCTCTTGGGAACGGCAAAATACACCGTGTCGAGTTGATTTTGGTAGTTCTTCCCCTTGCCCGAGGATGCCGTACGGTAATAGGTATGTTGTACCTTTAATTGCACGGCTTCGGCGTTGCCCGCGGCGTCGCACTGAAAGGGAAACTTGCTGTCGCCGTAGCCTTCCGCGTAACCGCTGAACTGAAAATACTTGTTTACCCAATACTCCTGCGCAGTGGTTTTATCACTGTTGTTTTCATATAATTCTATCCCGGATATATGATAATACCTGCTGCCCGTTGCCGCTTCACGCTCGCGTTCGGCATTGAATATCGTTTTATTCTCGTCCTTGATACGAAACTTTAAGAATCTGTTTTCGTATGCGCCCGTACTTGCATTACAAAATATCAGAGGAAATTTCGCATAGTCTTTTACAGTTCCCGGGTTCCCCTCTTCGTTTTCAAAATAAAAATCAGACGATATCTCGATTTTATTCTGCGTGGATATTGCCGCAAACTCAACCAAGGCAGGATTATATACGTACACGTACAGCGCATAATTCCCGTTTCCGTTTTCGTATTGCGAATAGCAATATTCCGCAAAGGTAATTACCTGCACGGTTCCGAACGGATTGCGCGGATAATCGTTTACATTGAACGGTTTACCCTCCACGGTGGAACTGCCCAAATCGTCCAATACGTCCGTTTTATCGTAATTTAAGGCTCGGTCTGTTTCTGCTTTTACATGCAGGGCAGGCCAAAGCCCGCCACGAATCATCGTCATACACAATACGGCTGAAACGAATATTGCAGATAACCGGATCAAATTATTCTTTATCTTTTTCCGCATCTTATCACCTCTCAAAACAGGATTTGTGGAGGATCGAGCGTGATCGTCAAATCCGCAAAGTTAAACCATAACTCCGCCTTGCTTTTCCCGGCAATGACCGCGATCATGAAATAACATAGTTCGTCCTGCAATTCGTTTTGCAATTCGATCTCTCCGCCATACTTCCTTTCGATCGCCTGTTTCACGGTATACCCTTTCGGAAACGTCAGCGTAAATCCCTCCGCTTTCTTCTTCAGACCGAATACTGCTGTATAATCGTTGCTTTCCTCTTCCGTACCGAAAAACTGCTGTGCCGTACCGTTGAGGAAAAAACCGAAATTATTCGCACTGTTCGACGTGATTTTGACGGAATAATTGACTTCGCCGCCCGTCAAGGACTTTACGGAAAACGTATGCGCCTTCTCCGTGCGTAAAAACAAACTGCCGCCGTCGCCGTTCGCAAGATACCGTGCGCCGTTATGCTCTACATAGAACGTAACGCCTTGGCTGCGCATCGCAAAAAAACTGATTGCCGCGATCGCGCCGAGTACCGACAGTATTACGATCAGGTACGTTACGATCTTTCCTATTGTCTTGCCCATTGCTTGCCTCCTTTCCCTTGCGGGAGAAAGAGAGCGGAAATCTTCCCGCCCTCTGTTTCTGCTCAGAATAAGATAGCGCTGTCGCTCATGCCCATTCCTTCCACGCGGATATTTAAACCGTCCGGCAGTACTTTGATTTGATAAACGTCGGTTTTGGAACCGTACGTGCCTACCGTTTTCACTTCGACCTTGAACAACAGATTTCCGGGATCGCCCGGATTCCCTGTCAATGCCATTACAAGCTTATTAAACACGGAAGGATTTTCAGATACCGGTCCGCTCATAGCGTCTTTAAATACGCGGTCAAAAAACGTCTTATCAAACGCGGGCATTCCCGCTGTGATATTTTCTTCATCCCATGTCAGAATCGCACCGATCGTGTTCCCGATACCAGACGCGCTCTCCGAAAAAGATATCTTTACCGTAGTCTTATAATCGTCCTTGATCGTATAAACAGAAGCTGAATAATCAAATTTCCAAGTTTCGGCGGCTTGTCCGCTCTTCGTAAGATCGAACATTTTTGTTATCCCGTCCGTGAGTACAGTCGAGCCGAACGTTGCTTTTACACTCGATAGTTTCTGCGTGTAATCCACAAGGCAGTTTGCCGATACGTCCGCATTATCGCGGCTCGTTGCCGTCACTTTGATCTGTTCCCCGAAGCTTTTGATACACGCCACGTTCGCGGTCAAAGCTCCGTCAGCCGTAGGCGTTACGGTCACATAATCGGTCACTGTCTTACCCGTCGCCCATTCGCTCGAGGCATTCACAAACACGATCGTCCAATCCACCGCCTTATTCGTCGCGTTATCGGGCGTGATCGTCGCCGTCAGCGAATATGCCGTTTCCGCCATTGTCGAAATACCGTATTCGCCGTAATCTGATTGCGGGATCTTCATGCTCTTGATCGTCATACCGTTCTTTTCTCCTTCCGTAATGACCGCGCCGCCCGCTTCCTGCTCAGGCGGTACTTCCTCCGGTTTCAATAGCATGATCCATGCTCCGATAAGCCCCGCAAGCAACACGATGATGAGAATAAAAGATATTGCCCACTTCACTTTATCCGAGCGCTTATGCTCATAAAGTTCGTATTCTTCAAATTCGTTGTACATTTTTCCTTGTTTCCTCCTTTTTCTATTTGTAAAAACGGCGGCTTGCTTTTTTGTTACAAACCGCCGCGATTGTTTTATGCCGACTTTTTATTGAGCAGCATATTCAAGAGCGTCTTGTCCGACGCGCGGAACGGCTTGACCGCACATTCATATTCCGTGCCGTCCTCGTCCTGCGTATGGACTGCATAAGTATTCCCCTTGATGACTTTGCCCGTGTTCTCGTCCGTGATTTCATAGGGCTTGAGTACCAATTCCGCCTCCATCTCCGCGCCGAATACGATATCCAGTACCTTATATCCGCCGTTGTCGGGCGGCACGATCAGTACTCGCGCATCTTTACCGCGGACCGTTCCTTTAATGAAATACGAATAATACGTCTTTTCGTTCTTCTCGTACGTTTCGCGTTCTACTTTGATCTGCTTTTCCATTATGCTGCTTTGCCTCCTTTATTTTTTCTTTTCTTATCGATAATAGGTTTAATCTCCTTCCAGGATTTATGAGACAGTTCACCTGCCTCTGCTTTTGAGAAGCCTGCATCCAGCGCCTGTTTATACTTAAAATCCCCGGCGTTATCGTTTTGCGAAAGAAGATATCCCGAACGCAAGCCCTTTTCATACTCGGTCAGTTCCTGCCCTTCCTTCTCGCCGCGCTGGTGGACTTTCGCTTTACGCTCTTCCGCATATCCCTTCGCACGGATACGCGGTCTGAACCACCGCCCGTCGCGCCGGTATTTATTCGTGCCCGATTCCGCAGGCGCGTTGTCTTGTGCTTTTGCCATTTGTTTACCTCCGTTTTTGAATTATAAATTTGCCCGTATCGCCGTTAGCAAAGCCAAATTAAAATTATGTAATTGTATTTATGGTTTCGGTTGCGGCTCCTTTCGGCGTTTTGCCGTGTACGCAACGGGAAAACGGATCCTTTTTCTCCCGTTGTTCGTACTTTTTCGTCTGTCCGCAATCCGTTTTACCCTCGGTTAGTCTATATATTTGCGCGTGTGCATCGTGGCAGGCAAACGCTTGCCGTCGAGATTCCTGCGCTTGCGGCCGAGTGCTTCATAATCCGCATCTCTTTTACGTGTCCGCCTGTAATACACGTCGCGGCTCACCGTCTCCGGATCTTCCATACCGTCATAAACGATCGATATACGCTGTACGACTATGTAATCCTGTGTGCGGTATACATTGTCCGCCTTCCTTAAAAACTCAGGTGTTTGTTGTTTCATAACTGTCTCCTTTTTTATCTTTTTATTTCTCCCTGCAAAAATCGCAGTAGTTTCCTGTGTTGGCGGTATATATAATCCGGCGAAAAGTTCATGTCTTGCGCCAACGCTTCTTGCGTCCGGTTCCCCACATATAATCCGATATATAAGGCATATAACTTCACCGGTGCTTTCTGAACCGCTGCGTTATATCGATTGACTGTCTTGATAATTTCATTTTCGCCAACGTCCTTTGCGGCTTGGTCAAACATTTCTCGGTTCGCATAATAATATCGGACTTCCTTCAATTCTTTACGGATTGTATCCATTGACTCCATATTTCACCTCGATTTTTTATTCGGGATTTTATCCCTCTCACCTAATAGCCACGGCATGAAGGCTTTTTCAACGGGTTTTTCAAAAATTTTTTAAGATTTTTTTCAAGCGCGTCTTTCCTCTTTCAATCCGCTGCGCAATCGCTTGAAAACTTACGCCCTTTTCGGTCGCTAATTCCTGTAAACCTCGGCCTTCGATGCAATGCTCATAAATCGCCCAACGCTGAGACGATGTTAGTTCGCACAGCGCACGATAGAACTGCTCCCGTTCATCTGCGCCAATCAACTGTTGCTCTGTATTCGCCTTGTCATCTACAATGTCGTATCCGTTTTCGATTGACTTGTCCAACGACTGATGCCGCCGCGTTTCTTTCCGCTCGATTTTTGCGGCGGCATTTTCGGCTTGTATAAACTCACGTACAAAATCCTCGTCTTTTTCCGAAAGCCATGCAGCGATTTCATCCTCTACTTCTGCCGAAACCTTGGTTTCTTCGCCGTTTTTGTCCTTGAATGTTACTGTTACGTTTTTCATTTTGAAATCCTCCGATTTTTGATTTTTTCTTAAAATCGCGATCGGGCGGATCTCGCCGTTAAATGAAAAACGCCCGACTGCTTGTCGGGCTAACCTTTTTATGCGTATATAAAAAAACACCGCCGGTAGATAGACTTATCCCATAAAAAGATTAGCCTACCCGCCAGCGGTGTTTCACCGATTGTTGCGCTTTTCAGCACGGATACTTATTCGGGCGATTTATTCTTAAACGGATTTATCGCGGTGGCACTGTTTCAGCCTGACCGTTTACCTCTTTCCCGAACGATATTATTTAGTTTTTTCCCTTATACTGCGTTTATCCGCATCATATACGTTTGCGGTTTGATCTGTTTCGAATAGATTTTCGCTCCGCAACGTTCGCAGATCACGCGCATCGCTCCGTTTTCATCCGTTATGCCCGTCAGTCTTTTCATACAATTCGGACAGTACATTTGTTTTACTTTCCCTGATTCCTTCATTCTCCTATTCTCCCTGACGTATTACAAGACCTTACCGTTGCATAGGGAAACTGCTTGCTCCGGTATGTTTCGATACCTTCCTACCCGGGGCTTCCGTGGTATAGGGAAAATTAGATTTTCTTCGTTATCCTCCCGCCTTTCTTTCCTCCATTATTTTTTATAATACGAACGTATGTTTGTATTTTTTTCTATATTATAACGCTTATTGTTTTATCCGTCAAGCGCTTGAAAAGAAAAATCGAGGATACGATTTTTTTATCGTACCCCGATTTTTTCTGTCAGTTCCGCTTGACAAAACTGCATTTCAAATTACTTAAACGTAGATCCTTAAACGAATACGTTGCATAAAACACCTCTTCCATAAAGTTCCGGTCGTATTTCTGCATCAACAAATGAAGTTCGTATTTTCCGTTACTTTCATGCAATTCATGTTCTATTACCATCGATCCTGCCATTTCTTCTTCCTGTTCTATGACTTCACCGCCGGTTAAGATCATCTCGGAATCGTCAAATAATCGGATCTTTATTTCGTTTGTATCTATAATTACCTCTTTTACCGCTTCATCCCGAAAAAAATAATTTATAGAATATATATCTTCCTCTTGCTTTTGCTTATTGATCGTTAATTCTGATAAGATTTTTAACTCTCTTAAGTTGTTTTGTTCGCAATCCTCAAAAATATCGGGTAAGCTGTCTAAATAATCTAATACAGCCTTTTTTACCTTCGGAGGAGCATACCCCATGACAAACAGCCGTTTATCGGGTATTCGCTGCCGTATTTTTGCAGGCAATTCCTCGTACACCCGCATTCGGTTCATTAGTTCTGCTTTGATATCATTCTCCAACGACCGGCATTTTACATTTGAGTTTTCAGGATCATAGTACATATATAGCGGAAATATATTTTTTGCCGCTAACACCCGCATTTGATTTTCTTGTTTTGGTTTATCCGTCAAATAAGAGGTCGCGTCTGCCCTTATTTCATCCGGCATTTTAGGTACGCTTTCGTCTAATATAGGCAAGACCCTGATCCCGCCCTCCTCTTCGGTCAGCCAATATCGGATGTTCCAGATTTCGTATTGTTTATACCATTCTTTGGTAAAAATCTTCATGATAAGTTTTTCTCCTCCGAACACTCTTTCACCGCGAATATAAATGCTTTCATATCGTCTAACGGGATTTCTTCGTTCAACAATTTGTTGATCGTTTCGACGCTTTCACCGCTGGCAAACGCCAATTCCTCTACGGTCATTTTCTTTTCTTCAAGCAATTCTTTGATCCTGAATGCCATCGCTTTTTCGATCGTCATGGGTCATATCCCCCATTCCCGGTCTATGTTTAATCTATCGTCAATTTTCGGAGCCGTTATTTGCACGAATTTTATTCCCTTTTCCTTGATCAGCTTTATGTATTCTGTTTCTGCCGCCCAATGCTTTTTTAAAGATTCTTCGTCGTTCGGCAGGATCGGATAATTTGACCACGTTATCACTCTCGCCAACCGCTCTCGAAATACGTCTTTTTCGAAATCCTTTAAATATTCGTCCACGGCATCGATCGTATTATCCCATAGATCGGCAAGTTCGTTAAACTCCGCTTCTTCTCCGGATATTTTTTGATAAATTTCATATTCCAAACGAGTTAACTTTTCGTCCAATGCCTGATATTCCCGGATTTTATGGTCCTCGTCCCGAATACTGTTCGCTACATAATTTCCTAAAAATACTAACTGCATCAGGGCAGAAAATTCTCTTTCATCTAACACTATTTCAACTTTTTCAGTTTCCATGCCGCTCCTTATTTTATGATGTTTTATTTTTAATCTTTGTCGAAAGAAACTCGATAAAATTATCCGTTTGCTCAACGCTCCATCTTTCGTATTCTATAAAATATTGCTCTGCGCCCGTATCCATGTAGGCGCTGATCTGATAAATATTGAACTCTCCCGTCGTTATCGTCCGGCGATAATATAATGTATAGTCGAGGTATTCGCTCTGTTGATCGTACCCGTCGGGATCGCCCTGCTTATATTCCCGGTCTATGATCAGATTGAATTTGCAGGATAGGATTTCCGTTTCTGTCTCCACTCTGTTTTGTACGAGAAAGAAACTGACCGCCTTGCCGTCGCTTATCTTATACGTTTTTTCGATAGAGGAATACTCTCCCGCCATCTGCGTCAATGTCAGATTTTCATTGACTTCCGATAATTCCGATTTACTTGATTTATAAGTATCGTCAAAATCGTCCTTCGGAGGGAATAGAAATATTGTACAGAGCACAAAAACTGTGATACAGAATAAAAGGCAACCCGCGACTGGTATGATCCGTTTCACTTTTTTGTTTGCAACTCGGTTCGCCTGTGCCTTCGGAATCAGCGTATTTTCTAAAAACGAACGATCCTCTTCCAGCAACTCGGCGTTTTCCTTCTCTATCGCCTTTTTTAACCTTTTCATGGTTTTCCTCACGAGATCGTTAGCGCATAGGCATCTACGATTTTTACTTCGCCGATATTGATATAGCCCTTATCGTACAATGCCACACCCAACGCGCCGTATACATATTTATCCGTCCTCGTCTTGTTTCCTGCCAAAGTATAATTCACTTCCAGACAGCCAAACCCCGCCGCGGCATGATTTCCGTTTGTGATCTCATATTCAAGAAAATCGTAACCGTCCAGCTCGGATATTTTTAATCCTCTGTAATTTTCCATGAACAAGGCTATCGGTTTTCCAGACGTTACCGCCGTTTTGGCAGAGTTATAATTGAAAGTCCGCCATGACATAAGGCTCGTATAACTCGCTTGATATCCCTGTCTGTTCGCATATTTTTTAAATCCGCTTTTGAAGTCCGATACCGTTGCGCCGTTTCCATCCGTTCCCGTATCTATATAAAGCTGATCGAACACCGCTCTCGTTTCCGGAGTGTCCGAAAGATACATATAACTGCCCATAAAAGATACGCCCGGTTCGTAATTCGGGATCAAATTCGGATACGTTTTATCCAGATATACGACCAGGTTCACGCACATTTTTGCAACGCAGGAGGCTGCCTCTCCGTGCATACAGCCGGGGATCGACGGCAGCATATTATATTTGTTCTCCGACCTATATATGTAATCTACCCGCTTATTTTCATAGTAAGCGTCGCCCGTTCCGCGATATGCGTCCTCGCCTAACAGTTCTACCGAATTTTCAGAAACAGGCAGATTTGTTTCGCAGTCATAGAAACTCCCGCCGTCGCTGTACCAATAGATACCCTGCCTAACATATACATTTTTGCCTTCTTCCTGACGATACGGGCTTTCCCCTTGCGGATAAAACTCCGTTACGCGTAACGCCCCGTCGTCTATCAATAGCGCAAAGCCCTGTCCTTCGCCGTATATAAAACTGTAAGCGATACCCAACTCATTCAATTCAATATCATATACTCTTTCCTTTTCCGCCGATACCGTAGTGGTGTCGGCATTTTCATAGTCGAATATTTCGTTTAACGTTTCGTAGAACAGCATATCTGCCTCGCTTTCGACAACCGCCGCATTCGCCGTAATGCCGATCCCCAACATAGCCGCGATCATTGCCGTTAAAACAACGATTGCAATTCCTTTGTGCATTCTTTTCATTTTTCTTCCTCCCTGAAATGAATTTTTAATTTATTTTTAGCGATGCGGTGATGATATTTTACCGCATCGTATTTTTCGTTTAACAGTTCCGCGATCTCTTTTAATCGAAAACGTTCCCAATAGCGCAGATAAATTATTTTCTGCTCGGACTCGCTCAATCCTTCTAATGCGATTAAGGCTTTATCGCTCAAACGGAATTCTCCGCACTCTCCGTTATCCATGTCCGAATAAACCAACCGCTTGTCTTTGCGCAATTTGTCCAACGCCATGTTTCTTGCGATCGTATATACCCAAGCCGTCGGCGCACGAACAAACTTCGGCTTGATCTCAAACAACTTTATGAAAAATTGTTGTGCAATGTCTTTGCCGTCTACCTTTCCTCGGAATTGCCTGTCTATATACCGAACAATGAGCGGATAGTAATATTCATATAACTTTGTGACGGCTCTCGAACTGCTACGATACCTCGTTAATAAATAATTGAATAAGATCGGATTCACTTTTTATCTCCTTGGCGCGTCTATAAAAATAATTAGTTCGGATAGCGCGCTGTCCGTGTTTATACCTTAAAAAAATAGGCTATCCTTAAAAAACAGAAAAACCGTCTATCCGAGTTATATGTTTATGGTTAGACTTCTAACCGTGAATTTTCTATATGCGCATATTATATCATATTAGATAAAGAAATTCCATCTATCCGAGTTAAATAATTTTGCAGTATTGTAGGAGGGTTTGACGAATTATGTCGAGGGTTCCGTCCGATTCACATTTAAAAACTTCAGATTTATTTAAAAAAAGACTTAATGAACTCATTGCAGATTTAGACTGCTCTATTTATGAGTTTGCCCCGAAAGCGCATGTTAGTAAAGGCGTAATTACACGTGCTACCATTTACGGCATTATTCCAAGCGTTAAACCATTGATAAAAATTGCCGATACTTGTGAAGTTTCATTGGAATATTTATTAGGCTTAACGAACGAAACAATTTTTTCTCCCTCAATTCTAAAGGTCCCCTTTCATATTCGAATAAACGAATTGCGCCTGGAAAGGGGCGTCAAATTTTCACAGATTGGAAAACAGATGCCTTTTAGTACTAATCTTTTTTATGACTGGCAACGCGAACATACCCTACCATCATTAGAATATTTGCTCGCAATTGCCAACTATTTTGAAGTATCCATTGATTACCTGCTTGGACGAACCGACGATAAAACCAATTAAAAAGAGGTTTAAATTTATGCCAAGAAATCCGACAATACACCCAACTCAACGTATATCGCCTGAGTTTCAAGATCGTCTTAATAGTATTATTAAAGATAAAGAATGTACAAAGTATGAATTCTCTTCTTTAGTTGGCGTCAGTAAAGAAGTTATCAGCCGATCATGCTTATATGGAATTATTCCCAGTCTACAATCTCTTATTAAAATAGCCGATTATTTGAATATTTCAATAAATTATCTTTTAGGGAAAACTTCAAATTCAAATTTTATTAAATCAGAATGTAACGTATCCTTTCACGAAAGACTGAGAAGTTTAGCCAATGAAAAACATAAAAAGTATTCTGAAATTGCTCGAAAAATGATTTTCCCCGAGAGTTATTTCCATGATTGGATCAGAACAAACACATTACCCTCTCTTGATTATTTAATAAAAATAGCGGAATATTTCAATGTTTCTCCCGATTATATCCTTGGAAGAACCGATGAAAGAGATTAAATTGATGAATATAGAAAAAAATTTATTGGTTTTTATACAAAATATTTGCAGGAATTATCCTACCATTGAAAAGGTCATATTATTCGGCTCACGCGCTCGCGGAGATCATACGCAAAAAAGCGATTATGATTTAGCAATTTACGGACAGTTACAACCAAGCGAAATCGTTCTTTTACGGAATGCCCTTCGGGAAGATCTCCCTACCTTGCATAAAATCGATACCGTTTTTATGCAATCCGAAACGGACAGCAAATTGATTAAAAATATCGAAACCGAAGGAATTTTGATTTATGATAAAACTTGCCAATAAATTTGATAATTTCAACAAAGCCGTTAAGCGGCTGAATGAAGCAAATATCGCTTATAAAAAGAACCGTGACGATGACATTTATCAAGACGCATTGATTCAACGGTTTGAGTTCACTTTTGAACTGGCATGGAAAACGCTGCGTGAGTTTATGACTGATCAAGGCTATCAATTAGAAATTCTTTCTCCCAAAGGTGTCTTTGCCTTTGCCTATCAGGAAGGAATCATCTCCAACGAAACACTTTGGCTGGACATGCTCGATTCGAGGAACCTTACTTCCCACGATTATGGACACGAGTTGGCGCAAACGATTGCAGATAAAATAAGCAACCGTTTTTGCAAAGAACTTTCTAATCTTGCAAAGTATATTTTTGAAAAAATTAAATAGTAAAAAAGGGGGACAGTTTAAAACCACCCCCCCCTTTTTTATTCTCTTTGACAAGATTGTTTTCGCTGGTAATATTCCGAAATTTCCAACTCTATCGCAGACAATATACTTTCCGCTTTTTCTTTCGGTATCAATCGCAGATCGGGTTTTCCGTTCACATACACCTTTAAATTCAGCGGATTCTCCTTCGTTTCAATTTCCTGCATTTCCGTTCCCTCCTTTTTTCTTTCATATTACCATAAAATAAAAAATTTTTCCTCGGACTCCGCCCGTTGGGTTTCCCGTCCTTTTCGGTCGGTTTTCTTCTTTCCCCGTTTTTTTCCGTCCTTTCCCCGCGTTTCCTTTCGGTTTTAGCAGAAGAAGACCTTGCCGTCAAGGAAAAAAAGTATCGCTTAAAACTGAATATGTATGATTCGCACGCAATACTTTTTTTGCGGCATTTTTTTTATTACATATATCTTCTTGACTTCGCCTTTCCCTTGACCGCTTCGGTCTTTTCTGCTGTTTTTTCCATTGTCCTTTGGGGTGGTGAGGCAGGTCGGTTTTTTCTCTTTTCTTTCGTTTTCGCGAACAAAGGGCGGAGCCGAGCGGAAATTGTACGGATTGAAACGGATTTGTTCCGATTCCAGTCCGTACTTTTTTCTTTCTTTTTTTGGTATCCTTTATTCACAATAATTTTTAGGAGGTTTTCCAATGAAAACAGCAATCATTTACACATGGAGCACGGCGGAGAACGACGCCGCTATCCAGAGCCAAATCATTCTTTGTAAAACCTTTGCGCTAAAGAATGATTTTAAGATCTTACACATTTATTCAGACTTTAAGAAGTCGGGCATCGGGAATAAACTGCCTGCCATGTGCAAACTTTTGAACGAAATCCAAAGTTGCGAATGGGATTCGCTGCTTATAACCGATCCGTCGCGTTTAACCGATGATCCGCTGGAATATTTTAAATTGCAATTTAATCTCAACATGGCGGGCAAACGGATTATCACTGTTATCGAACAAAAGGAGGTTTTGAAACAATGAGATACGCTGCTTTTTACGGACGTTATTCCTGTGAACGACAAAATGAACAATCTATTGAAGGTCAATTAAGAATTTGTCAGCAATATGCTGATCAGCACGATCTTAAAATCGTAGAAACTTATATAGACCGAGCTATGACCGGTACGAACGACCATCGCCCTGCTTTTCAGAAGATGCTTGCCGATTGCGAAAAGAACGTACTGTGGGATATTGTGCTTGTCTATGCCATTGACCGATTCGGCAGAAACTCTATCGAGATCGCTGTCAATAAGCAAAAACTCAAGAAAAACAACAAAATGCTTATCTCTGCTACACAACGGACTTCTGATAATATTGACGGGACAAAAAACCTTGACGGTATTTTGCTCGAAAATGTTTATATCGGGCTTGCGGAATACTATTCCGCTGAACTTTCACAAAAAATTCGCAGAGGTCTGCACGAAAGTCGCATGAAAGGTCAATTCTCCGGCGGTATTCTTCCTTACGGATATTATGTTGAAAATAAAAAAGTATTTATCGACGAAGAACGTGCCGAAATCGTCCGTTTTATCTTTCAACAATATGCGGAAGGTACAACCGTAAAAGAAATTATTCGGAAATTGACCGAGAAAGGCTTGACTTATCGAGGAAAGCCCTTCGCTATGAATACCGTTTATCAAATGTTGCGCCTTGAAAAATATATCGGTATATGTCGATACGATGAAGGCGTTTATGATAACATTTTTCCCGCGATCGTTCCAAAATACATCTACGAAGACGTACAAAAAATATTGCAGACAAATAAAAAAGGTTCAAAAAGTACCCGCACAGAATTTCTATTAAAGGGAAAACTCTTATGCGGGTATTGCGGTAAAAATATGCATGGCGACAGCGGTACTTCTCATACGGGCAAAACCATGCACTATTATAATTGTATGGCAAGAAAACGTAATAATTCTTGTAATAAATCAGCGGTTTCAAAAGATAAATTTGAAAAACTTATAACGGATACTACCGTTCAACTTTTCGAAGATCAGTCTAATATTGACTTGATAGCCAATGAGATCATGAATGTACATAAAACGCGAATGAACAAAAAATCAGTATTGAGCATTTTAGAAAACCAACGCGACGAAATCAAACGTTCATTGGCTAACATTATGAAAGCCGTCGAAAAAGGTATTTTCAATGCAACAACTCAATCACGCATGGAGGAACTCGAAAAGCAACTTGCCGACGTTGAATCAAACATTGCCATAGAACAATACAAAGAGAAAACCATTTTAACAAAAGAAAATATTATTGACTTTCTCACGAACGCCATTCTGCAAAAACCTAAAAAGATGCTGCAAACTCTGATACAAAAAATCGTCGTATATGACGATAAAATTATTATCTATTACAATTTTACAGATAAAACAAATCCCGATGAATCTAATCATCGGGATTCTTTTTACTATCCGGGTTCGGATAGTTCCGTTATGGTGGAGTGCCTATATCGTAAATTGAACGAAAAAAAATCTATCGAATTTTCGATAGATTTTTTTAATTGCTACTTGGGGGCTTAAATAGTTCAACGGGTTCAATTTCTAAAACCTCACAAATCTTCAATATCATTTTCAAACTTATATTAATTTTACCGTTTTCTACTTTATGAATATAACTTGCATCTCTACCAATTCTTAAACTTAATTCATAAGCGGATAAATTTGCAGCCATTCTTTCTTTTGCTAAATTTATGCTAAAATCTTCGAATTTCATACTTATAGTTTATCTCATAAAATTCCTTGACTAATTGACCCACAATCCATATAATAGAATTATAGTCAACTATGTAACAATTATGAACATATTCTTGAACAATTTATTGACATTCGAAAATATATAGAATACAAGGAAAGGAGTGCAAAATGAAATATTTAACGAAAGAATGGCTGATACAATACAAATTATCATATATAAACAGCGTCACAAAGAAGTCTAAACAGGCTCAAACTCAAAATATCGTTTATTACAACAACCTTTATCGAAATCGCTATTTAAAATTTATCGAGATTGAAAAATCTGACGAAATCTATTCGGATCCCTGCAAGGATTTAGAATTGTGCGAACAAAGAATGAACGAGCAAGGGATAACCGAAGAGGAACGAAAACTCAGAAAATGTATATACAGGTATTATGCAAAAACTTGCGAAAAGCGGATAGCGGCAGGCGCGCCGTTTGTGTTCGATGAAAACCATGCCGCCCGTAAATTCGAAGAAGGCTTGCGGCAAAAGATAGAATTATTGCAGCATATGCCGCCGACGATATTGGATAAGGTTGCAGATATCGGTGTTTTTGCGTTCGGATATGTAAGCGAGGAAGTAAAAAGATTATTAAAACCCTATTGCGGAGAATTGAAACGGCAATGTAAAGGTGTACTGAAACAAGCAGAACGCGAAACGGAAAAAGCGGAAAAATATCTGACAAAAAGGCTCGGGGTAAGCGAATACACGGAATTGTTTTTAACAGATATCATTTTTGAAAACGAAGATATCTATTTACTGTTTGACAACGGCGAAAAATTGCTTATCAAAAACGGAGAAATACTCGAAAGGGAGGAAGAAAAACTGTTTGCATGGAACGCGGATATCCCCAACAGCGGTTGGAGCATGGTGATTGCCGCCGAGTTGTACCGCACAGACAAAAAATTTGAAATACATTTTTTAATGGAAAACAGAAACGAATATGAACGTTATACAGTATGGTACTTGACATTCCGAGGAACGGATATACAGGAAATCATAACCCCAAATAATGAATTTCGGTTCAAATAATTTAATAAAAATCAGTACTGAAAAAGACGCTTTCGAGCGTCTTTTTTTTCATGTTCACAGCAAACGGAAATCGCGGGAAAAGTCCGAGATAAGGTAGGTAAGTGACGATGGGACGCGTGCTTGTCTTGATACAAGTACGGCGGCTACGCTGACGAGGCGGCAGAGCCGCCTCGTCACCCGCTCGCTGCGCTCGCGGGCGCCTAAGACAAGCACGCGCCCCAAACAAAGCAACAACGCAACAGCGGAACGCACAAAAAAAGCGCGGCGGCGCGGGGTGGCGCCGCTAAACCGCTCGGCGGTCACTCCCGCGCATACCGTCGCGCATACTTTTTTATTCTGCTGTTCCCCCCTTTTTTTCGCAAATGGCAGTAATACGTGCGCTTGTCTTTTATACAAGTAAAGGAATAAAAGTCTTTTGAAAGCCCTCGGAATTTTGTCCGAGGGCTTTTCTCTTTTCCCCAACCGTATATCTGCGGGAAGAGTACGAAAAAAAACGATATTTAATGAAAACAATCCGATTGATAATGGTTTTTGTACGGGAACAGTCCGTACCAATTTGAATTCGTTTTTGATATAATCTGTCCATAAAGATTTTACGGACAGGGAAAGAATATGAAACGACAGGATTTAACTTATATCGCGGGGAATGACTTGTATATAGCGCCTTTATCAGATTGCGAAACAAATGCCTTTTTCTCCGCGGTATTGGCAGAAATAAAAGAATTGAGCAAAGAAGAAATGGAAAACAATCCTTTTTGTCTTTCGTCCGTCGGAGCGTAAACGAAAACACCCTTTCCGTCAAGGGTAAAATACATTGCCTGCGGCAACCCTTGACGGAAAGACAACACACGGACAGATAAGGGAAAGACTTTGCGTTTCCGTTTCGTCCGTTTCCGTCGAAAGACAAAAAACAATTCAAAGGAGTTATGTATCATGAAATCAGCAGTTATCTATGCACGCTATTCCAGCGCAAGCCAGACCGAGCAGTCTATCGAAGGGCAATTAGACGTTTGCAAAAAGTATGCACAAGACAACGATTTACAAATCGTCGATACCTATATCGACCGCGCCATGACAGGCAAGAACGACCAACGCGCCGCATTTCAAAAGTTATTGTCCGACAGCGAAAAGCCCGTAACGTGGGAAATCGTGCTTGTATATGCAATCGACCGTTTCGGCAGAAATTCCATTGAGATAGCCGTCAATAAACAACGCTTGAAAAAGAACCGTAAAACGCTTATTTCCGCTACGCAACGCACCTCGGAAAATATAGACGGCACCAAGAACCTTGACGGCATTTTACTTGAAAATATGTATATCGGGCTTGCCGAATATTATTCCGAAGAACTCTCCCAAAAGATATTGCGCGGGTTGAACGAGAGCCGTAAGAAAGGCTTTTACTGCGGCGGGGGCGTGCCTTACGGGTACAAAGTGGTTGCCCGCAAAATCGTTGATGATGCCGAAAAAGCCGATATTGTCCGTTACATATTTTCGCAATATGCCCTCGGCGTGTATGTGCCTACGATTATCAAAGCCTTGACGGAGCGCGGCGTTTACCATAACGGAAAACCGTTTGCGCCCAATACCGTGTACCATATACTGAAAAATGAAAAGTATCTCGGCATTTACCGCAATAAAGGCGAAGAATACGACAATATCTATCCGCAAATCGTACCGATTGAAATTTTCGATAAAGTACGGGCAAAAGTACAAAAGAACAAGTACGGCAAAAGGAGCGTACAGGTAACATACCTATTGCGCCATAAACTGAAATGCGGATATTGCGGACACCCGATAAGCGCGGAAAGCGGTACTTCCTCAAACGGTGAAGTGATACACTACTACAAATGCCACGGCAGAAAAAAGTATCGCAACGGTTGTGAAAAAACGGCATTACGCAAAGAGTTTTTGGAAAACTTTGTACTTGAAACTATCCTGCGCGAACTCTCCAAGCCCGATACAATGAACAAGGTCGTTGACGGGCTTATGCAGATACAGGAAATGCAGAACAAAGAAAGCCCGATACTCAAAACATTGCTTTCGGAAAAGCGTCAGACGGAAACGGCATTGAACAACTTGATGTCCGCTATCGAACAGGGTATTATCTCCGCTACGACAAATAAGCGTTTGCACGAACTCGAAAACAAACTTACGGAACTCGAAAGAAATATATTGATAGAACAGAGCAAAACAAAGATAACCCTATCCGAAGATAAGATACGGAAATATTACGAACAGGCTTTACTGAAAGAGCCGCAAATGCTGATAAACCTGCTTATAAAGCAAATCGTATTGTATAACGACAAAATGATAGTTTACTACAATAGCCCCATACAAACAAGCCCCGACGGAAACAGTCAGGGCTTTTCTTTTTACGATGAAATTGCTTTCATGCCGTATATCATACAGAATAAACCTAATCCCGCCATGCGCGCGATACGAGTGATCATGACCGTATAAGCGGCGGCTATTTATTCCACGGTGCTCTTGACACGAGCCTCTCTCGGAGCGTGTTTGAGGGCAAATACGGGCGAAACCATGCAACCCCGCACCCAAACAGGGTACGGGGTTTTGGTTTGCCTTCGGCGGAAACAGCCTAACACGCTCCGACTCGCGTCAAGAGCCTTTCGCGGCATAAACCGCCGCCGCTCACCGTTACGGAGATTTACTCGACCGAAAGCATTGTGCGCCGTAAATTGCCGATTTCGAGCCTTAAACGCGATTAAACGGCTTTCCGCGGCAAAAGAAAAAACCTAAACCAAACACCTTTTTGAGATGTTCAATTTAGGTTAAACGTGGTGGAGATAAACGGACTCGAACCGTCCACCTCTTGAATGCCATTCAAGCGCTCTACCAGATGAGCTATATCCCCATGATTGCGCGGCGTGAAGCCGCGCGGAAATTTAAAGGATTGGAATAAAATTAATTATTCCGGTTTGATCGCGGAAACGGGGCAACCGTCTTCGCACGCGCCGCAGTCGATGCAGACGTCCGGATCGATCACGTATTGAGAATCCCCCTGCGAAATTGCGTTCACGGGGCAGGTGTCTGCACAGGCGCCGCAAGAAATGCACTCATCAGAAATGGTATGTGCCATATTTATAACCTCCGATTGTTCTTCATAGGCGGAAACCATCCGCTTTTACCCGAGTATTATATCACATATTTTTCGATTAGTAAATTGTTTTTCGCGGCTCAATCGAGTAAATTTTTCAGATCTTTGTCCGCTTTGTCGTCGGGCTCTTCTTTTTTCCCGCCTTTGAAAACAATTTTGTCCAAAGGAAAATCTTTGTAGACAAGACTCCCGTCCTTGTTCTCGATTTTGACGCGAACCGTCTGTTTCAGCATGTTTTCGGAAACGACGGTCCCCTTTCCTTCGGGAGTCGTCGCCTCGCTGCCGAGTTTGGGCATCTTTTTATAAATTTCGCTGTAATATTCGTTTTCATAGGAAAGGCAGCACATCAGCCTGCCGCAAAGACCGCTGATCTTCCCGGGATTGAGCGACAGCCCCTGCACCTTTGCCATTTTGATGGAAACTTTTTTGAACTCGGGAAGCGCCCCCGCGCAGCAGCATTCCCTGCCGCACGGCGCGATGCCGCCCAAAATCCTCGTCTCGTCTCGGATGCCCACCTGACGAAGTTCGATGCGGATATGAAACACCGACGCGAGATCTTTGACCAACTCGCGGAAATCCACTCTCCCGTCCGCAGCGAAATAAAAAATGACTTTCGTGCCGTCGAACGTAAATTCGCAGTCGATGAGTTTCATGTCCAGATTGTGCTTGCGGATCTTTTCTTCGGCGATCTTCATAGCGCCGGGTTTGCGCTCGGCGTTCTTTTTGACCTGTTCCCTGTCTTTATTGGTGGCGATGCGCACCACGGGTTTGAGAGGCTGCACCACCTCGGCGTCGGGAACGTCCTTGGGCGGAAACGCGACGACGGCAAACTCCGTGCTCTTGCTCGTCTCTACCACGACTTCCATGCCTTCTTCGTACGTTTCGTTATTTTTCGGCGCGAAATAGTAAATTTTACCGCCGTCTTTGAATTTGATTCCGATTACTTTCATCGTCCCTCCAGGATCCGTATAAACAACGTTTCGTAAGTCATTGCGGGATTTGCATTGAATTTCAGGTTGCGTTCCGCCTGCCCGATCGCCTCCTGCGAAAATACCAGCGCCCGTTCATCGTACCGTTTCGCGGCTTTTTCCAGAACGGCGCGTTCGCCGCCGAACAAAAGCAGGTCTTTACGGTTCAGGCGGAGCATCAGCATATCGCGGAATGCGAGCCGCAAAAGAGGCAGAAATTTGTTGCCTTCCACTTTTTCCGAAACCAGCCCCCGCGCGAATTCGACCGCGGTCGACGCCGTGAGATTGAGCGCGATCTGAGCCGCCTTTGCGGAGAGTTCCGTCAGCGAGCCTTCGCCCGCGAGTTCTTCGGCTTTTCCGAGGTTTCCGCCCGAAATCGCGGCGATCTCGGCGATGTCTTCGCGGTAGGGAAATTTTTCTTTGAGCGCCGCGGCGATATCCTTTTCGGAAAACCCGACGAGCTCGAGTTTTTTGACGCGGGAGAGCACAGTGGGAAGGACGGCGTAGCCGTTGGTCGAGCCGAGAATGAAATACACGTTTTCGGGCGGCTCTTCCAGAATTTTCAAGAGTTTGTTCTGCGCCGCCGCGTTTGCGTCCTGCAAGGCGTCCAGAACGTACAGTTTGCGGTCGGATTCCAGGGGTTTCACGTACGCGTCGTCGATGACCGCCCTGACGTCGCCCACCGCGATCTTTCCGCCCGTTTCCGCAGGAATGACCGCCATATCGGCAAATCGCTCTTCGCGGATCAGCCTGTCCCGCCGCTCGTCCCCGCCCGCGACGAGCACCGCGAGTTCCTTTAAAAAGGCGCGCAGGTTCGCCCCGTCCGGGCAGACGAGTAAATACGCGTGCGAGAGCGTACCGCTTTTCGCGTCCCCCGCAACGATGCGATAAGGTTTACTCTTATAAAACAGGCTCACCGTCGATTCCTTTATTTCAGATAGCCGCGCGCCGTTAACAGGCGCACGATATTTTGCGAAGTCCGGAACTTATCCCCCATACAGTCGATTTCAGCGAACCGATCGGGATAGCGCTTCAAAAGTTGCAGATAGCCCTCGTAGACGCGCTGATGAAAATTTTCGCCCGCCTTTTCCATACGGTCGTTTTCGTCGGCGCCGTGCTTGCGCGCAAACGCGCGCCGAGGCGGGATATTCAGAAACAACGTTACGTCGGGCATATAATTGCGGAGGGCGTATTCGTTGATCTTTTCCAGAAAATCGATCGACAGCCCCCTTCCGTAGCCCTGATAGGCGAAAGAAGAGAAGATATACCGATCGCAGATAACCATTTCGCCGCGCTCGAGAGCGGGCTCCACGGTGTCTTTGAGATGTTGTACGCGCGCGGCGGCGTATAAAAGCGCCTCGCACTCGTCGCTCATCTCCATGAACTTGCCGTTTAAGATAATTTTTCGTATTTCTTCGGAGATCTCGCCGCCGCCCGGCTCGCGCGTGACGACGTGCGGGATATTTTTATCCTGCAAATATTGGCTCAAAAGGCGTATCTGGGTAGATTTGCCAGACCCTTCGCAGCCCTCGAAGGTGATGAAGGCTCCCCTCATACGCGTCCCCCGATCTTGATGACGCTGATCTTTCCGTTCTTGACGCCGAACGTGTTTTTCGCGCGTTTCAAGCATTCGGCAGTTTCTTTGCCGATGACCTCGCCCGCGATGACGAGCGGGAAACAGGGCGGCGTGACGCCCGCGTTGCGCGCGCAGACTTTGCCCGCCGCCTTTTCGAGGGGCACTTCCTGCACCGCGAAGGTAAGGGCGGTGAGATAACTGAATTTTTTGACGCCGCACACGTATTCGGGCACGGCCTCGTAAGTGTTTTTCAAAGATTTGTTGCGCGCGACGCGGCGGAGGGCTCGGTCCAGCCGATTGAGGCGGGAAGCCGTCGTCGCCGCGGTGATATAAAATACCACGTAGCGACCGTCGTTCATTTCCGCGAAAATGCCGCGCTTTTCCAGTTCTTCGCAGGCGAGATAGGGAGAAATACCCATACCGCCGAAATCCACCGCGAACTGCAAAGTGGAAGAACCTTTATAAAATTTGACGCCCTTTTTGGCGAGGCGGGATTTGACGAGCGCAAGTTCGCGTTTGATGGAATCGATGAGCCGCGCGCCGTGCTCCGCCATGTACTTGACGCCGAATTCGACGGACGCCATGATGAGATAGGAGGGGCTGGTCGTGCGGAAGATCTGCAAGCCCTCTTCCGCCGCGGCGGCGAGCCGCTCGTCCCTGACGTTTAAAATCGCGCCCTGCGTGAGCGTGGGCAGCGTTTTGTGCGCGCCGTCCACCCAGATATCCGCAAAGTCGCCCGCATACGCCGCGCCCGATTCTTCCGAACCGTTGTCCGCGTCGAATTTGAGGTATGCGCCGTGCGCGCCGTCCACCATCAAAAGTTTTTTATACTTTTCGCAGATCTTACGGATCTTTTCGTATTCCGCGATATTGCCGTAATAGTCGGGCGAGGTGAGCAGCACGCCGCACACGTCGCTCTCTTTCTGGAACGCTTCCTCCACGTCCAGCGGCGTGGGCGGGAGCAGAACGCCGTCTATCTCGTTTGCTTTTAAGATATACGGCTCGATGCCTAAGAGGGCGCAGGCGTTGTAGACGCTCTTGTGCGAGTTGCGGCCGATGATGACTTTGGATCCGAATTTGCGCGCGGCGAACAGCATGGAAAGCACGGCGCACGAAGAGCCGTCCGTGACGATAAAACTCCTGCGCGCGCCCAATATTTCCGCGATCTCGCGCTCCGCCACGGCGATCACGCCGTCGGGATCTTCCAGACAGTCGGAAAAGGACAACTCCGTGATATCCAGAGCCGCATCCCTGAACAAGGAAAATATTTTGCGGTTTGCCTGATGTCCGGGCATATGAAAACGCGCGGGGCGTATGCCCTTGTACTTTTTCATCGCGCCGAGAATTCGGTATTCCATGCTCTCCCTCCTGCGTCGTTTACGCGGACAGTTTGCCCGATTTGTCGTATGTGGTCAGAATAAAATTCAGATAGGTGATCGGCTCGAACTGCAGATCGTACTGCGACGCCGCCCAATCGAACACGGAAAGACAGATCCCCTCGTTGCTCTTATCTTTGTCGCCGTTGGTGATATATTCCGTGATGTTGGTCAGATTGCTCAGATCGAAAGCGCAGCGAACGGTCTTCCATTCGTCATCGTCCACGTTGTTATCGTTGTTTTTGTCCTGCCAGATCTTGGTTTCCTTGATGGAAAGCACGCCGACTTCGAGCGCCTTTTGCACGTTCAGATAACTGTCCCGCAAGTTTTCGATGCGCGCCGTTTCGTCTTTTATACCCTCTGCTATCTGCGCTTCCGTCTTATAACGCTTGTCCTTTTTCATGCGGGTGCGGAAAGAATTTTCAACTGCGCCCGCATCCAGATTTCCCTCACGGAAATCGCCGTCCGTATAAAACTGCGCAAGATATTTTTCGCACGTTTTCAGATAGTCTTCCTTGACGATCTTCCCATCGTCGTCCACGTAGTCTTCGCCGAGGGGCGCTAGGATCGAATAATACGAAGTGGCGAACTGCTGCAATCTGCTGAACGTTTCCTCGCCCTCTTTTTCAGGCTCGGGTTTCACGTCGGATACCCACAAAATATCGCCCTGTTTGGCGGAAAACCACGCCGCCATCGCCTGCGAAGTCTGCGAGTCGTCCGAAAACGAACCTTGCGTAAATTCGAGTACGTCGTAAGAAAGCGCGTTCTTCTCTTTCAGATAATCGAGGGTGTTGAGTTTTTCGTTATTCTTCAATTCCATATCGTTGAAGTAATAGAAATAAAACGTCTGCCCGATGGTAGCGCGCGTTGCGAGCATGGTGAACAGCAGCGACCAGACGATGATCGCCGCCGCTGCGATCGCGATGATCTTGATCCAATCATACGATAGCATATGCCCGATTCTTTTTTTGCTGATGTGTGCGTCCATGCGTTATTTTTCCTTATTTTGCGCCGAAAGCCGGCGTTTATTCGAGAATTTCTTTGATCTCCACTTTGAAGTCGCCGCCGGGGGCGTGCACCGTGACCACGGCGCCCTTCGCGCTGCCGAGGAGCGCTTTGCCGAAGGGAGAATCGATGCTGATGACGTTGTTCATGGGGTCCGCCTCGGTCGTGCCCATGAGGGTATAGACCGCCTCTTCTTCCATGTCGTAATCGTACACTCTCACTTTGCTTCCGAAATGGATCTTGGAAATATCCGTACTCTCTTCGACGATCTTCGCGTTTTTGATCTTGGCCTCCAGTTCCAGGATCTCCCCTTCGTTCATCGCCTGTTCGTTGCGCGCCGCGTCGTATTCCGCGTTCTCGCTCAGATCTCCGAACCCGCGCGCCACCTTGATGCGCTCGGTGATTTCCTTTCTCTTTTCCGTTTGCAGGTATTTGAGTTTTTCGACCGCCTCGTCATACCCTTTCTGCGTCATGATGAATTCTTCCGACATTTTTCACTTGCTCCCGTGATTCCATATTTGTTGATAAAACAATGATTCCGCCAATCAGAAAGCGGAATCACTCTTACTCTTTTTATATTATACTCTTTCTTTTGAATCTTGTCAAGCGGCTTTGATTTTTTTCGGCTTACCGACAGGGCAAAGCAGGGCGAATTTTGCATTTTTCTCGCGCTTTTCAGCCCTTTTTCACTTGGTCCAGGTACTTTCCGATGCGCGAAGCCGCCTCGCTCAGATTCGCCATGCTCGTGGCATAGGAACAGCGCACGTGAAATCTTCCCGCGTCGCCGAACGCGTTGCCCGGAACGACCGCCACCTTTTCGGCACGCAAAAGCCCGTTCGCAAAGGCCTCGCCGTCCGTTTGCAGCGATTCCACCGACGGAAACACGTAAAACGCGCCGCGCGGCTCGAAACATCTGAGGCCGCAGCCGTTGAAAAAATCCACCATAAATCGGCGGCGCTTGTCGTATTCCGCGCGCATGGTCTCGACCACCGAAAAATTGTCGGTAAAGCCCTCTTCCAACGCCTCGATGGCGGCATATTGCGAATTTGTCGGCGCGCACATGATGACGTACTGGTGTATTTTAAAGAGCGCCTTGTCTATTTCGGGCGGCGCGCACACGAACCCGATGCGCCAGCCCGTCATGGCGAACGCCTTGGAAAAGCCGGAAATGAGCACGGTCCTTTCCCGCATCCCTTCGAACGAGGCGACGGAAACGTGCTTGCCGCCGTAGGTAAGTTCGGCGTAGATCTCGTCGGAAATGACCAGAAGGTCGTGCTTTACGATGACGGGCACGATGGCTTCGAGTTGTTCTTTGGTCATAATGCCGCCCGTGGGATTGTTGGGATAGGGCAGAATGATCGCCTTTGTACGCGGGGTGATCGAACCTTCCAGCATTTCGGGCGTGACGATAAACCCGTTTTCGCGCACGCATTTGACGGGGACGGCGTTCGCGCCCGAAAGATGCACGCAGGGAAAATAGGAAACGTAACTGGGTTCGGGGACCAGAATATCGTCGCCGACCTCGCAGATCGCGCGAAGGACGAGGTCGATACCCTCGCTCGCGCCCACGGTCACGATGACGTTGTCGGCGGGATAGGAAACGGAAAAACGCTCAAAAAGATAGCGGGAAATGAGTTCTCTGAGTTTGGGAATGCCGCGGTTGCCCGTGTACTGGGTATAGCCGCGCTGTACGGAGCGGATGGCAGCGTTGCGGATATGCCAGGGCGTGATAAAGTCCGGCTCGCCCACGCCGAGGGAGATGGCGCCCTTCATTTCCGATACGATGTCGAAAAATTTACGGATGCCGCTCGGCTTTAAATCCTTGACGCGCTGATTGAGAAAGTCTTTCATGGCTGTACGGATAACCTCATGGAGTCGTCCGGTCTGTCCGCGATCGTGCCCTCGATCTTGTATTTTTTGAGGATGAAATGCGTCGCCGTGGATAAGATACCGTCGATGGTGGACAGGCGTTCGGCAACGAAACGCGACACGTCGCGCAGAGATCTTCCCTCGATAAACACCGCCAGATCGTAACCGCCGCTCATCAGATACAAACTCTGCACCTCGTCGAAGCGGTAAATCTCCTCGGCGATGGCGTCGAAACCGTTCACCTTCTGCGGCGTGACGCGCACTTCGATGAGCGCCTGCACGATCTCTTCCGACAGGGCTTCGCCGTTGACGATCGCCGTGTACTTGACGATGACGCCGCTCTCTTCCATATTTTTGATCGCGGCGGAAACCTCCGCTTCGCTCGTGTCGAGCATAACGGCGATCTTGGAGGGGGAATACCTGCAATCCTCTTCGAGGATCTTTAAAATGTCCGCTTCCAGTTTTTTCATTTCCGAACTCCTTGTTTTTCTTGCAAACAGTATAAACTTTTCACCGCCCCGCTGTCAATCAGATTTTACTTTTTCGCGCAATTATGTTAAAATAGAATTATCATCGGATCATACGTTAAGGAGAAAATATGTTTAAACTTTGGGCAAAGATCATGGCAGACGGGAAGATCCGCCGCCAATTCGTCTATGAACCGGACGAAAAACTCGATTATTCGCATTTTTTGTCCTATCTCATGGATATATGCCACGAAATGGATATCCCCACGCCCGTGCTCTTGAAGACGCATATTTTCAATTTCGCGAAATTCAACCACGTCAAATTTCTGCCCCGCGATTTTGTGGAAAGCGTGGATTTCGATTGCCTTCTTTTGGAAAATATCGTCCTGTAATGCAAAATTTCCCAAATGTTGCGCATACTTTCGGGTATGAAGATTTCCGCGATTCTTTCCATTGCCGCGCTCATTCTCTGCGGCCTGAATTTTTGTATCAACGCCCTGTTCGGCGTGGACGTTCTGCTCGTTTTATGCGCGTACAACGCCCTCGTATACCGCACCGTCAACAGTTTTTTCGGCGTGGCGGCGCTCTTTATCGCCTTCTGGACGATCGCTTTCAAGCCTTTTCACAATCTCGGCTGAAAAATCGTTGACAAAAAGGCAGGATTTTTGTTATCATAACGGCGGTAGGTTTTCGGAAAACACTACTTAAAAACAACCGAGGTAATTTCATATGAAAAAATTCACAACAAAAATGTTGTGCAGGGCGGGCATCGTGGCCGCTCTGTATGCCGTGCTGACCTTCGCTTTGGGAAATCTGTCGTTCGGAACTTTGGGGTTCCAGATCCGTCCCGCGGAGGCTCTTACTATTTTACCCCTCTTTTACGCGGAATGCGTGCCCGCGCTGTTCGTGGGCTGCCTGATCGCAAACCTCATTTCCCCCGTCGGCCCGTGGGATATTTTCGGCGGAAGCCTGATTTCCCTCATCGCCGCGCTGTGCACTTATTTTGCGGGAAAACTGATCAGAAACACGCCGCTGAAACTGGCCGTCGGCGGACTGTTCCCCGTAGCGCTCAACGCGTTCGGCATCGCCGCGATCATCGTATTTACCGCAGGCGAGGCGCTCTCTTATCCCTTTATGGTGCTTTCTCTCGCCGTGACGCAGTGCGTATGGGTCTATGCGCTGGGCGTTCCCCTCTACTTCGGCGTGCGTTCCCTGCGCGAACGCGGCATTCCCGCTTTTTGCGACGAGCGCCCCGTAAAACCGATCTCGTAAACAACAAGCCCCGCGGCACAGCCGCGGGGCTTTTCCAATATTTGCCAATACTTTTTTCAAAAAAAAGTGCTTGACAATCGCTCTTCAATCATTTATAGTATTACAAAGAGGATTATGTTGCATTTACAACAAGGAGTGGGGAGTGGAAATTACGACGTCCCTGTTTGACGGGGTTACAAAAGACGAATACGACGCGATGATGGTCTGTTTCAAGGCCGTGGTGAAGACCTATAAAAAGGGAGAAGAGATCACGGTCGGGCACGACCGCGTAGGCGTGGTGCAGAAAGGCAAAGCCAGCCTTTTGAAGACCGACCTGAACGGCGTGCGCACCATTTTCGAACAGTTGCGCCCCGGGGGCGTGTTCGGAGACGTGCTCGCGTTTTCGGGCACGGACGCCAGTTTTTTCATCGTATGCGACGAGGACTGCGAGATCCTCTTCATCGACTACGAGCATATCGTCAAGCGCTGCGAAAAGGCGTGCACGCATCACAGCGTAGTGGTGCAGAACCTCGTAAAACTGATGAGCGAAAAGACGCAGGCGCTTTCCGAACATCTGGAAATTTTAAGCCGCCGCACCATCCGCGAAAAACTTCTGGCATACTTCGTGACCGCTGCGACGAAAAACAAAAATTATTATTTCACCCTGCCCTTTTCGCAGACAAGCCTTGCCGACTATATCTGCGTGGACAGGAGCGCCATGGTGCGCGAACTCAAAAAGATGAGCCGCGACGGCATCATAGAAATGGACAAGCGCAACGTGAAACTTTGCGCGCAATATTTTAAAAAGTAAAAAACAAGAGCCTGTTCCGAAAGGAACAGGCTCTATTTTTACAGACATTCCTGCAAAATTTGTAAAATATCTTTTTCCGTAAGCGGCGACCAGGCATTTTCCAGCCCCTCGTTTACGGCGATATGATGCGCCATTTCGCCGAGGCGCTCGCTGCCGATGCCCACTTCTTTGAGCGTCATGGGCAGGCCGAGCGAAACAAAATACGCATACGTCTTTTCGATCGCCTCGTTCGCGACGGCAAAACCGTCCTTGCCGTTTACTTCGATCCCCCATACGTTTTGGGCGTAATTTACAAAGCGTTCGAGCGTCTTTTCGCTCAGGATATGCCGCATCCATCGGGGCGTGACGATGGCGAGCCCCACGCCGTGCGTGATGTCGTAATACCCGCTGAGCGCGTGTTCGATGGCGTGGCACGGCCAGCCCGAATAGCGGTTGCCCAACCCCGCGATGCCGTTGCAGCCCAAAGAACTTGCCCACATCAGTTGTGCGCGCGCCTCGTAATCGTTCGGATCCCCAATCGCTTTGGGCGCATAACGGATGACCGTCTTTAGCAAACTTTCGCAAATTTTATCGGCGAGATAGTTGTTGGGCGCGGTAAAATACTGCTCGATCACGTGGTTCATGATATCCGCCGCGCCCGCCGCAGTCTGCCGCGCGGAAACGGTATAGGTGTATTCGGGGTCTAAAATCGAGAGCGCGGGGAAGAGATGCCCGTCGAGATAGCCGACTTTGTCGTTGGTATCGGGCTTGGAGATGACCGCGCCCCAGTCGTATTCGCTGCCCGTGGCGGAGAGGGTGAGCACGGTGACGAGCGGAAGCGCCTTTTTTGTAGGGACTTTGCCCGTGATGAGATCCCACGCCTGCCCGTCGTAACACGCGGCGGCGCAGATCGCCTTGGAACAGTCGAGCACGCTGCCGCCGCCCACCGCGAGGACGACTTCGACGCCTTTTTCCTTGCACATCTTCGCGCCCTCCTCCACGCTTTGCAGTTTGGGGTTGGGTTCGATGCCCGAAAGTTCGTAGATCTCGAAACCGTCCAACAGTTTTTTCACCTTGTCGTACAGTCCGATCTTTCGGATACTGCCGCCGCCGTAAGTGAGCAGTACTTTTTTGCCGTAAGCGGCGAGCCTTGCGGGCAGTTCTTCCACCTGTCCTTTGCCGAACAGCACGCGCGTAGGCGTGCAATACTCAAAATTTTCCATAATAATTCGCTCCTTATCGAATTTATATTCCGTAAACGAGATCGCGGACGATCTCGCCCGCCATCATGAGCCCCGCCGACGCTGGCACGAAACTGACGCTGCCCACAAATTTTTCGCCCGCGGCGGCAGCCGACCTGTCTATTTTTTCGGGCGGCTCCTCCGAGTAGATCGCCTTGACGCCCGTGATCCCCGTCTTTTTCAGTTCCCGCCGCACGATACGGGCGAGCGGGCACACTTTCGTATCTTCCAGAGGCGCCGCGCGGAAAGCACAGCCGAGTTTGTTGCCCGCGCCCATGCAACTGACGACGGGCACGCCAGCCGCCCGCGCCGAGGCGATGAGGCGCACTTTGTCCGCCACGCTGTCGATTGCGTCCGCCACATAGGAAAAGGCGGAAAAATCGTACTCCGCGGCGGTCTTTGCGTCGAAATACAGCGTCTTTATATGCACTTTGCAGTCGGGATTGATATCCGCGATGCGCTCTTGCATCACTTCCGTCTTGTACCGCCCCACCGTAGAGCGGAGAGCGACGAGTTGTCGGTTCAGATTGGAGGGCGAAACCACGTCCGCATCGGTCAGGGTGAGTTCCCCCACGCCGCAGCGCGCGAGCGCTTCCGCCGCATACGAACCGACGCCGCCCAGCCCGAACAGCGCCACGTGCGCACCCGCAAGTTTCCGCACGCCGCCCTCCCCGAGAAGGGCGGCTGTTCTGCAATAAAATTCTTCCATAAAAAAATTATACTCCAAAAGAACGCGTATCTACAAGCGTTTTGTAAAAAAAATTTTCAAACACTCTTGAAAAAACAAAAAAAGTATAATATAATGATAAAGTAAGCGACGATTGATCTTTGCTTGCAGGCTATATTTTAGGGGGTTAGCAGATTTATGAGTAAAATTCAGGCGGAAGACATCCGCAACCTTGCAATCATCGGGCACAGTGGCGAAGGCAAAACTTCGGTCTGCGAGGCGATCCTGTTCAACGGCAGATCGACCGACCGTTTGGGCAAAGTTCCCGACGGGAACACCGTAACCGATTACGACGAACAGGAGATCGCGCGAAAGATGTCCATTTCGCTTTCGGTCGCATACACCGAATGGGAGGGAGCGAAGATCAACCTTTTGGACGTACCCGGATTTTACGATTTCGAAGGCGAGATGAACGAGGCGCTCCGCGCCGCGGGCGGCGCGCTCATCGTAATGGGCGCGAACGGAACGGTGACGGTCGGCGCGGAAAAGGCGATCGCGATCTGCCAGCGCGCGCAACTGCCTATGGTCATTTTCATCAACGGCATGGATAAGGACAACGCGGACTACGCGGGCACGGTGGCGGCGCTCAAACAAAATTACGCGGGCAAGATCGCGCCCATTCAGATCCCCATCATGCAGGGGCAGAAAATGATCGGTTATATCAACGCCATCAAAGAAAAGGCATACCGCTTTTCCGACGCGGGCTTGCAGGAGATCCCCATTCCCGAGGATATGCTGCCGACGCTCAAAGAAATGCAGGACAGCCTGACGGAAACGGCGGCGGAGAACGACGACGCGCTTTTGGATAAATATTTTTCCGAGGGCGCGCTCACGCGCGACGAGATCGTGCACGGCATCCGCAAGGGCATTTACAACGTGAACACCATTCCCGTCATGGCGGGTTCGGCGCTGCAGAACAAGGGCATCATCAATCTGATGGACGAGATCGTAAAATATATGCCTAAGGCGAAGGAACGCCGCGAAATGGTGGCGACCGACCTTATGAAAGACGAACTGACGGGCGTTTCCTGCGAGGAGGACGGACCCTTTGCGGCGCAGGTATTCAAGACGGTGGTCGATCCTTTCGTCGGCAAACTCAATATCATGAAAGTATTCCGCGGCATGCTCCGCTCGGGCTCGACGGTGTACAACGCGACGACGGGCAAAAGCGAACGCATCAGTCAGATCTATCTTTTAAAAGGGAAAAAACAGGAGCCCGTTTCCGAACTGGGCGCGGGCGATATCGGCGCGGTGAACAAACTAATCTCGACCAACACGGGCGACACGCTCTGCGACGAGAACGCGAAAGTGAAGTTCGACGCCATTCACTTCCCCCGCCCCGTCTATTCCATGGCGGTGTACGCGGACAAAAAGGGCGAAGAGGATAAAATTTTCGGCGGACTCAATAAATTATCCGAAGAAGATTACACCTTTACGGTGGAGAAGAACGCCGATACGGGCGAAATGATTTTAAGCGGTCAGGGCGAAACGCATCTGGACGTCATCAATAAAAAATTAAAGGCGAAGTTTAACGTGTCGGCGGCTTTGAGAACGCCGCGCATCGCCTACCGCGAGACCATCCGCAAGATCGTACAGGCGGAGGGCAAGCACAAAAAACAATCGGGCGGGCACGGACAGTACGGTCACTGCAAGATACGGTTCGAGCCTTTCGACGGCGATTTCGAGTTTGCGGAAGAAGTCGTGGGCGGCAGCGTGCCCAAACAATATATCCCCGCGGTGGAAAAGGGGCTCAGGGAATGTCTGCCGTCGGGCGTTCTGGCGGGATATCCCGTGACGGGGCTGCGCGCAGTCTTGTACGACGGCAGTTATCACGACGTGGATTCCTCGGAAATGGCGTTCAAACTGGCGGCGGCGATCGCGTTTAAAGAAGGGCTGAAAAACGCCCAACCCACCCTTTTGGAGCCGATCATGCGGTTAAAGATCCGTATTCCCGAAGCATATCTCGGAGATATCATGGGCGATATGAACAAGCGCCGCGGACGCATCCTCGGCATCGACATGGCGGAGGGTATGCAGATCGTAAACGCGGAGGCGCCGCAGTCGGAACTTTCCAAGTACGCGACCGACCTTCGCAGCATGACGCAGGGACGCGGACGGTTTATCGCCGAATTTGAACGCTACGACGAAGTGCCCGCAGCGGAATCGGAAAAGATCGTCAGGGCGCGGCAGGCGGAAAACAATTAAAAATATACGGCAAGCCCCGACAGATTTCTGTCGGGGCTTGTTTTTCGGGCGGTTTACACCGCCCCGCACTTCCTATGCTTAATAACAACTATTGTCAGTGTCTGGTATATTCGGGTCCGCAGGAACCGCTCGGTGCACATGCGCCTTTGGGGTTGCAACTGCCGCTGTCAGACGAATCGCCCATGGGCGCGCAAGAATAACTTTGGCTTTGTTTAAGTTTTTCAATCATCACCTTATACCTCCTATTTTATTTTTTTCGGAAGTGCCTTTATTCCATATCCCCGTCGAAGGGTCATACAGACATCTTGGATTCTTTGCAAACAGGTTTCCGCTTTCGGCACTGGCGAGGGGACGGCAGTCCGAACAGGCGAAACGAAATTCACACCCGCAACATTTTTCGATCAATCCGAAATGTAATTTACGATAGCGTAACGCCGTTTCTCCGCACACGATCTCATGTAAATTCTGTTTACGCACATTGCCCAACGAAAGATTCCGCTCAAACACGCAGGGGTAAACGCTCCCGTCCGAGGAGACAGCAAGTTTTCCCGCCCAGCATGTATTTTCCCCCATGGCGCGAGCAAACCATTCTTTTTCAGCCCTGAAAACAGGTTCTGTGCGACAGGCGTATTTGACTTCTTCTTTTCTAGACACGAGGTGCCTGTTCTGTATCCCGCCCGCGACTTTACGTATGACGTCAAATTTATAATCGTCGATTTTCAGATCATTCAAAAAAGCGATTATGTTTTCGCGTTCGTTTATATTTTCTTTCATCAGCACGACGGCGATGCTCACTTTTATTCCGGACTCCCGTAAACGGCGGACGGTGTCGACCGTTTTTTGGAAACTTCCGCGCACACCCGTGATCGTCTCGTGTATCTGCGCCCTATCTCCGTACAACGAAACACGCACATGAATTTTGTTTTCACGGCATAGGTTTGTCAACTCGTCGCTAAAAAACGTTGCGTTCGTAAAAATTTCGATTTGTCCGAACGACAACTCGCAGGCGTACCTCACAAGGTTTTCCAGATCTTTATTACAGCAGGGTTCCCCGCCGATAAACTGCACACGAAAACAGCCTTCGTTTTTCAGTTCGCGCAGTACGCGACGCCAGTCTTCCCGCGTCAATTCCCCTTCGGCTTCATGCCGAGTGCCCTCGTAACAGTGAACGCAACGCAAATTACACTTTTGCGTAACTTCGATCCAGGCAAAAGTCAGAGGGGCCTGCGTGACTGAAGGAAGGTAACGATGCGTGCTTTCGCCATGATACAGCCCTAAAGCACGTATCTCCTCGATAAACTTCCGTTCGTTCCCGCCGCTCGCCCTTTCACCATGCAAAATACAGCGTTCTGCAATTGATTTTCCCTCTTCGTCCAGCCAATACACATCGCCGCTGCGGAAATCGTAAACGGCTGCGCGTTTTTCACCTTCGACAAATACAACGTCCTGTTTCCATTCCCATACCTCGTATTCCCGCATAATCCTCCGTTTGTAACGTATGTTTTTTATTATTTTACATCATAATATGATGTATGTCAATCATTTTACATCACAAAATGATATTTTCTTAATATGGAAACAGCAAAATTGGTCGGGTCACGCTTGCGCGATGCCCGCAAGGCAAAAGGACTGACGCAAAAAGAAGTTGCCGCTCATTTCAGAATGACGCAACAGCAATACAGTCGCTTTGAAAACGGAGTCTTTGAACTGAATTACGGACAAATTATCGAATTATGTTTATTTTATAACATTACACCAAACGAGTTGTTCGGATTTGACGAATAAGCGCTCTCCGCCGATCGGCGGAGAGCGCTTATTTTTCTTTTATTTACCACCAGCATCTAAGTAAGCGGTATAATCTGCAATGACTTGCTTCGCGGTGCCGTCCTGTTCGATCTTGCCGTCTTTCAGCCAAACGGCACGCTCGCAGAGATCGACCACGCTGCGCGTGTGCGAAACGATGATAAACGTCGTGCCCTGTTCTTTTTTCTCCATCAGCCGCGCATAACATTTTTTCTGGAACGCCGCGTCGCCCACGCCGAGGATCTCGTCGACGAGCAGAATGTCGGAATCCATATTAATGGCGATGGAAAAACCCAACCTCGACAGCATACCCGAAGAATAATTCTTGACGGGCGAATTGATAAACTCTCCGAGTTCGGCAAATTTTAAAATGTCGTCCATCTTATTTTCGATCTGCCTTTTGGTATAGCCCATGATGGCGGCGTTGAGGTAGATATTCTCCATGCCGTTGGCGTTTCCGTCGAACCCCGCGCCCAACTGTAACAGCGGTGTGATTTTGCCGAACACGTCTATTTTGCCGCGCGTCGGCTGCAACGTGCCCGCGATAATTTTCAAAAGCGTGCTTTTGCCCGCGCCGTTCCGTCCGATAAAAGCCACCGATTCGCCGTAACGGATCTGAAAGGTAAGATCCGTCAGACAATGAAATTTTTGTTTTTTCAGTTTGCCGCGGAACAGTTTTACGACGACTTCTTTCAAATCGTCCGTTCGTTCGGTAAATGCGTTGAAATCCATGCTGACGCCGCGCGCGTCCACGAGGAGTTGGTTGGAATCGTTTTTTTCTGCCATGTTACAACCTCGCCGCAATGGAATTTTTCGTCAGCCGCATAAAAAGCAGTCCCAACAAAAAGAAAACGATCCCGAACCCGTAACAGATCAGGTGTTCGGCCAGAGAGGGCATCCCTCCCATCAACAGCGTTCGGAAATATTCCACATAATGATACATTGGATTGAACGCCATGACCTTGGTGACCATAGGACTGTTCAGTTTATCTACGGTATAAAATAACGGCGTCAGGTACGTCCACAACGTCAGCAATACCGAATAAATATGCTGAATATCGCGGAAAAACACAAATAACGTGCTTAAAAATAAAGATATCCCCAGAGAAAACAGGAGAAGCGAAGGAAGCAAAACGATCGTCATCAGCATTTCCCAATGGAAAGCGACGTCCGCCCCCATCAGTATGCGGATGACCATGACCAGCACAAGCGCGATAAAGGAAAATCCGAACGTAACCAGCGAAGACAGGACGTTGGAAATGGGAAAGATGCTGACGGAGATCTTGTTTTTTTGCAACAGGTTGCGCTGGTTGACCAGGCACGGAAGCGAACCCGACGTGGAAGCGCGCATCACGTTGAAAATAATATTTCCGCTTAAAACATAGACCGAATAATCCAACTCGATCCCGTCGCGCCCGAAGATCTGCGAAAAGACGAACGCCATCACGAGCATATTCAAAAGCGGGTTCAAAACCGTCCACAAAACGCCGATAAACGAGCCGTAATATTGATTTCTGATATTCCGTTTGACGAGCAGGCGCAAAAGATAGGTACGCTGTGCCGCCTGATTCAAAATGCCGATTTGCTTCATGTCTTCTCTCTATAACTTTTCTTCTCTGTTTTTATGCAATCTGCGATACAGCCCCGCGGGCAAAAATGCCAGAATCAGCGGCTTGAACGCATAAAATCTGCCCTTGACGGAACGGTTGAGCCGACTCCCGTACATACGCACGTAAAATTCGTTGCGGCGGGTGCGGAAGGTGTGCTTTTTGGCGAGGTTTCGCGGTTCGTAATACGAAATGAGATCGTCCTGTAAATTATATCCGTACAGGCGCGCCGCATACAGGCGGAATACGAGATCGTAATCTTCGCTGCGCACCGTTTTGGAAACGTCGCGGTATCCGCCGACTTTTAAGAGCGCCTCGCGGCGGAACAAAAGCGTGGGATGGATAAAGGGGTTCCCGCGTATGATATCCGAAAGTTGCGGCTGTGCGGGAAAAGACCTTCTCGCGTAGACGCCCTTCTCGTCGAACAGGCGGGCGCCGCCTCCCGTAAAGGCGTAATCGGGATGTCCGTTTAAAAAAGCCAACTGCTTTTCGAAGCGCCCGACGCGGCAGATATCGTCCGCATCCATGCGCGCCACGAACTCGCCCGCGCTCTTTTCCAGCGCGAAATTCAGACAATACGTGAGCCCGCAATTTTCTTCGAGCGAAAACACTTTCAGCGACGGAAACTCTTCCGACAGGCGAAACAACTTGTCCGCGGTGCCGTCCTTAGAGCCGTCGTTTACGGCGATGACTTCCATGTCCCCCGTATAAGTATATAGGGAGCGGACAGCGCGTTCCACGCTGTTTTCGGCGTTATATACGCCCATAATGACGGATATCACTCGCATTCCCCGCAAAAATCAAAATACGTTTGGGCGAGCCGCTCGGCGGCCGTACGAATATCGTACCCCTCGGCGCGCAAAATGTCAACCGCTTTTACGCACTTATCGGGAATTTTTTGCATCGCCTCCGCCCATTTTTTTGTCGAGAGCGAAAGAAAAGCGTTTTGCGGCGCGAACGAGCACTCGCGCGTGATGAGATCGGAAAACAGGCAGGGAACGCCCGCCGCCTGTGCCTCGATCGCCACGACGGGCAGGCCTTCGTAGCGCGAAGGGAGCAAAAAAGCGTCCATCGCCGCATAGAAGAGCGCGGGCGTCTTGGTGGGCGGGAAAAAGCGGACGCGGCCGCCGCATTTCTCCTCGGCGTAACGTACCAGATTTTCCCGCTCGTCGCCGTCGCCGACGAGAACGAGCGTCAGAGAAGGATCCTCTTTCGCCGCCAGCGAAAAGGCGTCCAGCAAAAAATATAAATTTTTTTGGTAGGCGAACCGCCCCATGAACCCGAGCACCGTACCCGAAAGCCCCAATGCGGCTTTCGCCTCGCTTTTTTCGGGAACGTCGGAAAAGGCGTCCAACTCGACCGCGTTTTTCATAATGAACGCTTTCCGCCAATCTTTGCCGAACAAGTATTTCGCCGCGTCCCCGCCGCACGCCATCAGGTGCGTGGCGTCTTTGGCGGCAAAGCGCTTCAACACGTCTTTGACGAATTTATGGTCGGCATAGCGGTTGGCGGCGCTGTGCGAGTGGCAGATGCGCACGGGCACCCCCGCTTTTTTCGCGGCGTGTAAAACGAACGCGGACAGCGTGGTCATGTGCGAGTGCACGGCGTCGTAATTCTGTTCCCTGAAAAACCGCGTCAGCGCGGGCACAGATTTATAAAAGCGGACAAGGCTCGGAACGGTAAAAATGCGCGCATCGGGATCGAGCGCGCGTATTTTTTCGTCGAAAGGACTCTCGCCGTAGGTATAAAAATCGAATACGACGCGGCTCCTGTCGATGTGCTTGTAATAATTAAAAACGCAGGACGAGACCCCGCCGAGTGCGGCGTTGCCTACGACCTGCGCGATCTTCAATTTCCCGTCAGTCATAGAAGTTTTTCCTGTTTTTCAGGCCGCGAAATTTGGGGAGAATACCCTGCGGACGTAATGTTTGCTCGCCCAAAGCGCTTTCGCCTGATTTCTTACCTTGCAATATTCGTTCAAAGGAACGTGATTGATAAACTTTTCTTCGCCGAACAGGACGACGAACACCGTTTTGCAGAAGATCTTGATATCCAGCCATAAAGACGCGTGCATGACGTAATAGACGTCGTAATAATTGCGTTCCTCGGTGGAAAGATATCCGTTGCCGTTCACTTGTCCCAGCCCCGTAAGGCCGGGCTTGACGTAGAATTTCACCTTTTCCCAATCGCGGTAATCCTTCTCATAGGAAGGGAGCAGCGGGCGGGGCGCGATGAAACACATATCGCCTTTGAGCACGTTGTAGATCTGCGGCAATTCGTCGATCTTGAACTTGCGGATGATCCGCCCCACTCTGGTCACGTGCATGCTGTTGCCCGAAACCACGGGGTTGTCCTTATCGAACGCGACGTTTGTCGAAGTCATCGTTCGGAATTTATATACTTTGAACCTTTTCATACCCTTGCCGGTGCGCTCCTGCGAAAAGAAGACTTTGCCGCCGTCTTCCAGTTTGATCGCGATCGCAGTAACGGCGATCACGGGAGCGGTCAAGACGGCGAGCACCGCCGCAATCACGTACGAAAAAGCATATTTTACGTACAAATACATTTTCATACCAAGATTATATCATTTAAAATGCGCAAAGTAAATTAAAATTTACAATATTATTACATTTTAAAAGAATTTTTACCGTTTTATCATATTCTGCACGGTTTTTACATATCAAATCATAGAATTTTTGGCGGAAAAAAGCGAATTTTGAAGGTCGTGCCCTCTCCGAGGCGGCTTTCCACGGACAATTTCCAGCCCGCGCGCGTACACAGTTTGCGCACGATGGCGAGCCCCAGCCCGAATCCGCCGCCCGTGCCGTTGTGCGATTTATCCACCGTGTAAAAGCGCGAAAAGATATGCGGCAGATTTTCCTCGGAAATGCCGACGCCCGTATCCGATACGCAAAGTTCGGGAATTTTGCCCCCCGTGAGCGTGATTTTCAGATCGCCGCCATCCTTGTTGTAACGGATGCCGTTGCTGATCAGGTTGTTCAGAATTTCGATCATGCGCTCGCGGCGGGAAAGGATGATCACCCCCTCCTCCGCTTCGAGCGTGAACGAAATATTCCGCTCCGCGATGCGCGGCCCGAACGGCGCCGCCGTCTCTTTGACGAGCGCCGTGAGATCGACGTCGTAGGGAGGCAGTTCGTCGTTATCGATGGCGCTGAAATTGATGATGCTGCGAATAAGATTGGACAGCCGTTCGCTCTGCCGCAGAATGGTCGCAGCCGCCTCGGACACGCGCTCGTTATCGAGATTGCCCGAACCGATCAGTTCCGCGAAACCCTTGATGCTGGTGAGCGGCGTGTTCATTTCGTGCGTGACGTTGGCGATAAATTCGTTCTTGCTGCGCGCCGCCGACACCGCCTCGGTGACGTCGGTCATCAGAAGCACGCGCGTTTCCTCCACTTTTGTAAAGCGCAGCATATATTCCCGCTCGCCGAATTTATGCGAGACCGACGCGGTTTCGTTTCCCGCGAGCGCGGCGCTCACTTCGGCGTCTTCGACGAACAGCCGCACGGGTTCGTTCTCCTCGTATTCCAGAAGTTTCGCCGCGGTGCGGTTGATGAGGATCACGTCTTTCGGATCGCGGAAAATGACCATGCCGTTTTCCATGCTGTCGAGTATGAGTATTTCCAACTCGCTGTCCGCGTTGAGTTTTTTGACTTTGTCCTTGATCTCGTCGCTCATACCGTTCATCAGTTTGACGATGGGCTGCAATTCGCGGTATTTCGTGGACACGTGGCGGCCGCCCGAAAGCGACATTTCCCGCGTGAGTTTTTCCACGGGTTTTAAGATATAGGAGGTGGAAAGCCAGGTGAAGAACAGGCTGAACAGCACCACCAGAATGAGAAACCATAAAAGCGTGGGCAGCGAATCGACGAAGATGGACCACAGCGAATCGGTGGGCATGGAAATGCGCACGAGCGCCCCGTCGTCGTAAACGGTGCCGTCGCCCGAGACGAGCCGCGCGTTCACCCTGACGCAGTAGTATATCATGTCGGCATTGACGGACGCGCTGCTGCGCACGGCAAAACCCGCGCCCGATCCGAGCGCGGCGCTCACTTCCTGCCGCCCCAGATGATTTGGATAATCCGAAGCGGCGCCGTCGCTGTCCGCCACCACCGTTCCGTCGAATAAAATATACGTCACGCGCGCGCCGAACAATTTTTCGGAAAGCGCCGCAGCGCCCGCCTCGTCGAAGGGCTCGTCCTCTTCGAATTCTTCCATGTATCGCGTAAGTTGGTTTTTCGCGAAATCCAGCGACGAATTGTAATATACGTTTGCCGACAGCAAAGAAAAGAAAACCACGCCCGATACCGTAACGATGAGCGTGATCAACAGAATGCGTTTGAGCATAGTTTTTCCCCGTTATTCCCTGTAAACGAATTTATACCCCACGCCGAACACCGTTTCGATGTAGTCGATGCCGAGTTTCCGAAGGCGCGCCACGTGATTATCCACCGTGCGCGTTTCGCCTTCGTCGTACCCCCAGACCGCGTTGAGGATATTTTCGCGCGAAAGCGCCTTGCCCTCCTTCTGCATGAGATATTTCAAAAGGTTGAATTCCTTGTTGTTGAGTTCGAGTTTTACGCCGCGCAGCGTCGCGGTCATGGTCTCTTCGTCGAGCGCCAGATCCCCGCGCACGATGCCCGCGCTCTCGCCGTGGCGCCGAAGGGCGGCGTTGACGCGCGCAGTCAGTTCCAAAATACCGAAAGGCTTGGCGATGTAATCGTCCGCGCCCAGATTCAGCCCGCGCACTTTGTCCGTTTCCTGCCCCAGCGCGGAGAGCATGATACAACTCACCTGCGGATATTTCTGTTTGATCTTCGCCAATACTTCCAATCCGTTGCCGTCGGGCAGCATGATATCCAGAAGCGCGAGCGACGGCGCGCTCTTTTCCAGCGCTGCCCAGAATTCGTATACGGTATTGTACGCCGAAAGTTCGATGCCCGACATTTCAAGCGCGCACTGCACGAGTTCGCAGATACTCGTATCGTCTTCCAACAAATATACTTTCTTATTCATGGTTCCCATTATATCACACCGCGGGCGATTCATCAAACGAATGCGCCAAATAGGTCAGATGGTCTGCGGCACGTTCGAGATTGCCGACTAAGTTGATGAACACGCCGCTCGACGCGGGACGGCATCTGCCGTCGTTCAGGCGCCTGATATGGCTGTCCACGATGGCGCGGCGGGCGTGATCGATCTCGTCCTCGATGGAATCCACCGCTTTGAGCGCGGTCACGTCCCCTTCCGCGAATACCTGTTTGGTGCTCGCGTACAGCGCGAGGATTTTTTCGAACATATCTTTGAGCGAAGATTTTACGCTGTCCGAAAAAGTGATGTCGTCGCGCTTGCAGTTAGCGGTGTATCTGGTGATATTGTCGGCAAGTTCGCTGATCCTCACGATATCGTTGACGCCGTGGTGCAGCGCGGAAATGATCTTTTCGTCGCCGTAGGACACGTCGTTGGAGGAAATTCTGATCAGATAATCGACGATGCGGCGTTCGAGATCGGCGCACCGCGCGTTGAGTTCGTCCACCTTGGCTTTGGCGTCCACGTTCTCCTCGATGAACCCTTCGAAAGCGACGCTCAAAGACTGCATGGCGAGTTGCGCGAGATAATCGGTCTCCTTGGTAGCCTGGTTGAGCGCGATGGCGGGCGTCTGCAAGATACGTTCGTCGAGAAAGCGCGCCTCGTCCACAGACTTTTCCTTCTTTTCGCGGATGACTTTGGTCGCGATCTTGACGAACAGTGAGGTAAACGGCAGAAAAATCGCCACGCAGATGACGTTGAAAAAGGTGTGGAACATGGCGATCTGCGTCTGCGCCTGCGGAAACCAGCGCACGAGCGTATCCTGCATGAAAGAGGGCCAGCACAGCAGAAAGACGGTAAAAATGATAGAGCCGAACACATTGAACATGAGATGGATCAGGCTGGCGCGCTTGGCGTTGGTGCTCGCGCCGACGGAAGAGAGAATGGCGGTGATACACGTACCGATATTGCTGCCGAGCACGAGAAAGAGAACGCCGTTGCTGCCGGGTTCGCCGATGGACAGCCCCGCGCCGACCATGACGATGATGAGCGAAGTGACCGCGGAACTCGACTGTACGAGGGCGGTGAACGCGGCGCCGATGAGAAGGAGCAAAAAGGGATTGCTCACGCCCGTCAAAAAGTTTTTGAACGACTGGGAATCGCGGAAAATGGACATGGAATCGGACATGACCTGCAAGCCGAGAAAGACGAGCCCCAGCCCCGCGAGCACGACGCCGATGGTCTTGATCTTTTCGTTTTTGGAGAGCATATCCATAAACACGCCGACGCAGGCGAACACTGTGACGAACGCGATAAAGTCGAAAGCCTGCAAAGAGGCGATCTGGGCGGTGATGGTGGTGCCGATATTTGCGCCCATGATGATGGCGGTCGCCTGATACAAAGTCATGATGCCCGCATTGACAAAGCCTACGACCATGACGGTCGTGGCGGAAGAACTCTGAATGATGGCGGTGGTGACGGTGCCGATGCCCACGCCCGCGAGTTTGCTTTTGGCGGTTTTATCGAACCAGCGGCGCATGCGGCTGTTCGCCAGTTTTTCGATGCTTTCGGATAAGACTTTAAAGCCGAATAAAAACGCTCCCAGTCCTGCCAAAAGCCCGATAAACGCCCAAAAATAATCCATAACGTGCTCCTCTTGTGAAAACTACACATTCATTTTACGGAAAAGTTGTATAATACACTTGTAAAATTTGTAATAAAATTGTAATAAAATAATTGAGAGTTTCTAAACTTATATTTTATTTTTTTGCAATTTTGCTAAAATGAGCCTATAAAAAATAAAGGAGCACATATGAAAAAAATTGTAAAAACTATGATGAAAGGCGAAAGAGAAACTTTGTCCGAAGATATTTTAAAGGAAATCGATATGGAGCGAAAAGAATGCGAACAGGTCAAAAATCAACTTTTATCCCGATTGGACAAGCAAGGCCGCGAAGACTTGAAACGTTTAATAAAGGTCTCGCAAGAAGCGGCGGCATTTAAAAAGGAAGAGAGTTACGCGCAGGGACTGCGCTACGGCATTTTGTTCGGTTTGGAAACGGCAGACTGTTTTGACCGCGTACATTCTGTATTATACAACACTTATTTTCAGGATTTTTTCTGTTGCGAAATGCCGTTTACGAATGCAGAAATAGAGTCGCGCGAAAGCGCATATTTTTATTATGAAACAAAACTCGCCCAAAAGTTAAAGAATAATGAACTGCTCCATCAACTCGACATGGCGATTTACGGAATGAACGCGCCGGTTGCGGACGAATTTTTAATGCGCGGCTTTCGTAAGGGGATAAGCCTCGGCGTAGAGGCGGCAAAACTGTTGGAAGACTTTGAAAAACAATAAAAAAACGGCTGTTCCATGAGGAACAGCCGTTTTTTTATTCCAAAACCGCTTTGATACGGCGGATACCGCTGGCGGAGGATTGCTCCTTTACGATCTTAAAGGTGCCCAACTCGCCCGTGCGCCCGACGTGCGGACCGCCGCACATCTCGCGCGAAAAACCGCCGATGCTGTACGTTTTGACCACTTCGCCGTACTTGCTGTCAAATACGCCCGTGATCCCCTCTTCGCGCGCCTGTTCGTAGGGCATTTCCGCGAATACGACGGGAATATCTTCCTTGATTTTCTCGTTGACGAGCGCTTCCACCTCTCTGATCTCCTCTTCCGTCAGCGGACGGGAGAAATTGAAGTCGAACCGTAAACGCTCGGGCGTGATATTGCTGCCCTTCTGGTTGATATCGGGGGAAAGCACTTTTTTTAACGCCGCATTCAAAAGGTGCGTTGCGGTGTGCAGCCTTGTCGTCGCCTCGCCCGTATCGGCAAGCCCTCCCTTGAACTGCCCTTCCGCCACTGCGTGGCTCTTTTGCTGGTGCTCTTTAAACGCCGCTTCGAATCCAGCCGCATCCACCGTGTAGCCGCGCTCCGCCGCCAACTCTTCGGTCAGTTCGAGCGGAAAACCGTACGTATCGTACAGTTTGAACGCCTGTTTTCCGCCGATGGCACTCTCTTTCACGTAATCGGGATTTTGTTTGGACATGAATTCGTTTTTGCGCTCGATGCCGTTTACGCACTTTTCGAATTCCTTGATGCCCTTTTCCAGCGTCGCTTCGAAGCGTTCGATCTCGCGGGAAAATTCCTGCAAAATGTACTCTTCCTTTTCGGGCAGGAGCGGATACGCCTCGTTATACACCTCTTCGATAAATATTTTCGCGGCGTTCAAAAGTTCTTTGCTCTCGATGCCCAGCGTTCTCGCGTAACGCACCGCGCGGCGCATCAGTCGGCGCAGAATATAGCCCGCGCCCGTGTTCGAGGGTACGATGCCGTTCACGTCGCCGATGAGCATGACGGAAGTCCTCGTATGGTCCGCGATGATGCGCATGGCTTTTTGCGCCTCGCCGCCGTCGTCGTAGCGCTTGCCCGAAATTTTTTCCAGATACGCGATGACGCCGCTGAACAGGTCGGTTTTGTAACCGTCGGTCAGCCCGTTCAAAAAGGCAAGCATTCTGTCCAGCCCGAAGCCCGTATCCACGTTTTTGTTTTCCAGAGGCGCGTATTTGCCCCCTTCCAACTTTTTATACTGCATATATACGTCGTTGCCGATCTCCACGTAGCGACCGCAGGCGCAGTTGATATCGCACGTATCGCAGCACTTTTCGTCGTGCAGCGGATAAAACCACTCGTTATCCGGCCCGCAGGGCGTGCCGACGGTGCCCTCCAACTCCCACCAGTTGTTGGATTTATCCAGATAGAAGATATTTTCTTTACGGATGCCCAACTCTTCGAGAAATTTCGCCGTTTCCTCGTCGCGCGGCGCGCTCTCGTTGCCCGCGAACACGGTGGAACACAGTTTGTCCTTATCTAATCCAAACTCCTTTGTCAAAAGTTCGAACGACCAGGCGGTCTTTTCCTTTTTGAAGTAGTCGCCCAGCGACCAGTTGCCCATCATCTCGAAAAAGGTGAAATGCGACGCGTCGCCCACCGATTCGATATCGACCGTTCTCACGCAGCCCTGCACGTTGCACAGGCGCTTGCCCGCAGGGTGAGGTTGTCCCAGAAGGTAGGGCATGAGCGGCTGCATGCCCGCCACGTTGAACATGACGCCCGTGCTGCCGTCGCCGATCAAAGACACCGCGCCGATATTGACGTGCCCCTTGCTTTCGTAAAATGAGATCCATTTGTTCCGCAGTTGTTTGCTCGTTATCATTTTCAAATATTCCTCTCTTCGCTTATTTGCGCGTAAGCGTATATCCCTCTTTGGTGTCCTTGACCGCATAGCCGAGTTCGTCGAGTTTCGCCCGCAGTTCGTCCGACTTGCCCCAGTCTTTGGCGGCGCGCGCCGCGGCGCGCTCGTTTGCGATCGCCGTGATCTCGGCGGGGAATTCCTCTTTGACCTCTTCCGCCTTCGCCTCGTCGAGTTTCAGACCGAAAACCTTGTCCATTTCCAGAGCAAGCGCGTAAATTTTCCTGCTCGCAGGCTCTTTGAGCATGGTCCAAAGCACGCCCATCGCGCCCGGAACGTTCAGATCGTCCGTGACGTCCTCTTCGAATTCCTTTCTGTACGCCGCGAGTTTTTCGTCGGAAACGTCGTTTTCGCCCTCTCTGTGCTTTGCGACGAGCGCGCACAGCCGCGCGTAGGCGGTCTTGGCGCCGTCCATGCCCTCGAACGTGAAATTGAGTTTTTTGCGGTAATGGGTGTTCAGGCAGAAATAGCGGAAACACATGGGCGAATAACCCATTTCTTCCAACTGGCTCACGAGATAGGTGTTGCCTAATTTTTTGCTCATTTTGCCGTTGTTCACCAGCATAAATTCGCCGTGCATCCAGAATTTTGCGGGATTTTTGCCCGAATAGCCGTAACTTTGGGCGATCTCGTTTTCGTGGTGGATGGGAATATGGTCCACGCCGCCCGTGTGGATATCGAACACTTCGCCGAGATATTTTTTACTCATGGCGGAACACTCGATATGCCAGCCGGGATACCCTTTGCCCCAACGGCTGTCCCACTGCATGATGTGCTCTTTGGGCGCCTTTTTCCAGATGGCGAAATCGAAGGGGCTGCGCTTTTCGTCGTTGACCTCGACGCGCGCGCCCGCTTTCTGATCCTCTAAATTGATGCCCGAAAGTTGCCCGTAGGCGGGGAATTTGGAAATATCGAAATAAATGCCGTCGCTCGTTTCGTAACCGTAGCCCTTTTCGCACAGCGCATAGACGAAATCGAGCATTTCTCGGATATGTTCGGTGGCTTTGGGGGTGAGTTCGGGCTTGCCGATATTCAGTTTTTTCAGATCGTCGAAAAACACTTTCGTGTAAAAATCCGCGATCTCGTAGGGCGATTTCCGCTGTTCTTTCGCCGCCTTTTCCATTTTGTCCTCGCCCTCGTCTGCGTCGCTCAAGAGATGCCCCACGTCGGTGATGTTCATGACGCCCTTGACTTTATAGCCTTCGTAACGCAGGGTGCGGCGCAGGATATCCATAAAAATATACGTACGCATATTGCCGATATGCGCGAAGTTGTAAACGGTCGGCCCGCACGAATACATGCGGACGGTCTTGCCGTCAAGCGGCGCGAATTCTTCCTTTTTGCGCGTGAGCGTGTTGTATAATTTCATTTTTTTGCCTCTTTTTTATTCTTTTTGTTCGCCGCCGTGCGGTTTGCAGGGCTGAAATTCGCCGCCCGTCAGTTTTACGAGCGCGGCTTCCAACTCCGCCACGCGGGAGCGCAGCGAGCAGATCTCTTCGAGATTCGGATCGGCTTTTTCCTGCAAAAGGTCTGGTTTTTCGCCCTTGATGCGCACGACTCTGCCGGGAACGCCGACCACGGTCGCGTGCGGGGGAACTTCTTTTAAGACCACGGCGCCCGCGCCGATCTTCGCGCCTTCGCCCACGGTGAATCCGCCCAGAACTTTGGCGCCCGCGCTGATGATGCAGTCTTTTTCGATGGTCGGATGGCGCTTGCCCTTTTCCTTGCCCGTGCCGCCGAGCGTGACGCCCTGGTAAATGACCACGCCGCTCTTGACTTCCGCCGTTTCGCCGATGACGACGCCCGCGCCGTGGTCGATGAACACGCCCCCCTCGATCTTCGCGGCGGGGTGGATCTCGATGCCCGTTAAAAATTTCGCGAACTGCGAGATCATGCGCGCAAGGAGTTTTAACTTGATCTTATAAAAAAACTGGGCGCCGCGGTGCCAGGAGAGCGCGTGCACGCCCGAATAGGTAAGCCAGATCTCGAATTTATTGCGCGCGGCGGGATCGTTGCGCTTTGCGGCGTTGATATCCTGCCGCAGCCGTTTGAAAAACATTTGTCGTTTCCTCCTATCGCGTTCGATGGCAAAGAAGCCGCCCTTTTTCCTTCCAAATAAAAAAAGCGCCTCTATACAGTATATAAAGGCGCAATGCACGCTGTTCCACTTTACTTCAAAAGCCCGAAGGCTTTTCTCGTTGGCGCGATAACGGCGCGCACCGCGGGGGATTGGCCCGTCCTCAAGCGCGGAAACGCACCTTCTCAGCAAAAATTTGCGCCGATTTCAGCCGCGTCGGCACTCTCTTTGAAACTCGCTGATACTCTTTTTCCGCATCGGAAACACTATTTAATTGGATTTGTGCCGTCATTTTATCACGATTTACGGCAAAATGCAAGCGTTTTTACGCGATGAGCGGCGCGATCTTGTATTCCGCGAACGCCGCTTGCACCATTTCGGGATTGGTGATGCGGTAATCTAAAAGAAAACGGATCACCACGTCGCGCGCGTCGGAATAATCGAACGAGTATCCGCACGCCGCCAAAAGTCCGTTCACGTCTTCAAGGCTCGCGCCCGTTATGAGCGCGATTTGATAGATCAGATTCTTTTCGGGAAGGTATTTGCCCTTCAAAATGCCCTTCCAGGTCGCCTCGGGATAGTCGAACTCCTTGTAAAATTCCGCGGGGGAAAAGCCCTTTTTCTCGATGACGCTTTCGATGCGCGCGGCGGGCACGGCGCTGTGATGAAAAATCGCCTTCCAGCGCAGTTTCAAGGGCGCGACCTTTACGGTAAAGGAAAAATTGTTGTCGACGTACTTTTCCTTGACCTCTTTCAAAATCACCGCGGGCTGCGGCTGACAGTATATTTTGCGCATTTCGTTGGACGCCATTTCGCCCTGTTCGATGCGGTTCTGATTTTTGAGGATCATGCACATGGTCACCGATTCGTAACTCTTGACGCCGGCGATCAGATCGTAATTTTCGTATTTCTTAGCAAAGTATTCGTCTAAATCGCGAATGAGATCTTCACTCATAGTCAACCTCGATATTTTCTTGACACTATTATACATGATTTGCGCGAAAAAACAAAGTAATTCGCGTGCGCGGAAAAATTTTTCCGTCTTTTCACCGAAATTTGAAAAGAATTCACAATTCCTGAACATTTTATTGATTTTAGCCGACGCTTATGATATAATAATAACCGATATTCGACCATAAGGGGGGCCCCATTACGAAACGAACGAGAATCGAAGAGATCGCGCTTCTCATCGAGAAGAACGGCAAAATGAGTCTGGAAGAGTTGGCGGAGCAATTTCCCGACGTATCGGACATGACGCTGCGGCGCGATCTATTGCAACTGGAAAAGGAAAACAAGGTCATCCGCGTGCGCGGAGGCGCCATGTCGGTTCTGGAAGTGCAAAAGCGCTCGGGGGAGGCGTACGCGCAGAAGACCACCATCAACACCGACGCGAAAAAGGCGATCGCCAAAAAGACGGCGGCGCTCATCGACGAGGGCGTGAGTTTGTTTCTGGACGGCGGCACTACCGCCATGTACCTCGCGAAAGAACTTCCCGACCGCCCCTGCCATATCTTCACGAACGGCATCGCCGTGGCGGAGGAACTGGCGCACAAAAAACAGCCCAACGTGGTGCTGGTCGGCGGCACGCTCATCAAGGAAAATCTTTCCACCGCGTCCCCTTATTCGCGGGTGTTTCTGGAAAACACGAATTTCGAACTTGCGATCATATCCGCTTCCGCGTTTTCCTTCGCGCACGGGTTTTCCTGTTTGGGGCAGGTGGAAGCCGACCTTCTGAAATTTATTCTGGATAAAGCGAAAATGGTATATATGATGCTCGATACTTCCAAAATAGACAAGATCATGCCCTATACCTTCGCATCCCCCGAGGACATCGACGTACTCATTACCGACGATAATCTGCCCGCCGCGGTAAAAGCAAGTTTCGAAAGCAAAAATATCGTAGTCGTTTAAAAGAAAGAGGAGAATATGGAAACAGCAATCCGCGTACTGGACATTATACTGAAAGTCTTTTTAGTCATGTCCTTTTATAAATTCGTTTATATGATCATAGGTTTTTGCCGCAAGGCAAAAACCTTTTCAGTTACTGAAAAGAAACATCGTTACGCCATAGTGATCTGCGCCCGCAACGAAGAAAAGGTCATCGGCAACCTGTTGGACAGCATTGCGGGGCAGGATTATCCCAAAGACAAACTGCACGTGTTCGTGATCGCGGACAACTGCACGGACGAAACCGCCGCCATCGCGCGCGCAAAAGGCGCCACCGTGTACGAGCGGCACGATCTTTCCAAAGCGCGCAAAGGTTACGCGCTCGGGTTCGGGTTCGATCGGATCAAGGAAGATTACGGCATCGAAAATTTCGAAGGATATCTCTTTTTCGACGCGGACAACCTTTTGCGCCCCGATTACGTCACCGAAATGAACAAAGCGTTCGATACGGGCGAACTCGACGTAATTACGGGCTACCGCAATACGAAAAACTTCGACACGAATTGCATTTCCGCCGCGTACGGCATTCACTTTTACAGAAGTTCGCTCACATACCACCGCCCCAGGCAGTTATTGAATTCCGCCACGCACCTCGCCGGCACAGGCTATCTCGTGAAAGCGGAGATTTTAAAGGACGGCTGGCGCTGGTATTGTCTGACCGAGGATACCCAACTCACCCTCTACCTCGTGGCGCACGGATATAAGATCGGCTACTGCGAGGCTGCGGAATTTTTCGACGAACAGCCTGTCGGATTCGGAACGGTCATCAAACAGCGCATGCGTTGGTTCAAGGGCCGCCTTTACGCGTTTTTTGCCTATGCGCACCAGGAGATCGCGGGCATGTTCAAAAAGAAAACGCAGAAATGGGCGTGTTTCGATATGTTGTTTTACGCCTTTCCTTACGGTTTGGTCACGACCGTCATATCTTTGGCGGTCACCGCCCTTTCCGTCGCGCTCGCGGTGCAGGCGGGCACCGTGATGGATTCCTACGGGCCGCTGGCGACGCTCAAAAGCATGGGAATGGACCTTTTGAGTTTCTGGCTGATGACCGTGTTCACCGGCACCGTGGTCGTCATACGCGAACGGAAACACATTCATTGTACGACGAAGAAACTCGTCCTGTACGTACTGCTCTTCCCCTGGTTCGATTTTATCGAGATCCCGCTCGCGATCTTCAGCCTGTTCATGCACGTCACCTGGAAAAAAATCAAACACGTGGACACGACCAGGATCGAACAACTCGTCCCCGTAAAGACGGACGTGCCGCAAACGGTTATCATGAAAGACAAAGCGTCCTGATAAAAAAAGCGCGCCCGAAAGGGTGCGCTTTTACTATTTGATCAGACTGACGATCAGCATGATGATGACCGCGGGAACGCCGAAAATACCCGCAAGCAGCGCCGTCCACCACACGAGCGGGATTTCCACCGCGGGGATAAAATTCAAAAGCCAGATGGCGAGCGCGCCGATGACGGCGTTTAAAACGATCGTAAAAATGGTTTTGAACGTCGCTTTGAATAACTTCAGACCGATCAGCAACAGCACGATGACCGCCGCCGCGATCAGGATATATTGAATGGTTTGGCTCATATCGAACTCTCCTTTTTATGATAGTATGCGCCGCGCCGCGATCCTTTATGCGAAAATCGTCAACCCAATTTTTTATGTTCTCCCGTCAGGGAAAAGAGTACCCATTCAGCGATATTCACCGCGTGGTCGCCGATGCGTTCGAGATATTTCGCCACCATCAAAAGATCGAGCGCGCGTTCGTTGCCGCCCTCGTCGCCGCTCCGGTGCATGACGGAAGTCAGTTTCGTTTTGATTTTGATAAAACATTCGTCCACGACGTCGTCCGCGCGGCATATCTCGCGCGCTTTTTGCTCGCTGCGCTCGGTGAACGCCTGCATGACGCCTACGACCATCTTCTGCACCGCGTCCGCCATCGCGCTCATCTCTTCGGGGATCTCCCCCTCTTTCAACCCGCTCATTTTGACCACCAGTTCGCTGATATCCACCGCCTGGTCGGCGATACGCTCCATGTCCGTGATCATCTTCATGGCGGAAGTGATAAAAAGAAGGTCGCTTGCGACGGGTTGCTGACGGATGATGAGTTTTAAACACAGGCGCTCGATCTCGCTCTCCTTTTCGTCCACCGCGTTTTCATAGCGTTTGATAGCGCGCACCACGCTGACGCTCCCGTACAATTCCCCCTCTTTTCTGGGAGGGATCGCGGGGCTTTTGAGCGCCGCGACCACCTGTGCGATCGCCTGCGAATTCAGATCCCCCATTTCGGTAAGCAACGATTTCAGTTCCGCGAGTTGCTCGTTATATTGATTTCTGACCATATCAGCCAAACCTCCCCGTGATATAATCTTCCGTTCTCCTGTCCCGCGGCTTATCGAAAATCTGATCAGTTTCGCCGAATTCGATGAGATCGCCCAACAGAAAAAACGCGGTCTTGTCGGAAATGCGCGCCGCCTGCTGCATATTGTGCGTGACCATGACGATGGTGTAATTCTGTTTCAGTTCCTGCGCCAAATCTTCGATCTTGGAGGTGGAAATGGGATCGAGAGCGCTCGTCGGTTCGTCCATCAGAATGACTTCGGGTTCGACGGCGAGCGCGCGCGCGATGCAAAGGCGCTGCTGCTGTCCGCCCGAAAGCCCCAGAGCGCTTTTTTTCAGACGATCTTTCAGTTCATCCCAGATGGCTGCCTGCCGCAAAGATTTTTCCACGATCTCGTCCAGCGCCGCCTTTTTTTTCACGCCGTGCGTCTTGGGGCCGTAGGCGACGTTGTCGTACACGCTCATGGGAAACGGGTTGGGTTTCTGGAACACCATGCCCACGCGCTTGCGAAGATCGTTGACGTCCACTTTCCCGTACAGATCTTCGCCGTCGATCAGCACTTCTCCGTAAATTTTGCAGTCGGGCACGAGGTCGTTCATGCGGTTGAGCGATTTCAAAAAGGTGGATTTTCCGCATCCCGACGGACCGATGAACGCGGTGATCTCCTTTTCTTTGATGTCCATATCAATATTTTTCAGCGCATGAAAATTGCCGTAATATAAATTTAATCCCTTTACGTTGAACTTATCCAAGATCAGTACTCCTTTTTGAGTTTTGCGCCGACGAATTCCGCCAACCCGTTGATGACGAGAACGAGCGCGATGAGCACGACGGCCGCCGCCCACGCTTCCTTTTCGTACAGCGCGTTGGTCGCGAGAATATAGACGTGAATGGAGAGCGTTTCGCCGCCCTTTAAAAATCCGCCCGCCACGTTGGTGGCCGTGCCCGCCGTATAGATGAGCGCGGCGGTCTCCCCCACAATTCTGCCAAGGCTTAATATAACGCCCGAGATGATGCCCGACATGGCGGAGGGCAGAATGATCTTGAAGATCGTACGGAGTTTTCCTGCGCCCAGCGCGAAACTGCCTTCGCGGAAAGAATCGGGCACGGCTTTTAACGCCTCTTCCGTGGTGCGCATGACGAGCGGCAGGATCATCAGCGCCATCGTGAGCGCGCCCGAGAGAACGGAAGTGCCCCAACCGAACAACTGTACGAAAAAGAGCATGCCGAAAATGCCGTACACGATGGAAGGGATGCCCGCCAGCGTTTCCGCAGCCATGCGCACGATCTTGACGAACACGTTATTGGATTTCGCGTATTCGACCATAAAGATCGCGGCGAACACGCCGAGCGGCACGGCGACGGCGAGCGCGGTGCCCGCAATGAACAGCGTGTTTAAAAGCGCGGGCAGCATAGATTGGTTTTCGGTGGTATATTCCCATTCGAACAGTCTGGCGGACAGGTTGGGAACGCCCTGTACGAGCGTATAGACGAGCACCCACAAGACTGCGCCCACGGTGATCGCCGCCGCAAGCAGCACCAATACGAGCGCGCCGAGCGAAAAAGGTTTTTTCAGATAGGCGCGCAGTTTATCCGATACGCTCTGCCTGTTGATGGCGACGGCGCCCTGCGGCATTTGCGATGCGGGCAGAATTTTTTCGCGTTCCATAAATACCTCCTTATCTGGACTTTTTGCGGATGAGCGAAACGAGCAGCGTGATGATGAGAATAAATACGAACAGCACGCCCGCCGTGGCGATGAGTGCGCCGCGGTGCAGATCGGTCGCGTAGCCGAGTTCGATGACGATATTCGCCGTCATCGTGCGCACACCGTCGAGTATGCTCGAAGGGAACACCGCCTGATTGCCCGCGATCATGACGACCGCCATCGTTTCGCCGATGACGCGCCCCAGCCCCAGAATGATGGAGGTCATGATGCCCGATTTCGCCGCGGGCACTTCGGTGCGGAAGATCGCGCGTTCCTTGGTCGCGCCCAGCGCGAGCGCGCCCTCGTAATAACTTTTCGGCACGGCGCGGATGGCGTTTTCCGACACGCTGATGATGGTGGGTAAGATCATGATGCCTAAAACGAGGGACGCGGTCAGAATACTCGAGCCCGATCCGCCGAACGTGCGGCGGATGAGCGGGACGATGACTGCCACGCCGAAAAACCCGTACACGATGGAGGGAATGCCCGCCAGAATATTGGTGAGCGGTTTCAGCACCTTGTACGCGGGGCGGGGGCAGTAGCGGGCCATGAATACGGCGGTCAGAAAACCGATGGGTACGCCGATGGCGAGCGCGCCCGCCGTAATGTAGCAGGACCCGACGATCATGGTCGCGATGCCGTAACTCGGATTGCCGTCGGTAGGCGCCCAGTTCCCGTTGAACAGAAAATCGATGATGCCGATCTCGGCGATCGCGGGAAACGCCTGCGCGAAAATGAACACGCAGATCGTCGCCACCGCCGCCACGAATACGACGGCGGAGATAATAAAGACGATCCTCATGATCGTTTCTTTCCATTGGATCTTTACGGCGCGTTTTACGCCTTCCTGTAAGGTTTGTTCCATTTTTTCCTCTCAGAACGCGGCAAAAGCGGGTCTGTACAAAGCCCCGCCAGCCCGATTTATTTTTTGCTTTACGCCTCTACCGACACGCCCACGTCCGACCATTTCGTCGCGACGCCGATATAGATGTTGCAAAGTTGTTCTTTGGTAATATTCGTGATGGGATTCATATTGTTGACGATGACCGCGATGCCGTCGGTCGCCAGCACGACGGATTGCAGCGCCGCGGCCTCGCTCTCTTCCAATTCGCGCGACGCCATGCCCAGATCGTACGTTCCGTTCATCGCACCCGTCATGCCCGCCGTGGAATCGTTGAATTGCAGATCGATCGTCGATTTGGAAACGCCCGACGCCTTGCAGTAACTTTCGACGAGCGCCTGCATCAAAGGATACACCGAGGAGGAACCGTTGACGACCAGTTTTTCCGTAGGCGCCGTAGCGGGTTTCGTGTACGAAGCCGTATTTTCGGGCGCAATGAAATCTTCTCCGTTGATGACCTCCGCCGCTTCCGTACTCGCGATGTATTTCATGAAATCCGCCAGCGTGGGATTGTCGTTGTCCTCTTTGTACGCGAGATTGAAGGGCCTCGAAAGCGTGTAAGAGCCGTTTTTGATGTTGTTTACGGTAGCCGCAGTCCCTTCAAAGGGCACCGCTTTGACGCTGTCGTTGAGCGAACCGAGCGAAATATAAGCGATGGCGCTCGGGTTTTTCTGTACGTTTTGCAGCGCTACCGCGGTAGAATTGGCAACCTGCGCGGTCTTGACCGTCCTGTCCACTTTGTTGCCGTCCTTATCCTTCTGTTGTACGCCCGTCAGTTCGATAAACGCGCCGCGCGTTCCCGAACCGCTCTCGCGGGTGATCACCGTGATCGTGTCCGTCATTTTGTCCTCGCCGCAGCCGACTGCCGCAACGCCTAAAACGCCTACCATTGCGATACTCAGAATCGCAAGCAATATCTTTTTCATTTTTTTCGATCTCCTTGTTCTTTGTAATTCGAGTATAAACCCAAAATGTCTAATCTTTTCGCAAATGTTGTCATAATTTTGTAATAACCTTATTTTACGCAATCGGCATAAAAAAATCCCGACGGGAGATCCCGTCGGGAAAATTCAGTTTTGTTTGTACAATCGGCCCTTGATGAGTTTATACACCACGACCATCAGCACGATGGCGATGATGAGATAAAATAAGAGCGTCGTGAACGCGGGAAACACCGTGCACACGAAAGAGATCAACAGCCCCGCGACCACGTTGCCGGCAAACGCGGCAAGAATGCTCTGCCAGAATTTGAGCCCCGCAAACACCGCGATCGCGGTGCCCGTCCACACGCCCGTCAGCGGTAGCGGCACAGCCACGAACAGAAACACGCCCAGCATTTTATAAAAAGTTTTTTTGCGGGGAGAAGACTGCGCTTTGCCCTCGCTCTCCATTTTTTCCGCCTTTTCACGCACGGAGTGTTCGAAACGCTCGATGAGCCGCTTGAAAAGTTTCGTGCTTTTCAGCCAGCGCACCAAAGGCTCGAGCAAAAATGAAAGCAGGATCGCGACGATCAGCCCGCCCAATATGCCGCATCCGAGCGCCGCGCCGCCCGACAGGGCGTGTTCGCCCCAGAACGCCGTGCTCATGCCGAAGGGGATCGCGCCTTTGAGTTCGATGATCGGCACGATCGATATGAGAACGGTCGCGAGCGCCGCATTATCGCCGAATACGCGCGCGAACAGTTCTTTGATCCATTCGGTGACGCCCGCCGACAGGATATTTCCAAGATCCATAGATTCAGTCTCCGTTGCCGCGCTCTCGTTGCAGCGTTTCCACGATTTTGAGCAAGTCGTTTTCGGCGACGCCCAGCATCTGCGCCTGCTCTTCCGCCTTCGCGTGCGCAATGAATTTCAAAGGCGCGCCCACAAGGCGCAAACTGACGCGTTCCCCTCTCTGCGCGAAAAATTCCGCGACCGCGCCGCCGAACCCGCCCGCCGCGTACGATTCCTCGAAGGTGACGAGTTTTTTATCTTTCAGCCGTTCGAGCATATCTTCGTCCAGCGGCACGACGGTGCGCGCGTTTACGATCCCGAAGGGGATCTTTGCCTTTTCCCGCGCCGAAAGCGCCCTCGCGATCGAACGCGCGCCGCTCGCGAGCACGTAGACGTCTTCCCCCTCTTCAAGCACTTCCCACCTATTTTTCTCAAAATCCGCGCCGCTTATACCGACTTTGCCGATCTTTCCGTTGGGATAACGGAGGGCGACGGGACAATCGAGCGAAAGCGCGTAGGCGAACATGGCCTCCGCCTCGTCGTCGTCCTTGGGCGCGAATACTTTCAGATTGGGGATCGAACGGAGATACGCGGTATCGAACATTCCCTGATGCGTCTTTCCGTCCGCGCCCGACAACCCCGCCCTGTCCACCAGAAAGACGACGGGCAGATTCTGGATACACACGTCGTGAACGATCTGGTCGTACGCGCGCTGTAAAAACGTGGAATATATGCACACGACGGGCTTTAAACCGCCCTTCGCCATGCCCGCCGCCATCGTGACGGCGTAACTTTCGCAGATGCCCGCGTCGAAACAGCGCGCGGGATATTTTTCGGAAAATTCGTTGAGCCCTACCCCGTCGCGCATCGCCGCGCAGACGGCGGTCACCCGTTCGTCTTTTTCCGCCGCGCGGCACAGCATCGCGCTCACGCGCTCGGAAAAGGTATTTTCGCTCACTTTGAGGTCCGCGCCGATGCCGTGATAGAGCGACGGCTGCTGTTCCGCGAGTTCCATGCCGTGCCCCTTTTGCGTGACCACGTGCACGAACGCGGGCTTGTCGAGGTGTTTTATATCCTCGAACACGCGCACGAGTTCGGAAAGATTGTGCCCGTCGAGCGGGCCGATATATTTGAATCCGCAGCGCTCGAAAAACGCGTTTTTATTGAGCAGCCGCTTGATATTTCTCTTGACTTTGCGAAGAGATCTTCCCAGAGCGTTGGTTTCGCGGAAGGTCTTTTCCAGAAACGAATTGAAACGGCGATAGCGCCGTTTCGCCGTCATTTTGCTGACCGCGCTGTACAGCGCGGAGGTGTTTTTGCCGATAGACATGCCGTTATCGTTCAAAATCACGATAAAATTTTTGGGCTTGGATTCCGACGAAAAGAGCGCTTCCAGCGCCAGACCGTTGGAAAGAGAAGCGTCGCCGATAAGGCAGATGACTTTTTCGCTCCCGCCTAAAAGATCTCTCGCATGGCAAAACCCGATGCCCGTCGCCACGCTCGCGCCGCTATGACCCGCGATAAAAGCGTCGTAATCGCTCTCTTCGGGGTCGGGAAAGCCCGAGAGTCCGCCCTTTTGGCGGATGGTCGAAAACCGTTCGGCGCGCCCCGTGACGAGTTTGTGCGCGTAACACTGGTGCCCCACGTCGAAGAGCAGTTTGTCTTTGGGAAAATCGAAGACGAAGTGCAGGGCAAGCGTCAGTTCTACCACGCCGAGATTGGAAGAGAGATGCCCGCCGTTTTTGCGTACGGCGGCGACGATCTCCTCGCGGCAGTCGTCGGCGAGCGCTTCCAGTTGTTTTAAATTGTACGAATGTATCTCTCGGGAAGACACCGCTTGCATAACCCACCTCGACGCTCTCTATTCTATGAGAGCGCGGCACGAAAATATGCCGCCTGCAAATCTATTGAACTTTAACATTGTACCCAAATTCGCGGCGTTTGTCAAGCCTATCCCCTTTTCGCGGCGCGCGCGCTTGTGTTTTTCACATACTTTTGTTATAATGTTAACAAAACCTTGGAGATTTTTATGCCGTACAGCGTCTATTTGAAAAAGAACGAGGAAAAACGCCTGCTGAGAGGGCACAGTTGGGTGTATGCCAACGAAGTCGCGCGCATCGAGGGCAAGGACAAGAACGGCGCCCTCGCCGCCGTCTATGCAAGCGACGGGCGCTATATCGGAAAGGGCTATCTCAACCACCTTTCCAAAATTTTGGTGCGTATCTTTATCCGCGACGGGCGGGAGGACGACGAGACGCTGTACCGCGAACGCATCGCGGAGGCGGACGCCGCGCGGAGGCGGTTGATTTCCGACGACTGCTACCGCATGGTATTTGCCGAGGCGGACGATCTGCCCGCGCTCATCATCGACCGCTACGGCGACGTTTTGGTGCTACAATGCCTTTCTTTGGGCATTTCGCTCAAAAGAGAGATGATCGTGCGCGTTTTGAACGATTTGTTCCGCCCGCGCGGCATTTACGAGCGGGGCGACGTGGCGGTGCGCGCCAAAGAGGGTCTGCCCTTGGAAAGCGGCGTGCTTTCCGGCGAAGTGCCGGACAAAGTTCAGATCCGCGAAAACGGGCTGATCATGTCCGTAGACGTGAAAAACGGGCAGAAAACGGGATATTTTCTCGACCAGAAAGAAAATCGGTCCGCCGCGCGGCGCTACTGCAAGGACGCGCGCGTGCTCGATTGTTTCTGCAACAGCGGCGGATTTTCCTTAAACGCCGCGACGGTCGCGAAAGAGGTCACGGCGCTGGATATTTCCGAATTTGCGCTCGCAAACATGCGGGAAAACGCCGCGCTGAATCAGTTTACCAATATCCGCACGCAGTGCGCCGACGTGTTCGAGGCGCTGCGCGCTTATAAGGCGGAGGGAAAAAAGTTCGACTGCATCGTGCTCGACCCGCCCGCATTCTGCAAGAGCGCGGCCGAGGTCAGGGACGCCTGCCGAGGCTATAAGGATATCAACCTGCTCGCCATGAAACTCGTAGAGCGGGGCGGATACCTCATTACGTGCTCGTGTTCGCACTATATGACGCTGCCCCTCTTCGAAAATATGCTTGCGGACGCTGCCGCGGCGAGCGGGCGCAGGGTAAAAATGCTGGAAGTCAAGATACAGGCGCCAGACCACCCCTCTCTTTTATGCGCGGAGGAGACCATGTATCTCAAATATTTCGTATTGCAGATCCTGTAATCAAAAAAAGACTGTGCGGCGCACAGTCTTTTTTATTTGGAAAACGCGTAAAATCCCGCGCGTTCGTAGTGGTCGAGCAATAAATTCGCGCGGCAGGTCGTCGCGCGAAGCGCCACGGCGGTATCCGCGCCCGCTAAAACGACGTTGACGAGGGCAAAGAGCAAAAGGCAAATATTTTTCAACGCCACCGAAAGCGCCGCAGGCACGATCCCCAGCAAAAGCCAGGGAAAAAGCGCGCCGACGAGGTATTTCCCGCGCTGCATGGGTGCGGAACACGCGCAGTAGGGCGTGCACGTACGGCGATCGAATCCCAACCGCACGCAGCGCAACGAACGGTTGACCGCCGCCCAGCCCAGCGCGTGCAGAAGTTCGTGCACGGGCACGCTACAAACGATCCCCGCCGCGAGCATGACCCAGCCCAGCCAGACCGATGCAACCGAGCGCGCAAGTATGGCGTACAGCGCGACAAAGAGCGCCGAAACGGGCAGTACCGTTGCGAGCATCGCCGCCCCGCCCGCGCCCGAAAAGGTGCGATCGCGCGCCGTATACCCCTGCGCTTGCAGAGATTCACAGGTATTTTCGAAACGCTCTTGGGGGCTCATTCTTCGAAAATGGGCGTGGAAAGATACCGATCGCCCGAATCGGGCAGCAGCACGACGATCGTTTTGCCGGCATTTTCCTGCCGCGCCGCCAGATCGCACGCCGCTTTCAGCGCCGCGCCCGACGATATGCCGACCAACAGCCCCTCGCGCTTTGCAATGAGTTTTGCGAAAGCGAACGCATCCTCGTCGGCGATCTGCGCGATCTCGTCATAAATTTTCGTATTGAGCGCTTTGGGAACGAATCCCGCGCCGATCCCCTGCAATTTATGCGGGCCCGCCGCGCCGCCGCCGAGCACCGCGGAATTGACAGGCTCCACCGCCACCACGCGCAGGGTCGGTTTCTGCGATTTCAGATATTCGCCCACGCCCGTAACGGTGCCGCCCGTACCCACGCCCGCCACGAAAATATCCACCGTGCCCTCGCTGTCGTTCCAGATCTCGGGGCCCGTTGTTTCACGGTGAACGGCGGGATTTGCGGGATTTTCAAACTGCGAAGGAATAAAACTGTCGCGATACTGTGCGGCAAGTTCCGAAGCCTTTTCGATCGCGCCGCGCATGCCCTTGGCGCCCTCGGTCAGCACGATCTCCGCGCCGTACGCTTTTAAAAGTTTGCGCCGCTCCACGCTCATCGTTTCGGGCATAGTGAGAATGAGCCGATATCCCCGGACCGCGCAGATCGCCGCGAGTCCGATGCCCGTATTTCCGCTCGTCGGCTCGATAACGACCGTCCCCGCTTTCACCGCGCCGCGTTTTTCCGCCTCCGCGAGCATGGAATACGCCGCGCGGTCTTTCACGCTGCCGGACGGATTGAAATATTCGATTTTTGCAAGCAAACGCGCCTTTAAGCGCAATTCCTTTTGTATGTTTTCAAGCGCCACCAGGGGCGTTTTTCCGATCAGTTGGGTGATATTCCGATAAATCATGCGATGACCTCCTCTTTCTATTATATCATATTACCCGCGCGTTGACAATCATGCGCGCGAAATTGCGCCGAACGCGGCATCGAGATCTGCCAGAATGTCGTCGATATGTTCGATCCCCACCGATAGGCGCACGGTCGCGTCGGTGATTCCCGCAGCGCGGCGCTCTTTTTCGTTCATCTGCGAATGCGTGGTCGACGCGGGGTGAATGACCAGTGATTTGCTGTCCGCCACGTTCGCAAGCAGGGAAAACAATTTGAGCGAGTCGATGAACTTGCGCGCCTTTTTGCCGCCGCCCGCCATCTCGAACGTAAAAATACTCGCCCCGCCCTGCGGGAAATATTTGCGGTAAAGCGCGTTGTCCCGCCGCTCGGGGTTGGCGGGATGGTCGACGAACGCGACTTCTCGCCGCGAACGGAGAAAGTCCACCACTTTCAGCGCGTTTCCGACGTGGCGCTCCACGCGCAGGGAGAGAGATTCCAGCCCCTGCAAAAAGAGAAAAGCGTGAAAGGGACTGAGCGTCGCGCCCGTATCCCGCAAAAGCGCCGCCCGCATTTTTACGATATACGCGAGACCGCCCGCGGCGTCTGTAAATACCGCCCCGTGATAGGAGGGATTGGGGCGGGAAAGCGCGGGGAAATTACCGTTGTTCCAATCGAACTTGCCGCCGTCCACCACGACGCCGCCGAGCGCCGCGCCGTGACCGCCGATGAATTTGGTCGCGGAATGCACCACGATATCCGCGCCGTGCTCTAAGGGGCGGAACAGATACGGCGTGGCAAAGGTATTGTCCGCGATGAGCGGCACGCCGTGCCTATGGGCGATTTCCGAGATCTTTTCCACGTCCGCAACGCTGCTGTGCGGATTGCCCAGCGTTTCGATAAATATCGCTTTGGTATTGTCTTTCATCGCCCGTTCGTACGCTTCGGGCGTGTTTTCGCAAAAATCCGTCTGTATACCGAACTCCGCGAGCGTATGCGCAAACAAGTTATAGGTGCCGCCGTACACATCGGCGGAGCAGACCAGACGATCGCCCGCGCGCAGAATGTTCTGCACCGCGTAGGTGACCGCCGCCGCGCCGCTCGCGAGCGAAAGCGCGGCCTTGCCCCCTTCCAGCGCCGCGATCCGCCTTTCGAACGCGTCGTTGGTGGGATTGGTCAGCCGCCCGTAAATGTTGCCGCTCTCTTTGAGCGCAAAGCGCGCCTCAGCGCTGTCGCAGTCGCCGAACACGAAAGACGTGCTCGCATAAATGGGCACGGCGCGCGCGCCGGTTGCGGGATCGGGCTGTTCCTGCCCCGCGTGCACCTGCAATGTTTCAAAACGATAACTCATGTTTACTCCTGTTTTCCTATCATAAATATAGGAATAAAATATAAAATTTTTACGGCAAAAATTCGCCCGTGACGAGGGCGGAAAGGGAAACGGAATCGCAAAATCCGGCGATATGCCGATCGAGAGCGCGCCAGAACGGTAGCGTTTTACAGCCCGCCGCGCGCGGACAGGGATTGACGGGCGCGGACAAGCACGCGACCGTAGCGAGAGAGCCTTCGCCCGCGCGCAGGATATCGCCCGCGGTGATGGCATCGGCGCTTTTCGAAAGCACGTAACCGCCCGTTTTGCCGCGGCGGCTGACGAGCAGCCCTGCGCGGGAAAGCGCGCCGACGATGGCCTCGGCATATTTGACGGAGATCTCTTGCCGCGCGGCAAGTTCGTTTACGCTCGTGATTTGCGGCTCGTGCTCGGCTATATCTATCATAATTCGCAGCGCGTAGCGCCCTTTTGTGGAAATCTTCATGACCGCTCCTTTGTTTTGCATGATTATACCACACATTGATTTGCCGCGCAAGCATTTTGCAGTATATTCTATAAATTTTATAGGAATTAAAGACAGGAAAACAGGCGCGCGGCCATAGCCGGGCGCCTGATCTCCTTTATCATAAAATTCCGGAAAGACTTTTCCGTACAGACCGGAACTTTATTGGAAAATTGAGGGCTGTATGTTTGCACACACAGCCCTGTATTACGAATTTCATTGGCGCAGGTTATTCCAAAAGTTATCCTTTTTTCCGATCCTGACTTACTCTCTTTAATCTTTTTTGGCTCACGCCGATTAAAACAGGATCTATAGGATATTTTCTTTTTTTTACCCTTTGCCGCGCACGGTTCCCGGATCTTCTAAATCTGACACTCCTTTCCGACTTTTACCCCTGCGCTTCCGGCCTCGCGACTTGCTACGCTTTAACGCTTCCGTAATTTTCTTCCCTGACTGTCGGGAACTTCCGTGCTATGAAATTCGTTTGCAAAAGAGTATTTCTCCCTTTTGTGTTTTTATTATACCACACATTCAAAATTTGTCAATAGGTTATTTGAAAATTTTTATAATTTTTTGTGAATTACAAAAGTTTGGTATCGTAGTTTTCGATATAACTGTTTAAAATCGGAAAATCCGTAGGCGTAATGATATTGAGCACTTTTTCGCCGAACGCGCCGTTTTCGGTGATTATTACTGCGTTCACGTGCTTTTTGGCTTCAAACGCCTGAAACACTTCGAAGATATTGGCGTCCTTTCCCATAAACCGATAGTTTCCCAATTCGGTTTCGTCCAGAATATCGCCGCAGCGGGTATCGTTGAGATACGCGGCGATGTCCGCCCCGTTTTGCGATAACTCGAACAGTTTTCCCATTAAGGTATAAGGATTGAGGATCCCCGCCAGTTTTCCGTCGCGGTAGACGGGCAGGCTCTTTCTCCGTCCCTCCGAAAATTTTGCGAACGCCTCGGCGAGAGAACTGTCTGCGAACACGTGCACGATGCGCTTGACTTTGAAAGCGTCCATCACGCGCGGCGGCGTACAGATTTGTTTTTCGATGGCGGCGATGGATTCCACCACCTCGTCGCACGGATTGGCGATAAACTGATCGCCGCGCATGGTGCGGTGCACGATGGCGTTGCGGAGTTTCCCGTAATCGGTCAGTTCCGCGGCGTATCGGCGCACCGTCAGGTTCTGATCCGAACACCGTTTGACAAGATCCGTGAAATTCTGCGTGGGCTTGGCGCGGTACATCAGTTTCAACTGCGCCTCGATACGGTTGTAACTGTTGATAAACTTGAGTGCATTGGCGTATTCCATGCCTGTATTATATCATTTCGCCGACCCCGCGTCAAGAGCAATCGAAAAAGAACCGCGGCTTGCGCCGCGGCCCTTTCGTGGGGGACGAAATTATTCGATTTCGATGCGTTTTTTCTCTTCGAGTTTTTTCGGCTGCTCCTGGGGGATCGTTACGGTAAGGATCCCGTCGCTGTACGAGGCTTTGATCGTCTTTTCGTCGATGTCGCCCACATAAAAACTGCGCGAACAGGTACCGTAGCAGCGTTCCCTTCTCAGATAACGCCCTTTTTCATCCTTTTCTTCTTTCTCTTCCTTTCTCTCCGCACGGACAGTCAGATAACCGTCGTCCATGCTTACGTCGATATCTTCTTTGCGGAATCCGGGAAGATCCACGTCAAGAATATAATTGCCGTCCTTTTCGCGGATATCCGTTTTCAGTTCGCTGGTTTCGAAAGGATTGAAGAATAATTTGTCCCAATCCTCAAACAGATTGTTGCCGAAACGATTGCGGTTCGTAATTGCGTATTTCATAAAACATTCTCCTTTCCCTTTCTCGGGGATAATAGTTATGATTTAGCAATTTATTTATAAGAGTGTTAGCACTCTCATTTCTTAATTGCTAATTCATATTATACTCGATTTTAAAAATTTGTCAACGGTTTTATATAAAATATTTAAAATTTTTTTAAGAACTTAAAAAAAGAGCGCGCCGCTTGATTTTCGCGGCGCGTTATGGTACACTTGAACAATGGAAGAAAATAAATTACAGACTTTGCAGACCGCTCCCGACGCGAAAACGCGGGAGCGGTACGGAAAATTTGCAGGATATCTGAGCATCGGGTTCAACGTGCTGCTCGCGGCGGGAAAGATCGCGGCGGGTGCCGTGTCCGGCGTGCTGTCCGTACTTGCGGACGGGCTGAACAACCTGACCGACTGCGGCAGCAACGCGGTATCCGTCATCGGCTTCAAAATGGCGGGAAAGCCCGCGGATAAAGAGCATCCTTTCGGGCATCAGCGCGCGGAATACGTCGCTTCGATGGTGATTTCGCTGATCATTTTAGTCGTCGCCGTGGAATTGGCGATCTCTTCGGTGGAAAAGATACTCTCCCCCGAAACTGGCGAGTTTTCCGTTCTGACGCTCGTCATTCTGATCGTGTCCGTGCTCGTCAAACTGGGAATGTTCGTGTTCAATCGGCGGTTGGGGCGAAAAATCTCCTCCGAAACCCTGAAAGCAACGGCAACCGACAGCATTTCCGATGCAATCGCCACGACCGCTGTGCTCGTTTCCCTTTTGATCTCACACTACACGAAAATCGATCTCGACGGTTATATGGGCGTTCTGGTCGCGCTGTTCATTGCGTTTGCGGGCGTTTCCATACTAAAAGATACGATCAGCCGCCTTTTGGGAAAAGCGCCAGACGCGGACGTCGTCAAGAAGATCGAGGAACGCATCCTGGCGTTCGATGGCGTGCACGGGCTGCACGACCTGACCGTTCACAATTACGGCGAATGCAAAATGTATGCGACCGTACACGTAGAAGTGGATTCTCATATGCCTATCATGGCGGCGCACGATCTGGCGGACAACATCGAGCATGAATTTACAGAACACACCGATATTTTGCTGACCGTACATATCGATCCCCTCGTATTCGACGATCCGAAGATCAATCTTTATCGCGGAGAGATAGAGCGCATCGTGCGGGACATAGACGGACGGTTCCGCGTGCATGACTTCCGCATGGTGGGCGGCGAAACGCACGCAAATCTCGTTTTTGACCTTGCCGTTCCTTTCGACAACAAACTCAGCGAAGAAACGATCATGCAGACCGTCAAAGACCGCATATCCCTTTTAGGGGAAAACCTCGGCGTCGTGATGACGCTGGAACGACAGAATATAAACGAATAAAAAGGCGGAATGAAAATTTATTTTTTATTATTATTGTTTGTTCGAACTCCAATAATACACAGTACGATACCAACACTTGGCATAAGAATCGTTAATACCATCGGAATATAGGAATCGGAAATTATGCAAATAACGGCCGCTACGATGCCGACCAGAATGAAAGCAATTCCTAATAGCATATATTTGAGAAATTTTTCCATGATAAATCTCCTTATTTAGATTGTATCACCTAACATGAATATGTCAATACTTTTTATTGAAATTGCAACAACAAAAAAGACACTCCGTATAGAGTGTCTTTTTCAATTAGATGCGGCAACTACCTATCCTTCCGGGGTAATGAAACCCAAGTACTTTCGGCGTAGGAGAGCTTAACTTCTGTGTTCGGTATGAGAACAGGTGGATCCTCTCCGCTATCGTCACCGCAATGGCTATATAAACCGCTTATCGCGGTATACATACACGGCTCTGTCCGCTCCGTTTATCCCCCGTTGCGGACATTCTTTTTCTCAATCTGCCTGTTTTCCCAAGCAAACTGACAACTACACAGCAATATTCTTTCCATAGCACTTTCGGCAAGGCTCGTAAAAATTGTTCTTTCTTTGTATATTTAAGGATTGTATTACGCCTTTTCTCATTTTATTGAGATCAAGCCCTCGACCTATTAGTATCGGTCAGCTGCATGCATTGCTGCACTTCCACCTCCGACCTATCAACCTTGTTGTCTTCAAGGGGTCTTACTACCTTACGATATGGGATATCTTATCTTGAGGTGAGTTTCACGCTTAGATGCTTTCAGCGTTTATCTCATCCGCACTTCGCTACCCTGCTATGCCGCTGGCGCGACAACAGGTGCACAATAGGTGCGTTCATCCCGGTCCTCTCGTACTAAGGACAAAGCCTCTCAAATATCCTGCGCCCACGATGGATAGGGACCGAACTGTCTCACGACGTTCTGAACCCAGCTCGCGTGCCACTTTAATCGGCGAACAGCCGAACCCTTGGGACCTGCTTCAGCCCCAGGATGTGACGAGCCGACATCGAGGTGCCAAACCTCCCCGTCGATGTGAACTCTTGGGGGAGATAAGCCTGTTATCCCCGAGGTAACTTTTATCCGTTAAGCGACGGCAATTCCATTCTCTACCGCCTGATCACTAAGCCCTGCTTTCGCATCTGTTCGACATGTCTGTCTCACAGTTAAGCTCCCTTCTGCCTTTACACTCTTCGCATGATTTCCAACCATGCTGAGGGAACCTTTGGGCGCCTCCGTTACTCTTTAGGAGGCGACCGCCCCAGTCAAACTGCCCACCTGACAATGTCCCCACACCGGTTTCACGGTTGCAGGTTAGAATCCCAACAATTAAAGGGTGGTATCCCAACGTCGGCTCCGCATTCCCTGACGAGAATGTTTCTTAGCCTCCCACCTATCCTGTACATCAATGGTCGTGATTCAATATCAAGTTACAGTAAAGCTCTACGGGGTCTTTCCGTCCAGTCGCGGGTTAATACGCATCTTCACGTATACTACAATTTCGCCGGGCCCACTGTTGAGACAGTGCCCAAGTCGTTACGCCATTCGTGCGGGTCGGAACTTACCCGACAAGGAATTTCGCTACCTTAGGACCGTTATAGTTACGGCCGCCGTTCACCGGGGCTTAAGTTCGGTGCTTCGGATTGCTCCTAACACTTCCCCTTGACCTTCCGGCACTGGGCAGGCGTCAGCTCCTATACGTCAGCTTACGCTTTCGCAGAAACCTGTGTTTTTGATAAACAGTCGCTTGGGCCTCTTCACTGCGGCCACGTTGCCGTGGCTCCCCTTCTCCCGAAGTTACGGGGTCATTTTGCCGAGTTCCTTAACAATGGTTCTCCCGTTCGTCTTAGAATTTTCTTCTCGTCTACCTGTGTCGGTTTGCGGTACGGGCACCTTCAGACGTATTTAGCAGCTTTTCTCGCCAGCGTGGATTCATTCGCTTCGCTTCTCTAATCCGCTCCCCGTCAGCGCTACGTTTTGCGACAGCCGTACTTCACTAACTGCCAACGCTTCGCCTTGGACGCACTTTTCCATCCGTGCGCTCGAACTATCCTTCTGTGTCACTGCTTCATTTAGATGTCTGTCGGTGGTACGGGAATCTCAACCCGTTGTCCATCATCTACGCCTTTCGGCCTCGACTTAGGTCCCGACTTACCCTGGGCGGACGAACCTTCCCCAGGAAACCTCAGACTTTCGACGGCGGAGTTTCTCGCTCCGCTCTCGCTACTTATGCCGGCATTCTCTCTTCCATACCGTCCACTGCCGCTTCCGCTACAGCTTCTGCCAGTATGCATTGCTCCTCTACCGATAGAATTACTTCTATCCCCAAGCTTCGGTGTCAGGTTTGAGCCCCGGTAATCTTCGGCGCATCATCACTCGACCAGTGAGCTATTACGCACTCTTTTAATGTGTGGCTGCTTCTAAGCCAACATCCTGGTTGTTTCTGCAATGACACATCCTTTACCACTTAACCTGTACTTTGGGACCTTAGCTGTGGATCTGGGCTGTTTCCCTTTTGACAATGGCACTTATCTGTCACTGTCTGACTCCCATGAATCAATTTTCCGTCATTCGGAGTTTAATAAGCTTCGGTAAGCTGTGAAGCCCCCTAGGCCATTTAGTGCTCTACCTTCGGTAATCTTTCATGAGGCTAGCCCTAAAGCTATTTCGAGGAGAACCAGCTATATCCTGATTCGTTTGGAATTTCTCCGCTATCCACAAATCATCCCCGACTATTTCAACAGGCGTGGGTTCGGTCCTCCACAGCGTTTTACCGCTGCTTCAACCTGTTCATGGATAGGTCATCAGGTTTCGGGTCTACGTCATGCTACTTACCGCCCTTTTCAGACTCGCTTTCGCTTCGGCTCCGCGACTTTATCGCTTAACCTCGCAACACAACGTAACTCGCCGGCCCGTTCTACAAAAAGTACGACATCACACGCGTGTGGTGCTCTGTCTGCTTGTAAGCATACGGTTTCAGGTTCTCTTTCACTCCCCTCCCGGGGTGCTTTTCACCTTTCCCTCACGGTACTATTCGCTATCGGTCACATGGTCGTATTTAGCCTTAGGAGATGGTCCTCCTGTCTTCCGTCAAGATTTCTCGTGTCCCGACGTACTCCGGATACCCCCGGCCTTTGAACAATTTCGCCTACGGGCCTGTTACCCTGTTTCGATGTGCTTTCCAACACTATTCGGCTATCGTTCTCCGTGCTTTTCGGGGTCCATACCCCGCACATATTGCTATATGCGGTTTGGGCTTCTCCGATTTCGCTCGCCACTACTTTCGGAATCGTTTTTACTTTCTTTTCCTCCGGGTACTAAGATGTTTCAGTTCCCCGGGTTCCCCTCATACACCTATGGATTCAGTGTATGATAACGCGGCATTACCCGCGCTGAGTTTCCTCATTCGGACATCTGCGGATCTCGGCTCATTTGCAGCTCCCCGCAGCTTTTCGCAGCTTGTCACGTCCTTCTTCGGCGCCATGTACCAAGGCATCCTCCGTATGCTCTTTGTAGCTTGATCTTTTTCGTCTACTTTCCTTTAGCTATACAAAAAATTCTAATTTTTACTCGGCTATTTGATTCTCGCTTTCTTAGGCTCCTTCCGGTGCTTAATTTCGCATACTTTCGTATTAACCAATTAGCTCTTTTTTTTATTTTTCTTTGCCTTCTGTACTATTTCTTTTTTATTGCTATGCAGTTGTCAATCTACTTGTCCGCAACCTTCCTTCTCGACAGAGTCGGAAAACGCGTTTTTTTACGGGTTACGTCGGCAAAGCCCACAATAACCCCTCGCAACTTGCGTTGCTTGGTGGGCTCAAGTGGACTCGAACCACCGACCTCACGCTTATCAGGCGTGTGCTCTAACCAGCTGAGCTATGAGCCCATAATGGTGGAGGTAAGCGGGTTCGAACCGCTGACCCCCTGCTTGCAGGGCAGGTGCTCTACCAGCTGAGCTATACCCCCGTACTTTCTCCGCATTTGCGAAAAATAATTTTGCGAATTACAAAAATAATGCTCCGAAATCGGAGCAAATTTTGTATTAAAAACGAATAGAAAGGAAATGAAAGTTTCTGTATCGACTGAAAATGGATTAGCTATCAGCTTTTAATGCTAATCTATTCTCCCTAAAAGGAGGTGATCCAGCCGCACCTTCCGATACGGCTACCTTGTTACGACTTCACCCCAGTCATTGGTATTACCTTAGGCAGTTCTCCCCTTGCGGTTAAGTCACTGACTTTGGGTACTCCCAACTCCCATGGCGTGACGGGCGGTGTGTACAAGACCCGGGAACGCATTCACCCCGACATGCTGATTCGGGATTACTAGCAACTCCGACTTCACGTGGGCGGGTTGCAGCCCACGATCCGAACTGAGACTATCTTTATGAGATTCGCTCAACATTACTGTATAGCAGCTCTTTGTAATAGCCATTGTAGCACGTGTGTAGCCCAGGACGTAAGGGCCGTGATGATTTGACGTCATCCCCACCTTCCTCCGTGTTAACCACGGCAGTCTATACAGAGTTCCTAACTGAATATTGGCAACTGTATATGAGGGTTGCGCTCGTTGCGGGACTTAACCCAACATCTCACGACACGAGCTGACGACAACCATGCAACACCTGTCTTCGTGTCCCGAAGGAGGGCCTAATCTCTTAGGCTTTCACTCGATGTCAAGTCCTGGTAAGGTTTTTCGCGTTGCGTCGAATTAAACCACATGCTCCGCTGCTTGTGCGGGTCCCCGTCAATTTCTTTGAGTTTCAACCTTGCGGCCGTACTCCCCAGGCGGTATGCTTAATGTGTTAACGTCGGCACAGAGGGAGTCGATACCCCCTACACCTAGCATACATCGTTTACGGCGTGGACTACCAGGGTATCTAATCCTGTTTGCTCCCCACGCTTTCGTGCTTCAGTGTCAGTTACAGTCCAGTAAGTCGCCTTCGCCACCGATGTTCCTCCTAATATCTACGCATTCCACCGCTACACTAGGAATTCCACTTACCCCTCCTGCACTCGAGCCTGACAGTTTTGGTAGTAGCGCCGAGGTTGAGCCTCGGAATTACGCTACCAACTTGCCAAGCCACCTACGCACCCTTTACGCCCAGTCATTCCGGATAACGCTTGCCTCCTACGTATTACCGCGGCTGCTGGCACGTAGTTAGCCGAGGCTTGCTATTGGGATACCGTCACTTTCTTCGTCTCCCATCACAGAGCTTTACAATCCGAAGACCTTCATCACTCACGCGGCGTTGCTGGGTCAGAGTTGCCTCCATTGCCCAATATTCCCCACTGCTGCCTCCCGTAGGAGTCTGGACCGTTTCTCAGTTCCAATGTGGCCGATCACCCTCTCAGGTCGGCTACCCATCGCAGACTTGGTGGGCCGTTACCTCACCAACTATCTAATGGGACGCGAGCTCATCCATACCCGATAAATCTTTTACCACTGAGAGATGCCTCTCTGTGGTCTTATGCGGTATTAGCACACATTTCTATGTGTTATTCCCCTGGTATGGGCAGATTGCTCACGCGTTACTCACCCGTCCGCCACTAAGTAAAAAAGCAAGCTTTCTTACTCCGTTCGACTTGCATGTGTTAAGCACGCCGCCAGCGTTCATCCTGAGCCAGAATCAAACTCTTAAGTTTAATTGTTTAAAGCTGTTCTTTCGAACAACGGCTCTAACGTTATTATTTGCTGACTGTTCTTTTTGGTACTTTTGTGTACTCAAAAGTTAATTGACAGAAACTTTTTAAAAATAGTAATTTTTAATTCATTTCCTTCTATTCAATTTTTAAGCATCGCTTGTCCGAACTTCGTTCGGAGCTCTCTCAACGAGTGAGCTTGACTATCATACCATATTGCAAATCTTTTGTCAACTGATTTTCGCGACTTTTTTCAAAGTTTTTGAAAAACTTTTGTCGAAGTTTTGCGCTTCGTTATGATTTTGTCCGCCTCGTTTGACAGCTTGACTATCATATCACATCTACAAATTTTTGTCAACTGTTTTTTTGAATTTTTTCAAAAAACTTTTGCAAGCATTTTCGTATGTTTTATGGTGTCTGCCGCTCTCGTTTGACAGCTTGCCTATAATATCATATCCCGCCACGGAAGTCAACGTTTTTTTCGCACTTTTTTGCGATTTTTCCGCTTTTTTTTCATTCTTTTTCGACAACGCTATATATAGTATTGTCGGCGATTTTCGTACCACTATACGACGCAAACTTGCCATTTCCTCGATTGTATGATATAATGAACTTAATAAAAAAAGAGAGGTTTAAAAATGTTCAAAACGCTGCGCATCGTCAGCACAGTGCTCTGCGCGCTGCTTCTGGCATTCATCATCCCGTCCGTCGTCTGGTTCAAGCCGGTGTACGTGATTATCGAAGCCGTGCTCGCCCTATTGTTTTTCGTGCTGATGATGCTTTTTAAAAGTTTGCAGGAAATGCGAGAGCCCAAGCCGCAGTCGCCCGAGGAACCCGAACCCGAAGAGGAAAAAAAGGACTGACCCCTCCTCTTTTCTTCCGCGCGCACGCGCGCGACATATATTATATATAAAGAAAATCCCCGCCGCAAGAAAAGCGGCGGGGACCTTTTTATCTTTTTTCCTGACGCTCGACCAGGTCGATGATCTCGCTGATGCGGTCCAGGTCGTCTGTGTTGTAATAGTCGATATAGATGCGGCCCTTTCTGTCGTTGCCGATCAGGCTCACTTTGGTTTTGAAGGTGTGTTTCATCCGCTCGATCATGTCTTTGAGTTCGAGAGAAACCTGCATCTTCTTCTTTTCGCGCTTTTCGTCCAACTCTTCGGCGGAGGAAAAATATTCTCTCACACTGCGTTCGATGTCGCGGACGGACAGGCCGTCCTTGATGGCGTCGATCGCGAGTTTATACTGCGCGTCTTCGGGCAGCGTGATGAGCGCGCGGGCGTGCCCAGCGCTGAGTTTACCCGAGGCGACGAGTTCGATGACCTCGCGGGAAAGGGATAACAGACGGAGCGTGTTCGTGACCGCGGGGCGGGATTTGCCGATACGTTCCGCGAGTTCCTCCTGCGTGAGTTTATATTCGTCCATCAGCTGTTTCATGGCATTCGCCGCTTCGATGGGATTCAGATCCTCCCTCTGCAGGTTTTCGATCAGGGAAATTTCCTTGATCTCGCGGTCGGTGTAGGAGCGGATGACGACGGGAATCTGCTTTTTGCCCGCGATCTTCGCGGCGCGGTAACGGCGTTCGCCGGCGATGATCATGTACTGCCCGCCGATCATGTTATTGACGACGATGGGCATGATCAGCCCGTGTTTTTTGATGGAATCCGCCAGTTCGTTGAGAGCGTCTTCATCGAAATGCTTTCGCGGCTGGTTGGGATTGGGTTTTACGAGATCGATGTCCACCTCGATGAGCCCCTTGATGTCTTCGGGAAATTCCTGCGCGTTCTCCCTGGTAAAGGATTTCGCTGCGTTCTCATACGCCTCTTCCGTATCCGAAAAGAGTGCCGAAAGCCCCCTTCCTAATCCTCTGTTCGTTTTCATAATTACCTCATGCGATTTTTCTGCCTGAACGGACGAAAACTCATTTGCTTTGTCTTGCCAGATATTCCAGCGTCAGCGCTTTATAGGCGCGGGCGCCCGTACATTTGGGATCGTGCATCATGATAGGCTTGCCGTATGAGGAAGCCTCCACCAACCGCACGTTGCGGGGCACGACGATCTCGAACAGCCGCTTTGTAAAGAATTTTTTGATCTCTTCGGCGATCTGCTTGGAAATGAGCGAACGGCTGTCGTACATGGTGAGGACGACGCCGTCCACTTCCAGACCGGCGTTGAGATGCTGTTTCACGAGGCTGATGGAATTCATCAGTTGACTCAGTCCCTCCAAAGCGTAATATTCGCTCTGAATGGGAATGATGACCGAATCCGCACACGCGAGCGCGTTGATGGTCAGAAGTCCCAGCGAGGGCGGACAGTCTATCAATATGTAATCGTACCGCGAACGGATCTCTTCGAGAGCGTTCTTCAGTACGCGTTCGCGGTTCTTTTTATAGACCAGTTCGACTTCGGCGCCCGCGAGATCGATGTTGGAAGGCAAAAGGTCGAGATTTTCCACTTCCGTGGGCATGATGTTTTCCAATGCCTTTTCGTCGTCGATGAGGACGCTGTAAATGGATTGTTCGAGCGAACTTTTGGAAAAGCCCAGCCCGGTGGTGGCGTTGCCCTGCGGGTCCATGTCCACGAGGAGCACTTTTTTGCCCTCTGCGGCGATATACGCCGCCATGTTCACGCAAGTCGTCGTCTTACCCACGCCCCCCTTCTGATTTGAAAATGAAACTATTTTTCCCATTCTTTCACCGCTTTCGTCAATTTATGTTCCGCGGCGGAGCGCATCGGCGCTCCCCGCGGTCGTTTTTGTCACGTGGATCAGTGTTTCCGTTCGCCGTTTTCGTCCTCAAAGGGATCTTCGTCCTTTTTTTCTTCCGTCGGGGCGTCGTACCTCTTGAAAGGATTTTCCTGTGCGGCTTTTTCCTTGGTGTCCATATATTCGTTGATCTTTTCCAGCGGCTCGCCGTTCATCAGCATATCCACTTCGTCCGTATAAATGGTTTCGCGTTCGATCAAAAGTCTTGCCATGTTGTCGAGCACGGAACGTTTTTCCGTCAGTAATTTGGTCGCGCGGGCGTGTGCCTCTTCTATGATCTTGTGAACTTCCTCGTCGATCATGTTCGCGGTCTCTTCGCTGTAAGAGTTGTGGGCTTCCATATCCCTGCCGAGGAAGATCGGATTGTCCGAACCGTACGTGACAAGACCGACTCTTTCGCTCATACCCCATTCGGTGACCATTTTGCGGGAGATCTCCGTCACTTTCTGCAAATCGCTCGAAGCGCCCGTGCACACGTCCTTGATGACGATTTCTTCCGCCACGCGGCCGCCCAAGGTCATGCAGACGATGTCTTTGAGTTTATCTTTGCTCATATGGTTGTCGTCGCTGTCGGGCCGCGTCATCGTATACCCTGCCGCCATGCCGCGGGGAATGATGGAAACTTCCTGTACGGGATCGCAGTTCTTGCAAAGGCGTGCCAGAATCGCGTGCCCCGCCTCATGATAAGCGGTGATGCGTTTATCCGACTCTGTGACAAGGCGGCTCTTTTTCTGCGGCCCGACGAGCACCTTGTTGATGCCTTCGTACAATTCTTTATTGCCGATGAGTTTTTTATTCGCACGGGCGGCGAGAATAGCTGCCTCGTTCAAAAGATTTTCCAGATCTGCACCCGAGAACCCGCTCGTCATCCTCGCAAGTATTTTGAAGTTGACGTTGGGAGCCATCGGCTTATTTCTGGAATGCACTTTCAAGATCGCCTCTCTGCCGCGCACATCGGGCAGGTTGACGTAGACCTGACGGTCGAAACGGCCCGGGCGAAGGAGAGCGGGATCGAGGATATCCGCGCGGTTGGTCGCCGCCATGACGATAATGCCTTCGTTGGTCTCGAAACCGTCCATCTGCACGAGCAGTTGGTTCAAGGTCTGTTCGCGTTCGTCGTGACCTCCGCCGAGGCCCGTGCCTCTCTGGCGGCCGACGGCATCGATCTCGTCGATGAAGATGATACAGGGTTGGCTCTTTTTCGCCGCGTCGAACAGATCGCGCACACGCGACGCGCCGACACCGACAAACATTTCCACGAAGTCGGAGCCGCTTATCGAGAAGAAAGGAACGTTCGCTTCGCCCGCGACGGCTTTGGCAAACAACGTTTTACCCGTTCCGGGAGGGCCTACGAGCAGAATACCCTTCGGAATCCTTGCACCCAGATCGGAAAACTTTTTCGGAGATTTTAAAAACTCGACGACTTCGGCAAGTTCCGCCTTTTCCTCTTCCGCTCCCGCGACGTCTGCAAAACGCACCTTAATATTGGAATTGACACGCGCCTTGGATTTTGCGAAGCTCATCGCCTTGCTGCCTCCGCCCTGCGTCTGGCGTATGATGAGATAGAAGACCACGCACACGAGAATGATCCCGAAGAAAGGAATCAGATACGACCAGAAACTGCCCGCGTTGGGATCGGTGTAGGTATATTTGAAACCTGGATATTTCCCCGTCCATTCGTCGAGTTTCTGCGCGGTGTAATCGCCGCGGTCGCCGTACGCAAAGAAAATGTACTTGCCGTTCGCATTATATCCTTTATAAATATAATCGTCCACGACAATCGTTGTAACCCTCTCGCTTGCATCAACATTGGCAATCTTTTCTTCGTATTCAGAAAATTTGATTTCTGTGGCAGGGCTGTAAAAGCTCGTAAAAAGCGTAATCCCCAATAGGAGGATCACCGCCCCAAGCACCACCCAGAGAAGAATTTTCGATGATTTGTTCATTCAATTACTCCTTAAAAGTCCGTTTTATAACTTGTTTTTCTATTTGAATTCCCGCCGAAAAATTATGAACTGTTTTACCGACGTTTAATCAACTTTCCTTATTATATATATACAGGGGAAGAAAAATGCTTCCCTTACATAAAATAGGGTTGACTTTCGCACTATTCAGTATGTGCCAACTTAACAGATAAAATATCAGCCGCCTATCGATTCCCGTTTATTACCAATTTATAATGAAATAGTAAATTAGCGCTATTTTATTTCATAAATCATGTTACAGCGCCCGCAAACAATCGGCACATATTCATACGCTATTTATAAAAGCAGGGCAATCAAAGCCGCAAAAACTATTTGCCGTTCCGTAACAGCAAGAATATTTTCCTGTGGATTCTATCATACCATATCCTAAAAAAAAACACAAGGATTATTTGAAAAATAATTGAATTCTTGCTAATTTTTTACCGAATTATCATAAATTTACACACGAAATCATTATGCACCCATCAAAAACGACCCTTTTTTAACCTCTAAAATGTTTCATATGAAACTTCCCCGGTCAAAGCAATGTTTCACGTGAAACATTGCTTTGACCAACTGTTATGCACGCGCTCGCCCTTAAATTAATGTTTCATATGAAACATTAATTTAGACTATCAAGGCCACGTTTCATGTGAAACAGATAAATTTCTCTTTAATAGTAAATAGATTCCAAGCAGTCTCCTTTATTGAAACTATACATATTTTATCATATTTCAGATAAACTACCTGGTTTTTATCTGAAAAAACAGAAGATTTTAGGTCGGAAATTTTTCAAAAAAATAAAATTATTCTGTCTCAAATCGTCTGAGAGGCTTTTTTTAAAAGTCATAAACGCAACTAAAAATTTTCTGTCACAATATAAACGCATAAATATAAAGTTTAAAAAACAAAGTACGCAAATAAATAAACCCCTCTTACGCTAGTTATCAACACAAAATACATTAGATGCAATATTTGAAAAATGCACTTATCCACACTATGTGCACAATTTGTGGATAAATTAAACCGCGTAGAAGGTATAAATCGACGTGAATTTGTCAATAAAGTAGTATCAACGCACACACGGAGAATGACGCAAATGGAATATTCATTCAATATCTACAACAAGATGGCTGGCGCGGGTATATTGATGGCACTGAACGCGTATATAGGAACAAACGAAGCACCGCCTGTAATACTTTGCATAGGCAGCGATCTTGCGATCGGAGACAGTCTGGGACCTGTCTGCGGGACCATGCTGCAAAGCAAAAACTGCTATAAAGGGTGTTTCGTCTACGGGACGCTTAAAAAACCCGTGACCGCAAAAGAAGTAAAATATCTGAACGCATTTTTAAAAGAGACGCACCCGAATAGTAAAATCATTGCGGTAGATGCGGCAGTCGGCGCCGCGGGAGACATCGGTTTGATCAAAATCAATAATAAAGGGTTAAAACCGGGTCTTGGCGCCAATAAAAAACTTCCTGCGGTGGGAGACGTAAGCATTATGGGCATCGTCGCAGAAAAGTCGCTCTTTAATTATTCTTTACTGAATCTCACGCGCCTGAATTTAGTTTATAAAATGTCAGATATTATTTCCGATTCTCTGGCTACTTTTTTAATGAACGCGCATAAATCTTCTATGCGCCAAGTAATATAACATAAAAACAGCGCCCTAATTCAAATTTGGCGCTGTTTTTATGTTCAAAAAAAGAAATTATCCACATTATGTTGACAATTCTATAAATCGATCTTATAATATGGACAAGGAATGCCAAATCTTTCTGCATTCATAAGGAAAAAATCATGAATATACAAGAAACGGTACAAAAACAAAAATTGTACTTTCAAAAAGGAAACACTTTTCCGGTCTCATCGAGAATCAAGGCGTTAAAAGCCCTTCTCGCCGCCGTAAACGCGTGGGAAGATAAAATACTCGCAGCCCTCAGATCGGACTTAAATAAGAGCCCTGCAGAGGCTTATATGACGGAGATCGGCATGGTAAAGGAGGAGATCTCCTTTCAGCTGAAACACCTAAAAAAGTTCGCCGCGAAAAAGCGCGTTAAAACGCCGCTTGCGCAATTCAAAGCAAAAAGTTATACCTATCCCGCTCCTTACGGCGTCGTTCTGATCATGAGTCCCTGGAACTATCCCTTTCAACTCACTCTGGCGCCTTTGGCGGATGCGATCGCGGCAGGCAACTGCGCCGTCGTAAAGCCGAGCGCCTATGCGCCGAAGACAGCGCAGGTGATCGCGGACTTGCTCAAAGAAACCTTCGATCCCGATCATATCGCCGTGATCCTGGGAGGAAGGGCGGAAAACACCGAACTGATCCAACAAAAATACGACATGATCTTCTTTACAGGCGGTTCTTCCACGGGCCGCGTCGTCGCGGAAGCCGCGGCAAAGAATTTGACGCCCGTTGTTCTGGAACTCGGCGGCAAAAGCCCCTGCATTGTCAACGAAGACGCAAATATACCGCTTGCAGCCAAACGAATCGCGTTCGGAAAGTTCTTAAACGCGGGGCAGACTTGCGTCGCGCCCGACTACGTTCTCGTGCACAGGTCGGTACACGCGGCGTTTTTGGAGGCGCTCGAAACGCACATCATCAACATGTACGGCGAAAACGCGCTCACAAATCCCGACTATCCGAAAATCGTTAACGCAAAGCATTTTGCACGGATCTTGTCGCTCGTCGCGCCCGATAAAATCGTGTTCGGCGGAGATTCAGATGAGAGCGCTTTGAAGATCGCGCCGACCGTTCTCGACGGCGTAACGTTTACGGACAGAGTTATGAGCGAGGAGATCTTCGGACCTGTTCTACCCGTCATCGAGTTTGAAAGTTACGGACAAATCGCCGCGGCGATCGCACATCATCCGACGCCGCTCGCGCTCTATTATTTCGGAAAAGATAGCGATCTGAAACAAAGAATCCTGCGCGAGATCCAATTCGGAGGCGGCTGCGTGAACGATACCATCATACACCTTGCGACCACGCGCATGGGCTTCGGCGGCGTAGGGGAGAGCGGCATGGGCGCCTACCACGGCGAACGCGGGTTTTTTGCCTTTTCCCACGTCAAGAGCATCGTGGAAAAAAGCACCGCCATCGATATACAACTTCGCTATGCACCCTATAATGACAAAAAAACAGCGCAGTTGAAAAAATTCCTGCGCTGATTTTTAAATAAGTCTGTTATAATTTACATAATTCGTACAATTACCGTAAATATTTACAGTGAAAAAATATCTGACGTCTTTTCATGAATGCGTGCAATAAATTTTCCGTCTTCATAGATTGTGCGGGTTATTTTATAGACGCCCTCGAAACGATAGCCTACAACTTTTCCATTATAACCTTTGACGCGCTGAAAAGCAATTCTTTCTTCGCCCAACGGATCTTTCTCATGTTTGGTCATATCGGCTTGCAAGCCGCTGTACGCTTCAAAAATGCAATCTCTTTCGGCAGGGACTTTTAAAAACGGAATAATTTGCGATTTTGCAATGAACTGATTGCTCCAATTATTTTTTACGCTTCCGTCCATAAAAACAAACCAGGCATAATAATGATCCCCGTAGCGTTCACGGACTGTTTTCGGTATAAAATACGCTCTCATTGGTAGCGCGTCGCAGCCGAACGCCTGTGAACAGCAATCCTGAATCGTGGTTCCTCTGAAAAAATCTCCTTGTTTGATTTGCATAAGTATCTCCTTTTTTATTTATTTAACAGTTTTTTTGCCATATCTTTTGTTCTTTCGTCAACAGAGCCGTTTGTATCCGAAACAATTTGTTGTAAAGCATTTTTATGCAAGCCCAACCGAAAAATTTCCTTACCCGCCCGAATTTTCTGCGTTTTGATTTCTTCGGAATAGTTTTCTTTTACGATATCCATTAAATCGGATTCCGAATAATTTTGCAAATATATATAATATTTTACAAAAAATAATTTTCCTGTTTTTAAAATTAAATTCGCGGCTGTCTGACTGTTTTTCTCTTTTTCTTGCAATAATTTTCTTTGCTTTTCCTGAATTACATAATCAGGAGGATTTTTTTTATTTTCTTGCCTTACATATAAATACGCGCGAAAACAAGAAATAGCGGCAATGAGTTTAGGGAAAAACAGTAAAAAGGCTAACATTAACACTAACGCGAATATATAATCAAAAAATAAATAAAAGATTATACCAATCATTCCAAATAGATACCAAAGAATAAAAACGCTTTCTATAATTGACCAAATAAAAAGTTTTTTTTCCGCATTCCAAAATTTCGTTTCTATATCTCTTTCTTCTATATTTTGCATTTGCTTTTTCGTCAAGTTTTCATTTATTGGCTTAACATTTGAAATCATCCAACCGATTATAGAAGTGATCAATAAATATATATATAACCACCATGAAATATAAGAAACTGTCTTCCCTATAAGAGTAGAAATAAGTGCTCCTATAAATATTAAAAAAATTAAAATCGTAAAAATGGTATACCCACTCTTTGCCCAAGCCAACTGTTTGAAGATACGTTTATCTTCATAGTTTTTCATTTGCATAACAATTTCTCCTTGCATAAAAAAAAGTGTGCCTCAACAAGTGAGACACACCCCGAAAATGTACCTCGCTTGTTGCGACACAATTCTCCCTAACAGGAAAAGGAAGTACAAAATCGCATAGTTGTACTCCTGTCAGGAATATTGAATTGTGTCGCATTTTCATGATATCATAACCGGGAAAATTTGTCAATATAAAAACCCCTTTCCGATAATCACGGAAGGGGGTTTTTATTAAAAATTTATTCTTCGTCTTTTTTTTCGGGGGCCGCGTCGTCGGCGGTTTTGTTGCTGTTGCCGAGGTAGGTGCCGAAGAAGGGGGCGCGCTTGGCTTGCGGCCTGCCTTCGGGGCGGGGCCCTCTGTCCCGTCTGTCTCCGCCGCGTCTATCGTCTCGACCGCGGAAATCACGGTTGTCGCGGCCTTCCCCGCGGTTGTCGTCCCTGCCGCGGAAGTCGCGCCTATCGTCTCTCCTGTCACGGTTAAATCTTCTGTCGTCTCTGCCGCGGTTGTCCCTTCTGTCGCTTCTGAAGGGCCTGTCCGCGCCGGGGCGCAGATTGTTGGGCACGATCACGATAAAGCGGTTGGGTTCTTTTCCTTCGCTCACCGTCTTGACCTCGGTGGACTCGGACAGCGCCGAATGGATGATTCGGCGCTCGTAGGGGCTCATCGGTTCGATGGAAACCTTTCTGCCCGTGCGCACGGCCTTTTCAGCCAGTTTCTGCGCGAGGCGCTTTAACGTATCTTCGCGCTTTTCGCGGTAATTTTCGCAATCGACCACCACCCGCTTGTACTCTTCGCGCCCGATATTCGCGACCGCGCCCGCGAGCACCTGCAGGGAATCGAGGATCTCGCCCCTGTGTCCGATGACCGAATACGTGCTGGTCGTGATCACGTTGATCTTGGTGTTTTCTTCGTTTTCGACAAGTTCGTTGGTCGCGGGAATATTCAAAAGTTCCATGATGCCGTCGAGAAATTCGACCGCGCGTTCGCCGTCCGTCATCTTTTTACAGATCTTCACTTTCGCGGGCGTGGATTTGAACAGCCCTTTTTTCCCCTCTTCCAGTACGGTTATTTCCGCCTCTTCTTTGCTCAGATTCAGGGATTTTAACCCTTCCTCCACGGCCGCTTCGACCGATTTGCCGATGAATTCGTACTCTTTCATCTCTTTTTCTTTTCATTCCGCGTGATGACTTCGCTCTTCGCGCTTTGCGGAATCCTCCTGTTATATTTCTCCTGAAGTTCTTTTTCTTCAAGTTTTTTATACTTTTTGTCGATGATGAAGTTGGTGCCGAGCGAACTTAAAATACCGAACACCGAACTTACGATCATGTAAATACTGAACGCCGCGCTGTACATGAACGAGAATATACCGAACATGATCGGCATGACGATCATCATGATCTTCTGCGTCTTTGCGCCCTGTCCGTTTGCCGTCTGCAATTCGTTCTGCGCTTTCTGGCTCTTGGACATAACGAACTGCGAAAGGAACATCGTGCCGATGGATACGACGATCAGGATAAAGTATCCGTTGGGCTCTTTCAGTTCGCTCTGCAAATTGGCTGTGATCTCGTTGTAAAAAGTTTCGCTGATAAAGTTACCGTTGTCTTTGATTCCCAGAAAACTCTTGAAATCTTTATAATTTTTCATGGGATGATTGAACGCGGTATCGGGATACCAGATATTTTTCACCCACAGGAAACTGACCTGGTTTTCGTGATAAGATTCTTCCGAAGCGGCGCGTCCGATATTCTGCATATACCGACGGCAGATAAAATCGTCGTCCTCTCCCTCATGTTCGGCTCGCAGCGCGTCTAAACTTTCCTCGATAGACGGATCGGCGACCATCGTCTCCGTTTCCACATAGTAGACTGTGCTGACGGGATAGGCATCGGTATCGGCAAAATCGCGGTCGTCTTTATTCGTGGTGATCTTCGTCTGGGTTTCTTCAAAAGAGATATATTTTCCGTCTTCGCGGAAAGTTTTGGTCATCGTAACTTTATACTGCATGACTCCTTCCGCATTCTTCCCGTATTCCGAACAGGTATAGACGGGCTCGGGATCCAAATCGCGGGAGGGGGCGTATTCCAGAACGGCGGCAGAATAATCGTTCGCCATCTGGTTGAAAACTTGCAGGTCTGTATATCTGGAATAACTGTTGAACGCGTTCAAAACGAGCATGAATACGACGAGCGACACGATGAGGGGCAGACAGGCTCCGAGCATGGAATAGCCGTTTTTCTTGTACAGTTCCATCATTTTGGCATTGTACATCTGCTGGTCGTTGGCGTACTGTTTCTGCAATTTTTCCAACTGCGGCCGCATTTTTTCCATTTTCAGGCTGTTTTTCCGCATCGACGCCTTGGAATAGACGTCGAGCGGCAGCGTGATCAGTTTTAATATCAAAGTGAAAACGACTACGCCAACGCCAACGATGCCGATCGCGTTGATCAGCCCGTTGATGAGTTTGGCGATCCAATTCATACTCACGCTGTCGCCGTTAAAGAACAGAGTGATGATATTGCTCTGCAATAAATAATTTAACATTCTTTGTGTTGTCCTTCTCTTTTTAAAGGGATTTTTGCGCAAAACGCGCGGATGGCTTGTCCCTGATTCACAGGACCCATCGTTTCCGGATGAAATTCTCGGGAGCGGGATCGTATCCCCCTTTGGAAAACGGATTGCAGCGCAAAAGCCGCCAGCACCCGAGCAATATCCCTAAAATGACGCCCTGGTTATTGATGCATTCCAGCATATACTGCGAACAGGTAGGGCGGTAAAGGCACGTTCCTTTGGAAAAATATCTTTGGTAAAAGAGAATCGCCCGCATACAGAACATTTTGATATACGGTTTAAACACGTGCCTGCGAAGATATTTGATTGTCTTTCTGAAATTTTGCCGACTCATTTATATAAGCCTTCTTTTTTAAACATCGCCCGAAGGCCTTTTCGAAAGTTCTCCAAAGAATACTCGTCGGCTTGTTTGGGTACGAGAACGATCGCACAGGGCGATTTGAGATGTCCGCATTCGGCGCGGAACGCTTCTCTCAAAAGCCTTTTTATACGGTTTCGCATAACGCTCTTTCCGTGCTTTTTACTGACGCACAGTCCCAGCGAAACTTTCGCGGCGGGCATATACATCATAAGCAAATAGGGGGAAAAAGATTTTTTTCCCCGCGCAAACATTCTCTGAAACTCGTTGTTTTTTTTGAGTCTGGTATACAAAATAAATTAAGCGGAGAGTTTCGCTCTGCCTTTGTCTCTTCTTCTCTTTAAAGTTTTTCTTCCGCCCTGCGTCTTCATTCTTTTGCGGAAACCGTGTACTTTGCTTCTCTGTCTCTTTTTCGGCTGATATGTTCTTTTCATGATAGATTTCTCCTAATTTTAGTTTTTGCTCAAAATATTATACCTAAAAACGCCGCGCTCTGTCAACCGTTTTTACGCGTTTGTGCGCACGGGGAGCAACAAATACAGATACGCGTCCCCGTTTACGGGATAAATCACGCAAGGAGCCACCGCGCCGTTAAAGCCTATGCGCGTCTTTTCGTCGCTGACGGCGTTGATGCACTCGCTCACGAACTTGGAGTTGAGCGCGATGGTGACGTCCTTGCCGTCGAGCATGATCTTTACGCTCTCGTTGACTCTTCCTATGGAAGTATTGGAACTGACGTTCGCCGCGCCGTCTTTGATATCGAACACGATGATGCTGTTTTTATCCGTCCTCGCGAGGATGCTCGCCCGATCGACGCTCGCGGCGAGCGCCGCGCAATCGACGACGATCTCGCTGGAAAACGACTTGGGTATGATATTCGCGCGGTTGACGAACTCGCCGTCGTAAAGGCGGCTGGTAAGAACGGTATCGTCCACGCTGACGAGCATCATGCCCTTCTGCACGTAGACGACGATTTCCTCTCCTTCGCCCGCAAGCATGCGCGCGATCTCGTTGAGGGTGCGCGCGGGACAGATGACGGAAATATCCTCGCTCATGGAGATGACGTTGCGCTTGCACACCGCCATGCGGTAACCGTCGAGGGCGGTGAAAGTCACCATTCCTTCTTTCGCCTCGATGAGGCAGCCTTTGAGCACGGGGCGCGAATCGTCCTGCGCGCAGCAGAACGTGGTGCGCGCGATCAGTTCTTTCAGATCTTTCTGCAAAAGCGTGAACTGATTCTCGCCGATTTCCATGTCGATGGAGGGAAAATCATCCGCGTTCAGAAGTTGTATGACGCTCTCCGCGTCCGCATATTGGATGGTCAGTTTGTCCCCGTCGGTGGAAAGGGTAATCTGCACGTTCTCCAATTTCTTGATAAAGTCGGAAAAATACTTTCCGGGAACGGCGATTTCGCCTTCTTCGAAAACTTCCGCGTTGATTTTTTTCTGTATGGCGATCTCGCCGTCGGTGGATACAAGCGTCAATCCGTCGTTCTTCGCCGAAATTTTAATACATTCCAGAATGGGGTTGGTGGTCTTGGTGCTGCACGCCTTGACGACTTTCATAACCGCATCGGAAAGATCCAGCCCTTCGCATATAACTTTCATAAAAACCTCCGTAATGGAAACGAATTCCCTTTCCCGAACGGGAAGAATGATACTTTACTTTTTTTATTTATAGGTATTATATTTATTAATATGTTCTGTTGAAATGTGGACAAACTCCCCCGAAACGGTGAGAGGTGCTTTTATTATATAGAAAAACGCCCGAAAAAGCAAGCAACTTTGCGCACAAAAGATGTGGACAAGCAGGCTTTTTTTTGTGGAGATACCTGTGGGCAATTCGTGGATAAGTGGAAATCTTCCCGGCGCCGGAAGGAAGTGTTTTTTCCCGAAAAGGAGTGTGGAACCACAAAAAAGGGAGTTGTCCCGATTTCCACAGAAAGTTGTCCACTTGTGGAAAAATCGGGGTGGGGACAATGTTTCGAAAAAAATGTTGTAAATTCGCAAAGTGTATGATATAATAAATTCATGGATACACAATGGGCGCAAAAATATCTCGATATACTGGAAAGAGATGAAATCGCGCAAAAAATGCAGGCTTTCTACGATCTTCTCGTATTTTATAACGAAAAGTTCAATCTTACTCGCATTATCGGGCGCGAAGAATGCCGCATCAAGCATTTTTTGGACAGTATCTGCGCCGAAACGTACTTTCCCGCGGGCGCAAACGTCGCGGAGATCGGATCCGGCGCAGGGTTTCCCTCGCTGCCGCTTAAAATCGTGCGGGACGATCTTTCATTCGCATTGGTGGAGTCCGTCGAAAAAAAGTGCGTTTTTTTACGCGAGGCGGTCAAAGAACTCGGCCTGAAAAATATACAAGTTATCCACATGCGCGCCGAAGACGGCGGAAAAAACCGCGCGTACCGCGAAAAATTCGACGTGTGCTGCGCCCGTGCGGTCGCGCGGCTCAATACCCTTTCCGAATACTGCGTGCCTTTCGTAAAGATCGGCGGCCGCTTTATCGCGTATAAGGGCAGCGCAGAAGAGGAACTTCGGGAAGCCGAAAACGCGTTCCGCGTTCTGGGAGTAAAAACGGTCGCCTGCGAGCGGTACGATCTCCCCGAGGAAATGGGTAAGCGTACGCTCATCGTCGCGGAAAAAATTTTTTCCACCCCCGCGGCTTATCCGCGCGGTAACGGGAAAGAGCGGGGAAAACCGCTGTGACAAAGGAAGAATTGCAAAAACTGGCGGCGGGAGGCAAGATCTGCGCGCTCACGGGGCACAGGAAACTGGGCTACGATTTCGACGAAACGCAACTTAAAGAAATTTTCGTCCGTCTGATCGGCGAGGGTTTTACGCTGTTTCTTTCGGGTATGGCCGTGGGTTTCGATACGGCGTGCTGCCGCGTGCTCTATAAACTGCGCGAAACGTACGATATCGCGATCGTCGCCTGTATCCCCTTTGCGGGGCAGGAAGAAAAGTTTTCGCCGCGGCAGAAAGAAGTGTATAAAAATTACGTGGAAGCGAGCGACGGGAAAGTCGTTCTGTATCCGCGCTATCAGACGGGCTGTTATTTCGACAGGAACCGCTACATGGCGGACATGGGCGATCTGCTGATCGCCTACCTGCGCGAAGAGAAAGGCGGCACGTTTTATACCGTAAATTATGCGAAATCGAAAAATATCCGCATTTTGTACGTATAATAGAAGAGTATAAGAAATTTTTTCGAAAAGGAGGTTTCTATGGGTTGGTTCAACAGTCTTTCCGCATTGGAAAAGACGTATTTCATCATCGCCTGCGTGGCGTCGGTGTTTCTGATCATACAGATATTATTTATGGTGTTCGGGGGCGACGGCGACGCGGACGCCGACGGGGATATCGACGGTGACGGCGCATCCGACGGCGGCGGCGATTCGGGCGTTACGCCCTTTTCCGTCAAAGGCATCGTGGCGTTTTTTGCAGTCGGCGGCTGGACGGGGCTCCTGATGCTCTCTTACGACGTGCACGTGGCGGTATCCGTCATCGTATCGCTCGTCGCGGGAGGCGCGGCGCTCGTCGCGGTTTGGCTCATTCTCCGTTCCATTCTGAAATTGCAGGATAACGGCACGCTGGTCATGGAAAAGATCGTCGGAAAAACGGCGACCGTTTACGTCAGCATCCCGCCCAAAAGAAGCGGGCGCGGCAAAGTCACCATGACGGCGCAGGGAAGATTCACCGAACTCGACGCGGTCAGCGACGAGGAAGAGCGCATTCCCGTCGACGAAACGGTGGAAGTCGTCGAAGTCGTCGGCGACTGCCTCATCGTCAAACGCAAAGAAGCGTAACAAAACTTAAATCAAATATAAGGAGAGAAATATGCAACCTTTTATCATCGTACTCATCGTAGTCGTGGTGCTCGTGCTGTTCATGATGTTCTTGATGCTCGTCACGCGCTACAAGAAGTGCCCGCCCGATAAGATCATGGTCATCTTCGGTAAAGTCGGCTCGGATAAAGAAGGAAACAACCGCAGCGCGAAGTGTATCCACGGCGGCGCGGCGTTTATCTGGCCGCTCGTGCAGTCGTATACCTATCTCGATCTGACGCCCATTTCCATCGCCGTCGACTTGAAGAGCGCGCTTTCGCGCCAGAATATCCGTATCGACGTGCCCTCCATCTTCACGGTCGGCATTTCCACCGAACCCACCATCATGGAAAACGCGGCGGAAAGGCTCAAAGGGCTGAAACTCACCGAGATCCAGGACGTCGCCAAAGATATCATTTTCGGCCAGTTGCGTCTGGTCATCGCGACGATGAATATCGAAGAGATCAATACCGACCGCGATAAATTTCAGGAAGCGATCTCCCGCAACGTGGAGGGCGAACTGAAAAAGATCGGCCTTCGTCTGATCAACGTCAACGTGACGGATATTTCCGACGAATCGGGCTATATCGTCGCGCTCGGCAAAGAAGCGGCGGCGAAAGCCATCAACGACGCGAAGATCTCCGTCGCGGAAGCGGATAAGAACGGTTCCATCGGCGAAGCGAACGCGAAAAGAGAAGAGCGCGTCATGGTCGCGGAAGCGGAGAGCCAGGCGATCAAGGGCGAATCCAAGGCGAAAGCGGAGATCGCGAGAACGCGCGCGGCGCTCAGAGAACAGGAAGCGGAGGCATTGAAACTCGCCGTCACCGCGGAAAAAGTACAGGCGGCAAAGGCGCTCGAAGAGAGTTACGTCGCCGAAAAGCAGGCGGAACTTACGCGCGCCGCGAAAGAAAAAGCCACGCAGGAAGCGGACGTCATCATCAAGAGCGAGATCGAAAAGCGCAAGAAAGAGATCGAAGCGGATGCCATCGCGGAGCAGAGCCGCCGTATCGCACGCGGCGAAGCGGACGCCATCTTCGCGAAAATGGAAGCGGAAGCGCGCGGTATGAAAGAAAAACTGTCCAAACAGGGCGAAGGTATTGCCAAACTGGTTTCCGCCGCGGGCGGCAAAGCGGACGACGCGGTGCGCCTGATGATCGCCGATAAACTCGAACAGCTCGTTTCCGAACAGGTCGAGGCGATCAAGAATATCAAGATCGACAAAGTGACCGTATGGGACGGCGGCAACAACGCGGACGGAAAATCCACAACGGCGAACTTTTTGAGCGGGCTTTTGAAGAGCCTGCCCCCCTTAGAAGAAATGTACAATATGGCGGGGCTTTCCCTGCCCAAGATCGTCGCGCCGCAAAAAGAGGACGACAAAGAAGAAGAGGAAGGAAAAGAGTAATTTTTTCGGGCGGAATTTCCCGGCGGGGAGGATTCCGCCCTTTTTTCGGTAGGTGAGAAAATGGAAAAAATCGTATTCAGCGACGGGGACAGCATCCGCGTTCTGGACGAAGGGGAAGAGGGAACGTACGCGAGCCAATATATCGCGGACTACCGCGAGCGCATGCGCCGCATGGTCAAGAACAAGGAATGGAAACACAGCGGTATGGGCGCGATGTTCCGCGGGGATACCATGTCCGAAGTCGGCATGGATTCGGAAACGCGCGTGGACGCGTACATAAATTCCGTACATGCCGCGGGCGAGGATAAGGTGCTCTATACGTTTACCGTGAATCAGACGTCGGGCGTCATCGAAAAAACGCTTTCCGCAAAAAAAGACGGCGAACGCTTTATTTTGCATACCAACGACGGGGAACTCCTCTCTTCCGATTACAACGTGACGGACGGCAAATTCGTCGCCGAACTCAAACGGGGAGAGATCTCTTCCGACCTCGTGTTGTTAGATACCGAGCGCGGCGATTACGTCAGCATCACCGACGGCGATTCGCGCGACGAAAACCCGTCGTTTTCCAAAAAGCGCCCGGGCGTCATTCTGTACGATTCTCTGGCGGCGGGCAGGAACGCGCGCGGCGAATTCGTTGAATACGCGCCCGCGGCCGTTTACGAGTACGACCTCAATACCCTCGACTTGAAAGAGATCCGCGCGAGCGAAAAATATTCTTATATCAAGCCCGTGGAGGACGAAAACGGCGATATTTACTGTATCCGCAAGCCCGCCAAAGAGCGGGACCGGCACAATCCCGTCGTGGAGATCCTGCTCATTCCGTATAGATTGCTGATGGCGATCGTCAACTTCATACAGATCTTCGTGGTGTTTTTTACGGGAAAAACGATGACGGGCGGCGGCAATAACCCCGCCAAAGGCAGGGATACCGATTCCCGTCAAATGATCATCCGCGGCAACGTGATCGAAGTGGACAAGGAGATCGCGCGCAACAAAAAGTTCAAGGATAAAGACCTCGCTTTTATTCCCGCGAGTTGGAAACTCGTGCGGATCCGCGGCGGAGAGGAAGAGGAGATGAAAAGCGGGATCTGCGATTTCAGCCTTGCGGAAGGCGGCGTCGTCTGCACCAACGGCCGCAAAGTTTTTTTTCTGAAAGAAGGCAAGAGCGAGAAGATCGCCGAGGGCGAACTCGTTTTGAACGTGGCGACCGTCACCCGCGCGCCCGAAAGCGGGGATCTGTTCGATCTGTAAGAAAAAAGATGTTTTCTTGTCAAAAGAAAGCATCTTTTTATCATGAAAAAACAAGAACGGCTTTTCCTTTTCCGCTATAATAAAAGAAAAAACCGAGGAGATCATGAAACCGAACGTTCTGTATTCTTATTATCCCGCGCAATGGCATAGAAATTTATGGCGAGAAGGATTCGTCGCGGGCAACGGCCGGACGGGCATCAACGTGCTCGGCGCCGTACAGCATGAAACTGTGCTCTTGAACCGCGGCGACCTTTGGACCGGGCTGAAAAAGACGTCCCTCCCCGACGTGTCGGATGCTTTGAAACAGATGCGGGAACTGCGCAAAAAGGGTCAGTTTTTACAGGCCGACCGCGCGATTTGCGACGCGCTCGTCCAAAAAGGCTATAAAGCGTCGTGTTCCGTTCCTCTTCCTTTGGGACAACTGGACATCGTTCGGGAAAAGGGCGGCATCTTTGAAAATTACCTTCGTTCTCTCGATATGGACAGCGGCGAGATATGCGTGCGCTGGAAAAGCGAAGGAAACGCTTTCGAGCGAAGATATTTTGTCGACGCAGCGGACGACCGCGCATATATCGGTATCCGCAGTTCGATAGAAGATTCCTTTATTCTGCGTTTGCGCACGCGCGACGAGCGCGACAGTCAGTTTCCCTGCCCTCCGTACGTCGCGGAAAGCGCGGCCGTAAGCGCCGAAAACGGGCGCGTCGAATATTCCGCCCGAAACGACGACGGACTGTATTTCGGCGCGAATCTGTGTTTAAAGACGGACGGAAAAATCAGCGTTTCAAACGCCGAAATCCGCGTGAGCGGCGCTACGGATACGCTGCTTTGCGTCGGATTATACGCAAACCGCGAACGTCCCGTTCAGGAAACGATCAAATTGACTAAGGGATACGAAACGCTCTTTGCAAGGCATAAAAAGGCTTTTAAAAGGCAGTATCGCGGAACGGAGATCAACTTATACCGGGGAAAAAGCCACGCAAACGAAGAGTTGCTGCTGCAAGCGCAAAAAGACGGACTTTCGACGGAACTCATCGAAAAAATGTTTCGGTACGGGCGATATCTGTTCGTCAGCGGCACGAGTGCGGGCGCGCTCCCGTTCGCGCAGTACGGGCTGTGGTTCGGCGATTACAATGCGCAGTGGAGCCAAAACGTACTCAACGAAAATCTGGAAATGATTTACGAGCAGTCTTTTTGCGGTAATTTGATCGACCGCCTGCTGCCCGTGTTCGATTATTTCGAGAGCAATCTCGAAGAATACCGCGAAGCGGCGAAAAAACTTTTCGGCTGCCGCGGCATTTGTATACACGCATATAGTTGCCCGAATATGGGGGGCGTGGCGGTAAATGTGCCCGTCATCACCAACTGGACGGGTGCAGCGGCATGGATCGCGCATTTTTACGTGAAGTATTTCGAGTTTACCCAAGACGAAACCTTTCTCGTTTCGCGCGCGCTTCCGTTTTTAAAAGAAGTCTGCCTGTTCTATCTCGATTTTCTTTATCTGAACGAACGCGGGGAAATCGAGATCTATCCTTCCGTATCTCCCGAAAATTCACCGAAGAATTTTGTCGGGGAAAATGCGGAAACGCTCTCGCATCCCATGCCCTCGGCAATCAACGCGGCGATGGATGTCGCACTCGTCAGAGAAGTTTTTACGCAATATCTTTCTCTTTCGGCAAGAGCGGGGCAAACCGATGAAAACGAAAAAAAAATGCGGCAAATTCTGAATCGCCTGCCCGCGTATCGGACGGAGGACGGCGCGTTCAAGGAATGGTGCTTCGACGGGTTTTCGGAAAATCATAATCACCGCCACTTTGCGCACCTGTATCCTCTTTGGCCAGGGGACGAGATCAAAGAGGAAAGCGAGTGGTTTGAAGCCTGCCGCCGCGCTTTAGAGCGCCGCACGGAAAACGGGCTGCATCACCAGAGCGGCTGGTCGCTCACGCACCTTTGCAATCTGTACTGCCGCCTGCACGACGGCGAAAGGGCGTACGAATGCCTGAAATTTCTCGTGAAGAGCGACGTATTGCAAAATCTGATGACCGTGCACAACGATTGGAGAGGGATGGGGATGAGCCTGCACTCGGACGATATCGTGCCCGTCCAGTTGGACGCAAATCTCGGTTTCGTCTGCGCCGTGCAGGAAATGCTTCTTCACTGCGAAGCAAACAGAGTGGAAATACTGCCCGCTCTGCCCGCCGCGTTACGAAAGGGAAGGGCAAAAAATCTGCGGCTGTTTCAATATACCGTCAGCCTCGAATGGGATACGGAACAAAAAACGCTGAAAATTTCTACCGACTGTCCCGATCTCGGCGCGTACGATCTACGCCTTCCGAAACAGTTTTCCAATGTAAAAATCAACTGAAAATAAAAGAGCCCCGCCTTTAAAAAGGCGGGGTTTTTTTAGTTTTTTCCCTTTTTACGATATTGTCCGGGCGACGCACCGAAGCGTTTTTTAAATTGCGAAATAAAATAACTGAGCGAATCGTACCCGATCTGCGAGGATATCTGTAAAACCGATTTATCCGTCTGCCGCAAAAGTAGGGCGGCATAATTCATTTTTTGGCGGATGAGATATTCGATGGGGGAAACTCCCACGTATTTTTTGAATTCGCGCGTGAGGTGTTCGTGCGAATAGTCGGTCAGCGTCACCACGTTTTCCAGCGGGCCGCAGATGATGCGGTAACTGTTCATTTCCGTCAGTACGTTGGTCAGCCAGGGCGGATATTTGGAATTTTTTTCGTTTTCGAAGAGGATGCCCAGCATAAACGCCGCCAGAGATTTTTGCACGATCCTGTCGTTTTCCGTGATGTCGTCGGGATTGGCGAGTTGCAAGAGCCGCAGTTTTCTGTCTAAAATCGTCAACAGTTCTTCGCCCAACTGCACGACGGGGCATTCGCGGCTGCCGACGGTCAGTCTTTCGTACAGATCGGGCGAGAGCGCGCCGCAGACCTTTTTCATTTCGTCGTCGCCTAAATACAGGTCGCGGTGTTCGTAATTCTTTTTGTCCGTCACGCGAAAATAATGCCAGTCGCCGGGTTTTGAAAGGAAAAAACTGCCGCGCTGCACGAAATAAGCCTTTTCATTGATAAAACTTTTCGCGCTGCCGCGCAAAATGATCGTGAACTCCCACGACGTGTGGCAGTGCTTTTCATTGACTTCGAAGGAGACCGCATAGGTGAGCGGATGGTACAGATCTCCGGGATTGTGTTGATTCATGAAACTTTCCTCCGTTCAAAATTCTAACACAAATAGCCATGTTTTTCAAGAGAAATATCAAAAAAAAGCAATTTTATATTAAGAAAAAGCAAGAAAACGGCGCATGAATAATGTAAAATGGCCGTAACGATGGATACTGCATGGATCATTGACAATTTAAAAACAAACGGGGAGATCTGCCCAATCACCGACGCAAAGACGGTGCGGCTGACGTTTGAAATAAAAAAGAGACGCGATCATAACGACGCCATACGGTTTTTCGCGGAAGGAAGAACCGAACGGGAAAAAATGGCTTTTCGCGTTCCCATAGAGGCGGGGAGGCAAGAGGCATACGTGAGTGCGGGCGAAGCGCGCGAGAAAGTATTCTGGCGCGTTCGGGGTTACGAGAACGGGAAACTTGTCGCAGAGTCCGAAGAGAGTTATTTCGAGCGCGGACTCTTGGGCAAGTTTTGCAGCGGCCGATGGATCGAACTTTCTTCTTACCGCGGAAAATTGCCCCTGTTCCAAAAAACATTTTGCGTGCGGGGCGCGCTTGAACGGGCGCGGCTCTACGTGACGGGACTGGGATACTATGTATCCTATCTCAACGGCGCGCGTACCGACGAACTATATCTGAAACCGCTCGTCAGCGAATACGACGAACGCGCTCTCGAAAATATCCTCTGCTATGCGGTGCAGCAGCCGAAACGGCGCATTTATTATAACGCGTTCGACGTTTTACCTCTTTTGAAAGAGGGGGAAAACGTACTATCCGTACTTCTCGGCAACGGGTGGTATCACCATAAGGAAAAGAGCGTCGAGGGAGACTATTCTTACGGGATTCCCAAAACGCTTTTCGAACTGCATCTGGAGTATGCCGACGGAACCTCTGCGATCGTCGCGAGCGACGAAACGTGTTTTGTCTATGAAACCGAACGCGAAGCCACGCTGTTTCGCGGCGAGCGCGTGGATTTTCGGGAAAAATCAGATCTGACGAAACTGATCGCAAAAGACAGGGCGGACATCTGTAAAAAGATCCCTACGGGAAAATTGTGCGCGGCGCCCGCTTGCGGCGATTACGCGGCAAATTGTATTTTGCCCGTTGCCAGTTATTATTTCGAAAACAGCGTCACGCTGGATTTCGGTAAAAATCATGCGGGAAATCTATCAATAAAAATTTCGGGAATCCGCGGTGCGCACGTGCGCGTCGTTTACGGTGAAAAGATGACGCCCGACCGTCACGTCGACCACTATTCGTCCAGTTGGGGCGTTCTTATTCAGAACGACCGCTTGATTTTGAGCGGCGAAGAGGATCGATTCGCCGCGGAATTTACCGTGCACGCCTACCGATATGCGGAGATCGTATGGGATTCACCCTGTAAAATTCTGAGCGTAGTTTCACAGGAAACCCACAGTTATGTGGGGGAGCCGTCAAAATTTACCTGTTCCGACCGACAGTTGGAACGGCTGACGGACGTCTGTACGCAGACGTTCGTTTCCAATATGCACGGAGGAATTCCGAGCGATTGCCCGCACAGGGAGCGGCGCGGCTATACGGGCGACGGACAGATCACCTGCGAAGCGGTGTTCTACGCCGTGGAGGCGGAAGTCTTTTACCGCAAATGGCTTATAGATATCGAGGATGCGCAGGACGGCGTCACGGGATTCGTCCCGCACACCGCGCCCTTTTCGGGCGGGGGCGGCGGTCCTTCCTGGGGCTATGCGATCTGCGCCGTGCCCGAAATATTGTACAGGCACACGGGCGATAAAAAGATCGTGAAGGAAGCCCTTCCGCACGTTCGCCGCTGGACGAAATACTTAAAGACGCGCATGAACGCAGAGGGACTTATCGACCGCGAGGAACGCGACTGGTGTCTCGGTGAATGGTTCTGTCCCGAGAGAGTACTCATTCCGCCCGAATTCGTCAATACGCTCGTGTACATAAAATCTCTTCGCCGTCAGCAGAAATTTTCACGACTTTCGGGCGAACGGGAAAACGTTACCCAAGAGATCGAGGCGGCGGCGGATGCGGTCAACCGCGCATTTTTGGCTGCGGACGGCAATTATTGCGGCAACGTACAGGGCGCAAACCTTTTCGCGTTGGACGCGGGCGTCGTGCCTTTGTCTTTGCGTGAAACGTGCTGGCAAAATTGTGTAGAGCATTACTCCGAAGATACGCTTTTTCACGTCGATACGGGTATTTTCGGCACGGAAATACTGTTCCGTATGCTGTTTGAACGGCATCGTGCGGATATCGCGCTGAAAATTTTGCAAAAGACAGACTATCCGTCTTACGGCTATATGCTGAAACAGGGCGCCACGACGCTTTGGGAATGCTGGTCCGAGGACGTTTCCCCCGATTACGCGGACGCGGCGGGCACGCTCAACAAGGGCTATCCCGTATCGCATAATCATCCCATGTTCGGTTCCGTGCTCGCCGTAATGTACCGTTTCGTGGCGGGTCTGGATATCGGTGAGATCGGCAGCGCGAAAAAAATCCGCGTCAGTCCTCTGTGCTGCAAACTTTTGGACAATGCCTCCGCGTCGGTCCGCACCGTGTACGGCGAAGCGGCGATCGCATGGGAACGCAAGGAAGAAAATTTAAACTTATTTCTCCGTATTCCGACGGGCTGTTATGCCGAATTCGACGAAGGATTCCGCGGGCAATGGCTTTACGAGGGCGGAAATCTTCCAAAACGGCTGCAAGGCGGCGAATATACGATAAAATTTCTAAAGAAGGAGAGAGCGGCGAATGGGATTTAAAGAGGGCTGGCAGGCGATCAATATGCAGATGCCGGACGCAGTGCCCCGCACCGAATACAGCGCGCACGTGCATTGGGAACTCGTCGAAAAAGTGACGGGCATCGATACGAAAAAAATCGAAAACCGCGACCGCGCGAGCGCCGCGTTTATCAAAAACTGGGATTTTTCCCTTCTGTGGTACGCGAACATCCATAAAAACTATCTCGAACGGTTCGGAAAAATTTCCAATATGGGACACGCGGTATATGCGGAATCATCTGCGGGCGGCTCGGATAAGGACGAAAACACGTCAGTACTGTTCAAAGACGTGGACGAAGCGCTCGCGCTCGATTGCACGAAATTTTACGGCGAATTCGATCAATCGGAACTCATCGCGACCTACGAGCGGGAATACGAGGCGATGTGCCGCGATTATCCGGATACGGTGAATATGGGCGGGGTGTACATCACTCTGGTATCGGGTCTGACGTACGTGTACGGCTGGGAAATGTTTTTGGAATGCATGGCGTATGAAGAATTCGACAGAGTCATGCAGAGTTATTACGAGTGGGTGAAACAATTTTACGAGGCTTTCGCCAAAAGTAACGTTCCCGTTCTGATGATGCACGACGATATCACCTGGACGAGCGGCAAGTTCGCCTCGCGCGCATGGTACGATCAAAACGTGTTGCCGTATCTGAAAAAACTTCTGGAACCCTGCAAACGCGCAGGGAAAAAGATCCTTTTCACCTCGGACGGAAATTACGGTGAGTTTACCGACGCAATCGTGGACTGCGGCGCGGATATGCTCTTTTTCGAACCGCATTCCGACATGGAAGGGTTCGCAAAGAAACACGGAAAGACGCACGGGTTCGTCGGCGACGTCGATACGCGCGTACTGCTTTCGGGAAGCAAAGAGGACATCGAAAGAGAGGTCAAGCGGGTCATGGAGTTCGGAAAACGCTATCCTGGATTCGTAATGGCGGTGGGAAATCACATACCGCCCAACACGCCCGTGGATAACGCGCTGTGGTACGACGAGTTTTACCGCAAGTACCGCGCAAGATAAAAAAGGGAGGAAAACGATGAATAAAAAGGGGCTTGCATTGATTTTAGGAGGTTTATTGGCTATGACGAGTCTGGCAGGCTGCGCATCTTCAGGCAAGGAGAACGAAAAGGATCCGCCCGACTGGTCGCAGAGCGGCGACGGCTGGATACAGTTGTTCGAGGATAGAAAGTTCGATCGCGGCTTCGGCGCGGGCTGGATCTACGGCACCAGTTTTACGGGCGACAACGCGCTGAAAAAGGGCGTTCCCCTCACCTACCGCGATATCGGGCAGGATATTTATATTCAGCCCGTAGGCAAAGCGACCAAAGAAGACGGCGTGACGTCGAGCGGCGCGGAAAACGATACCTTCTGGGAATTGGAAGAGGGCGCCAAAAAGAATATCGTGGACGAACTCGGTTCCCCCGTGGACGAACTGCACGATTTCCGACTTTGCGTCAAGAGCGAAGTCAAGGAAAATTCTTCCGCGAAAATGCTGATCGAACAGTACAACGACTATCTGCACGACCATTATCCGTCTTTGTACGAATCGAATCCCAAATTCGTAAAGTCATTGGAAAGCGACAAGCAGGGGAAACTGACCGTCCGCTACAATTCTTATAACGATATCAGTAATTCCGCGTACGCGTATAGCGGAGATTTTGCCAACAATACCTGGCCGCACCTCTACGTGCACCAGAATTTCCGACAGGAAATAGACATGGCGCAGTTCGATAAACTCGAATACAAGGTAACGATGAAAGTGTCGGAAGCGAAACAGATCAACGGCTGGCCCAACGGCGAGTCCGACCGTTACGATCAACCCGCGTTACCGTCTGATGCAGCCAAGTCCAATTCCGAAGCGAGTCTGCAAGGCACGTTTTTCTTTCGCAGCAAAAAGTCGAGCGGGGGATTCTTCGTCGGCATGAACTACTTTTCGACCACGCCTTCCAATCAGACTGAAATTTTCAACATGGACCAGCACGGGCAGGCGTTTTACCGCATCGGACCCGCGGAGGAGCAGGGAAGTTATTTCGATCTCGAAGGGGAGAAGATGGAGATCGGCAAAGAAGTTACGGTCAAATACGATCTCTATAAAATGGTCAACTACGTACTGATTAGAAAGTTGCAAAACAAGAGCGAAACGATCCAGGTCGGCGGACAAAGCGTTGCCAACCCCTGGTACAACGTATCCGTGGACGATCTCACGCTGAGTTTTTACCAGGTCGGCTGGGAAAACATGGGAAACTGGGATTGTACGTTTTCGATGAGCGACTTATCTTTGAAGGCATATACAAAATAAAAGGAGGAAATCATGAAAAAATTTGTCAGTATGCTTGCAGTTCTCGCGCTATGCTTAGGCTGCATGCTGTCGGGTATCAGCGCCCTTGCCGCCGAGGAGGAGCCCGCGTATTTCAACGCGGCAAAAAAGGAATACTTTGCCGAAAAGGCCGGGCCCAACGTGACCATTTCCATGGAAGACGTCACCGATTACAACGGCGTCGAGGGGGATACGGGACTGCTCGTGAAAATGACGCCCGTTGCGAAAGACGACACGTTCACCAACGGCTACGTGTATATGAAACTGCCGCTGAACGTCACGAACGCGTCCGTCACGCTGAAAGTGCTCGGCCCCACGGACGGGAGCGACGCGCCGCAGGCGCACTTCAACAAAAAAGTGCAATGGTGGTCGGTCGGTTTCCATCAGAAAGCCAATACAGACTTGTTTTCCGAAAGCGCCAAGGGCGTGACCTACATGATGTGGGGCATGAAGACCAAACTGATGGAAAACGGTTATTGGCAGGGCGAGGAAAATTTGTCCTGCAACACCGACTGGGGCGCGTTTCCCACGATCGGAGAACATACTTACGCGGTGAAAGCCAACGCGGAAAATCCGGATAATTTCGATTTCCAGGCGGACGCGATCTTCCCCGCGCAGTGCGACCCCTATGCGGGAACGCAGAACGACCCTTCCGCAACGTTGAAGCCCTATCAGATGCACGTTTCGGATTTTGAAAACAACGAAGCGTATCTGCATATCGGCATGGCGCAGCCCGCCGTCGCGGGCGAAAACGTCGAAGAGTTCGTCTTTCTCGTCAAGACGGTCAACGTGCAGAAAGTGTATCCCGAATCCGTACAGATCGGAAACGGCAGCATTACGGAAATGCAGAAAAAACCCGGCGAAAAATTCGTTTTGCCTCATACGTTCAAACCTGCGACGGGCATCACCGAAACGGACGTGACGTGGAGTTCGGACAACGAAACCGTTGCCAAAGTAGACGCGAAGAGCGGAGAGATCGAAACGCTGAAAGAGGGCGAAGCGACGATCACGGTCACGACCGTTAACCAAAAGACGGCGAGCATCAAGATCGTCGTCAAGGAAGAAACGATCGCGCCCCCTCCCGACGATACGGACAAGGAAGGGGATAAAGGCTGCGGATCCGCCGTATTTGCGGGCGCGGGGATCGGCATCGCGGGCTTGCTTGCGCTCGGCGCTGCCGCCGCGATGATCCGCAGAAAGAGAGGTTGATCGAACGGCGTCGGCCCTCCCGCCGTGCGGCGGGAGGGCGAATATTTATAAATCAGGAGGAATCATGAAGAGGCGACTCGCACGAATTTTGAAAACGCTTTCCGTGGCGCTTGCCGTGTGTTTCCTGTTTTCGTTGATCGGCTGTACCTATCAGAGCGGCGCAAGCAAGAGCACGCTGGTGCTCGCCTGGGATTTCGGCGTGGAAAAGCCCGTCTGGGAACATATCGCGGAGGAATACTGCAAACAGCGCGAAAACGTGGAGATCAAACTTGATCAGAAAGAGGGCAGCACTTACAACACCTGGCTGTCCAACCAACTCACGGTAGGAACGCCCACTGCGGATATTGTCATCAACAACGGCGCGGCGTCCTTTTTCAATAAGGGCAAATTCGTCGATTTTTCGCAGTATCTGAACCGCCCCAATCCCTACGCGGAGAACGCGGTCTGGAAAACGCTGATGGAAAAGGTAGCGTACCCCGAATCGACGACGGAGGGGCAGATATACAGCCTGAACACCGAACAGGTCGTTACCGCATGGTTTTACAATCAGGAGATCTTCGAGGAACTGGGCGTGGAACAAGCCGTGGGCAAGAGCGTTTCCGAATGGAACTGGGACGATCTGATCGCCGCGTGCGAAATTTTGCAGCAGGGCGGCGTGATCCCTCTGGCGATCGGCGGCGATTACGCGAGTTTCTGGTCTTGGCAGTTCGGTTGGCTGTACCGCGTCTATACCGACCAGTATTTCCGCGACATGGAAGAGTTGGTCGTCGCGCAGCCCGGGGATTATCTGTACGACGAGGAGTTGCAGACTTCCTGGTTTTTCGATAAAGAGGACAAATTTAACGATACCGAAGACGGCTACATCGTCAATAAAATACGCCTTGCGAAACTGGTGGAGGACGGTGAGATCGGCCCCGCGCATCCCAAATTTCAGGACATGATCAAAAATCTGTCCCGTTTGGTGCCCGCATTTGTGCCGCCCAACTTCACGTCGCTCAAGCCCGACGACGCGGTCAAATACTTTTTGCGCGGCGAGGCGGCGATCTATATCGATCTGATGAGTTTCTACGCGGGCATCGAACGTACGTTCGAAGATACGGGCGTGGAAAAGTTCGAGGTGGGCGTATTCCAGTATCCGCCGATGGTGTCGCATACGCAGGGAGTTGACGTAGGCGTGGATTATACCCGCGATACGGGCGGCGCCAGCGGTAACTACGGCGTTATTTACAAAAACAAAAAACAATCGGATCTGGCGATGGATTTTCTCATGTTCTTGATCTCGCCGCGCGGGCAGACGCTCTACCTCGAAACCATGGCGCGCGAAAATATCGCGCCGCAGGGCATTTCCCTCGTCAAGGACGTCACCATGCCCGAACAGTGGGTGGGAAAGTACGACATCGAATTTTCGGGCAGTGCGGACAGCAACCCGCTCGCCGCGTTTTCCCGCGGCTTTATGGACGAACCCGAAGGCGTGCGCGAATACGTGGAACTTTCTCAGGCTTATTACGGTTCGGGCGGCGACCTTGTAAAATATTGCAATGATTTACAGGAGCGCGCCTGTAAAAACAGCATTCCTTACTGGCTTCGCAGTATGCAGTACCGTACGGACGCAACGCAAAATCCCGCGCTGGATCCCGCGAGGTAATGAAAATGAACAATTTTTGGAAAGCCGCATCGCGTAAAAGAAAGATGTTTTTTCTCTTTTCCGCACTGATCCTGGCGGCGGTTATCGCCTTACTGAGCGTACTGTTTTCCTCGCTCTTGATCCGTCCCGAAAAAATCCGCCTCAAAAGCGACGTGAGCGCCGTCTTTGCCGACGAACGTTACGAGTACTACGGCGAGACCGACGGAAAAATAGAGCGCGCAGACGAAAGCGGCGTGAAAACGTTCGCCGATCTGGGAAGTAAAATTTTACTCCTTGAAAAACTCGGCGAAAATCTCGCCGTCGCCACGGAAGACAGAAAGATCACTCTTTTTAATGAAAACGGCGGGATCGAGGCGCAGACGGCGATCAACTATAATCCCGTCGCATTCAGCGTATCTGCGGGCGATCTGTTCGTCGCGGGCAGTACGAAAGTCAACCGCAACAAGGTGTACCGTTTCGACGAAAATCTGAATCTTTTGGATCTCACGCCCGACACGGTGCACGAGCCGCAGGGCGCGAACGAGAGCGATCTCATCTACCGCGAGCGCATCAACGCGCTGTTTCTCGAAATCCCCGTCGTCACGGTCGGCTACGATCGGGAAAGCGATCTTCTGACCGTCCTTTCCTCGTACGGCGTCATCAACCAATACGACGGCAGGGGCGAACTGCACGCCGCGCTGGGACTGGATTATAACCCGATCGCGGGTAAATTTCTGGATGACGGCAGACTGCTCGTTTTAGACGATGCGGGCGGCATAGGCGCGTTCGACGGGCAACTTGAAAAAAGTTTTTATCTGGAAAATCTCAATTCCGCGAATCGGGCGATGGCTGTCGGTACGGATAAGATCATCGTCAGCGATCAGAACGGACGCTGTACCGAACTCGACATGCAGGGCAACGTCGTATTGCGGCAGACGCTCAAAGGCAAGATCGAAGGCGTGTATCTCGGCGCGGACGACGGGTTTTCCATCTGGACGCAGGGCTCGGCGACGGTCGACCGCTATGATTGGTCCGAGATGCGCTTTTATACTCTGTACGTCGTTCTCGCGTACGTCGGCATCGTATTGCTGCTCGCCGCGCTCGCGTGCACCGTCATTGCCGCGCTGGGGCTTTTCAGCGAACGCCGTTATCGGCGCGTCACGGTTTCTTTGAGATCGACGGGCAAACGACTGTATGCGGGCAAGATCGCCTATTGCCTGCTGTTGCCGACTTTGCTTTTGTGCGCGATATTCGCCTATTATCCCTCGTTCCGCGGGCTGGTACTCGCCTTTTACGAGGTGGATATCGGCGGCGTGAACACCTTTGTCGGCTGGCAGAATTTCATAGATCTGTTTTCCAAGACCTATTTCTGGTCGGGCATGGGGAATATGGTCATCTTTCTCGTCACGGATATCGTCAAGGGACTGATCCCCGCCTTTTTGTTCGCGCAGCTCATCATCGCCATGCGCTCGTCGCGCGCCCAGTACGTCACGCGCGTGCTTCTTTATCTCCCGGGCATCATACCGGGCGTCGCGGCGCTTTTAATGTGGCAGAACGGCATTTTCGGCAACGAGGGACTTTTAAACGGCATCATCACGGCGCTTGGCGGCCAATCGGTCAACTTTTTGGGGAAAGAGGGCGTGGCGCTCCCGTCGCTTATCTTTTTCGGATTCCCCTGGATCGGCAGTTATATCATTTTATACGGCGCGCTGATGGGCGTTCCGAAATCCTTTTACGAGGCGGCGAAACTGGACGGCTGTACCTGGTTCAAGCGTATGGTCATGATCGATCTTCCTCTCGTATCGCCCCAACTCAAATATATTTTCGTCATCACGTTCATCGGTTCGGTGCAGGATTTCCAGCGCATCTATCTGACCACGGAAGGCGCCGCGGGCACATACGTGCCCATGCTGGAAATGTACTATAACCTGACGAAATTCAATAACCTCGGTATGGCGGCCGCGATGGGGCTGATCTTATTTTTGGTGCTGATGGTGGCTACGCTCATCAATCTGAAATTAAAGACGGTGGACAGTTATGAGTGATAAAACGAACAAAAGATCTCTCAACCGCGGCAAGGGGATCGACGGGCCGATCTCGCAGGCCGCCGTATATACCATCATGGCGATCGTGGTGTTTCTCGTGCTTCTCCCCGTGCTTTTGACAATCATGCTTTCCCTGAAAAGCAATTACGATCTGTTGCAGGGCATCTGGTCGATCCCGACAAAGATCATGTGGAGCAACTGGAAATTCGGATTTACGGAAATTTTGCCGAATATGCTCAACAGTATCCTCATCGCGCTGGTTTCCACCTTTTTTACCGTGTTTATCGGCGCGATCTCCGCGTACGTGTTCGTGCGAATGGATTTTCTCGGCAAAAACGTGCTTTTCAAACTCGTCATTTTGCTGATGCTCATTCCCTCCATCATCACGCTCACGCCGCTGTATATCCTCTGCGCCGCGCTGCATATCGAAAACACCTGGTTCGCGATCTGGTTCCCCACGGTCGCGGGCGGGCAGGTATCCGCCATTTTCCTGTTTTCCACGTTTTTCCGCCAACAGCCCAAGGAACTCTTCGAGGCGGCGAAGATCGACGGCGCGGGCGAACTGAAAATGTTTGTTTCCATCTGTCTGCCGCTCGCCATACCAGTGCTCTGTATTCAGGCGGTCAACTCTTTCGCCTCCGCGTATAACGATTTTCTATGGCCTACGATCATCATACAGGAAACGTCCAAACAGCCCCTCATGCCCGTTTTGAAAAATCTGGCGCAGGTCGCCCAGAGCAGCGGCAAACAGGGGGTGTCCTACGCGATGTATCTTTTAAGCGGTATTCCGCTCGTGTTCACCACCCTGTTCGGGCTGAAATATTTCGTCAACGGCGATTTCGCCTCGGGGCTGAAACTATGAGAAAGGACGCCATGACGCTGTACCTTTCCCCGCGCTATATCGGCGAAGGGTTTATGAATTTTTTTATCAATTTGCATAAAGTTCTGCTCTTTACGCTGTTTTTAATGCTGTGCACGTTGCCGATCGTCACGTTCGGCGGCGCGCTGATCGCCTACAATGCGGCGCTGCGCGCGCTGGCGCAGGACGATAAATTCACCGTGAGCGAATTTTTTCGCGTCTTTCGCAAAAAGATCGTCTGCGGGATCCCGTATACGCTTGTATTCGCGGCGGTCGTGTTTCTCTTGTCGCTTCCAGTCTCGCAAAGCGCCGTGTATTACGTCTCGCAGTTTTGCGCCGTGCTCGCGTTTTGCCTGACGATGCACTATCCCGTCGCGGCGTATTCGCAATCGAACGTGCCGCGGCTGTTCGCAAATTCCGCGCTGTACGCGTTCGGGCACCTGTTGCAGACTCTCACGGAGGTCTGCGTCGCGCTGATCGTTTTGCTCGTTGCCGTTTATACGAGCGAATTTCTCGCGATCCTCATGTTTCCGATATTCTATTTTGTCGTCAACCGCATCGTGCTCGCCAACAATGCCCAGATCGAGCAAAGACAGGAAGAGCGGGAAAATGCGGAACTTGAAAATAAACTGAAAGGAGATCAAATATCATGAAAAAGAAATGTCTTGTCATACTGTTGGCCGCGCTGTTCGGCCTTGCGCTCGTCGGATGCGGAGGCGGCGGCTCGCACGTAGCCGTGCTCGAGGATTGGAAGATCACGACGGGCGGCAAAAAATACGAGGAAAGCGTGACGGGCGCGGGTAAAGAATACTATACCGACGGAAAGATCGAAGATACCGATGCGGGCGTCACTTTTTCGGGAACCGGCGGTTTCTGGCAGAAAGACGACGGCAGCGAGAGCGGCGCGGCGTGCGGCGGGGTATACACGAAAAAGTTTAACATAAAGGAAAACGGGTTCAAAGTCACTTTTATCATCGACGAGATCGGCCATAAGAACGATACGAACAGCGGCGGGGTGTGGGACAGTTGGTTCGCCTTCGCGTTCACCGACAAGGCGACTATGTTCAATACCGTGACCGACACGTCGGGCACGTTCGCGCAGGGCTTCGTCATGCTCTTAAAACCCTTCGCGCAGGTGAGCGCGGGCGCGGAAATGTCCATTCTAGTCAACGAAAAGGGCAACAATTTCGTGCAGAAGGGCGATAATCCGCAGGAAGAGAACGCCGTCGTCGGCAAAAAACATACGTTCGAGTTGAAAAAAGAATCGGACGAGTTGGGCGTATTTTACACTCTGTATTTCGACGGCCGTGCTTTAAGTCAGGGCGGAAATATCACCGAATCGCGTTTCAACGCGCTCTTTCCCAGCGGCGAGGCTTACTTCCAGTTTTATTTGCAGAACTGGAATTCCGGGCCTAAGGCGAGCGATACCGACGAGATGAAAAACTATCAAAAAAATCAGTTCACCGTCTGTTCGATCGAGAGCGGCGCGGAAAAGGTACAGTTCTGATGACGTCAAAAGAACGGGTAAGGCGCGCGATCTCGCATCGCGCGCCCGACCGCGTTCCCGTCGGATTCGAGGCGACGCCCGCGGTCGTGAACAGGCTTTTGCGCGAGAAAAATTGTCGGAACTTCGACGGGCTCGCCGCGTATTATCAGATCGATATTTGCGACTGTCATCCCGACTATATCGGCGGCCGCACCAAAGTGTGGAAAGAGGGGGATATCGCGCTGGCGCAGTCTATTTACGGCGGCGAGGTGCGGCTCAAAGATAACGGCGGCGAAACGCATTCCGTCATGCACCGCTATCCGTTTTCCGAGCAAACGACTGTAAAAGACATTTTATCTTTCGACTGGATCACGCCCGACGATTTCGATTACGAGAGCGTGAAGAGAAAGTGCGGCGCGCATGAGGACAAGGCGCTGATTTTCGGGCATGAAGGCCCCTTTCAGATCGCCACGTTTATGATGGAAATGTCGGATCTGTTTTCCAAGATGATGTTGGAACCCGAAACGGCAAAGGCGCTTTTTGACCGTTTCGTGCAGTTCGAGTTGGAATTTTACGAGCGCATTTTGATTGCGGGCGACGGGCAGATTGATATCATGCGCCCGCACGACGATTACGGCACACAGCAGAGCCTGCTTTTTTCTCCCGCGCTGTTCGAAGAATTTTTTTCGGAAAACACCAAAAAGTTGGCGGATCTCGCCCATCGCTACCACTGTTTTTATCAACAGCACAGTTGCGGTGCGGTGCGTGCGCTCATTCCCGCGTTGATCGGGTGCGGCGCGGACGTTTTGGAACCGCTGCAAAAGGTCGACGGGCTGGACCCCGAAAGTTTGCAGCAAGAATTCGGCGGAAAGATCGCCTTTCACGGCGGCATTGACACGCAGTCGCTTCTGCCCTTCGGCTCGCCGGAAGAGGTGCGCGCGGAGTGCCGCCGCTACGTTCGCGCGCTCGGCGCAAACGGGGGCTATATCCTCATGGCGAGCCAGGCGCTCGAACGCGACGTGCCTACCGAAAATATCGACGCGCTGTTTGATATGCGCAACCGCGAATGAGAAGTATAAGTAAATCAAAACGCCGTCCGTTTGACAAACGGGCGGCGTTCGGCTATAATTCTGCATAAAATGAAAATGATACGGGAGGCGCGGATGCAGACGGAAGAACTGAAAAAGCGGCGGAAAACGGCGACGCCGTCGCACAGTACAATCTGGCGGTGCGGCTCGGCGAAGGAACGGACGCCGAAAAAGATGCGGCAGCCGCGGCCTTCTGGCTGGAACAGGCGGCGCGGAAAGGGCACATTTCGGCGCAGTATAACCTCGCGCTCTGCTACGAAACGGGCGAAGGCGTGAAAAAGGACGCAAAAAAAGCCGCGTACTGGTACGAACAGGCGGCGCGGCAGGGCGATGCGGACGCGCAGTACAATCTCGCGCTCTCCTTCGAAAACGGCGAAGGCGTCAGAAAAGACGCAAAGAAAGCGGTGCAATGGTATAAAAAAGCGGCGGAGCGCGGGCTAAAAGAGGCGCAGTACAATCTGGCAATCTGCTACGAAACGGGCGAAGGCGTGAAAAAGGACGCAAAAAAATCCTTATTCTGGTACAAAAAGACCGCCGCGCAGGGCGACGGCGATCTGTGCTACAAGATAGGCCTGCGCTACGAGCGGGGAGATAACGTGCGGCGGGACATGAAACGCGCGGCAAAGTGGTACGAGCGCGCCGCGCAATTCGGCTGCCGCGAGGCGTTTTTCGCCATTGCGGAATGTTACGATACGGGCCGCGGCGTGGAAAAGAACAGCCGCGCCGCCTTTTCCTGGTATCTGTTTGCCGCAGAGCGCGGCGACGCGGACGCGCAGTTCATCGTGGGCGCCTGTTACAGCGCGGGCCGCGGCTGCGAAAAGGACGTGTTCGAAGGCGCCCGCTGGTACAAAAAGGCGGCGGAAAAGGGCAGTGCGGAAGCAATGCTCTCGCTCGGCTACTGTTACCACGGCGGCGACGGCGTGCCCAGAATCGCGGAAAAGGAAGCCTACTGGTATAAACGCGCGGCGGAGAGCGGAAACGCCGAGGCGCAGTATCTGTACGCGCTCTGTCTGGAAGCGGGCGAACTTGTGCCGCAGGATTTCGTACAGGCGATAAAGTGGTACGAAAAGGCGGCGGCGCAGGGCAACGGCGAGGCGAAAGAGGCGCTCGCAAAGCGGAAAATTTATAAGATATTAAAATAAGAAAGGAGCGCGAAGTCACCGCGCTCCTTTCTTATTTTAACGCAGATCTCGCGCGTTTAATATCCGCCTTGATTTCGTCGAAATTTGTGATAAAAAATATTTTTTCAAAAAATTCCCGCGAATGCTTGACATAAAAAGTTAATTATGGTAAACTCTCATCGAAAACAGAGAACAGGGACAGGGAGGACGAGCGAATTATGCCGTTGCCGATAGCTCCCGCGGGCGAAGAACTCACGGTGAAAAAAGTATTGCTGGACGATAAGAACAAGAGGCATTTCGAAAACCTGGGCATTACCATCGGATCGAAGATCACGGTGGTATCGCAGGTGGGCGGAAACGTGATATTAAAGGTGCGCGAAGGCAGACTCGCGCTCGACAGAACGCAGGCAATGAAAATTCTGGTATAAAGAATATATATAGAGGATAGAAAGAAATGCAAAAAAAACTCAACGAATTCTCGGTGGGAGAAAAGGGAGTCGTTCTGAAGATCGAGGGCGAAGGCAAGATACGCCGAAGATTATTCGATATGGGCGTGACCCCCGGCGCGGAAATTTATCTGCGCAAACTCGCGCCGCTCGGCGACCCTTTGGAGATCACCGTGCGCGGTTACGAACTCACTTTGCGAAAGGCAGAAGCCTCCTGCGTTTGTATGGAGGTGAAAAATGCTTAAATTTGCGCTCGCGGGCAACCCCAACTGCGGCAAAACGACGCTCTTCAACACCTTGACGGGTTCCACGGCGCACGTGGGCAACTGGCCCGGCGTCACGGTGGATAAGCGCGAAGGCGTATATAAAAAACTTTCCGAGCATATCAATATCGTAGATTTGCCGGGCATTTATTCCCTCTCTCCCTACACCCCCGAAGAAGTCGTGTCGAGAAACTTTATCCTGGAAGAAAAGCCCGACTGCGTCATCAACATCGTGGACGCGACCAACCTCGAACGCAATCTGTATCTGACGACGCAGATCATGGAGATCGACGTGCCCGTCGTGGTCGCGCTCAACATGATCGACGTCGTGAAAAAGAGCGGCGACAAACTGGACGCGAAAAAACTGGAAAGAGAGATCGGCGTGCCCGTCGTGGAAATTTCCGCGCTCAAAGAAGAGGGCGTGAAAGAACTCATGGAGCGCGCGCTCGAAGCGGCAAAACAGAAACGCGACGGCAAAACCGTGCTCGCGGGCACGCCGCTCGACCACGTGATCTCGGACGTGCGCATCGCGCTCAAAGGCAAAGGCGTGGATAATCCTCTGTTCCACGCGGTCAAACTCACCGAGGGCGACGAGTTGGAAGTCGCCTCCCACCCCGAAGAGATGCGCATGGTAGAGGAATTCAAGGCGCAGTTCAAGGACGACGTGTTCGAGGGCGATTTCGAAGCCATGGTGGCGGACGAGCGCTACAAATACATATCCACCCATTTTTCGGGCGCGCTCACCCGCGTTCCGAAAAAGGAAAATTTATCGAAATCGGACAAAGCGGATAAGGTGCTCACGCACCGCATCTGGGGCATTCCCATCTTTCTGGTCATTCTGTTCGCCGTCTTTCACTTGACGTTCGGCACCGATCTTTTGTATCTCAACGCCATTTTCGGATTCGCGAACGACGTAAATACGGGCAACGGAGTACTCGATGCCTTTGTGACGGTCTTTTACTCGTCGGAAGGGATCTCCACGCCGGGCGCCATCGTCTTTAATTTAATGGGCTTTATCACCGACCAGATCGGCGGCGGCATCGCGCTGGGAATGGAAAACGCAGGTGCGGCGGAATGGGCGCAGGGGCTGGTCAACGACGGTATCTGGGGCGGTCTTTCGGGCATATTGTCCTTTATTCCGCAGATCCTCGTGCTGTTTCTGTTCATCTCTATTCTGGAAGACAGCGGCTATATGGCGCGCGTGGCGTTCATTCTCGACAGAGCGTTCCGCAAATTCGGGCTTTCGGGCCGCGCGTTCATCCCCATGATCATGGGCTTTGGCTGTTCCGTTCCCGCGGCGATCAACACCAGAACGCTGGCGGACGAAAAGGAACGCATCATGACCAACCGCGTGATCCCCTTCTTCACGTGCGGCGCAAAGGCGCCCATCCTCGCGGCTGTGTGCGGCGCGCTCGCGGCGCATTACACCAATCTGGACGGCGGTCTTCTGACTTTCGCGCTCTACGTGTTCGGCATGGTAATGGCGGTCGTCACGGTCGCGTTCATGCGGCAGACTTCCATGCGCGGCGAAGTGCCGCCCTTCATCATGGAACTTCCCGCGTATCACGCGCCGCAGTTCCGCAATTTGATGCTACACCTTTGGGATAAACTGAAGCATTATATCAAAAAGGCGTTTACCATTATTCTGGCTTCGTCCATCGTCATCTGGTTTTTATCCAATTTTTCGTGGAGTTGGCAACTCGTCGGCATCGAAGACAGCATATTATATAATATAGGCACGTTCGTGCAGTGGATCTGCACCCCCATGGGCTTCGGCCTGCAACTCGGCAAATTCGGCTGGGTGTTCGTCGTCGCGGCGGTCACGGGGCTGATCGCGAAAGAAAACGTCATCACCACTTTCTACGTGCTCGTACCCGCCATCGGCGCGGTGCTTCCCGATTGGGACGACGGCGAAAGCGGCATCGGCGCGGTGATGGCTCTGATGGAGTCCACGGGCGTCACCTGGCAGGGGCTGATCGCTTTCTGTGTGTTCAATATGCTTACCATACCCTGTTTCGCGGCGGCGGCGGCAGTGCGCGGCGAAACGCCTAAGGGCAAATTCAAAAATACGGTCGCATTCTGGATGATTACGTCCTATCTCACGGCAACCATCGTCTATACGGTGCTATCCTGGTGGTGGACGGCATTTATCCTCGTTGCGCTCATTGCCCTCGTCGTGATCTTCTTCGTTTTTCGGAACAAAGGTATGATCCGTTGGGGCAAAAAATCCAAACAGCGCAACGAATAACGGAGTTTTTATGATACTCTCCCTTTCAGCCGCGGTCGGAACCATCGTTTCCGTCGCCGTCGGCGTATTGGCGGTCGGCATCGTCGTGTTCACGCTGATATACGGTTACGTGCGCAAAAAGCAGGGCAAGAGCGGCTGCGATTGCGGCTGCGACTGCTGTTCGTGCAAATCGGCGTGTCACTCGAACGAGAAAAAGCCGGACGACAAACCTAAACCCTGATTATCCATAACGTAATCTCTTATAACATAACCTCAGGAAAAGCCCCGACGGTGACCGTCGGGGCTTTTCTTTGTGTAAGGAAAAAAAAGCGCAAAGCATACTTTATTTTTAACAATTATGTTTTTTTATAAAGTATAATAAGTATATAAAGGAGGCAAATATGCGAAAAATCATACAACAAATGCTGAAAGGCGAGCAAGTCGCATTCTGTGAAAGCGTGCAAACGGAGTTGAAAGCGCTTGCGGCGGAAAAAGAAAAAGCCCTTGCGTCGCTGCAAGAACTGTTCGCCGAGAGCGAAAAAAAGAAATTCGACGAGATCGTCGAGGGATGGGACAAGGCGAGCGCCGTCGCCTTCGAAGATTATTACGGCGCAGGTTTTGTCTTCGGTGTTCTTGCGGGGCTTGAAACGTCGGGCGTGTTCGATAAAAAATATTCCGTGCTCTATCGGGTATTGAGCGGCAGACTGACGCGTGAGAGCGTGGGCGTCAGTTCGGACCGCGAGCGGGTTGCGCAAAATATCCGCGAAAACGAAAAGATGATCGAACGTTTCCGCGGCGAAAAAGAGGAGCGTTAACGACTTTTACGAATTTATCGGCGATATCGCCGCGCTGAAAGAAGACGAATATTTGATAAACGGAATCCGCAAAGGTCTTTTGGTCGGCGTCTGCTGCGCCGACTTTTTAACGGAAAAAGCGAGCCCCGTATAACGGGGCTCGCCGAATCGTGTCTATTAAAAAAATTTCGTGAATAAAAATCTAACTTTTGCAAGCAAAACCGCGTTTTTGCGCAGCGAAACTCAATTTGCGCGTCAAGCGCTCGGGGAAAAGAGTGAATTCGAAAATTGTGACAATAGGAGAGCCGTAACAAATTTTCGAAGAGAGAAAAACGCCGCAGAGCGTACAAAGTTGCGCGAACGGCGGTTGTCTTTCAAAACTAACGGAAATTTGTTCGTCCCTTTCGAACAAATTTCGTGAACTAAGTTGCCGAAATTTCCACGCAGCGGCCCGTGTCCGCGTCCTGGTACATCATCCAGTAGCCCTTGCCGCGCAGATCGAACAGCGAAAGGGGAAGATACGAGCAAAAACCCTTCAAAGCGGCGGGCGGCTCGCTCTTATTCGCCGCGGGTACGCCGTAGCAGATATAGCGCGGCTTGCCCTTTTCGAACATCAAACCCACCGTGTAATACTTTTGCGGCGCGAATTCGATCTTCACCCAGCGCGAATCTTCCACCGCGCGCTGCAAATTGTCTTCGGAAGGGTACTTTTCGAACAGTTCGTCGAGTTCACCCTTTACCGAATCGTAATAACGGGCGCTTCCGTTTTCGTTTCCCGGACTTTCGACTTTGAATAGGCGCACAGCATCTTCATCCGCATCAGCGTCCGCTCCGCAAGCCGTTTCTTCTGCGCGTTCTTCGCCCGTATCGACTGCATCGGCAACTGCATCAACAGCGCTAAGGCCTGGTTGTTCTTCATGTGATTTCTCCTTTATCGTCAAATTTTCCACGTTCGCGTCGGGATATTCGTAATAATTCTCCGTCGCCACGATCTCATCGTCGTAGGGAGCGTTCTCGGGCGGCGTCTCCTCCCGTTCCTCTTTGGCGGCAGGCGCCGCCTTGCCCCGCTCCTTTTCCTCAACGGCGGCGCACAGTTTTTTTACGTCGTACACGTCCTCGCCGCTCTTGCCGAACGCCGCTGGCGCCGCGCGGAACGCAACGTGGCAGATAAGACAGCAGAATCCGTCCTCCAAAGAAAGCGTACTTTCCCGTTTGAGAGTGCCGCCCGTTGCGGAAAGTTCGAAAAATTCCAGCCCGCCGCGCGTGTCGGAAATCGCCGCCACGTACCGCCCCTCGGAAAGGGGCGCGAAGTTGATGAGCGAAAAACACGCCGTCAGCCGCGTCCCGTATTTTTCCGCGGTCAAAAGCCCCGAAACTTTTTTTCCGTCGGAGGCGAATCCCGTAGAAAGTTGTTTCAGGACGCACATTTTTTTACAGTAATTACTCATAAATCCATTCCGTACAAGGGCGCGAATCCCCGCCCGTATTTCTTATTATGATAGTAATATATTCTTTCCCCGCATAAAACATACTTTTTTGTCGCGAAACGCCGAAAAGCGTCTAAAAGCCTGCGCAACGGGTTTTTTGTAACCTCATCAATTCGTTTTACTTTTTATAAAATTTGGTATATAATAATAGAGATTAAATACGTTAAATTCTTTGAAAAAAGGAGATATAACAATGGGAATGACCAACAACAAGAAGGTTTTGCAGTTTATCGACGAGAGCGCGGCGCTTTGTCAGCCCGACAAGATCGTCTGGATAGACGGCAGCAAAGAGCAGATCGAAAATTTGCGCGCGGAGGCTTGCTCCACGGGCGAAATGATCAGGCTCAACGAGGATCTTCTCCCCGAATGCTTTCTCCACAGAACCGCCGTCAACGACGTTGCGCGCGTAGAGGACAGAACGTTTATCTGCTGCAAAAACAAGGAAGACGCCGGCCCCATCAACAACTGGATGGATCCTGCGGCCGCCTATAAAATGGCGGGCGAGATCTTCAAAGGCGCCATGAAGGGCAGAACCATGTACGTTATACCCTATTCCATGGGCATCGTGGGCAGCGAATTCGCCAAATGCGGCATCGAACTCACGGACAGCATCTACGTCGTACTGAACATGACCATCATGACCAGAGTGGGCAAAAACGTTCTGGAAGCCATGGGCGAGAACGGCGATTTCGTCAAAGGCCTGCACGCGAGAGCGGATATCGACGAAAGCAAACGCTACATTCTGCATTTCCCCGAGGATAACACCATCTGGTCGGTCAATTCCGGCTACGGCGGCAACGTGCTTTTGGGCAAAAAGTGCTTTGCGCTGCGCATCGCGTCCTATTTGGGCAAGAACGAGGGCTGGATGGCGGAACATATGCTTATTTTAGGGTTCGAAAAACCCGACGGCGAAGTGAAATACATCGCGGCGGCGTTCCCTTCCGCCTGCGGCAAGACCAACCTCGCCATGCTCATTCCCCCCGAAAGTTATCGCAAGAAAGGCTATAAGATCTGGTGCGTGGGCGACGATATCGCGTGGATCCGCGTGGGCGCGGACGGCAGACTGTGGGCGATGAACCCCGAAAACGGTTTCTTCGGCGTGGCGCCCGGCACCAACGCGAAGTCCAATCCCAACGCTCTGGAATCCACCAAAAAGGGCACGATCTTCACCAACGTCGTGCACAACCTCGAAAACAATACCGTGTGGTGGGAAGGGCTGGATAAAAATCCTCCCAAGGACGCCATCGACTGGAAGGGCAATCCCTGGACGGAGAAAGAGCAGGCGGAAGGCGTCAAGGGCGCGCATCCCAACTCCCGTTTCACCGCTCCCGCGCGCAACTGCCCCTGCATCAGCAAGGAATTCGATAATCCCAAGGGCGTGCCCCTGTCCGCCATCGTGTTCGGCGGCAGACGCGCCAAGACCGCTCCGCTGGTGTATCAGTCCAAGGATTGGAACAACGGCGTGTTCGTAGGCTCCATCATGGCGTCGGAAACGACCGCCGCGGCTACGGGCGCGGTCGGCGTCGTGCGCCGCGACCCTATGGCGATGCGTCCGTTCGCGGGCTATCACATGGGTGACTACTTCAAACATTGGATCGAGATGGGCAAAAAGGTCAAAAACCAGCCTAAGATCTTTAACGTCAACTGGTTCCGCCTCGACGACGACGGCAAATTCCTGTGGCCCGGATTCGGTGAGAATATGCGCGTGCTCGAATGGATCATCAAGCGCTGCGAGGGCGAAGTGGACGCGGTGGAAACGCCCATCGGCTACGTGCCCAAGGCCGAGGACATCAACCTCGATGGCACCGACGTGACCAAAGAAACGCTCGAAGAGATCCTCACGGTCGACAAAGAGACCTGGGCGAAGGAAGCGGAAGGCATCGAAGAGTTCTACAAGCAGTTCGGCGACCGCCTGCCTGCGGAACTTTCCAAGGAGCTTTCCGATCTGAAAGCGAGATTGAAATAATTTATAATACAGCCGCGCGGCGATCGCCGCGCGGCTCTTTTTATAAAAACGCTCGACAAACGGGGCGGGGTAGGATATAATAGAGAAAATACGAAAAAAACCGTTGGTATCAGGAGAGAGATATGATTGAAAAGAAAGGGCTGTTTTACGAATTCGAATATTATCTGCTGCCCGACGACGTTTCGAGCGTTGCCGAACTGGAAGAAAAATACGGTCACCGCGCGTTCGAAACGGTGCGTTACGAGCAGAAAACGTGCATGGCGCCCTACGTCACGGGCGAGAGCGAAAGGATAGAAACCATCTCGGTGAGCGATTATTCGCTCGCCTTCGACGCGACGCTCTTCGTGCTTCCGCAAAAGGAATACGATGCGAAACTGCGCGAAAATATCGCCAAAACGTGCCCGTCCTGCCATTATTATACGGACGACGGCGACGAGGATATTTCCACGCATTACGACGAGATCTCCTACGACAACGTATGCTACCGCCATTCCATCGACGGGGAGTTTCCCTATTTCGCCCGCGCGGCGTTTTTTTGGGAAAAGTTCGCGGCGGCGCGCGGGAAACTTGAAAAACTGCTCGATAAGGGAAAGGTCAAGGCGGCGAAAAAACTGTTCGAAACGATCAAGGCGGGCGCGGTCATCAGCGATTCGTTTCTATTTAAAAAGGGGGACGTGTACACGGTGTGCTTTGTGGGCGCGCGCGAGGACGTGTACAGCGTGATGGTGGACGCGGTGCTGCAATGCAGAACCGACGACATCCCCGATACGTGGGAATTCTATCCCTATCTCAAAAAGGGCGTCTTTACATACAATAAAAAAGAAACGGGGTTCGACATGAAAAAAACGCCGCCTCTCTTTTCCGTCAAGGAAGAGGACGGCTGGTTCCGCCTGCATTTCGCCGCGCCCGAACGGTATTCGAAAAAGCGCGCCTGGATGTATAAGGAAGCGGCGTACCTGTACCTGTGCGAGCAGATGGGCGAGGATCTGATGCTGTTCTTTACCAACGAGCGCGGCGACGCGGAAAAGGGCGAGCCGCTCATCAGTGCGGAAGCGGTCTGCCGTATGTTCGAAAGCCGCGTGACGGATGAAATCAAAGAACAGTACCCCGAATCGCTCTATCGCCCGATCGCGCGCATGGACGGGCAGAACGCGCCGGGGAAGGATCTTCCTTTCCGCGGCGATACGCAGTATTTCACGACCGCGGCGCCCTCGATCTCCATACCCTCGCTGAGCGGCGAACAGTCGCTTTTGCACGAGGAATACGGCTTTACGTTCGGCTATCTGTACGTCGGCGGGCTGGACTTCGACAACGATACGGAAAACGCGGAAAAAGTCATGGCTACGCTCGCGCATTATATGTCGGGAGGCAAAAAGAAAAACTCCGTTTCGGCGGCTTCTACGGGCGCGACCTATTACACGTCCGGGTTCAGTCTGGAATTTTTGATGCTGGACGGGCACAGCCTGTACGAAAAATTCCGTCTGCTCGCGCCCGTTCTCAAAAAGTTCGGGGCAAGACTCGTGGTGCTCAAAGGCGGGCGGCCGCTCGTCTACGATTGCGAGAACGGGCCCAGGATCGCGAGCGAAACGCTCTCGTGACGGAAAAAATATTTATAATTTTTTTAAAAAAAAAGAGGTTTTCCCGATCAAAACCGCTTGACAGTATTTTGTATATAGGCTAAAATTTATGGGTAGCAAACGGCGAACGGGATTCGCACCGCAGTTTTTTGAGCCGGAACCGCGGGGCGCTTTCAAAGCGCCGGAACCTTTCGGGTATGTAAAGATTTATAACGCAAAATATACACAAATTAAGGAGAACAACATAATGAAAACCTACATGGCCAATGCCCAAACGGTAGAGAGAAAATGGTATGTTGTGGACGCGGCGGGCGTGCCTTTGGGCCGTCTTGCTTCCAAAGTCGCGGCAATTCTTCGCGGCAAAAACAAACCTACTTTTACTCCCCACGTGGATTGCGGCGATTTCGTCATCGTCATCAACAGCGACAAGGCTGTTCTCACAGGTAAAAAACTGGACGACAAATTTTACAGATATCATACGGGCTACATCGGCGGCTTGAAAGAGATCCCTTACCGCAAAATGATGGCGGAAAAGAGCGATTTAGCCGTGTACGAAGCGGTCAAGGGTATGCTTCCCAAAAACTCTCTGGGCAGAAAAATGCTCAAAAAACTGCGGGTGTACAAAAATGCGGAACACAACCACGAAGCGCAGAAACCCGAAGAACTTAAATTATTTTAGTGAGGTAAAGGTAGCATGGCAAAAGCGAATTTAAAAAAGAAATTGCAGTTCTGGGGAACGGGCAGAAGAAAAAAAGCTATCGCACGCGTCCGCCTCATTCCCGCAGGCAGCGGTAATATCGTCATCAACGACAGAAGTTTGGAAGATTATTTCCCGCAGGGCACCTTGCAGTATATCGTCAAGCAGCCCATCGTTCTGACCTCCACCGAGAGCGCGTACGACATCGTCGTCAACGTGTGCGGCGGCGGCTTTACGGGACAGGCGGGCGCCATCCGCCACGGCATTTCCCGCGCGCTCATCCAGGCGCAGCCCGAACTTCGCCCCGCGCTGAAAAAAGAGGGCTTCCTTACCAGAGACCCCCGCGCAAAAGAAAGAAAGAAGTACGGCTTGAAAAAGGCGAGAAGAGCGCCTCAGTTCTCCAAGAGATAACAGCCGAAATTCATATCGCAGTATCCGAATACCGATTGTTTGCGCAATCGGTATTCTTTATCTCGGCGGCTTGCGGCTGTCGATGCGCCGCGAGATCATATCGTGGCGTTCCAGCACGCTGAGCATCTTGTTCATGCGTTCCTCGCCGGTAAAAATGCCCGCGCGTTCGGCGGGCGCTGGTGCGGGCGGGGCGGGCGCGCTTTCCTCTTCTTTTTTCGCCGTTTCGCCTTTTTCTTCCGCAAGATTGCCCAACGCGGATAAAATATTGAAGATTCCGAATTTTTCCACCTTTTTTTGCTCCTCCGTGAAATTTTTCACGCAAATTTAATATTTTTTAATTGATTAAAACACCGTTTTGGTATATAATAGAAAAGTATATTGTTCGGATAAACGAAAATACTCATCATCAAAGGAGTCAGACTTTTATGCGTAAAAGCGTCAAAAAGTTCGCGATCGTATTTCTCGCCCTCGTCATGGTTCTCGCCGTGTTCGCGGGTTGCGGCGGCGACTTTTCTTCTAAACCGCTCGACGGCTATTCCTCTTCGGGAGAAGTCACGTCCAACGGCGGATTTGTCGTCCAGAAGGGCGAATGGATCTACTTTATCAACGGCAGCGAAGAATACACCGCCGATAATACTTTCAATAAGGTGCAGAAGGGCTCTTTGATGCGCATCAAGGAAAGCGACCTCGCCGCAGGTAATTACGACAAGACCGACGTGGTCGTGCCGCTTTTGATGGTTTCGCAGGATTACACCTCGGGCCTGTATATTTACGGCGACTACGTGTATTACGCCACGCCTACGTCCACCAAGAATAAGGACGGCAAGGTGGAAAATTCCTATCTCGATTTCAAACGCTCCAAACTCGACGGCTCCTCGACCATGCGCGACTACTATTTCCGTATCAGCGACAACACCACCGTATACCGCTATGTGGAAGTGGAAGGCACCGTCTACTGTCTGTACGTGGATTCGGGCGAAAAGGAAATTCATTCCTATAACACCGCCACGAACGAAAATACCGTACTGGCGGCTGGTTACGAATCCTACGTATTCGATGCGAGCGACGTGACCAATCCCAACGTGTATTACACCATGCCCGTCGAAAAGAAAGTCGGCTACAAAAAGGGAAGCACCAATCAGGAAAAGTACAAGCAGGTCTACACCGTCAACGCGGCGACGACGAAAAGCCCTTACGAGATCGACCTTGCGGCGGATTACACCGATAAGGACAGCGGCGAAGTGATGGAGTACGTCAATCTCGGCACGCTCGTGTTCGACGGCATCGGCAAACTCGATACGCCCACCGTGTTCAACGTCGATGGGAATGACGGCGCGTCCGACAAGGGCTATACCTATTCGCTTATAAAGTATGAAAACGGGGGCTTGTATTATACCAGAACGGACGCGACCGCGTCGGGAAGTTCCGTCGGCGACGGCGGCGCCCTGTATTACATCGCGGACGGCGACGTCAAGGCTGCCGACTGGAATGCCGTAAAAGGCAACGACAGCGACAAAAACGTGCAACTTGCCGCCAACACGACGACCGCGGGCGCGAGTTCCATGTTCTATATCGAAGAGGGCGCTCATTATTATATGTATGTCAAAGACAATGCAATCGTGCGTGTCAAAGTGGGCGATTCTTCCAACGCTTTTGCCGAGGAGACCGTCTACGTCGCCTATAACGCGACGGGCGCGACGCTCTTGTACCGCGACGGCAACTACGTGTATTATTCCACGTCGGGCACGAACGGCAACGCGCTCAACCGCGTGATATACAACGGCGATCCCGAAGACTACAACGCCATGCTTGCAGGCGAAGACGTCATCAAACCCGCAAAGTATCTCGACGTCGATTACAATTCTTCCTGGTATAAGCCCGAGATCGTGAGCGGTTTCGTGTTCTTCGCCAACGCGTCTACCTACGGCTACAACTATGTGTACGTGTTCAAGAACCCCGAAACCAACGCGGCTCTGGAAGAGATCAACGATAAACTCGAAAAGGTGAACGACGTATTCGAGGATATCGCCGTCAAATTCAGCGATATCTCCAACGCGGCGAAATACTATTATTATACGGGCGACAACGCGACTATCTACACTGAAGACTATAAAGACGAGTACAAGGAAGACGCGCTCGTCATATACGAACAATTCGTAAAGTGCGAGAAAGGCGTGTACGCGACCGACGAACTCAAGGACGGCGACAAAGCGTTCAACGTGGAAACGTACTTCTATAACCGTATCGGCGTTATGAAAGAGGACGACGTGGACGCGCGTGACGAAGCGCTCAAATCCGCGCTGCTCGTCAAGGAAGCGGACGAAGACGAGAGCACGGGCTGGAAAACGTGGCAGTACGTTGCGCTTTGGGTGCCCGTCGGAGTAGTCGTATTGGCGGCGGCGATCGTAGTGCCCATCGTGATCGTGCGCAAAAAGAGAAGATAAAAAACCGAAAAAGACGGCGAAAGCCGTCTTTTTTCATGCAAAAAAAATTTCCGCGAATAAATTTCAGAAAAACCGAAAAAATATTAAAAAAACAGTTTACAAATTCATTTTTTATTGCTAAAATACAGCGTAGTTAATCCGCGGCGGAATTTACTGTAACGAACCGCAGAAAAATACATACAATGTAACTGTAACCGAATTCACTTTCAGCAAGGGGGTTAAAACAAATGGTAAAATATATTAAATGTCCGAGATGCGAACTCAACTATATCGACTCGGAAAAACAGGAATACTGCGACGTCTGCCTCGCGGAATTGCAGGGCAGTAAATTGAAATTCGCCGACCTCGACGAGGACGACGATCTCGAAAAGACGGAACTCTGCCCCGTCTGCGGCGTGAATTATATGCGCTTGAGCGATAAGATGTGCGACGAATGCAGGAAAAATAGCGAGTATGAGGAAGACGAGATCTTAGAGCCCGACGAGGACGATGAGTGGCGCAATTACCTCGACGACGATGCGGAGGATCTCGTGCTCGAAGAAGAGCCTTTGGGTCTGCCGGTCGAACTTGCCGCCGAATTCGAGGACGATTTCGACGACGAGGAGATAGAAACGGAACCCGAAGAGATCGCCGACGATTTCGACGATCTGGATTTTTCCGACGACGATCTGGACGATTTCGACGACGATGACGATGAGTCCGACGAAGAGGACGATTTTTAAATAAATAAAACACCGCCGTGCGAGAAGCACGGCGGTGTTTTTTCTTTAATGGTGCGGTTTGATCCGTACGCTGCCGCAGAGGATCTCCGAATAGGAATAGGCTGTCTTGCCTCTGTAATTTTTATCGTGGGGCGCCACGGTGAACAGCGCGGGATACACGCCCGAGAGCCTGCCCGTAAATTGTACGATCTTATTGCGCCCGAGGTTGACGCGCACGTCCACGTCCGTATCGTAAAAGGAGCGGATGTTGTCTTTAATCGCTTGTAAGTTCTGTGTCGGCTTAATCATGACCGAATTATTTCCCTTTGCCGCGCTTTTTATGCGCATCGGACAAAAGCCGACAAAATTTTTCTTTTGCGCGGCGCATAACCCGTGTTTTTGCCTCATAGAATAGCAATGACATAAAATTGAGGAGTGAAGAAAATGGCTATTTCGGCACGTTACGAACAATACGATATCAATTCCGCGGGGAAAAGGCTGACGACGCAGTCGATCGTGGAATGCAGATTAAACGACTGGTCGGAAAACAAGATCCTCGCCGTCAACGCCTCTGTCGCCCTCACGGGCGCGGAAGTCGTGTCGGGCGAGATCCGCTACGGCGGCAAAATATATTTTTCCGTACTCGCGGCAACGCCGGAGGGCGCGATCGCGGGCGCGGAGCGCGCGGCGGAGTTTTCCCATAAGTGCGTAGCGGAAGAGGCCGCCCCCGCCCTCAGTGCGGAAGTGCGGCTCAAAGTGGAAAAGGTGGAAGTGCGCCTGGACGGAAAGGCGGTCATTCTCTCCGCGATCGTGTCCGCTTCGGCGCAGTTGGTCTTATCCACGCGCATCAACTGCCTGTCGGGCGGCGACGGCATCGTCGTCAAGACGGCGGATACGCCCGTGCGCCGCATCGCCGTGTTTTCCGAAAACGCCGAAGTGGAGGAGGAATTCGAAACCGATTACGTGGGCGACATACTCTCCCATTCGGAGAGCGCCTACGTGACGCGCGCCGTGTGCGGGAACGGTACGATCGACGTGGCGGGCGAGATCGAACTGGGCATTCTGGCAAAGCGCGCGGGGGAAAAGGAACTCGTTTCCTACGAGCGGCTCATTCCGTTCCGAACGGAGATCTCCTGCGACGAGGCGGAATCGCACGACGGCTGCGACGCCTCCGTATGCGTGCGCTCGGTCAATATTTCCGCCAACTGCGACGAGGACAAAAACAAATGCGCCATCGTCGCCGAGATCGCGTTGGAGATCGGCGGCAAAGTATATCTTACCCAGCAACTTCCGCTGTGCGAGGACGCGTTCAGCCCTTCCTGCGAATGCGCCGTCGAACGCGCGAGCATGAGTTACGACGAACAGACCGCGGCGTTTCTCGCCACCGAACGGGTGTCGGGCACTGCGGCGCTCATGGGCAAGATCGATTTCACCTGTAATATGCAGGCGGTGACCGCGCAGAATCTGGAAATCACGGGCGTGACCGCGGAAGACGGGCAGATCACCGCCGAGGGCGTTTTGTCCGCCACGGTGCTCTTTACCGACGGCGAGGGGCTGCCTGCAAGCGTACAGATCAGCCTTCCCTTCGCATTCCCCGTCTCCTGCGACAAGGCGAAACGCGGCGACCGCGTGCGCATCGACGGCATCGTGTGCGGCGTGTACGCGCGGCAGAAAAAGGAAGGGGAACTGGAAGCCGAGGGCACTCTGAAAATGTTTGTGCGCGTCTATTCGCCCCGTTCTTACTCTTACGTGTGCGGCATCGAGGGCGGCGCGGACATTCCCGAGAACGAATGCGCCATCAGCGTGTACATTCCCGAAAGCGGCGACGGGCTTTGGGAAGTATCAAAAAAACTGAAAAAACCGCCTGAAGAGGTGAGCCGCTGCAACGCGGAACTTGAATACCCGCTCTGCGGCGACGAGCGCATCGTCATCTACCGCCGCAAATCTTCGTAAAAGTGAATATCGTGCCGCCCCGCGTAAAAAGTTGCGCGGGGCGGCTTTTTTATGGAATTTTTGCGAAATTTCACCATACGTTGTTTACAGCGTGTGTAAAAAATGCTATAATGAGATGAAAAAACGGAGGCGCCTCCCATCGTGTTTGCGAAAAAAGTGAAAAGTTACGCGAAAGTCAACCTGTCGCTCAACGTCACGGGCGCGGCGGGCGGCTATCACCTCATAGACAGCGTGCTGGCGAGTATCGATATTTACGATACGGTGTGCGTCAAGCCGCGCGGCGACAGACTCGTCAACGTGTATATGCACGGGCTGGGCAGCGAAAATATCCTGCCCGAACGCAACAACGCGGTCAGGGCGGGCGAAGCGTTCGTTTCCGCTTTTTCCACAAAGGGCGCGGATATCGAGATATACAAGGATATTCCCATGGGCGCGGGGCTCGGGGGCTCTTCTGCGGACGCCGCTGGCGTTTTAAACGCCATGGCGGCGCTGTATAAGGTGACCGACCGGGCGGCGCTCAAAGGCCTTGCGGACGCGCTGGGCAGCGATACGGGCTATATGCTCGGCGGCGGCTTTGCGCGCGTTGCGGGACGGGGCGAGCGCGTCTTTCCCATTCCCGCCAAAGAGCGCTATCATCTGCTGCTCCTGCTGCCGAAAAGCGGCGTGGACACCGCCGCGTGTTATAAAAAATACGACGAGGCGCCCGACGAAAAGCGAAACGACGCCGAAACGTGCGCGAGCGGGCTGGTGAGCGGCGATTTTCAGATGCTGTGCCGCGGCGTGTACAACGCTCTGGGCGCGCCCGCCGCAAAACTCAACGGCGACGTGCAGACGGCGCTTGACGAACTTGCAAAATTTTCGCCCGCCGCATACGCGGTCACGGGATCGGGCAGCGCGGCGTTCGCCCTGTTCGAGAGCGAAGAGTTGTGCCGTTGGGCGAAAAAAGAATACCGCGGCAAATTCCGCGCGCGCGTCGCGCATACGGTGACGCCCCGCGCAAAGCGGACGCCGCAGAACCCCTTTTCCCTTTCGGAAGAGGAAAAGAAACTTCTCGAATAAAAAGGAGGGTATCATGGAAGAAAGAAACATGCAGTTGGACGACGACGGCAAGATCAAAATGCGTAAAAACCGCGAAGATTTTCTCGATCATCCCGAAAAAGAGGACGACGAAGAGATCGTCATCGACGTTCCCGATTTTGCGGGGTTCCGCGAGGAAGACGACAACGTGGGGCTTTCAGGCGACGAACTTTCCGCAAAAAATCAATTGTACGAACAGTACGTGGCGGAAAAAAAGGCGCAGGCAGAAAAGATTTTCGAGCAGGCGGAGGCGTTGTTCGCGGCGGGCGAGTTGGAAAGCGCGGGCGAAAAATACCTTGACAGCGTGGCGGTGCACGGCGGCAACTGGAAAGCCTGGTTCGGCGTGGTGCGCGTGCAGACCAAGGATATGACGGATTTTTCGGGCATATACGACTGCCAGAACGCCTACAACCGCGCCTTGAAACGTGCGGGCAAAGCGGGCAAGGAAGAACTTGCGGCTACCTATGACGCGCGCCTAAAGCAAAAGATAGCGGAAAACGCCGAGGAAGCGGAAACGCTCGAAGAGGCGGACGCGGCATACCGCGCATCCAAACGCGACGGCCTATCGGCGGCGCTGGAAGCGAGCAAAAAGCCCTTCTACCTTTCCCTCGTCTGTTTCGCTGTCGCGCTCGTCGCGGGCATCGTTCTGACCTGCCTCATCAATACCGTTTCGGGCGTGCAAATACTTATTCCCGCCATGATACTGGACGCGGCGGCGGCTGTCGCGCTCGTCGTGTCGCTCGTGTTCTTCCGCAATTTCCATTTCGCGCGGCTCGCTTATAAAAAGAACGAGAGCAGCCTCTCCACCGAAGAGGGGCGTGCGGCGGCGGAACTCCGTTCGGAAAACGAACTCATCCAATCCATTATCGACGATTTTCACGCATAATCGAAAGGCGGGACCGAAAGGCCCGCCTTTTTTTCGTCCGCTGATTATTTTATGTAAAAAATGATAATAATTCACAAAACCGAAAAGATCGAAATTTTCACTTTTACTGTTTTGACAAATCGCCGATAATTTGATATTATTTTATCGATAAAAAAATATCGATAATCTGCAAGGGGAAGGAAAGGGGCAATGGAAGTCAAAAAGGATAATATAGGCATATCCAAAGCGACCATCGCGCGGCTGCCCGCGTATCTTCGTTATCTCAAAGAAAAGCAGGCGAAAGGGGAAAAGAAGGCGTCTTCCACGGCGATCGCCGAGGAAATGCATTTGAACGCGGTGCAGGTGCGAAAGGATCTGGCGCTCGTATCGTCGGTCGCGGGAAAGCCCAAACTGGGTTTCGAGATCACCGATCTTATCGAGGACATCAACCGATTTTTGGGATACGACAACACGACGGACGCGGTCATCGTGGGCGTCGGCGGGCTGGGCAAAGCGCTCTTGGGTTACGGCGGATTCCGCAATTACGGGCTGAATATCGTCGCCGCGTTCGACACCGCGCCGAAACTCATCGGAAAGAAAATCAGTTCGGTCACCGTGCAGAGCGCGGACAAAATACAGGAATTCGTGCGGCGGCAGAACGTAAAAATCGGCATCATCTGCGTGCCCAAAGAATTTGCGCAGTCAGTTGCCGACGAATTGGTGGAGGGCGGCGTGCGCGCGATCTGGAACTTTGCGCCCGCGCACCTGCAACTTTCCGAAAAAATAGCCGTTAAAAACGAGGATATGGCGGGCTCGCTCGCGATCTTGTCCAAACGCCTCGAACAAATTTTATACAACGAAAAATAAAATCAGGAAAGGAGGGTTTTCATGGAAAACCAAATCGTCGATTCGGTCGAAGCCTTGATGGCGAAGATCGACGAGGTCAGGAAGGCACAGGAAATTTTTGCAACGTATTCGCAGGAGCAGGTCGACAAAATTTTTACGGCGGCGGCGCTCGCGGCGAACAACGCGCGGCTCCCGCTCGCCAAAATGGCGGTCGCGGAAACGGGCATGGGCATCGTGGAAGACAAAGTCATCAAAAACCACTACGCGGCGGAGTATATCTACAACGCGTATAAGGACGTCAAGACGTGCGGCGTCGTCGAAGAGGACGCGGCGTACGGCGTGAAAAAGATCGCCGAGCCCATCGGCGTCGTGGCGGCGGTCATTCCGACCACAAACCCCACGTCTACCGCGATCTTCAAGACGCTTATCTGCTTGAAAACGCGCAACGGCATCATCATCAGCCCCCATCCGCGCGCGAAGAACTGCACCATTGCGGCAGCGAAAGTCGTGCTGGACGCCGCCGTCAAGGCGGGCGCGCCCGCGGGCATCGTGGGATGGATCGATATCCCCTCGCTGGAAATGACCAACACGCTGATGAAGACGGCGGATATCATTCTGGCGACGGGCGGCCCCGGCATGGTCAGAAGCGCCTATTCTTCGGGCAAACCCGCCCTCGGCGTGGGCGCGGGCAATACCCCCGCCATCATCGACGACACGGCGGACGTGACTGTGGCGGTCAACTCTATCATCCATTCCAAGACCTTCGATAACGGGCTGATCTGCGCGTCCGAACAGTCGTGCATCGCCGTAGACGGCGTGTACGAGCAGGTCAAGGCGGAATTCGCGGCGCGCGGCTGTCATATTTTAAAGGGCGACGAACCGGATAAAGTGCGCAATACCATCATCATCAACGGCGCGCTCAACGCCAAGATCGTGGGACAGAGCGCGGCAAAGATCGCCGAGATCTGCGGCTTTACCGTGCCTGCGGCGACCAAGATCCTCATCGGAGAAGTGGAGAGCGTGGAACTCGAAGAGGCGTTCGCGCACGAAAAACTTTCCCCCGTGCTCGCTCTGTACCGCGCGAAAGATTTCGACGACGCCGTGCAGAAAGCGGAACGCCTGATCGCGGACGGCGGTTACGGCCACACTTCCTCCCTCTATATCGATACGATCACCGAAAAGGCGAAGATCGAAAAGTGGCAGGAGGCGATGAAGACCTGCCGTATGCTCATCAATACGCCGTCCTCGCAGGGCGCCATCGGCGACTTGTACAACTTCAAAACGACGCCTTCGCTCACGCTCGGCTGCGGCACATGGGGCGGCAACTCGGTTTCCGAAAACGTCGGCATCAAGCATCTTTTGAATATCAAAACACTCGCGGAGAGGAGGGAAAACATGCTCTGGCTCAGACTGCCCGAAAAGGTCTATCACAAAAAGGGCTGTTTGCCCGTCGCTCTGGAAGAACTCAAAACCGTACTCGGCAAGAAAAAGGCGTTCATCGTCACCGATTCTTTCCTGTACGAAAACAACTATATCAAACCAATTACCGATAAACTGGACGAAATGGGCATCCGCCACACTTGTTTCTATAACGTGGCGCCCGATCCCAACATTGCCTGTGCGAAAGAGGGCGCGAAACTGATGCGCGAATTCCAGCCCGACGTCATCATCGCGCTGGGCGGCGGTTCCGCCATGGACGCGGGCAAGATCATGTGGGTGCTCTACGAACACCCCGAAGTGGATTTCATGGACATGGCGATGCGTTTTATGGATATCCGCAAGCGCGTCTATACCTTCCCGAAAATGGGTGAAAAGGCGTATTTCATCGCCGTCCCCACATCCGCGGGCACAGGCTCGGAAGTCACGCCCTTCGCCGTCATCACGGACGAAGCGACCAATATCAAATATCCGCTCGCCGATTACGAACTTTTGCCGAAAATGGCGATCATCGACGCCGATTTCATGATGAATATGCCCAAAGGACTGACCAGCGCGAGCGGTATCGACGCGCTGACGCACGCGCTGGAAGCGTACGCGTCGGTCATGGCGACGCCTTATACCGACGGGCAGGCGCTCGTGGCGATGAAACTGATCTTCCAATACCTGCCGCGCGCCTACGAGAACGGCGCCAACGATCCCGAGGCGAGGGAGCAGATGGCGAACGCCTCCACCATGGCGGGCATCGCATTCGCAAACGCTTTCCTCGGCGTGTGCCATTCCATGGCGCATAAACTGGGCGCGTTCCATCATCTGCCGCACGGCGTGGCGAACGCGCTGATGATCTCCGAAGTCATCCGCTTCAACAGTGCCGAAGTTCCCACGAAAATGGGCACGTTCCCGCAGTACGCTTACCCGCATACCATGCAGAGATACGCCGAAGTCGCGGACTATCTGGGGCTGGGTGGCAAGACGGATGCGGACAAGGTCAAAAATCTGATCAAAGCGATCGAACAACTCAAAGAGCGCGTCGGCATCAAAAAGACCATCAAAGATTACGGCGTGGACGAGGAGAAATTCCTTGCGACGCTCGACGAAATGTGCGACCAGGCGTTCGACGACCAGTGCACGGGCGCGAACCCGAGATATCCTCTGATCTCCGAGATCAAAGAAATGTATCTCAAATGCTATTACGGGAAATGAGGGAGGAAAAAATCATGGCGGAAATCATTCAGAAAACGCAGAAAAAGACCATTTACAGAGAGGGCAAAACGCTCGTCAAACTGTTCAACAACGAATACCCCAAGTCGGACGTTTTGAACGAGGCACTCAATACGGCGCGCGTGGAGGAGAGCACCACGCTCAATGTGCCCGCGGTGCACGAAGTGACCAAAGTCAACGGCGAATGGGCGATCATTCAGGACTTTGTCGAAGGCAAGACCATGCAGCAACTGATGGAAGAAAATCCCGATAAGACGGGCGAACTTTTAAACGAGTTTGTCGATCTGCAAGTGGAAGTGCTCTCGCAGAAAGTGCCGCTTCTCTCGCCCCTGAAAGATAAAATGCACCGCAAAATTTCGGCGACGAAGTTCGATAAAACGACGCGTTACGATCTGCACATTCTTCTCGACTCTTTGCCCAAGCACGATAAACTTCTGCACGGCGATTTCAACCCCGCGAACGTGATCGTATCGCCCGACGGCAGAAAATTCATCATCGACTGGGCGCACGCTACGCAGGGCAATGCCCGCTGCGACGCGGCGAGAACGTACCTTTTGTTCAAACTGGAAGGCAAGGACGACCTTGCGGAAGAATATCTGAAACTCTTTTCGGAAAAGACGGGCATTGCCAAAGTGCTCGTACAAAAAGCGCTTCCCATCGTGGCGGCGAGCCAGACGATGAAAGCGATCCCCGAAGAACAGGCGTTCCTCGAAAAATGGGTGAACGTGGTCGATTACGAATAATTCGGAACGATGAAAAGCCCCGAGTGCGGCATTGCCGCACTCGGGGCTTTTTTATATAGGCGTTATCTTCCTAAAAAATAATCGGCAGAAACGTCGAAAAAATCACAAAGCGCTTTTAACGCGGAAATACTCGGTTCCCTTTCGTCGCTTTCCCAATAAAATATTACGGATTTCGAGTAATTGATTTTTTTTGATAATTCAATGACCGAAATTCCTTTTTCTTTGCGTAATTCTTTCAATCTTTTTCCGAAGCCTTCCATAAGATGATTATACTATAAATAATTCATTTTTGCTTGACAATTCCACTATTGTGGCATATAATATAAAAAATCCACTATATTGGAAAAGGAGTAAATATGCAAAAAAAATATTCGGTCATGCGGCAGATTTATTTAGGCAGAAGAGGAGATTTTCAGATCTACAAACTTACAAAAAACTGTAAAACTTTACAAAAGTTATTCTGTAAAAAAGCCGACGATTTTGAGTTGAAATTGAATGAAGATTTAAAAAATGAGTTCGGACAAGTGATGGATACGTACGGTGACCTTTATTCCGAACTCATGTTGGAGCGTTATGAAGAAGGATTTAAAATGGGGCTGCGCCTGGCGTTTGAGGCGTTCGACGACCCCGAAACGGATTTCGACGAATAAAATCCCGCCGCTCTCAGAATTGAGAGCGGCGGGAACGCAAAAAAAATCTTATAAACTTTCTAAATAGATCGAGGCGTTGGTCGCGGCGATCGCGCCGTCCGCGACCGCGGTCGCTACCTGCCGCACGGGTTTCGTCCTGCAATCGCCCGCAACGAACAGACCTTCCGTTTTGGTTTTGCAATTTTCGTCCGCGACGATATACCCGTCTTTGTCCAGGTCGGCGAGGTCCGCAAACGCCGCGTTGTCGGGTACCTGCCCGATCGCGACGAATACGGCGGGAATTTCGTGTCGGCATACGTTGCCGTCTTTATCCGTGTATTCGATGGCTTTCAGTTCCGTGTCCCCGATAAAATCCGTCACGGCGGTATTCGGGCGCACTTCGATGTTTTCTTTGGCGCGCAGCGCTTTTACGAGTTGTGCGTCTCCGAAAAATTTATCGAACAGCGTGTAAACGTACACTTTTTTGCAATAACTCGCGAGCAGCAGCGAATATTGCAGGGCGGTGTTCGCGTCGCCTATAACGGCGACCTCTTTCCCCTTATAAAACGCGCCGTCGCAAATGGCGCAGTAATATACGCCTTTGCCCACCAAATCGTCCCTGTTGCTCTTGGTCTTTAAGTGCTTATGCTTTACGCCCGAGGCAATGATCACGCTTTTTGCCTCGTATTCGTTGTATTCGGTCTTGACGGAAAAAATTTTATCGGCGCGCTTTTCGATGCGTTCCGCTTTTTCGATCTCCACCTCCGCGCCGAGCGCCGAGATCTGTTCGAATAAATTGTCCGCGAACGCCTCGCCGCTGATCTCCTTGATGGAAGGGTAATTTTCCAGCCGCGGGGAAGTCGCGATCTGCCCTCCAAGGCTCTCGCTTTCCAACAGTAATACGCTCTTGCCGTTTCTCAAAGCGTAGAGCGCGGAGGTCATGCCCGCCGCGCCCGCGCCGATGATAATTACGTCGTACATATCAGCCGATGCTCTCGATATATTTTCTGATCTCGCTGGCGTTGTCGTAGGTCTTGAACCCGTCGCCTTCGGGAACGAGCAGCGAGGGAGCCTTTTTCACGCCGAACTTCGCGGTCGCCGCCGCGTCTTCTTCGGCGTTGACGATCGCATATTTCACGCCCGCCTTGTCCAGCATCATTTTGCTGGTCTTGCAGTTCGGGCAGCCGTTTCTGGTAAAGAGCACGGGGCCGTCCAGTTTGGGCGCCGCCGCGTTGACCTTTTCGCACACTTTCGCCGCGCTCTTCGCGTGCAGTTTCGAGTTCGCGATATCGTACACCTTGCGGTCCTTGAATTCCTGCGCCTTGCCGTCGTTCCAGTTCTGCACGGGACGGTAGTAGCCCGTGATGCGGCTGTAAACTTCCGTCTTGCCGCCGCAGACAGGGCACTTGAACTGTTCGCCCGCAAGATAGCCGTGGTCCTGGCAGATGGAATACGTGGGGGAAAGGGTATAATAGGGCAGTTTATAGTTCTCCGCGATCTTCCTGACCAGCGTCGCCGCGGCTTTCCAATCGGGGAGTTTTTCGCCGAGGAATGCGTGGAATACCGTGCCCGAAGTGTACAGCGTCTGCAATTCGTCCTGAATGTCCAGCGCGTCGAAAATATCTTCCGTGTATCCCACGGGCAGATGCGAACTGTTGGTGTAATAGGGCGTGCCGTTCATGTTCGCGGTCTTGATATCGGGATAGCGCTGTACGTCGTGCTTGGCAAAGCGATAGGTCGTCGATTCGGCGGGCGTCGCTTCCAAATTGTACAGATCGCCGTATTCCTCCTGATAGTCGGAAAGACGCTCGCGCATATGATTGAGCACTTTTTTGGTGAATTCCTGCGTTTTGGGATCGGTCATATCCTTGCCTAGCCATTTGGCGTTGAGACCGACTTCGTTCATGCCCAAAAGCCCGATGGTCGAGAAGTGATTTGCGAAGGTGCCCAGATAACGCTTGGTGTAGGGATACAGCCCCTCGTCCAAAAGGCGGGAAATGACGGTGCGCTTGGTTTTTAAGGAGCGCGCCGCAATGTCCATCAGACGGTCGAGCCGCTTGAAAAATTCATTTTCGTCGGCAGCCAGATAGGCGATGCGCGGCATATTGATGGTCACGACGCCGACGGAGCCCGTCGATTCGCCGCTGCCGAAGAACCCGCCCGATTTTTTGCGCAATTCGCGGAGGTCCAGGCGCAGGCGGCAGCACATGCTGCGGATATCGCTGGGTTCCATGTCCGAATTGAGGTAATTGGAGAAATAAGGCGTGCCGTATTTCGCGGTCATTTCGAAGAGCAGTTTGTTGTTTTCCGTATCCGACCAGTCGAAATCCTTGGTAATGGAATAGGTAGGGATGGGGTACTGGAATCCGCGTCCGTTGGCGTCGCCCTCGATCATTACCTCGATGAACGCCTTGTTCACGATATCCATTTCTTTTTGGCAGTCCTTATACTTGAAGTCCTGCTCCTTGCCGCCCACGATCGCGGGAAGTTCCGCCAGATCGTTGGGAACGACCCAGTCGAGGGTGATATTGGAAAAAGGCGCCTGCGTGCCCCAGCGGCTGGGGGTGTTCACGCCGTAAATGAAACTTTCGATGCACTTTTTCACCGCGTCGTAGGAGAGGTTGTCCGCCTTGACGAAGGGTGCGAGATAAGTGTCGAACGAAGAGAATGCCTGCGCGCCCGCCCACTCGTTCTGCATGATGCCCAAAAAGTTGACCATCTGGTTGCAGAGGGTGGCGAGGTGCTTTGCGGGGGCGGACGTGATCTTGCCCGAAATGCCGCCCAGACCTTCCTGAATGAGCTGTTTTAAAGACCAACCCGCGCAATAGCCCGTCAGCATACTCAGATCGTGAATATGCAGGTCGGCGTTGCGGTGCGCGTTGGCGATCTCGTCGTCGTAAATTTCCGAAAGCCAGTAATTGGCGGTAATGGCGCCGCTGTTGGAAAGGATCAGCCCGCCGACCGAATAAGTCACGGTCGAGTTTTCCTTCACGCGCCAGTCGGTCGCCTTCACATAACTGTCCACGAGTTCTTTATAGTCGAGAATGGTGGACTTCATGTTGCGGATCTTTTCTCTCTGTCTGCGGTACAGTATGTATGCTTTGGCGATGTCCGCGTAACCCGCCTGAATGAGCACCTGCTCCACGCTGTCCTGAATATCTTCGACGGCAACGAGCCCGTCCTTGATCTTATTTTCAAAGTCGGACGTGACTTTGAGGGCGAGCATATCGATCACGCTGGGGTGATACTGTTTTTCCTGCGCTTCGAACGCTTTCGTGATGGCGACAACGATCTTATGAATGTCGAACTCTGCTTTTGCACCGTCTCTTTTGATTACGCGATACATCGATTCAATCCTCCCAAAACTTTCGGTAGGGCTCTATTATAGCACCGCCCCTTGCGATTGTCAATACTCTTGCGTCAATATTTAGTGTAAAAAATTTTTTATAAACACAAGATATGGTGTTTGCAACACTTTATCGAAATTTGTTCAGGAATTTAAAAAAAGGATTGTAAGCACTGCACGGATATGTTATAATGATTAAAAATAGTTGGAGGGATTCATGAAACTAACAGGTCGTTCGGCAGCGGGCTCGGAAATTACGTATGAGGAAAATTTTTGGACGGGCAAACGTAAGTTGTACGTAGATGGCACCGAGATCGCGAAAGCAGATCGGAAAACCTTTGTAAAAGAAGAAGAGGATGCAAAGCATTATTATTGTATAAGGGGAAATTTTATTTCGGGAGTAACGGTCATGGCAGATGCGGAAGAGATCGTCCTTTGCAAAAATCTTTGGTACGAATGGATATTGATCTTCTTCCCGTTGGTGGGAATCGTTTTCGGCGTAGGCTTCGGCGGCGCGATAGGCGGCGGACTGAGCGCTTTGTTCTGTATGATCGGCGCGGTTTGCAACGCGATCTTGCTCCGTTCCAACCTTTCCAAACCTTTGTCGGTGATTCTCTGTATCGTCGTGGGCGTTGTTGTCAACGCCGCATGGATCGGCATTTGGTTGCCGATTATGTTAGCGATTTCGCAACACATTTAAAAAAGGGCTATACAGCCCTTTTTTTATGCCTTTTTCTTTTTTTTAAAGGAGGGAAACAGGACGATGACCAGTCCGACGCCCGCAAAAATGCCCCAGTGCGGTACTTTTACGGCAACTTCGTCCAGCCTGTCCAGCGCCTTATCCAGCCCGTAATGCACGAACGCCTCGCGGGGAAGTTCGTCCGGGCGGATGCTTTCCAGCAAAAGACCGTTATATCTGGTTTCGAAAATATAAAACTGCCTGCCGAACGCGCGATAGGTGTAGATCTTTTCGACGTCGGAGATCACCTCGTTCTTTTTCGCCGCGTCGTATTCGTTGAAATGCAGATTGGAATAACTGAGCGCCGTCTTGACCCCGTCGCTCACGATGACGAATTTATAACTGAATATCATCACCGAAGCGGTCGCGACGATCAGAAAAAATTTGATAAAAATGCGCATAAGAAACCCTTTCTAACCCTAAAACGTACTTGTGTTTCGTTAGTATTATATAGCGGATCCGCGGTTTTGTCAATGTAAAAGGCGAATCGTATTTGCAAAAAACGGCGATCTGTGATATGATAGTTGCAATGGAAACACAATTTACGGGCAAACTCGGCGAGGGAGAAGTCGTCGAAGAATTGTTGGAAGGCGGGCTGAAAATCATTCAGAACGTCAAACTGTACCGATTTACCAGCGACAGCGTGCTTTTGACGCGGTTCGTCAAAGCGAAAGCGCACGAGAAGGCGGCGGATTTCTGTGCGGGCAGCGGCATCGTGGGACTGCATTTTTACGCGCTCAATCCCGAAAAAGTCGAGAGCGTCGCCCTTTTCGAAATGCAGAAAGATCTTTCCGATATGAGCCGACGCTCCGTGGCGCTGAACGGTTTGAAAAATTTTACCGCCGTGAACTGCCGCGTGCAGGATATCGGCAAGGAATACGACGAGTATTTTTCGCTCGTGCTCGCCAATCCGCCCTACGAGCGCGGCGGTTTTTCCAACGACGATTACAAAAAAGCGATCTGCCGCAAGGAGATCACGGTCACGCTCGCGGAGATCGTGGACGCGGCGTTCGCGAAACTGAAATTCGGCGGGCGGCTCGCGCTCGTCAACCGCGCCGACCGCGTGGCGGAAGTGCTTTTCGCCATGAAATCGCGCGGCATCGAGCCCAAGCGTCTGCAATTCGTGCGCGGCAGCGCAAACGCCAAACCGTATCTGTTGCTCGTCGAGGGCACCAAGGGCGGGAAGGAGGGCGTGGACGTTCTGCCCGATCTCGTCAACGTCAAATAAAGGAATAAAAAAATGGTTTATTTTATCGCCACGCCGATCGGCAATTTAAAAGATATCTCTCTGCGCGCGCTGGAAGTTCTGCGCGGCTGCGACTGCGTTTTCTGCGAGGATACCCGCCATTCGCTCAAACTGCTCAACCATTACGAGATCAAAAAACCGCTGTACGCCTGCCATCAATTCAACGAGCGGGCGGCGGCGGACAAATTGATCTCGCTCGCCCGCGAGGGCAAACAGGTCGCCGTCGTCACCGACGCGGGCACCCCCGTCATCTCCGATCCTGGCAATGTATTGGCGTCCGCCATGCGAGAGGCGGGCGTGGAATTTACGCTGATCCCCGGCGCGTGCGCGTTCGTGGCGGCGCTCGTGCTCTCCGCTTTCCCCGCCGACCGCTTTTCTTTCATAGGATTTTTGCGCGGCAAAAAGAGCGAAAAGCGCGCGCTGTTGCAGGAATATGCGTCCGATCGCGGCACGCTCGTCATTTACAGCGCCCCGCAGGACGTGGATGACGACGTCGCTCTTTTATTCGAGGCGTTCGGGCCGCGGAAGGCGGCGGCGGTGCGCGAGATCACCAAAATTCACGAAAGCGTGGAATATTTCGGTCTGGAAACGGGGCTTGCGGGCGAAAAGCGGGGCGAGTACGTGCTGCTCGTGCAGGGCGCGGAAAAGTCGGAAAGTCCCTTGAACAGCCTTTCCGTCTCCGAACACGTGGCGCACTACGCAAAGCAGGGTATGGAACAAAAAGAAGCGTTCAAGCGCGTCGCCAAGGACAGGGGCGTGTCAAAAAGCGAGATTTACAGGGAAATGATCACGCAAAAAGAGGAAGATTCGTAAAATTCTACCGTAATTCGACAACCTTCGAACGCAGGTATTTGGCGATTTCGGTCTTTCGGGGTTACAATAAAGAAAAAAGGAATGAGAATTATGAACGACTTCGGCAATTATTTGTACACTCTTCGGAAGGCGAAAGGCTATACGCAGGCGGAACTCGCGGATAAACTGGGCGTGACCAACAAAGCCGTTTCCAAATGGGAGACGGGCGAGGCATTTCCCGAAACGGCGCAACTTGTGCCGCTCGCGGATATTTTCGGTGTCACGACGGACGAACTCTTACGCGGCAGGAGCGCGCAATGCGCGATCCCGCCGCAGGAAAACGAAACGCCTCCCGCAGACAGCGCAGAGGAGATCGCGCGCAAATATCAGCCCGACTGGTGGCACAAAAAATTCGCCGCGCTTATCGTGTGCGGGTTCGCCTCCATTGCGGCGGGTGTCATTTCCGTCATCGCGGCGGGATTGCTCACCGAAACGGAATGGGTGCATATTGCCGTCACGTGCGCGCTGATGGCGCTCATCGGGATCGGCGTCGATCTGTTCATCTACGCGGGCGTCGCTTCGGAATATGCCTTTCTGCCCGTGAAAGACGGCGCATGGAAATCGCAACTCGGCGCGTTTATCCGCCGCTTGCTGGCGGGAATGTCCTTTGTCATGCTCGGCGTTATCGGCATCGTCTCCTGCGGGCTGTTCGAAGAGGGGGCGCTGTTGCCCAGCCGTGCGGCATTCGTCGGCGTTATTCTGGCGGGGTTTGCCTGTCTTGCCGTCGGCGTTTTCTTTTTCATTTACGGCGGCGTCGTGTGGGACGGCTACCGCAAAAAAGTCGTCAGCCGCAGCATGAAACGGGCGGCTCGCTTTTTGACGGACGAAGAAAAAGAAGACATAAACGCGGTTCTGGAAGAGCGGGACGCTCTGCGCGCGATCGCGAGAGAAGACGAGCAAGACAATTCGCTCGCGGGCAAACTCAGTTCGGTCATCATGCTGCTCGCTACCGTCGCATTTTTGCTGCTGGGCTTTTTGGGCGGCTTATGGCATCCCGGCTGGGTCGTCTTCCCCGTGGGCGGTATTCTGTGCGCCGTCGTCGGCGTTATTTTCAAAAAAGACCGCTAAATCAAAAAGGACTGCCGGCGGCAGTCCTTTATTAAATTTCTATTTGCAGGATTTTCCCGCAATCGGGAACGCTTAAACAAGAAAAACCGATCTTTTTGAGCGCGGCGACGACGATATCCCGTTTTTCCATGATGCGCGACGGATCGTGCGCGTCCGAGGCGTAGGAAACTTTCCTGCCTCCCATCTCATAGTACCGCCGCAAAATATCCGTGTCGGGGAGAAAGGGGCTGCCCGCCGTCTTGGAGGAAGTATTGATCTCGAGGATTTTATCTTTTTCAACGATCCTGTACAGAATACGGTCGAGTATTTCGGAAAAATCTTCGTAACGGATCTTGGGATCGGCATATACGGCGTTGCGCGAACAATATCCGATGTGCGCCACGATATCGTAGGGGTAGGGCGCGTCCAGACTCGCCAAAACCGCCTGAAAATAGGCGTTGTAAGCGTCGCGCTTTTCCTTGCCGCGCGTGTATTCGGGAAAATAACATTCTTCGCCCATACAGGTATGAATGCTGTTCACCACGAAATCGGGATGAAACGAATCTATGATCTTTTGGTATTCCCGAAAGCAAAAGGGCCCGTCGTGAAAGCCGAATTCGCAGCCGATCAAAAGATGCAGTCTGCCGCGGTATTCTTCCTGCAAGGCGCGCGCGGTTTGAAAATAGAGCGGAATATTGATCTCGTTTTCGGTTTCGCCTTCGATCTCTATGCCCTGCTCGGTATAATCATAATTTACGTGTTCGCTGATCCCGTAATAGGAAATCCCTTTGGCAAGCGCCGTTTCGATCATATCGCGTATATCGCCGCGTCCGTCCGCGGAGAATTTGGTGTGGGTGTGGATATCCGTCAAAATCATCGTTTTGCCTCTCAACTTCTTTTCCCTATCATAATAATGTTTTTTTTGCCGTTCGTCAAGCGCAAAGCGGCAAAAACGGAGGACCCTTTTGCGGGCCCTCCGTCTGTTTTTACGTGTTTGCGGGAAGATCTGCGATCTTAAATACGCTCAAAGTGGCGTAATTGAAGACGATATCGCCCTCCGTGACGACTTCCAGCCGCGAACCCGCCGCAGTCACCGTTATGATCCGTGAAACAGATTCGGGAGCGTTTTCCGTGGAAATGTGGAAGATGTGCTGTGCGGTCGCCCCCTCCAGCCGCGTTCCGTCCAAGGTCAGATAGACCTCGTTGGTCGAAGGGAACGTCGCGCCCGTCGCAGGAACAGCCGTCCCGCTGAAAGCGGCGAAATACACGCCCGGTTCGTTAAAGACGATATCGCCCGTGTTCGCCGTGTGCGAAAGAGCGGTGCCGTTCAGTTCGGTGTTGTCCGAGAATATTATGGGACTGCCGGCAGTGATCGTCGGCGTCGTATCCGCATAGGCGGTAACTGTATCCAGCGGCACGCTGCCCGCGGCGCCCGTCGCGCCCGTTGCTCCCGTAGGTCCGGTCGCGCCCGTGATGCTTGCACCTGTCGCGCCCGTAGGCCCTGTCGGACCCGTGGGCCCTGTGATTCCCGTCGCGCCCGTTGCGCCTGTGGCGCCCGTGATGCTTGCACCTGTGGCGCCCGTAGGCCCTGTCGGGCCCGTGGGGCCTGTGATTCCCGTTGCGCCCGTCGCTCCCGTCGCGCCTGTCGCTCCCGTGATGCTCGCACCTGTCGCGCCCGTAGGCCCTGTCGGGCAGGTACCGTATGGGAATTATTTTTTGTTATCCGGACATGAATTAAATTTATAATAAATATGGATCTCGCGAGGGGCGTTATCCGTCGGGGATTCTCCGATCGTGATAAATTCGATAAGTTGTAAACACATTTCGCGGGTGAGATCTTCACAGTTGCTGAAACGCCTGCATTCCGCCAGATACCTCATGGCGTCCGCGTCGTCCTCGTTCTTTTCGGCAAGGCGTTGTTCAATCTCGGCGAGAGCGGCCTCTGTCGCAACTTTTTCAGTCTGATATTTTTCACAGAGATTTTTGCACACGTTTTCGGGAAGATCGCCGAGCACTTTTTCTTCAAACGCGGACTGTATCAACCGATCCAATTCCGCAAGCCTGTTTTTGAACGCCCGCCGCTGTTTTTCGTCTGCGTTTCTGTTCTGAGCGCCGTGCTTTGCCATATACTGCAAAAAGCAGCGTTTTTCTTTTTCCTCATCGAATTTACGATCGCCGAGGAGAGATCGGATATCCTGTAAAACAAGGCTTTCGATCTGCTTTTCGGGGATGGAATGAGAAGTACAATACTTTTTCCCGAGATCGGTATAAGTACGGCATTCGTACGTATTGCAAGGTTTTTTACGTGAACGGGCAGAGGTCTTGCGTTTCAATTTTTTCCCGCAGTCGGCGCAGACGAGTAAGCCTGACAGGGGATGTACGGCATTTTGTTTGTCGGTCCTGCCGCGGGAAACCGAACGGTTGATTTCCTGTACTTTTTCCCACACGTCGAGAGAAACGATGGGAACGTGCGCGTTTTTTCGGACGACGTGTTCGTTTTCGGGGACGTTCGCCGCCTTGTGATTTTTATATGAAACGCGCGCCGTGCGGTGCTGTGTCAGCGTGCCGATGTATGTCGTATCCTTGAGAATTTCCGTTACCGTTTTGGGCGACCAGTACGGAGAGGCGCGCCGCTCAGACTTTTTCCCGTCCAATCTCGTATAATACGCCGTGGGATTTGGGATCCCTTCATCGGTCAGCGCCTTTGCGATGGTGCGTGCCGAATAGCCCTGCAAGCGCATGTCGAAGATGCGCCGAACGACTTTTGCAGCAGGCTCGTCGATCCTTGCCGTGCGCTTGTCGTCCGTGTCCGCCTTATAACCGTACGGGTATGCCCAGTTAGTATACTTTCCCGCGCGCCAGTTTGCGTCAAGCACCGCGCGTATCTTTTTGGAAGTGTTTGCCGCGTGCCATTCGTTGAACACGTTCATAATGGGCATCATATCCATGCCTGCGCTGCCGCGGTCGGCGGTATCTACATTGTCGCTCAGGGCAATAAAGCGGATGCCGTACGCGGGGAAAATATAGTCGATATACTGCCCGACCTGTATGTAATTTCTTCCGAACCGCGAAAGATCTTTGACGACGATCGTATCCAGATTGCCGTTTTTCGCGTCGTTTAAAAGCCTCTGTATGCCCGGACGCTCAAAATCGGTCCCTGACCAGCCGTCGTCCACGTATTCACCCGCGATCGTGCCGCCGTTTTCCAAAACATATTTTTGCAGGATGGCGCGCTGATTTTCGATGGACATCGACTCGCCGCATTTCTCGTCGTCGCGCGAGAGGCGCAGATAAAGCCCTGTTCGATGCAAATTTTGCATTTTGAAACCCGTATCTCTTGCCCGTATACGCGGCAAGAGACGTATTTTTTTATAGTACCATATATATGGACTGTTGCGGGCTTTGTGTGACGGTAACTTTTTACGGTCGGGAGAACCTCGTTCGGAATATGTGAGAAATTTTAAATTTTTGTAAATTTTTAAAAAAAGTATTGACAAATCAAGTTTTTTGGTATAAAATGCCCCCAGGGGCAAAAACAAGAGAAGGTTATCGGGCCATGGAAAAAACGATAGGAAGGAAGTTGATAGCAGAAAGGGCGGGCGTGTCTATGCGGACCGTCACGCGCGTATTGCAAGGCGATAAACTTGTGGCGGAGCAGACGCGTTTGCGCGTTCTGGAAGTGGTGGATGAACTTGGCTATACGAGGAATAAGATCGCAGGAAATCTCAGCCGCAACAAGAACAGTAATTTTGTCGTCGTGCTCGTGCCGGATATGTCGAATTACTATTATTTGGAAATTTTCGATTATCTGACCAAATTTTTCGAAAAGTACGATTACATCGTGTCGATATGCCGCATAAACGAGAATAATTTGTTCAAGACTTTCGACACTATGCTGGAAAACAGAGTCTCGGTCATCATCAATCTGGGTTTTTTCCCGATCAACGAAGAATATTTGAAAAAAATAAATTCCGCTAAGATCAAAATTATCCATCCCGGCGTAGGTACAGACCCCGTTCCCATCAATATCGATTATTCGGCGGCGATGGAGGAGGCGTTTTGTTCCTTTCTCGGCCGCGGCCTGAAAAAGTTTAAATTCGTTTGCGGCGGCGGAAAAAATTTTTTGGAAGACGGAAGGATTCGCTGTTTTTTGCAATTGCTCGAGAAATACGGGCTGGAAAAAAATGAAAACAGTATTATCTGGGGAGATTATCCCGCCAGCAATGCGATGGAAACTGGAGAAACTGCCGTAAAAAAAATTTATCAGACGGAAGAGCCCGACGTGATTTTCTTTTTGACGGACGCCATGGCATTCGGCGGAATGCAGTTTCTCACAAAGATAGGAAAAAAGATCGGGGAAGATATTTCGGTCATCGGTTTTGATAATACGCTGATGAGCAAATTTTGCGTGCCGCCGCTGAGTACCATTGATTCTTCTACCGAAATCGAGATCCAAAGATATATCACTTACATATTGGATAAAAATTTAAATAACGATACCATCGTATCGAAATTCATAAAACGGGCGAGTTCGGTTTAAGATCAAAATCACCCATAAATCGAAAAGCGTACGCTTTTGTTTTTTGTAAACAAAAAACAAAAAACAAAACGTTTTAGATGGCAAGGAAACGAAGGAACGGAAATGAAGACAAAAAAATTATTTATAGCGGGATTGATTGTTTCGGCAATCTTATTCATAGCGGCCTGCGCGATGGTCGCGGTTTCTGCGGTCGTATCGAAACAGGAAATGGATCTGGGGATCGACCTTAGCGGTTACAATGTAACGAAGATGCATACCGACAATGAAACCATCCGCGTTTTCGGCACGCAGGACGGCGAGGTTTTCGCCTCCGATCTCGAAGGGGAGATGTTGTGGGATGCCGGTGCGTTTTACACGAGTCCCGTTTACGAACTGGCGGTGGAGGGCGGCGACGTATTCGTCGTCTATGCCAACGGCAATGTGGTGCGCTTTTCTCTGGAATACGCCGCGTCCATAGAGGAAGGGGAGAGTTTTTCCGAAGCGAGCGTGTACTCCATAGGGACGTCTTTCAATACGAACGGAAACGTGAAAAACACGCAACTCATCGTCGTACCCGAAGAGGAGACCTTTTATCTGAGAGGGGTATTCAACGACATTTCGCAGATCAACAGGATCTATCGTTTTGAATACGGAACGGAAACGCCGCAGCGTCTGGTCGGTACTTCCAACAGCGTCGGCGGCATGGCTTATTCGGAGGGTACGCTGTATTATGCAATGCGCAGCACGGTGTACGCGGTTTCGGCGGAGGGAGGCGTAACATCTCTGCAAAACGTCAACGAAACGATCGTCGCGCTCTCTTGTTTCGAAAACGCTCTTTCGCTCGTCACGGCGCAGAACAATCTTTTCATTCTTCCCGAATACGGCGCGGGCACGCCGCAAAACTATGCGCTTTCCGTATCGCTCAATTCGGAATACGTCTTTTCGACGGGCGAAAATTTCACGGCGAAGATCAACAACGGCGGCGTTGCGATGATCGATTCGTCCTCGCATTCGGTCACGCTCTCCATGCGGGCGTCCGATTCGCTGAATTTGATCATGTGGACGGACGAAAGTTTTGTTCTGTACAACGCAGCCGATCTGAACAATCCCACGATCACTTATTATTCGAGCGATCTTGCCAGATCCAAGGAAGTCTTTTCAACCTTGCTCTACGTATTTATTGCCGTGGCTTTGGCGGCGCTGGCGGCGGGAGCGTATTTCGGGTTCGGCATCAATCCCGACAGCCGCAAAAAAATGCACGGGAAGGTGAAGGGTTTCTTCACGGAAATGGTGCGGCATAAATTCATTTACCTGTCGTTGGTGATCCCCTTTATTTTGCTGATCGTCTTTTACTACATTCCGATCGTTTTGGGGCTGGGGCTTTCCTTCTTCGAATACATACCGGGCGTTCGCCTCGTGTTTGCGGGTTGGGATAACTTCGTATCCGTCGTACTGAACACGCAGTTTTGGAACGCCTCTGCGACCATGCTCATATTTCTCATCGCGGACCTGCTGAAAGCGGTCATTCCTCCGCTGTTCGTGGCAGAGGCGATCATTGCGGTAAAATTCAAGCGGTTTTCCCTCGTCGTGCGGATTTTGCTGTTTTTGCCCGGCATTTTGCCGGGCGTCGCCACGACGCTCGTTTGGAGCGACGGTATTTTCGGCTCGACGAGCAACAGCCTGATCAACGCGTTCGTAGGGTTGTTCGTGCCGGGCTTTGCAAAGAACTGGATCTACAGCGCCTCGAACGCAACGGCGATCGGGTCGTTGATCGCCTTCGGTTTCCCGTGGGTGGGGTCATACCTCATCTTTTACGGCGCGGTTTCCGGCATCGACAAATCCTTGTTCGAAGCCGCAAAACTGGACGGCTGCGGATGGTGGCGCAGGATGGCGTCGCTGGATGTGCCCCTGATTTTTCCGCAGATCAAATACATCGTGATCACGGCGTTTATCGCGTCGGTGCAAAATTATACGTCGATCTACGTTCTATACGGCGTCAACGGTCAGATCAAGACGACTGCGCTGCTCGTGTACCGAGAGATCATCAATGCTAATTACGGGGTTGCGAGCGTAATGGGTTTGTTTATTTTTGCATTCCTGAGCGTTTGTACGGCACTGAACTTCAAGATCCAAATGAAACAAGGGGAGGAAGCATAAACATGGTTTCAAATTCTGAAAATACGGCTTTACGTCCCGCGAACGGCGAAAAAATAAAAAAGGGCTTTCGCCGCGGTATCGAGGGGCCCGTTGCCCAGACGATCCTGCTCGTCATCATTCTCATCATATTGCTTTTGACGCTTTTGCCCGTGCTGATCACGATGATCATGTCCGTAAAGAGTTCGCAGGATATCATGGCGTATCCGATCTGGACGCTTCCGCAGACGGGCTGGTATTTCTCCAATTACAGAGAGGCGTTTTCAGTACTTTCCTCTCCTATGCTCAATACGATTTTGATCGATCTGATCTCCACTTTCGTCACGCTGCTATTGAGTTGCTTTATCGCTTTTCTGTTTGAGCGTTACGATTTCGGCGGCAAAAAGACACTGTTCTTCTTTATTTTTGCCCCGATGATGGTACCGAGCGTGATCCTGCTCTCGCCCACATATATCGTGGCGGTGCAGTGGCTGAATCTGGGGAACAACTGGTTCGGACTGATCCTTCCTTACATCGCGGGCAACCAGATCGCGAGCATATTCCTTCTCCGCGTATTCATGCGGCAGCAGCCGGCTTCCCTTTACGAAGCAGCCCAACTCGACGGCGCAGGAGCGCCGCAGTTGTTCTTCTATCTGTGCCTGCCGCTTTCGGTGCCCATCATGATGATCCAGGGCATATCCATCTTTGCGGCAATGTACAACGACTATCTGTGGCCGTTGTTGCTGTACCAGAACGATCTGTCTTCGGGCGTCCTCATGCCGTATCTGCGGTCGATCGTGAACAACTACGCGCAAGGCGTGCAGTATGCCATGTATCTGGTGGCGGGCATCCCCCTTATCATCACCACCATCATCAGTATCAAATTTTTTGTCAGCGGCGATTTCGCCAGCGGGATGAAATTATAAAAATTATTCAGACAGGAGGTTTTCCATGAAAAAGTTTTCCAAACTTCTGGTGGCGGCCGTGTTGGCTCTTTCCCTCGGATTGACGGCAGCAGGCTGCGGCGGCAACGGAAATACGGGCGGAGACAACCCCGGCGGTGACAATCCCGGCGGTGACAATCCCGGCGGCAATACAGGCGTGACCGCGACGCTCGATTTTTATACTTCCGTAAATATCATCGAACAGTCCGCCTTGCAGCAGGTCGCAAACGCGTATTCGGATATGCAGTACGAGAAGGGGAACGATATCACCATTATGATCCGCAACAACACCGACCCCGCTGCGTATATGCAGACGCTGCGAACGCTCGTATCCAACGGCGTCAAAAATCCTACGATCGCCAACACGTCCGTCGTCGACGAGTACTACGGCACCGACAAGATCCTCGACCTTTCGGGATATCTGGAGGAGCCGAATCCCTACATAGAAGGCAATGCTGCCTGGATGGACGCGCTCGAAGAGGACGCGTACAGGGCGCGCCAGACGGGCGCTTCCACGACGATCCCCGGATTGAGTTATTCCAGCAACTACACGGCGGTGTATTATAACAAGGCGGCGGTGCTCGACGTGCTGGGCGACGATCCTCTCGTTGCCGAGGACGGTACCATCGACAATTCGAAGATCACGTGGGAATGGCTGCTGAACGCGTTGGAAACGGCGCAGAACGCGGACGCGAATTTCGACTATCCGCTCGGCTTATCGACGAGCGAACAGTCTTTCGGCTCGGATAGTTTCCATATCGGCGCTTCGGTCATCGAGGCGTATCTCGACCAGTATTTCCGCGATTTCCTGGACGTGGTGCATTCGAAAGAAGGCGATTACAGTTACATTTCGAGCATCGATTCGGTATGGAAATACGACGGATCGGACGGCTCGATCGACCTTCCGAACTCCTATACCTACAATATAAACCGCGTTGTGGATACCTATTTCAATCAGACCGGCTACAACCCGCTTTCCGAGCGCTATGAAGAGTTGATGGAAAATCTGTATACGCTTTTCTCTTACAGCGACCCCGAGGCCTCGTACAACGACGTATTCAATCGTTTCAACGAAACGGTCATCACGTACGAGGGAAAGGGCGGTTCGTACAGCGATATGAAACTCTTTTACATTGAAGATCTTACGTATATCCGTACGTACAGGGATGCCTTCAAGACAAGCGGCGCAGGCGGGGCTACGGTATACCCCACGGCGGAGCAGATCGCTTCGGAGATCGGATGGTTTATCCTGCCTGCGATCTCCTCTGACCTGGAAGGCGTAGCCGACAATCTGCGTCCCGAAGGCGGTCCGAACGAAAACTTCGGCGTTCTGAGCACGGGCGTTCAGTCTACCGATGAGATCGCGGTCGATTTCCTCCGTTATCTCATCTCTCCGACCGGTCAGGCGGCGATCTACGCCAGTTACGAATCCTCTAACTACGCGCCCATCAATATGCGCCAGTTGGTCAAGAACGTAACGATCCCCGAGAGCATCGACTATACGGATCTGATCAGTGCGGTGGGCGACTGTTCGAACAACCCGTACCGTTTCTTCGGCAAAGGCTCGGGCATGGATACCATCACCGCGGGCAGCAGCGGCGAATATGTTACCGATCAGATAGCGGCGGTGCTTTCCGGCTTTTTCCGCGGCGGCAATGCAGACTGGACGGCGCAGGCAACATCTTATTTCAATATCATCAAATCCGGCTTCGCCAATTATGCGGAAGAAAATAATTTTATCTACAACGATTATACGAAGGTTGCGGAGCAGACCAACAACCTCGTCAATTCGCCTTATTCTTCGGTAAGTTGAGGTAACGGGCCGTGAAAAAAATAGTGGCTTTGATCTTGGGACTGACGTTTCTCTTTGCCTTTGCCGCCTGCGGCGGCGGAGGCAAACAGTCCGGAACTCTGACGGGGACGCTGCGCGATTCGGATGATTATTCCACCGGATTCATGCGTACGTCGGCGACAGACGATTACGACCGCAGTTTCGGCGAAGTGACCGATTATAACGGAAACGTCGTAGGTATCTTTTACTTTTTATGGCTGAGCCAGGCATCGGTCACCACCAATGTCGATTCGTACATAGAGGACGGAAACGTCGAAGCGGTGCTGACGGGAGACGAGGTCGGCATGGCGCCCGCTTTCACCTATTGGGGCGAACCGATGTACGGGTTCTATCAGGTCGAGGATGAGTGGGTCGTGCGCAAACACGTGGAATTGTTCATCAACGCGGGGCTGGACTTCATCTGTTTCGATTGTACGAACAACGATTTTTATCAGGCAGCGGCAAAGGCCGTGCTCGACGTTCTTCTCGAATATGCCGAGATGGGCTACGACGTGCCGCGCGCCATGTTTATGACGAACAGCGATTCCACGCTGATGACCGAAAATATCTATAATGCGTTTTACCGCCGCGATACGTACGATGCGGTGTGGTTTTACGGGAACGGCGATAAGCCGTGGATCATCTCCTCCTATGCAGGCTCCAATGCGAACATTCTCGACCGCTTTTATTTCAAGCCCGCACAGTGGCCCAACCGTTCCTACAACGAAAACGGATTCCCTTGGATCTCCTGGCATTATCCGCAGGAAACGTATACGGATCGGGAAAACGATTACACGATCATGAGCGTATCCGTATCGCAGCATACGGGGATCGGCGGCTCTTTGAGCGACGCAGGCGTTTCGGGCATCAATTTTTCAATTTCCGGCCTGTTCGCCCCTTATAACTACGATACGCTTTCCGACAGTCTGAAAGCGCGGGTTTCTTCAGAAACGGCAACGAAGTACTACAATTATAATTGGGGAAGAGGTTATTCACACGAAACCGGCTCGAACGATTACGATTCCGCTCTCGCGAACGTCAATTTCGAAGAGCAGTGGGACAGCGCGTTGCAAAACGAGGACGTCAACCTCGTATTCGTGACGGGCTGGAACGAATGGATCGCGCAAAAACAGAGCAAGGATCCGCTTTTGGGGAGTTCTTACGGTTATTTTGTGGACACGTTCAGCACGGAGTTTTCCCGCGATATCGAAATGATGAACGGCGGTTATCTGGATAACTGTTATCTGCAACTGGTCGCGAATATTCGCGAATACAAGGGTGTCGGTTACGGCACGCAGGTCACTCGCAACGCGACGGTCGCAAAGGGAACGGATCTTTTCGACCTGTCGAATTGGTCTGCCGCTCCTGTCTATAAAGATCTGGTCGGCGAAACCGAACCCCGCGCGGCGCTCGGCGCGGGCGGCAATTATTATACCAACGATACGGGCCGCAACGACATTCAGGAGGTGCGCGTAGCCTCCGACGAGGAGTATGTGTATTTCCTCGTCGCGGCGGCGGAAGATATCACGGCCAAGGAAGCCGCAGACACCCGTTGGATGAACGTATTTATCGGCATCGAGGGGGCGGAAGGCGGCTGGAACGGGCTGCAATACGTGGTGAACCGCTCGCTCGACGGGACCACGGCCAGCCTGGATAAGATCGAAAACGGCGCGTATGCGTCCGTCGGTACGGCTGCGACCGTTGTTTCGGGCAGATATATGCTCGTGCAGGTCGCAAAGAGATCTCTCGGCATCGAAGGCGATGAATTCGGGATCGTATTTAAGGTGACGGATAATCTGCAAAAGGATTTCGACGTTACCGACCTTTATACGAACGGCGACGCCGCTCCCATCGGCAGGATCAATTACAGTTATTATAACGGATAAGGAGGTACAGATGAGTAAATTATTAAAGAGAATTTTCGCGCTTGTTTTTGTCGCCGTTTTCGGCTGCTGCTTATTGATCGGCTGTTCGACGACAAACGAGCCGGGCGGTGAAACGGGAGGGGACGACCCCGGCGGCAATACCGGCGGGACGGACGAAGACCCGCCCGGCGTCTATTCCTACGGCGAAAACTGGGCGGATACTTACGACGCCGCGTATACGCAATCTCTGCTCGATATGGGGGAACAGGGGTTCACCCTTTCGCAGATCGGGGGCACGGACGGCGCAGGCAGGAGTTTTTCCGCACACGGGACCAAAAAGGAATCCTCGAGGTATGTAGGCGTATTTTATTTCCTTTGGCTGACCGATTTCGGCGGGATCTACGACATTTCGAAGATCCAGGAAGAGAACGCCGCGCTGGCTACGGATACCATCCGCAACCCGCTGTGGGCGCTCCCCGGTTCGGAATACTACGACGCATCCGTTTCTCCTCTGTATGCGTTCCATTATTTTGAGGAGCCGCTGTACGGATATTATCAGAGCGACGATCCGTGGGTCATACGGCGTCATCTTGAATTGTTGGCGATGGCGGATATAGACTTTTTGTATCTCGACTTCACCAATGCGGGATTGAGCGGCGGCAGCGTAGTGAATATCTATCAGAAACAGACGTACGCCTTGCTGGATGCGATCCTGGAATTGCAGTCGAAGGGGTACGACGTGCCGCAAATCGTGCCGATGGTGTGCAATCCCTCTACGGGCGGCGGTACGCAGAGCATCACGAAGATCGTCGAGTGGGTATATGAAAATTATTACGCCCACGACGATTTCAAATACAAAAGTTGTTGGTTCACCGCCGACAAAACGCGCAACCCGAGCGGCAAGCCCTTGCTCGTGTGCTACGATTTCGACGAAAAATATCTTACGAACAGCGCCGCGGCCGATGCGTTCTGGATGCGGAAAGTGGTTTGGCCCACTTCGGTTTCGCAGAGCGACTTTGAAAACGGCTTCCCCTGGATGGATTATTCTCTGCCGCAAAACAATTACGGCGGGATCATGAACGTTTCCGTTGCGCAGCATTTGACAGGCAGTTGGTCTTCGGAAGCGTATCTCGCGCGTTCGCGCATGAACGCTTCGTATCAGTACCGCGGCAGGAGCGCGACTTCTTCGCAGAAATATGCATACGAAACGGACAGCGTCGAGCAGGCTGTTTACGGTCAGAATTTCGCGGACGAATGGTATAACGTCCTCCATTACGAGGGCGACGACGAAGTATGGATGGTCACCGTGACGGGCTGGAACGAGTGGGTCGCGCAGAAATACAACCACAACGGCGCAAATTCTTATGCGAATTTTGTGGATACCTTCAACATCGCTTTTTCCCGCGATATCGAAATGATGCGCGACGGCGGCTATTCCGATAACTTCTTTATGCAACTTGCGCAGAACGTCCGCGATTTCAAATACGCGGCGACGGGAAAAAATTCGTCTGCAGCCATGTGGATGCGCCAGAGCGTCGATTGGGCAAATGTGAGCGCCTGGGACAACGTTTCGGCAAAATACATCGATATTACCGCCGATGCGCAGGCCCGCAACTATTCGAGCGTGGCAAACGTGTATACCTATACCGACGATTCGGCGCGCAACGATATATCGTACCTTAAAATCGCGAACGACAGCGAATACCTCTATGTGCTCGTCGCTGCGGAAGACAAGATCAGCGAATATACCGCGGGGGACGATTGCTGGATGAATCTTTACCTTTCGACGGGCAAGGCCGGCGGTTGGGAAAATTACAATTTCGTGATCAACCGCAGTCCGTCCGGCAATAAAACCTCGATCGAGGCGCTTTCTGTGGGGGCTGACGGCAAAATCGTTGCGACTGCGCTCTCCGCACAGGCGGATTATGCGGTCAACGGGCAGTATATTTCCTACCGTATCCCGCTCGAAGCGTTGGGCGTTACCAGTGCGGACGAAATTCAGATCAAGGCGTGCGACAACATTTTCGGCGTAAAAGCGACCGATGAAAACGACGGGGTGGGCGTGTATTCGTTCGGCGATGCAATGGCGTTCTATTGCGGCGGCGACAGCGCACCCATCGGCAGACTGAATTACGTTTACCGTATGGCATATTAAGGTTTTCATTTTTGCGGCGGGGCGGAACAAGGGGAAACCCATACGCCGCTCCGCGCTTAAATACTAAATTTATAGGAGGAATTATGGCTAATTTACTGGCAAAGTCCAAAAAGTACATATTGTGTTTTTTGGCGGCTGTTGCGTTGATCTTCGGCGTTACGGGAGCCGCAATGCTTTCCGACGGAAGATCCGTTTCCGCTGCGGAAACAGGGCATTGGATGTCGCATAACGGCTCGGGGAATACTATTCAGAACGGATTGACGAAGTATACCGCGGCGGCGATCCTCGCAAACGACCAGAATATTTTGGAAATGGAGAATAATACCGTATATTTCCAGATGATGGTCGACACGGGCAGTGCATGGTCCGCATTTTCGTTTTTGAACGGCTTAGAGTCGGATGTCAACGACTGGAAGGACGTGGTGTGGACAGGGTTAAATGCGGGCGTCGATACGAAACCGCATATCATTTTCCAGAACGGTGCCGGTCAGGCGTACGGAAACGGAATTTCTCCCGTCTATGGGGTACGAAATGTGCCTTCCTTCTCGGATCGTCTGATCAGCGTTGAATTGCATATCGGCACAGGGGAAGGGGACGACGTGTCCTATATGAAACTGAACGGGAATATGCTCTTACACGAAACGAGCGACGTTTCCGCAATAAACTATATCACCGAGGCGGATTTCCCCAACGGTTGCTATTTAGGCATCCATATCAACTTAGCGGGAGATAGCAACCAGATCATTTATCTGGGCGAATACAATACGCCTTACGTAACTTCGCAGAGTGATGAACTGAACGATAAGATTCTGCAATACGATCCGGATTCTATTTCGGATAACCTCACGGTATCGGTGGCGAATCTTGAAGATGTTTCCGCCGCTACGGTGGAAATCAACGGGGCGGCTGTCGATAAACAGCACTACACGCTGACGTCTGATTCCGATTCCACGGCAAAACTCACGATCAAAAAGTCTTTCTGGACGAACGCCGCTTCTTTTGCCGCCGAAAATTATCTGACGATCACTTCGACCAACGGCAGCGCGTTTGTCGTTTTGGACGTTACCACGGGCGTTGCGCCCACATGGGTCGGCGATAATTACGTCGTCATTGACGAAATTGCCGATACGTCTTTCACGTTTAACAGCGTATATAATACCTATACGGCAGAATCGGTCACCATTCGCAGCGGTATTTACAGCGGCAGCACGCTCTCCGATCTGACCGCAGGGGAAGATTACACGCTGAGCGCGCCGGAGAAGCAGGACGATGATACATATGATTACACGCTTACCATCCGGGATACGTACCTGGAAGAGGCGCTGAAAACTTATTACGGAAGATATTTCCACATTTCTTTCGGCACCAATGCACTTACAGCCTCTCTCTATTATCAGCAGGATACCGAGGGGTGGGTGGCCCGTTCCGTCGATCTCGCTTCCGGTACGGCGCTGACGGCAGATGATTACTATACGACCGGCACCTTCAACAAGATGAGCACCGTGTCTCTGGCATCCCGTATCTATTACAACCGGGGGCTTGACGTCACCAAACCGATCGTGATCGAATTTGCAAGCATCCCCAGTTCGACGACCTGGGCAATGCTGAACGTCACGGACAGTTTGGAAACCATGGATTACTTCTCGGATAATACGAGAGAATCTTCTCAGTTGCAGGCGCTGTTTTTCGGCGAAGGCAGATCGGATATCCAGAAATTTTCCGGGTTCACCATCGGATCCGGTGAATCGACGAATGCAAGTTATCCGAAATCGGAAATGAAGGGCATCGTCGTGGAGATTTATTTCGGCAAAACGGCTGAAGAAAGTTATTTCCGCATCAACGGGCAGAATTGCGGCAGCCCGTCTGCCGTACAGAGCGATTTTTCGGACGGCGTTGCATACGTCGGCTGGTTCTTCAACGACACCAAGGGCGGTTTTAACTTCAAAGTGAACAGCAACGTCAACGCGGTAGCGGTCACTGCGCCCGTCGATGACAAAGCGTATGCGATGGATCTCGCCAAAGCGGCCGATTTCGAGATTTCGCTCATCAACGTGAATGCAGAGGGCGATATCACCGTCAAAGACGCCGCAGGCAATACCTTGGTCAAGGATACCGATTACACATACAGCAACGGGAAACTCGTCATCAAGGCTTCCTATTTCGGCAGGATCGACTTTACAAAAAGCAGCGTTATTTCCGTTTGGGATAACGTGAACAAAACGGGAACGCAATTCTCGATGGCTTATTCGTCTTCCAATATGAAGGATACGTCTGTTGCGTTCGTCACGGTAGGCGCTTTGACGGATGCCGTGTTTACGCTGGACGGCGTCAGCGAAGTTTCCATGGTCCTGGATAAGGACAGCAACGAGATCGATGCATCGCTGTATACCTTTAAAGACGGCACGCTGACTATTAAAAAAGACGTGTTGACGGACAAAGCGGGTGTTACGGAGTTCATGGTCGTGAGCGGTTCTGCCCTGTATCCCTGCTATGTGTATGCGGATGCGTTTGAAAACGGCGGCGTGAAGACGGAAGGGGACGGCTCCGTATCCAACAAGGACGGCACTTTTACGTTTGAGGGCGATGCCGTGTATACGATCATGCAGTCGGTTGATTTTGCGGCTGGGGCGGCATTCCTCGTAGATTTCACCTCCATTCCCGGTTATTACAACAACGGAAACGGAAAGACGGCGGGCTACGTCACGTTCGAATTCTATGATCCGTACAGCGGCAATACCTTGTATTACACGCTTTATTGCAACTATGCGGACGATGCCATTACGGATAACTATACGGCTCTTTACGAATCGTATTACATGGTCAATGAAGAAGGCGGCTACGTCATTATGCCGACGAGCAGAACGATCAATATCAGTAACTGCGAAAATCCTTCCGCTCTCGGAAAGCATGAGATCGTGTTCAGCTACAGCGACGGCGTGATGACGGTCAAGATCGATTCCGCCCGAGCAACGACGATCTCGTCGCTCGGTTCTTTCAGCGTTAGTTCTTGCGTCTGCACCGTGGCGGTGCCCGAAGGAACTGCGGACGGGAAAATGGCGTTGACTTTGAACTATTATGAAGGAACGGAAGTCCCCGACGTGACGCCCGGTCCCGGCGGCGACGATGACGACAAGCCCGACGATAACCCCGGCGGCGATACGACCGACGATGTCGAGAAAGGCGGTTGCGGCGGTGCGGTCGTAGGTACCGGTACCGTAGCGGGCGGCGCCTTGCTCCTCGCGGGGATCGCGGTGCTTATGAAAAAACGCAGCCGTTCCAAATAATCAAGAATATATTGAGGGCGAACAAAAAAGCGATCTATTTTATAGATCGCTTTTTTTCTGTAAAATAATGCTTTGTTTTACAGAAATCCGCATCGCCTGCTCACGTGCGATTTCAAGTATGATCTTGCCGATCTCTTTCTCCTTTGTGAAATGTCTCGTTACAAGATACTTTTTGCCGTCTGTTTCGTGCAGTTCTTTTGAAGTCGGGCATGCGGCATACTGTTCAAGCAACGGTCTTATCGGTCTGTTCGTATGGTTTCCCTCCTTAAAAACGCAAAATTTTTCTATTATTTATATGAAAATGCATTCATTTTTGTGTGACGTTGGAACGTTTTTCTGAGTACGGGAATAAAAGAAAGGTAGCGAACCTTTCGCTACCTTTTTCCCATATGTTACCTGCTCTGTCGGGCCTGTGGGGCCTGTGATTCCCGTCGCGCCTGTTGCGCCCGTGATGCTTGCGCCCGTTGCACCCGTAGGTCCTGTCGGCCCGGTGGGACCTGTAATTCCCGTTGCGCCTGTGGCGCCTGTCGCACCCGTGATGCTAATGCCCGTAGGTCCTGTGGGTCCGATCGCGCCCGTTGCACCCGTTGCACCCGCCGCGCCTGTCGCACCGGTCGCTCCTGTCGCGCCTGTCGCACCGGTCGCTCCTGTCGCGCCTGTGGCACCCGTGATGCTTGCGCCTGTCGCGCCTGTGGCACCCGTCGCGCCGCGCGGGATCACAAAATCGAATACCGCGGCTTCCGTAGTTCCCGCGTTCGTCACCGAGGCGTTTTGCCCGGGTTCCGCAGTCGATACGTTGCCGATAGAAATCGTTGCCGCGCGTCCGCTTGCGCCCGTGGGGCCTGTCGGACCCGCAGGTCCCGTCGCGCCCGTTGCGCCCGCGGTTCCCGTCGGCCCGGTCGGACCGGTCGGGCCTGTGCAACCTGTACAACCCGTAGGACCCGTGGGAGTTACGCCAAATGCATCGATGTTCGGAACAGGTTCGCATGCGCGCCTGCAGCCGCAACGCCTTTGCTGCGGGCAGAATAAATAGACGGGAAAATGAAAACAAGAATCGTTCATTGTTCGTTTCCTTTGTTTTTTAAAATTTTATCGAAATATTGTTTGTTATGCAAGTAACTTGCGTTATTCGGTTTAAAACGTCCCGCAAGTTCGTTATACTTTTGCGCTTTTTGTAATTGGCCGAGCCTGTCGTAACAAACGCACAACTGAATGGCGGGAATATATCCGTAACAGTCCGCAAAAACGAACGCGCCCGTGGTAAGGTCCGGCTTTAAATTCAAGGCGAGTTTGTACCAGAAAACGGCGCGCCCGTACATGGCGTGCTGCATATAAAAAGCGCCCAGATCGCAGCACGTTTCCGCGCGCGGCGAATCGAGTTCGAAACTCTTGAACAGCGCCGCGAGCGCCTGTTTCGGCATGTTTTTTTTGCAAAAACACGCCGAAAGGTCGCGGCAGGCGCAAATTTTGTTTTCCACCCATCCGTCGCCGTTCAAAAATTCGCTGTACGCGGTCACGGCTGCATCGTACAACCCGTTGTCGAACAACTCCCGCGCATAGTAAAATTTTTGCCGTTCGTCCGGCGTCTTACCGTCCGCGAGCATTTTTTGGAAAATCTTTAAATTGCGCCCCGCTTCGGCAGGTCTGATTTTTTTGTGAAAGACGGAAACATCCGAATGCACGACGTTTCCGCGCGGCACGATGACTTCGTGCACCGCGCCCACCCACGAAAAGTTTGCCGTCCTCCTTACGATGCGTTCCCGCTCGTAAGATAAGGTGGGCTTTCCTTCTTCGTCGAATGCCGCAACGTAGGGCATCATCACCATATCCACGTCCGCAGTCAGGCTGTTTTTCAGCGCTTTCAAGGCTTGGCGGTTGGTTTCGTCCAGCACGTCATCGGCGTCCAGCCACATTAAAAAATCGCATTCAGACAGGGAAAACGCGTAGTTCCGCGCCGCGGAAAAATCGTAGACCCATTCGAAGGTATACACTTTATCCGTGTACGTTTTCGCGATTTCGACCGTTTTGTCGGTCGACCCCGTGTCCACGACGATAAGTTCGTCGTACGTTTCTTGAATGCTGTCGAGGCAGCGCGCGAGCACGTCTTCCTCGTCCTTCACGATCATACAAATACCGAGCGTCATAAAATTCCTCATTCGTAGCCGAGGCGTATTTTTCGCCTCTTATTTCATAATATGATTATTTTTTTGAGAATGTTATGCGCGAATCCTTTGATTTTTCCGTTTAATTTGGTATAATAGGATAGCCGAATCACTTTTGTGCCCGTGGTGGAATTGGATACCATAAAGGCCTCCGACGCCTTCGGTCCGGGTTCGAGCCCCGGCGGACACACCAGCCCCGCGATATGAAAATATCGCGGGGTCTTTCTTTTGCTTGCTTTTTGCCCGATAGTTTGATAAAATAAATAAATTCATACGAAAGGGAAGTGTCGAAATGGTAAAAAACAAGGAAGATTCGGAAGCGGAAGAGTCCGAAACAAGCGTCGAAGAGGCGGCCGTAGCCGCCGTGCCGCGCAAAGAGGGCTTTTTTCGAAAAGTCCGGAATTGGCTGAAAAACACGGTGCCTGGCGTGGCATTGTGCGCGGCTCTCGCCGTGCCCGCGTGGTTTTTGGGCAAACTCGTGCCCGTCATCGGCAGCGCGGTGTTCGCCATCGTGTTCGGCATGATCCTCGCGTTTTTCAAAAGGCCCAAAGTTCTGGACGGCGGCGTGCGCTTCACTTCGAAAAAGGTCTTGCAGGCGAGCATCGTGTTTCTGGGCTTCGGCATGAACTTTTACACCGTCATGGAAGTGGGCGGAAACTCCGTACTCATCATCCTTTCGACCATTGCGACGTCGCTGATCGTATCCTTTGTTTTGGCGAAACTGTTGAAGATCCCCTCGAACGTGGCGACGCTTGTCGGCGTGGGCTCGTCGATCTGCGGCGGCTCCGCCATCGCGGCGACCGCACCCGTCATCCGCGCCAAGGATTCCGACGTGGCGACTTCCGTTTCGGTCATATTCCTGTTCAACGTGATCGCCGCGTTCACGTTCCCCGCGCTGGGGCAGGCGATGGGCATGAGCGATACGGGTTTCGGTATGTGGGCGGGCACCGCCATTAACGATACTTCCAGCGTCGTGGCGGCGGGACAGAGTTGGGCGAGCATGACGGGCAGCGACGTCGCCCTGCAATATGCGACCATCGTCAAACTCACGCGCACGCTTGCGATCATTCCCATCACGCTTGCGCTCGCGATTCTCGAGGGTATCAAGGCGAAAAGGAGCGCTACCGCAGAGGGCGGCATCCGTTTCAGTTTCGTAAAAGTCTTTCCCTGGTTCGTCGTCTTTTTCCTGTTGGCGGCAGTCGTAAATACGTGGCTGTTTCCTGCGCTGCGCGTGCCCGAAACCGTTCCCGCCTTTTTAAATACCGCGGGGAAATTCATGATCACGCTCGCCATGGCGGCGATCGGCCTCAATACCAATATCGTCAAACTCGTACGTTCGGGATGGAAACCCATTCTTTTGGGCCTTGTCTGCTGGATCGCCATCGCGGGCGTCAGCATCGGCGTGCAGTCGGCGCTCGGGCTCTGGTAAATTGCATATCGAAAGGAAAACCCGATGCGCGCATCGGGTTTTGTCGTTTTTTGGGGCGGTATCTACCGCAAATGAAAAAAGGTTTGTATTATCGCGGGGGATGTGTTATAATAAGAATACGGAAATAAAAAGGTGGGTATAACTATGTCGCCGTGGGAAATCATTCTGATCGTGCTTTTGAGCGTGATCATCGTTTTGCTCGTGTTGGGCGTGATCGTGTACGACAGGTTCAAGGAACTGATGCGCAAGCAGCGCGTTGGTTTCGTCTTGCAGGATGAGTTCGCGGGCGAGGCGCCCATCGTCTTTCTGGGGGATTCTCTCACCGATTTTTACCCGACGGGCGAATTTTATTCGCCGTACAATGTCGCCAACCGCGGCATCGCGTGCGACACCACCGCGGACGTGCAGGCAAGGCTCGACGAGGTCATTGCGTTGCGTCCAAGTCACGTGTTTTTGCAGATCGGCATCAACGATCTGATCAGAGAAGGGAAAAAATTGACCGCCGAAATTTTATGCGAACGCGTATTCAAGATCGTGGACGCGCTCGTTGCGGAGGGGATCGAAGTCACGCTCTTATCTCTCTATCCCGTGCGGCGGAAAAAATATTTTATCGTCAGTCCCGCGGTCTTGAACCATGCGGATAACGGGCGCGTCAACGCGGCGAACGAATTGCTCGCGAAAAAAGCGGCGGCGGCAGGCATGGAATTCTGCAACGTGCACGCGGAACTGACGGACGGGACGGGCGAACTGAAAAAAGAATTCACGCTGGAAGGGCTGCATCTGACGCTGCCTGCCTATCGGCAGATCACCCGATATTTGCTGCCCTACGTGAAGCGGGCCGAACAGACCCGAAGGGATAACCTATGTCAGATTTCAGAAGCAGACAACTGAAAAAAAATGAAAAGCAGACGCGCCGCCGCGAAAGGCGGTCGGGCCGTCCTTTCGGCGAGGGGAAAAAAGAGGATAGTATGCCCGAACGGCTGCGCCGCATCGCGGCGGAGCAAAAGGCTGTCAGCGACTGGCTGCCCCTCGACAACGCCGCACTGATCTTTCCCGCGAGCGAAAACGCGGATATGTCCAGCATGTTCCGCGTGGGCGCTCTGTTAAACGAGCCGATCGATCCCGTGGAACTGCAATACGCCGTAAACGAGGTCGTGCCGCGTTTTCCGGGGCTTTGCGCCACGCTCAAAGGCGGGTTTTTCCGCTATTATCTGGAACCTTCCGCCACGCCGCTCGTCGTGCAGGAAGAGAGCGAATTTCCCATGAGGCCCATTCCGCTCGACACCCGCCATCACATGGTGCGCGTCCTGTATTACGGAAACGCGGTCGCCGCGGAATTTTTCCACGTGGCGACGGACGGCAACGGCGGCATCGTCTTTTTAAACACCCTCATAGCCTGTTATCTGCGCCGCAAGGGGGTTTTTGTGGGCGAGGGGGCGAATTGTCTGGACACGCGGGACAGGCCCCGCCCCGAAGAACTTTCCGACAGTTATAAAAAAGTATACGACGGCAAGACGAAAAAGGACAAGCGGGAAACCAAGGCGTATCATATGCACGGCAAAAAACTGCCCGCCACCATGCTCGCCGTCATTCAGGGCGTTTTGAATGCGGACGAATTGAACGCGGCTGCCAAAAGCAGGAACCTTACGGTGGGGGAACTGCTGACCGCCGTCCTCGCCTACGCGGTGGACGCCGAGCGTGCCTTTTATATGCGCGGAAAAAACCATCCCATCGTGGTCAATATCCCCGTCAACTTAAGAAAAGTATTCCCGAGCGAAACGCTCAGGAATTTTGTCGCCATCATGCCCGTGCGCGTAGAATGCGGCAGCGATTTCGAGACCATCGAAAAGACGGTCAGAGAACAGTTCGCGCACATGCGCTCGGAACAATATCTGCGCGGCTATGTGAATTACAACGTCAACGTGGAAAAGAACAAATTGTTCGTCGCGCTGCCCCTGCCCTTGAAAAACGTCGGCATGAAAGCGGTTTTAAAATTGTATTCCGACCGCGTGACGACGACCACCTTTTCCAATCTCGGCCGCATCGCCGCGCCGAAAGAATTCGAGGGGCACGTGCTGCGTTACGATTTTTATCTCGGTCCCAACCGGTGCCAACTGACCAACCTTTGCGCGGCGGCGTATAACAACAACGTCGTTTTGTCGTTTTCCCGCTATCGGCAGGAAACGGGCGTCGAAAAATATTTTTTCCGCAAACTTTCCGAACTGGGCGTTTCCGTCACGCTGGAAAGCAACTGCGAGTTATAGAGGCATAGTATGAAATATTGCAGACAATGCCGCGTCTTTGCGCACAAAGATCTGACGCGCTGTCCCTTATGCGGCAGTTATCTGGTCGGTGCGGAAAAAGCGGAATCACCTCCCGCGCGCTACGAGCGGGAATCGGAACCCTGCGTGCGTTTCGTGCCGCTCGATTACCAGGGCGACTTTTTCCGCCATTTCCTGCGCAAAAAATCGCTGCTTCTGACGATCGCCGCCATTCTCATCGCCGTGCTCGTCAACCGCCTCATCACGCCACGGCAGCAATGGTGGGGATACGTCGTCATCGGCGGCCTCGCGGTCTACTGGTGCGTGCTGCAAACCATTTATCGCCGCAGAAGGTTTTATTCCCTGCTCGCCGTGTGCGCCTATGCGCTGTCCGCCGCGCTGTATCTGATCGATCTGACGATCTCTTTCGACCTGGCGGGAAACGCTTCTTATTTCGGGATCTCTCTGCAATACGCCGTACCGGGGCTCTTATTCGCCCTTTTGATCACCTGCGACGTGATGTCGTTCGTCGAAAAGAGCGGATATAAATATTATCTCGTTTCGCTCGTTCTGGTTTCCGTGGTCGCGCTCGTGCCCGAGATCGTGGTGCTGTGCCTGCCCGTTTACCGCAATTGGCTCACGTTTCCGCTGTTCTGCTTTACGCTTTTGAATCTGTTCGTGGTAGCGGTCCTGTATTGGAAGCCCCTGAAATCGGAAATGGCGAGGAAATTTCATACTTGAAGCAAAGGAGTCTTGATTTTTGAAACAATTTTTCTCTTATGTGAAAGGGCGCGTCAGAGCGGATAAGATCCTGACGGCGATCGTATTCGTCTTTATCGCCTTTTGTGTCGGTTCGGGTATCTATTTCGGCGTGATCGGGCAGGCGCGGAATTGCGTCATGTCCTTTGCCTATTTATTGGTCGTTCCCGTAATCTATGCGGTGGAATACGGCGTGCGCCTCAGATTCGCCCCTTTGTTCATGGCGATCCTCCTGTTTTTGATCGCGGGCGGAATTTTGGGCAGTGCGTACGATTTGTATAACTATATCCCCCGTTTCGACGAGATCCTGCACGGCATTTCCGGCGTGATCTTCGCCGTGCTCGGGTTTTCGCTGATGAAAGCGCTGCTCGGCAAAGAGGAGAGCAATAAAAATTTTTTCATCTGTCTTTTCGTGGGGCTGTTGTTCAGCCTGTCCATCGCCCTCTTATGGGAGATGTTCGAATACGCCGCTTATGCGTTTTTCGGCATCGATATGCAGGAAGATATGCTGATAGACGGTTTTTCCTCCTACTTTTTGATGGGCACGCACAACGCGACGGAAGTGATCGACGGCATTACCCAGACGGTCATCTACTATGCGGACGGCACGAAAGTCATTCTCGGCGGCTATCTGGACGTCGGGCTTTTCGATACGCTCAACGATATGCTCGTGTGCCTTATGGGGGGCGTCGTCTATATTGCGGCACTTCTTATCGACCATAAACTGGGGGGAAGGCTCCGCAGACTTTTGGTTCCCGAAACGAACGCGTTCGAGCGTGCCAAGCGCCAAAAGAAGGAAAAGGCGCCCGCAAAGGAGTTGTGATGCAGTTTGAGATCGGTCCCGTCATCGCGGCGGTGCGCAGCGCGGAAGAATACGCCGCGGCGCTTGAAAGCGGCGCGGAGACCGTATTCGTCGTCAAGAGCGATCTTCTGTCTTTGCGGGAGATGCTCGCAGAAAAGCGTGGCAAACAGGTATTCGTGCATGCGGATACGTGCGAGGGGCTCGGCAAAGACAAAGTGGGGCTGGAAGTTCTCTCGCGTCTGGGCGCGGACGGCGTCATCAGCACGAAAAATTCTTTGATCGCCGCGGCGAAAGGCCTGGGGCTGGGAACGGTACAGCGGTTTTTCCTCATCGATTCGCTGTCCGTGCAGACCGCTTTCGAGAGCGTGTCCGCCTCCCGTCCCGACTGCGCGGAACTGATGCCCGGCGTCCTATGCAAAGAGATCGCGCGCTTTCGCGCGCGGACGCAGCCGTTCAACGTCAAGATCATCGCGGGTGGGCTTATCGAGAGCAAATCCGACGTGATCGCCGCGCTTTCCGCGGGCGCCGACGCCGTTTCCGTCGGCAGACAAGAATTATGGTATATATAATAATTTGATCATTATCAAAACAAAAAAGACGTCTTTTTTGTTTGGGCGCGCCCAAACAAAAAAGACGTCTTTTTTGTTTGGGCGCGCCCAAACAAAAACAAATCTATTCGCAAATAAATGAAAAAATGAAACATACTAATACAAAGGAAAAAACAAATGAAAGAGAAAAACGTTCAGATATCGGTTATCATACCGGTTTATAACGCGGAACTTTATTTGGAAAAGTGCATCGAAAGCGTGCTCGGGCAGACCTTTGACGCGCTGGAAGTTATCTGTGTGGACGACGGCTCGTCGGATGCGTCCGTCGAAATTTTGCGCAAATTTCAAAATAAAGACGAGCGGCTCATTGTTTTGCAGCAGAAAAACCGGGGAGCGGGCGCAGCCCGCAATAACGGTCTGCGCCGCGCGAAGGGAAAATTTATCCACTTTCTGGACGCCGACGACTGGGTGGATACTGCCGCGTACGAAAAACTTTACAAAGTTATGACCGATTCCCGCGCCGACGTCGGCGTGTTCATGTATACGCGCTACGACAACCGCACGGGCGCAGAACGCAAGGTCAGATTGTTCGAACTGGAAGAAGGAAAAACGGAGATCACGACCTTTTCCCGTAAATACTGGCATTTCTGCAACACTTCGGTGGTTCCCTGGAACAAGATCTACAATGCGGAATTCCTTCGCTCCGTCGGCGCGCGGTTTGACGAGATCGTCTGCGCGAACGACCGCGCTTTCTATTTCCAGACGATCACGGCGGCAAAATCCATCGTGCTGTATGCCGAATCGTTTATTTTTTATAGGGAAAACAACGAACTGTCCCTGGTAGGGCAGGGGCGTTCCAAACATTTCGACTGTCATCTCACGGCGAACGACCGCATCTTTCAGATCGCAAAATCTTTTCCCGACGAAATTTTTCAGCGCGTATTCAACGCCAATATGGAGGATCTGTTTTCTTTTTTCTGGAAATCGAGCAAAGAAAGCAAAAAAGAAAACTTTCGCGGGATCTGCGATATGCTGGTGCGGGAAATGTACCCGTTCGACCTCGAATCGTTTCGGGGAAAATCCTGGTATGCGAACGGAAAGATCGCGCTTTTGCATCGGAAACTGGATACCAATAAAATCGTCGTACCCGTCGTCTTTGCCACCAATAACGGCTACGCGCCCTTTTTAGACGTTGCGATCCTTTCCCTGATCGCGCACGCCACGCCGCGTTACTATTACGATATTTACGTTTTCGAAACGGAATTGAGCGATCTCAATATTCAAAAACTGGAAGAACACAAGGGCGAAAATTACCGCGTCAACTGTATCGATCTAAAGTCCAAATTCAACGATTCCACGCTGTATTCCCGCGCGCATTATTCCAAAGAGATGTATTACCGCATCTTTATCCCCGAACTTTTTTACCATTGCGATAAGGTCGTGTATCTCGATTGCGACGTGATCGTCAACCGCGATATTGCGCAGTTGTACGAAACCGACCTCGGCGAGGCGCCCTTGGGGGCGGTGCATAACGCCATGAATTACAGTATGTACCGATACGTCACGAGAATGCTGAAACTGCCCGCGGAACGCTATTTCAATTCGGGCGTGCTGCTCATCAACGTAAACTCGTTCGTGGAAAATAAAATTAAAATCAAATGTTTCGATCTTTTGAAAATAAAGAACAATCTCGTCTGCCCCGATCAGGATCTTTTAAATCTTTCCTGCCGCGACAGCGCGAAAATGCTGGACAGCGGCTGGAATTTCCAATGGCACAACGTACTGCCGTATGCCGAAAAAGTGGTCAAAGAATCGCAGGCGTCGCTGGATAACGCGCAGGCGAAAAAATACATCACACACTTTACCTCGGGGAAAAAGGCGTGGTCGTATCCCGAAAATGAATTTTCCATCGATTTCTGGAACTATGCGGAATCCTCCCGTTACAACGGCATTATCCGTCAGATCGGAATGAGCAAGCGGATCCATACCACCGTGTACGAGGCGCTGCAAAACCACAACGACCGCTTGAAAACCGCGGACGAGGCGCTGCGTCGGCTGTGGGCGCTGGAGTCATCCTTTTCCTATAAACTGGGAAGATTTCTGACCTGGATCCCCCGTAAAACCGCGGCATTTTTCCGTTGCTGGCATACGAAAGGCTTCAAATATACGATGGTGCGCGTCTTCCGCGGCAAAAAGCGCGCCCAAGAATATCTGGCAAGGAGGGAAAATGATTAAAATAAAGGTACTCGGCTGCTGCGTTTCCCGCGAAATGTTCAACTATACCGATCGGTTAGAAGTGACTAAATGCGTCTATACGCCGTTTATCACGCTGAACGAGCCGCCTTTTCCCGTGGATCGCGAAGCGATAGACCGCGTCGCCCCCAATCGCTTTTTTGCGAATATGCTCGATCTGGAATGCCGCAAAAAAATATTCGGTTATCTGAAAGAGGGGCAGGCGGATTATCTGATCTTGGATTTTGCAGAAACCGTTACGGATTTTTACCGGATAGAAAATGGCGTCAGGTTGCCCGCCACGGAACATTATAAAGCGCTTTTAAATGAATTGCATCAACCGTACGAACGGCAGAAATATACAAATTGCAGCGTAGAAAGCATAGTGAAGAAACTGTTTGAGGAACTTTCTTCGGTGATTTCTTCGGATAAAATTATTTTGAATCGGGCGACCTACAGCAAATATTATCTGAAAGAGGAATACGGCCGTATGAAAATCTATCCGTTTACCGATCATTTTCGGCTTTTGCCCGAGGCGCAGGCGCGCGTTCGCGAGTTCGAGAACCAAGCGTTGAAATATCTCGGCGGCGCGCCCGTTTTGCCGCCGTTAGAGACTTGTCTGTCGGACGGGGCGCATAAGTACGGCGTCAGTCCCGTGCACTACGCCGATTGCTGTTACCGCTTTATGGCAAGGCGGCTGGAACATACGCTCGGAGCGATTTCGGAAAAAGAATTATACGCCGAGCACGAACGGCAATACGGCGATTTTATAAACCTGTTATTTCATTCGATCGATTAAAAGGAGACAAAAATGTTAAACGAAAAAATTGCGAAGATGCTCAACGAACAGATCACGAGGGAATTGTTTTCCGCTTATCTGTATCTGGATTTTGCCAATTATTACGAGGACGAGGCGTTGGCAGGATTCGCCCATTGGTACGAAGTGCAGGCGCAGGAAGAGCGCGACCACGCGCTTTTGATGCGCAGATACCTCATCGACAGCGGCGTGCGCGTCGTGTTTGAAGCGGTGGAGCGGCCGAAAGGCGAATATAAAGATTTCGCGCAGCCGTTAAACGAGGGGCTTGCGCACGAACGGTTCGTAACCGCGCACATATGCGCCGTTTACGAACAGGCGCTCGCGCTCAAAGATTACAAGACCGTGCAGTTTCTCGACTGGTTTGTGAAAGAACAGGGCGAAGAGGAGAAAACCGCCGAAGATTTGATCCGCAAGATGAGCCTTTTCGGCGGTGACGCGAAGGGCCTGTATCTTTTGAATCAGGAACTCGCGGCGCGCGTCTACGTGCCTGCGGTCATTCCCGCGCAATAAAAAAAGAGCGGAAGAAACTTTCCGCTCTTTTTTTACATAGCCGCCGTTTTATAAAAATAATAAAAGGTATCGTCCTCGCCGATGCGCCGCATGCCTGCGGATAAAAGCGCCTTTTCGGAGGCGACGTTTTCTTTATAGCATTTCGCCTCGATCTTTTCCAGCCCCAGTTTAGAAAACCCGTAGCGCATATAGGCTGAAAGACTCTCTTTTGCAAGTCCCCGGCCGCGATATTCGGGCAAGAGCCGGATCCCGATCTCCGCCTCGCTTAAAAATCCGAAATTGAAGAGGATCACTTCGCCCGCGAGTTTGCCGTCCAGGTAAATGCCGAGCGGCATTTCTTCCTTTTTCTTAAAATCCTTGCGCGCGGAATTTAAAAACCATGCGTCGGAAACGTCCTTTCCCTTCGCGTCGTCGCGCCAGTCGTAACCCCAAAACCGATTGAGTTCGGTATCCCGCGCGAGCCGCGCGTACTGTGCGGCGTCGCCGTTCGGAACGGGCGCCAAAATCACGCGTTCGCTTTCGATCTCGGGCAGTTTGGAAAGGGCGTCGATGCTCCGCCTGATGGCGAGATTATATTTGTCCACGATCTCCACGGGCAGATAATTGAGTTTGGATTTCCGAAGCCCCAGATCTCCCGAATCGTCCTCGCGGTTGATATAGTGCACGTTTTCGTCCGCGAACGTCTGGGCGAACAGTTGCGCCACGGTCGGGTACGCCCCCGGATAGTCGCGCAGCGCCTTTTCGATATGGATGATGAGCATGTCGCCGCAACGCTCGCCGATGGAAGCCGCCACGATCTTGCCGCCCACGGTGAGATATCCGCACAACAGCCCCAAGTCTTTGAGATAAGGCAAAATTTCTTTCGCCGCCTTCATTTCCTCGGTCGCGGAAAACTCGCCTTTGGCGAGTTGATAACTCTCGTATTCCTCGAAAAACGCCAGAACCCCGCACGCGTCGCTCTGTTCGCATACGTGAAACTCGTAGTCGGGAAAACTCTTTTTGAATTTATTGACGTGGTTGCGCTGTCCGCTGTAATTGCCGCCCGCGTAGGTCTTGAAATCGCTGGCGTAATACAGATAGTCGCGCCAGCGCCGCTGGTTGGCGACGTGTACGTCGCTGCCGTAGCGGATCACGAGGGAGGCGAGCCGCGACTTGGGCACGTTCGTGTAGTGGATGCGGATCTTATTTTCGCGGCAGTATTTTTCCAGTTCGGAGATCGCCTGCCGTTCGCAGTATTCGTCGCCGCTCAGGCATAAGGGGTAGTGGAAGTATACGTTGTTCACGTACCGCTCTTTGAGGATGAGCGTATCTCCGTAGATTGCGTATTCGGGGGAAATATATTTATTCCACATGAACAGGAATCCCGCCGAAAAGTTGGCAAGATGCAGATTCTGCGCTTTTAAAAAGGGCAGAAGATCTTTGATCCTCTTGCGCGTCAGTTTTTTAAATTTCATAATCATTCCGAATTTCAGTTTTTTCCATAATTATAGCACATTCCGCATGATTTTCAAACCTTTCGGGCTACGTCAGAGAAAAAATATGCAGGATGAAGCGCGGGATATCGGGCATCACCCGCACGATCGTCTCGTAAATTTCCCCGCGCAGGGCGATAAAATCAGGCCATTCGTCCACGTGCCAGAAGTATTGCCCCGCAGTGACGTCGCCGATGGCGAACATTCCCTGCGCGTATCCGCCGTAGGCGATGTATTGCGCGATCGCGCACCCGCCGATGGAAAAAAGCCCGACCGCCACGCCGCCCACGGCGAACAGCCCCACGGCAACGGCTCCGACCGCCACCCCGCCCGCGGCGATCGCGCCCAGCGCGAAGATGCCGAAGGACAGGCACGCGAGCGCCAAGATCCCGACGGCGAGAACGCCGAACGACAAAAGTCCTGCGGCGACGAATCCCACCGATATGAGTCCCGTCGCCACGTTGCCGACGGCGATGACGCCCTTGGCGCGGCACAGTCCGGGGCCGACGTTTACGTGCACGAGCGGCAATCCCAGAAAGGTACGCTTGCTCTTATATTCGTAATGAAAGCGGCGGCGGCAAAACGGATATCCGTGCCGCGGCTCTCTATCGGGTTCTGCATCCTCTCCGCGCAGCAAAAAATCGACGCTCACGTGATAGAAGGCGGCGATCGCCACCAGTTTTTCGGGTTCGGGATAACTCGCGTCCGTCTCCCATTTGGAAACCGACTGCCGCGAAACGCCGAGGCGGTCCGCCAGTTCTTCCTGCGATAGATTTTTGTCCTTGCGCAACCGATACAATCTCTGTCCGAGCGTCATGTCTTACCTCTTTTCGTATTATTCTGCGCTCATTATACCACGGAACCGGGAAAGCATGCAATATTCTCCGCTTTGCAATCTGTCAACCAATGGTTGCGTTTTGTCTTTTGCGCAAAACTTTCGGGAAAAACACGGCGAAAGCGACAGTGCTCGCGAGCGAGCCCGCCACGTCTGCGATGGGCTGCGCGTAGAAAGCCGCCTCCACGCCCAAAAAGGCGGGCAGCACGAGAAGAGATACGAGATAAAAGACCATTTTCCGCAGCATGGAGAGCACGATGGCATACTGCGGCTGTCCCAGACCCGTAAAGCCGTCCACGAACGCGTACTGAAAGGAAAGGGGGATAACGCCGATCATGTATATGCGGATGCCCCACACGCTGTTTTCCACGATTTGAGGATTGGATGTGAACAACTTCGCGAAAGGCGCCGCGCCCGCAAAGGAGAGCGCGAACATGAGCGCGGTGAACGCAAGACACATTCCCAGTATGCACTTTTCCGCCCGCTTGATAAGCGGTATGTTTTTCGCGCCGTAGTTATAACTGAGAACGGGCTGCGTACCCGTGGAAATTCCCATCAGGGGATTTAAAACGAGCGAGGAAAACGCCACCACGACGGTAGACGCGGTGATCCACATATCGCCCGACGCGCCGCCGTAGCGCTGTAAGACCGCGTTGAATACGATGATGATCGCGCTGTCCGTCGCCATGATGAGAAAGGGCGAAATGCCCATTTTCAGCGTCTTTACGATGGTTTTGATCGAATATCCGCCCGCCGTCAGGCGCACTTTGGTATTCTTTTTGCGAAGGAATACGATGACGAACAGGAATGAAAGAAACTGCGACAAAACGGTCGCGAGCGCCGCGCCCGCCACGTTCATGCGGAATGCGAAAATAAACAGGGGATCGAGCGCCACGTTTGCCACCGCGCCGATGATCGTCGTCATCATGCCTACGCCCGCATAGCCCTGCGCGATAATAAACTGATTCAGCCCTACCGCGGTGATGGAAAAGATCGCGCCGGCCGCGTAGATGAGAAGATATTCGCGCGCGTATACGTAGGTATTTTCGCTCGCGCCGAACGTCATGAGGAGGGGGCGGATAAAGACCGTCGTCGCCGCGGAAACGAAAACCGCGAGCGCGACGAGCGCCAGAAGGGCGTTGGAGAGGATCTTTCGTGATTCGTCCTCGCGCTTTCTTCCCAGAGCCATGGCGAACATGGGCGCGCCGCCCAATCCGACCCAGAATGCGAAGGAGGATATAAGCGTTGCGACGGGCGCGCAGACGCCCACTCCCGCCAGCGCGGTATCTCCGATCGTTTCGATATTGCCCACGAACATTCTGTCCACAACGGAATATAAAACGTTGATAAACTGTGCCGCCATGGCGGGCACCGCCAGTTTTACGACGGTGGAAAATACGTTTTTGTTACCCAGATCCAATGCTTTCATATACCCTCTCTGCCAACGCCTATTGTAATTCCCGTACGTGGAAAAGTCAACCGAAAACGCGGTTGACAACAGAGAAATTCTGCGGTAAAATAGTGCAAAAGAAAAAGGGGCGATCATCATGGAAAAAACCAACGCGATGCGTATTCTCGACAAAAACAAAATACCCTATGCCGCGCGCGAGTACGACGCGTCGATCACCGACGGCGAGGCGGTCGCGGCGATTTTGAACGAGCCGCCCGAAGAAGTTTTCAAAACGCTCGTCACCGTTTCCGACAAGGGCGAACACCTCGTGTTCGCAGTGCCCGTATGCGCCGTGCTCGATTTAAAAAAGGCGGCGCGGGCGGCGGGCGTCAAGTCGGTTTCCATGATCCGACAAAAGGAACTCGAACCGCTCACGGGCTACGTGCACGGCGGCTGTTCGCCCGTGGGCATGAAAAAGCGCTTCCGCACCTTTGTGCACGAAAGCGCCCGGACGTTGCCGCAAATGTATGTGAGCGCGGGCAAGGTGGGCAGGCAAATGCGCCTTTCTCCCGCCGACCTTCTTACCGCCGTCGGCGCAGTATTCGCGGATCTGACAGCCGAATAAAACTATTTGCCTTGCTTTTCTTTTAATAAAAATTCGAGCATGGTTATCATACAATTCATGCGCGCGCACGTATCTTTTGCAAAACCGAGCACCCGTTCCAACTTTTCCCCGCACCACGCTTGTTCGTCGCGCAAATCAAATTTCTCGCAGGCATTTTTTGTATCGCTCCACACCGCTTTCGATCTTTTTTGCCCGCAATGCCCTCTGCCGCTCTCATGCAGCCGCACGCCCAAAAGCGTATAATATTGAATAAAATGTTTGCAGTTTTTGCAGATTGCATTTCCTTCCATGATAGCTCCTTTCATACGAATATTATTTACATTATAACACTAAAAAAAGCAAAAGTTCGAAAGTACGCGAATCGCGTTGAGAAAAATATATCTGTTGTATTTTATCACATAATGTGTTAAAAAACTTATCAAATCATAATTATGATTAAAAAAATCCCGCCTTTCCAAAGAAAAGCGGGATTTTTTTAAAAATCGATTTCGTCGGGGTTTTTGCCCGCGGGCGCGCGGAGAGCGTCGATCGCGGCGCAGTCCGCGTCGGAAAGGGTAAAATCGAAGAGGTCGGCGTTTTCGGCGATGCGCGCAGGCGTCACCGATTTGGGGAGGGGAAGGATGCCCCTTTGCAACATACGGCGCAGAATGATCTGCGCGGGACTTTTGCCGTACTTCTCGGCGAGCGTTCCGATCGCGGGAAGGGCGAGCGACGCGCCCCGTCCCAAAGGGCTCCACGCCTCGACGAGAATGGAATGAGCGCGGCAGTAATCGAGCGTTTCTTCCTGCCAGAACCCCGGCCGCGCTTCGATCTGATCGACGGCGGGCATGAATTTCGCCGTCTTTTTCAGCATTTCGAGGTGATGCGGCAAAAAGTTGCTCACGCCCGCTGCGCGGATTTTTCCTTCGGCGCATAATTCCTCGAACGCGCGCCATGTTTCCGCGTTGATCTCTTCGGCGCGTTCCCCGAACTGTTTTTCGTTCGCGGGCCAATGAATGAGATACAGGTCTATATACGAAAGCCCCAGCGTGAGAAGGCTTTTTTCGCAAGCCGCTTTCGCGTTTTCATAGCCTCGGTCGGCGTTCCAGCATTTCGTAGTCACGAAAATTTCCTCGCGCGCGATGCCGCTCTTTTTCACCGCGTTTCCGACGTCGCTCTCGTTTTTGTAAAACGCCGCCGTGTCGATATGCCGATATCCGACTTTCAGCGCTTCCGCGACGGCGCGCTCCGTTTCGCCGCCCGCCGCGCTCAGATACGTTCCGAATCCCACGCACGGTATTTTTATGCCGTTATGCAGTATAAACGATTCCTGTAAAGAATTCATGGTTTTCCTCCTTTTGTTATATTATACCACGCCGCCGCAAAGGGCAAAGGAATCACCGAAAAAAATGCGATTGATAATTATACAAAAATAATTGAATATCCGCATAATTATTGAATAATTGACATTTATTTGAATATTATGCAAAAAACGATTGCATAAAGCGCGATAGTGTGATAAGATAATGACACGATTTTGAGAGGTGCTTTATGGATTGGGATATGTTTATCAAGGCGTCGATACTCGTCTTGTACATCGTGGGAATGCTGCTCGTGGCGTTTTTCACGCGCAAGCGGAGCAAAACGGTGGGGGACACGCTGCTCGGCAACCGCAATATGGGCGGCTGGCTGACCGCGTTCGCCTACGGCACGACGTATTTTTCCGCGGTCATCTTTATCGGCTATGCGGGCGAACAGGGATATACGTTCGGTTTTTCTTCGCTGTGGATCGGCGTCGGCAACGCCGTGATCGGCGCGGCGGTCGCATGGATCGTGCTGGCGAGAAGAACGAAAAACATGACCGTGCATCTCGGCACGAAGACCATGCCCGAATTTTTCGAGGCGCGTTATCAGAGCCGCCATTTGAAATTGTTGGCGGGGCTGATCGTTGTGGTGTTTCTGCTGCCCTATTCCGCCAGCGTGTACACGGGGCTCGGCTACCTCTTTAAAAGCGTGTTCGGCATCGACTTTATCTGGGTGGTGTTGGTCATGGCGTTTCTGACGGCGGTCTACCTCTTTTTCGGGGGATATTTCGCCACCGCCGTTTCGGATTTTATCCAGGGCATCATCATGTTCGTGGGCGTCGTGGTCATGATCTTTTACGTGTTCAATTACGAAAAAGTGGGCGGATTCCTCGAAGGCATCGCCGCCATCGGCGACAAGCGCGAAGAAATGGGGCTCGCCATGACGGGAACGGGTATCTGGCAACTCGTCATGCTCGTCCTTCTGACCTCGCTCGGAAGTTGGGGGCTGCCGCAGATCGTACATAAATTCCATACGGTGAAAAACGAGGCGGCGATCAAAAAGGCGACCTGGGTATCCACCGTGTTTGCGCTGGTTATCGGCGTGGGCGCGTACCTTGTCGGCTGTACCGTCGTTCTCGTATTCGGCGATACTGCCGCAACCATTCCCGCAGATCAGCGCATTCCCATGCTTTTGGCAGAAACGCTTCCCGCGGGTCTTTTGGGGCTGATCACCATTTTAGTGCTCTCGGCGAGCATGTCCACGCTCAGCGGGCTGACGCTCTCCATTTCTTCCGCCGCGTCCATCGATATCGTGAAGGGGTATATCAAAAAGGACGCGTCCGATAAATTCATCAATTACTGTTTGAAGATCATCGGCGTCGTGGTCATCGCTATTTCCGCGTTTATCGCGATCTACAACGACCACGTGCAGGAAGTTACGGGCAAGGCGACGACGATCGTCAATCTGATGTCCCTTTCCTGGGGCGTTCTGGCGGGCTGTTTCATCGGGCCGTACATTTACGGGCTGTACGATAAAAAGGCGAGCAAAACCGCCGTATACGCGTCCATGCTCGGCACGATCGTCATCACGCTCGTACTGTATATCGTTTCCAAAACCGTGCCTGCGACCGCCGCGATCCTGTTTCCGCCCGCCATCGGCGTGATCACAATCGCGTACAGCATTTTGGTGACGCCGCTCGTGAGCCGCTTTACGAAAAGCCCTTCGCCCGAAATGGTGGAAACCGCCTTTGCCGCCGCGAAAAAGCGCGAAGAAAAGACTTCTCAATCTTAATCATAATAGAAAACCGCCCCGCGGCACACGCCGCGGGGCGGTTTTTTTATTTCCAGCCGAAAGAGCCGTCTTCTTTTTGATACGAACGATAAATTTTTCCGTACTCCAACAAGATCGAACCGCCGTTGACCGACGCACACGAATTCTGCTCATAGGTGATCACGAGTTCGTCGTTGGGGTAAATGGCTTCCTGCGAGGAAAACGTGAGGTGCGCCTGCAAAGATTTCACTTTGATCTGCGCGTCTGCCGCCGACGCGCAGATCTCGCCGCCGAACCGTCCTTCCAGAATAAGCGTTCCGTTCACGATGAGCGCGCCGCCCTCTTTTTTGCCGTTGGGCTGCGAGGGGTACCAGAGTTGTTTGCTGTTTACGAACGTCGTACAACTGCCGTGATCTTCAACGAACGTATCTTCGTAGACGATCAAGCCTGCAAGATATTCTTTTTCGCCCGCTTTCTCGTTTTTCACGGTCAACTGCGCGCCCTGGTCCACGATGAGTTTCGCGCCGGGCATGATTTTGAACATATTGTATATGGCGTAATCGCCGTCGTGCAAGGTGATGGCGGAGTAGGTATAGGGGATCGCCATCAGCATGCCTTCGGTAGAGATGATGGACATGAGCGTGAGCGTTCCGTCCGTCGCGCCACCGTATAAGTCGAGCGTCGTGCGGAATTCGAAAGGCGGCTCGTACTTTTTCGTCGCCTCGGCATAGCGGGGATTTTCAATGCGCGTCGTCTTTTTCTCGACGTAGCCGCCGATCGCGGGGCGGATCATGCCTTCCGCGCCGATGGCGCATACTTCCGCCACATTATATCCGCCCATAGCGACCAGCATCGCGTAAGCGTATTCGTTGGCGCCGTAGCGGATGGTATAATTCGTCTGAATATTCGGCATTTCGTAGATGTTCAAGGGGACGAACCCCGCGTTATATACGTTTTGCGAATTGGTACCGCCCTTGTAATCCTTGACGATAAAGGGGAGTTTGCTCGCGCCGCCCGCCAAAACGTCCGTTTTGCCGCCGCCGACGATATACCCGTTCACGTCGAGCACGCCGCCCGACTGCACGTTGAGCGCGCCGTCCAACCGTAAGATCGCGTAGTCCGCCGAAGTCTGCCCCTGATAGGGCCGCGCCGATTGTTTATAGCCCACGATGCCGCCCACGGAGAGAGTGCCGTATACGTTGAGCGTCACGCCCTCTCCGAGGATCAACGCCACCGTACCGCGCGAAGCGTCGGCGTAGAACAGCGAGGGATCGTCCGTCGTTTCGGCAAGCGTGCGGCCGTACGCGCCCGCCGCGTATGGCAGGCGCATCGTCACGCCCGCAGGCAAGTTGTAAGTACCTGCCTGCAATGCGGGCGCGTTGGTTTTCGAGTACACGAGATCCAGCGTCCCTTTGCTGTTTTCGTTCAGCGCGGCGAACGCGTCGTTCAGGTCGAGATAATATACGCCCTCGAAGACCGCCGCCGCGGCAGTAAATTCGGTGACCGCCCACAGCGTTCCGTTTTTCTCCGCCAAGAGCGTATCTTCCAGGCCTCCTTCCGTCGAACTCCAACCCAAAATGCGGAAGAATCCGGGCACTCCGTCCTTGATGCCCTCGAATTCTTTGGGGATCTCGTCGATCTTAGCAAGGTCGGCGCCGTAAGGCAACTGCAGCGTCGTCTGCGTTTCGCCGTACACAAAAGTGATGTCGAATATATCCGCTTCCAGCCCGATATACCATAAAATATCGCAGGGGATCGGCGAAACGGTAAAGGTGTAGACGTTGTTCGCGCCTTCTTCCCTGACGAGTTCGTATTCGTAGGGCAGGAATCCGTCGGATAGGGCATCGGAATATTGAATGTAAAGTTTCGGCACCTTGCCGTAGGGAACGGTGACGGTGAACGTGAACGCGCCGTCGTTATTCGCCCAGGTCGGAGCGCTACCGCTGAAATATACGCCGTTCGCCTCGGTCGCTTCGCTGCGGGACAGGTCGTGTTCGGCATTCACGCGGAAGGGTACGATTTCGGATTCAACGTAGGTAGGCTTGCTCGTATCGAACGGAGTTATAAAGCCAAAACTGCTGAATACATAAGTAAATACCGTGTTTTGTTCGGTCAACGAGCCGCCGTACACCGCTTTTTCGGTCGACTTTCCGTCCAGTAAATAATAATAAATGAAACGGCCGTTCACGGCGAACTGGTAACCTTCTTTGACGATGCGGAATTCAACGGTACTGTCGTACGATACGGGGGCGGTCGCAATGCTGCCTACCTCTCCCTTTAACAGGCTCCCGTCTACATAGATCTGATAATCGTCGGAAATGGTAAAAGCCATCTCCGAAGCGGGCTGCTTTTCGCAGTTGATTTCGATCACAAGATCGCTTGTAATATTGGTAAGGTAAAAATCAGCGTAATAAGAGCCCCATTTTATGTAAGAATCCACTTTGTATTCAGCATTTCCCGTGATTTTGATGGGAGCAAAGCCGTCCTTGAAGGTAAAAACTTCACCGTTGACGGTAATATTTTGTAAAATCGTAGATTTATCCTTATTATAGGATATTTTAAAAGAATAAACGCCGTTGTGCTGCACGGTCACGCCGTCATAGTTCGGGCGGTTGCCTTTGAGGTTATATACGCTGAACTGTTCGCCGAACCGTTCGTCCACGTTGAAGGAAACGGTGTGCGTGTTTTCGAACTTCGCCGCATAAAAAGCGTCCGCGTCCCTGACCTCGATGCGATAGCAGAGCACCGTCCCGCCTGCGAGAGCGTACTCTTGCGCTATAATCTGTCCGTCCGTCGCCGTGTGATACAGAGCGGGCAGTTCTTTGCCCGCGGGCATCGTAAAGCGCAAATACAATACCGTACCCGATGCGAACGAGGAGGAAATTTCATAATAAGGCGCAATGTTTTGATCCCCTTCTTTCACATAAGTTAAAGTATTCCATGCCGTTTCGTCGTCTTTCAGATATTGCACTTCCGTTGCATCGTAGGGAAGGGTAAAGCCCGCTTGAAAAGTTTTCACGTCTTCGTAATATACGATATAATAGAGGTTTTCCGCTCCCTTTTGCGGCAGTAATATTGTATTTACCTGTTCACCGATATAAGCGGAATAAGCGTCTTCGTCCAAGATGCGTGCCGACAAGTCGGCGCTCGCCGTATAGGCGAAGATACTGTAAGACCAACTCGAATCATATTTATAGCCGCAGTAAAGATATTTGCCTTCGTAGTCGTAATTTCCCATAGGATCGAACTGTTCGTTGCTTCCCACGGTGTAATTTTCGATGGTCCAGTCAACGATATGTTCTTCCCCGAAAATATCGACGTAGGTGACGGGCACGACGTCGAGCACGCCTTCGATTTTTATGGGGGCGTTCTTATCGATAAAGACGCCGTATGTAAAATATTGCGCGCCATCTTTTGTTTCTTTGCCGTCGGAAGCGATCGCCTCGCCGCCGTAGGTGAGAAGGGGCGCGTCGTCCTCATACCACGCGTTGCCCTTGGCGTAAACTTTCAACACCGTTCCGTAATTCAAGTTCTGTGTTTCGAAGGGCAGATACGTAGCGTTTTTGGAGGAAACGTCCACGTCGAAGCGTACCCAGCGCGCGCCCTGTTCGCGCACGATCAGACCGTCCGCGGTCAAAGCCGCCGAATACACGCCGCTTTCGGCGGTCAGCGCATGTTCGCCGAGCAAAATATTCATATCCAGGATATACGCGCCCGCTTTCTTTTGTACGGTAAAGCGCATTTCCTGCCCGTACGTACCCGTCAGAGAAGAGATGCGGTTTGCGCCCGCCTCGTCGTAGAAATCAACGTACGCGCTGTCTGCAAAGCGCAGGGTATATTCCCGCGCGGTTTCCAGGTACTTAGCCGTATAGACCGCCGTTCCGCCGACGGGCACGACAGCCGTATCCCAGCCGTCGAAGACGTTGACGAGCGTTTTGCTCATGATCACGTCGGGAACTGCGGGCGGCTCGGGCGTCTGCCCGTATTCGAGGGTGAATTCTTCGCTGTATTCGCCGTCGATTCCGTACACGAAGGTGATCAGATAACTCGTCATGCGCTTTTCGTACTGCGCGGTATAAAGCGCGTCAGCCGAAACGGCGGAAATTTCTCGATCCCAGCCCGTAAAGACCATGGTGTGCGAGGGGGCGAAGTCTTCGTCCTCCACAGTCGGCGCGGTCGGCGTTGCGCCGTAATCGAGCGTCGCTCTCTGCGTATGTTCGCCTTCGGACCCGTAAACGAAGGATATTTCGTAGGTCGTTATGCGCTTTTCAAACACGGCGCGATAGACCGTGTCGCCGACGATGGCGCCGACTTCTTTATCCCAACCCTTAAAGACCATCGTGTGCGAAGGCGCGAAATCTTTGTCTTTTACCTCGGGCGGCGTGGGCGTTTCGCCCGATTTCAGCGTTTGTTCCTTTAAAACGGCATCTCCGTCCATAAATGTAGCCGTGATCTCGGCTTTTTCATAGAGAGCCGTATAGGTCGCGTCGGCTGAAACCGTTACGATTGCGGGCTTCCAGCCCGCAATTCTGTTAACAGAATTGTCCGGGGAGATTTCATCGGGGATATCGGGCGCGGTCGGCATGGTTCCCTCTTTTAAGGTGAACACCTCCGATTTTTCGCCGTTCAGGCCGTATATAAATGTAATGGTGTACATAGCCGCTTCATCTTCCCATACGGCGGTAAAGGTCATGTCGGAAGTTACTTTTACCTTATCTCCCGCAGCGTACACGGCCGCATCATTTTTCCACCCTGTAAATACGTGTCCTTCCCACGGCTCGTCCATAGACGGCAGCGTGAATTCCGAATTTTCCGCGACGTATTCCGTCCGCGCCTGAAAACCCGCGTTTTCGCCGCCCGCGAGCGTGACGACGAACATTCGGCTTACGCATCCTGTCAACAGAAACAACGCCAGAAACGCCAGCGCCGCCAACAGGGGCAAAGCCAATTTTTTTTTGATTCGCATGATTCCCTCCATTTTTTCAATAGGTTCATTATAAAACAAATACTTAACAAAGTCAAGACGAGTTTTGCAAAACGTACGGCGAAACAGGTGCAATTTCGGCAGATTATGATATAATAGAAAAAACAATCCATTCTGGAGGAAGCGATGAAATTTTATTGGACGCGCGCTGCGCGCGCGAACATCGGTTGTTATGCGGGCTTCCGCGCGAAATTTTGCGCCGAGTCTGCGGGCGGATACACGCTCCGCGTGTTCGGGGCTTCCTGGTTTTCCGTGCGGATCGACGGCGAATTCATCACCGAAGGCCCTTGCCGTTTTCCCGCGGCGTATCCCGAATACGAGGAATTGAAAATTTCTCTCGGCGCGGGCGAACACGTGCTTGCCGCGCGCGTGCACGACGAACACGTTTCCACGCGCCTTCTCGCCGAAATGCCGCCCTTTTTCGGCGCGCAGCTCCTTGACGGGGCGGGAAAGGAGATCCCGCTTTCTTTCCGCACGCGGGAACTTGCTTACGCGCCGCATTTTCGCAGGATCAATCCCCAGCTGGGCTGGTCGGAGGACTGCGACCTTAGCGCGGTCCCTTTTTTCGAAAGTCCCGGTTTCGACGATTCCGCGTGGGAAGAGGCGGTGCCCGTCACGCCCGAAATCGGCGCGCTTTCAAAAGCGCGGCTCGGACATATCCGTCCGCGCGCGGTAGACGCGCTGAAAATAGGGGAGGGCGTTCTTGCGGAAAATTTCGGGTATGAAAACGACGATGTGCCCGCGCGATTTTACCTTCGTTACTTAAACGACGAAACGTATCCCCAAGAGGGGATCTGGCTGCGCTACGACCTGGGCAAAGTGCGCCTGTTCCGCTTTACGGCCGAGATCGACGCGCCCGCGGGCACGCTCTTCGAGATCGCGTATGCCGAAACTTTGCAAAACGGCCGCGTATCGCCGCTCATCACCCTTTCGGCGGGGGATTCGTGCAATCTCGACCGCTACCGCCTTGCGGAGGGGAAAAACTCTTTCGGAAACCTGACGCCGCGCGGCGGTCGGTATGCGGAGATTCATATTTTGGGCGATGCGGACAAGATACGCGTGCGCTCTGTGAATTTTTTGGAGCGCACCTATTTCGGCGCGCCGTGCGGCGCGTTCGAGAGCGGCGACGAACTTCTCGATAAGATCTGGCGCATCGGCGCCGAAACTTTCCGTTCGTGCTCGGAGGACGCGCTCGTGGACAATCCCACCCGCGAACGCGGCGAATGGACGGGCGACGTCATCGGCGCGGGCATCGAGATCTGCAACGCCGCGTTCGGCGATATGCGCATGATCCGCCGCGGTCTGGTGCAGGCGGCGCAGTGCGCCGCGGAAGACGGCTGCGTCGCGGGGCTGTGTCCGGGCGGCGTCGGCTATCTTTCCACCTACGCCCTGCAATGGGTGCGCGCGTCCTTGAAATTTTTCCGCATGACGGGCGACAGAGAGTATTTTACCTGGGCGTTTGACGCGGCAAAGCGCAATATGCGCTACTTTGCGGAGAACTTCACGAACGCGGGCTGTTCGCGAGACGTACACTGGGCGTTCGTCGACTGGGGGTACGTCACGAACGAGGGCGAGAGCGACATGGGCGTCAATCTGCACCTTCATAACGCGCTCAGGGCGTATGTCGATTGGTGCGAATGGATGGGCGATACGAAAGAAAAAGCCTTTGCGGAAGAGTTTCTCGGCCGTGTGCGCGCCGTCATTGCCGCGTATCTTGTGAAAAATGCGGGCGAATGGGAAAAAATCGGTATGCACCGCGCCGTTCTGGCATTGGGCGAAGGGTTTTTCGAGGGGCAGGAGGCAAAGGACTGCGTCGCGTACGTCAAGCGCCATTATCTGTCCTGTTTCCCCAACGATATGAGCGCGCCCCGTCTCGGCGCGCCCGACAAGAACAACCCGCGGCTCATCACACCGTACTTTTCGCATTTCGCTTTCCCCATATTGTGGCAGGCGGGCGAGGGCGATTTTGTCATATCGCAGTATAAGACGTGCTGGGGTTGGCTCGCCGCGCAGGACAACACCTGGCTGGAAGTGTTCGACGGACGCTGGTCGCACTGCCATCAGTGGTCGGGCTGTCCCACCTGGCAGTTGTCGCGCTACTGTCTGGGGCTGATGCCGCGTGAAGATCTCGCGCCGCGCGCCTTCGAATACTGCAAACTCCCCGCGCGCGGGGTAGAGGGCACGGGCAAACTGCCCGTCGCGGGCGGCGGCACGGTAGAAGTGCGGTTCGGCGAAGATTTCGCGGAATACACGCCCGACGTGGATATCACCGTGTATAAAAACGGCGTACCCTGCACTGTAAAAGCGGGCGAAAGCAAAATGTTTTAATAATAAAAAACCCGCCTTATGAAAGGCGGGTTTTGAAATTTTCATAGGAAAAAGTTTTTAATACGCGGATAGAACCGTCCTCTTTTTTCAGCGCGATGGCGGGCAGGGGCATGCCGTTGAACGTGTTCGTCTTGACCATGGTGTACAGCGCCATGTCCTCGAAGACGATCTCGTCGCCACAACAAAGCGGCGCGTCAAAGGAGTAATCCCCGATGATATCGCCCGCAAGGCAAGTCGGACCCGCAAGGCGGTAGGTGTATTTCTTTTCGTGCGGCGCGCCGCCGTTTCGTACGGGCGGGCGGTAGGGCATTTCCAGAACGTCGGGCATATGGCAGGTGGCGGAAGCGTCTAAAATCGCGATATCCATGCCGTTTTGTACGATATCCAGAACGCGCGATACGAGCGTGCCCGCGTTTAAGACCACAGCCTCGCCCGGTTCGAGATAGATTTGCAGACCGTATCGCTCGCGCAGGCGCACGAGCAGGGATAAGAGCCGCGGGATATCGTAATCGCCGCGCGTGATATGGTGCCCCCCGCCGAGGTTGAGCCAGCGAAGGCGCGAAAGGTATTTCCCGAACTTTTCTTCGAGAGCCTCGACCGTTTCTTCGAGCGCGTCGCTGTTCTGTTCGCACAGCGTGTGCATATGCAGCCCGTCCAGAAGGGGCAGAACGCTCTCGTCGAATTCTAAAATCGTCGTGCCCAGCCTTGAACAGGGCGCGCACGGGTCGTACTGCGCGTGTCCTTGCTGCGTGGAACGTTCGGGATTGACGCGTAGCCCGCAACTGATATTCCGCGCCCTGAAAAAGGGCGCGAATTTTTTTGCCTGCGCGGGCGAATTGAAGATAACGTGGTCGCAATACTTTGCGAGTTCTTCGGTTTCCTCTTCGCGGAACGCGGGGGAAAACACGTGCGTCTGTTTACCGAAATGTTCTTTGCCGAGCCGCGCTTCATACAGCCCGCTCGCCGCCGTGCCGTCGAGATACTTTGCTATGAGCGGATACGTCGCAAAGCACGAATACGCCTTTTGCGCCAATAGAATTTTCGCGCCCGACGCGTCGGATACGGATTTCAAAATGCGCAGATTTTTTTCGAGCGCCGCTTCGTCGATCAGAAAATATGGCGTTTTCAATTCCATCAGTCTACCAATACGGGATCGAAATCTTCTTGCCAGGGGAGTCCCCAGCGGTTGAGCGCGTCCATAAAGGGATCGGGGTCGAATTCCTCGATATTGTGCACGCCCGCCTTGTTCCATACGCCCTGCATCACCAGCATGGCGCCGATCATCGCGGGCACGCCCGTCGTATAAGAGATCGCCTGCGAGCCTACCTCGCGGTAGCATTCCTGGTGGTCGCAGATATTATACAGATAATAGGTCTTGTCCTTTCCGTCCTTTTTGCCGCGGAAAATGCAGCCGATATTCGTCTTTCCGACCGTGCGCGGGCCCAAAGAGGCGGGATCGGGCAGCACCGCCTTCAAAAATTGCAGGGGCACGATTTTTTGTCCCTCGAATTCAATGGGTTCGATCGAGGTCATGCCCACGTCTTCCAGACATTTGAGATGGTTGAGATAACTCTGCCCGAAGGTCATGAAAAAGCGGATGCGTTTGATGCCCGGGATATTGAGCGCCAGAGATTCCAACTCTTCGTGGTGCAATAGGTACATATCCTTTTTGCCCACGCCCTGAAAGTCGTATTCGCGCTTGATCTCCATGGGCTTTGTTTCCACCCAATGTCCGTTCTCCCAGTAGGAGCCGTTGGCGGAAACCTCGCGGATATTGATCTCGGGATTGAAGTTGGTCGCGAACGGATAGCCGTGGTCGCCGCCGTTGCAGTCGAGAATGTCGATATACTCGATCTCGTCGAAGTGGTGTTTGAGCGCGTACGCCGAAAACACGCCCGTGACCCCGGGGTCGAACCCGCTGCCTAAAAGGGCGCAAATGCCCGCCTTTTCAAACGCCTCGCGGTACGCCCACTGCCATTTGTATTCGAATTTCGCGGTATCCTCGGGCTCGTAGTTGGCGGTATCCACGTAGTGGGTCTTCGTCCGCAGACAGGCTTCCATGATCGAGATATCCTGATAGGGCAGGGCGAGATTCAAAACCACGTCGGGTTTTTGCGCGTCGATGAGCGCGACGAGCGCTTCCACGTCGTTCGCGTCCACCTGCGCGGTGGAAATTTTCGTTTTCGTCTTGTTTTCCAGCGCCGCTTTGAGTTTGTCGCATTTGGAAAGGGTGCGGCTGGCGATGCAGATCTCTTCGAACGCCTCGCTGTTCTGGCAGCATTTGTGAATGGCGACGGACGCGACGCCGCCGCAGCCGATGATCAGTGCTTTTCCCATGATCTATACCTCCTGTTTTTGAATTGCGAGCAGCATTTCCCGCACGATCTTGCAAGCGACGGCGGTCGATGCGCCGCTCGCGTCGTAATGGGGAGAAAGTTCGTTCACGTCGAGCGCAACTACGTTTGCGCTCGAACACACGAGCGTGACGGCCTTTCTGAGTTCTTCGAAACTTACGCCGCCCGGTTCGGGCGTGCCCGTTCCGGGAAATACGGAAGGATCGAGAACGTCCAGATCGACGGTGAAATAGACGGGCTTACCCGCGAGGGCGTCCAATGTCCGTTCCAACCCTTCGAAATCGAACAGGCGCGTCTGCACGCGTTCTTTGCCCCAGGTAAATTCCGACTTGTCGCCCGAACGGATACCGAACTGAAAAATTCTGCCGTCGCCCAGAAGTTCGTGACAGCGGCGCATGACGCACGCGTGCGAAAGTTTCGCGCCCAGATATTCGCCGCGAAGGTCGGCGTGCGCGTCGAAGTGCACGATATGCAGATCGGGATACGCGCCCGACGCGGCGCGCACCGCGCCGAGTGTGACGAGGTGTTCTCCGCCGATGAGAAAGGGGATCTTACCGTCTTTTAAAATATGTTTCGCCCGCCGATCGACGTCCGAAAGCGCGGCGGCGGGGCTGCCGAACGAAAGTTCGAGATCGCCGCTGTCGAAAATTTTGCAGTCGGCGAGGTCTTTGTCCTGATAGGGGCTGTACGTTTCCAGCCCGTAAGACTCTTTGCGCATGGCGGCGCTCGCAAATCGCGCGCCGGGGCGGAAAGAAGTCGTAGAATCGAAGGGCGCGCCGAACAGCACGACGCGCGCGTCGCGCCAGTCACTGTCGCAGCCTAAAAAAGTTTCAACGTTTTTCTTCAACATCTTCAAGCATCTCCTCAACGTACGCGGGCAGATAAAATGCGCCGCGGTGCAAAGTGGTGGTGTAGTATCTGCATTTTAAGCCGCGCGCGTTCCAGCGCGCCTCGTCGAGATCTTTGAGCGGATGATATTTTTTCGTGGAAAATCCGAACAGCCAATGCCCCGACGGATAAGTGGGAATATGCGCCTGATAGATGCGCGAAAAGGGGAAAGATTCGATGATGCGCTTGTGCGCGCGCTGCATGGCGAGCGCGTCCTGTTCGTAAAAGGGGCTCTCGTGCTGGTTGACCATGATGCCGTCCTCTTTGAGCGCCTTATAGCAGTTTCCGTAAAATTCCTTGGTGAAAAGCCCCTCGCCCGGGCCGAACGGGTCGGTCGAATCGACGATGATCAAGTCGTATTCGTCGGCGTGCCGCCGCACGAATTTGAGCCCGTCCTCCACGTAGATATGTACGCGCGGATCGTCCATTTTACAGGAAGTCTGCGGCAAAAACTTTTTGCACACTTCGATGACCTGCCCGTCGATCTCGGCAAGATCGATGCGCCCGATCTCGGGATAGCGCGTCAGTTCGCGCACGGCGCCGCCGTCGCCCGCGCCGATCACGAGCACGTTTTTCACGTGCGGGTGCACCGCCAAGGGCGTATGCACGATCATTTCGTGATAGATGAACTCGTCCTTTTCCGTCAGCATGAGATATCCGTCCAAAACGAGTATGCGGCCGAATTCGGGCGATTCGAACACGTCGATGCGTTGAAAATCGCTCTGTCCGCTGTACAACTGCCTGTCCACGCGGATACTGAATTTTACGTTCGGCGTATGTTTTTCACTGAACCATAAGTCCATTTTTTTCACCTCAAACTTCCTGTTTCAGAACGTTCAGCCGCTCGATGGCGGCGTCCTCGGGGCCCGTCATCGAACAGCCTTTTTCCTTGGCGTATCGGATATATTCGATAATTTTTTCCGTGACGCGTTCCCCCGGCGCAAGGATCGGGATGCCGGGCGGATAGCACATGACGAATTCGCTGCATATGCGCCCCGCCGTTTCCCGCAGCGGGAGAGATTCTTTGGGCGCGTAAAAGGCGTACTGCGGCGTCACGGCTACCGCGGGCGCGATATATTCGTTTTCCATCAAGCCGTTTTTGTCGCGCGCGTAGCGGCGCTTGATCTCCGAAAGGGCGCTCACGAGCCGTTCGATATCGCGGATGCGGTCGCCGATGGAAAGATAGGCGAGCGCGTTTCCCAGATCTCCGAATTCTATCTGAATGTCGTATTCGTCGCGCAAAATATCGTAAACTTCGATGCCCGCCAGCCCCACGTCCAGCGTGTGCACGGCGAGTTTGGTACGGTCGAAATCATACACGCTGCCGCCGTTTTTCAGTTCGGAAGAAAACGCGTAATAACCGCCGATATCGTTGATCTCGCCGCGCGCGTAGTCGGCGAGTTTCACCACTTCCGCAAACGCGCTCTTTCCGCGCAGCGCCAGATTCCGCCTTGAAATATCCAGACTGGACAATAAAAGATAAGAGGCGCTCGTCGTCTGCGTCAGATTGATGATCTGCCGCACGTAGTCGCCGTTGACGCGCGGTCCCGTTAAGAGTATGGAACTCTGCGTCAGGCTCCCGCCCGATTTATGCATGGAAACGGCCGCCATATCCGCGCCCGCTCGGATCGCCGCCGCGGGCAGATCTTCCCCGAAATACAGGTGCGTGCCGTGCGCCTCGTCCGCAAGGCACAGCATCCCGTGTTTATGCGCCAGCGCCGCGATGGATTTTATATCCGAACAGATGCCGTAATAAGTGGGATTGTTTACCAACACGGCTTTGGCGTCGGGCGTTTTTTCGATGGTCTTTTCCAGCGCGGCAAGGCTCATGCCGAGTGGAATGCCCAGCCTTGCGTCGCATTCGGGATCGACGTACACGGGCACCGCGCCGCACAAGACGAGCGCGCCCATCACGCTTTTATGTACGTTGCGGGGAAGTATGATCTTTTCTCCGCTTTTGAGCGCGGACATGACCATGCTCTGCACGGCGGAAGTCGTGCCGCCCACCATCAGAAAGGCGTTTTCCGCGCCGAACGCGTCGGCGGCGAGTTTTTCCGCATCGCGGATGACGGAAACGGGGTGGCACAGATTGTCCAGAGGTTTCATGGAATTTACGTCGGTGGAAACGCACTTTTCCCCCAGAAAATCCACGAGTTCGGGATTGCCCCGCCCGCGCTTGTGCCCGGGCACGTCAAAGGGGACCACGCGCATTTTACGGAATTTTTCCAGCGCCTCGAAGATAGGCGCACTCGTCTGATCCATGCTCGCCTCCTCAGTAAATATTCTGTCCGTTGAAAATTTCGATCATCTCGCGGCGCAGGTTGTCGATGATCTCCAACCGTTTGGAGGGCGCGATCTCGTACGCGTCGCGGTTGAACAGATAATTTTGCAGATCGATTTCTTTTAAAAGCATCTTTGTATGGAATAAATTCGCCGCGTACACGTTGATATCCACGGCGTCGTATTTTTTTAATGTGGCGGGGGAGATGAATTCCTGAATGGAAGTCACGTTCCCGTCGTTGAACACCTTTTTGCCGTCGATGCTGCGCGTAAAGCCGCGCACGCGGTAATCCATGGTGATGATATCCGAATCGAAACTGCCGATGAGATAATCGAGTGTGGAAAGGGGCGTGATCTCGCCGCACGTCGCCACGTCGATATCCACGCGGAAGGTCGCGAGCGAAGTTTCGGGGTGATATTCGGGATACGTATGTACGGTCACGTGGCTCTTGTCGAGGTGCGCCACCTGCGTTTCGGGCGCGGGGATCATGGAATGGTCGGATATGAGAAGGGTGACCGAAGCGCCCTGCGGGTCGTAATCCTGGCTGGAAATATGCAAAACTTTCGCGCCGATCATGGAGGTGAGCGTGATGAGCACCTCCGTCAGCCGTTTGGAATTATACTGTTCGTCGATATAGGCGATATAATCTTTTTGTTCACGCGCGGTCTTGGCGTAACATACGTCGTAAATATTGAAACTGAGCGATTTGGTAAGATTGTTGAATCCGTATAATTTCATTTTTTCCATAACGTACCTCTCTCTTTCTGGGAATAAAAATAACGGGCAAGCGTTTCCGCTTGCCCGTTTCCCGTTTCATTTGATGGACGCAAAGGATCCAAAATGAGCGTAAGTTACAAAAAGCAAATACTCACTGACAACCAATATTATTGACCGTTTCACAAGTTGTGTGCGGAACGCACCGGTTATAAAGTAACCAACTTATAAAATTTGAGCTTTTAACTCAATCAATAACGCGGCGCGCGCGCCGCAAAATCGGCATTTGACCCGGCTGTCCGTATGGCCTCGACCCCGAAGGGTGGTCTAAGGTATTTGCATGAGAACGCTTTCGTTTCAAAGTCCGCTCATAGCGTTTCGATTATACTTTTTTTTCGCGGCGATGTCAACCGTTTTTTTTGCGTTTCGGCGCAATTGCTTGACAATTATCCGAAATCATATTATAATGCATAAAAATAATATGAAATCATACAAAAAAGGAGAGCCGATGAAAGACGAAAAAGATTTGCAGTACGCAAGCCTGAATCAGATGTACAACGAACTGGACGAAATGTATCATGCCGTTGCCGTAGCGCATAAAATATCCGACTGCGCCCTGTGGATATTATATTGCGTCCGCGAAACGAGCGCACCCTTAACGCAATCGGAGATCGCGGACGCCATGTTCATCAACCGTCAGAGCGTGAATTCCGCGCTTCGCAAGATGGAAGAGGAAGGGTATATCGTCCTGCGGACGAAGGAAGACAACAGAAAAAATAAATGTATTTTGCTGACCGAAAAGGGCGAACGGCTCGCATCGGTCACGGCGGACTTGATCCTGCGCAACGAGCGGGCTGCGTTTGAACGGTTCGAAAAGGGCGAGCGGGCTGCGTTCGTGGCTTTGAACCGCCGCTATGTGGACGCTGTGAAAGAGTTGTTCAAACAAGAAAGGGGAAAGGGATGAGGATTCAGTTATCGGAGCATTTCGATTATAAAAAACTTTTGCGTTTCGTACTGCCGTCGGTGGTCATGATCGTATTCACCCTGATATACGGCGTCGTGGACGGATTATTCATTTCCAATTTCGTCGGGAAAAGCGCCTTGACGGCGATCAATCTGATCATGCCGCTTCTGATCATCATGGGCGCGATCGGATTTATGATCGGTACGGGAGGGAGCGCGCTCGTCGCCAAAACGCTGGGCGAAAAGGAACCCGAAAAAGCGCACGCATATTTTTCCATGCTCGTGATCTGCATGGTGGCGGCGGGTTTGCTTTTAACGGTGCTCGGCCAGTTGTTATTGCCGAAAATAGCCTCTCTTTTGGGCGCCGCGGGAGCAACTTACGACTATTGCGTGTTATACGGCAGGATCGTTTTGAGTTCCATGATCTTTTTCATGCTGCAAAACGTATTTCAAAGTTTTTTCGTCGTGGCGGAAAAACCGCGTCTGGGACTGATCGTAACGGTGGCGGCGGGCGCGATGAATATCGTGCTGGACGCGCTGTTCGTCGCGGGATTCCGCTGGGGGCTGGCGGGTGCGGCGATCGCGACCGCCGTCAGCCAGATTTTCGGCGGCGTGTTTCCCGTCTTGTATTTCATGCGGCGCAACGACAGCCTTTTACGATTCGCTAAGCCGATATGGGACATGAAAATATTATTGAAATCATGCGCCAACGGATCTTCGGAGTTTTTGTCCAATATATCCGCTTCGGTGGTTACGCTGCTATACAATTTTCAATTGATGAAAATCGCGGGAGAGGACGGCGTGGCGGCTTACGGCGCGATCATGTACGTCAGCATGATCTTTCTGGCTTTTTTCATTGGATACGCGGTCGGGTGTTCGCCCGTGATCAGTTACCATTACGGTGCGAAAAATCACGACGAACTGAAAAACCTGTTCCGCAAAAGTCTTGTGATCATGGGCGTTCTCGGCGTGGGCATGACTGCGCTCGCCGAAGGGCTCGCCGTACCGCTTTCGAAAATGTTCGTCGGATACGACGACGCGCTGTTCGTCATGACGCTGCGCGGATACCGCATTTACGCGTTTTCATTTTTGATCTGCGGTTTCAACGTATTCGGCTCCGCTCTCTTTACGGCGCTCAACAACGGGTGGGTATCCGCAGTTATCTCCTTTATACGAACCCTCGTTTTGCCCGCTGCCGCCATTCTCGCGCTGCCCGTGTTCTTCGCGCTGGACGGCGTTTGGATGGCGATCAATGTTTCGGAAGGGCTGGCGCTGCTCGTTACGTTCGCCTTCATGTGGGGAAAACGGAAAAAGTATCGCTACGCGTGACGTGAAAATCCCGTTTTTTTCCGAATTGTCTTGACGGAGCCCTGCAAATGGGATATAATATGCTTAGAATACTTCATCGGAGTGCTAAATATGGAAAGATATGATTATCTCATCGTCGGCGCGGGGCTGTTCGGCTGCGTTTTTGCTTACGAAGCGAAAAAAGCGGGCAAAAAATGCCTCGTCATCGACAAACGCCCCCACATTGCGGGCAATATTTTTACGAAAAACAAAGATAACGTCAACATTCACGTTTACGGGGCGCATATCTTTCATACGAGCAACGAACGCGTTTGGAACTATGTAAATCAGTTTGTTTCCTTCAATAATTTCGTGAATTCTCCCATCGCGCGCTATCGCGACGAACTGTATAACCTACCGTTCAACATGAACACGTTTTCGAAAATGTGGGGCGTGGTCACGCCGCGCGAGGCGCGGGAAAAGATCGACTCGCAGATCGAAGAACTGCACATCGGAGAGCCGAAAAATCTCGAGGAACAGGGGCTGAAACTCGTCGGGCGCGACGTGTTCGAAAAACTCATCAAGGGCTACACCGAAAAACAATGGGGCAAATCCTGCAAAGATCTGCCCGCGTTCATCATCAAGCGGCTGCCCCTGCGTTTCACGTACGACAACAATTATTTCAACGACCGCTACCAGGGCATCGCGGAGGGCGGCTACACCCGCCTCGCGGAAAAACTTTTGGAAGGTACGAAAGTACTGCTTTCCTGCGATTATTTCGATTTTATCAAGGAAAACCCCGATATCGCGGAAAAAACCGTATATACGGGCATGATAGACGAGTTTTACGGGTATCGGTTCGGGGAGTTGGAATACCGTTCTCTGCGCTTTGAAACCAAACGCCTCGAAGAGGAAAATTACCAGGGCAACGCGGTCGTGAATTATACGGAGCGGGAAATTCCCTACACGCGCATCATCGAGCACAAGCATTTCGAACGCTCCCAAAGTCCGGTCACGTATATCACCTACGAATATCCCGCCGACTGGAAACGGGGCGACGAACCGTATTATCCCGTCAACGACGAAAAGAATGACGCGCTCTATCGGAAATACAAGGCGCTCGCGGATCGGGAGGGTAAAGTCATCTTCGGCGGAAGATTGGGACAATACAAGTATTACGATATGGACAAAGTGATCGACGCCGCGCTTGCCTGTGCAGACGAAGAATTAAAATAAGTTTTTGAGCGGCACGCAGATTTGCGTGCCGTTTTTGATAGGAAGTTACTGCATTTTATATGCTGTAATATTATATCCAGGAGGATGAATGATTGAGATTTGTACAAAAGATCGCCGTCGCGCTGCTGGTGATAGGGCTGGCGCTGGGTGCTTCGGCAGGCTGCGCGGAGGGTGAAAAGCCTCTGTCCGCACAGGAGAAGGTGTATGTGCAGGCGCGCGAACTCGGTTACGACGGAACTCTCGAAGAATTTTTACGGCTGGTCGCGGGCAAGGACGGCGCAAACGGCAAGGACGGGGCGAGCGTTTCCGCCGCGACCGTCAATGAAAAGGGCGAATTGATCGTCACGCTCACCGACGGTACCATCGTCAATGCGGGCGTCGTCCGCGGGGAAAAGGGGGATAAAGGCGAAGACGGAAAAGACGGTACCGACGGCAAGGACGGACAGAACGGCGCGGACGGTCAGGACGGAAAAGACGGCGAGGACGGCGCCGACGGTGAAAACGGTCAAGACGGCGCCGACGGGAAAGACGGTGCAAGTTGGCTCTTCGGGGCGGGCGCGCCTCGGGAATCGCTCGGAAAAACAGACGATTTTTACTTGGACGGCGAAACATACGACGTTTATTTAAAAGTCGGTCAAGGCTGGCAGAAGGTCGGCAACGTAAAGGGCGCGGACGGTAACGACGGCCAAAACGGCAACGACGGACAGAACGGCGTTGACGGTTCGGACGGGCAGGACGGGAAAGACGGAGCCGCGTGGTACTGCGGCGCAGGCGTGCCCGATCCGCTTTCGGGAAAGGAAGGCGATTTCTATCTCGATACCGAAAGTTACGATCTGTACCGTCGCGCGGCGGTATGGGAAAAACTCGGCAATATCCGCGGGGAGGACGCTATGCGCGGCACCGTGTCGGTTTCTTACGACGCGGGTGCGGGCGCGTTCGAAAACGGCGATACGACGTATTTTGAAGAAATTCCGACGGGAGATTACGCGAGTTTGCCCGTTCCTTTGCGTGAAGGTTACGTATTTGCGGGTTGGTATTGCGGGGAAGGTGCGAACGCGGCAAAACTGACCGCCCTTACGGCTGTGACGAAAGATCTGGCTCTGTCGGCTAAATGGATGCCTTGTCCGAAGATAAATTATATTTCGGACAGCGCGTTGTTATCGTCGGAAGGTGAATCGTTGCCCGCGGGAGAAGCGGAGATCAGTGACTTTTACGGCGTTATTTACTGCGACTGGACAGTCAACGGAAAACCTTCCGAAGAATTTTTCTGCACCGTGACGCAGTCCGCACTGGGGCGTTGGTGCGTGCAGGTCGGATCAGACGTTCCCGCAAAGATCGGCTATTATGAGGTGAACGTCGCGCTGTACGGCGAATTCGGAGAGATCTACGTGCGTTTTTCTTACACGGTCACTGCCGCGCCCGTACTTGATTTCACGCAAGTTCTCGTCAACGGACGGGAAAACGGTTCTGAGATCGCTGCGGAATGCGGCGAAGTTTACGAGATCGAGTTGGTGTTAGAAAGTTCCTATTCGGGCGTAACGCATAAAATCTCTTCCGAGTACGGCGAATATACGGTAACCGAAAGCGGGAACACTTTTTCTGAAAACGGCAAATATTTTCTGACGGTGTTATTCAGTTATGAACAGGATACGATCCGTATAAAAATAAGTATCGTTTTCGAAACCGCGGGAGATTACGCGTTTATTGTCGAGTCGCAGGCAAGCGAGGGAGAGAAAGCGTCTTTTGAGTTGAATTTTCATACGGAATAACAAGAACGCCCCCTGCAGCCGTTTGCTGCGGGGGGCGCCCCTTCGTAAAAGAAGGATGAATGATAGGGGGGTGAGCAAAATTAAGAATCAAGCCGAAAAACCCGTCGTTTTATTCAGATCGTCAAAATACGAGGGTTCCAGAAGATTGCAGTAGTAGATAAAGGCTTCAACGAATTTCTTACGATAACGGCATAGCGTGGCAACGCTTACGGAAAGGTGCATGCTCTTTTTGACTTCCGAAGCGTTCCGATATGCCGATTTGAAATAAAGTTGACAAAATATGTAATGCCTGTCGGAATTATGCAGATTGTCATAAGTTTCGAAATAGTCCAGCGTTAGAGCCAACGCATAATGCGCCGTGTCTTGAACGGGATTATTAAATTCAAGTGCGGCTAATCGCAAATAACTTTCCATTGCTTTTAAGCGATTCTTCATAAGTGTGTACCGTATATTCGATTTATTAGGGATTGATATTTTTCCGATATAGTATATACTTGCAAAATTTCCAAAAGTTTCCTATAAATACAAAAAAATAAAAATTTTTAATATAAATTTCCAAATTTATTAAAAAATACAGTCTGTCAGAATTTGACTATTTCATAAATATATATTATAATTGGGAAGAAAATTGTAAATATTTGGAAATTGAGGGTTATTATCACGGATGTCGTATTTTGGAGTCGCCGTCTCGAAACTTTTGACACAGATCAAAAAGAGCAGTGGGGCGGAACGGCTTGATTTGTTGGACAAACTCTATCAACGCACTGCAAACCACTTAAAAGGGATTGCGATACTGTATTTAACGGACAAGAGTCATATCGAAGATACCGTTGAAGAAACGTTTGTGCGCGTCATCAGGTATATCGATCGTTTCAACGAAGCGAGCGACGGATATAACTGGATGTGCAAGATCACGGAAAACGCGGCGCATGATATCAACAAACTTTATTATCGCGAAGATGTGGGGATCCCCGATAATTTCTACGATGAAAGTTCGCGTTTTAACGTACAGGCCTATTTAGAAGATTCGGAAGAGCGCAATGCGGTAAAAGAGGCTGTCAAGCAATTAACGCCGGAAATGCAGGATTTGTATTATTTGGAATATGTCTGCAATTTATCGCGCTCGGATATTGCGCGTTTAAAGAATGTCAGTAAATCGACGATCAGCAAGCGTTGCGCCCGATTAGAAGCGCTTGTTTTGGAAGAACTAAAAAAATTCGACGATTGAGGAAACTTTTTAAAAAATCGTCGGTATATTAATTATAAAAAATTTTACACACGGAGAAATGAAAAATATGTCCAAAGTCATCAAAAAGGGATTCGTTTTACTTGCCTGCGCCTTTATGCTTTTATGCGGTTCCTTGATCCCCGCGCTGACCGTATCCGCAAGCGCAGAAGAAACCTCGTCCGACCGCTATTATGACGAGTATCCGATCAGTACGTATGCGGTTGACTCTGAAACAGTAAATTATTCTAGAAGAACCTATGATATGGTTACAACGACTAATGAGGCGCCTGATTATTATGCAAATTCAGATTTAAGCAATTCTTGTGGGCCTACTGCAGGCGGAATTATTGTTGGTTTTTATGATCGTTACTACGAAAATTTAATTCCTGGTTTTACTCCTAATTATACAAATGGTCGTTATAAAGTAAAAGATAAAGTTTATATACCTGCCTTAATGCAAGAACTGTATACGTTAATGCGTACTAACGTAGACGATGTCGGCGTAAGCGAAGCAGATTGCAAAAATGGTTTAAAGACATATGTAGAACAAAAAGGATATAATTTAAGTTATTCTTCCGTAAAAAATACATGGGGAACATTTCAATTAAGTTCTGCGAAAAGCGCCATAGATAATAATAAGCCTATTTTATTATTTTGTGATGAAGCTGGTTTGATCATTGTTGCGCAAGGAGATCACTACGATAGAATTGTAACGTCAATTGTTCAGAATAGACATGTAATGGTAGCTTATGGCTATTGTACTGTAAAATATTATAACGGCTTAGATGAAAATTTTAGAACAGATACATATTTGATGGTATCTACAGGGCTATATTCTCAAAGTACAGCCTTTGTTCAGGTAAATACTACCGCCTGGTTAGATAATGGATATGCCGTAACGATAACCGCTTAAGGAGATAAGATGGCGAAAAAACGCTCTATACATGAACTTATCGAAGAGCAGGAGCCCGAAGCCAAACAGAGAATGTGGGACGAAGTCCGTCAAAGAATAGCCCAAGAAGATATTTTGGGCGAAGGCACGCCTACCTGTAAAAAATTTTCTTGGAAAAAAATCGCTACCATTGCTGCGTCGTTTGTTTTGGTATTGGGGATTAGTTTGTTTTCCGTATTTTATTTTATGCCGCAGGAGAAACTGAAAAGTCGTTACTGTACCCAAGAGGAGTATTCTTCGCAACCAATAGAGGAAACGATAAAAAAACATGCGGAAATTAATCAGAAAAACTGGTTGTATTTAGATTGGTATGAGTTTGCTGAAAGCATTATTAATGTTACATATTATTTAAACAGTACGGGCGAAGAAATTTGTTTTAGTGAAGAGATCATAAGTGGAGAAACTGGTGATCGTGTAAAGATATTCATCACGGATAATTTTACTAATATTGATATGCTAGAAAATTTCATAATCACATGTTTGAGTAAGCAAACGGTAAAGAATGTAGAAATAAACTATGCTAATAGTCTTACAAGTGCTTTTGCCTTTTTCGAATATGAAGAATATCGTTATTATTTAGAATTATCCCAACCCATGACCGAAACCGCAATATTGGATATTGTAGAAGAACTTTTACCGTAAATATGGAAGTTCCCGCCGCGCATTTGCGCGGCGGGGTTTTTTATTTTTTTGGTGAATTTCAACTATAATGAAGAAAAATTTGGTAAATCGGTCTACTTATCGAAAGAAAAAAACATAGGAAAGTAGAGCAAATTTTAAGGCGTTATAGGCAAGGACACTGACAAAACGCGCAAAAATGACGAAAATTTTATAAAAAAGGAGCCAAATCGGGGCGAAATGCTCGCATTTGGCTCCTTTTTTTGTAGATGAATTTACCATTGAAATTTTGTACCAAATGTAGATAATTAAATTTGCAAAAGAATAAAACCGATCGAAATCGGAGGTCCTATGAGAAAGATTCACAGCAACGTGCCCGTTTTGTTTGTGCCCGAAGAATGGACGGTCACCGAATACGGCTTTAACAAGGGTCGCTCGCTTCCCAATGAAACAGTGTTTTCCGTCGGCAACGGTTACCTCGGCGTGCGCGGCTATTTTGAAGAGGGCGTGCCGTCGGGCGTGCCGTGCGAACAGTCGCTCCTCATTAACGGTGTGTATGAATATCATCCCTATCGTCATATCTGGCAGCGCCCCGGTTTCCCCGGCCGCTATCATTCCATCTTTTCGCAGGTCAATGCTCTCGCCCTCAAAGTTTACGCCGACGGCGAACTGTGCACGCCTTTTGAAAGCGCGGAAAATTATATGCGGCGGCTGGATCTGAAAAACGGCGTGATGAAACGCGAATACGATTTAATCACTTCCGCAAACAAGCGCTTACATATTTCTTTACAGCGTTTCGCCTGTCAAAACGACGTGCATGTTCTCATGCACCGCGTCGAGATCTCTTCCGACGAAAAAATTTCCGTGCGTATCGAAACGCCTCTGTGCCTTCCCGCCCGCGCGGACGGTATACGCAAGGAAGAAATCGGCGGCGATAACGCCGTCCGCCTGCATCTTTTATCCCTTTCGAGAAAGGACAACGCGCGGTCTATCGACTATCGTGCGGAAGTTTCCGCCTTCCGCGTCGCCTGCGCCCTCGAAGAACGCGCGCAGGGACTTTCGCTGCAAAAAGAGGACATGGCAGATTTATTCGTCAACGTCTTTTCGGGCGAAACGGGAAAGGGCGTTTTGACTTTGGAACGCGCCGCGTCGTTCTATACCGACAGCGACTGCGACGAGCCGCTTTCCGCGGCGAAAAAAAGCGCCGCCGCGGCGATCGGCAAAGGATTCGGCGGCTGCCTTGCGGAAAGCGAAACGTTATGGCAAAAATTTTGGGACAATGCCGATCTGCAGATCGAGGGCGACCTCATGGTTCAGCAGGGCGTTCGGTTCAGTCTTTTCATGCTGCAGATTTCTGCGGGCAAGGACGGAAAAACCAACATCGGCGCCAACGGTCTCACGGGCACGGGCTATATGGGGCATACTTTCTGGGATACGGAAATATTTATGACGCCCGCGTTTTTGTACTCCTCGCCCGAAGTCGCAAAACAACTGCTTCTGTACCGCTATAATATTCTGCCAAACGCGGAAAAGCGCGCCGCGGAAATGGACGATGTCGGCGCCCTGTATTCCTGGAATAGCATAAACGGCGAAGAGTGCGGCCACGTGTTCGAGGCGGCGACCGCGCAATATCACCTCAACTGCGATATTTTTTACGCGATCAAGCGTTACTATCTCGCCACGGACGACTGGCAGTTTATGAAGGATTACGGCATCGAAATGCTCGCGAAAACTTCCAAGTGCCTGTCCCACCGCGGAAACTTTATCGAACACAAGGGCGGCAAATTCTGTATCAACGGCATCTGCGGGCCCGACGAATACAATCCCGTCGTCAACAACAATCTCTATACCAACTGGCTCACGCGCGATCAATTTTACTTTACGTTGCAAATGCTCGAAAAACTGCGCGCGGAGGACGAAAGCGCCTATCTTCGCATGCTGAATTTGTGCGATTGCGACGAAAATGAACTTGCCCGCTGGAAAAGAGCCGCGGACAATATGTATATCGCCTATGACGAAACGCTCGATCTGTATTTGCAGGACGACGATTTCCTCGATAAAGATCCCATCGACGTAGACGCGATCCCGCCCGAAAAACTTCCTCTTCTCACCCATCTGCACCCGCTCAACCTGTGGCGTTATCAGGTCATCAAACAGGCGGATATCGTATTGCTCATCTATTTATACAGCCATGAATTCACGCGCGAGATGAAACGCAAGATCTTTGACTTTTACGAGCCGAAAACCATTCACGACAGTTCGCTGTCCGCGGGGATCCACTGTATCGTGGCGCAGGATATCGGCTATGCGGCGGAGGCGTACGGGTATCTGAAACAGGCGGCGCGCATGGATCTGGACGACGTGAACAGGAACACTTTCAACGGCGTGCATTCCGCCTGTCAGGGGAGCGCGTACATGATGATCGTGAACGGGTTTGCGGGTATGCGCGACTACGGCGGCAAACTGCATTTCAAACCCGCGATTCCCGAAGGCTGGCAAAAGTATTCTTTTAAAATCGCTTACCGCGGCCGCCGCTTGCGCGTGACCGTGGAAAAAGAGAAAACGCAAATTTTACTTTCGGAAGGCGAGCCGATGGAAGTGGAAATCAACGGCAGAGCGGTCATGCTCTCGAAAGACCGACCGTATTGCTGCCGTACGGAGGACTGAAAACGACTGATGGATAGAAAGGCAGAATGGATATGGCATAACGGCGATTACGAGATACGGCAACTCAATGCGTGCCTGACTTCCCGCTACGAAAGGGAGGTGTTCGTGCCGCCCTTCTGGCATACGGACGATTTTTGTAAAAACGTGAAATTTATACGGCGCTTTACGCTTTCGAAGCCCGAGCGGTTGGAAATTCGCGCAAACGGAAAGTTCAACGTGATCGTGAATCGGATACAGGCGCCCGAAAACGCTTACATACGCGAATTTCAAGGTTTTGTGGATCTTCGGGCGGGCGAATACGAACTGATCGTTTCCGTATATAACGAAAAAGAAATTCCCGCGCTGTACGTCAACGGCGAAACGGTGCGCTCGGACGAGCAATTTCTCACCACTTCCAACGATTTTCGGTATTCGGCGGCGGGGTGCGACGGGCTGACCGATCCCGAATCGCCGCCGGGGCCGTTTCGTTTCCGTTACGAAGACGTAGATTTCGATATTTTGCGGAAGGATAAAGATTCGCTCCTTCTCGACTGCCGCCGCGAGATGATGGGCGTGGTGAATTTGGAATCGTGCGAGGGCGAAGGGCTTGTACATATCTGGTACGGCGAAAGCCTTGCGGAGGCGACGGACAAAGAGAATTGCGAACTGACGGACGAACTGGATTTTCCCGTACAGACGCGCCCCGAAGTCGGCAAGGCGTTCCGCTACGTCCATCTGCACGGCGAGGGAGTCGATCTGACCAACCTGAAAGTACTGCGCGAATTCGTGCCGCAGGCGCGGAGCGCAAAATTTTCCTGTTCGGATGAAAAACTGGAAAAAATTTACGCGGTGGCGCTGGATACGCTGGCGCTCAATACCCGCGAATTTTTCCTCGACGGCATCAAGCGCGACCGCTGGCTGTGGGCGGGCGACGCCTATCAGGCGTTTCTGATGAACTATTATTCCTTTTTCGATCTGAAAACCGAACGCCGCACGATCACGGCGCTCGCGGGTAAGCCGCCCGTGGTGCATTTCATGAACCATATCATGGAATACTCTTTTTACTGGATCATCGGGCTGTACGATTTTTATATGTACGCAGGCGACGAAAATTATTTGCGCCGCATGATCCCCACCGCGCGGCGCATCATCGAATTTGCGCGCACGCGCAAGACGGAAAGCGGCATGATCGAGGGCAAAGAGGGCGACTGGGTGTTCGTCGACTGGGCGAATATCGACAACCGCGGCGAAGTCGCCGCAGAACAGATCATCTATCTCAAAGCGCTCGAAACCATGCAGAAACTGTGCGGGATCTCTGGCGACGATCCCGAAGAATACCGCGAGGAATACGAGGCCTTGAAAAAAGTGCTGTTCGATACCCTGTGGGACGAAGAGCGGGGGGTGTTCTATTATTCGCGGTACCAAGGGAAACTGAACCCCGCGATCAAAAAGCACCCGCATATTTTCGCGTTGTATTTCGGTATTCTGGACGACGAAAAGAAAAAGAAAGTCATTCAAAACGTGCTTTTGAACGACGAAGCGGAAAAGATCGTCACGCCGTTCATGCGCTTTTTCGAGTTGAGCGCGCTGTGCCTTGCGGGCGAGACCGACTTCGTATATCACGAGATCTTGCAATACTGGGGCGGCATGATCGACGAGGGCGCCACGAGTTTTTGGGAATTATACGACAAAAACGAGCGCGGCGACGATAAATACGCCATGTATAACCGCAAGTACGGAAAGAGTTTATGTCATGCCTGGGGCGCCAGCCCGTTGTATCTTCTCGGGCGCTATCTCATCGGACTGGAACCGACGAAACCCGCCTATGAAGAATACAGATTGTGCCCGAAACTCGTGCGCTTATCCTCGTACAGCGCGACGCTTCCGCTCCGCGACGGAGATATCCGCATCGAGAGCGCAAAAGATACGCTGACCGTTTATGCGGAAAAGACCGACGGCGAACTGTGGCTCAGCGATGCGCTTTTCGATACGGAAGGCTGGGACGAGGCGCGCGGGGGATATAAAATTTTCAAACTGAGGGGCGGAGTGCTGCGTACCGTTGCCGCCCGCAAAAAAATAAAAGGGGAGGACTGATCTATGGAGCGAGCGATCGAGCGCGGCGCGGCCGCGCAAAGCGCGCCTGCGCCCCGGAAACTCACCGCGCAGACGATCAAAGCCGCCATTGCGGCGGGCGTCAGCCTCGTTTGCCTTGTCTGCCTGTTGGCGGCGGGCGTCGTGGGGCGGGAACTTGCCGATATCGGCGTAAACGGCGCCTTCTCGGGCGCTGCCGTGATCGGCGCGCTCTTTCAGGGCGGTAAACTGAGTTATTCTTATCTCGTAGACGGTGAAAAGATCTTTGTCACGGCATATTTGCCGACGGCGATCGGCGTGTTGCTGACCTTGTGTATCGCGCTGTTTCTGGCGCTGTTTCTGTATCAGGCAGCGCTCGTCGTACTTTTCAGAAAGCGCGGCGAAGATAACGCGGCGCGTCTCAACGCCATCGGCGGCTGGGCGGGGATCGGACTGGGATTTTTGTGCCTTGTCGTCTATGCGCTGCTCATAACCCTCAATATACCGACTACCTATCTCGTGACGGCGGGATTGGAAGACGTTGCCGTGCAGGCCGCCTTTTACAAGGTGTTTTCTCCCTCGGTCATCTGGCTGGTGCTATGCCCCGTCTGCATCGTCGCGGGCATGATCCAGCGCAAGATCGATTCCGCGCAGGTAGTTCTTCTGAAAAGGTACATTCCCTCGTATCTGTTTATGGTCTTTCCGCTACTTCTCATCGCGGTTTTCAATCTCTATCCCATCGTGCTGCAAACGGTGCTCTCCTTTAAGGACTACTCGTTGGGAACGGGCATTTTCAACAGTCCGTGGGTGGGCATGGCGAATTTCAAGGAAATATTTCTCAGCCCCGAAATGCTGCGCGTCATCGGAAACACGTTGTATATATCGCTTTTAAAACTCATCGGCGCGACGGTGCCGCCCTTGCTTTTGTCTATCTTTCTGTACGACATGCGCATGATGCGCGCCAAAAAGGTCGTACAGACAATCGTCTATATCCCGCACTTTTTCAGTTGGGTCATCATTTACGCCATCACCTACGCGTTTTTGAACGAAGAGGGGCTTTTAAGCACCTGGCTGGGTACGAGTTCGAGTATTCTGACCGATCCCGACTGGTTTATTTTCATCGTCGTCCTCACGAATATCTGGAAGGAGTTGGGCTGGGGCACGATATTATATCTCGCGGCGCTCTCTTCCGTGCCGCCCGAATTGTACGAAGCCGCCAAACTCGACGGCGCGGGCCCGTGGCAGCGCGTGTGGCGCATCACTCTTCCGAGCATTCTGCCCATCGTCATGTACCTTCTCATCATCAATCTGGGGCAGATCCTCAAAAACGCGGGCGGCGAACAGTTGCTGTTGTTTGCCAACGCCGTCACCAAGCCCAAAGCCATGGTCATCGACACCTGGCTGTACTGGTCGAGTCTGGGCGAACTGAAATATTCGCTTGGCGCGGCGATGTCCTTCTTCCAGGCTGCGGTCGGCATGGTGCTCGTGTACGGCTGCAATAAACTCTCGAAAAAGACCACGGGCATCGGTATGTGGTAAGGAGGGGAAGTATGCAGGAAAAAAAGAAAAAGCCGTTGTTTTCGGCAAAGTTTCACGAAAACCTCTACCAGGTCATCTGCACCGCCGTCTGCTTTCTGGTCGCGGCGCTGTGCATCTATCCGCTCTTATACACGCTGGCGGTTTCTTTCGCCAAGCCCGAGGACATCAACTATTCGTTCCTCATTCCCATCCCCACGAAAGTGACGCTGTATTCTTACATACAGGTATTCACCGTCAGTTCGTTTCTGGGGCGAGCGATCGCGGTATCCGTATTCCGAACGGCGGTGGGAACGGTTCTGAGCGTGCTTTTGACCGCCATTCTCGCCTACGCGATGGCGCGCAAAAATCTGCCCGGGCGGCGGTACTTCATGTATCTGATGATCTTCATCATCATTTTCAACGGCGGTCTGATTCCCACCTATCTCGTAGTTAAGAGCGTGGGGCTTCTGGATAACATCTGGGTATATATCTTCCCGAACCTCATCAACGCCTGGAACGTCATCATCATCAAGCAGTCGATGGAGGGGATCCCCGCGGAGGTGGAGGAATCCGCCATGCTCGACGGCGTGAACGACTGGCAGAATTTTTCCGCCGTCGTTCTCCCGATGTCCATGCCCGTCATCGCGGCGATCAGTATTTTCACCCTTGTTTTCCAGTGGAACAGTTGGTACGACGCGATGCTCTACGTATCTCCCGCGGCATCGCATCTGTGGCCGCTGCAATATTACGCGACCATTTCAATGAACAATCTCAACCAGGTCAACAATGCCGATATCGGAAGTCTGGAAAATATTTTGGGTATCAAGGACGTGGACAATATGTCCATCAAAATGGCGCTCACCATCGTCACAACGCTGCCCATTCTGTGTATCTATCCGTTCTTTCAAAAGTATTTCACCAAGGGCGTTTACCTTGGTGCGGTAAAAGGATAAAAAGGAGGTTTTATGAAAAAGATCATCACATTGCTTTTAGGGCTCGTTCTCGTATGCGGTTTTGCTGGCTGCGGCGGGAGCGGAACAGGGGGCGGGAACAACGCGCAGAAGATCAACATCCTGTTTTCGGGCTGGGTCAATACGCCCACCACGGCGGACGATCCCTACCGCGCGTACATCGCCGAAAATTACGGGCTGAACGTGCAACTCAATGCCAACAGCGATTTTGAAAACGCGGCGATCATGGCGTTCAACTCTACCGAGAACCGTCCCGACATCATCAGTTTTCCCAGTTATACGAGTTATCGTAAATTTTTCAAACAGGGAGTGCTTCTGGACGATTGGACGCCGTATCTGCAGTATATGCCCAATTTTTCCAAATCGCTGAACGCGCAGTCGCAGGCGGCTTCCAAAGCGGTGTTTACCGACGGAGAGAAACTGACCGCGCTGTGGACGCCCGCCGATCCGCCCACATGGTCGTTGAAACTCAGAGAGGACTGGCTGGATATGTACCGCAAAGACAAGGCCAAGGAAGAGACCTGGGCGCCGACCACGCCCGACGATCTGCTCGATTTCGCGCGGTGGATAGACGCGCAGAAAAAGGCGGGCGTGAAAGAGTTCGAAGACGCGTACGCATTTTCCACCGCGGGCGGCGGAAATTCTCTGGGCGTTCTCGGCACCTGGATGCCTCTCATGTTCGGCTCCGTGACCGTCGCGCCCTACGGCTTTTACGTGGATAAGAACGGCGAAGTGCAGTTCGGTACCACCGACGGCTCTTATAAGGAATTTCTGGATTATTTCAAGATCATCGTCGAAGAACAGCTCATCGAGCCGGCCTGGTTCACGCAGCAGTATGCGGAGCGCAAGCGTACGTACGCGGGCAAGATCGGCATCGAGTGGATGCCTGGCGAGATCACCAAAAACACGCAGGCGGAATTCAACGACAAAAAGATCACCTACGCCCAGCGCGGCATGACGCCGCCCGAGGGCAAGAGCGAAAACGACGTCATCGACGCGACCGATTTGTGGAAGACGTACGCTCTTCCCAAAAAGCAGGGCACGGAGAACGAGCGCGCGGGCTATATGCCCGGCACGGGGCTCGCGGGTAAGGTCATCACCGTATCCAAGGCCACGGCGCAGTCGAAGAGCAAAATGGAAAAAATATGTAAACTCATCGACGATCTCTATTGCTATTTCGATGAAGAAACGGGCGAATACAAGCGGGGCGAGGCATACGACGCGCTGCGCTGGGGCGTCGGCATCGAAAAAAATCTGCAATTCCAGAAAATCGAGGGCAGCCCGCAGGTGTATATCTGCACCAGTTCCGAACGCGCGGGATTTACCGAAAAATATTACAAGGAAAAGCAAAACGGCGCGTGGGACTGGGGCGCGTGGTTCTCTTCCACCAACGACGGCGTCATCAGCGCGGACGAACCGCACGTGAACGCGTTGGTCTTGAAGATCGCGGAGCACGACAATCTGACCGCGAATATGCCTTCGCTGCCGCAGATCGGCGATTACGTCAGTCTTGACGCGAGTCTTTTGAGCGACATGACGAGCGATATGGTTTCGTTCGAGTACAGATACGTAAACAGCAAATGGAGCGCCGAAAACGCACAGAAGGAGTACGATTCTTACGTGAAAAAATGGAACTCCACCCTGCACGGCCAGGAATTTCTCGCCGCCGCAAAAACGCAGTTTACGGAACTTGGACTCATCGGATAAATGTAAAATATGAGGAGGAATCAGATGAAAAAGAGGTTTTTGACGGCATTTTTGTCCGTGATGATGGTATTTTGCCTGTCTGTTTCGGCAACGGCGTTTCTCGCTTCGGCGGCCGCCGTGCCCGACGACGATACCTATACGACGAACGTCGATCTGACGGACAAGAGCAATTTCAAAGGCGTGTTCGCGGGATCGGGCAACAAGGTGATCGCGGGCGAGGCCGATGAGATCTGGGATTTCGATACGCAGAACAAGACGATCACGTCCAAAGGCGACCTTTCGACGAACGACGAGGTATGGTCGAATTTCTACTATCTGTATTACGACAAAGCGGACTACAAGAATTTTTATATGGAAGTCACCTTACAGCACGTGGGGGATAGGGCGGGCTGGAGCGGCCTTTGCTTCGGCGTGGAAAATACCGCCAAACCCGCCAAAGATAGTGCGAATCCCAAAGGCGGTCTGACATTTGTACAGGGTGACGGCGTTTATACCTGGCACGATCAGCAAATCAACAACACCGAATGGAACGATACGCATATCGCGGCTAAGGATTTCAACGGCCTTTCCGATACCGTACATAAACTGAAAGTGTACAAAAACCACATTCAGTACTGGCTGAACGACGAAGACCCCATCGTTGTCGATCTGCAGCCGGGCGACGAGGCCTTGACCTCGGGCAAAGTGGGCGTCGCCGTGACCAACAAGACGGTTTCCGTCAAATCTTTCAAGGTGACCTATCTCAAAGCGGACGGCACCGTCGGCACCGACGAAACGATCCCCGCCACGGATATAGAAGTTTCGGGCATCGAAAACAACGGAAAAGCCACGGTCGGCACACCCGTCCCCGTTACCGTCAACGTGCTCCCCAAGGGGTCGGACGGCGAATACACCTTTACGAGCGACAAGGACGGCGTCTACCTCACGGACGGAAAACTGCTCTTCAAAAACACGGGCGAGTACAACGTGACCTTTACAGCCAAGAGCAACCCCGAAATCAAAAAGACTTTTAAGATCACCGCGGAAGACGCCGACAGAACGGGTTATATCGCGTATCCGCTCACCGAAGAGGGTATGAGTGCGTTTGAGTCGATCGGCATTGCAGGCAACTCGGGCAACGGCGGCGCCGCCGCGAAATGGGACGATCTGTTCACCTTGCAGGACGGCGTGCTCGCGCGCAAAGTCACCGCGGCGGGGCAGGTCGGCAACGATTACGGCGTACTGTATTTCAACAACCGCGACCGCAAAAATTTCGAACTCGTTTACAGCGCCAAGGGCAATTCCGACAACGGTTGGTTCGGCGCGTTTTTCGCCATGACAAACAAGACGCAGGCGGGCAACCAGACGGGCGGCTCTGCCTTTATGCAGAACGCTTCCGCGGCGCACAACGCCACCATCTGGGGCGGCACTCCCGTAGGCGGCCCGTACGAGGGCGGCTCTCCTTCCTACGTGCAGAACGAATTCAGCACTTTTAAACTGCGCGTATTCGAAGGGCAGATCGATTTCTTCGTAGACGACATGGTCACGCCCCGCATCAGCAAAACGGTAGAGGGCGATCTGACGGGCGCCATCGCCCTGTTTGCGGACGGCGGCTGCAACGCGCAGTTCAAGGACGTCTATTTCGGAATGCTCGACGATGAGGGCAATCTGATCGACTACAAAGCGGTGGAAAGCGTTTCCATTGCCAACAAGGCGCAGACCGCTTACGTCGGCGACAAACTCGACCTGACGGCGAACGTTTTGCCCGCCGACGCGACCGATAAGAGCGTCGCATTCTCTTCGAGCGATCCGACCGTCGCGGCGGTCAACGCCGAGGGAAAAGTGACCTTCCTGTCCGAAGGCACGGTCACCATTACCGCCTCTTCTAAGGACGACGCGTCCAAAAAAGACAGTTTCACCGTCACGGTGAGCAAGAAAGTCACGGACGTTGCGGTGACTTCCGTTTCCATACAGAACAAACCGACCGCCGCGACGGTTGGCGACAAACTGACGCTGACCGTCAAAGTCAGCCCCGACAACGCGACGAACAAAAACCTCGCGTTCGAATCGAGCGACAAGACCATCGCGACCGTATCCGAAACGGGCGTCGTCACGTTCCTCAAAGCGGGCAGTGTGACCATCACCGTCAAGTCCGAGGCGGATAGTTCCAAGAGCGATTCTTTCACCGTGACCGTTTCCGAAAAGAAAGAGGAAAAGAGCGGCTGCGGTTCGAGCGTCGCGGCGGCGTCGATGATTTTCGCGGCGGGCGCGCTGGCGGCGGCCGTGCTCGTCATCGCCAAAAAGAGAGCCGAATAAAAGGAGTTCTATGAAAAAAATCATATCCTGCTGTATGGCAGCCTGTCTCACCCTCGGCGCGCTGATGCTTGGCGCGTGCGGCGGGGGACGCGAATCGGGAGGAGTCAAAAATATGTTGCCCATCGAATATACGCCCAGTTCGTACGATAAGGGAACGGCGGATTCCAAAGTCGTTCTCTCCGTGCCCGGAAAGACTGTTTCCACGGGCGACGAGATCACCGCGACCGTGAAAATTTCCTCCAAGACCAAGTTCGAAGAGGGCTACGAATCGGTGTATTATATCGTGGACTGGGGCGACGGTACCTGGGCGTACCAGGGCCCCGGCTTGCAGAGCGCGAGCAAGCAGTCGAGCGTCGCCGTGCCGCACACCTATAAAAAGGCAGGCGATTATAAGGTGAGCGCGACGGCCGTCGCCATGCAGAACAGCGAGGCCAACCTCGGCTGGACGGAAACCAAGACCATCAAGGTGGAGGGCAAGGATTACGAACCCGATACCATGATCCAGAACGTTTCGCCCATATCTTCCCCCGCCTACGATAAGGAGCACGGCGCGGAAAAGATCGCCGACGGCAAACCTACTTATTTTAAGTCCCAGGCGTCGAAAGACATCGACGACGAGTTATATGCGGGCTATCTGTTCGATGAAAATTACACCCTCGATACGATCGAGGTGAAAATTCCCGCCGAGGCGGATATTTTCCCTTCGAACATCGCCGTCGAGTATACGTCGGATTTCGGCGAGAGTTGGCAGAGCCTGCCCAAATACTATTACCTGTACGATTACAGCGTGGGGCGCTTTAATCCCATCATGCGTTTTCCGAATCCCAAGGGCGCGACGCTCGTTCTCAATCTCGACGGCATCGTTGCCAACGGCATACGCCTGACGCAGAAACTGAGTTCCATGAACCTGAGCGAACTCGACAAGGAAAAGTGCCTTATGGTCGAGGAGATGCGCGTGTACGGCAGTCTGCGAACCTTGCTTTACACCTCGAAAGGGCACACTTTCGACGCGGACCTCAACAATATGTGGACGATCTTCGGTACCGCCAAGACCGAACCCGTGGTGCTCGGCTCGATCATGGGCGAAACGCAGAACGCGTCGCCTTTCCGCACCGGCTCCGCGATGATCGGTTCCACCGAATGGATGGAATGGGTGGGGCTGAAATTCAACTTCACCGATTATGAAAAGGTCAACGACACTTATCTCGACCTGCTCGTCCGTATCCGCACGGGCAGCGATACCTGGTCGAACGACGACGGCTACGTCTGGGCGACGCCCGACAGCCCGCTGCATTTAAACGCCACGTTCGGCTGTCACTATTCGCTCAATCCCATTTATATCCTCGCCATCCGCAATTATCTCCTGCAGTGCAACCGTCAGGGCAAGTTCAACGACGACGGGACCGAATTCACGGAGTTTTTAAATCTTACCAACACGCAGGGGCAGTCCATTCAGTACAAAGTGGATAAGGCGATGAGTTACATGATGAACACGCTCAGCGGCAAGACGGGCATTATGACCATCAACGATCCCGCCAAGGACGGCACCACGTCGGGCATGTCCTCCAACTATTGGGACGTGCATAAAACGTTCGGCTATATGTCCGCGTACGAAAACGCATACTTCTACGCTTCTTTGCTGGCGTACGCCGATATCTACGATTTTAAGGCTGACAATTACGCGAAGAACGGGCAGAGCGCGGAGGCGGAAAAGGCGCGCGACGTAGCGGAGGAATACCGCGGCTATGCGGCAGTCACCCGCGAAAAGTACAACACGCTTTTCTGGGACGAGGCGAAAGGGCGCTATATCGGCGGCATCAACGCCGACGGCGAGCGGCTGGATTTCGGCTTCACGTACGTCAACTTTATGGCGGTGAGTTACGGCATCGCGAGCGAGGCGCAGGCGAAACAGGTGTACGACTGGGTGGACGGCGACCGTATTATCGAGGGCGATACCTCAACGGGCGAGGATATTTACGGCAAGTTCAAATACGCCGCGCGCTCCAACACGCTCGACGTGTCCACCGTGACCGACGCGAGCGGCGCCTACTACTGGTACGACCATGCGGGCGCGCTTCCCTGCACGCCTGGCTCGTTCGGCGGGTTCGGCAACCAGATGCAGAACGGCGGCACCATCTTCTATATCAGTTACTACGATCTGATGGGGCGCATAGCGGGCGTGGGCGCGGACGACGCGTTCGGCCGTTTCTCGGTCATTATGGAGGAATTCCATAAGGATTCGCTGCGCCGCAACAGTTATTCGCAGCACGGCGAGTATATCGAGGGCGTCATCGGCGAGTTCCCCGAAAGCGGGCTCGTGCCCTATGCTTTCATCAGCGGGTTTTTGGGCATCAATCCCGACGTGAAGGGCTTGAAGATCAGCCCGAATCTCCCCTCGGACATGGATTATGCGGGCATATCCGAATACTGGTACGGCAACCGCGAATATTCCATTCAGATCTCCAGAACGGTGCAAAAGCCTTCCGTCGAGATCCACGCGGGCGTTTACTACGTGACCGTGCCCGCCGACAAGACCTACTATATCACCGCCGACAATCGGCTGATCGCGGGTTAGGAGGCAGAATATGATAAAATCGAAAGGCAAAATTTTCACTCTCGCCGCGGCGTTCGCGCTGACGGCGGCGCTTACGGCGGGCGTATTCGCGCCCGCCGCCGCGGAAGAGGCGCAGTTTCCCGTTTATACGCAGGAATTTACCTCCGAAGAGGCGGTCAACGCGGACTTTTTCGCGGGCTACGTCAACGCGGTGGGCAATTCCACCGTGGCGGAACAGGTCGGACAGGACGACGGCCACTGGTTTTTGAAGGACGGCAAACTCGTACGCGAAAACAGCATCGACAAGGATGCGGGCACCTGGCGCGCAGCGATCCTGACGTACAGCAAGCAAACGTTTTCCAACTTTGAAATGGAAGTGGACTACAAGCAGGGCAACCAGACGTTCTGGTGGACGGGCGTCGCGTTCCGTCAGGCGGAGGCGGGCAAATCCTTCTTCGACGACGGCGCGGGCATCTTTGTGCAGGAGGGCGGCCAACCCACCATGTGGGGCGCCATCGGCGTGGGCGGCCCGTTCGAAAAGACGACCTATCCGAATTACGACCGAAACGCATGGCATCATCTCAAACTCACCGTGCAGGGCAATAAGGCAACGCTGTCCGTCGATTCTTACCCCGCCACCGAATGGAATCTGAACGCCTCCTTTTATCAGGAGGGCTACGTGTCCCTGATCAGCATCAACAACGATTCGGCGTACGACAATTTCAAGATCACCGAACTTCCCGAACCCGAAACGCCCGAACTTCCTGATATCCCGCCCGTAGAAGAGGCGGACACCGACGACGCGCTCGGCAAACTCTCCCAAAAGACGGATGATACTCTGATCGTCGAGCGCCCCGTCAATTACCGCAAAAAAGAGGGAGGCGGCTGTTCTTCCTCGATCGGCGCGGGCTTTGCCGCGGCGGGAAGCGCGGCCGCGGGGCTTGCGGCGCTGGCGCTCGTTTTGAAACGGAAATAGACTTGAAGACCATGGTTGCAAACATATGATATTCGATATAAAAATGTACAACACAGACCGCAGCATCATCGTGGTGCGCAGCGAAGGCTACGAATCCATCTTACGGCACAGTCACAGTTTCATCGAGATCGTGTTCGTGGAGAGCGGCCGCGCATTGCACAACGTGGGCGAAAGTTGCGTGGAGATCGAAAAGGGCGACGTGTTCGTCATCGCCACGGGCGAAGAACACAACATCCGCCCCGTCTGCAAGGAGAGCGACTTTAAGATCGTCAACGTCGTTTGTAGCCACGAACTGTTTGCGGATATCGAATTTCCCGCCCCGAATCAAGTGTTTTCCCGTCCGGAACTTCGTTACGAGGCGCAATTCGCGCTCATCGAACAGGAATTTGCGGCGGAATACGGTTCGGAAGAGATCTTATACCTGCTCGTTTGCAACCTGGTCAACTGTTTCAAGATCGAACGACTTTCCGACGAACGAAAGTCTGTGCGGGGCAAACTCTCGTCCAGGACCATCGACGACTATATCTTAAACGCGACCGCCTTCATCCAGGAAAATTACATGAAAAAACTGCTGCTCAAAGACATCGCCGACGCGGTGGGGCTGTATCCCGCGTATCTGCAGAAAATTTTTCGGGAACACCGCTCCACCAGCGTCATCGAGTATCTCATCCGCTACCGCATGGAAAAGAGTTGCCGTTTTTTGCTGGAAACCGAATTGACCGTCGAGGAGATCAGCCTGTTGGTGGGGGTGGGGGATCTGAAAAATTTTTACGTGACCTTCAAAAAATATTTCGGCTGCACGCCCGTGCAGTATCGGAAACAGCACGACCACAAATAAAATTTACAGGGAGTCAAAATCATGAACTCGGGCATGACCAAAAAAGAGCGCGTTCTGGCGGCGCTTTATAAAAAAGAGACCGACCGCATTCCCTTTTCGCCGCTTTGCGACGATTATTTCGCAAGTTCTCTGGAAAAACAGAATCATCCGTACGATTTATTGCGCGCGCTGCGCTACATCGGCGCGGATATCATCGAACGCCACAGCCCCTGCTGCGAGGTGCGCTACGGCGGCGGCATTACCGTCGAGAGCCGCGAAGTCGGCGGCGGCAAGAGAGAAACGCATTTTATCACAAAATACGGCGAGATCTACGACCGTTTTTATTTTCAGAACGGCGCCATGTACACGGAAAAACACCTTCTTTCCACGCCCGAAGACGTGAAAGTTATGACGCATATCGCCCGTAACACGCAGTATATTCCCCGTTTCGAACTGTTCGAAGAACGCAAAAAAGCGATCGGCGACGACGGCATTCCCACGCCTACGGCGCCCTGTTCGCCCCTTTTGGAAACGTTGCAGGTCTTATGCGGGCTGGAAAATACCACCTATCTTTTATTGGACGAAGAGGACGCGATGCGGGAGATGTTCGCCGCCCTCCACGAGCGCAACAAAAATTATTACCGCCTGATGTGCGATCTGGATACTCCCGTCGTATTCGCCTACGAGGACACGTCGACCACCATCATGTCGCGCGATTGGTTTCAGTCGCTCGCCGCGCCCTGCCTCAACGAATACGCAAAGATCTTGCACGGCGCGGGCAAACTGTATATTACCCATATGTGCGGCAAACTGAGCGGCTTTTCCGAGGATATCGCAAAGATTTTATCCGACGGCATAGACTCCGTCTGTCCGCCCACCACGGGCGATATGGAGTGTTGGGACGCAAAGAGCGCCTTCGGCGGCAAAGTGATCATCGGCGGCATCGAACCTTCCTCCCTCGTCATGAAATCGGAAGAGGCGATTCTGTCGCACGTATCGGAAATCTTGGAAAGAATGCGCGGCGGACGCGGCTTTATCCTCTCCACGGGCGACGCCGTGCCGCACGGCACTTCGGTTGAACTTCTCAAAAAAATTGCCGATCTCGTTGCCCGCGAAGGGTAAATCGCAGGCTCGGCTTTCAAAAAACTGAATCGCACGATGCGCGTCTCTTTCGGGGCGCGCATTTTTTTGCGGAAAATTTTGGAAAAGGTATTGACAACTCGCAGATCGTGGTATATACTTAATTAGTAAAATGATTTTACTAAATAATGTAAAGTCATAAAAAGGGGAGAGCCCGAAGGGGAGTTCTTCCGAAAAAAATCCCAGGAGGAAATTGAATGAAACGGAAACTTTTGATGGTTGTGCTCGCGTTTGCGTTCGTGCTTTCCATCGGTCTGATGGTCGCCTGCGCGGACAAGGGCGACGATCCCGTGACGGGCGGCGACATCACGCTGACTGTGGAAAACGTTCCGAAAACGGGCATGGTAGGCCGCGAAGTCAAACTGCCCGCGGCATCTGCGAGCGACTCGAAAGAGGGCGATCTCACGGACCGCGTCAAACTGAACGTCGATCTTCTGAAAGCGGACGGCACGACGAGCAAACAGATCTTATTCCGCGTCGCCGCGAACAAGGAGCAGAAGTTTACGCCTTCCGGCAACGAACTTCTCGACTATAAGATTACATATTTCGTATCCAACGACGCAGGCGACACCAAGGAAGTCAAATTCGACTTCAAGGCCGCGGCGGATACCGAAGCCCCCGTGCTGTCTTTGGACAAAAGCGGAGATTTCGCGAATTTCGACCCCGCGACGGGCGTGACGGGCGTGCGCGCCACGCAGGATATCCGTCTTCCCGGGGCGGTCGGCAAGGAGACCGCGGACGATTACGACGTGTCTTCGCGCATCGAAACGCGCGTATATCTCGCGAGCGACGCAGAGTATGCCGCGCCCATTCTGAACTTCACGGGCGGCGCGAAACAGACGTTCCGCCTCATCGAGGGAAACTATAAAGTGCGTCTGACGCTCTCCGACGCGGCGGGCAACGCTGCCGAACCCATCGAATACCCCTTGACGGTGAGCGCGCCCGATCTGTCCAAAAACCTGATCCTGGACGCGGGCAACGTGCGCTGCGGGTTCGATTCGCGCTATAACTCCACGCTGCAACAGTTGGAGATCGGCCGTACATCCTACGGCAGCCAGGCGGACGACTGCGCCGCTGCGGCGGTCGGCGTATCCAAACTGCATGAAAATTATGTGGGTATCACGCTCAATATCGATCCCTTTCAGGAGGGCGGCGAGCAGATCTACGATATCGGCTTTGTCGGCAGCAAAAACGGTACTTTGTTCTATCCCGACGGCTCCGAGGGCAGTTGGGCTCCCTATCTGATCTTACGTATCAGCGAATCGGGTACGTTCGAACTTCGCGGCACCACCGCGGGCAGCGGCTCGGAATCGGACGCGATCGTCGCGTTCACGGGCACGCTCAAAGACGCCAAGGATCATACGCTGTACATAAAACATACTTTCAACATCGACGCGGCGGATCCGAGCAAGTCGTATATCCGTTCGCAGGTTTGGGTGGACGTTACGCCCGATACCGAGATCACCGACGCGATGAAGGGCAAAAATTACGCCGAATACAAACTGGCGCGCGGCACTTCCAACGTGAAAGGGCAACTCGAATCGGGGCTGTTCGACCGTCTTGCCGACGAGGCGACGGGCGCGGGCTGGCTCACGTTCGGCGCGGCTACATTCTCCAAGAACGCGCAGGGACAGTATTACGACGATATCATGCGCATCAAGGGTGTTTCCATGTACGCCGCCGACGAAACGGAATTCGCCGTGGACATCGCCCGTCCCGTTCTGACGAGCGAAGGATCTCTGCCGCAGCGCGTGACCGTGGGCGAGACTGTGACGCTTCCCGTCTTTACGAGCACGGAAGGCGTGGTCGCGTACGACGTGTACAAATTCGATTACGCCACCCGCACGGTCGGCGAAAAACTCGCGGTGAACGAGCGGAAAGTCAAGTTCGAAGAGGCGGGCTACTATTATATCGTCGTTTCCGCCAAGGACGAAAACGGCAATATGGGCTACGCGGACCAGATCGTCATCTGCGCCGTGGAGGACAACGAGGCACCCGTCATTGACGTGGACGATACCGTTATCAACGTGAAAGTGGGCGAAGCGTTCGACATCCCCGTGGCGACCGTCACCGACAACGTGGATAAAGATCTGACCGAAAAGGTCAACGTCGGCGTGGAAGGTCCCTTCTATGCTTCGAATATCAGCGGCACGAAGACTTCCATTCTGACGGAAGGCGAACATTGGCTCGTCTACACCGTTTCGGATTTCGCCGAAAACAAGGCGGAAAAGAGAGTGAAAGTGGTGGTCAAAGGCGACGGGTTCGACGCGACGAAAAACCTCGTGGCGGACAACAAAGATTACGAAAACGGCGAACTCATCGTGGCGCCCGGCGCGCTGTACGAATACGGCGACAAGTACGTGTACGATCAGAAAGTATCCGTTCTGATGAGCACGGAATACGCGGACGGCAGCAATCAACTTTTGCAGATCAACCTGCGCGGCTCCTACGCGGACGGCAATAAGGAATGGCCCTCGGGCATCGTCATGCGTTTCGGCGCGACGGCGGATATCTCCCTCATCAAGCACGACAGCCTGATCGTTGCAAGCACCTCCAACGTGTTCAATACCGCTTATTGGAGAGGGGAAGACGTCCTTTTGCAGTATCAGGTGAAAAACATAAAGGTGGGAGACGCCGATTACGTCTGCTTTATGGTCTGGATAAACGGCAAAGCAGTGCAATACAGCGTCCAGAACAAGCCCGGCGTGGAGCCTATTCTCGTCAGCGAGAACGGCGGCGCATGGACGCAGTCTGAAAGCGGTTTTGTGGCGGTCCCCGTTTCCGTGTTCGCCGAGGGCGGCGCGGCGCCGAGGGGCAACCTCTCCGCAGGCCCTATCCGCATCGTCGGATATAACGGCTGGGTGGCGCACGTCAAAGAACTGTACGTGGGCAAGGAATATACGCAGTATCCCGCCGACCCGCAGCCGCCCGAAGGGATCGAGGCTCCCGCGAAAGTGACCGCGGCGCCCGAACTGAACGGCGAACAGGTAGTCAACGGCGCGCCTTCCGATAAAACCATCGCAAAGGGTCCGCAGGGCGAAAGCAAGGTGTATTTTAAACTCAGAAAGACGGGCGGCGAAATGTCCCTCGTTCTCACGGGCGCGGCAAGCGGCGAATGGAACAACGGCGGCGGGCTTTCGCTGCATTACCGCAACGATTATAACGGTTTCTATATGGTGACCAACGGCGGCCGCGACGACGCGGTTTCCACGCGCGACTTCTTTTTCAATACGGGCGCGCTTGCCGACGACACCGATTATTATTTCGCGGTGCAGATGAAATACGTTTACACCGACGCGTCGCAGACCCGCGTGAAGGCGATCGACGTTTCCATGTGGTTCGGCTCGAGCGAGGATGGGCTGTCAGCCGTGGAAAAAACTTTTGGCGGAGCGGCGGTCACGGGCGAAGCGGGGTACCTGAACGTGAGCGCGATGAGCACCGCGCAGATCACCTCCAACGGCATTCTCATTTTACCCTCGCCCGCAGGAACGAACACCATGACCGTTACGGGTATCCGTGCGGAACTTGCTTAAAATTTCCCGAAACGGAAGAAAAGCGGTGCTTTCACCGCTTTTCTCTTCCGAGCGTGAAGGAGTAAAACAATGAAGAAAGAAATCGCCGACGGGCAAAACGCGGAAACCGCGCAGAGCGTTCCGCTCACGGGCGCAAAAGTACTGCGCCGTCCCATGAAGAACAACTCGGTCTGGGCGCGCATTTTTAAGCGCTGGGACTTATATTTGATGATGGTCCCCGGGCTCTTGTGCCTTCTGATCTTCGCGTACGGCCCCATGTACGGCATCATTATCGCGTTCAAGGACTACAAACCTTATCTCGGGATCTTCGACAGCCCCTGGACGGACATGAACGGGTGGGCGAACTTTTACTATGCGGTCGCCTCGCGCGGATTTCTGAATCTGGTGCGCAATACCCTGATATTGGGCACCTTGAAAATGATCTTCGCGTTCCCGTCGTCCATCGTTTTGGCGCTGCTTTTGAACGAACTGCGGCTCAAATGGTTCAAAAAAGTCGTGCAGACGGTTTCATACCTGCCGTATTTCATCTCGTGGGTCATTATTTCGGGCATGCTGTACGTATTTTTGCAGAAAGATTACGGGCTGATCAACAAGGTGCTCGTAAGCCTCGGCATGGAGCCCGTGTTCTGGTACGCGGATCCCGGCAAATGGCGCGCGATCCTGACCATCACGAATATCTGGAAAAACTGCGGTTGGGGCACCATCGTCTTTCTGGCGGGCTTTACGAATATTTCTCCCGATCTGTACGAAGCCGCCACGGTAGACGGCGCGGGCCGCTGGAAACAGACGCTGCATATCTCCATTCCCGGCATTATGCCCGTCATCATGGTCACGTTCGTTCTCAGTATTTCGGGGCTCGTCAAGGACGATTTCGAGCAGATATACGCCCTCGTCGGCACGAACAGCATTCTATATGAAAAGGTAGACGTGATCAGCACCTGGGTGTACCGCCAGATCAGCAACGCAAGTTTCGAATCGTACGGCAACGGCACCGCGGTCAACCTGATGCAGAGCCTTTTAGCGCTCATTCTGACGCTGGGCGCCAACTTCGCCGTGCGACGCATGGGCTACGAAGGCATTTATTAAGGAGGGGACATGATTAAAAGAAGCAAGGGCGAAAAGGCGTTCAATGTATTCAATATCATCATTTTAACGTTCGGGGCGCTGCTCTTCATCATGCCGTACTGGCTGATCATATCCGCCTCGTTCACGGACGAACTGACGCTTTTAAAAAGCGGCGGGATCTCGCTGTTTCCCAAAAAGTTTTCCACCTACGCCTACGAATTTTTATTCACGACCAACAATTATATGCTGCTCTCCATCTGGAATTCGGTCAAAATGACGGTTCTCGGCACGCTCATCACGACATTTACCTGTCTATTGACCGCCTATCCCGTTTCCAAAAAATATCTGGTGGGGCGCAGGGGCATTATGGTGTACATCATCTTTACCATGCTGTTCGGCGGCGGGCTGATTCCCTCGTATTTATTGGTATCCAGCATCTTTCCCGATACCATGTGGGCGATCATCATTCCGGGGGCGCTCGCGCCGTATTATCTCATTCTGATACGGAATTACTTTATGTCCATTCCCGATTCGCTGGAAGAGGCGGCGACGCTGGACGGCGCGTCCAATATGCGCATATTTCTGAAAATTTATCTGCCGCTGTCCGTTCCCGTCATCGCGACCATCGTGCTCTTTTGCGCGGTTTCGGTGTGGAACAACTGGTTCGGCCCCATGCTCTATATCAGCAGCAAGGACAAATATCCCATTCAGTACATGATACAGCAACTTTTAAGTTCCGTCGACAGTATGCTCGGCGGCAGTTCCTCCACGGGGCTCATCCCCTCGGAAAGCGTAAAGATGGCCGCGGTCGTTGCGGCGTCTTTACCGATCATCATCGTCTATCCTTTCCTTCAGAAGTACTTTATCAACGGTATGATGATGGGAAGCGTCAAAGAATAAGGAGGTTTTCATGAAGAAAATAACAAAGATCCTGTTGGTTTTCCTGATTGCAGCGCTGTGCGTCGGTTCGTTTGCCGCCTGCGGCGGCGGGAGCGGCGGCATGACCAGCGACGGCCGATACATTCTGTCCGTTTACCGCGGCAGGAGCAGCGGCATGATCGACGGCAAGGACGACGCGCTCGTGACCGAGGCCATCGAGAAAAAGTTCAAAGAGGACACGGGCATCGGCATCGACTTGCAGATGACTCTGGAAACGAATACGTCCATTCCGCAGAAAGTCGATCTGGACTACTCGAAAAAAGACAAACAGATGGATCTCGTATTCCATTACGCCAGCGAGGACGTAGGCTCCGCGATCGTCAAGTACGCCAAAGAGAGCGAATCGGTTAAGGAAGTGGAGGGGCTTTTAGAACAGTACGGCCAGCATATTCTCGCCGCCATCCGCCAGGGCGATACAAACCATATCGCCGAAAAGACGGGCTACGTTCTGCAGGAAAACGGCGAATTGAAAATGACCATGATCCCAGGCGTGTACGCGGAAAAACAGTACGGTATCCTGCTCAACAAGACGTATATGAAACAGGTGCAGGATAAGACGGGGCTGGATCCCGAAACGTTCGACATTGCCAACGAAAACTATCAGAACATGAATTTCAAGCAGTTCGATACGCTCCTTCGCGCGATGAAATCCATTCCCGACGTGCAGTACTCCCTGACGGGGTATCCCTGGGATATTTCCCGCGTCATCGCGCCGACCTTCGGCGTGGACGCTATGAGTTACGGCTTGAAAGACGGCAAACTCGTCCCGTCGCAACTCACAGACGGTTTCGACCGCTATATCTCCACCATGTTCGAATGGGCGAAGGACGGCTTGTGGGCGCCCGACAGCAACAACAAGAGCGAAGTGCAGATGCGTTCGGATTTCATGATCGGCAAGAGCGGCGTGTTCATCGCCTATCCCGAGATCAACAACCTCATCCAGTTGCACCGCCAGGCGCGCGCGATGGAGGAGAATGCCGACACCGAATACATGATGATCGCACCCCTTGCGGACGTGGATGAGAACGGCGACACGCTCATCGAGAACGGGGAGCCCGTCGTGCACGGATTTTTGAAAAACAACCGCGCGTTCGGCGCCGTCATTCTTCCCATGAAATCCAAACACCCCGAGATCACCGTGCAGTTCCTCGACTGGATGTACGCCTCGCAGGAAAATTACGATCTCTGCAAATACGGCATCAAGGGGCAGCACTGGATCGAGGGCCCCGAAAAGGTCATCAACGGCGTGACCTACAAAACGTGGGAATATCCCGCCGCCAAATACGACGAATATACGCAGAATCCGCCCTATTCGGGTATGTGGGAACTTCTGCCCAATCTCAACGTATCCAACCGCGTGCGTTCGGATCTCATGGATAAGGAAATGGCATGGTACGTTGCGTGCACTTCGGAAAACGAGGCGCTCGCCAGCGTGACGGAAGGGGTTTGGCTGCCCAAGGTTTCCCGCTCGCTCGCTATGCAGGCGCAGACCGTAGACGGCAAATACGTGGAAGACATCCGTTCTTACGCCTGGACGGGGCTGACCAACAACGGCAAATCGCCCGTGGAAATTTTAAAGGACTACGTTGCGGAAGTGAGCGTTTCCTGCAAGGAATACCTCGACGCGGTGGACGCAAACTACCAGACGGCGAAACAGAAACTTGCCGAAAAGTTTGCATAAACGAAAAGGACTGCTCGCGGCCCTTCTTGACGGAGAGTGAGGCGGCGCCTCGCTCTCCCTTTTTTTGATAAGGAGAATTGTATGAAAAAAACGATCGTGTTTTTACTGACCGCGCTTCTGGTGCTCGGCACGCTGGCGGGCTGCGGCGAAACTTCGCCGCACGGCGATCCCAACGCCAACAAGACCGTGCCCGAAGGCTATAAGCGGCTGGAGATCGAACAGGATTCCAACGGAAAGCAGGTATTGGGCGTGGGGACCGAACTCGACCCGCACTTTCTTTCCTGCAACGCGGGTCTGAGCGGCACATTCCAACCCGACAGCAAAGAATCGGGCGAAAAGTGGGAAGTCAAGGCGAGCGACTGGGACGATATTTTCGTGCCGCGCATGAAAGAAATGAATTTAAAACGCATCCGCACCATGGTTTTGCCCCATTATTTCTGCCCGTCCGAAGCGGCTTACACCTCGAAGGCTTACGACTGGCAGACAACGGAGATGAAATCGCTCTATCAGGTGCTCGACACAGCCCAGGAACTGGAAATGTACGTCAATCTGACCATGTGGGGCGTGGATACTTCCCATTCCGCATGGCTCGCCGCGGGCGACAGCGGCACCTGGTGCTGCGAACCGCAGGAGGGCAAAGAGGAAATTTTTGCGGAACTGTTCGCCACCATGATCAAATATCTCAGAGAAGAAAAGGGATATACCTGTATTCAAGAGATCACGCTCTACAACGAGCCGAACTCCTTCTATAACCGCTACGGCGCGATCACGGGGCACGAATTGTACACGGAAATGTGCATCGCCACGGACGAGGCGTTCAAAGAGGCGGGCATCCGTCAGGACGTGAAATTCAACCTTTCCGACGACGCGCGCGACTCCACCTGGCTAGGCAAATCCGCGGCCACTTTGGAAGGCGTGGCGGATATCCTCAATTCGCATACCTACGATTTTACCGAAGAACACACGAACGCGCAGATCCAATACGAACTGCCAACTTATAATTTAAAGAGTTATATGGACGCCATCGAAGACAGCCCTCTGCCGCATATGTTCGGGGAATTCGGCACGGGACACGTGGAACCGCCCAGCATCGCGACCGACCGCCATACCGAAATGCGCGGCTTGCAGATCGCGCGCATCGCCGCCAATATGCTGTATATGGGCTCGTGCGGGTTCAGCCACTGGCCGCTGTTCAGCCAGTACTATAACCGCCCGTCCTCCGATTTCGTAACGGCGTATCCTTTCGAAATCATGAACATGGGATTGTGGGGCTATGCCGACGAAGATTACGCGCCCCGTCCCGTCTACTATGCGTACAGCCTGCTTTCGCGCTTTGTGCAAACGGGCGCGCACATCTACCCCGTGGAAACCAACGACGCGAACCTCGTCGCCGTCGCGCTCAGAACGGAGGAAGGGAAATGGACGTATCTCGTCGTCAACGACTCTGCGGATACCAAAAATATTGCCTTTGTCAACAACACCAAATTTCCCGCGTCGCTCAACCGCTACGTATACGAGTTGGGAAACGTGCCGACGGACGGAAAACAGATACAGTCGGATAAGACGGTCACTGCGGACGGCCGCGTCGTTTCCGACAGGCTCGGCGGCATGACGTTCGCCGTGTACAGCGATCTTGAAAGCGGAGGTCGGACATGAAAAAGCGGTTGGCAGTCTTTTTGGGACTGATGTTATTTGCGGGCGTCGCCGCGGGATGCGGCGGTCCCGCGGGCAAAAACGATACGTACCTTCTTCCCGACGGGTATAAGGAACTTGCCGTCGGCCGCGCCATGGAGAACGCGACCGACGGCATCGGCGTGGAATTCGACCCGCATTTTTTATCGCAGAATATTTCCAAGGGCGCGGCGAAAGAGGACTGGGAGATCGTCAGACGCCGCACGAAGGAACTCAAAATCCAAAAATTCCGCGTGCAGGTTTTGCCCGAGTGGTTCGAACCGGTCAACGACAACGACGATCCCGATACCGTGAATTGGGAGAATATCACCAAAGAGACCGAGGAGATGAAGTCGCTCTACGCGGTGCTCGACTTGGCGGAAGAGATCGGCGCGCACGTGAATATCACGCTGTGGGGCGTTTCCAAAACGGTAAAACTCATTCCCGGCACGCTGTCGGGTGAATTTAAAAATCCTTTCGCCGCCGAGGCGAACGGCAAAAAACATTTTTTGGGCGAGGGCAACGATTCCAACAAAAACTGGATCATGGGCGTCGCCGAAGAGATGGAAGAGGAATGGGCGGAAAGTTTTTCCATACTCGTGCAGATCCTCAAAAAAGATAAGAACTATTCCTGCGTAAAAGAGATCACGCCCGTCAATGAGCCGAGTTGGGCGTATTACGTGCAAAACGCGCAGAACCCCAAAGACGAGGCGGATTGGGACGGCTACGTGCGTATGTGCAAAAAGTTGGACGCCAAATTCAAGGCGGATCAAATACGCGACCTGGTGCTGTTCAATCTGTCGGACGACGCGGAAAATTACGACTTTCTCGCCAAAAGCGTGGAAGAACTGGGCGAGATCGCGGACCTTTTCAACTCGCACAATTATAAATTCAACCACGATACGCCCAACCAAAACATGACGGAATGGGAAGATCGCAACGCGGCGCAGACCGCGCGGGTCGGCAAGCCGCACTTTATCGGCGAATTCGGCTCCAACCAGAACCGCAGCACGAGCACCCGCCAGTACGACGTGTACACCTACGAGCGCGGCGTGTTCCTCGTGCGCTCCATGCTCAATTACTTCAACGCGGGAGCCGTGGGCATGAGTTATTGGGTGCTGTTCGACCAATATTACAACCGCGGCGCGTCGTATAACGAGTTCATGCAGTTGGGGCTGTGGTGCCATAAAAAGGATACGTACGTTTCCGAACCCGAATTGCCCGCGCCCGAAACCGATTATCAGATCCGCCCGCAGTACTACGCCTACGGACTGATGGCGAACCACGTTTCGCGCGGCTCGAAGATCTATCCGCTGCGCACGGGCGACGAACTGATCGCCGCCTCCGCCTTTTTACGCGGGGACGGCAAGTGGGTGTACGTTCTTGCCAACAGTTCCGACGCGGACAAAAAATTCGCTTTCCGCAACGAATTTTACGGCGAGTTCGACGTGTACGCCTATGCGGAAGACGCGCTGCCCGCGGGCGAAGCGATGATTGCGGCGACGGATACGGCGGCCTTTGAAAATCAGTGCATGCCCGTTACGAGCAAGGCGCACGGCGTTCTCGTACTCGTGCAAAAATAATGAAACGTTCGGCAGCATTCCTTGCGGATGCTGCCATCGTCTGCGGAGGAATTATGCAAAAAACAGACGCAAAATGGATATGGAACGCAAACACAGACTTCAACGCGCATCAGTACGCGGTTTTCCGCAAAGAATTTACTATCAAAGGCAGGTCCGCGGCGCTGCACATTACGGCGGATTCCCGCTATCAACTCTATCTCAACGGCGAATATCTCGGATTCGGACCGTTACGCGCCTATCCCGATCACTATAAAAAGGACGTCTACGAACTCGGCGGGCTGCTGAAAAAGGGAAAAAACGTCCTTTCCGTGCTCGTCGAACATTTCGGATGCGATACCTTTCAGTATCTGAAACGGGACGGCGGGCTGTTGGCGTGGCTGGAATCGGAAGGCGAAACCGTGTGGGTGAGCGATCGGTCGTGGAAAGCGGACGCCGCGCGCGAATATGCCGCGAACGTGCCGCGCATCAGCTGCCAGCAAGGCTACGAAGAGCGGGTCGACGCGCGCGCGTACTGCGGCTGGAAAGAAATTGTCTGCCGTAAAAAGATGCCGTCCGCGCTCGAATTGCGCCCTTACGACGACGGCCTGCATAAGGAATTGCAGGAGCGGGATATCCCTTTTCTCACGCGTACGCCCGTATACCCCGCGCGCCTCGTCGAAACCGAGCGCATCGTCGGGAAAAACGCTCAGGTTTGCCTCGACTACCGTAAAATTCTGCCGCGCGACGGATTCGACTGCACGCCTTGGAAGATCAGCGCGGGGCTGCTTTTCCGCGTGCGCGCCCGAAAGGCGCATGTTGCCGAAATACGTTACCGCGAATGGTATCACGAAGAGATGCTCGTCAACGGCGCGCCCGCGGACAACGGAAAGTTTTCTTTCCGCCGCGGCGAAAACTGGATTTTTCTGCGCGAAGAGGGCACGCGCCATTCGAGCGTCGTCGGTTTTTCCCTTTCGGGCGAAGGGGGACTCGCCGTCGAAAACGCATATCTCGTCGGCCCGTTTGCGCCCGATGAAAATATGACGGGCGATTTCGCACATTACAAGACGGTCGCGGGGGAATCGATCGGAACGGCGGAAAAGGAAAGTATTTTCCAAAACGCTGCCCGCGGCTGTTTGGATAAGATTCCCGAAAGATTTCTCGTCGATCTGACGAGCGATCTGATTCCCGAAAACGTGTTTTTGCAATGCTACCGCGAGCCCGCCGAACCCTGTTTCGGCGTACAGGAACGGCAGTATCTCTCCGAACGGCTCACGGCGGGCAATTCCGCCGCGTTGCAGACGGGCGGGGAAGAAATACGTTTATTGTTCGATTTCGGCACAGAACTCGTCGGGTTTCTGTGTTTGGATATTACGGCGGAAGCGGGAGCGGTTTTCGATTTCCACAATTTCGAATTCATTCAGCCCGACGGGCGGAAAAATTTCGCAGAGGGCATGAACAACACCTGCCGCTATACCGCGAAAGCGGGGCGGCAGACCTTCCGCTTTGCCGTGCGGCGCGGGCTGCGCTACTGCTACGTAACGGTGCGCGGCTGCGAGAGCGCCGTCTTTCATAAGTTGTACGTCGAGCGCTGTTCCTATCCGCAGACGGGGCGCGGCGATTTTCTTTGCAGCGACTGGAAACTCAACCGCATTTACGAAGTCGGCAAAAACACCCTCGTCAACTGCGCGGAGGATACGTTTACCGACTGCCCCACCTACGAACAGGTGCATTGGGTAGGCGATATGCGCAACGAGGCGCTCGTGCATTTTATGATGAACGGCGACAAAGCGCTCTGGCTGCGCTGTTTAAAACAAGTGGGCGAATCGCTGGAATATTCGGATATCACCCTATCGCAGGTGCCGAGCGGCTGGTTCAACGTATTGCCCTGCTGGACGTTTCTGTGGATGCGCTCAATCTGCGAATATTACCGCTATACGGGCGATCGAAAGGGCGCAAAAGAACTCGTGCCGTTCCTGCGTAAAAATTTCGAAGGCATCCGAAAACACGTCAACGGCGACGAGCTGTTTCAGATGTTCGCCTGGAATATGTTCGACTGGGCGGCGATGGACACCCCCTGCGACGGCGCGGTGACGCACCTCAACTGTTTCGCCGTGCTCGCGCTTTCCGAAACCGCCGCGTTTTTGCAGGAATTCGGCGAGCCGTGCGCCGCACAGTGCCGCACGCTCGCGGATTCGATCAACGCCGCGATCAACCGTTTGTTGTGGGACGAAAACAGGCGCGCCTATGTCGACTGCCTTCGGTATCGGGACGGGAAACGCGTTTTGAGCGAAGTGTTCAGCCAGCAGACGCAGACGATCGCCTTTATGAGCGGCGCGGCGCAAGGGGAAAGAAAGGAGCGCTGCCGTCTTTTGATGGAAGCGCCCGAAGAGGGGGTTGTGCGTGCGGGCAGTCCCTTTTTCGAATTCTTTTATCTGGAAGCGATGATGCGACGGGGCGACGATGCGGCGTTTATCGGCGATCTTTTGCGCAGTTGGGGCAAAATGATCGACACGGGCTGCGATACCTTCTGGGAAATGTGGACGTATGCCGCGCCCGACGGAAGGCTGACGCGCAGCCATTGCCACGGCTGGTCGGCCGCGCCCGTCTATTTTCTAAGCGAATACGTGCTCGGCGTCACGCCCGTCGAGGCAGGCTACAAAAAAGTGCGCATTCGTCCGCACGCCTGCGGGCTCGAATGGTGCCGCGGCGCGGTGCCCACGCCTTACGGCGACATTCATGTGCGCTGGGAAATGGTTTCGGGGGAAATGCGCCTTACGTGCAGCGTACCCGAAGGCGTGGAAATTGAATACTGATAATGATACCGGAGGTAATTATGTACGTAGTGGGGTTTGATATCGGCGGAACGAAATGCGCCGTTTTGATCGCGAAGATCGCGCAGGGAAAGGTGGATTTTCTGTCGCGCAGCCAGATCTGTACGGAAGGCTCGTGGCAGAGCATTCTGGACCGCCTTTGCGAAATTTACGAGTGCCAACTCGCGCTTCTGGAACTTTCCAAACAAGATATTACGGCGGCGGGCGTGTCCTGCGGCGGCCCGCTGAGCAGCGAAAAGGGGCTCATCCTGTCGCCGCCCAATCTGCCGGGGTGGGACAGCGTGCCCGTATGCGCCTATCTGGGCGAAAGGCTGGGGGTACCGGTCCGCCTGATGAACGACGCGGACGCGTGCGCGGTGGCGGAATGGAAATTCGGCGCGGGCGCGGGCAAGAAAAACATGATATTTTTAACCTTCGGCACGGGGCTGGGGGCGGGGCTCATCTTAAACGGCGCGCTGTACAGCGGCACCAACGACATGGCGGGAGAAGTGGGGCACGTGCGTCTGGAAAAAGACGGCCCCGTCGGCTACAACAAGGCGGGCTCGTTCGAAAGTTTTTGCAGCGGCGCGGGGATCCGCCAGATCGCGCAGAAATACGCGGCGAAATGCCTCAATCACGGCGATCCCGTCAGTTTCTGCCGCGACGCGGACTTTATCCCCAAGATAGACGCCAAGCGCGTCATCGAATGTGCGGAAGAGGGGCACGAGGACGCGATCGCCATTTTGCGCGAAACGGGCGCCTATTTCGGGAAAGGTCTTGCGGTCTTGGTGGATATCCTCAATCCCGAACTGATCGTGGCGGGCAGCGTGTTCGTGCGCGCGCACAAATTTTTGTACGACAGCGCCATGGAAACGCTCAAAGCCGAGGCGTTGGGCGCGTCGCTTGCCGTATGCCGTCTTGCGCCCGCCATGCTCGGAGAAAAAATAGGCGATTACGCGGCGGTCGTCGCGGCGACGAGGGGACAAGATGAAATTATTTGAACGTTCTTTAAACGGCGAATGGCAACTCCGCCCCGCTGGCGGCGGCAAAACTATGCGCGGCAACGTACCAGGCGACGTCAGTTACGACGCGTTTTTAAACGGCGAAAAGCCCGACTACCGCGCAGGGGACAATTATAAACTGTACGCCGACCTCGTGCAAAGCGACTTCGAATATTCCCGCGAACTGACCGTCGGGCGCGAATTGCTCGACTGCGACGACGTCGTTTTACAGTGCGACGGGATAGACACCTTTTCGGAAATTTTCGTCAACGGCGTGTCGGTGGGTAAGACCGACGATATGTTCATGCAATACAAATTTTCCGTCAAAGCGGCGCTGCGCGAGGGTAAAAACGAGATCAGAATTTTGCTGCGCTCCACCCTGAAAGAGATGGAAAAGTTTGAAAACGACCGCTACGTATCCATTTTCAACGAAAAGAGAATCTTCGTGCGCAAGGCGCAGTGCCATTTCGGCTGGGATTGGGCGCCCAACCTGCCCGGGTACGGCGTGTGGCAGGGCGTATCGCTGTACGGCGAAAACAAGTACCGCATGCGCGATATCGCCTTTTTCACCCGCCGCGACGGCAGTGTGCGCGCGGAAATTACTTGGAGTTTTTCCGATTATTTCGACGAACGCGCCAAAGACGACGAGGCGGTTTTGGAAATTTTCGGGGACGAATCGCTCACCCTTCCCGTGCTCGGTTGCAAGGATAAACTTTGCGGCAAGAAGAGCGTTCTCAATTTTCATATCCCGAACGTGCGGCTGTGGTGGCCCAACGGATACGGGAAACAGGAATTTTATTACGCCCGCGTGCAATTGATGCGCGAAGGAAAGGCGCTCGATACCGCGGTGCGGCGGTTTGCCGTGCGCGAGATCGAACTCGATCAGAGCGCGTACGACGCGCACTCCAATATCTGCCGTCTGAAAGTAAACGGCGCGCCCGTGTTCTCAAAGGGCTCCAACTGGGTGCCTGCCGACTGTTTTGCGGGCACGCTGGATGAGAACCGCTACGAAACGCTCTTGGAACTTGCGCGGCGGGCAAACTTCAATATGCTGCGCGTGTGGGGCGGCGGCTATTACGAAAAGGAAGTTTTTTACGACAAATGCGACGAAAAGGGCATCATGATCTGGCAGGATTTTATGTTCAGTTGCTGTGATATTCCCTATGATTCCTTTGAATTTATCGAAAAGATCACCGAGGAATCGGAAAACGTATTCGCCCGCCTTCGCGCTCACGCGTGTATCGCGCTCATATGCGGCGGCAACGAACTCAAAGGCACGCTCGACCCGACCGAAGAGCCCGTGTACGGTCTGCCGTTCGTCGATTATTTTCTGCGCGGCATCGCGCAGAAATGGTTTCCCGATCTCCCTTACGTCAATCAAAGTCCTTTCGGGTTTACCGAAGTCGCCAACGACCTTCAAAACGGAGACACGCATACCAACTGCTACGAAGAGGCGATCATCGGCGGAGATATGGCAAAATACCGCGGCGTGCTGGCGAAAAACCGCGCGGCGTTCTTTTCCGAGTGCGCGGTTCTGGGGCCCTGCCGCTACCGTTCCCTGAAAAAATTCATGCCCGCGGAGAAACTGTGGCCGCTCAACGATCTGTATACCGAGCGCTTTGTGTCGAATCCCTATTCGCCCTGCCCGCTCACCTTTGCCGAGCGGGAACTTTTGACGGCGCGCCAACTGTTCGGCGCCGTAAATAACGCGCGGGAGTTCTGTCACAAAGGCATGCAGGCGCATTACGAAATTTTGAAGAGCGAGATCGAGCACGCCCGCGCGCAGCGTTTTTGCGGCGGCTTTATGAACTGGATGTACAACGATATCTGGCCCACGGGCACCTGGTCGGTGGTGGACTACTATCTGGAACCGAAATCCGCGTACTACGCCATGCGGGAGGCGTTCCGCCCTCTGCACGCCTTTTTTACAAAGGAAACGGGCGGATTCCGCGTCAACGTCGTCAACGATACGATGCGCGAAGCCGCGGGCACGCTCACGCTGTGCGGCAAGCGGCTCGGCGGCGAAATTTTATGGCGCGAGCAGAAGTTTGTGCGCGTCGGTACCGCGAATATCGCCTTTTTCCCCATGCTTGCGGGCAGGGAGCGCGCCGACTACTGGACGGCGGAATTTGCCGCGGAAGGGGAAATTATCAAGAGCGTGTATTTCCCGAATTTATGGAAACTGCCCTTTCAAAGCGACTATACGTACGAGGTCGCGGAAACGAATGGGGGATACTTTGTGGATATCCGCGCCCGCGCGTTCGCCCGCGCCGTAAGCCTTGACGTCGCCAAAGAGAACGCGCGCGTTTGGTATTCGGAAAACTTTTTCGACCTCGAGGCGGGGGAAACGCGCCGCGTATTTTTGGAAACGAGTGAAACGTTGCGCGCGGAGGATATCCGCGTGAGCGATTTTACGAAATTGCCCGAAGAATAAAAAAAGAGGGGATATCCCCTCTTTTTTATTTGTAGTTTTTTGCGGCTTGCAGGAAATAGTGGATATTTTCCGCGCTCACGTCGCCCTGTATGTTGTGGGCGGCGGCGAAAATGTAGCCGCCGCTTTCGCGGAAGGTGTCCATCAGATTTCTGACAGCCTCTCCGATGCTCTCTTTGTTGCCGCGCGGAAGTACGCTTTGCGTGTCCAGTCCCCCGTGAAAGGCGATGTTTGCGCCGTACGTTTCTTTGAGTCTGCAAGGCGCCATATCCCCGCTGCACGGCTGTATGGGATTGAGGATATCCACGCCCGCCTCGATGAGCGAGGGGATGAGCGAGAACACGTTGCCGCACGAATGGTGTAAAAATTTCGCCGCGGTCTTTTCTTTGGTAAAGCGCACGCGCTCCTTGAAATAGGGCAAAATCATTTCGTCGAACATGGTTTTGGAAAAGAACGTGGAACTCTGCGTGGCGAAATCGTCGCCGCTGGAAGTGTAGTGGATATAACCGCCGATCGCTCCGTAATAGAGGTCGGAAACCTGTTTCTGATAGGCTAAAACGCGCTCGAAAAAGCAGTGCACGACTTCGGGCTCCGCCGCCATGCGATAGAGAAAATCGTCGAATCCGAACATCCAGCAGCCCAGTTCGAATATGCCGTACACGGGGTGCGAGGCGCAGATCACGTAATCGGTGTTTTCATACAGATATTTTGCCTGCCGTTTGATCGCGTCCAGCGCTTTTACGTCGATCGAATCGGGATCAGGAAAGGGATAATTTTCCACGTCTTTGAGGCCCGCGTCTTTTAGGGGCGAATCTACGATATCCCAGTACAAGCCCGTAAATTTGCGCGTAACGCCCCATTCGTCCACGTACGCCGTATCGTCTATCTTGCGGTACAAACTCTTTTTGGGCGCGAGGATATATCCCACCCCGCGCGTGTCGATATCGTATTCGCGCAAAATGCGCTCGTCGATGGAGGCGGTCGCCGCAAAGGGCAGGCGCTCGTCCTCGTCATTCCCGTAAAAGCCCAAAAAGTCTTTCATTTTGGCGATCACCGCGCCGTCCGCCGTCGAGAGCGGGCATCCGCCGAAATCTACGGTCATCTTTTGCGGCGCGCGGTGCGAAACCGTGTCTAAAAAATCTTGCCTTCTCATGTTTTCCTCCCTGAAACTCATTTTGCCACCGAATCCGCGTCGAACGAACGATCGAACGCGGCGATCTGTCTGAGATACGATCTGTATTTTTCGAGATCGAAGGGCGGTTTGCCGTGCAGATAGTGATTTACAACGGTTTCGCCGCCGACGTGCAATTTTAACAGAAATAATTTGTGCGCGCCCGTAGAAACGCGCACCCTTCCCACCGCTGTGTTTTCGTTTGCTGGGCTGAAAAATTCGCCCGCAAGTACGGTTTCGCCCGTGTCCGCGTCGATGACTTCGTATTCGCCCTTCGCGTCTTTCGAGCCGTCGTTGGCGACGACCGCTTCCAGATGCCAGTTCTGAGGCTCCCGCATCATTAGGACCACGGGCTTTTGCACCCGTTTGATATAATAGTAGGCGAGTTTTTTCTGTCCGTAATAATCGCAGACCGCGTCGGAAAACTGCGGCCAGCCGTCCTGTATGTTCCACCAGATGATGCCGCTCTTATCCCATTTCGAGAGCCGTGCCCATTCGATGAAAAACTTTTTCGCCTCCGCCTGCGAAACTTGCGAGGCGAACGCGAACGTCTGTAAGTTTTGCGCCTCGATGCCGAAAAATTCGCCGATTTGGTCGCTCATCAGTTTCAGGCGGTAACTGAAAAAATCGCCTTTGCCGTCGGGCGCGGTGCAGTGGGCGATCCACTCGTCGTTGTCCTGCCACGGCCATAACTTGTCGGGCGAAAGAAATTTTTTCATCGAAGATACGTTCGGGCAGCCGTGATAACCGATCTCGCTGATAAAGTGCGCTTTCGAGCCCGTGTAATAGTTTGCCTTGAAACAATCCCGCGGACCCCACAGATGATTTTCGGGCAGCAAATTTTCATCGCGTGTTTCCCATGCCGAGGGCGATACGTAGGGCGATGAGGGCAGATAGGGGCGGAACGGATCGTATCGAAAGAGCGTTTCGGGAACGGTCTTCCGCGTGATCAGATTGTTTGCGGGGTCCATTTCGTTGACCATCAGCCCCCAATCGCACTCGTTGTCGCCGCAATACAGAAGGAGCGCGGGCGAATTGCGCACGCGCAGGCAAAGTTTTTTCACTTCCTCGCGCATCTGTTTCTGAAATTTTTCGTCGGTCGGCACCATCTGGCACGCCATCGCGAGATCCTGCCATACGAAAATGCCGTGATCCGCGCAAAATTCGAAAAACCGATCGTCCTCGTACACGTTCCCGCCCCAACAGCGCACGATATTGCAGTTTAAGTCGCGCACCTTATCCAAAATGGCGGGGATGCGTTCCTCGTCCCGCGCGTGCAGCGCGTCCGCGGGCACCCAGTTGGTGCCCTTGCAGAAGACGGGGATTCCGTTTAAAAGCACGCGGAATCTGCCGCCGTTTTCCTTGCCCGCGAGGTCTGAACGCTCGATTTCGACGGTGCGCAGCCCGAAACGGTATTGCTTTTCGTCGAGTACTACGCCGTTTTCCGAAATCAGCGAAACGCGCGCCTCGTACAAATTCGGCTCGCCGTAATCGCGCACCCACCAGAGTTTCGCTTCCGCAACGTCGATGCGCGCCGTCGAAACGCAAAAATTCACTTTTTCGGCATAGTCTATCTCGCTGTCGCCGCACTTTGCCGAAAGTCTGAGCGTCGCCTTGCCGTACAGTTCGGGCGGACAGCGGAGGGAATACTGGAACCAGAGCGTCGCCCGCCGTGTATCCGCGCGCAGTGTGGCGAAATAACAGTTTTCGATCCCGATATCTTTGCGGAATAAGATCTCCGCCCCGCGCCAGATCCCGCCCGAAAGCAGGCGGGGCATGATATCCCAACCGAACATATGCGGCGCTTTTCTGAGCCGTACGCTCGCGAAATTGAGGGGAAAGGCGACCATATAGGCGTAATATTCCTCTTTCGAGGCGGCGCGCACGGGCGAAAAGATATGTACGAACAGCCGATTTTCTCCGATCTTCGCCGTTGTTGCGATATCGAACGCGTGCTCCACGAGCATATTGTCGCTCGCACCGATCTTTACGCCGTTTAAAAAGTATTCCGCGATCGTGTCCACGCCGTGAAAGACGAGATAAGGGTTGCCCGCCGACTGCTTTTCGTCGAGAGAAAAGGAGATCTCGTACCACAAATCGTACAATTCCCGCCCGCGCAGGGATAAAATGTTGTTGCCGAAATAAACGTCCCCGATTTTTCCCGCGTTCATAAGATCGATCTCCGCGTTCGAGGGAATGGCGGAAGGGATGCTCTCCCTCCCCGCAAGATCGTCGGGCGTGCGCACCGAATCGACGTCTTTGATCAGATAAAGTCTGCACGCGCCGCGCAGTGACAGCGGTTCCATATTTCTTTCCTCCCTTATGGCTTTTTCCTATTATATAATAAAAAAAACGGCAAGTCAAACAATTAGTAAAATAATTTTACTAATACACTTGCAAACGGGAAAAAGTTTTGATATAATTTAGAAAAGCAAAAAATAAAGGGGCAGAAATGAACTCGAAACAACTGGTGAAAAACGCGATCGCGGGCGCGGGCGTCGACCGCATACCCGTATATCTGTTCAACAAGGATATCGAACAATCGGATATCGTTTCCTACTGCGTGGAAACGGCGGAAAGTTTTCACGGCGACGATCCGAACCGTTCGGAATGGGGCTTTTTATGGGAGCGGCTCGACGATACGATGGGGCAGCCCAAAGAACCCGTCATCAAAGACTGGGCGGATCTGAAAAATTATCGCCCGCCCGACGGCAGGGACCGTTCGCGCCTTCGGAGCCTTCCCGCCTTTTTGGAAAAATACAGAGATAAGTATATCGTTGCGGGGTTCGGCATCACGGGGTTCGGGATCCTGACCTTTTTGCGCGGATTCGAAAATACGCTGGAAGATCTGTATCTGGAACGCGAGAATCTGGAAACGCTCGCGGATATGGTGTTCGGATACGAGGAGGACGTCATCCGCCGTCTCGTCGAAACGGATATCGACGCGGTGGCGTTTTACGACGATTGGGGCATGCAGTTTTCGCTGATGATCAGCCCCGCGCTGTGGCGTGATTTTTTCAAGCCGCGCTACAAGCGCCAGTTCGACATCGTGCACGCAGCGGGCAAGCACGTTTATTTTCATAGTTGCGGCTATGTGTACGATATTTTGGAAGATCTCGTCGAGATCGGGGCGGACGTATTCAATTTCAACCAGCCCGAAGTGATGGGGCTGGAAAAATTGGCGAAATTCCGCGGCAGAGTGTGTTTCAACTGCCCCGTCGATTTGCAAAAGATTGCGATCAACGCCGACCGCGCGGCGATCGAGACGTACACGCGGCGGCTCGTCGAAACGTTGGGCACGGGATCGGGCGGGTTTATCGGCTACGTGGAAGAGTACCATTCCATCGGCCTTTCCGATGAAAATTACGGTTACATGGTCGACGCGCTGCGAAATTATCGGCCATGAAAAAGTTTATCATATGTTTATTGTGTGCGCTGTTTTTATTGCCCGCCGCGGGTTGCGGCGCGCCGAAGGAGGAAAATGCAATGAAATACGGTCTGTCAAATCAAAACGGAACGCTCGTTTTCGAGGGCGCGCCCTACTTCGGCATGGGCGTCAATTTTTACAATCTGTTCAACAGTTCGTTCCCGAAAGAAGAGGGGGACGCGTTCGACGTGTCCGTTGCCTTTTACGGGCTGAAAGTGCTGGCTGAAAACAAGATCCCCTATGTGCGCGCAAATCTGGGCGGCTATTACTGGCACGAACTGCCCGTCTATCTCGGACGCAAAGAGGAATACCGCGCCGCGATCCTGAAAATCGCAAAAGAGGCGGAGCGGCTGGGCGTGGGGATCATTCCCAGTTTTTTCTGGCTCATTCAATGCGTGAGCGATTATTACCGCGAGCCCATGCGCGCCTGGGGTGACGAAACAAGTCTTACGCGGCGTTTCATGCGGGAATACACCGCCGACATGACCGCGCTTTTAAAGGACTGTCAAAGCATATGGGGATGGGAATTCGGCAACGAATACAACCTCGGCGCGGACCTTCCCAACGCGGCGGAAAACCGCCCGCCGCTATACGACGGCAGTCCGCGCGACGCGTCCGACTGCATCACTTTGACGGATATCGAGAGCGCGTTCGGCGAGTTTTCCGAGATCGTGCGCGAAAACGATCCGCACGATCGCATGATCACCAGCGGCAACGCCACGCTGCGAGCGTCCCAGTACAATATGCACGCCTACGGCGCCTGGATACAGGATACCGAAGAAGAGCACGAAAAGGTCACCGAGAGGTTTCATCCCGCATATATGGACGTCGTCAGCGAACACATTTATTTTCGGAAAGAAAATTATTTCGGTAGGGAAATGACGCTCGAAGAATATCTCGCGTATACGACGGAAATGTGCGCGTCGATCAAAAAGCCTCTCCTTGTCGGAGAATTCGGTCACAACGATCTCACCGAACCCGAGCCTACGGAGGAAAGAAAAGAGGCGGCGTACCGCTACATGGCGGGCTGCATGGTGGATTTCAACGTGCAGGCGAGCCTTCTTTGGAATTACGACCCGCTCGGCGGCATCGAATACAGTTTCACCGAAACGAGCCGCAAGGGGCAGTTTCTCTTCGCGCTGATACGCGATTGCAACGAAGAATACGCGAAAAAGACGAAATAAAAAAAGACCGACGCGCGTCGGTCTTTTTCGTTACAGTTTGAGATAGTGATAGAGCACGGTGCACGCGCCGCCGAGCGCCTGCTGCGCCGAGGCGATGGAGGCGCGCATCAGTTGCACGCGCTTGTATCCCGACAGCAAAATGCGGTTGTTGATCTCCGATTCGATATAGGCGAAATATTTGTCGCTGAGTTGCGCGTACACGCCGCCGATGATGATCGCCTCGCAGTCCAGAATATTCACCGCGTTGATGAGACCGATGATCAGATGATCCAGACTGCGGAACAGCAGTTTTTCGCCTTCCGCGTCGGCATCGCAGAATGCGAGCAGTTGCGAAAAGTCGGTAAAATCTTTGCCGAAAGCGGCGTTGAACTTCGCGAGCACCGCGTTCTGGTTGATAAACGTTTCCAGACAGCCGCGGTTACCGCAGTAACAGAGTTCGCCGTTCGGGTCGATACAGGTATGCCCGATCTCCGCGCCGCTCGACCGCCTGCCGTTCAAGAGGCGGTGGTTGGTGATGATCCCGACGCCCACGCCCTGCGTGGCGAGAAAATAGATGAAATCGCCGATATTTTTTCCCTTGCCGTACATCTGCTCCGCCAGCGCGCAGGCGTTGCCGTCTTTCTGGATATAGGTGGGGATCTTGAATTTATCTTTGAGGTAGCGGCATACGTTGAAATTATTGATCCCGAAAAAATTGGGCGGGTTGATGATCAGCCCGTTTTCGGCGTCCACGGGCCCCGGCGTCACCACGCCGATCCCGAGAATGTCGTTGGGCTTGTAGCGTATGACGTATTCCAGTTCCGATTCGATCTTATGCAAAAACGATTGCAGATTTTCGCCGCTGAGTTTGATTTTTTGCTGGATGATGATATTCAGTTTCATGTCCACGCGCGAAACGCTTAAAAAATCGCGGCCGATGGTCACGTCGATGATATGCGGCGCCTCGGGGTGCACGACGAGATAGATGGGCCTTCGTCCCGGCAGGCTGTCCTTGGATTCCTGCGTGCCCGTTTCGCAGATCAATTTGTTCTGGATCAGTTCGTTGACGAGATTGGTGACCGTCATTTTCGTCAGTCCCGTCTTTTTGGCAAGGCCGATGCGGGTGGTGCAGTCATCCAAGATCAAGTGTCTGAGTAATGTATTCAAATGCTGTTCTTTGACAAGTTGTCCGCTTTTGATATTGTTTTTTGTCATTTCGTTTCCCACCTCTGCCTGCGCATGAAACTCTCATTCTTCCCTAATATTATAAAGGAAAATGATCGAAAGGTCAATACAAAACAAAATAATCCCCAAATCTTTTGGCGCGCTGCAAAATAATACGATTTTTGCGCAAACCAGGACGTGGCGCCGCGCGCGCGGATGTGATATACTGATTGTATACGCAAAAAGCAAAGAACAGGTGATATCATGAAAATAGCGATCGGCGTAGATACGGGCGGAACGTATACCGACGCCGTACTCTACGATTTCGACGAAAAGAAAATTCTGGCGGGCGCCAAAGCGCTCACCACCAAAGAAGATCTGTGCATCGGCATCGCGAACGCGCTGGACGCGCTGCCTCAAGAACTCTTCGCGCGCGTGCGCATGGTCTCGCTGTCCACCACGCTCGCGACCAACGCCTGCGTGGAAAACAAGGGCGGCAACGCCAAATTGATATTTTTCGGAGGCGATAAGGTCATTTTGGACCGCTACGGCGCGCAGTACGGTCTGCCGCCCTCCTCCGAGATCTGGATACCGCCCTGCAAGACGGGGCTGGACGGCAGTATCCCGCAGCCGCCCGACTGGAAAAAATTCGAAAAAGAGGCGCCCGCTTTTTTGAAAAACGCCGAGGGCGTGGGCGTCATCGAACTGTACGCCATGCGCAACAACGCCGTCATCGAAAAGGGCGCGAAAGAGCGGCTGCAAAACCTTTCGGACGTTCCCGTCACCTGCGGCTGTGAACTGTTCAACGAACTCAACAGTTTGCAGCGCGGCGCGGGGACCCTTTTAAACGCGCAGTTGTATCCCGTCATCCGCGATTTTATCCGCGCCGTCGAAAAGGTGATGAAGGCGCGCGGGCTTGCCGCGCCCGTGGTCATCATGCGCAGCGACGGCAGCCTGATGAGCGAACAATTCGCCCGCCTGCATCCCGTGGAAACGCTGCTTTGCGGTCCCGCGGCGAGCGTGATGGGCGGGTTCGGGCTGACCGACGAGAAGAACGCAGTCATCGTGGACATGGGCGGCACCACTACGGATATTGCCGTCGTCGTGGACGGGATCCCCGTGCGCGCGGGCGACGGCGTTTCCATCGGCAAATGGCGCACCTACGTCAACGGGCTTATGATCCGTACGTTCGGTCTGGGCGGCGACAGCGCCGTGCGCTACCGCGACCGCAAACTCGTTTTGGAAGAGTTCCGCGCGATCCCGCTGTGCGTGGCGGCGGCGCGCTGGCCGCAGATCCGAACGCGCCTGCAACAACTTGTGGACGAGGGAAAGATCGTGCATTCGCATTTCCGTCACGAGTTTTACGCGCTCGCCAAAGAGCCCGATCTTGCACGCTTGAACGAGGAGGAACGCGCGCTTTGCCGCGCCCTCAAAGACGGGCCTCTTATTCTGGAAGACGCGGCGGCCGCGATGGGGAAAGATCTGTATACTTTCCGCATTCCCCGCCTGTTGAAGGAGGGGACCGTGCAGGTGATCGGACTGACGCCCACGGACGTGATGCACGTGCGCGGGGATTTCGAGCGGTTCGACGGTTCCGTTTCCCGCATGGCGGCGGATATCGTGGCGGGCAATCTGGAGATCGCGACCGAACAACTCTGCGAACGGGTATACGCGGAAATACGCCATAAGATGTACGTGAATATCGTCAAGATCATCCTGCAATACCAGGACGGCTTTTACAAAAACGGAAAGTTCGGCGAAGAGAGCGACCATTGGATTGAGGAATGCTACCGCACCGCGCTCGGCCAGGGACGCGGCGTGGCGCAGGCGGGGCTGAAAACGAATTTCAAACTCGTGGGCATCGGCGCGCCCGTCGGACTGTTTTTGCCCGAGGTCGCGCGACTTCTGGGCACGACAGCCGTGATACCCGAGCATGCCGAAGTCGCCAATGTGGTCGGCGCGGTCACGGGCAACGTCTACGCCGCCTGCACCGCGGAGATACGGCAGAAAACGGGCGAAGGCTTTATCGTGTACGGCAACGCCGAAACGCGGGAATTCGAAACGCTGGAAGATGCGGAGGCGTTCGCCGCCGCTGACGCGGAGAGCGCCGCCCGCGCCGAAGCGAAGATGCGCGGCGCGGCGGGCGAGATCTCCGTCGTCACCCGTTCCAAATACAGCACGTCCGCCACACAGTACGACGACGATGAGGAAAAGTTGTTTCTGGGCGCCGTCGTCACCGCCGAAGCGATCGGCTCGGTGGGGTTTACAAAATAAAAAACGCGGATCCGCACAGCGGATCCGCGTTTGCATTTTCGTCGTTTCTATGTTATAATACAGGGGAAAATCCAAAAAAAGGGGGAGCGCCGTGAAATTTACCGATCGACTGAAAAGCGTGCGCGGCGCGAAAAAAGCCGCGCTGATCGCCGTATCGATCCTCTGTATCGGCGGTGCGGTCGCCGCCGCCGCGTTGCACCTGCCCGATCTGTGGTTTCAAATTCTTTCCTACGTGTTCTATGCGCTTTCCGCGCTCTCTCTCGTCTATCTCATATACGTAGTAATTTGTTTTGTACCGAAAATGAAAACGAATATTACGCGTTGGGCGCAGAATTACGAATTTACCGATAAACTTTTACACGATTACGGATATCGCACGGTGGCGTTCGGGCTCGTCACCTGGGCGGTCAGCGTGGCGTACGCCCTGTTTCAGGGCACGCTCGCCGTGCTTTCCCATTCCGTCTGGTTCGGTGCGTTGGCGGGGTATTATCTGGTACTCGCATTCCTGCGCGGCGGCGTGATCCTGCGAGGACGCAAGGGCGAAACGGAAGAGGAAAAGAATTTGCTGCGCATCCGCGTCTACCGTACGGGCGGGATCCTCCTCATCGTGCTCACGCTGGCGCTTTCGGCGGCCGTCGTACAGATGGTGTACGCAAACCGCGCGTTCGAATACGCGGGGCTGATGATTTACGCCTCCGCCGCCTACGCATTTTATAAGATCATCATGGCGCTGTATAATCTTGTCAAGGCGCGCAAGCAGAGCGATTTCAAGATACGCGCGGTGCGGAATATCAACTTTGCCGACGCGGCGGTTTCCGTGCTCGCCTTGCAGACCGCCATGTTTCAGGCGTTCTCGCCCGAAGCGGACGTGAGCCTTTACAACGCGGTCACGGGCGGCGCTGTCTGCCTGCTCATCGTCGCGCTGGGCGCGTTTATGTTCGTGCGGGCGACGATCGCGCTGAAAAATCAAGGATAACAAAAATATAAAAGAGCGCAAACCGAAAGGGTTTGCGCTCTTTTTCTATGTAGGGGAAGGTTCCGCGTGCTTGCGGTATTCGGAGGGGCTTTGTCCGGTCAGTTTTTTGAAGGTCACGGAAAACTGCGAGATATTGGCGAATCCGCAGGTGGTGGCGATATCCGCGATACAGATGGTGGAATTGCTCAACAAAAGTTTCGCGTGGTCTATCTTTTTCTGCAATATATAGTTGAGCGGGCTCATGCCCGTCTTTTTTTTGAACGCGTGGCGGAAATGGTCGTACGAATACCCCGAAAGTTTCGCAAGATATCCGAGATCGATGTCCGAAGTGTACTGCTCGTTGATATAGCGCAGCACGGGCGAAAAACTGTTCTGCGAATAGGGGGCGTCGTTCTGGCGCGTCAAACCGAGCAAAAGTTGCCCCGTCAAAAGCGAACACATGAAATAAAAGTCGGATTCCTTGTTGATCGTTTCGTTCTGTATCTGTTCCAGAAGTTTTAAAACCGATTTGTCGTGGTCGCTGTACAGTTTATCGCATTGCAGTTTTGCGTCCGCTTCGGCGGGCGTAAAGCCGAGGCACAGGACTTTGACTTTGCTCAAGTGCGATTCGTTGTGGGGACGGTTACGGGGGTAGATGAGAAAATTGCCCGCAAAGCACTTGTAACTCTCGCCGTTGGTGTCGGATACGGAGTTCCCGTCGCAAAAGTACGTCAGTTCGTAACAATTGTGGTAGTGCGGTTTCACGTACGTGTCTTTATTGTGGAAGTAACAGTAAAGATACTCGAATTTCGGAAGTTTCATGCCTTTATTGTAAACGGCGGCGGCGCGTTTGTCAACAGGAAAATAACCAAAAAATATAACTGATTTCACAGATATTACCAAAATTGACAAAAAAATTGCCGAAATTCAGCCATATTTGAAAAATACTTAACCAGAAAGATATTGAAAAACCCCCTATGAAACTATATACTGTATCTGTCTTTTTAAGACGCACGTAAAAATTATTCGGAGGTAGAAAATGAAGGACAGAAAAAAGATCGTTGCAATATTGCTCTGTTTTGTTTTCGCTTTGGCGCTCTTTGTCGGGTGCGGCGGAAAGAAAGATGACGGAAAGATCGAACTATTGGTGGATATGCACGGACTGATGCCCACGCTGAATACCGAACCCACGACGGAAAATCCTACGGTGATTTTGGCGACGCGGCGTATTCAGGAGGCGTTCGAAAAGGAAAATCCCGATATCAAGATCAAATGGGCGCGTTCCAAGCCCGTGGGCGGGCTGGAAGCGGAAGTTTCGCAGTGGTTCGTCACGCAGATCGCGGGCGACAACTGTCCCGCCATCGCCTTTTCCTGGGGCACGCAGTATCAGGACCGCGACTATTACGTGGATATGACGAAATATTATAACGAACCCAACGAATACGTCGAGGGCAACGAAAAGTGGAGCGATCTCTTTGAGGATTATCTCTTCGAAACCTCCACCGTGCGCGACATCAAAGGGCAGTTGGTCGGCGTTCCCATCACGCTGTACGCGGGTCCCGCCACGGGCTGGTATTACAATACCGACCTCATTTCCAAGACGCAGATCCCCAAAAACTGGGAACAGTTCGTAACGCTTGCCAAGGAACTCAACAAGGACCCCGAGATCACGGCGGTCGCGCCCTGGTCGTATTTCAAGAAGATCTCGCTCGACAACTGGATCATGCAGTACACCATCGGGCCGAGCATCGCGAGTTATATCATGGAGCAGACCGACTACAACAAGGATAACGTGACTTCCACGGTCGAACAACTGCGCGCCATGAAGGCGGGGCTGTACAATCCCGTGACGCAGCCGTACGCAAAGGAAGTATACGTGCAGGCGAAGCGCTATTTTACCGAACTTCTCCGCGAGGGTTGGATGAGCACCGACTACACGCCCCAGTGGAATTCGGGCAAGGTCGCCATGTACGAAGAAGGGCTGTGGGCGCTGTATCCGCAGTACAACAACACCGCGCGCGAATTCGACTTCGGCGTATTCCCCGCGCCGCTCATGGATAGTTCGACGACGAAGTACACCACCGAGATCAAATACACCGAAAAGGGACCTTATCAGCCCAAAGGCGACATGATCCTCAATATCATGAAACCCGCGGTCAAGGACGATCCCGCATTAGAAGCCGCGGCGGTCAAATTCCTGAAATTCCTGACCGTTCCCGAAAATATCTCCATGATCGTGGAAGAGCAGGGGTCCAGTCTGGGCGCCGTCAAGGGATCCACTTACAACAGCGTTCTGGACGATTGGCTCGACCAGTCCTTTCCCATCGTGCCCGAAACCAACTGGCCGCTCGCTTTCAATTCCGAGCAGAACGACAAACTCAACCGCCTGTTCGGCGAATGGGTTTTGGGAAGGCACACCGACGATAAATTCTTCGAGCAGGTCAACACCATACAGCAGGCGGGCGCGGACGCTTACATCAGGGATCTGAACATCGATACTTCCGGCTGGAATTAAAAGGTACGTATGAAACTGAAAAGAACGCTCATCGCGGTCCTGGCGATCGTGCTCGTATTCGGCGCATTCGCGCTGTTCGATACGGTGCGCGCCCAAACCTATACCATCGAAGTCGTCTCCCTCACGCCCGAAAAACCCGTGGCGGACGTGCGCCAGCAGGTGCAGATCAAACTGCGCGTCACCAAAAAGGGCAAGGGCGTGGAGGGGCACTCGCTGTTCGCGATCTCGAAAAACGGAGGCACGTTTAAAGGCAACCGCGCCGAAACGGACGAAGAGGGCGTCGCCTCCTTTATCTACATTCCCTTTTCGGCGACCAGTTTGCAGCCCGCAAGGCCCGTCACGATCTCCGTCATCGACGAATCCAATTCGGTGTTTCTGGAGATCAACACGCGCTTCGAATTCGTCATCGATTTACAGCCGAAACCCAAAACGACAGGAGGTGCGCTATGAAGATCGGTCATGCCGCGTCGGGCTTGAAACAAAAATTTGCGGGGCTGGGCAGAGAGATCTGGAAGAGAAAACTCGCTTATCTCTTTATCGCACCCCTCATTATCGGATTATTGATATTTTCCTATTACCCGCCCGTTTACGGGCTGACGCTCTCGTTTTTCGAAAAACACAGCGTCGGGGAAATGTCTTTCGTCGGATTCCGCAACTATATCGATCTGTTTCACGACTCCGTGTTTTTGCGCTCCATACCCACGATGTTCGCCATCATGATCCCGCGCCTTCTCATCGGCATTGTGGTGCCGCTCGTCATGGCGGAACTCATTTTCGGCGTGAAATCGCAGAAATTGCAGAGTTTGTACCGCGTGCTCGTATTGGTTCCCATCGTCGCGCCAGGCGTCGTCGGCACGCTTATCTGGAGAAATATTTTCGATCCCACGAGCGGGCTTCTGACCACGGTCGCGCGCCTTCTCGGGTTCATGGGCCCTACGCAGGTCATCGACTGGCTGGGCGATCCCAACTGGGTCGTGCCCTCCATCATCTTTATGGGCTTTCCCTGGATCGGCGGCACGAGCGTGCTCATCTATATGTCGGGGCTGATGGGGATCTCCAGCGAAGTTTTAGAGGCTTCCCGTCTTGACGGCGCGAGCGTGCTCGTGCGTATCTGGAAGATCGATCTGCCGCTACTCATCGGGCAGATACGTTATTTTCTCATCTTCGGGCTGATCGGCGGATTCCAGGATTACAGCACGCAGATCGTGTTGACCGACGGCGGGCCGGGTTACTCTACCTACGTGCCCGGATATTATATGTATCAGCAGGCCTTCATGCACGACAATATGGGCTACGCCTCGGCGATCGGCTCGGTCATGTTCGTCGTCATCATGGTCGTATCGCTGTTTGCGTTCAAATTCGTCAGCAGCAAGAATATACAGGGTCTTGACCAGGAGTCGTTGTAGTGGAAAATATCGAAAAATCAAGGCGTAAAAAGTTTCCCGTAGCGCAGACGGTCTTACACGTCGTGCTCGTCTTTTTACTGTTTATCATGCTGTATCCGCTGGCAATGGCGCTCTGGAACGCGTTCAAATCGGACATCGCCTACGACTATACCCGCTGGTATCCCACGCTGCCGCTGCGCATACGGAACGTTTCCACCGCGTTCGACATGACTTCCAAATATATGCTCAATACGGTGGTCGTCGGCGTGGCGGGCACGGCGGGCATGCTCGCCATCTCGTCGCTCGCGTCCTTCGCCTTTGCGAAAATGAAATTCCCAGGGCGTTCGTTCTTTTTATCCATGGTTCTGGCGCTGATGATGGTGCCCGGCGTTCTCACGCTCGTGCCCAGTTACATTCTGTACAAGACGCTGGGGCTCCACGACAATCTGATGGCGCTCATTCTGCCCATCTGGACGGGCGGCTGTATCTTTGCGGTGTTTTTGCTCACGACTTTCTTTTCGGGGCTCCCGAAAGATCTGTTCGAGGCTGCGCAGATCGACGGCGCGTCGCTGTTCCGCTGCTATTACGCCATCGCGCTCCCTTTGAGCATGCCCATTTTAGGCACGATCACGATCATGCAGATCGTCAACGTGTGGAACGACTATATCTGGCCGCAACTCGTTTTGTCCGAGGAAAAATTCACCGTTTCGGCGGGGCTGCTGCTCACGTTCAAGAGCGAATACACGTCCAATATGCCCGTCATGTTCGCGGGATATCTGGTGGCATCTTCACCTTTGATCTTATTGTTTATTTTCGCAAATAAATTCTATATTCAGGGACTTGTCGGCGCCGCGATTAAAATGTAAAAAATCAAAGAAAAGAGAAAACGCATGAAAGAAAGAATACCTGTTATCATTGATACTGATCTGGGCGACGATATCGACGACGCGTTCGCGCTGTGCCTCGCCATGCAGTCGCCCGAACTGGAAATTTTGGGCGTCACCACGGTGCACCGCTGCGCCGCCTACCGCGCGAAAATGGCAAAGTCGCTCCTGAACGCGGGCGGGTTCTGCGAAGTGCCCGTGTACGCGGGCGAATCGAAGCCGCTCGTGCGCGAGAGCGTGCACGGCCGCCCGCTCGATTACGGCGAAAAGCCGCACTCGTACGCGGAAGAATACGATGCGACCGAATATGACGGCGACGACGCGGTCTCCTTTATCGTCGGTACGCTGGAAAAGAGCGACAGAAAGATCACGCTCGTGACCCTCGGCGCGCTGACGAACATCGCGCTCGTTTTGCAAAAGCGCCCCGACCTGTTCGGAAAGATCGAAAAGTTGTGCATCATGGGCGGCGCATTTTCCATGAATCTCGGCGAATACAACTTTTCCTGCGATCCCGACGCCGCCGCGATCGTGATGGACAGCGGTCTGCCCATACTCTGCGTGGGGGTGGACATCACCTTTCAGTGCAAACTGAGCGGAGAACTTTTAAACGAGGTGCAGACGCACCCGCACCCCTGCCTGCAAATGCTCAACCGTATGCGCAAAAAGTGGGGGACGGACGTATATTTGCACGATCCGCTCGCGCTCACGTGCGCGTTCGACGAATCGTTCGTTACGTTCCGCCCCATGGTCTGCGCGGTCGAGCGGGAGGCGAAATTCGCCAACGGTTACGTCGTGAACCTGTCCGATTTCAACTGGCGGCACGACGTGAGCAGCAGTAAACTTCTCGTCGGTACGGGTGTGGACGCGGATGCGTTCACGCGCGAATACGTGCGCCGCGTGACGAGGTTTCCGAAAACATAAGGAGGTATAATGAAGAGAACAATCGCAGTCTGTCTCGCCTGCCTGACCGCCGCCGCGCTTTTATTGTCCGGCTGCGGCAAGGTGGACGATAAACTCACGCCGCCGCCCATCGTCGGCAACGAGCGTACTTTCGACGAGGAGGCGTTTTCCGACCCCGCGCTCAAATTCCGCCCGCTGCCCATCATTCACGCGAGCGAATTCGAAACGAACGGAGTGGATAAAGCGACGCTGGATATGCTCAAAGAATACGGCTACGGCGGCGTTGCGACCAATGTTTCCTTTCTCGAAAATTATCTGGAAAGCGAGGAGATGTGGGATTCGCTCGTATCCAACGTGGAGTATGCCATCGAAGAACTGGGCCTCCGCGTCTGGCTGTACGACGAATTGCATTACCCCAGCGGCGCCGCGGGCGGGCTGGTTTTGAGGGATCATCCCGAATGGCAGGCGGAAGGGCTCGTGAACGGCACGAAGATCGTGTCCGCGGGCGCGCGCGTCGAGATTTCCGCGCCGCACGGGCATTCGTTCGCCTTTGCAAAAGCCTTTGCGGGCACGGGCGTGGACGATATGGACCTTTCCGACTGCGTGGATCTGATGCCGCGCGTGAAGAACGGCACGCTCACCTGGCAGGCGGATAAAGACAGGGTCGTGGCGGTGCAGTACGTCAAGTATTTTTACGAGGGTACGCACGCGGTCAACAACTGGGCGGAACTTCGGCGCTATATCAACGTATTGAAAGCCGAACCCGTGCAGGAATTTATCCGCGTGACGCACGAACAGTATAAATCGCGTCTGGGCAAATATTTCGGCAACGGCATCGAGGCGTTTTTCACCGACGAGCCGTCCATGCTGGGAACGTATTTCGACGGCCCGCCCACGACGCCCGGCGTCAAAGACCCCGTAGATCCGGACATTCCGCTCCTTCCCACTGCCAATTACAGCAGCGATATGACGGAAAAGTTTCTGAAACTGCGCGGTTATTCCCCCGAAAACTATTATTCATATCTCTATGAAGGGGAATCCGACGCCGCCAAGCGGTTCCGCTGGGATTACTACAAGACGTTGGGCGAACTGATGGCTTCCAACTATTCGGGGCAGATCGGCGCCTGGTGCGAGGACAACGGCGTGAGCCTGACGGGGCACTTCCTTCTGGAAGAAGATATCTATATGCACCCGATCTTCAACGGCAATATCATGCGCAATCTGTCGAATATGCAGATGCCGGGGATCGACCTTCTGACGGCGAATCCCGCCACGGCCGTGAACTGGTGTTCGACGACGGCGAAATTTGCCGCGTCCGCCGCGCATTTCGGCGGAAAGTCAAAGGTGATGAGCGAAGTTTCCGCCGCCTTCGACGCCGTGGAAACGAGCGATATGTATGCGAAACTCGGTTCGGTGGCGGTGCAGTACGCGATGGGCGTCAACCAGATCGGCACGTTTTACCGTCCGCATCTGATGAGCGAAGAGGAAAACCGCCTGTTTACCGATACCATCGGACGCATGGGCTATATGCTCGACGGCGGCGTGCACGAGAGCAACGTGGCGGTGTATTATCCCATCGAGGGCATCTACATCGATACATTGCCGCCCGCGCATCTCAACCGATTTAACGACAAGGTCAGAAGCACGAGCGCGAATTTCAGCGATCTTGTGCGCACGCTCGTCGGGAATCAGATCGATTACGACATTCTCGACGCGGTCAATCTCGCCGCGTGCGAAGTGGAAGAAGGCGCGCTCGTCACGCCCTCCGGCGAGCGGTTCAAGGCGATCGTCGTTCCCCGCACCAAGGCGCTGGAAGACGCCGCCGTGCAAAAACTCGCCGAGGCTGCCGCGGGCGGCGTTTCGGTGATCATGCAGAATACCAACGGCATTCTGTCCAACACGGCCGCGGGGCAGGCGGCGCTCACTCAGGCGCTCGACGATATTACGACGAGCAGGAATTTTTCTTATCAGAAGACCGCTACGAACGTATCCGATTATCTTCGGGAACTGGGCGTAAAGTCGGTGGTGCTGGAAAAGAGCAACAGGGACGTGGTGGCGGTCAAGCATAAATACAAGAACAATTCCGTGTTTATGTTCGTCAATTCGTCGCCGCAGAACGTGAATATCACCGTGCGTCTCAACGAGATCGGAGATTTGTATCGGCAATGGGACGTTTACGGCGGCGCGGTCGAACTGATCAGCGTCCGCACGGAAGGGGAGGAAACGATCGTCGATCTGTCCCTTCCCGCAAACAGATGTACTTTTATAACAGTGGAATAAAAGGAGGAAACAAGATGAAAAGAAAACTTATCGCAATTTTAGCGGCGGTCACGCTGCTGTGCTCGGTCTTTGTCGGCATGACGTTTTCGGCCTCTGCGGAGGGTGAACGCGGTTTCGGCATGAGCAAGAGCGAATGGAAGGATTTTTTCGGTCAGGTCAAGGAATACGACGACGGTATCGGCATCGGCGCGGACGCGAATCTTCAATTGCCTTTGTACGGAGAGACGATTTCTCTGGCAATGCAATTTTCCATCGTGCCCGATACCGATTTTTGGTACGTGCTCGCGTTTGCGAACAATGCGGATTTTTCGGCGGGATCGGTGCATACGGGACCGAACACGGGGTGTTTCGTCATTATGATGCAACCCGGCGCGGACAGCATGAATTTCAACGTCTTTCATTGGAAAGAAAAGGACGGCGCGCTCGCGAGAACGGATATCGCGCTCGGCGCGCTACCCGTCGAGGGCGGCTTGCAGGCGGGCGTTCCCTTTACGGTGGATATCGCGCTGTTCGGGGAAAATCCGAGCATAACCGTCAAACAGGGCGACAAGACGTGCGTGTACGACAAAGGATCGCACGCGGAACTTGCCAACATTTCCCGCGCGCAGATTTCCGACGCTTACGGCAGGACGTATCTCAATACCGCAAGTTATGCAGCGGGCGAGGGGACGCTCAAAGAACTGAAATTCACGAGCATTTCGACGCTCGGCGGCGTGGAAGACGTGCGCAACTGGTCGGGTGCGGGCATTTCGGCCGTGTCGGGCGGCGTGCAACTCACGGGCAGCGCGCAGTACCTGCGCGCGGTGGATATGTCTTCCAAATACTTAAAACTCACGCTCGACGTGAAAATGATCATCGGCAACGTGGATGCATGGATAGCGCTCGGGTTCGGCAAAACGCCCGCTCTTCCCACGGCAAATCAGGCGGGCCTGAATATCATGATGCGCAACCAGGCGGGAAAGATCGCGATGCAGCCCGAAATCAACGCGTTCGGCGGCGAGGGCGCGGTCTTAAAGACGACCGATTTCGGCCTCGGCAAGATCACCATTGAAATGGAAGAAGTCGAGGGCAAAATGGTCTTTTCGATCAACCGCAAAGTCGTGTCGCACGAGACGTTCGACGCCCTCACTTTTGCGGACTTCACCGATGAAAACGGCTGTTTCTATTTCAGTTTCGGCAGTTTCGTGCAGGGCGACCAGTCGACCAACAATGTGGAAGTACTCGGCATCACCACCGATATCAAAGCCAAAGAAAATATCTATATCGAGGTTTCCGATATGCCCGAAAGCGGCATGGTCGGCACGGCCGTGACGCTGCCCGAAGGCAAAGTGGTGCAGGCGGACGGCGAAGAGATTGCTGCGGATATCACGGTTACCGACCCCGAAGGCAGCGACGTCGCGGTGACAGACGGCAAATTTACGCCTGCAGTCAAGGGCGAATACACCGTCGTGTACAGCGCCGAGGACAGCAAGGGCAACAAAGCGTCCAATACCTACAAGATCACCGTCGTAGATCCCGACGACGCGCTTTCGATGGATTCCATCAAGGATATGAACAACTGGCACGCGCCTTACGGCGGCGTCAGCGCCGTGGATGCGGGTATGCAGGTGTTCGCGCACAGTTATTACAAACTTCCCCTGTCCATGAACGAAGGCGCACTGCGCGCAACGTTCCACATCAACGGGCTTTGGGACGGCAACGATACGGACGAAGCGACTTCCACCGACGCGTGGGTCGCGGTCGGTTTCGTGAACAAACCCGCCATCACCGCGCCCGGCGGATTTGCCGCGGACGGACTCTATGTGCGGCTCAACAATAAGGACGGCAAACTGCTCGTTTCCGTGCATTATTTCTCGCCGTTCGGCGCGGAAGACATCGCCATCGAGGATACGTTTGCCAACGAATCCGATGCGCTCGGCGACGTGACCATCGAGATCCAGAAGAAGGACGAGGGCGTGCGCCTGTTCGTCAACGGCAAGGAAATGCGCCACGAAAATCTGAAAAAAGTATATTATTCGGACCTCGTGGACGCGAACAACTGTACCTATCTCGCGCTTTCCGCCTACGATAACGACGATGCGGACCAGAAACTTCCCAACGTGCAGACGCGCTGCTTTACGCTCACCGCGCTCAGCCATGAGAAGACGGAAGTCGTCGAGGACACCACGCCTCCCGTCATCACCGTTTCGGGCGTACCCACCGAAGGGACGGTCGGGGAAAAGGTCATTCTGCCTCCCGCGACGGTCACGGACGATCTCGACAGCGGGCTTACGGAAAAGATCAGCGTGAAGGGACCCGACGGCAAAAGCGTCGCGGTCGTGAACAATTCCTTTACGCCTCAGGAGGCGGGAACCTATACGATCGTGTATTCGGCGAGCGATTCCGCGGGCAATAAGGCGCAGGATCAGACGTTTACGATCGTCGTCAAGGCAGCGGCCGGCGGCGGCTGCGGCTCGTCCTTTGCCGCGGAAGGCGCGGTTCTGGCGCTCGTATGCGTATTGGGCGCGGCGGCGCTCGTTCTCACCGCTTTCAGAAAGAAAAATTAACGGAGCAGTATGTTTAAAGAAGCAAAACCGATCTGGATCGAAAGTAAAAAGAAAGATTACAACAGGCTGTGCGGATTTTTACTGAAATTCCATAAGTCGGAGCAGAGCGATTACGAGTTGAACGTCGCCGCGGCGGATTGCTATCAATGCTATCTCAACGGCACGTTCCTCCTCGCGGGGCCCGCCCGCTCGGCGAAAGATACTTTTCGCGCCGATACCCTTTCCATCGGGGAAAAGTTGCGCGACGGCGAAAACATTCTGGTATTTCTGGTCGCCTCGTACAAGGTAAACAGTTTCCAGTACGTAGAAAACGACGCTTTTTTGCAGGCGGAAGTCCTGTGCGGCGGCAAGCCGCTCACCTGTACCGACAAGTACACGCTTGCGTTCGATATTCCCGAACACGTGCAGAAGACGCCGCGCTACTCTTTCCAGCGCGCCTTTACCGAGGTATGGAAACTGGACGCGGGGTATTCGGAAATGCTGGCGGGCGAGCGCGTTGCGAACGCGCGCGAAGTCGTATTGCAGGAAGAGAAAAAGATTTTGCCGCGCGCGAGCCGCATCCCCGCATTTTCGGAACTGGTGCCGACCGTCGTCGGCAGCGGTTCCATGCTGTCCGCGCAGGCGTACGAAAACAGCGAGGTTTTGAACGGTCCGCAGTTTTTGCAGCCGACGAAAATTTTCAAGACGTTTGCCGGCAACAAACTCGAATGCGATCTGTACGAAGAGATGCGCGGCTTGAAAACCGTATCGTTCGACTACGAAGTCAACGGCGGCACGCTGGAAGAAGGACTGTTTCAACTGTTCGATTTTTCCCTCGACGCCTGCGGCTTTCTCTCTCTGGAAGTCGTTGCGGAGAAAGACAGCGTCTTTTACGTGCTGTTCGACGAGATCCTGCGCGATTCCGACGTCGATCCCTTTCGGCTCAACTGCCTGAACTGCGTCAAATACGTATGCGAACAGGGTACGTACCGCACTTTGACGCTGGAACCCTACACCCTGCGCTACGCAAAAATTTTCTGCGCGGCGGGCAGGATCCGCGTCGAGCGTTTTTGCCTGAAAGAGGTGGCGAATCCCGCCGTGAAAGGGGCAAAATTCTCCTTTGCCGACGAAAAACTCGAAAAGATCTATCGGGCGGCGCTCAATACGTTCGCCTACAACTGCGTGGATATCTTCATGGACTGCCCCTCGCGCGAGCGCGCGGGCTGGCTGTGCGACGGATATTTCACGGGGCGCGTGGAGCACCTTTTGACTGGGGAAAACCGCACCGAGCACGACTTTCTGGAAAATTTTCTGCTTCCGAAAAAGTTCGAACGCCTGCCTAAGGGCATGCTGCCCATGTGCTATCCTTCCGACCACCCCGACGGCAACTTTATCCCCACCTGGGCGATGTGGTTCGTCCTCGAACTCGACCGCTACGCGAGCGAATCGGGCGATCTCGGCATGGTAGAACGCGCGCGGCATAAGATCTACGCGCTTTTGGAGTACTTTTCGGCGTTCGAAAACGAGTTCGGGCTTCTGGAAGACCTCGAAGGCTGGGTATTCATCGAATGGAGCAAGGCGGCGGAATTTACGAACGGCGTCAACTTCTGCGTCAATATGCTCTACGCGCTCACGCTGGAAACGGTCGGAAAACTGTACCGCGACGAGGCCGCGCTGCAAAGGGCCGCGCGCATGCGGGAAAAAATACGCGAACTGTCCTTCGACGGACAATTTTTCACCGATCACGCGGTGCGCAAAGAGGGCGTTCTCACGCCCGCGAAGGATACCACGGAGGTATGCCAGTATTACGCCTTTTTCACGGAAACGGCGACGCCCGAACGATATCCCGCGCTGTGGCAGACGCTTTTAAGCGATTTCGGACCCGACAGGAAAAAGACGGGCCGCTATCCTCTCGTGTGGCCCGCCAATGCCTTTATCGGCAATTATTTGCGGCTTTCGCTCTTGGAGCGCTACGGCTGCGGCGAACAGTTGATCAGCGAGATCCGAGGCTATTTTACCTATATGGCTGACAAGACGATGACGCTCTGGGAAAACGACACGGACGCGGCGAGTTGCAATCACGGGTTCGCCTCCTACGTTTTATGCTGGCTGGAAACGCTCAACCAAACCAAAAAGAAGGGAGTATAACATGAAAATAAAGAGATGGGCGGTTTTGCTTTTGACCGCCTGCCTGATGAGCCTGCCCCTGTTGGGCGGGTGTGAAAAGGAGTACGAGGATTTGCGCGACGACAAATATATCACGATGGTATTCACCAACACGCACTATGAGGAAGTGGAGAGTTACGCCCCCGAGATGAAATATCTTTTAGGCGAGAACGATCCTTCCACGGGACGTATGTACGCGGCGGGCTATATCGGGCCCATGCTGCTGACGCAATCCATCGAACAGATGCAGGAAGAAGTGAACATGGCGTTCGACATGGCGGAAAAGTTCAATATTCCCGTGTATTTTCAGTTGGACGACATCAACAATTACACCACGCTCTTCGGCGGCGATGCGGAAGTGAAGTATTGGGAAGATCCTTCCATGTGCGAGTGGATCGCATTTCCCGAAGAGGGCGAAGAGTACGGCGGGCAGAACAAGTACGGGGAACTGCCGAGGTTCTGGTACAACTGGGGCAGTTGGCGCGTTGCCAATCCCGTGCCCAATTTCGCCTCGCAAAAGTTCCGCGAACTGATCGTGCACAATTTGAAAGAAGGCTTTTTGAAACCCCTGAACGAGCGCTATACCAAACTGAAAAAAGAAGATAAGGCGTATCTGTTCGCGGGCTGCGCGGTCGGCTGGGAAACGCACATTCCCGACTATTCGGCGGATAACCGCATGCTGAATCTCTCCGTCAACAACCTTCCCAAGGACTACGCTACGGGCAAACCCATGTACGAATGGGAACTGGCGCAGTACGGCTACGGCGCGCTGCACTCTTTGGGATACGACCAGGCGAAAATAGACGCGGAAGCGGCGGAAAAAGGCATATCTTCCAAACAGCATATCAAAAATATCCTGTATCAGGTCATTCACGATTACAGCGAAATGCTGGCGAAAACGGTATACGAGGCGGGCGTTCCCCGTACCAAGATCTTTACCCACACCGTTTCCTGCCAGACGACCCTCAATAACGAAAGCACGTTTTATCCGCCTATCTGGACGGCGGTCAACGATTACAGCACGCCTGGCTACACCATGTCGCCCGTCACCTGCAAATACGATCTGAAAAAGATGAAACAGCAACTTTTCGAAGCCGATCCGAATTTCAACGAATTTGCGTGCGCGGAAGGCTACGCCGCGGGGCTGGATACCGTCGCAAAGTGCGATGCGTATTTCAAAGAAATGTTTGAAAACGGCGCGCGCAACGTCACGGCGTTCGGCTATCCCGACGTGGGCGTGCCCGTGTTCGAGTTCAGGCGCGACCCCGATTTCCCGTATATCATCTCGACGAACAACTGGCTGCGGGGCGACTTGCAGTAGGAAAAAAGCACTCCTTCGCGGGAGTGCTTTTTTTGAAAAACGTTGACAGAATCCATGCGTTATGTTATACTATGCAATCAAATCGACATAAAAAAGGGAATATTTATGAAAAACGAAGGTCTGCTTTCGACGTTACTGCGCGCAAACGTGCGCGATTTCCGGCCCGTGGTTTTTTGGAGCATCAACTCCGAACTCGGCGAAGAGGAACTTTGCCGCCAGATCGGGGAAATGAAGTCGTTCGGTCTGGGCGGGTTCATTTTCCACGCGCGGGCGGGGCTGACGACCGAATATCTGTCAAACGAGTGGTTCCGCCTTGTGGGCGTATGCCTCGAAGAGGCAAAAAAACAGGATCTCAAAGTATGGATGTACGATGAATTCGGCTGGCCGAGCGGATTCGTGGGCGGCAAACTGCTTTCCGAACGGGATTTTCGCGCCCGCTATCTGGAATACGAGATCAAAGACGAGTTCGACGGGAGTGCCTTTGCCGTGTATTCTCTCGACGGCGGTACGCCGCGCCTTTTAAAGCGCGGCGAGCGCGCCGAAAAGTATCATACGCTGTACGAGCGCGTTTCCGACGCGTACGTGGATATTCTGAACCCCGCCGTGACCGAGCGGTTTATCGAGGAAACGCACGAAAAATATTTCGAGCGTTTCGCGCCCTCGTTCGGCAAAGAACTTTTGGGATTTTTCACCGACGAGCCGCAGTTTTACCGCTACGCGACGCCCGTTTCCGCGGTGACCGAACAAGAATTTTTCAAAACGTACGGCGAAAATCTGAAAGACGGGCTCATTTATCTGTTTTTAAACGACGAAAAGGGCTATCCTTTCCGCGTAAAGTACTACAATCTGATGAACCGCCTGTACTGCGAGAATTTTTACGGCAAACTCAACGACTGGTGCGAGGGGCACGGTTGTATGCTCACGGGTCACAGCGTGGAGGAAACCTGCTTTTTCACGCAGATGTGGGGCGGCGCGGACTGCGCGTCCAGTTATCTGTACGAGCATATCCCCGCCATCGACAACCTCGCGAAATATTCGCCCGCGAACATTTCCGCGCGTAGCGCGGGCTCTGTCGCCGCGCAGCGGGGCGTGAACCTCGTCATGACCGAAACGTTCGGTTGCAGCGGCAATTCCGCCACGCCTATGGAACTAAGGCACATCGCGGACAAACAGTACGTGCACGGCGTCGACCTCATGTGCCAGCACCTGTATAACTATTCAATCGCGGGGCAGGGCAAGACCGATCACCCCGTGCATTTCGGCAGGACGCTGCCCTGGATTTCGGGCTATAAGACGTTCAACGACTATTTCGCCCGCCTCGGCTTTTTAATCGCCTCGTCGAAGGAAGAGGCGCCCGTCGCCGTCGTCACGCCCATGGAAAGCGTCTATCTCGACTATCGGCGTTTGAGCGAGGACGCGGCGCGCGAAAACGTGGACGTCGGCTTTGCGAAGATCGCCGACGCGCTGCGCGAAAACGGCGTCGCCTATCAGTTCGTCAATGAGAAAGTGCTCGAAAAACTCGGCGGCGTGCGGGACGGGCGGCTGGTCGTCGGCAAGTGTGCCTATTCCGCCGTCGTGCTCGCAAACTGCCGCGAACTCAAAGAAAATACCGTGCGCCTTTTGACTTCGTATCTGAAAGAGGGCGGCAAACTCGCCGTCGAGGGCGCGGCGCCCGCGTTCGTCGGGGGCGTTCCCGCCGATCTTTCCGCTCTTAAAAGCAATATTTCTCTCGGCGCTCTGCCCAAGCCCAGCGCCGTCGTCGCCTGCGAATGCGAATATACCTGCCGCACGCTGGATAGCGGCGCGCGCTTCGTCTTTGCGGTCAACGATTCCGCCGCGCCCGCGAAACTGTCGCTTGCGGGCAGGTTCAGCGAGTTAAATCTGGAAACGCTCGAAGGGTTTTCCCCGCAAAGCGAGTTTACCGTGCCCCCGTTCGGCTCTCTTTTGCTCGAAGAAAACGGCGCGTACAAAGAGCCGCCCTTTGCCGCAAAACGGAAACAAACGATCGTGCCCGCGTTCGTCGGCAGAGAGAAAAACTGTCTGACGCTGGAAAACGCGCAGGTTCTGACCGAGAACGGAGAAACGCTGTCGGGCTATGTGTACGGGGTATTCGAAACGCTCGTCAAGCGCGGCTATTGCGGAAAGATCCGCGTACGCTATGTTTTCGAAAGCGATGCGGCGCGGAAGATCTCTCTGCTTTGCGAAAAGCAGAACGTGCGCGGCGAACGGTTCAACGGCAAGCCTGTCCGCTTTTCGCAAGACGCTTCGGATATAAACTTTATAAGGGCGGACGTCTGTGCGGAAGCGGGCGAAAACGTCTATGAATACGAGGCGGATTTTGCGGATTCCGAACAGATCAAAAACGTTCTTTTCGACGACGCCGTGCCCGAAAGCCTCAGAAACTGTTTCAGTTACGCCACGCTGATGGAGCCCGTCTATCTGGAAGGGGATTTCGATGCGTCGGGCGATCGTTTAAGCGCACCCGCGCCGAAGACTGCGGGCGACCTTATGAAACAGGGATTGCAGAATTTCTGCGGGGCGGCGGAGTATTCGTTCGCGCTGCAAGAGGGCGGAAAAATTCTTTTGCGGCCCGTCGGGAATTTTGCCATGTGCGAATTTTTCTGCGAAGGCGAAAAGAGCACGGTGCTTTTGGGCGAATCGGCTACGATGCGCCTTGCGGAGGGCGGGCACGAAATACGCGTCAGATGCTATTCGACCATGCGCAACAAGTTCGGGCCTTTCCACTGCGCGTACGACGAAAACGGCGGCGTATCGCCCGACTTTTTCACCCTGCGCGGCGGCTGGAAAGACGAGCGCACCAACGCGGCCTATACGCCCGAGAAAAAACTCGTGCCGTTCGGGCTGGAATCGATCGAAGTTTCGTTTGAAAAGTAAAAAAAGCCCCGCGGAGATCTCCGCGGGGTGTTTTTTTAGTCGGGTTTGGTTTCTAGCGAAAGGGGATAATCGCCCAGTTTTTTCACTTTAAAGCCGTTTTTCTTGTACTCTTCGTAATCGAAGGCTTCCAGTTCATCGATGGCGAGTTTGTGGAATTCGTAAAAGTTGTGCCACCACTCGTAGCCGCTGCCGAGGTTCGCGTTGAGGTAAGCGTCGGCAATGTCGCAGCCCATGGCGGGAGCCACATAGAAAGCGCCCATGGCGAGCACGTTCACGCCGTTGCCCGTGATGGCGCGAAGGGCCGCGGGAACGCTCTCCACCACGCCCGCGTGCACGTGCGGGCATTTCGAGGCGGCGATGTGGATCCCCATGCCCGTGCCGCAGAAGATGAGCGCGCGCTCGAACTCGCCTTCGGAGATCATGCTGCCTACGCGAAGGCCCACGCGGTGGAACATAAGATCCGTGTCGTCGGGATCGCTGTCCGCTTTTACGCCCACGTCGGTGATCGTCCAGCCCTTTTTCTGCAAGTGCGCGACGACGGCTTCCTTGAGCGGAAAGCCTGCGAAGTCCGCGCCGACCAATAACTGTTTTTCCTTGATTGTTTTCATATAAATTTCCTCCGAATCCCGATGGATTTTATCACTATTATAGTACAGGGAGTTATCCCCGTCAATGCATTATTTACAGATATTTTTATCCCTTTTATAGTTTGTCCTTGGCGCGGAAGTTTTTTCTGTACTTTCCCGGCGCCGATCCCGTGATCTTGTGAAAGATGCGGTTGAAATACATTTCGTTGTCATAGCCGAACTCGAAAGCGATCTCTTTGACCGTCTTGTCCGTTTCCACCAGCATTCTGGCGGCGGAGCCGATGCGCTTTTGCAAAATGTACTGTTTGGGCGAAATGCCGAACTGTTTGGTGAACACGTTGGAAAAATACGTTTCGTTCAGGCACATGATATTGCAAAGGTCCGTGTTGGATATGTTGGAATTGAGGTGCCTGTCGATATATTCGAGTACGGGGATAAAGTTCGCGGACTCGGAAGAAACGTTCCCGCTCGGTAAAAAGCGCGAAAAGAGATATTTTGCCAGACTCTGGCAGGCGAGCGTGTTGGGCGCGTGCGCGCCGTCGTCCGCAGCGTCGAAATTTTCCCGTACCAAGCGAAACAGTTCTTTGTCGAGCGGCTGCGCTTCCACGAAGAGGGCGGGTTTATAGATCGTCAGATAACTGATCGTCGTGATATCCAGATTGAAGTGCATCCAGAAGTGTTCCATTTCACGCGGGCATTCCGCGCCCGTAATGGAAAAGGCGGGAATAAAGTAAAGCCGGTCGGGCGTAAGTTCGAGCGTTTCGTCGTGCATGAACATTTTCGCCGCGCCTTTCGTGATATAGTACATGCGGTAGTAGGGGAAAAAGGTCGCCAGATGGCTCCACGAGGGGCCAACCTTGGTATAACCCGCCTCGGTGACGTGCAGCGAGGTGGTGAGAAAAGGGTTGAACGTTTCCATGGACCGCCTCCTTGAATATCTACACCGTTATTATGTCATAAGGAAGGATTTCTGTCAAGTAATTTAAGAATTTCTGTAAAAAGTGTAATATTTTCTTTATTTTATCCATTGATTTATCGGCCGTATGGCTTTAAAATAAAAGTATAAAAAAGGGCGTAGTTTGCAGAAAAACGCCTATTCATAATCAGAAAAAGGGTACCCTTTTTCTTTGCGTTGTACAACGCAAAGAAAAAGGGTACCCTTTTTCTTTGCGTTGTACAACGCAAAGAAAATTATTCTATCGGAAAAAACAGGAGATCGCCATGAAAAAAATCTTTGCAGGTGTTTTGGGACTGTTCCTGCTCGTCTTTCCCTTTGTCGGCTGCGGCCAAAAGGAAGAGAAAGAGCAAGTAGACCTTTCGAAATTTCCCAACTACGTCGAGCCCGACAAAGCGGCGTACGCGTTCGGTTTCAACGAAATGACCGCGCCTTATTTTAAAGGGAATGTGATTTATAACGAAACGGTCATGCTCGTGGAGGATAAGGGCGTCGTCAGCGGAAAACTGCAATACGAACCCGTCAGAATATTGTCCGTGCGCGACTATACCTGGGAAAAGGAATATCCCGCCTCCGAATACGAAATAAGCGGCAACACGCTCACGATGAAAGCGGGCGGCTCCATGCCCTATCTCACGGCGGAAAACCTTTTGGGCAAGAACATTCCCGAACCCTACCGCGAAGTTTCCTCCATAACGAACGTCGAGACCGACTGGGTGCTCATGGGCGGCTCCATCTATACGGAAAGTTCGCTCATCTACGGGCATCAGGTATCCGTCAGTTACGTGTACGACGTGAACGACGTGAAGACGGAAGAATTCGCGGATTACGAAACGTCGGGCTTTCCCGAACTGAAAGAAAAACTGATCTCGGGCAAGGACGTAAAGATCGTCGCCATCGGCGACAGCGTGGCGGAGGGCTGCTCTTCCAGCGGGCATTTCGGCCATGCGCCCTACATGGAAAACTGGGTGGATCAGTCCGCAAAAGCGCTCGACGAGAAATATACGGGCAAAGTGAGCGTCAAAAACGTGGCGGTGGGCGGAAAAACTTCGGAATGGGGCAGCGCCGCCGCGCAGATCAACGCCGTCGCATCGGAAACGCCCGATCTCGTGATGATCCATTTCGGCATCAACGACGCGGGCGGCGACATGACGCCCGGCACCTACCGCGACAATATCGAAAAGATCGTGGCGGACGTACAGGCGCGCGTGCCCGACTGCGAATTTATGCTCATCAAGGCGTTTGCGCCCAATTCCGCCAATTACAATTACAATACGTTCAAGGCGTATTGGAAAAAACTCGACGAGATCGCCGAAAGTTATCGGGAAGCGTTCACGCTGGATATGTTTACGCCCAGTCTTACGCTCCTCCAAAACAAGAAATACATGGACGTGACAGGCAACGGGATCAACCATGTGAATGATTACAGCAGCAGGCTGTACGCCATGAACATTTTGTCTGCGCTGATCAAATATTAAAAGGAGTTAAACGATGAAAAAATTCTTAACGGTTTTACTCGCGGGACTGCTTTCCCTCGCCGTATTGAGCGGCTGCGACAGGACGCCGTCCAAACCCAAGCCCGTGGATCCGGACGATATCACGGTCAATCTCGACCCGAATATGGAAGCGACCATCGAGATCATGGTGCCCGGCGGCAACGTCAACGAGCGCACGATGATCCAGTGCCTGATCGACGATTTCGCCGATCTCTTTCCAAACGTGACCATCGAAATGAGTTACGTTTCGGTAGACAACTACGTCAGCGCGGTGGGTCAACAGCAACTCGCAGGCACGCTGCCCGATATCGTGTGGAGCAATTCGCCCGATTTTTACGATCTGGTCGAATCGGAAACGTTCGTCGATCTCACCCCTTACATAAAGGCGAACGAAATGCAGGATAAGGTGAATACCTATATCGGCGCGAACGGCGAAGCGGGCAAATACTCTTTCGAAAACGACTTCTACACCGAATTTTACGGCATGAGTTCGGTAGGGGAAAGTTGCTACGTCATTCCCCGCAGTTGCGATTCCGTCGTCACGTTCATCAATACCGATATTCTGAGCAAGGCGGGCGTGGATCTCGATCCCGCGACCACCAAAGTCAAAAACGGCTGGACGTGGGACGATTTTATGGAAGTGTGCGCGAAAGTCAGAACGTACATGGATAACAACGGCATGCGAAACGATTACGTTTTCGATGCGAATCTGACGAGTTGGCTGTCCGTGTGCTATCCCATGCTCCTCTCCTACGGCGCCGAAGTTCTGAACGAAAAAGGCGAAGTCGCCATCGACAGCGCGGCGACGCGCGAATGCCTCGACATGGTCGCGGATCTCGTTTCCAAGCGCTATATCAACGATTCCACGGTCGCGACCAGCGGCTCTTTCGACAACGGCAAGAGCGCCATGCTCTTCCAGTCGGCTTCCGTTTCCCTGTACGCGAACAGAGTTGCCCTGAAAGGGAAAGTGGATCTCGTTTCCTTCCCCCTCATCACGGAGAACGATACGCCGAAGATCGGCGCGGGCGTGGCGGGTTACGCCATCAACGCCGCTTCCAAAAACAAAGAACTCGCTTGGGCGTTTCTGACCTATCTTTCCAGTTATGCGGGACAGCAGAAAATGGCGCTCAACGGCCTGAACCTCGCTTCCATCCGCAAAGACCTGTCCGATTACAAGAACGCCAACTGGGGCAAGGATTACGAAACGCTCAACCTGTCCGCCTATACGTACGGTTCGGAATATAAAGTATCCTCCGACTTTTTCACGCGGACGAAACTTTCCGCTAAGGCGGGATTGCAGCAGGCGATCAAGCAGATGTTCAATAACGCCTGCAACGCAGAAAAGGCGAAAGATATGGACGCGATCATTTCCGCGACCGTGCGCGACATGAAAGACGCGATGATCGAATACTAAAGCGAGAGGTTCGCATGGATACGAAAAGCGTTAGCGAAAGGGCGGTTCAAAAGCCGCCCGAAAAGCGTCAAAAAAAAGAGAAGACGCCCTTCAAAAAGTTTTTGAAAAATAATTACACGGGCTGGCTGTTCAACGCGCCCCTTTTGATCGGGCTGTTGGTCTTTACGCTGATACCCGTCGTGTATTCGCTCTACATTTCTTTTTGGGGAACGAACGGCATCAATATCTGGAACTGGCGCGGGTTTGCTAACTACGTGCGCATGTTCACCGTCGACAAAAAAGAAATGGGCATTGTCTGCCTCAACACCTTCTACTACGTGGCGGTCAGCGTGCCCCTGGGACTGGTCACTTCCTATCTTTTGGCGGCGCTCGTCAACACGACCCTCATCAAGGGCGTCAATACCTTCCGCGTCATCTATTACCTTCCCTGCATGATCCCCGCGGTCGCGGCGGCGCTTCTTTGGACGGATATGATGAAATATACCGCCAACCCCGAAACGATGGGCATCATGAACAAGATCTTGCAGGCGTTCGGGCTGTCCGCCTCGCGCTGGTTTCAAAGCGAAGGGCCGTCTGCCATCGCCTCGCTGTTCTTTATCAATCTGTGGAGCACGGGCAGCGGCATGATCTTATGGCTCTCCGCGTTCAAGAACATCGACAGGGGCATGTACGAGGCGGCGGATATCGAAGGCGCGTCGCGCTTCCGCAAATTTATCTCCATTACCATCCCCATGTCAACGCCCATGATCTTCTACAATCTCATCATGTCGGTCATCGGCTCCATTCAGTACACGGGAACGCTCCTGTATTCCACGGGCCCTCTGCCCGGAAGAGGAAGCGACGGGGAATCTTTGTATATGCTGGGCGTCAAGATCTACAACACGTCTTTTAAAATTTCCGGCGCGCAGGGCTACGCGGCGGCGCTCGCCTGGTTCATGCTCGCGATCATCGCGGCGCTCACGGGCGTGCTGTTCAAAACCAGCAAATGGGTGTTTTACGGGGAGGACGCGCAATGAGCGAATTTGCACAACTCGAAAACACCGCAGCCGCTATCTTACAGGAAAAGAACAGGCAGGCGCGCCGCGAAAAACTGATCCTGAAAATTTTTCTCTATATCTTAATGGGCGCGATCGCGATCGTCTTGCTCTTTCCCTATTTTTACATGATCGTCAAGAGCCTGATGTCTGCGGAAGAAGTGGATAACCCTTACGCGGGATTTTTTCCGAAAGTGCCGCAGTTTATCAACTACGTGACGGTGTTCAAGACGGGTGGCTACGGCGAAGGCGTTCTGTGGACGCTGTGCATCATCGCGTTCAACCTGATCGCCGTGCCCTTTTCCGCCACGCTCATCGCCTATTCGTTCGCAAAACTGCGCTGGAAGGGGAGAGGCGTCATGTTCGCCGCCATGCTCGGCACCATGATGCTGCCCTCCGCGGTCACGCAGTTGCCGCTGTATATCATTTACAGCAAACTGGGATTTCTGAATACCATTCTGCCCTTTACCATTCCGAACCTGTTCGGCGGCGGCGCGGTGTATATCTTTCTGATACGGCAATTTATGATGGGCATTCCCAACGAACTGGAAAACGCGGCGAAAATAGACGGCGCAAACGCCTTTGTGCGTTACTCGCGCATCGTCGTGCCGCTGTGCAAGCCCGTTCTCATCTATGTGATGGTGCAGGTGTTTCTGGCGTACTGGGGCGATTACTACGGGCCCTTGGTCTACTGTACTTCCGCCACGGCGCCCAAAACGCTCGCGCTCGTTCTGTACAACTTTATCACCGACAACTCGCAGGGAACCAAGGTCAATATCCTGATGGCGGGCGCGGTGTTTATGTCTGTCATTCCCACGATCCTGTTCGGGATCTTCCAGAAACAACTGATCGAAGGCGTCACGATGGGCAGTTTGAAGGGCTAAAGCATTTCGACGGAAAACCAAATACGGGGGTACTATGAAAAAACCGATACAATGGATCGCCGCCGCGCTGATTTGCGCCATCGTCGCATGCAGCGTCGGATGCGATCCCAAAGATAAGCCGACGGAGCGCGTAGAAGATACCAGAAATCTTTCGGCGTTCGAATATACCGAAGCGAATCTGACCGCGACCGACGCGCTCGGACGCACCGCGCCCGCGGGCGATATTTCTAACGGCAACGACGTGGGCGTGTTCTATCACACCTGGCACGGCGTGCACGAAACGCCGGGCAAAGTGCTCGATATCACGAAAATCATGGCGGAAAATCCCGATTATCTGGGCAGCGACTATCTGTACGAAAACGCCGATAAGTTTCACTATTGGGGCGAGCCGCTCTACGGCTATTACTGTTCCGCCGATCCCTGGGTGATCACCCGCCACGTCGAACTGATGATGGCGATGGGCATCGATTTTCTGGTGTACGACTACACCAACGCCACCGCCTATAACAAGGAGGCGGACGCGATCTTCGAAGTTTTGCAGAATTTCCGCGACCAGGGTTTCAACGTGCCGAAAGTCACCTTTTACACGAACACGCGTTCCGCGGACGTCGTCTGCGGATTGTACCGCCGCTATTACGAAAAGGGGCTTTACAAAGATCTGTGGTACGCGCCCGACGGCAAGCCTTTAATTATCGGCGTGAGCGAGGACGGACTCATTTCGGCGCAGAATCGCGAACTGTACGCCATGCTCAAAGAGGATTTCTTCGATTTCCGCGAATCGCAGTGGCCGGACGGCAAGACCACCATCGAAAATCTCGAAACGGGCTTTCCTTGGATGAGTTGGCAGTATCCGCAAAAGAATTTCAACGGCATGATGAGCGTATCGCTCGCGCAGCATCCCGACGCGAAAATGAGCAACGGCCCCTTGACCAACAACGGCAGGGGATTCGACTATAAAAAGATGCGCAACTATACTTCCAACTCCGACAAGGGCACCAATTATCAGGGGCAGTGGGAAACGGTATTCGAAAATAACGCCGATTCTTCCAAAAAGTACGTCGACCAGGTGCTCGTGACGGGCTTTAACGAATGGATGGCGATCAAACTCAACGACGGCAACGATTCTTATTTCGTCGATACGTTCTCCGAGGAATATTCCCGCGATATCGAGATGATGAAGGGCGGCTACGGCGACAACTTTGTCGTACAGACGCTCATCAATACCCGCAAATACAAATATTCCGACGCGAAACACTACAAATACGATCTGAAAACCATGCCCCTCGACGATTTCAGCGCCGAAGCGTGGAAAGATGTCAAGAGCGAATATAAAGACCCCGTCGGCGACGCGCTCGCCCGCGACTACCGCGACGCGTTTTCGACCACCACTTACGTGGATAACAGCAACCGCAACGATATTTCTTCTGTCCGCATCGCGCACGACACAGCAAATCTGTATGTGCGGGTGGAAACTGCCGAAGCGGTCACCGCCTATAACGGTACGGATAAAAATTGGATGAATCTGCTCATTCAGACGGAAAACGGCGGCGAGAACTCGTTTGCGGGTTTCCAGTACATCGTCAACCGTTCGCCCGACGGCAGCGGCAAAACGAGCGTGGAAAAGAGCAGGGGCGGCTTTTCTTGGGAAAGCGCGGGCTCGGCGCAATACGCCGTTTCTGGAAACGTCGTTTTATACAGTATTCCGTTGGCATCTCTGGGACTGACCGCACAGAATTGCTATATCCGCATCAAGGCGTGCGACAACGTGACCAAACCCGACGACATCATGGATTACTATGTGTCCGGCGACAGCGCGCCCATCGGCAGATTCGCCTATTCTTACGGATATTGAGAGGTAAGCCATGAAAAAATTTATTTCCGTTCTATGCGCGGGGGTCATGTGTATGAGTCTGGCAGGCTGTGGCGGGACTGAAAAGCCCGAAACGTTCACGCGCGTCGAAGACACGAGAACGCTTTCGAGCGAACAGTACACGGCGCTCAATACCGTCGGCACGGACGCGCTCGGCAGAGTCATCGAGGAAGCGGACAGAGCGCGCGAGGGCACCCGCTACGTGGGGATCTGGTACTCCCTGTGGGAGGGGCAGCACACCTATATGCAGTCGGCGATCTACGACAATCAGGTGCTTTTATCTACCGAGGAGGGCGCGGCAAAACTCGCCTCTCCCGACGACTGCGAGGAAACGCGGCTCAACGAATTTCATTTCTGTTCGCAGCCGCTGTACGGTTACTATAATATGCGCGATCCCTGGGTGGTCGCAAGGCACGTGGAACTTCTCACCGCGGCGGGCGTCGATTATCTTTGTTTCGACACTACCAACGCCATCGTATACAACGAAGTGGCGGAACTGGTCCTGAATACCCTGCAAACCTACCAAAATCAGGGCTTCAAAGTGCCCAAAGCCATGTTCTACGTCAATTCCAACACGGGCACGACCGCGCGGAAAATTTACAACGCTTTCTATCAGACGGAAAAGTACGACGATATCTGGTTCAGCCCCAACGGCAAACCCATGATCTGCGGCATCACCTCGGATAACCGCGGCGCGAGCGATCAGGTGCTCGCAAATCCCGATTATTCGGACGTATTCCCCGACAGCATCGCGGAGCGTTTCGATCTCCGCGAATCGCAGTGGCCGCAGGGCTCCATCGAGCACGAAAACGCGCTCCCCTGGATGAGTTGGAAATATCCGCAGAGCATTCACCCGAATCTGAAAGCGATCAGCGTATCGGTGGCGCAGCACGACCCGTTCCAGATCAATTTCAGCGCGAAAGGCCCCACGAGCAGCCGCGGCTACGACCACACGACGAAAAAAATCAGCAAAGATTACGGCGCGGGGCAGAACTTCGAAAGCCAGTGGAAGACCGTCTTCGATTACGAGGCGCAGGGCAAGACCGTCGAAAACGTACTCCTTACCAGTTGGAACGAATGGATGGCGATCAAGACCTTCAACGGCAACGAAACGGTGTTCTGCGACGTATACAACGAGGAGTATTCGCGCGATATCGAGATGATGAAGAGCGATCTGGGCGATAACTTCTATTTGCAGATGATCCGCAATATCCGCAAGTACAAGTACGAGGACGCCAAGCATTACAAATATCAGAAAATGACGATCGACCTTGCGGACGAAACGCTCGCGCAGTGGGAAAACGTGAAAGCGCATTACCGCGATTTTGCGGGCGACGCGATGGAGCGCAACTACAAGGATGCGGTCAACAAGGGCACGTATACCGATACGAGCAACCGCAACGATATCACCGACGTGAAAGTCGTGCACAATTCGACCGATCTGTTCGTGTACGTCAAAACGGCGAAAGAGATCACCGCCTACAACGGCACGGATACCAACTGGATGACGCTGTATCTCGGGAACGATTCCCAAGACGCGGATTTCCAGACGTATCAGTATATCGTCGGCCGCAGCCCGAAATCGGACGGCACGACCTCCGTCGAAAAATCGACGGGCGGGTTCAACTGGAAAAACGCGGGGAACGCGGAATACAAACTGTACGGCGACGTCATCGTATACAAGATCCCGCTGTCCTTGCTGGGCGTTTCCGCCGACAGTTGCCATCTCCGCCTGAAAGTGACCGACAACGTGACGCATCCCGACGATATCATGGATTATTATATCAGCGGCGACTGCGCGCCCATCGGGAGGCTGAGTTACAGTTATGGCTATTAAAACTTTACTGAAAAAATGCGCGCTCGTTTCCCTCGCCTTATGCCTCGCGGCGCCCGCGCTTTGCGGCTGCGGCAAGGAGGGGGAAAACGAGAAACCCGAGGAGAAGAGAGAAATGACGAATCACGCCGTCTACGACAGAGTTTCTCTGCCCGACAGTTTGTGGCAGGCGCCGAAAATCATCGAGGATACCGAAAACGACAGGACGGAAACAGGCATCGGCGGCACTATCAAAGCGATCTACTACCGCAGCGATTACAACGGGCAGGAAAGTTACGCGTTCGCCTATTTGGGGATCCCCGCAGGGGCGAGCGCAAGCAATAAAAAGCCCGCCGTACTTTTGGTGCACGGCGGGGGCGGCACGGCATACTGGCAATGGGTCAAAGAATGGGTCAACCGCGGCTACGTGGCGCTGGCGATGGATCTCGAGGGGCACGTGCCCAAAAAAGAAGGCACGTCCGACAATATGCCCGCAGACCTCTACACGAAATCGCAGTACCCCGCGCCGCACAACCAGAATTACGGCGACGCGGATCTTCCCATCGAACAGACCTGGATGTATTACGCCGTATCCACGGCCATTTTAGGAAATTCCTTGCTGCACGGGCTTGACTATGTGGATATTTACAAGGTCGGCGTCTGCGGCGTGAGTTGGGGCGGCGTGATCACCTCCATCATTTCGGGCTATGACGACCGTTTCGCATTTTCCGTGCCCATTTACTGCTCATTGAACCTCGCCGAGGCGAAGGGCGGCAACCTGAACGGTTATTACCGCGCCCATCCCGCCGCTCGCGTCTGGGACGACGACGAAGGATTGAGCCGCGTCGAAACGCCGCTCTTCTTTCTGGCGATGAACGACGACGTGAACGCGTTTCCCGACAGTATATCCATGACGGCGGCGCGCTGCAAAAACGCGACCGTTTCACTGGTGCGTAACTGGCTGCACAGCCACACGCACGCCTTTGCAAGACCCGAACCGTATGCCTTTGCCGATTCCATTGTCAAGGGCGGCGACGGAATGGTAAAAGTCGTCGCGCAGCCCGAAAAGAGCAGCGGCTCGGTGAAAATTACCGTGCCCGAAGGGCTTTCGGTCAAGGCATATATCGCCTTTACGGGCGGCGACATGAAAAAGATCCCCTCGTGGGGACATATCCGTCTGACGCTCAAAGAGGGCGAAGCGGCGTACGAGATCACCGACGAGATGAAAAAGGAAGCGGGCGGAGAAGTGACCTGGTTTTATATCTGGTTTACAGATAATTTCGACCGCGTGACTTCCACGCGGATGGTACAACTGATTTAATATCCGCCGAACGGATTTAAATAGAATTTTTCGAGGAGGAAAAACATGAAAAAAAAGTTACTGGCAATCTTGCTTTCGCTCGTTGCCGTAGTGGCGTTCGCAGGCGTTGCGGTCACCGCGTCTGCCGCGGGAACGAAAGACGCCGTCACCGTTAAAAACGCGAATTTCGCAACCGATTGGAATATGGTCTTGTTCGAAACGGACACACCGAGCGGCGCTACCGAGCCTTGGGGCACGGCGGATCCCTCACATATCACCGTGATTGCTCCAGACGGCAGTATTTTGGCGCCGAATGCCGTACATCTGAACAACTATATTTACATTGGCGTAAACAATAATACAGAACCCGCCGTTGGTACCACGTTCACCATCCACGCGGGCTATGCGTATACGGCGAACAGCGAAGTAAAGGAAGATATCACCTGGAAGTACAGCACCCAGGGCGCCACGTTCACGAAAGTAGAGCCGACGGGCGCGGTGGAATCCGTCGCGGTCGCGGGCGAATTGACTGTTCAGGCGGGCGCAACGGTCCTGGATCTTTCCGCTCTGCGCGGCAAAGCGACCTATGCGGACGGCGAGGTCGTTCCGTTCCTCGTCACAAAAGACATGATATCGGGCGAATACGACTTGACGAAAGCGGGCGATTATACCTTGACTTGCACGTACGAGGGAAAGACGGCTTCCGTCAAACTGACGGTGACGCCCTCCGACGAACTTCCCGAACTTACCGTAAACAATATCAATTACGACCCGGGTTGGGGCGGATTTCTGATCAATTTCAACGTAAAAGATAAAGTTGATACAGAAAACGTGGAAGGCAAGGTCGAGAACGTCAAGATCACCAATTCCGTTCGTGAGGACATAAGCGGTGAATTCGACTATATGTATCATGAAACCTATCTTTTTTGTCTGCACGGTCCGAACGAAGTGGGAACGGTGATCACCGTTAAAGAAGGATTCGAATTTTCGGGGCATCAGATGAAAGCGGACGTTTCTTATATCTATGCCACGGCGGGCGCTACCCTCGTCGCATACGATCCCGCCAAGCACGATCCCAAGACGCTTACCATCGACAACAATCCCGAGGACAACGCGGTGCACGTGGGCGGGACCTTGCAACTGACCGCCACGCTCAACGACGGCGCGGCTTCCACCGTACATTATACCACTTCGGACGCCGAGGTCGCCACCGTCGACGCGACGGGCAAAGTGCTCGGCGTGAAAGAGGGGACGGCGACCATCACCGCCAAAGCGGGCGATCTGAGCGAAACTTACGAAGTGGAAGTTTTGCCCGAACTCGAAATGAAAGGGCTGGAATTTGCCACTTCCTATAAAATCTATGTGGAAAAAGGCGGGAAACTTGCTCTTCCCTCGGATTTCACGGCGCACGCCGTATTCGACAATGACGGCAAGGACGTGTACGGCAGCGATTTTAAACTGAACGAGGAAAACTGCACGCTCTCCGACGTCGATACCGCGACTGTGGGCACGAAAGTTTCCAAAGCGACCGTTTCGTTCGCGGGTAAACAATATACGCTCGACGTTTCCGTCGAAGTATATGAAGTCATTCCCATGGACATCAAGGAAGTCGCGGTCGTCGAATGGTTCAGTTACAGCATTTTCGTACAGTATCCCGACAGCACCGTAAATGTTGCGAATATTACCGATGCGACCTGCATCCCCGATGCGACGAAGTATGTATACACGCGGGCTGACGGTACCGAAGTAAAGTGCGGTACCTACAATCTCGGCGGCGGCAACGTGGCGATTCTTCCCACATTCTATGACGGAAAACAGGACGCCGATAACTGGAACAAGGCTCCCTATATGCAGGAAGGCGACCGCATCACGTTAAAAGCAGGATTCAGCGGCTATATGTGGACGGGCGAACTTGCTCCGACCGAAACGGATAACGCCGCCATGAAGGCGGGCACGGGCATGATCGTTCCCGAATGCAGATTGGCGGAAGAAGTGACGTTTGTGTTCGACGGCATGGTCTGGGGCATCTATATCCCCTATACGGATCTCAAAGTGAACGAAACGGCGACCGTGCAGGTGGGCGATACCGTCAGCCTCGGCGCCGTGCGCGTTCCCGATACCGCGACCGAAGGCAACTTCTATTATAAAAGCAGCGACGAGAGCATCGTTACCGTCAACAATAACGGCCGCATCACGGGCGTGAAACAGGGCACCGCCACCGTCACCGTTACCTTGAAGGACGGCGTCGCGGGCGAAAAGACAAAGACCGTTACCGTGACCGTCACGGACGGCATCGTCGGACTGGAATTTGCGGAAGGCACCGTCCTCACCGTCAAAAAAGGCACCGAAAAACTCGATCTGAGCGGCTTGACCGCCAACCTCGTCTGGGCGAGCGGCAAGACGGAAAAGGCGGATCTTTCCAAAGCGGAGATCGTAGGTTACGATAAGGACGCTGCGGGCGAGAGCGAAGTGACCGTGAAAGTGACGGTGGACGGCAAGACGTACCAGGCGCAACTGACCGTAAGGGTGCAGAGAGGCGGCTGCGGCTCTGTCGCGGAGGCAGGCGCATCCGTATTCGCGGGCGCGGTCATCGCGCTGAGCGCTGCGGCGCTCGTCGTCGGATTCCGTAAAAAGGCGAAAAAGTAAGGACAAACCGCGGCGGCGTTTTCCGCCGCCGCAAAAAAACGAGTATTCCCCCGCGGGGGCGGGAAAATGATAGAAACCGAATAAAAAAATTCTGCGGCGACCGTCTTGTCCTTGTCGGACGGGGGCGGTCGCTTTGCATAACTTACGGAGATCGAAAATGTCGGAATTGATCAATTTCAGAACAGAATACCAGCAGCGGCCGCTTGCCGTTCAATCGCGGACGCCGCATTTTTCCTGGCAATATGAAAAAAGTTTTAAAGGAGAGCAGACATCCTACCGCATACGGGTGGCGACGAGCGAAAAACTCCTCTATGAGGGCAGTGAGGATATGTGGGACAGCGGCGAAGTCCGCTCCGCCGCGAGCGTCGGCGTACAGTACGGCGGCAGACCGCTTTGCTCGCACAGCCGATATTTCGTATGCTGTGAAACAACGGACGGCGAAGGGAATCGCTACCGTTCGCAAATCGCCTCGTTTGAGACCGCTCTGTACGAGAAAAGCGACTGGAAGGGGCAATGGGTCTCCGTGCCCGTCAACTTCAACGGCGGCACGCTGCTGTTCCGGAAAGCGATTGCGCTGAAAGATAAAAAGATCGCGCGTGCGCGCGCATATATCTGCGGCCTCGGTTATCACGAATTTTTCGTGAACGGCAGAAAAATGGGGAATGCGGTGCTCAATCCCGGCGTCACGGAATACGGCGAGCGCGTTTTCTACTGCGCGTACGAAATGGAAGATCTCGCTGCGGGCAAAAACGTCATCGGCGTGGAAGTGGGCTACGGCTGGCTGGGCGCGCGCAAACTTCTGGCGCAGATCTACGTGGAGTACGAGGACGGCGAAGTGTACGAGGACCATTCGGGCCCCGGCTACGGCTGGTGGGTAGGCGGCAGCCCCACCGTGGACAACAGCGTTTACGGCGGCGAAGTGTACGACGCGCGCATCGAGGACAAATATCCTAAAAACTGGAACACGCTCGCGTTCGAGCCTACCTGGGCGAACGGCTGGATGTACACCATCGCCGCGGCCGCCCCGAACGGGGAATTGGCGGCGCAGGAGATCGAGCCGATCGAGGTGTGCGCGCGCTTTCCCGAAGTTTCGAGGACGGATATGGGCGGCGGCGTCTATATTGTGGACGTGGGCAAAAACATCGCGGGGTGGCTGAAAATTTCCGTGCGCGGCGAGCGCTGCGCTTCCGTCACGCTGAAATTCGGCGAACAACTCACCAATGAGGGGTACGTCAACCAACTCAATCTGCGTTCGGCGCGCTGTTCGGATACCTATATCTTAAAGGGCGACGGTGTGGAAGAGTTCGCGCCGCGGTTCACTTATCACGGGTTCCGCTACGTGCAGGCGGAAATTGCGGGCAAAGCGGAACTTTTGTCCTGCGTGGGCGAACACGTGCATACCGCCGCGCCCCTGATCGGAGATTTTTCCTGTTCCGACAAGACGCTCAACGCCCTGCACGAGATCGCGGTGCGCACCGAACAGAACAACCAGCATTCCATTCTCACCGACTGCCCCCAACGCGACGAGCGGTTTGGCTGGCTCAACGATCTGGGTTCCCGCATTTATCAGACGATGTATAACGTGGATATGTCGCGGTTCATTCCCAAATTTATACGCGATATCACCCACACGCAGACGGCGGAGGGCGGCATCGGCGATACGGCTCCCTATTATACGGGCGGCGTGCCCGCCGATCCCGTGTGCGTCATTTATCCGCTGCTCGCGGATTACGCGTACCGTTATTACGGCGACAGGGCGACCGCCGCGGCGGAATATGCTTCGATCCGCAAATGGGTGGAATATCTTTTGTCGCGCTCTCAAAATTATATCATGGAATATTCCTATTACGGCGACTGGGTCACGCCGTTTGCGGACGTGCGCGCGGACAATCTGTACGTATCTTCGCTGTATCTTTTGTGGCATCTCAAAGAGATGCGCCGCCTCGCCGTGATCGTCGGCAACGCGGAGGACGAAGCGCAGTACGGCGATCATGCCGAGCGTTGCGCCGCCGCGCTGCACGAAAAATATTTCGACGAAAAGACCTTTGATTACTGCGGCGGCACGCAGACGGAAAACGCTCTCGCGCTGTCTTTGGGCATCGTGCCCGAAGCGTTCCGTTCGCGCGTTGCGGAAAATATTTACCGCGACGCGGTCGGGCGCGGCCATCACTGCACGAGCGGCAATATCGGCTACCGCCACGTCTTTTACGTGCTCGCCGAATACGGCTATGCCGACGAGGTCGTCAATATACTGAAAAATCCCGCGTATCCCGGCTGGGGTTACATGATGGAAAACGACGCGACCAGCGTCTGGGAGCGCTGGGAAGCGGAAATGCAGAACGAAATGCATTCTTTCAACCATCCCATGTTCGGCAGTTACGACGCGTTCCTGTACCGCTATTTAGGCGGCATCGACGTCGCGGAAGACGCGTTCGCGTGCGATAAGATCCGCATCGCGCCCGTATTTACCCGACTCGTCGATCACGTTTCGGCGTCGATGAAGACGGTGCGGGGCGAAATCGTTTCAAAGTGGAAGAGAGAAAACGGCAGGATCAGCGTGCATATCGAAGTGCCGCCCCAGACGAGCGCGGAAATTTGTCTTGGCAAAAATATTTACCGCGTAGGCGGCGGTTCCTACGATTACGCCGTATAGACGGGTAGTGAGAGAAAAATGAAAAAAGGTTTGAGAGCCGCCTTCGCGGGGCTGCTGTGCGCAATCGTTCTTTGCGGTTGCGTCTCCGCCCCGCACGATGACGATCTGGCGGAAAGGGGAGATTGGATGCCGTACGATTCATATAGTCTTGAAACCTGGCTGCGCCCTGTCTGGCACACCCGCGAAATGTATAACGAAACGGTCCTGTTCGTGGGCGAAGAGGACGAAGCGCCGCTATTGTACCGCCCCGCGGAAATCAGGTCTGTGCGCAGTTACGGGCTGAACGTCGAATATACGGAGGGGAAAGATTATATCCTCACCGAAGAGGGCAAAATCAGGCGCCTTCGCGGCTCCGCGATCCCGTATTTTGAAACGGACGAATATTACAGAAAGGAGCCCGACAGCGTGCCTGTCGCCGTTTTCGGCAAGTACGCCGCAGGATTTCAGGAAAACCGCTATATCAAATACGGCGAAAAGGATACCTTTACTTCCCGCCAGATCGCCGTGACCTACGCGCACGACTGTGTCTGGGAAGGGAGTATTCCCGAGGATAAGAGCGATCGGGCGGGCAAGTTTTTGAAAAAACTGGAAGGGGAAAAGGCCGCAAAGATCGTCTTTTACGGCGACAGCATCACCGCGGGCTGCAACGCGAGCGGCACCGAGTACGGCGGCAATACTTTGCCCTATACGCCCTCCTACGCGCAAATGGTCGCAAGTTCTCTGGAAGATAAGTATGCGGCAAAAATCGAATGCGTCAATACCTCCCTCGGCGGCGCGAACACTGAATGGGGGTTGGAGAACGTGGAAAAAAATGTGATCTCCCATGCGCCCGACCTCGTCGTGATCGCGTTCGGCATGAACGACGCCGATCTCACGGTAGCAAAATATAAGCGGATGATCTCCGAAATGATCGACAAGATACACGCGGCAATTCCCGACTGCGCTGTCGTCGCGGTGGCGACGAGCGTACCCAACAACGAAACGGAATGGTTTTACGGCAATCAAAAGGAGTACGTTGCGGGGCTGAAAGCGCTGGAACGGGAGGAAAAATACGATTTCGTCGCGGTCGCGGACATGACCGCCATGCATCTCGACCTGTTAAAAGCCAAACGTTTCCGCGACATGACGGGAAACAACGTCAACCATCCCAACGATTTTCTCGCGCGCGTCTACGCGCAGGTCGTTTTACAGACGGTTGCGGGCGATAACTACATTTAAATCCGACAGCGCACCGCACTTGCGGTGCGCTGTTGACAGATGAGGGAAGGAATGGTATACTGGACATAATAATTTGAAAGAGGAAGAGCATGCCGTACAGCGAACTGATCAAAAATTTCGGACGCATACGCGAATATGTGCGGGAATTTTACGTTTACGGGTTCAAAAGCCGCGAAAATTTTTCTATGAAGAGCGCGCGCTCCTACGACGACGAGCGGCGGCGCGTCGAGAGTTGGTTGGGCGACTTTGTCGGCTCCTGCCGCACCGTGGAGGGCAAAAGCGTGTTTTTGGAGATCGACAGCCGTGTCGTCAGCCGCAATCCGCTCTATCATGCATGGAAGGCGAAAAGTTTCACCGACGGCGACGTGACGCTGCATTTCATTCTCTTCGATATTCTCGCCGATTACGAAACCGCGCTTCCTCTTCCCGAAATCATGGAAAAGATCGACCGATACCTCGCCGCGTTCCGCAATCCCAAAACTTTCGACGAATCGACGGTGCGGAAAAAACTCAAAGAATACGTCGCGGAAGGTATTTTGGAAACGGAAAAACGCGGCAAAGCGCTCCTGTACCGCCGCGCGGCGTCGGTCCCTCTGCCCGACGAAAATGTTCTGGACCTCTTTTCGGAAATCGCGCCCTGCGGCGTGATCGGCTCCTTTCTTCTCGATAAAACGGACGCGCGCGAAGCGCCGTTCGTTTTCAAACATCATTATATCACGCAGGCGCTGGACAGCGAGATCCTCTGTTCTCTCTTTTGCGCCATGCACGAAAAGAGGCGCGTAGAAATCGAGAGCGTCAACCGGAATACGGGCGCGAAGAGTCGGAACGCGGTCGTGCCCCTGCGCATATTCATCAGCGTGCAGAACGGCCGACAATATCTTCTGGCGTACAATCTGCGGCTGAAAAGAATGAAGCCGTACAGGCTGGACAATATTCTGACCGTCGTCGCGAAAGAGTGCTTTGAAAAGTTCGATGCGCTCCGTAAGACGCTGGACGGCATGCAGCCGCGCATGTGGGGCGTGAGCATGCGGGGCAGAGGCAACGGGACGGAGCACGTAGAATTCACCGTGCGTTACGGGGAAGACGAAGAGTACATACACCGCCGCCTGGAACGTGAAAAGCGCTGCGGCCGCGTGGAGAAGATCGACGAACATACGAGCAGGTTTTCCGCCGACGTGTACGACGCGGAGGAGATGATCCCCTGGATCCGCACCTTTATCTGCCGTATCGTATCGCTCAAATTTTCCGATAAAGAACTGGAAACGCGGTTTAAAAACGATCTGCGCGCGACGTACGCGTTATACGGAGAGGACGAATGATATTCAGCGAACTGTACGGCAGTTATTATAACGTCGTCGCCAAGATTCTGAAAGCGGCGCTCGATCATCCCGTGACGGAAGAGGAAATGCGCGGGGTCGTCCGCGCGTATGCCTTTTCGGAAAGCGTGCTCGCCATCGTCCCCGCACTGCGGGAAGAGCGGTGGCAGTTGTTGGACGAAAGGGGGAAAACCCCGCTCGAACATATGCCCGAAATGCCGCTCACGCTCCTGCAAAAGCGCTGGTTGCAGGCGATCCGCCTCGATCCGCGCATCCGCCTGTTCGGCGGGAAGATCGAAGATTTTGGCGTGGAACCGCTGTTTACGCCCGACGACGTGTACGTGTTCGACAAATACGCGGACGGAGATCCCTATCAAGATGAGAACTATATCCGTAATTTCCGCGTCATCCTGGACGCGATCGGGCGCAAAATTCCCCTCAAAATCGACGTGTTGAACAGAAAAGGGGAGCCTTTGCGCGTGAACGTCTTTCCCGAACGGCTGGAATATTCGGAAAAGGACGATAAGTTCCGTCTGATCTCCTCGCATTGCCGATACGGGAATATCCTCAATCTCGCGCGCATCGTTTCCGTCAAAACGTGCCAAGGGCAGACCATTTCCGCCGAAGGGAAGGGACGGCCGCGGTCGAAACGGCGCGTCGCTCTGGAACTTTTCGACGAGCGCAACGCGTTGGAGCGCGTCGTGCTGCATTTCGCGCATTTCGAAAAGGAAACGCGCAGGCTCGGCGATACGCGCTACCGCCTGGAAATTTTATACGACGCGGAGGACGAAACGGAGATCGTCATACGGGTGCTGTCCTTCGGACCGCTCGTCAAAGTCGTCGCGCCGCAAAGTTTCGCGGCGCTCATCACAGAAAGATTGAAAATGCAAAAAAGTTGCGGACTCTTTTAGAGTTCGCAACTTTTTTTCCGTGATAATTTCCAGATTCTGTAATAAAATACTCATGCGAGTCGGTTCTGCGTGTGTATGAACGAATCACTGTGGTGCGTCAGGATCTTCCGAAACGCATGCCAAAGACGGAAACGCGGCCCGCGCTTTTTCGTAGGTTCGAATCCTACCGTACGTGTCAGACGTATGCCAGCGGTTTGGTATTCGCCGCGAAAGCGGCAAAAGAGATGCGCGCGGTTTCGCGCGCGACAAAGTGAAAAGACCGTTCTGTCGGGAGAAAAAACTTTTTTTTCGACAATGCGCGCCCCGCCCTGCCTGAAAACGGATACCGCGTCGCGAAAACGGACGCCGGAAAAACAACTTCCCGCGGCCGCGGCCGCCCGCTCAAATTTTCAGCCGCGCGGCGCGTTGGAACGGTCGTATTCCGCATCAAAACTCTATCGGAGGTACATATAATATGAAAAAGATCATCGTCAATGAAAATCAAAAGGGGTTACTGTTTTACGGCGGCAAGTTCGCGGGGCTTTTAAACGCGGGCAGATATCGCGTATCCGGCTCGAAAGAAATCGAGATCGTGTCGCAGGATCAGCCATTATATTCGCGCAAATGCTCGTTGGAAACACTGCTCTCCGACCGCGCGGTCGCGGAAAAACTTACCGTCGCCGAAGTCGCGGACGGCGCCTTAGCGCTCCATTTTGTCAACGGTAAATTTTCCGACGCGCTTACGGCGGGCAAATACGCCTTTTTCTCGGATATCGACAAGCACGAATTTCAAACGGTGGATCTCTCTTCGCCCGAAGTCGGAGAGTATGTTCCCCGCTATATCTTTGACAAAATAGATCCTTCGCTCTATCGGAAAGTCGAAGTCGCGCAGTATCTGAAAGCGCGCCTGTATATCGGGCACAGGTTTTCTAAACTTCTCGACGCGGGCACGTACTATTTCTGGCAGACCGACTTGCGCGTGGACGTCGATCTCGTCGATACCCGCCTGACGCAGATGGATATTCTGGGACAGGAGATCCTGACGCAGGATAAAGTTTCCGTGCGCGTGAATTTCGTGTGCAATTACAGAGTGACCGATTTTATCAGGATCGCGGAGGAAGTGAACGATTACGCCGAACAACTGCACGTCGCCGCGCAACTCGCGCTGCGCGACTGCGTGTCCAAATACAGATTGGACGATCTTCTAAACGACAAGGAGGGCGTATCCGCGTACGTTTTCGCGCGCCTCAAAGCCAAAGAAAAGTCGCTGTACGTCGAGATCGCCGACGCGGGCGTGAAAGATATCGTTCTTCCAGGCGAGATACGCGACATCATGAACACCGTTTTGGTGGTGGAGAAACGCGCGCAGGCGAACGTGATCGCCCGCCGCGAAGAGGTGGCGTCCACGCGTTCGCTTTTAAATACCGCCAAACTGATGGAAGAAAACCAGACGCTCTACAAACTCAAAGAACTCGAATACGTGGAGCGTATCTGCGAAAACGTGGGTAACATTACCTTAAACGGCAATGTCGACATACTTTCGCAACTTGTGAACCTTTTGCAAAAAAAGGAATAAAGGAGAATAAAAATGATCGAAATACAAGGTCTCTGTAACGCCGCCGTTTGTTTCTGCGACGAGTTGGAAGACGCGGCGGCGCGGCAGATCCGCGCGGTCTGCGATATGCAGGCGTTCGCAAACTGCAAAATACGCATCATGCCCGACGTACACGCGGGCAAAGGATGCACCATCGGCACGACGATGACGATACGCGATAAAATCGTTCCCGCCATGGTAGGCGTGGATATCGGCTGCGGTATGGAAACGGTGAAACTGGCGGAAAAGAACATCGATTTCGAAAAGTTGGACGCGCTCATCCGCAAAAATATCCCCTGCGGGCGAAATATCCGCAAAACGCCGCACGCTTTCACCGAAAACGTCGATTTGAACGAACTTCGCTGCGCGTCGCGCGTCGGACTGGAACGCGCGGAAAAGAGCGTCGGCACGTTGGGCGGCGGAAATCATTTTATCGAGATAGACCGCGCCGAAAACGGGGATCTGTATCTCGTCGTACATTCGGGCAGCCGTCATCTGGGCGTTGAAGTGTGCGATTATTATCAGGAGCAGGGATTGCGCGCTTTGCAGGACCGCGCGCAATATCAGATAGACAAAACGATCGAGCGGCTCAAAAGCGAGGGGCGTTTCGAAGAAATACAGACCGCCGTCGGCGCGCTCAAAAAACAGAGGGAAAGCGAAATTCCCAAAGAACTGGTGTACGTCGAGGGCAAACTGTTCGAAAATTATATTTACGATATGCGCATCGTGCAAAAGTTTGCGGACATAAACCGCAAAGCCATGACGCAAGTCATTCTGCGCGGCATGGGGCTGACGGCGGAAGAGGAATTTTCGACCGTTCATAATTACGTGGATACGGAAGAAATGATTTTGCGCAAGGGCTCGGTTTCCGCAAAGAAAGGGGAAAAACTTCTGCTTCCCGTCAATATGCGGGACGGCAGTTTTATCTGTATCGGCAAGGGGAATCCCGAATGGAACTGTTCCGCGCCGCACGGCGCGGGCCGCGTCATGAGCCGCAAAAAGGCAAATGAAACGCTATCCATGGAGGAATACCGCCGCGAAATGCAGGGCGTTTATTCTTCCTGCATTGCCGTAGATACCTTGGACGAATCCCCCATGGCGTACAAGAGCATGGATTCTATCCTCGCGCAGATCGGTCCCTCGGTCGATGTCGTCTGCCGTATCGTCCCCGTTTACAATTTTAAAGCGTCGGAATAATAAAAAGTAAAAGAAAAAAGATATCCGAAATTTCGGATATCTTTTTTTTTATGCGTTTGGCGTCCTTGCTGCGAGCGCGTCCGCAACGGCGAGCAGATTTTCCGCGGGCGTATCGCGCGGAACTTCGCAGCCTGCCGAAGATAAGTAGTAACTTCCGACGGCGTCGGCGCATTCGTTTACTTTGCGCGCGATCTTTTCGGGCGATCCCTGCAAGAGCACCGCTACGGGGTCGTAATTTCCGCACAGGATCGTCGTCTTGTCCTGCAAAAGGCGTTTTGCGCTTCCGATATCGACCATCCAGTCTAAATCGAGGATATCGCTGCCCGTTTCGATCATCTGCGGCAGTACCGCGCTCGTATTGCCGCAGATATGCAATTTGGTACGCGCGCCCGCCCGATGTACTGCTTCGACGATCCTCTTTTGATAGGGGAAGGCGAATTCTTCGAACATGGCGGGAGAGATCAGCGAGGCGGCGGCGTCGCCGATCCCGATGATATCCGCGCCCGCCTGGATCTGGAGCAGTGCGAAACGGATGGCCTGTTCGCAGGTTTTTTCCAAAAATTCGTGGATAAAGTCCGGTTCTTCCAAGGCGATATCCATGAGAAAGCGGTCGATGCCGCGCAGATCGCAGCATTCTGCGAAGGCGCCTTCGACCCAACCGCCGATGCAATAGTCTTTCCCGATCGTTTTGAAGTATTCCACAGATTTCAGTCGGTCGAGCGTTCTGGGGCTGTTTTCGGGGGCTGCGGCTTTCAGTCGTCTGATTTGGGAAAGGTCCGCGATCAAAGGCGCGGGGCTGTAGGGTACGCCGTCCTCGGGCAACAGAACCTCGGCGCCGAAACTTTCCGCTTCGCGCATCGGGTCGGAAATGGCGGAAAGGATATCCAGCCGAAAATCTTCCGCGCACCGCAGGTCGCATTCGCAGAGTACGCGGTGATCGGAAACGTATTGACGGTACGTTTTGCCGCAATAGGCTGCGGAAAAGCCCATGATAATGTTGAAATTCGGCAATCTGTCGACTGTTTTGCCTTCAAAAACTTGTAAACAGCGTTCGCGGGCGGTCATGTTACTCCTTTTTAGTACGGGCGCTATCGTAAAATTGTCCCCGTACGCCTCGTTTTTTCGATTATAAATCAAAAAGCGGCAAAAAGCAAGTTCAAAAAGAGAGCAATTTATTTTCATGCCGCGGAAATTTGTATATTTTTTAAACTTGAAATTGCCTGTTTTGTCGGGATTTACGGCGCAAACTTGTATATTTTTTGTGCTTTAACTCCGGGATAAATTATATTACAATAGGGACACAGAATGAGAAAACGAGGATGAAAAATGCTGAAAAAAACGCGTGAGATCTTATCGAAACTCTCTTTGCGGCAAAAAGCCGCTATCCTGACGGGCAAGGATTGCTGGAGCACTCTGGAGATCGAAGAAGTTGGCCTGCCCTCCGTGAAAATGTCCGACAGTCCGAACGGGATACGCATGCCGGGGTGCGACACCGACGTGATCCCTTCCGCGTGCGCGCTGGCGTCGTCTTTCAGCGTGGACACGGCGCGGCGCGCGGGCGAACTGCTGGGCAGCGAATTTAAAAACGCAGGGCTCGATTTGATCCTCGGCCCGGCGATGAATCTGAAAAGGTCGCCTCTGTGCGGGCGTAACTTCGAATACTATTCGGAGGACCCGCATCTTTCCGGCGAAATGGCGGCGGCGTTCGTGCTGGGCGCGCAGGAGCACGTCGGGTGCTGCGTAAAGCATTTTGCCATGAACAATCAGGAAACACGGCGCATGAGCGTCGATTCGGTCGCGGACGAACGTACGATGCACGAAATGTATCTGTCGCCCTTCCGCACAGTCGTCGAAAAAGCCTCGCCCGTGTCCATGATGTCTTCTTATAATAAGATCAACGGCGTGTATGCAAGCGAAAACAAAGATCTGCTTGTAGATATCCTCCGCAAGGAATGGGGGTTCAAAGGGTTTGTCCTTTCCGACTGGGGCGCCGTCAACGATATCGTCGCATCCGTCAGGGCGAGAATGGATCTGGAAATGCCTTCCAATCCCGCGGATTCGGAAAAACTCGTTTGCGCCGTGGAGAGCGGAGAACTTGCGATGCGTCAACTCGACAGGGCCTGCGCGGATCTGATCGATTCCGTACTGCGCCTGTGCGCGATGCGCAGGAAAAAGAGCAGAGTATATACGCTTGCGGAGCGGAAAGCCTTGCTGTGCGAGTTGGCGGCGGATTGCGCCGTGCTTTTGAAAAACGACGGGATTTTTCCCGTCCCGAAGAATAAAAAGATCGGAGTGTTCGGCTTTTTCGCGAAAGAGCCTCTCTTGCAGGGAGGCGGAAGCGCGCACGTCGAGCACGAAATGCCCGTCTCGCCCTTAGATGAATTGAAACATATTTACAACGACGTTTTCTATTGCGAAACATTCGGCGAAAACGGCAAGAGCGCAGATTTCGAAGAGAGCCTGCGGGCCGCCGATACCTGCGACGTATGCCTGCTGTTCTGCGGCTTGCCCGCCGCGTACGAGTCGGAAGGGTACGACCGCGCGTCGCTTGCGCTTCCTTCCGAACAGATCGAAGCGATCGAGGCGATCGCAAAGATCAACCCGAATGTTGCCGTGCTTCTGATGAGCGGGAGCGCGGTCGACGTTTCCTGGAGGGATCGGGTAAAGGGTATTTTCGAATGTTACATGATGGGGTCGGGCGTCGGCAGCGCCGTCGCGAAACTCGTCAGCGGCGAAAAAAGCCCGTCGGGGCGTCTTGCGGAGACTTTTCCCGCCGATCTGCGGCACTGTTCGGCGGCTCCGTATTTCGGAAATCGCGGGAACACCGCGTATTACGGGGAGGGCATATTCGTCGGTTACCGCTATTATACGGCCAAAGGCATTCGTCCCGCGTATCCTTTCGGATACGGGCTCGGCTATACGAAGTTTGCGTACGAAGGGCTTGAAATCATCGGCGGCGAGAAAGAAATATCTATCTCCGTCACCCTGAAAAATACGGGCGCGCGCGACGGGGCGGAGGTCGTCCAACTGTACGCTTCGTGCAATGATGAGGAGATCGCAAGGCCCGTGCGGGAATTAAAGTTATTCGATAAAGTTTTCCTGCGAGCGGGGGAAATGCGGCGTCTGCAATACAGCCTGCCCCTCGAACGGCTGAAAAATTATGACGTTTCGCAGCATTCGTTCCGCTTATACGGCGGAAAATACAGATTTGCATTCTGTTCCGACTGCGAAACGGAAATCATCGGCGGCGAACTGGATGTGGAAGGGGATCCGCTGCATTACGATCGAAACAGCATCGTGGGCGAGTTGCTCCGCACGGCGGAGGGACGCAGGATCGTGGACGAGGAACTGAAACCGTATCTCTGTCTTGCGATCATGGGCACGTTCAATGCGGACGTGCGCATCGAAAACGGTAAGGCGATCGGAAATCCGATGTTCGACAACGTGATGCGGAATATGCCTCTCCGCGCGCTGTACGATCTGACCGGCGGGAAATTTACCGAAGAGATGATGCTTCGGTTGATCAATAAATTAGGTAGGAGGAATTAAATCAATGAAGGTAAAGAGATTATTGATGGTAGCATTGGCTGCGTGTCTGGGCGTATGTACTCTGTTTGCCGGCTGCCGCGAATATTCCGACGCGGGAATAAACGGCACCTTGAAGATTACATATTATAAAGGCGGCACGGGCAGCGAATGGCTGGAAGAACTCGCTGCGGAATTCGAGGAGGCGACGAAGATCAAGGTCGAACTTACGGCGGATGCGAAAGCGACGGAAAATGCGAAAACGCTGTTGGAATCCAACCGCGATCTGCCCGATCTGATGTTCATTTTGTACACGAACTGGCACGAATACGTGCAAAAGGGCTGGCTCGCCGATATGGACGATCTGTTCGATGGCACGTTCAGTTATGATGTCAACGATATCAAGATCACGTCGAAATACGACGTCGGCAATACCGGCGTATATGCGGAAAGCGGTGCAAAGACCGATCTGACGCTGAAAGACATCATGACTTCCGATTTCGTGGATTACGGCAAAATGGCGCCCAAACGCGGAGATGACGAACATTATTACGTCATGCCGTGGACGTCTCCGTGCACGGGTATCGTGTACAATGTCGATATTTTGGAAAGCGTAGGATACGATCAGCCTCCCAAGACGGAAGCGCAGTTGAAGGATCTTTGCCAAAAACTCGTTGCAAAGGGCATCGCGCCCTTCAGTTGGGGCGGCCAGGAAATGGGGTATTGGAGTTTTCCCGTGCTCACGTGGTGGGCGCAGTCTTCGGGCGTGGATACGTGGGAGAATTTCTATCAATTCGAGTCCCCCGAAGTGTTCAACGATCCCGGCAGAACGAATGCGCTTCGCCTGTGGCAGGATTTGATCGTCGATCCCGACGACGGATCGATCATCAACAGCGTAGACAAGCCGATGGGAAGAGATCATATGTCCGCGCAGACGCAGTTCGTAGCGGGCAAGGCGGCGATGACTCCGACCGGTTCTTGGATCGAGACGGAAGTGGGAGAGTTCACGAAACCCGGTTTCCGCATGAAGATGATGGCTACGCCCATAATCGAGGGCGCAAAGTCGGACGAACAGATTTTGAATACTTCGGCGGGAGATTTTGCCTGCATTCCCAAAAACGCAAAGAACGTAGACGCGGCGAAAGCGTTTTTGGCTTACATGAACAGACCCGAGTGGGTAGAGCGCTTTACGAAAATCACGGGCGTGCCGCGCGCGTTCAATTATAAACCTTCCACGATCGAGGGGACGAGCGAATTTGCGCAGAGTTGCTTTGAACTGTTCGAAAACAGCACTTTGATGTACAGAGTTTCAAACAGTCCGTTATACGTGTATGCAAACGTCAGCGAATGGCCCAAGTACGGCGACAACGTGTTCGGCAATCTGATGACGGAAACGAAGGTAACGCCCGAATGGATCGTCAACGATATGTATGAATATGCCAAAAAACAGTGGTCGACTTGGGAGAAACTTTCTTAATAGGGAAAACAGATATGGAAAGCACCGCTTTGGAGATGATGAAGCAAAAGAAACGCAAAAGAGATTGGGGCGCAACGATATTCATATGTCTGATGCTCGCCTATCCGCTCGCGCATTTTTGCGTGTTCTGGCTTTACGTCAATTTCGACACGTTCCGTCTGACGTTTTTTCACTTTAATTCGCAGACGGCGCAGTACGAGTGGTTCGGGTTCGAACGTTTCGCGATTTTGTTCCGCGATATGTTCATGGGCGAGGATATCGCCATTCAGAACAACCTGCGCAACTCGCTGTTATGCTTCCCCGTGCAGAATTTCATTATTTTGCCGCTTTCGTTTATGATCGCATTTTTGCTTTCCAAACAACTTGCGGGAACGAGCGCGTATCGCGTGATCTTCTTTCTCCCGTCCATATTGTCCGTCGTCGTCCTCGCCATGTCTTTCCGTTTTATGTTCGACGTGGATTTCGGGCCCGTGGATTCGGCATTGAGCAAACTGTTCGGCGTGGACGTAGACTGGTTCTCTTCGCTTTCACCGACGGCGATGCCGCTGGTGTTTCTGTTCGGCATCTGGGCGGGGCTCGGCTATAACGCCGTGCTCATCAACGGGGCGATCAAGCGCATACCGCAGGAAATATTCGAAGCGGCGAAACTGGACGGCGTGGGGCTTTGGAGAGAGATGGTGCAGATGGTCCTGCCCCTGTGTATGCCTACGATCACGACGCTGTTCATTATCGGCTCTATGAGCATATTCGGATACTATTTGCAGCCGATGCTTTTGTGCGGCGAAACGGGCGGCGTAAACGGCAGTACGGGTACGATCGCCCTGCGCGTGATGCAGTTGATGCAGGGCGGCGATACCGAAAGCGCGGCGGCGCTCGGCCTCTTCTTCTCGATCTTAGGCGTGCCTTTCGTCCTGTTCATTAAATGGTTCATGGAAAAAATCACGCCGGACGTCGATTTTTAAGTTTGATAGATATTTAGAAAGAATAAATCACAAGGAGGAAAATATGAAACAAAGCAAAACCAGGTTCGGTTTGATCGGTACGGTTTTATTGTCGCTGCTGCTTTTGTGCAGCCTGTTCCTGTCGATCCCGAACGGATATGTCGGCGATGCCGCCCGCACCAAGGAATCCGCGTTCAGCGACGATTTCAATTCGTCGGTGCTGAACACGGACAACTGGACGGCGTCTTCTGCAACGGACGCGGCCGTCAAGGATTACGGCGGCGCGATCCAGATGGTAAACGGTCAGTTTTCGCCTGCCTGCAACTGGATGGGGCTGAACAACTCCGCCGCGTCCGACGGCAAGGGGACGCCGCTTACCGAGGATTATATCCTCGAAATGACGATTTCGAGAGATTGTAACCCGAGCGACTGGTTCGGCCTGTATATCGGGTTGGACAGCCCCGACCAGAATTTTACCACGATAATCGGGCAGCCGGGCAACGTACTCGTCTTTACGGACAGTTCGATCAACAACTACAACGGATTCGGTACGCAGCCCAAAGAAGGCAATGTTACGATCGCGCTTGAAGGCGACAAGGCGATGACGAGCGACGGAACGATGTATGCCGTCAAAGTCGTCACGCACATCAAGAAGACCGCTTCGGCCACGGGCGATTTCCCCGAAAACAGTGCGGATATCTTTATCGCGCCCATGCCCGAGAGCGGCGAACCCGCTTACGGCGAAAAGGTCGGCACGATCGATAATCTCTCTTTGGCGGGATATTTCGGATTCGGAAGTTTAAGCACGGGCACCGTTACGGTGTCGGGTATCAAGGTCACCGATGGGGCGAGCGGCGACGTGCTCTATACCCCGAAGGGCGATCTAAAAGGCGATTGCATCGACTTCATGGAAGGGGCTTCGCAAGCAGATCCCCAAAAAGAGTTTCGTATGTGGCAGTCCGCCGATCTAAGGCTGGAAGGATCGTATTTTACCGGCCCGCTCGGCAAGGCGCGCGTCGCCAACGGCGCTTCCATCGAATCGAAGTATCGAGTGCAGTCGGACGACAGGCTGATCTCCGCATTCGATCTTTCCTATCAGTTGCATATGTTCTCCGTCGGCGCGGACGGCATGAATCTCATCGTCGGCAAAAACGCTTCTTCTCAGACGGTCGTCAACCTGAAAACGGTGGACGGCAAGAGCGTGCTCTCCGTCGGGGACAGCCGCTATGCTTTCGGGGAAGAACTTTCCGGCGCTAATTTATTTACGTTCCGCGTCAAAACGAACGGTACGGCGGACGTGTATTGCAACAACGCTTTTGCGGTGACGCTGAACGGATTCACCTCCGTCGACGGCAGCATCGCGTTTGTTTCGACGGGCAGCGATTCGACATTTGAGGTCGACAACGTTACTTTGAACGTCTACTCGTATGTTTCGAGCGGCTCTCAGAGCCAAGCTATCGATTTCACAATCAAGGATAAAGACGGCATTACCTATCTGAACGGCGAAAACTGGTATATCGGCGGCAGCGCAATGAAGACCCGTTACGACGAAATCTCTTTCATCAACGCTGACCCCAACGCAAATTTTTCGACCAAGCATCAGTATGCAGATTTCGTATTGAACTTCGATCTGTATGACATTACGCAAGGGGCGGGCGGCTGCAGTTGGATCGGCATCACGTTTGCCAAAAATCGTTACACCGACGGATATGCCCAGGCACCGACGATCACTTTCGCTCCGCGCAATGAGAATCATGATACGGGTATCGTGGGCGTTATGAATATCGAGGGGCTTTCCGGGGTGCAGTTCAATACGGCGTCTTCCATGATCGAAAGTTCGTATAACTTTTTCCAGGATATGAACAGCGAAACGGGTCACGAGCGTATAAACGTCCGCCTTGTTGCCGTGAACCGCACCGTAACTCTTTATTTCAAATATGCGGACGAACCCGAAAGCATGCTCTCCGTTCCGCGCGCGGTCGTCGAGGATATCAACACGTTCGGCTATATCGGCATCTGCTGCAATTACAACGGCAATTTCGCGGTTTCGAATTTTTCGATCACCAACCTCGATCCGAACCGTTCGTTCATTGCGGAGGGTGAAGTAGAGGAATCCAAGCGGGTCACAGGCGATGCTTCCCTGCTGGCTTAAAGAGGAAAAAGAGATGAAAAAGAAATACAATTGGATCATAACATCTATTTTGTCGCTCGCGCTGCTCTTCGGCATTTGCTTCACGGGAACCTTTGCCGCGGAAGAGAGCGCGCCTGAATCGTATATAACGGTCAATAAGAGTATTGCGGGCAGCAGTGCGGCGGATAAAATGTCGTATGTCAATACCCCGCTCACTCTGGCAAACGGCTTAAACCTCTATGTCGAGGCGGAAATGGGGCAGTACACGGATTCGGTGATGTTTTTCGGCTTATTTGCAGATAAAACGGACAGTGCTCCCTATGCGCATAAGTCCTTTATGATGGGCTCGCAGGAGATCAAAACTTTCTTCAGCGACGCCGCGACGCCTGTGGATAACGGCAAATATATGGAGGATTATTGGAACACGTACTATTACAATAGGGTAATGTACCGTTTCGAGATCAAATCGAACGGCGACGTGAACGTTTACGCGCGCAGCACGGAAGATCCTTCTACATACGTGGGCGACAACGCGCAAATCACAACGGAAACGCTCATAACGACACAGGCGGGGTATTACAGCGCTCTCGCTTCCGACGAGCAGATCTACGCGGGCTTAGCGCTCCGTGCGGGAGCAAACGACGCGTACAAATTGTACTCCCTCGAAGTGCGCGACGGCGCGGGCAACCAGATCTTTACGGATAACGGTTTTCTGAAATACACGACGGAAGCCTATGTGCGCAGCGAAGGCATCGACGCGGCGATCGAAGCGGGCGCTCTCGCCGTTCCCGAAATCGTCGAAGAGAGTTCGCTTTCCGTCAATTCTAAGATGACGATGGGCGACGTGATGGTCTATGCCGACACCAAAGTACAGGGCGGCGCGGAGATCACGCTCGATATGAAGATGAATCGGAACGAAGCGACGTTCTTTTTCGGCGTATTCACGGATAAAACAAACAGCAATTTTTATAATACGCACGTTATGCAGATGTCCAGTTCCGCAATCGTTTTACCGTATGATGCGAACGCTGCGGACAACGGCAATTATAACGAAAATACCGGCGTGGAGGGCGGTCTGAAATTCGTCGACCGTATCCGCCTGCGCATGAATATTTCCGCTTCCGGTACGCTCAACGTGTACGTTTCCAGCATCGAAGGCGCGGATTCGTATACGGGCATGACCGCGCAGGAGTCGTTGCAGGACATTCTGATCCTCACGCAGGAAAATCTTTACTCCAAGGAAATGACGGACGGCGGCTACTTCGGATTTGCATTCCGCGCGCCCGCCGCAAATCAGGACGTCGTCCTGTATAACCTGAAAATAGCGGATAAAGACGGCGTTACTTTGTTTCAGGATGATTTTTCCAAAGTTCTGACCGATTCGTATATCCGTACGGGAGGCGACGCGCTCAAAACCAACGTCGAAAACGGCGGCGCCGTACTGCGCGTCAAAAACGTGCAGGAAGCGAAACCCGTGTTCAACTTTGCGGCGCTCAAACGCGAGGGATACCTCGACGAAACGTTCCATCTGACGCCGACGGTGGACGATATGCCGGAGGGCGGCGAACTCTCCGTTATCGTAAAGGATGCCGCAGGCAATGCGATCGCGGCGCAGGCGGACGGTACGTTCAAGTTTACCGCGCAGGGTATCTATACCGCCGAATTCGCGGTGACCGTGAACGAAGAGATCATTTTGCAGGATAGCGTTAAAGTTTATATAAAGAATCATTCCACCCAACCCAACGCCGAAGCCAATTTCGACAAAGGGTATTTCAACGGCGATCTGTGGGCGATCACGGAGAAAGGCGTTGCGGTCAAGGACGGCGCATTGATCATTGCAGGCGGAACTTTCCGCACGAAAGGGTTCTCCGAGATCTGCTATTTCACGTTCGACGTCACGTCGATGAAGGCGGGTTCTTCCTCCTTCGATCTGATCTTCGGGCAGGACGGCGTCGGGTACGCCCTTCGGTTTACGGACAAAACGAGCGTTGAATTTATCACTCCCGAAGGTTCGAGGGAGATCGCTGTCGGTAAAAACTTTGTCGAAGCGGCGCTCGCGGGCAAAAAAGTTACGCTGCGTCTGGAACTCGCTTCCGATAAAGCGATGCTCTACGGCATGATCGAGGACGAGTCGGAGGAAACGCTGGAAACGGCTCTGTGCACGTTGGAAGGCATCCGCCTCGTGGGAAGCATAGGCGTTACCGTACCCGAGGGCAGCAGGATTACGATCGACGACGTGCAGTTCGTCAACATGGCGGGCGTCGATAATCCGAATACGGATCCTTCCAAGCCCTCCGATCCCGGTGAAAATCCCGGCGAAGACCCGGGCGAAAAACCCGGCGACGAAGATCCGAAGAAAAAGGGATGCGCAGGTACGGCAGTAGGGTTCAGTATTGCGGGCGGGACCGCCGTAGTGCTTGCCGCGGCAGTGCTGTGCTTTCGTAAGAAAAAGAAAATTTGACGGAATGAATAACAGGGGAGATCTTGTATGGTAAAGACAAACGAGGTTCGGGCGAAAAAGGGGATCAATAAGGCCTTTTCAGAGCATAAGATCGCGTATACGATCGTCTACATTATTTTCACGTTGTATGCGATCACGCTGGTCTATCCGCTCTTATGGGTATTCGTTCAATCCTTCCGCTCGAAGATTGATTTCTTTTGGTATCCGCTGGATTTCCCCAAATCCTTTTACGGGGAAAACTATCTGAGGATATTTACCGAGTATAATATGGCGGAACTGTTTGCAAACAGCATCGTTCTGTCTGTGTGCGGAACTTTCGCTTCGATTCTGGCGAGTTCCTGCGCCGCCTATGTGGTCAGTAAATATAATTTCAAATTGCGCAACGTCATCTACGGGTTGGTCATCGTTACGATGATCATCCCGACGACGGGCAGCATCGCCACGACCTATCGCCTGATGAACGATACGGGGTTGGCGGGCACGCATATCGGCTTGATCATCATGTATTCGGGCGGATTCGGTTTCAACTTCTTCCTACTGTACGGTTTTTTCAAGAATCTGTCCTTGACGTACGCGGAATCGGCGAAGATCGACGGCGCAGGGCATGCGACCATCTTTTTCAAGATCATGCTTCCGCTCGCGAAACCGTCGCTGTTTGCGGTGGGTATCATCACGTTTATCGGGTATTGGAACGACTATTATGCGCCGTATATGTATTTGCGCAACTATCCCACGCTCGCAGTCGGCATCTATCAGTTGTCCTCGGATATCACGACGGGCGCCAATTCCTACGATTACCCCGCGCTGTTTGCGATCATGACGATCTCCGTCGTTCCCATTATTGTTCTTTTCAGCATCTTCCAGAAAACGATCATGGAAAATACGGTAGCCGGAGGTATTAAAGGCTGATGAAAAAGATTTTAAGTTTGATTTTAGGGGGGACTTTCGCACTCGGTGCGGCGTTCGGTCTATCCGCCTGCGGCGGGGGCGAAAAAGATCCTTATGCGGATATCGATAAATCGCTCCTGTACGGCATGGACGAACCGCTCTACGAAAAGGGCGCGAGCAGTACTTCTCTCACGCAGGTGCGCGGGTTCGATCTGGATACGACGGTCGATTTTGTCGCCATGCTCGGCGCAAAATCATTCCGTTTCCGTATGCCGAACGGGTTTATCCAGTCGCCCGGTCAATACGACGAAGAAATTTATGAATATTTGCAGTCCGCGTCCGAAAAGTTTCGCAATGCGGGCGTCACCAACCTGATCGGGCAGGCGAGTTTATTCCCCGCATATTCGGGCTTCCGCCCCGATTCGGCAAACAGCGCGCCGCGCCCCGACGACGAGCACTACGGGGATTGGCTGCAAGCCGTTACCGAAATGTGGCAAAAAGTCGCGGAATTGTTCCCCGAGATCACGCAGTGGGAAATGGGCAACGAGTTTAACACCAATACCTTTTTCCATCCCAACGGCTATCAGGGGATCGCAGGATCGCTGGAAGAGGGCGTGGGCGGATTCTCGCGCGAGGAACAGGTGATCGTCGTTACCGATTATATGTATTATGCCGCGAAGGGCATCAAGGCGGCGAATCCGAAAAATATCGCGATCATGCCCGGGCTTTCGCCCACGCAGTTGAACATGAAAAACGTGGAATATTTCGTTGAGGACGTCTATGCCCGCATCAAGAGCGGCGAGGCGCCCTACGGCAACACGAAGTCGAAGGATCCCGACGATTATTTCGGCGCGCTTTGCTGGCATCCGTATGCAAAAAGTATCGACGAATCCTGGTTACAGTCGCAAAAGGATGTCTATAATATCGTGATCGAAAACGGGGACGAGGGAAAGAAAGTGATTTTCTCCGAACTCGGCTTTTCCGATAACGGCGTGGACGACGTCGAAGAATTGCAGATCGGCTATACCGAGCGTGTTTTCGAATACTGCGAGAACGAACTGCCTTTCGTCGAAAGCGTGCTCTCGTTCCGTTTGTACGAATGCGAGTATGCCGCGACCTGGGGCGGCAGTCAGGAGTCGCATTTCGGATTTTTCCGCGAACCGACGGGCGATAAAGGGTTCAGCCCCAAGGCGAAAGCATATAAATTGCAGCAGATCTACGGCGGCAGCGGCGATCTTGCCAAATACGAAACGCCCGCGAAATCGTGAGGGGAAAAATGATCCGTAAATTATGCGCGTTTCTTGCGGCATTGCTCGTCGCGGTTTCCCTCGTTGCTTGTAACACCGCCCCGGATTCCGATAAACCCGATCCGGACCCCGGCACGGAAGTCGGAGAAAGTTTGCTCTACGGCATCGGGGAACCCTTTGCGGGTTCGGGCGTGGAAGGATTCAATTCCGAAAAGGCGTCCTCGCTCATCGGCGCTCTGGGGGCGAAAACTTTCCGACTTTGGGTCACGCCGCAGACGCTGTATGCGGGATGGAATCAAACGACGGTGTTCTCCGATGAAAGCCTCTCCTCGATCGATAAAAACGCGCGGCTTCTGTATCAGACGTATGTCGATCAGATCCGCAAAAACGGCGTAGAGGAAATTACGGCGATGGGAAACTTTTTTCCGCGGATGCCTTCCACTGCAAACGGCAAAGAAGGAAATTTTATCCCAGCGCGCGATACGTCGGAAGGCTCAGAATATATGCAGTTTTTGCACAAATATTATGTAATCTGGAAGGCTGTCGCAGCGGCGATGCCCGACGTAGATGTCTGGGAAATGGGCAACGAAACGAATCAAGTCACTTTCCTGACGTACACGGGATACGAAAAAGACAGCACGGAAACGCAGTTTGAAAAACTCGCGGATATCAACGTCGATTTGATGTATTACGCCGCCAAGGCGATCCGCGAGGTCAATCCCGACGCGGTCACACTCACGCCCGGGCTTGCGCCCGCCTATGAAGGGATCCCTTCGCTCGGCCGCTTCATGGAAGCACTGTACGAGCGGATCGAGAGCGGCGAGTTCCCCGCGGGGGAAGAAAAGTGCAGCGATGCCGACAACTATTTCGACGGCGTGGCATGGCATCCGTACGATACGGTCAACGGGATATCTTTGACAAAGGAGCCCGACGCCGATGCGTGGAAAGAGGCGAACGACGCCGTTTTTCAGGTGATGAAAGAGCACGGCGACGGGGATAAAGAGGTATGGTTTACCGAATTCGGGTTTACCATGCCCGTTGAGATGCTCGACGCCGCGGAAAGCGACTGCACCGATATGGACCGATACTTGATCAACAACAAATATTATACGCTGAACGACGATTCCGAACAAAAGCATGCCGATTGGCTGAAACTGTACTTTGACACGATGAAGGACATGGATTACGTACATACGTGCCATTTCTTCCGACTGAATTGTTCCGCGCACGACGCGCTCTGGAACGGCGTCGGCGAGGTGATGTTCGGGTTGTTTTTGGAGCCCGATTACGATATCGGCCGAGGTTTTTATCCTCGGGAAAAGGCATTTGCATTGCAGAAGATCTATGGAGGGAAAGGGGATCTGTATCAATTTGCCGAACTTTGAGAGGTAGTGGATGAACCGCATTTTTCTTGTTTACGAACAGATCGTGAAACATTATATCGATCGGATCGAAACGCACGACTTGAATCAGGGAGATTCGATCGAATCTGAGGAAGACATCGCGGCAGCCTTTTCCGTATCGCGCGGTACGGTGCGCAAAGCGATGACGGAATTGGAATCCATGGGATATCTCGCCTGTTCGAAGGGAAAGCGGCGTACGGTCGTGTCCGCGGGCGGCACGTCGGCGGAAGAGCGGTATCCCGCAGTCGTATGGCGCGTCGCGCTGATGCTGCTGAACCGCTCGGAATACCTCGATGCGATCTTGAATGCGGTGCAGACCTGCGCGGCGTCGCTCGGGTGGAGTCTGGACGTGTTCTATAATTCCAGCGAGGAGGCCGAACAGGATTGCATCACAAAGATCAAGGAGGGGAACTATGACGGGGCGATCGTCGTTCCCTTCCGCCGCCGCGGCGAACTGTGCACATATAACTATTTGCGATTGAAAGAGGCGGGGATCCCCTACGTCATGATCGGCCGCCCTCACGAATCGCTCATGTGCGACGCGGTCTATGCGGACGATTATTCGGGAGCGTACCGCATCACCGAACTTTTATATAAAAAGAAATGCAGGGAAGTGGCGTATTTTTACGATTCCACGATGGACAGCGTGGTTTCGCGGGACCGTATGAAAGGATACGACGACGCCGCGCTTCGGCACGGGCAGAGAGAATTATATCGCTATGACGTGCGGGATCCGATCTTTGCCGCACGTTTCGGTGAACTTCTGGAAGGAAATTATGAAAAGATAGGGTTAAATATCTATTCGAACGAGTTGTTTCCCATGATACGCGCCGTATTGCACAAGTACGGCAAAAAGAAAAAGAAAGATTACGAACTCGTCGCCTTTTTCGAGCATAGTTTTGAAGATCAGGCGCGTTATACCGTAATGAAAGTGCCCAAAGAGATCATGGCGCAGCGCGCCGTGTCTATGCTGAACAAGCGTATGCTCACCGATGAAGGCAAGAGCGTGGTGCACGAAATATTCGAAGTGGATCTTTTGGACGTTTGATCATTTGATAGGTAAATTCGATGAATAAGTTATTGCAGACATTACGCGACAAAGCGGATTTATATAAACCGAAGCCCTTTTTGACGTTGAACGATACGATATGCGAAGAATCGTTGCGGAAACTGATCCGCACGATGGCTGAGCACGGATTGGGCGGATTTTATGCCCATGCGAGGAGCGGACTTACGGCGCCTTATCTTTCGGAGGAATGGTTCCGCATCATCGATATCTGTGCGGACGAGTGCGAAAAGACGGGCTTACGGTTCTGGATATACGATGAAATGGGATGGCCGAGCGGTTCGGCGGGCGGACAGGTAACGGCGAAAAACGCCGACTATGCGTCGCGCTGGCTGGAATTGTTCGATTCCCGTCAAAAGATATGCGGCAGGCTCGTTGCCTGCTACGATGCAAACGCCCGCCCGTGCAAAGAAGAGAACGCGAGTTATTTCCTCTGCGAAGTTTCCAATGACGGATATATCGACGTGCTCAACGAAGACGCCGTGCAGACGTTTATCGAAATCACATACGAAAAATACCGCGTCCGCTACGGGAACAGGATCGAGGGATTTTTTACCGACGAACCGCAGTTCGGTATGCTGCGTATGCCCTATACGCCGTCCGTGGAAACGCTCATGCGGGAGAACGGCGCAGACATACGCGATTTCGGGATTCAACTGTTTATGGAAACGGGCGATTATAAGCGTATCCGCCGACTGTATTTCGATGCGATCGGCACCCTGTTTTTACGCAATTACGTCGGGCAGATCTCGCGTTGGTGCGAACGGTACGGATACAGGCTGACGGGGCACATTTTGGAGGAAAAATCGCTCGACAGGCAGATACTATCCTGCGGCGATATACTCTCCGTCTATTCCCTCATGCAGAATCCTGGCATGGATTGGCTGGGACGCGATATCGGCGAAAACGCGCTCGCGCCTCGCCAGGTCGCCTCGATCTGCAAACAATTCGGAAAAAAAGAAAACACGTCCGAAAGTTACGCCTGCGTCGGGTACGGTGCTTCCGTGCAGGATCTGAAAACGATCGCCGATTGGCAGATCGGAAACGGTATCTCGAATTTGTGTTATATCATTCCGTATTCCGCGCGCGGCAGGCGCAAGCGCGATTATCCTTCGGGAATCGTACCTTTTCAGCCGTATTTTAAGATCGCGGACGATTTCAATTTGTATTTATCACGTTTTTGCGCACTGTCCGCGGAGTCGGAAAACACCGCCGAAGTTCTGCTCGTCAGTCCGCTCGGACAGGCGGAAGAAACGTTCGGCGTGGGGAAAGAGAATATCTTTTCCGACCGTTTGAACGAGGCCGTCAATATTCTCGAAAAGAAACATATTTCATATCACGTTACCAATGCCAATATTTTGCGCGCATACGGAAGCGCGGAAGATCAAAAACTGCGCGTAGGGAAATGCGTCTATTCCGCCGCGGTGTGCTTTACTGGCGAAGAGAGCGAAGTTTTGGTAAAGTTCCGCCATTCAGGCGGCACGGTTTTGCTCGCCGATCGGGACGAGCGCTGGCCGGAGGTGTTGGAGCCTTTCCGCGACTGCGCGCTTTGCGGCGACTGCACGGAAGATCTTCGGACGGGGCGGTTCGTGCTGGACAACGAGGAAGCCGTGAGCGTGCAGAACGTTTCAAACAGAAGCGTACGCTTTTCTGTCTGCAGCCGCGCGGGAAAGCAGGGCAGCAGGCTGGATCTGATCACCCTGCGCGAAACTTTCTCGGAGGAATACGTATTGAACGGCGGCGAAAGCGCCCTGTTTGTTTTTGACGGCGAAAATCGGGAGAAAAAATCGACGGTTCTGCGCCTTTCGGAGGACGGCTGGGTATGCGGCCTGTCCGATCGGAACGCGCTGTTGCTCGACCGTGTGGATTGTTATCGGGACGGAGAACTGTACGCCGAAAATATCGCTCCCATTCTTTTGCAGGAAAAATTGGTGCGCGACGGCAGAAATTGCAGTCTGAAACTGGTCTACCGCGCCCATTCGGACGTGCCGCTGCGGGGCGCGTATTTAGGGATCGAAGACGCGGAGCGGTACGAGATCGCCGTGAACGGCAAACCCGTACCTTCGCACGGAAATTTTTCCATTTTCGCGGCGGAATGTATTTCCCGTGTCCCGCTCCCCGATCTTTCGGCGGGGGATATCGAAATATCGCTGCGCTTTGATTTTGTCATTTCTGACGACGTGCGCAGGGTGCTCTTGGGCGAAGATGCGATCGAGAGCGATTTCAACCGTTTGCAGGATCTGCCCGAGGTGGAAAATATCTATCTGATCGGAGATTTCTGCGTTTCGGGCGTGCAAAGAGAGGGCGATATGCTCGTTTCCGACGGTGCGTTCGCGCTTTCGCAACTGGAAATGCCGACCCGCATTTCCGCCTTCGGAGAGAGCGGATTTCCGTTTTACATTGGCGAGATCGTCGCGCGGAAGAAGATTCGCTTGCATCTGCGGGAAGGTGCGCTCGAATTTGCCTGTGCGCTGAAAGGCGTTGCGGTGCGCGTTTTGATCAACGGAAAGTTTTTGGGGGATATCCTCTGGAACAGCCGTTTAGACGCGACGGAATTTTTGCTTGACGGCGAGAATGAAGTGGAGTTACATATTTATAACGATTTGCGCAATCTGTTCGGTCCGCACCATAATAAGTTGAAGGAGCCGCGCATGGTCGGGTTTACGACGTTTGCGGACGAACCAGGCTGGTGCGATCCTCCGATGCGGCTCTGGACGGATACGTATTATTTAAAAGAATACGGCGTTGCTTTTCCGAGGGAAAACGATGAAGATTAAACAGGAACACGAAAGTTTTGTTTTGCAAGGCGAAAAGTGGAAAAGTCTGCGCTATGCGGATATCGATCCGTCGTCGCTCGTAGTGTACAGACAGGAAGGGGAAACGCGCAGGGTATTTCCCGCGCAGGCGTATGAATACCGCGACGGGAAGATCCGCCGCGCGAAAGGTTCGCCGATCCCCGATTTCAGCGTTTCGCCCTTTTACGATCTGAAAGGGTTCGACCACGAAAAATTTTCGGTCTGGGGCAACGAACCGTATATGCTCTTTGCCGATTACGAGTGCTGCGCCGCGACGGAGCGGACGCCCGAATTCCGCGCGCGGGAACTTTCCCGCAAAAACGGAATGGCGGGAAGACTGAAAGAATTTTTTGAAGCGCGCCGCAGCGGCGAGATCCGCTATACGGTATTCGGCGACAGCATCAGCACCGGCTGCGAAGCAAGTATCCCGCAATATACGTTTTTCGAACGCTTTTCCCGCTATGCGGCGCAAAAGTTCGGTGTGTCCGTGCCGATCGAAAACGTTGCCGTCGGTGGCGAAAGTACTTTCGAAGGAGTGCGCAGATATCGCAGAGACGTTCTTGCAAGCCGGCCTGATATCGTTTCGATCGGGTTCGGCATGAACGATCAGAACACGATCGGCGGCAAACTGACGGTGCCGCCGGACGATTATTATAAAAATATCTTGGAAATCACCTGCGCCGTGCAGGATACGGGCGCGCAAGCGGTCCTTATATCTCCTTGTTGTCCGCATCCCCGTTGGATCCACACGAGCGGACGCATGGACGATTACGTTGCGAAACTGTATGAAGTTTCCGAGCGCACGGGCGCCTGCCTTGCGGACGTGAACGCGCTGTGGAAGGATGAACTGCAATATAAGCAGCCGGACGATCTCCTTCGCAACGGGATCAATCATCCCACGGATTACGGACATTATCTGTACTTTTTGATGCTGAAAAATTTGATCGATTGAGGAGAAAGAAAATGAGGGCGGACGAACGGTTTTTGAAAACTTTGCGGGGCGAAGAGACGGACAGGATGCCCGTTATCGAAAATTCGCTGTGGTGGGATCAGACCATTTCCCGCTGGGCGGGGGAAGGCTTGCCCGCAGGAAAAAATTATGCTTATGCGATGCGCGACGTCGTGGCGATCCAGGAACATTTCGGGCTGGATCTGCTTGCGCATTGGTGGGCGCGGCCGTATACCGAGCGCACTCCGTTTGCCAAAGTCGTGGGCGCGGGCATGGGGGCCGTCGACGAAGAGAGTTATGAGAAAATATTGCTTCCCACATTATATCCCGAACCGCGTATGGACGATGATTTCATCCGCATGGTCAAAAAATATAAGAGCGAAGGCAAACTGATCCTTGAATTGATTCTGGACGGCGCTTTCTGGGAGCCCCGCGAATATATGGGGATCGAGGCGCACTTGTATTCCTTTTACGATCAGCCCGATCTGTACAAACGAATGTTGTCGGATATGAAGGCCTGGCAAAAGAAAGCGGTCGAATATGCGATGAACGTGCTTCCGTTCGATTACGTCACGTTTGCCGAAGATGTGAGTTACAATAACGGACCCATGCTCAGCCGGGAGCATTTCGACGCGTTCATGGCGCCCTTTTACCGCGAAATGGTGCCTGTCTTGAACGGATACGGGTTGCCCGTACTCGTCGACAGCGACGGGGATATTTTTGAAGCGATCGCTTGGTTCAACGAAGTCGGAGCCGTGGGATACCATCCCCTGGAAGCGCAGGCGCATTGCGACGTAAATGAACTTTGCAAAAGATATCCGGATACCGCGTTTATCGGCAATTTCAATAAGATGATCATGAACGGCGGAGAAAAAGCGCTGCGGGAAGAATTCGAACGGCTGAAACCGTGTATCCAGAGGGGCAGATATATTCTTTCCGTCGATCATCAGACGCCTCCGTCGGTCAGTTTACAGGACTACCGCACATACGTACGGTTGCTCAAAGAATATGCCGTGCGCGGCTGAAAAAGAGGGGGGAAACGATGAAAAAATTTTTATGTCTGTTTCTCGTTGTGCTGATCTGCCTTGCGTGTACGGCGTGCGAACATGAGGAGGAGGGAACGATGTTTCCGATCAAGACGGAGATGAAAACGGACGGGCAGTTATATCGCGGGGGCGAGGTCGAATTTCCCGAATCCCTGTGGCAGACGCCCGCGTTCGAACGATATGAGGAACTGGATTACGAAGAACGGAATATCCGTGCCTATTTTTTAGACAGCGTGCAGGATACCAAAGTATTTGCCTTTGTCGGTATTCCGGAAGGGGCGAGCGCGGAAAATAAGGTGCCGGGCATTGTTCTCGTGCACGGCGGCGACGGCACGGCATATTACGAATGGGTCGATTTCTGGGTAAAGCGCGGATACGCCGCCATCGCCATGGATACCGAGGGCAGGATGCCCGAGATCACGAGCCTGATGACGAATAATAACCGTAAAGAGAGCATCAAGGAACACGGACCTTCCAATTCCGCGCTGACGGATATGAATTATCCCGTAGAGCAGCAGTGGGCGTATCATGCGATCGCCTCTGTGATCGTCAGCAATTCTTTTTTGCGGAGTTTCGATTGCGTTGACCGTTCGCACATAGGGATCACGGGCATCTCTTACGGCGCATTTCTTACCTGCCAGACGGTCGCGTATGACGATCGGTTCGTATGCGCGGCTCCCGTTTACGGAAGTCTGGAACAGAAGATAGGGCATTGTACGTTCAGTACTCTCGTGACCGGCCGTGCGGGAGAGATTTGGGATGACGTCGGGATTTTAAAGGAAAATACCACGCCGTTTTTATTCCTGAACGGCAACAAAGATTACTGGTTTTCGGTCGAATCGACGAGTAAGTGCAGGGCTTCCGTGTTGTATGCCGCAATGTCGCTGAAATACGCGTTTGTGCACGGGCAGCCGCAGGGCGCGTTGGAAGTGCCCGAAGTGTACGCCTTTGCCGATTACTTTTGCAAGGGTGGCGACAGTCTGATTTTGATCGACGGGCAGCCAACCTCCGAAAATCAATCCGCGAGGATTAAAATTCCGAAAAATATTTCGGTCGGGGAAGTTATCGGATATTACACCGAAAACGATATTTTGGATATGAATACCGAGTGGAAGTCTGTGGACGGCTCCCAAGACGGAGGAAGATGTTCCGTGCAGATCCCTGCGGGAGCGAAATATTATTATATCAATATACAAGACAGCCGCGGACTGGAAGTTTCCACCGATGTGATCGCCCTGTAATTGCGTTGCAAGCAAAAAATACGATCCCCTTTCAAAATCGAAAGGGGATCGTATCGTCATTGGAACCGAACGGTTCAAACTGTTACGGTCTGGTGCTGGTAATCGGACTTGAACCGATACGGTGTTGCCACCGAGGGATTTTAAGTCCCTTGCGTCTGCCTATTTCGCCATACCAGCATATTATACGGAAAGAATTGAAACGAAAAAGGGACTTTATCAGTCCCTTTTTAATGCCCTGAAAGGGGCCGGCATGCAGTTTGGAGGCGCCACCCGGATTTGAACCGGGGAGTCAGGGTTTTGCAGACCCTTGCCTTACCACTTGGCTATAGCGCCGAACATAAAATAAAAGTGCGGAAGTATCTTTGGAGCGGGAAACGAGATTCGAACCCGCGACATCCACCTTGGCAAGGTGGCGCTCTACCACTGAGCCATTCCCGCATATATGTTTGATATTCCGCACTTTTATATGGTGGAAACTATAGGGCTCGAACCTATGACCCTCTGCTTGTAAGGCAGATGCTCTCCCAGCTGAGCTAAGCTTCCGAACGCTTATATAATATACCAAATCTATATAAAAAATGCAACTATTTTCATCGGTATTTTTAAAATTTTTTTTAAAATTTTTCTGCTCCTTATCAATTTATGCCGCGTGAGAAATTTTTGTGAAATTGCGAAAAACCGCTTTAATTTTGAGAAAAATGCAGTATAATAGGAATGCTGCGGAAATTTCCGCAGGGGAGGGATACTATGCCGTCTTTATATACGCACCAGATTCTGGCGGAAAAAGTAATGGAACTCTTGCCCGAGCGCACGCGGCGGTACGTCACGCGCGAGGGAGAATATTTCCTCGGCGCGCAGGGCGGCGACGTGTTCTATTTATATAAGATGCGCGAGGGGCAGAAAAACCTGGGAAAATACCTGCACCGCAAGAACGTGTATATGGTTTTCTGCAATTTTTTGGAAGCCGCCCGTTCGGGCGACGGGTGCGTCACTTCCTATATCGCGGGTTACATTACTCACTACGCGGGCGACATCGTATTTCATCCTTACGTATATTCTCTATTGAACCGATTGGAATTCGAGGATACGGGCAACTGGAAGGGCAACCGCCACGCCCTGATCGAGAGCGACATGGACAGTTATTTCGTGCGCAAATACAAAGACCTTACCCCGCACGAATATAAATATCCGCTCTCCTATTCGGATATTTCCTGTGAGTCTCTCTTTCGTCTGATGGAAGATTCCACGGGGGAGAGGACCAAGCGCAACGTGCGCATGCACGCTTTCAAGACGGCCGTCAAGCGGTTTATCCGCTATAACCGCTGGCTGCACGACGGCACGGGCGGTAAAAAGAAATTCGTGTACGGCACGGAAAAACTATTCCATATCCCGCACACGCTGTCCTCGCTCATTCACCGCGCCGATTACGACGAGAGTTATTTCAATCTCGAACGCGCGCCCTGGCGCTACCCGAACGACGACTCGCTGGTGTTTACCGACGGCGTGGACGAACTGTTCGACCGCGCCGTGTCCGAGAGCGTACGCCTGATCACCCGCTTTTTCGACTGCCTCGAAAACGGGACGCCGCTCGAATACAACGATTTTTCCAAACACTTTCTCACGGGGCTGGTCATCGGGGGATAAAAATGTCGGCTGCGCTTTGTTTTCCGTTCTTTCCGCGATATACTTATGTCGGGAGGAAAAGATCATGCGCAGACTCTACGATTACAACATGAACCCGATCGGATACGTTTCGGAAAACGCAGACGGCAAACAGACGGCGTACGACACCAACTACCGCGTCCTCGGTTATTATTTTTCCGGGAGCGACAAGACGTACGACAACAATATGCGGCTCGTCGGGAGGGGAGATCTTCTGTCAGCCTTTTACGCGCCGACCGCAAAAAGATGAAAACAGCCGACCGCAAACCGCGGTCGGCTGTTTTTGATTATTGCTGCGCTTCGAGCGCTTGGATCACGTCGCCTGCGATCTTTTCCAGATCTTTTTCCGTCGGTCTGTACGCCTGGCGCACGGGCGGCAGCAACGGCTGCGCCTTGCACTGCGTCAAAGCGTCGTACACCTGCTGGATCGATTGTCCGCCCCAGCCGTAGGAACCGAAAGCGATAAACTTCTTCGCGTTGCCCGTCAGACCTTTGAAATAGGTGAGAAAACTCGCGACGTTGGGCATCATGTTGTTGTTGAGTGTGGGCGAGCCGACCGCAATGTATTTCGCCTGCATCGCCTCCGTTATGACGTCGGAATTGTTTTCGCATTTCAAGTCGCACAGTTTGACTTGGATCCCGCAATCGACGAACGCCGTTTCCAGCGCGTGCGCCATCCGTTCGGTGGAGTGCCACATGGTATCGTAGACGATGACGGCGCGTTCTTCCTGTTCTCCTGCCGTCCAGCGCTGATAGCGGGCGAGGATCTCGGGGATATGCTTTGTCCAGCAGACGCCGTGGCTGGGGCAGATCATGGAAATTTGCAGGGAGGAGACGGCTTCCAGCGCCTTTTTTGTCTGCAGGCCGTAGGGCTGTACGATGTTCGCATAGTATTTTTTCGCCTGTTTCAAAACTTCCGGAAGGTCGCTGTCGGTGTCGAAACGCGTGGAGGAGGCGTAGTGCTGGCCGAACGCGTCGTTGGAAAAGAGAATGTTTTCGGGCGTCATATGGCAGACCATGTTGTCAGGCCAGTGCACCATGGGCGTGGAAACGAAGGCGAATTCGTGTTTGCCGACGGACAGTTTGTCCCCCGTCTTTACGCCGACGACGGGAAGATCGCCGTAATAGCCGCCGAGGTCTTTTTCTCCCGCGGGGGAAACCGCGTAGACTTTCGCGCGGGGCGCATGGCGCAGGATAAAGGGCAGCGCGCCGCTGTGGTCGGGTTCGGCGTGGTTGGATATGATCACGTCGATCTTGTCGGGCTCTATGACGGAGCGGATGCGTTCGAGCATTTCTTCCTGCAGGCAATCCTTGACGGTATCGACGAGCGTGATCTTTTCGTCGAGAATGAGATAGGCGTTGTACGTGGTGCCTTTTTCCGTTTCGTACCCGTGGAAATTGCGCACGTTCCAGTCTATGGCTCCCACCCAGTAAACGTTTTCGGATATTTTCAATGCTTTCATAAAAACCTCCTTGATCCCTGTTTTCGCGTGCATTATATAATATGGATAGAAAATTTTCGTGTTGCATTTGCAACATCGGACTATATTATACACATTTTGCGGAAAGAATGCAAGTCAAAAGGCATATTTCATGCAAAAAAATACGCAAAGGGGCAAAAAAGAGGGACGAACGGACGCAAAAATCATTGACAAGGCAAAAAGAATATGATAAACTCTAAGAACACACCATCGTGAAGAGGTGTGATTTTTTTGTACGGAGTTTTTTAAAAATGGCTGCTATAAACAGAACCAAAGTTACGTTCGAGTGTACCGAATGTAAGCACAGAAATTACGACAATATGAAGAATAAGAAAAACGATCCCGAAAGATTGCAGCTCAAAAAATATTGTCCTTTCTGCAAGAAGCACACCGTTCACAAGGAATCCAAGTAAGGAACGCGTGTTCGGGCGCTTTTGCCCGTTCTCTAAAATTACAAAGAGGTTGAAATGAAAGCGAAATCGGCAGAAAAAAAGCCCAATATTTTCGTCAGAATGGGCAGAAAACTCAAAGAAGTTTTTTCCGAACTGAAAAAAGTTACCTGGCCTACGTTCGGTAAAGTGGTCAAGGCCACGGGCGTCGTTCTCGTCGTCGTGGTGATTTTCCTCGTCATTTTCGGGGCCATCAATTACGGTCTCGGCGAGCTTTTGAAACTGATAACGAGTTTGGGCAGCGGTTCGTAATAAGAGGAGTTGAACATGGACAATTCTCTTGAAAGTCAGGCAAAGTGGTATGTTCTGCATACTTACTCCGGCTACGAGGCGATGGTCAAGGCGAGTCTGGAAAGATTGATCGAAAACAACAATCTCAAAGACAGTATATTCGATCTTCGGATCCCCATGGAACAGACCATCGAAGAGAAAAGCGGCAAAAGAAAGGTCGTGGAGCGCAAACTCCTGCCTTGCTATGTCTTTATAAAAATGATCTATTCGAACCAGGTCTGGTACCTTGTCACCAACACGAGGGGCGTTACGGGTTTTGTCGGCCCGCAGGGCCGTCCTCTTCCCTTAAAGGAAGAAGAAGTGCGCAAAATGCAACTCGAAACGGTGGCGACCAACGTGGATTTCGAGGTGGACGACGACGTCAGCATCGACGCGGGCCCGCTTTCGGGATTTGTGGGCAAGATCAAGGAACTCAACGACACGGCGCAAAAGGCGAAGGTCAACGTCATGATGTTCGGCCGCAACACCGACGTGGAAGTGGAGTACGTCCAGATCCGCAAAATAAATCCCATGGAAATTACGAAAGAGTAAGGGGCGACCCTTTTTTCTTAAAAAGTGGGAGAAGCGCAAATATGTAATCAAGCGGCGCTTTGTTAAAACCACAATATTGGAGGAGATTTTATGGCTAAGAAAATCACTGCGGTAGTCAAATTGCAGCTTCCTGCGGGCAAGGCAACTCCCGGTCCGCCCGTCGGCTCCACGCTCGGACCGCACGGAATCAATATTCCCGGGTTCACCAAGGAATTCAACGCGAAGACGGCCGACCAGGCGGGTCTTATCATCCCCGTGGTCATCACCATTTACCAGGACCGTTCTTTCACGTTTATTCTGAAGACTCCGCCCGTACCCGTACTCATCAAAAAAGCGTGCAAGATCGAAAGCGGCAGCGCGAAACCCAACCGTGACAAGGTAGCAAAACTCACCCGCGCACAGGTGGAAGAGATCGCAAAGTTGAAAATGCCCGATCTGAACGCGACTTCGCTGGAATCGGCGATGAGCATGGTCAAAGGCACGGCGCGCAGCATGGGCGTTACGGTCGAAGAGTAAAAAAGGAGTATGTGGGAGAGTTTATCTCGCGATTACCACAAGGAGGTTTAAGATAATGAAATACGGGAAAAAATATGCCGAAAGTCTGAAGGCATACGATCGTTCCAAATTATACGACGTCGACGAAGCGATGGGGCTCGTAGTCGATACTGCGAAAGCGAAGTTTGACGAGACCGTCGAACTGCACGTCCGTCTCGGCGTCGATCCCCGCCAGGCCGACCAGCAGGTCAGAGGCGTTTTAGTCCTTCCCAACGGCACGGGCAAATCCAAAAAGGTTTTGGTCATCGCCAAAGGCGAAAGGGCGGACGCGGCGGCAGCGGCGGGCGCCGATTATGTAGGCGCGGAAGAAATGGTCGCCAAGATCCAGAGCGAAAACTGGTTCGATTTCGACGTCGTCATCACCACCCCCGACATGATGGGCGTGGTCGGGCGCATCGGTAAGGTCTTGGGCCCGAAAGGACTCATGCCGAACCCGAAATCCGGCACAGTCACCATGGACGTCGCAAAGGCGATCTCCGAAGTCAAAGCAGGTAAAGTGGAATACAGACTGGACAAGACCGCCATCATCCACTGCCCGATCGGCAAAAAGAGTTTCGGCAAGGAAAAACTTTCCGAAAACTTCAACGCGCTGATGGACGCCGTCGTCAAGGCGAAACCCGCCGCGGCGAAAGGCCAGTATATCAAGAGCGTGACCGTCACCAGCACCATGGGACCCGGAATCAAGGTCAATTACGCAAAATTATAAGTTTATCCCCTCGAAAAGATTTGACTTGCCGCTCGTTTTGCGGTATAATCTTTGAGAATCGAATATACCGCAGAAAGCAGGCACCGCAAGGTTTAATCGTAAGGCCCGCCGAGGTACGAGGTTTTTGTTTGCATACAATGTTTGCAAGTCCTTATACCCGCGCGGTATAAGGACTTTTTTAATGCTAACAGGAGGTAAAGACATTGTCATCTAATTTAGAAGCCAAAAAGCAGGTTGTCGAAGAGATCAAAGAAAAGATCCAAAACAGCAAGTCGGTCGTATTTGTCGACTACAAGACGCTTACCGTGGCGGAAGTTTCCGCTCTTCGCAATAAGTTCAGAGAAGCGAACGTCGAATACAAAGTCTATAAAAATACTTTGCTCAGGAAAGCGTTCAACGATCTGGGCGTCACTGCTTTCGACGAGGATCTGAACGGTCCTACCGCTACGGCGTTCTGTCCGGACGAGACCACCGCCGCAAAGATCTTTGCGGAAGCGGTCAAGGCTATGCCGGAAAAGATCATCCCCAAGAGCGCCTATGTAGACGGTGCGTACGTGGGCAAGAGCGGACT